>NZ_QXGH01000029.1 GCF_003515065.1 Nocardioides immobilis
CGAGCCGCTCGGCTGCCGCCAGCGACGACAGGGGCGCGACCCGGCTCGCGAGCACCGCGGCCGTGAACTTCTCCAGGAACGGCTCATAGAGATCGTCGACGACGATGAACCGCTTGGCGGCGTTGCATGTCTGGCCGGCGTTGTCCAGACGCGCGCTCGCTGCTGCCTCGACGGTGGCGTCGAGGTCGTCGGTGCCGAGCAGGAGGAACGGGTCCGACCCGCCGAGCTCCAGCACGACCTTCTTCAGGTGGCGGCCGGCCAGCTCGGCGACCGCGGAGCCGGCCCGCTCCGAGCCGGTCAGCGAGACCCCGGCGACGCGCCGGTCCCCGATCATCGTCGCCACCTGGTCGTTGGTCGCGTAGACGTTGACGTAGGCACCCTCGGGGAAGCCGGCGTCGCGGAACAGCTGCCCTAGCGCGGCGGCCGACTCCGGGCACTGCGGCGCGTGCTTGAGCAGGATGGTGTTGCCGATCGCCAGGTTCGGGCCGGCGAACCTGGCCACCTGGTAGTAGGGAAAGTTCCACGGCATGATCCCGAGCAGCGTGCCGAACGGGCTGCGGCGGATCAGTGCGGAGCCCTCGCCATCGAGGAGTGGCACCGGCTCGTCGGCCAGCAGGGTTTCGGCGCGCTCGGCGTAGAAGGCGTAGATCGCGGCGGAGAAGTGGACCTCGCCGAGGGCGTCGTCGAGCTTCTTGCCCATCTCGCGCACGATGATGGCGGCGAGCTCGTCGCATCGCTCCTCGTGCAGGCGGCTCACTTCGCGCAGCAGTGCGCTGCGTTCGGCGACCGTCGTGCCCGGCGTCCAGGAGCGGTACGCCGTGCTCGCGGCCGCCAGCGCGGCCTCGATGTCGGCGTCCGTGGCCGTCGGGTAGGTGCGGATGACCTCACCGGTGGCCGGATCGGTGACGGCGTACTCCGTGGAAGCCGTCATGACAGCACCGTCATGACAGCACCTTGGAGAGGAACGCCTTGGTGCGGACATGCTGGGGGTTGCCCAGGACATCGGCCGGCTTCCCGGCCTCGACGATCACGCCGCCGTCCATGAACACCACGGTGTCGCCGACCTCGCGGGCGAAGCCGATCTCGTGGGTCACCACGATCATCGTCATCCCCTCACGGGCCAGGTCCTTCATGACGTCGAGGACCTCGCCCACCAGCTCGGGGTCGAGCGCGGAGGTGGGCTCGTCGAAGAGCATCAGCTTCGGCTTCATCGCCAGCGCGCGGGCGATCGCGACGCGCTGCTGCTGGCCGCCGGACAGCTCGGCGGGGTAGTTGCCGGCGCGCTCGGCGAGGCCGACCCGGTCAAGGAGCTGCAGGGCCTGCTTCCGGGCGGCCGCCTTCGACTCGCCGCGGACCTGGACCGGTGCCTCCATGACGTTCTCCAGAGCGGTCATGTGCGGGAAGAGGTTGAATCGCTGGAAGACCATGCCGATGTCGCGGCGCTGGGCAGCGACCTCGCGCTCGCGCATCTCGTAGAGCTTGTCGCCCTCCTCCCGGTAGCCGATCAGCTTGCCGTCGACCGACAGCCGGCCACCGTCGATGCGCTCGAGGTGGTTGATGCAGCGCAGGAAGGTCGACTTTCCCGAGCCTGAGGGGCCGAGCAGGCAGAAGACCTCGCCGTTCGTCACCTCGAGGTCGATGCCCTTGAGCACCTCGACGTGGCCGAAGGACTTGTGGACGTTCTCGGCCCTGACCATCGTGGTCGTCATCGGTTGGCTCCTTCGGTGGTCGAGCGTCCCGGACGCAGGTTGGCGGACAGCCGCGATGCCCAGCCCGGCCCCGCCGGGCCTCCCTGAGCGGTTCCGCGGGCGAAGCGGTGCTCGAGTCGCGACTGGGCGAAGGTGAGCACGCTGGTCAGCACGAGGTACCAGAAGCAGGCGACCAGGAGCATCTCGAAGGTCGTGAAGTTCTTGCTGCCGTAGAGCTGGGCCTCGGTGAACAGGTCCTGGGCGCCGATGACGGCGACCAGAGAGGTGGTCTTCAGCATCGTGACGACCTCGTTGCCGGTGGGCGGCACGATCACCCGCATCGCCTGGGGGAGCACGATCCGGCGCATCGTCCTGGCGCCGGTCAGGCCGAGTGCGTGCGCCGCCTCGGTCTGCCCCTTGTCCACGGAGAGGATGCCGCCGCGGACGATCTCGGCCATGTACGCCGCCTCGTTCAGCGACAGGGCGAGCAGCGCGGCCCCGAAGGCGCTGATGAGCGTGTTCGTGTCGGCGCTGACCGGCCCGAAGCCGAGGCGCGGGAAGATCAGGCCGAGGTTGAACCACAGCACGATCTGCACCAGCACCGGGGTGCCGCGGAAGAGCCACAGATAGGCCCCGCTGGCCATCCGGAGCACCGGGTTGTGGGACAGCCGCATCACGGCCAGGACGACACCGAGCACCACGCCCAGCACCATCGACAGGACCGTCAGCTGGATCGTCGTGATCCCGCCGCGGAGGATGTTGGAGTTGAAGAGGAACTCGCCGACGACCGGCCACTGGATGCTGTCGTTGGACGCGAACGACCAGACCAGCGACGCCACCAGGGCGGCGACGATCACGGCGGAGATCCACTGGCCGGTCCGGCGTACCGGGATGGCCTTGATCGGGGCGGGACGCACCCGCTCGGGGGACTGTGCGGTCACGGTCATCTCTCGCTTACTCCGTCGCTCCGTTGACGGTGACGGTGTCGACCGCACCGCTCTCGAGCTGGTAGTTGGCCAGGATCTCGTCGTAGGTGCCGTCGGCGATCAGCTTCTCCAACGCTGCCTTGAAGGCGTCGCGCAGCTCGGTGTCCTCCTTGGTGAAGACGATTCCGACCGGGGTCGGGAGCAGGGCCTCGGAGTTGGCGATCTCGAACTGGTTGCCACCACCGATGGTCGACGCGTTGTAGGCGCCGACTGCGTCCTGGGTGAACGACGCGACGTCGCGGCCACTCTGGACCTGCATCAGAGCGTCCTTGTCGCTCGGGAACGAGTCGATCTCGATGGGGTCGTCGGCGCACTCGTCCTCGTTGAACTGGCCCAGCATCTTCTCCTGCGTGGAGGCCTTGAGGACGGCGACCGGCTGCCCGCAGAGGTCGCTGATCTCCTCGATGCCCTCGGGGTTGCCCGCCTTCACCACGATCGACTGGCCGGTGAGGAAGTAGTCGACGAAGTCGTAGACCTCCTCGCGGTCCTTGGTGTCGGTGATCGCGGCCATGACGAGGTCGAAGCGGCCACCGTCGAGTGCGGTGAGCAGGCCGTCGAAAGCGGTATGGGTGAACTCGACCTCGACACCGAGGACCTGGCCGAGCGACCGCGCGAGGTCGGGGTCGAGCCCGACGATCGTCTCGTTGTCGTCGGCGAAGGACTCGAAGGGCGGGTAGAGCGCCTCGGTGCCGATCGTCACCTTCCCGGCCTCCTTGATGTCGGCGGGGAGGCTGTCGTGCAGCTTCTGGTCGACCTCTTGAGAAGCGACCGGCTTGCCGGCAGCGGGGTCGGCGTCGTCGGTGCCTCCGCAGGCGGTCAGCAGGGCGCCGGCAGCGGCCGCGACGGGCAACCAGATCAGCCGGAAGGTGCGGGGGTGGCGGGTCATCGGAACTCCTCGTGATGGGTGCGGCCACGGGCGATGTGGTCTGCGTCACCCCGAGGATGACCCCGGAGTTGCTTTATTGTCAACCCTTGTTTCCTAGGGGTCTCATGGTGTTTCATGGGGGTGCGACGTGGCGATCGTCACGTCCCTCACGCAGGAACCCAGGATCGGAGTCCGAGGCCCATGACCGCCCAGGCCCAGTCGGACGCGGACGGCGTCCGCATCGGCGAGCAGCTCAAGGCAGCCCGCATGGCGCGCCGTAAGACGCTGGCCGAGGTGGCCGACGCGGCCGGCCTCACCAAGGGGTTCCTGTCCAAGATCGAGCGTGACCAGGCCAGTGCCTCGGTCGCCTCGTTGATGCGGCTCTGTGAGACGCTCGACCTGTCGATCGGTGAGCTGTTCAACGCCCCGGCAGGCAACGTCGTACGCCGGGCGGCGTACCCACCGATCAACTTCGGCGGCACCGGGATGACCGAGTACCTCCTGACCCCGAACGGGGAGCGGCGGCTGCAGGCGATCCTCAGCGAGATCGAGCCGGGCGGCGGGAGCGGCAACGAGCCCTACAGCCTGCCCGCCGACGTGGAGTTCGTGTTCGTGGTCTCCGGCCGGCTGGCGGTGACCCTGCGCGAGGAGGAGGTCGTCCTGGAAGCCGGGGACACCCTCACCTTCGCCCCCCACGTGCCGCACACCTTCCGCAGCGCCTCCGAAGACGCGAACACCCAGGTCCTGTGGGTCTTCTCGCCGGCCCTTCCCGACCACAGCTGACCCGCCGCCGACCCCTGGAGACCTCGTGAACGACCAACACCACACCCCCGAAGGCCCTGTCGGCCCCGTCGACGCCTCCCGCGTCCCGCGCTTCGCCGGCATCGCGACCTTCGCCCGGCTCCCGCGACTGGAGGACGTCGGACGTGCGGACGTCGCCGTGATGGGCGTGCCGTTCGACGGCGGCGTCTCCTACCGGCCCGGCGCACGGTTCGCTCCGGCCGCGGTCCGGGAGGCGAGCCGACTGCTGCGGCCCTACCACCCGGGCCTGGATGTCTCTCCGTTCGCGTCCCTCCAGGTCGCCGACGCCGGTGACGTGGCGTGCAACCCGTTCGACATTCCGGAGGCGCTCGAAGCCGTGCAGGCAAGCGCCGGCACCCTGCTGGACGCAGGCTCGAAGATCGTCACCGTGGGCGGCGACCACACGATCGCGCTCCCGCTCCTGCGCGAGATGCACCGCAAGCACGGCCCGGTCGCGCTGCTCCACTTCGACGCCCACCTCGACACCTGGGACACCTACTTCGGTGCCGACTACACCCACGGCACGCCGTTCCGACGCGCATTCGAGGAAGGCCTGCTCGACACGGAGGCTCTCAGCCACGTCGGCATCCGGGGGCCGCTCTACTCCAAGCAGGACCTGACCGACGACGCCCGGATGGGCTTCGGCATCGTCACCTCGATGGACGTGATGAACCAGGGCGTCCCCGCGGTGGTCCAGGCGCTGCGCGAGCGGGTCGGCGACCGCCCGCTCTACATCTCGATCGACATCGACTGCCTCGACCCGGCGCACGCACCAGGCACCGGCACGCCGGAAGCCGGCGGCATGACCAGCCGCGAGCTGCTCGCCATCCTGCGCGGCCTGGACGGCTGCAACCTGATCTCCGCCGACGTCGTCGAGGTCGCTCCGGCCTACGACCACGCGGACATCACCGCCGTCGCCGCTTCCCACGTCGCCTACGAGCTGATCTCGCTGATGGCGCGGCAGGGTGCGCCCGAGCCGGTCCCGGCCGGCGCGGTTCGACAGGGCGCGCACGGATGAGCACCGCCGTACGCCGCGGTGGCGACCTGGTTGCGGAGACCCTCGCCGCGCTCGGCGCGACGACCGTCTTCGGTGAGCCCGGCCAGCACGCCCTGGGCCTGTTCGACGCCCTGTCCCGCAGCAGCCTCCAGTACGCCGGCTTCCGCAACGAGCTGGACGCCGCGTTCGCCGCCGACGGCTATGCCAGGGTCACCGGACGGCCGGCCCCACTCATGCTCTCCACCGGTCCGGGCGCCCTGCAGAGCCTCGCCGCCCTCCAGGAAGCGGCTGCGGCCTCGGTTCCGGTCGTGGTGATCGCGAGCCAGATCCCGTCGGCGGGACTCGGTGCCCGGCGCCGCGGTTTCCTTCACGAGCTGCGCGACCAACGTGCCCTCGTTGCGCAGGTGGTCAAGCACGCCGTGCAGGTGCAGAGGCCGTCCCAGATCAGCAGCGCGCTCCAGGAGGCCTGGGAGGTGGCGCTCAGCGCACCGCACGGGCCGGTCTGGGTCGAGGTGCCCCAGGACGTGTTGCTCGCGACGACCGATCTGCCGCCGGTCGAGCCGGTACCGGCCTCCCCGCGCGTGCTCGCGCCCCGACCCGAGCTGGTCGCGGAGGCGGTGCGGCTGCTCGACGGCGCCGACCGCCCTGTGGTCATCGCCGGCGGCGGTGTGGTCCGCTCCGGCGCCGAGGCGGCGCTGCTGGAGCTTGCCGAGAAGTTGCGTACGCCGGTGGTCACAACCTTCGGAGCCAAGGGCGCCTTCCCGTGGGCCCACCCGCTCTCGCTCCAGTCGTGGCTGGAGGACTGGCACACCACGGAGTTCCTCCAGGACGCCGACGTGCTGCTCGTCGTGGGCAGCGGCCTGGGCGAGCTGTCGAGCAACTACCACTCCTTCCAGCCGCGCGGCAGGGTCATCCAGGTCGAGGCCGACCTCGGCAAGCTCGAGGCCAACCATGCGGCCCTCGGCGTCCACGCCGACGCGCTGCTCACCCTCGAGGCGCTGGCCGGGGCGGTGGCCCCGCGCGAGGCCGACGGCGTCGCGGAGAAAAGGGTCGCCGAGGTGCTCGCGCTGGTGGCCGACCGGCTGGCCGGGCAGGAGCTCGGCCTGGAGCAGCAGGTCCTCCACGCGGTCCGGGCCGCGCTGCCCGACGACGCGCCCAGCTTCTGGGACATGACGATCCTGGCCTACTGGGCCTGGTCGGCCTGGGACGCCCGGACATCGGGCTCGATGCAGTCCGCCCAGGGCGCCGGCGGCCTGGGCTACGGCTTCCCCGCCGCGCTCGGCGCCGCGGTCGCCCGGGCCGGCAGCGGTCCGGTCCTGGCCGTCTCCGGTGACGGCGGCGCGATGTACGGCATCGCCGACCTCGCGACGGCCCGGCAGCTCGACCTCGACGTGACCTGGCTGATCGTCGACGACGGCGGCTACGGGATCCTGCGCGAGTACATGACCGGCGCGTTCGGCGCGGCTTATGCGACCGAGCTGACGCGGCCCGACTTCGTGGCGCTCGCCGAGGCGTTCGGTGTACCCGCGCGCAGCACCACACCCGAGACGCTGCAGCGGGACCTGGCTGAGGCACTGGCTGCGCCGGGCCCGAGTGTCGTCGTACTCCCGGCGCTGCTGCGGATGTTCGCGCCCACCCATCCGGGCTCCGGCTCATGAAGATCGCCGTGCTCCAGACGCGGAGCGCCGACCTGGACGCGCTGCACGAGGCCGCCGGCACGGCGGCGGACCGTGGTGCCCGGCTGCTGATCACGCCTGAGATGTTCACCACCGGCTACAACGTGCCCGACGTGCCGGAGAAGGCGCAGCCGGCGGACGGGCCCTGGTTCGACCGGGTGGCCGAGATCGCCCGGAGCACCGGAGTCGCGATCCTGTACGGCTTTCCCGAGCGCGACGAGGACGAGGTCTTCAACGCGGCCCAGCTGGTCGATCGCGACGGCACGGTGCTGGCCAAGCACCGCAAGGCCCACCTGTTCGGCGACCTCGACACCCGGACGTTCACGCCTGGCGGCGGCGACCTCGCCGTCGCCGACCTCGACGGCGCGCGGGTCGGGATCCTGATCTGCTACGACGTCGAGTTCCCCGAGGCCGTGCGGTCCCTGGCGCTGGCCGGTGCGGACCTGGTCGCGGTCCCCACGGCGCTGATGCGGCCCTACGAGGTCGTGGCGCGCACGGTCGTGCCCGCGCGCGCCTACGAGAACCAGGTGTACCTCGCCTACGCCAACCGCTCCGGTCACGAGGCCGAGCTGGCCTACTGCGGCGAGAGCTGTGTGGTCGGTCCGGACGGGGCCGACCTCGCCCGTGCCGGCTCCGGTGACGAGCTGTTGCTGGCCGAGATCGACGCCACCCGGCTCGCGTCGTCGCGCGCCGTCAACACGCACCTCCGCGACCGTCGCCCGGGGCTGTACGGCGCGCTCACCGAGACCCAGGAGAGCTCACGATGACCTCAGCGGTGCCCAACGCCCCGCAGCACGAAGAGCCGGATGCCCGACCGATCACCATGTTCGGCCCCGACTTCCCCTTCGCATACGACGACTTCGTGAAGAGCCCGCACGGGATCGGCTCGGTCCCCGATGCGGTGCACGGCACCAAGGTGGCTGTGATCGGCGGAGGGTTGTCGGGGATGCTTGCCGCCCGCGAGCTGCTGCGGATGGGCTTCCAGCCGGTGGTCTACGAGGCGGACCAGATCGGCGGCCGGATGCGGTCGGTCCCGTTCGAGGGGCACGACGGGATCGTGGCGGAGATGGGCGCGATGCGCTTCCCGCCCTCGTCGACCACGCTGTTCCACTACCTCGACGAGATGGGTCTGGAGACCGAGGACTTCCCCAACCCGCTGTCCGAGGCCACGTCGAGCACGGTGGTCGACCTCAAAGGGGAGAGCCACTACGCGCGGACCCTTGCCGACCTGCCGGACGTCTACCACCAGGTGGCCGACGCCTGGCTGAAGACGCTCGAGGAGCTTGCCGCACTGGTGCCGTTGCAGGAGGCGGTTCGGCAGCGGGACGTCAGGCGGCTCAAGGAGGTCTGGAACGAGCTGGTCCGCCGCTACGACGACGAGACGTTCTACGGGTTCCTGGCGCGCAGCGTGCCGTTCCAGAGCTTCAGGCTCCGCGAGGTCTTCGGCCAGGTCGGCTTCGGCACCGGCGGCTGGGACACCGACTACCCCAACTCGATCCTCGAGATCCTCCGCGTCGTGGCGACCGCCGCCGACGACCACCACCGCGGGATCGTCGGTGGCTCGCAGCAGCTCCCGCTCAGGCTCTGGTCGCGGCCGGTGGGCGACGCGTCGTACTGGCCGGAGGGCACGTCGGTGCGGAGCCTGCACGCCGGCGGCCGTCCGCGAGGTGCGGTCACCGAGATCCGGCGTACCGAGCCGCACCGGTTCACGATCACCGACGCAGAGGGCAACATCGACACCTACCCGGCCGTGGTCTACACCGCCCAGTCCTGGATGCTGCTGAACAACATCCGCGCGGACGAGCGGCTGCTCCCGATCGACCACTGGACCGCCATCGAGCGGACCCACTACATGGGCTCCAGCAAGGTCTTCGTCCTGGTCGACCGGCCGTTCTGGAAGGACATCGACCCGGGCACCGGCCGCGAGGTCATGAGCATGACGCTCACCGACCGGATGAGCCGCGGCACCTACCTGCTCGACCAGGGCGAGGGGCGGCCTGGTCTGATCTGCCTCAGCTACACCTGGGCCGACGACTCGCTCAAGTTGCTGCCTCTGGATGCGGGGAAGCGGACCGAGATCATGCTGAACTCACTGAAGCAGATCTATCCCGACGTCGACATCCGCTCCCACATCATTGCGACGCCCGCGACGGTGACCTGGGAGGCCGAGCACGCGTTCATGGGTGCGTTCAAGGCAAACCTTCCCGGGCACTACCGCTACCAGGAGAGGCTTTACACGCACTTCATGCAGGACCGCCTCCCGGCCCCGTACCGCGGGCTGTTCCTCGCCGGCGACGACGTGTCGTGGACGGCCGGATGGGCGGAAGGCGCGGTGACCACCGCCCTCAATGCGGTCTGGGGCGTGATGCACCACTTCGGTGGTCGCACCGCGCCGGAGAACCCAGGCCCCGGCGATGTCTTCGACCAGATCGCCCCGCTGCGCCTGGAGGACTGACTCTCGCGGGGTGCTTGAATCGGTCCATGAGCTCGAGTGCGGACCGCGCGGGCACACCTGCCCGCCCCGACGACCTGATCGACGTCGCCAAGCTGGTCACCGCGTACTACGAGGAGCATCCCGACCCCGGACTGGCTGAGCAGCGGGTGAGCTTCGGGACGTCGGGGCACCGGGGCTCGGCGTTCAATGTGGCCTTCAACGAGGACCACATCCTCGCCATCAGCCAGGCGATCTGCGAGTACCGCGCCCTGCAGGGGATCGGCGGGCCGCTCTTCCTCGGCGCCGACACGCACGCGCTCTCCGAGCCTGCGACCGTCTCGGCGCTGGAGGTGTTCGTCGGCAACGACGTCGAGGTCCTCGTGGACTCGCGCGGCGGCTACACGCCGACGCCGGCGGTGTCCCGCGCGATCCTGGTGCACAACGCCCGCCACGGGTTCGCGGGCGCGGCGAGGGCCGACGGCGTCGTGGTCACCCCCTCCCACAACCCACCCGCCGACGGCGGCTTCAAGTACAACCCGCCCGACGGTGGGCCGGCCGGCACCGAGATCACCGGCTGGATCCAGGATCGCGCCAACGAGCTGCTCGCCGAGGGGCTGGCCGGCATCAAGCGGGTGTCCCTGACGGGGGCTGGTGCCCAGGCCGGCACGTTCGACTTCCTCGACGCCTATGTCTCCGCGCTGCCGCAGGTGCTCGACCTCGACGCGATCAGGACGGCCGGCGTGCGGATCGGCGCCGACCCGCTCGGCGGCGCGAGCGTCGGCTACTGGGGCGAGATCGCCGACCGCTTCGGCCTGGACCTGACGGTCGTGAACCCTGACGTGGACAAGACCTTCGGCTTCATGACGCTCGACTGGGACGGCAAGATCCGGATGGACTGCTCGTCGCCGTCCGCCATGGCTTCCCTGCTCCGCCGCCAGCATGACTTCGACGTCGCCACGGGCAACGACACCGACGCCGACCGGCACGGCATCATCACGCCGGACGGGGGGTTGATGAATCCCAACCACTACCTGGCCGTCGCCATCCAGTACCTCTACGCGCACCGGCCGTCATGGTCGCCCGACGCCGCCATCGGCAAGACGCTGGTGAGCTCGTCGATGATCGACCGGGTGGCCGCCGACCTCGGCCGCAGGCTGGTCGAGGTGCCCGTCGGCTTCAAGTGGTTCGTGCCAGGGCTGCTCGACGGCTCGGTCGCCTTCGGGGGCGAGGAGAGCGCAGGGGCGTCCTTCCTCCAGCGCGACGGCTCGGTGTGGACCACTGACAAGGACGGCATCCTGCTGTGCCTGCTGGCCTCGGAGATCATCGCAGTCACCGGGCAGTCGCCGTCGCACCTGTACGCCGGGCTGACCGAGAGGCACGGCGATCCGGCGTACGCCCGCATCGACTCGCCCGCCACCCGCGACCAGAAGGCCCTCTTGGGCAGGTTGTCGCCGACAGACGTGACCGCTTCGTCGCTGGCCGGCGATCCGATCACGGCCACGCTGACCAGTGCCCCCGGCAACGGCGCCGGCATCGGAGGGCTCAAGGTCGTCACCAACGCCGGTTGGTTCGCCGCGCGACCGTCGGGCACCGAGGACGTCTACAAGCTGTATGCCGAGTCGTTCCAGGGACCCGACCACCTAGCCTCGATCCAGGAGCAGGCGCAGGCTATCGTCGCCGCCGCACTGAACCCCTAGAGCAGGCTCGAGTAGAGCTCGACCGTGCGCGCCGCGACCGCGTCCCAGCCGAACTCCTCCACCGCGCGCGCCCGGCCGGCCAGTCCCATGACGCGGGTGCGGTCGCGGTCGGCTGCCAGCGAGTTGATGGCATCTGCGAACCGCTGCTCGAAGCCCTTGGGATCGTCAGAGGTGTAGTCGACGAGCAGCCCCGTCCGACCGTCGTCGACGACCTCAGGGATGCCCCCGACGCGGCTGGCGACCACGGCGGTCTCGCAGGCCATCGCCTCGAGGTTCACGATGCCGAGCGGCTCGTACACCGACGGGCAACAGAACACGAGCGCGTGAGTGAGCACCTGGCGTACGTCGGCCCGAGGCAGCATCTCGCTGACCACGAAGACCCCGTCGCGAGCGGCCATGAGCTCGTCGAACAATCGGTCGGTCTCCGCTTTGAGCTCCGGGGTGTCCGCGGCCCCTGCGAGCAGCACGAGCTGGATCTCCGGATCCATCATCAGGCCCGCCCGGAGCAGGTGCGGCACGCCCTTCTGCCGGGTGATCCGCCCGACGAACGCGACGTAGGGCCGCCCGAGGTCGACACCCAGCCGCTCGAGCACATCGGTCCCCGGGTCGGGCCGATAGAACTCCGCGTCGATGCCGTTGTGGATCACATGCACGCGGTCCGGGTCAAGGACGGGGTACGACGCCAGTACGTCGTCGCGCATGCCACGACTGACCGCGACGACCGCGTCGGCGGCTTCAAAAGCAGTCCGCTCCGCCCAGGAGCTGAGCCGGTAGCCGCCACCGAGCTGTTCGGCCTTCCACGGGCGTTGCGGCTCCAGCGAGTGGGCGGTCACGACGTGCGGCACGTCGTACAGGAGCTTGCTCCAGTGGCCGGCCATGTTGGCGTACCAGGTGTGGCTGTGCACCAGATCGGCCGCGGACGCCGCAGCGGTGATGGCCAGATCTGTCGACAGGATCCGCAGCGCGGCGTTTGCGCCGGGGAGGCGCGGGTCGTCCTCTGAGTGAGCGGTCGCGCCCTCGCGGGGGGCGCCCATGCATTGCACGTCCACGTCGATGAGCTTGCGCATCTCCCGGACGAGGAAGTCGACGTGGACGCCGGCTCCGCCGTACACGTCCGGTGGGTACTCCCGGGTCAGGATCGCCAGCCTCATGCCTGCGAATCTAGTGGCAGGGATGGTCGATGGGCATGCTGCTGCGCGGGGCGTTTCGGCGGGTCGACACCACGCGGCAAGTCGCTAGTGTCGGACCATGACGCGCGTGCTCGGCATCGTCCTGGCCGGAGGGGAAGGCAAGCGGCTGCTGCCGCTCACGGAGGACCGCGCGAAACCGGCGGTGCCGTTCGGTGGCTCCTACCGGCTGATCGACTTCGCGCTGTCCAACCTGGCCAACGCGGCCTACCTCAACATCGCCGTGCTCACGCAGTACAAGTCGCACTCGCTCGACCGGCACATCTCCCAGACCTGGCGGCTGTCGTCGCTGCTGGGCAACTACGTGGCGCCGGTGCCGGCCCAGCAGCGACGTGGGCCCAACTGGTACCTCGGGAGTGCCGACGCGATCTACCAGTCGATGAACCTGATCAACGACGAACGGCCGGAGTACATCGTGGTCTTCGGTGCCGACCACGTCTACCGGATGGATGCCTCGCAGATGGTCGACGCGCACATCGAGACCGGGGCCGGTGTCACGGTGGCGGGCATCCGGGTGCCGCGCAAGGATGCGTGGCAGTTCGGTGTGATCAAGACTTCCGCCGACGGGGTCACGATCGACGATTTCCTGGAGAAGCCGGCCCAGCCGCCGGGACTGGTCGACTCCCCGGAGGAGTCGTTCGCGTCGATGGGCAACTACGTCTTCACTGCCGATGTCCTGGTCGACGCGCTCGAGCGCGACGCGGCCAACCCGAGGTCGCGCAAGGACATGGGCGGCGACATCATCCCGATGCTGGTCGAGGAGCAGAAGGCCTGCGTCTACGACTTCAAGCGAAATGTTGTGCCAGGCTCCACCGACCGCGACCGCGACTACTGGCGCGACGTGGGGACGCTCGACAGCTATCACGAGGCGCACCTCGACCTGGTATCGACGCTGCCGATCTTCAACCTCTACAACACCGAGTGGCCGATCTTCACATCTCACCCGCAACTGCCGGGCGCGAAGTTCGTCTCGGGTGCAAGCGTGCGTGACTCGATCGTCTGTGCCGGCTCGATCGTCTCCGGCGCCAGCGTGGATAGCTCGGTGATCGGCACCCACGCCATGGTTTCCGATGGCGCCGCCGTGCAACGCAGCGTGTTGCTCGACAATGTGACCATCGGACGAGGCGCGGTGATCCGCAATGCGATCATCGACAAGAACGTCGTCGTGCCCGACGGCGCCCTGATCGGCGTCGACCACGCCGAGGACCGACGCCGCGGGTTCACGGTCAGCGACGGTGGGGTCACCGTGCTCGGCAAGGGTCAGGCTGTTCTCCCCTGACGACCTCTACCCTCGGCTGACGATGAGCCCAAGCACGGCGGCAGGAGGACCTGTTTCCCCGTCGCTTCGCCTTGGTTGCTTCGCGGCGGAGTGACTCACTGGCGAGATCAGCACTCACTCAGACTCCCGGGTCGCCCTTCTCGCGCCAGCCCTGTCAATTGAGTCGAGCGCCCCGCTCAGGAGCTCGCTGAACCGATCCGGCTGCTCAAGCATGAGAAAGTGCCCGACCCCAGGGACGACGACAACCGACTCGATCCCGTGTGCGCGCAGCGACTCTACGTCGGTCGGGCCGATGTCCGGGTTGATCGCGACGACCGGCACCGTCAGGTCGGCCAGCGTCGAAAGCACCGCAGGCTCCCGGTTCAGCGCCCGGCTGATCGATCCTTGCGTTGCGTCCCACGGCTCGGCGGCCATGTCGGTGGCGACCCGGCGGACCAGCGCGGGGTCGGCACCGGCCGGGAACATGCCGCGGGCGAATCGTTCCACGGCCGCCGGGAAGTCCTGTCTGAACGGCGCTTCGAAGGCGGCCACCTGCTCGGCCGAGGACGGCTGTTCGTTGCCAAGGGAACGGTAAGCGTCCACCCACACCAGGCCGACCACCCGCTCTCCCAACCTCCGGGCCGCGTGCACGATGGCGTCGCCACCCATTGAGTGCCCGACCAGGATGACGCGTTCCGGCCGGACCTCTTCGACCACCGCAACCACGTCCTCACCGAAGGCGGGCAGGGTCCACTCCTCGCGCCCGGTTCCGGACTCCCCGTGACCGCCCAGGTCGAGCGTGATCACCTGTCGATCGGCGGCGAGCGCGGCAACCTGTCCGATCCAGTAGGTTCGGTTGCCCGCCCAGCCGTGCACCAGGACGACCGCGGGACGGTCACGAACCTCGCCGTGCACTTCGTAGGCCAAATCGATTCCGTCGTTGCTCCGCACACGGGCCATGGGCTACGTCCTACCAGGAAACGTTCGCCAGGTCGGTTGATGGGTGCATTCGGTTGCTGCGAACAGACACTGCCGCTTCGCGGCGCAATGGCACACCTCCGCGGCGCGCGGATCCGCGGAACGAGATGCGCCTCGCTGGGCGACGCCTATTCGGATCGCAGGGAGCGGGGCAGCCCGAAATGCGGCAGCACGCTGGTCTCGAAGCGGGTCATGGCGCAGATCCTGGTCTCCCTCAGAGTCAGCACGATGAGGCCGTTGCCGTGGCTCACCCCGTCCGGTCCGCGCAGGTAGGCGCCGAACGCCGGCTGGCCGTTCGCGCCGGTAGGAACAAGGTCCAGGGTCCGGCCGCTGCCGAAGACGGCGGCAAAGAAGCCGGCGACGGCATCGAGGCCCTCATATTCGAACGGCAGCGGTGGCATCGAGATGAAGATGTCGTCGGTGAGCAGTGCGACGAGCCCGTCGACATCAGCCGAGCCATAGGCCTGCACGAATCGCTTGATGAGGGCCTGCTCCGCCGGCGTCGGCACGGCGGCGGGGTCGTCGCGCCGCTCCGCCAAGGTCGCTCGCGCCCGCTTGAGGGCACTGTTGGCGGCACTGACCGTCGTGTCGAGCATCTCGGCCACATCCTGGGCCGCGAAGCCGAGTACATCGCGCAGGATCAGCACCGCCACCTGCCGCGGCGGCAGAGCCTGCACCGCGGTGACGAAGGCCAGCGACATGGACTCGGACTGCTCGTAGCGGGCCTCAGGGCCGAGCGGGATCGTCAGCCCGTCGAGGGCGGCGTCCGGGTACGGCTCCAGCCACGGCACCTCCCCTAGCCGCGTGGGCTCTGGCGGTTGAACGTAGGGCACGTCCCACTCCTTCGTTGGCCGCCGGCTCTCGGCCCGGCGCGCGTTGAGGCACGAGTTGGTGGCGATCCGGTAGAGCCAGGTCCGCAGCGACGCGCGCCCCTCGTACCCCGCCAACCCCGTCCATGCCGCAAGTAGCGTCTCCTGCAGCACGTCCTCGGCATCCTGGTACGACCCGAGCATCCGGTAGCAGTGCACGTGCAACTCCCGGCGGAACGGGTCGATCAGCTCCTGGAAGGCTGCGCCGTCGCCGGCCTTCGCCTTCTCCAGCAATGCAGTCGTCATGGGCGCCTCTTCGTCGGACTCATCTTCTCCCGGTACAGACACCGCCGCAGCCGAAAACTGGGCGTTCGACCAGCGCCCGCTTTCCCGATGGTCCGGTGTCTATCCCCAAAGACAGTCAATGAAAGTAGGCGAGAGCATGGGCAGGATCGTGGTCAGCGAACAGATTTCGCTCGACGGGGTCGTCGATGACCCATCCGGAGTTGAAGGAACCAGCCGCGGTGGCTGGTTCAACGAGATGTCGCAGGCCGACCGCGAGACGTGGACCCAGCATGAGTTCGCCGAGTCGGTCGCAGCCGAGGCACTGTTGCTCGGCCGCCGCAGCGACGCTTGGTTCGCAGCACGCTGGCGAGAGCGCACCGGTGAGTGGGCCGACCGGCTGAACACGATACCGAAGTACGTCGTCTCCTCGACGCTCGATGAGCCGCAGTGGGGGAACGCGACAGTTCTCAGCGGTGACGTCGTGGAGCAGGTCGCCAAGCTGCGCACCGAGGCGGACGGCGAGATCGTCGTCTACGCCAGCGCCCCGCTGGTGCGGATGCTCATCGACCATGAGCTGGTCGATGAGCTCCGGCTGACCATCCACCCGTTCGTTGTCGGCGCGGGCCCACGGCTGTGGGGCGAGACGGCGGACCGCAAGGCCTTCCGCCTCATCGACAGCCGGCTGCTGGGCAGCCTTCCCCACCTGACCTTCGGAGTGGTGGCGGCGTGACTACCGTGACCACCACGCCCCCGAAGACGGGGTTGATCCTGCCGCTGCTGTGTGCGGCGCAGTTCATGGTCGTCCTGGACATCGCGATCGTGAACGTCGCGCTGCCCTCGATCCAGGCGGACCTCGCCATGAGCCAGAACTCGCTGCAGTGGGTGGTGATCGCCTACGGGCTGATGCTCGGTGGCTTCCTGCTGCTCGGCGGCCGGCTGGCCGACCTGCTCGGGCGCAAGCGCGTGCTGATCTCCGGCCTGGCGATCTTCACCGCGGCATCACTCCTGGCGGGACTGGCAGAGAGCGCCGAACTATTGATCGCGTCCCGCGCTCTACAGGGATTCGGTGCGGCGATGATCCCCCCGGCCGCTCTGTCGATCCTCGCGGTCACGTTCGAAGAGGGCGCCGCACGCAATCGCGCCCTCGGCTTCTTCGGCGCCGTTGCAGGGATCTCGGCGACGGTCGGCGTGATCGCCAGCGGGCTACTGACCGACGGGCCGGGCTGGCGGGCGATCTTCCTGCTGAACGTGCCGATCGGCATCGCTCTGATCGCGATGGCGGCGCGGTTTCTCAGGGGTGAGGCGCGCGATGTCACCGGCGAGTCTTTCGACATCGCCGGCGCGGTGACGCTCACCGGCAGCATCCTGCTGATCGTCTATGCACTGAGCCAGGGACCGGACGACGGCTGGGTGGCGTGGTCAACGCTGGGTCTGTTCGCCGGCGCGGCAGCGCTGATGGTCGCGTTCCTCGCGGTCGAGTCGACCTCGCGAGAGCCGCTGATCCCGGGCATGGCGGTGCGCAACCGCACCCTGGTGGCCGCCAACCTGAGCGCCTTGTTCACGTTCGGCACGTTCTTCGCCCTGATCTTTCTCGGCACTCTGCTGATGCAGCAGGTGCTGGGCTACTCCCCAACGAAGACCGGCGTCGCATGGGTGGCCACGTCGGGCATCTCCTTCTTCGCCGCTGGGCTCACCGGCAGCAAGCTCGCCGCCGTGCTCGGCCCTAGGACGCTGCTGATCGGCGGTCAGGCACTGCTCGCGGTCGCCATGCTGCTGCTGGCCCGCGTTCCGGCGGACGCCGACTACTGGACCGACCTGCTACCGGCTTTTCTGCTCGCCGGGATCGCGGTGGGGGCAGCGGCGCCGGCAGTCCAGATCGCCGCACTCGCCGGTGTCGAGGAACGGCTGACCGGGCTCGCCTCCGGGCTGGTCGAGACGTCGCGCGAGATCGGTGGCGCGATCGGCGTGGCCGTGACGGCGACGGTACTCGCATCACAGGCCGGCCTCGACGGATTCCGAGCCGCCTTCGTCGCCCTCGCCGTCATCGCGGCGCTGGGCGCAGTCAGTTCAACGCTGGCATTCCCCCTCCACGATCACGAAAGGATCGATGCATGAGCGACCTGACCCACACCATCACTGTCAACGCGACGCCACAGGAGGCCTACGAGGCCATCATCGACGTCCGTTCCTGGTGGGGCGCGACCAACATCGTCGGCAGGACCGACCAACCGGGCGCTGACTGGTTCTACCTGGTGCCAGACATCCACTACTCGAAGCAACACACCGCCGAGCTCGTCCCTGGCGAGCGGGTGGTGTGGGAGTTCACCGACGGCTACCTCGACTTCATCGCCGAGAAAGGCGAATGGATCGGGACGACGGGCCGCTTCGACATCGCCTCCAACGGTGGTCAGACGCAGGTGACCTTCACCCACGAAGGCCTCGCGTCAGGCGACGAGTGCTTCGACGTCTGTCATGACGCCTGGCGGCACTACATCACCGAGAGTCTGCGGCAGCGGATCGAGACCGGCCACGGCACCATGCGGACCCGCGAGGAGGATCAGGCCGCCCTCAGACAACACGCCGAGTCCCAGCAACTCCGGTAGGCGATGCAACCCGGTCTTTCGAGGCCGGGTTTCGTGCGTCCTGTAGCGAGCCGGCTCGTCCGGTTCCCGGCGCAACGGCGCCCGGCGTTGGTGGGGTCGCTGGTCCTACGGATAACGCGGAGGGCCTAGCTGGGGTTGTGAGCTGCCCATGTGTGGTCGCGCGCGACGGTCAGCGGGTCGGCAGCCCCTTGTTGGTCGATTGCTGCGCGTTGGTGACCGAGCCGCTGACGGTCCCGACCGACTGGGCGATCAGGCTCGCATTGGCCATCGACATCGGCTGGTTCCCCTGCGACCAGCAATAGGCGTGGAGGTCTCCACCACTCGCGAGAGTCACCGTGCCCTGCAGGGCGATGGTGCTGCGGGGAACGCTCGAGCCCACCGCTGCGTCGCCGTTCGCGATCGTCACGAAGTTGGGTGTGAACAGCCAGCAGTGGGCAAAGTCCGGTGTGCTGGAGGAGCCCACGACCGTGCCGTTGAAACTCAGCACGTACGAGCCCCGCGGGACGGTCACCGTTCTCATGAACGCACCGTTGAACGGAATGGGCTGGAGCGCAGCGTGATAGGACGAGAAGGCGCGACCGGGCTCGCCCCAGACGACCCCGCCGCTGCCGTTGTTGACGAGCGCCTGCCCGGCTGTGCCGCCGGAACCGTTGACGTCTCCGGCGGTGACCTGGGTCGAGTAACCGGTGAGCTTCACGGTTACGACGGCTGTGCCCAGGCTGAGGTTCTCGACCGAGACCTTGTTGCTCATCCCGATGTTCTCCGCCATGGTCGCCGTCGCGGTACCGCCCGCCGCCCACGAGAGAGTGTCGCCAGAGGTGCCCGCGGGGTTCCCGGCTGGGTAGAGCTTCAGGGTGCCGGCCTTGGTTCCCTTCACGGTCACCAGCAGCTGCACCGTGGTGGCGTTGGAGGGAACCGTGGTGGCGCCGCCGATGACCACGGCTGATTCCACCTTGCCCGCCGCGATCGAGTTGTTACCCATCACCTGCTTGGCCGGGATCGTCACGAACGCGACGTCGGTGGTGTCGGTCGTCGCGGGGTTCGCGCCGGCGAGGGTTGCGAACAACACCCCACCTGCGGCGGCTCCGGCGGCCAGGGTCACCACGTGGCGCAGTCGTGGCGACGATGAGAGGGAGTGTCGGAAGTTCATGGTCGGGTCCTTTCATCGGATGACACCGAAACGGCTCCCTCACCAATTGCATCCAAGCACGAGGATGCGGACGACGGGCGCTTTTGGGCGGCGAACCGGGGTCGACCGAAAGTCGGACCGTTCCGAGGCCTGGTGCCCTACTCCAGCTGATGACATGGGCAGTGCGCGCGGACTTCTGCTTCGGGCCTCGGAGCGCGTCGGCCGCATCGGTGTGCTGCCGCCGTCGGGGCATCCGCACCATGTCGTTGATCACCGTGATGACGGCGTGGACCCGGATGCGTGCGGCGACCGGGCCCTCGGCTGAAGGCGAGGTCGTCCATCAGCCCGTCCGTGGCGCCACCAGCCCGGACTGGTAGGCGAACACCACCAGCTGCGCCCGGTCGCGGGCGCCGAGCTTGGTCATCGCCCGGCTCACGTGGGTCTTCGCGGTCATCGGGCTCACCACCATCCGCTCGGCGATCTCGTCGTTGTTGAGGCCGTGCGCCACGAGGGCGACGACCTCCCGCTCACGCGTGGTCAGCACCGCGAGGTCGGCAGCAGGGAGTACGTCGGCCGGGCGGGCCACGAACTCGCTGATCAGCCGCCGGGTGACGCCGGGGGAGAGCAGGGCGTCGCCCTTCACGGTGACCCGCAGCGCCTGGAGCAGGTCAGCCGGCTCGGTGTCCTTGACGACGAAGCCGGAGGCGCCGGCGCGCAGCGAGTTGAAGACGTAATCGTCGAGGCCGTAGTTGGTCAGGATCACCACCCGCACGCCGGCGAGCTCGTCGTCGCTCGCGATCCGGCGGGTCGCCTCGATGCCGTCCATCTCGGGCATCTGGACGTCCATCAGCACGATGTCCGGTCGGTGCTCGGCCGCGAGCGCGACGCCGTCGAGGCCGGTGGCGCCCTCGGCGACGACCTCGATGTCGTCCTCGGCGTCGAGCAGCGCGCGGATCCCGGTCCGGATCAACGGCTGGTCGTCGACGAGGACCACCCGGATCACGCCGTACCGCCCACCGGCAGCTCGGCGAGCACCGAGAACCCACCGGCCGGGCCGGGTTCCGCGCAGAGCCGTCCGCCCAGGGCGGTCACGCGCTCCCGCATCCCGACCAGGCCGTAGCCCGGCACCGGGGGCTGGCCCGACCCGGTGCCGTCGTCGTCGACGCGGACGACGAGCGCGTCCGCGCCGTACGTGATCTGCACCGAGGCGGTCGCCTTCCCGGCGTGGCGGCTCACGTTGGTCAGCGCTTCCTGGACGACGCGGTAGGCGGCCTGGTCGACGTCCGGTGGCAGCGGCCGCTCGTCGCCCCGCACCGTGCACGTCGTCGGTACGCCGGACGACCGCGCGCGCTCCACGAGCGCCGGGAGCCGGTCGAGGCCGCTGCCGTTGGCGTCCTCGTCGCGGCGCAGCACGTCGAGGGTCGACCGCAGCTCGCGGACCGCGTCGCTGCTGGCCTCCTGGATCGCGAGCAGCGCGGCCGACGGCTCCTCGCCGTTCTTGCGCGCCAGGTGCGCCGCGACGCCGGCCTGGACCTTGATCACCGAGATGCTGTGCGTCAGCGAGTCGTGCAGCTCGCGGGCGATCCGGAGCCGCTCCTCGACGGCCCGACGCAGCGCCGCCTCGTCGCGGGTGCGCTCGGCTTCCTCGGCGCGCCGCTCCACCTCGCGCACGTAGGCGTGCCACTGGGTGAAGGCAAGCGCGCCGGCACCGGCCGACACCAGCCAGCCGATGCCGTAGAACCTCCGCCAGCCGCGATCCGTGCGCATGGTGCCGAGCGTAGAGCGGCACGCCAGCGGGCGCGTCCCGCCGTGGGAGTACGCCGCAGCTACCTCCGTCGCCGTAGCCGCTTGTCACAGCTGCCGCCGCTGCGGTGTCTCGTGAGTGGGCGTCCGCCCCGTGCGGAGTAGTGGGAAGAGCCACCCCACGGGCGACGCGGCCGGCCGCGGATTCCCGAACGATCGACGCACCGGTCCCGACGAACGAGGAGAGACGGATGACAGTCCACGAGAGCGACCTGGCCATCGAGACGGTGGGCCCCGGCGACGAGGAGTACGACGATGCCGCGCGGGTCTTCTTCGCGACCGGCGCGCCGGCGCTCGTCGTACGGCCGCGCGATCCGCGCCAGGTGGCCGTCGCGCTGACGCACGCCGTCGGGCTCGGCCTGGCGGTGTCGGTGCGGTCGGGCGGGCACAGCCCGCTGGGGCACGGCACCAACACCGACGGCATGGTCATCGACCTCATGCACCTCGACGGCGTCGAGGTGCTCGACGCCGGTCGCCGGCTGGTCCGCGTGGGCGGCGGGGCGACCTGGGGGAAGGTCGCCGAGGCGCTCGCGCCGTACGGCTGGGGACTCACGTCGGGCGACACCACCGACGTCGGCGTCGGCGGGCTCACGCTCGGCGGCGGCATCGGCTGGCTGGTGCGCAAGCACGGCCTGGCCGTCGACAACCTGGTCGGAGCGCGGGTCGTGACCGCCGACGGCCGGTTGCTCACGGTCTCCGCTGAGGAGCACCCCGACCTGTTCTGGGCGCTGCGCGGGGGCGGCGGCAACTTCGGCGTCGTCGTCGATTTCGACTTCGTCGCGCAGGAGGTGGCCTCGGTCCACTTCGGCCAGGTCCACTACCAGCTCGACGACGTGGCCGACCTCCTGCGTCGGTGGCGGGACGCGATGCGGTCCGCGCCCGACGAGCTGTCCAGCACCCTCGCCGTCATGCCGCAGCTGCCCGGGTCGCCGGCGGTCGCGACGGTGCTGCTCTGCTACGCCGCCGAGCCCGGTACGACGACCACCGAGGTCGACGCCGCGCTCGAGCCGCTGTTCGAGCCGCTGTTCGAGCTCGGCACCGTGCGGACGGCCGCGGTCGCCGAGCGTCGCTACCCGGAGATCCTGGAGCACGCCCAGCACCCGCCGGGCTTCCGGATGACCGGCCGCAACACCCTGGTGCCGCGCCTCGACGAGGACGTCATCGCCGCCGTCGCGGGCCTGCACGGGACCCCGGGCCCGAAGGCGATCGCGGTCCGCAGCCTCGGCGGCGCCTTCGGGCGGGTGTCACCGGACGCCACCGCGTTCGCCCGCCGTGACGCCGAGGCGATGGTCTTCTGCGGCTGGCTCCTCCCCGGTACGGCGACCGATGCCGATGTCGAGCAGGCGGTGCTGCCGTGGCAGGCGGTGGCTGCGCTCGGCACCGGCAGCTACGTCGGCTTCCAGGGCTCGGCGACCGCGGCGGACGTGGCGGCGGCCTACCCGGGCGCGACGTACGACAGGCTCGCGGCGGTCAAGCGCACCTACGACCCGCGCAACCTGTTCGCCCTCAACCACAACATCACGCCGGCGGGCCTGCCCGACTGATCGTCGCCGCCACCAGGGCGCGGGTCTCGGCCGGGTCGATCACGTCGTCGATCTCGAAGACCCGCGCCGCGTTCAGGGCCTTCGCGTGCTGGCGCAGCGCGGCGGTGTGCTCGACGACGGCGGCCTCCCGCTCCTCCTCGGGCATGGCCGCGAGCTCCTTGGCCAGCCCGAGCCGGACGGCGCCCTCGAGCCCCATCGGGCCGAGGTGGGCGCCGGGCCAGGCGACGGTGAGGAGCGGTCGGTGGGTGCTGCCGCCGAGCATCGCCTGCGCGCCGAGCCCGTAGCCGCGCCGCAGCACGACGCCGACCAGCGGCGTGGACAGCCGCGCGCCCGCGGCGACCATTCGCGAGGCGTGCCGGACCAGGCCGGTGCGCTCGGCTTCCGGACCGACCATGAAGCCCGGGGTGTCGACCAGCGACAGCACCGGCAGCCGCCAGCGCTCGCACAGCTCGAGGAAGTCGGCCGCCTTCGCGGACGCGTCCGCGGTCAGCGCGCCGGCGAGGTGGGTCGACTGGTTCGCGACGACGCCGACCGGGATGCCCTCGATCCGGCCGATCGCGGTGACCAGCTCCGGCGCCCAGCCCGCCCGCAGCCAGGTGACGCTGCCGTGGTCGGCCAAAGCCTCGACGACGGGGCGCACGTCGAAACCCTCCCGGTCGTTCTCGGGCAGGTGGTCCCGGAGCGCGTCCTGGTCGTCGGCGGCGCCGGCAGGGCTCGGACCGGCGAGGTACCCGAGGATCCGTCGTACGACGGCGACCGCCTCCGCCTCGTCGTCCACCACGACGTCGAGGACGCCGTTGGCCGCCTGGTCGTCGACCGGCCCGATCTCCTCGGGCGCGAACTCACCGAGCCCGCCGCCCGCGATCATCGCCGGGCCCGCCATGCCCAGGTTGGCGTCCGGTGTGGCGATCCGCAGGTCGGCGCCACCGGCCAGCACGGCGTTGCCCGCGAAGCAGCGCCCCGACACGACGGCGATCTTCGGCGTCGTGAGCGCGCCCCACAGCGCGAACGACCCGACGTCGAGCGCGGAGACCAGCGGCAGGTCGGTGTCGCCCGGACGGCCGCCGCCGCCCTCGGTGAAGAAGACCGCCGGCATCCCCATCCGCCCGACCAGCTCGATCAGCCGGTCGGTCTTCCGGTGGCCGCGCATGCCCTGCGTGCCTGCCATCACCAGGTAGTCGTAGGACATCACCGCGCACGGCCGGCCGGCCACGGTCGCCGTACCGCCGATGATGCCGTCGGCCGGGGCCTCGACCACCAGGTCGGCCAACGGCCGGCGGCTCTCCTGGGCAGCGGTGACGAACCGGCCGTACTCCACGAACGACCCGTCGTCGACCAGGTCGGCGACGTTCTCCCGGGCGGTACGGCGCCCGCGGTCGTGCCAGCGGGCCACCTTCTCCGGCCGCGCGTCGTCGGTCGTCAGGAACCGGCGGGCGAGCACCTCGGCCAGGCCCTCAGCGGGCTCGTCCGTCATCGCTCAGAGGCCCATGTCCTTGGCGATGATCATCTTCATCACCTCGGAGGTGCCGCCGTAGATGCGGTTGACGCGGTTGTCGGCGTACAGCCGGGCGATGGGGTACTCGTTGATGAACCCGTAGCCGCCGTGCAGCTGGAGGCAGCGGTCGATGACCCGGTGGGCGACCTCGGTGCAGAAGAGCTTCGCGGAGGCGGCCTCGGCTGCGGTCAGCTCGCCGGCGTCGAGGGCCTCCAGCGCGCGATCGGCGACCGCTTCGGCGGCGTCGACCTCCGCCTTGCAGGCGGCGAGCTCGAACTTCGTGTTCTGGAAGGAGGCGACGGTGCTGCCGAAGACGGTGCGCTGCTCGACGTACTGCTGCGTGAAACGTACGGCGGCGCTGGCCTGTGCGTAGGCGCCGTACGCGATGCCCCACCGCTCGGACGGCAGGTTGCGGCCGAGGTAGGAGAACCCTTCGTCCTCGTCGCCCAGCAGGTCCTCCGCGGGCACCTTGACGTCCTCGAAGGCGAGCTCCGCCGTGTCGGACGTCTTCAGTCCGAGCTTGTCCAGCTTGCGACCGACGGAGTAGCCCGGCGAGTGCGCGTCGACGGCGAACAGGGAGATGCCGAACCGGCGGTCGTCGTCCTTCGGCGGGCTGGTGCGGGCGGCGATGATCACCCGGTCGGCGTGGACGCCGCCGGTGATGAAGGTCTTCGCGCCGTTGAGGACGTAGTGGCTGCCGTCTGCAGACCGCTTGGCCGTGGTGCGCATGCCGGCCAGGTCGGAGCCGGCGGAGGGCTCGGTCATCGCGAGCGCCCACATCTCCTCGCCCGTCACGAAGCTCGGCAGGTAGCGCTGCTTCTGATCCTCGGTGGCGAGCATCATCAGGTAGGGGAGGGCCAGCAGCACGTGCACCCCGGACCCGCCGAAGCTGACGCCCGCGCGGGCCGTCTCCTCGTACTGGATGGCGGTGAACTTGTGGGTCTCCAGCCCCGCCCCGCCGTACTCCTCGGGGACCGTGATGCCGAACAGGCCCAGGTCCGCCAGCTTGCCGTAGAGCTCCTTCGGCACGATCCCGGCGGTGAACCACTCGTCGTAGTGGGGCACGACCTCGGCCTCGATGAAGGCGCGCAGCGTCTTCCGGAAGCTCTCGTGGTCCTGGTCGAAGACGTTGCGTTGCATGGTGCTCCTTGCTGGATGGTGCAGTGCGGGTGCCACTATCGCCCACATTGCTAACGGTTGCGTCGGCAGAGCCGGCCGCCTGGGAGGAGAGTGACATGGGAGTCCTGGACAGGTTCCGGCTCGACGGCAAGGTGGCCGTGGTCACCGGAGCATCGAGCGGGCTCGGGGTGAGCTTCGCGCTCGCGCTGGCCGAGGCCGGCGCCGACCTCGCGCTCGGCGCGCGGCGGGAGGACAAGCTCGCCGACACCGTCGCCCGGGTGGAGGCGCTCGGCCGCAGGGCGCTCGCCGTGCGCACCGACGTGACCGAGCCGGACGAGTGCCGCCGTCTGATCGACGCGACCATGGAGGCGTTCGGTCGCGTGGACGTCCTCGTGAACAACGCGGGCGTCGGCACCGCCGTACCTGCGACCAAGGAGACGCCCGACCAGTTCCGCTCGGTCATCGAGCTCAACCTCAACGCCAGCTACTGGATGGCCCAGGCGGCCGGCAGCGTGATGAAGCCGGGCAGCTCGATCATCAACATCAGCAGCGTGCTGGGCCTCACGACGATGGGGCTGCCGCAGGCGGCGTACGCGGCGAGCAAGGCGGGCGTCATCGGGCTGACCCGCGACCTCGCCCAGCAGTGGTCGCCGCGCAAGGGCATCCGGGTGAACGCGCTCGCACCCGGCTACTTCGCGTCGGAGATGACCGACGCGCTCGACCACGCGTACGTCGAGGAGAAGGTGCTGCCGCGCACCCTGCTCGGCCGGCTCGGCGACCACGAGGAGCTCAGCGCAGCGCTGCTCTTCCTCGCCAGCGACGCCGGCGGCTACTGCACCGGGATCACGCTCCCGGTCGAGGGTGGGGTGCTCGTCACCTGAGCCGGGCTGGGTCCTCACGAGGGCCGCGCCCCGACGATCCGGAGCGCGATCGCGGCGTACGCGTCGCCGAGGTCCTCCGGCGACCAGGTGCGGTCCTCGCGGTACCAGCGCGCGACGTCGATGCCGAGCGACAGGATCGCGGTCGCGGCGATCCGCGGCTGCGGACAGTCGAAGCTGCCGTCGGCCACGCCGCGCTCGACCAGCGCGCGGATCTCCGCGCTGATCGCGCGGCGGAGCTCGCGCACCTCCGCAGCGGGGCCGGGCTCGAGCGAGGAGAGCTCGTAGTTGACGACCCGGGCTCCGGTGTTGCCGCGGGCGTGGTGGATCGCGAACTGCCGGACGACCCGCGCGAGCTGGTCCGCGGGCGACGGGGCGCTGGCGACGGCTTCCTGGATCAGGGCGAGGGTCTGCTCGTGACCGGCCAGGGAGATCTGCGCGAGCAGGTCGTGCTTGGTCCGGTAGTGGACGTAGACGGCGGCCGGGCTCATGCCGGCCGCGCTGGCGATGTCGCGGGTGGTGGTGGCGTGGTAGCCGCGCTCGGCGAACGCGTTCACCGCCGAGTCGAGGAGCCGGGCGCGGGCGTCGTCGCCGCGGCTGCGCTCGCCGCTGCCGGCGCCGGTGCTCGTGCTGCCCATCGGTGCTCCCTTCCGTTCGCCTGCCGCGCTTGTCGAGGCGCCTCGTCGAGCTCGGCGGACGTGGCCCGGCCGTTGACGAGGTCGCGAGCCTGGTGCAGAGTAGTCGCCAGCGTACCTAAGCAACCGCTTAGTTGGAAAGGAAGTGCTGATGCCCGAGCCCACGTCCGTGGCGGGCCAGGGCGTCGTCGTCACCGGTGCCGCTCGTGGCATCGGGAAGGCCCTGGCGGCCCGCCTCGTCGCCGAAGGGGCGCGGGTCGTGGTCAACGACCTCGACCCGGACGCGACCGCCGCCGCCGCGACCGAGATCGGGGCGCATCCCGTCCCGGGTGACGCCGCCTCCGAGGCAGGGGTCGCCGCCCTCGTCGATGCGGCCCGCGACCACCTCGGCACCGTCGACGCCTGGTTCGCGAACGCGGGCATCGTCCGCGGCCTCGGGCTCGAGGCGACGGAGGCCGACTGGGCTGCGAGCTGGGACGTCAACACGATGGCGCACGTCCGCGCTGCCCGGCTGCTCGTCCCCGAGTGGCTGGAGCGGGGCGGCGGGACGTTCGTGGTGACGGCGTCCGCCGCCGGCCTGCTGACCGCGTTGGGTACGCCGACGTACTCCGTCACCAAGCACGGAGCGGTGGCCTTCGCCGAGTGGCTCTCGGCGACCTACCGGCACCGCGGCATCGTCGTCCACGCGATCTGCCCGCAGGGCGTCCAGACCGACATGCTCCACAGCAGCGGCCCGATGGAGCGGCTGCTCAGCGCGGACGGCGCGATCACCCCCGAGCAGGTCGCCGAGGCGATGTGGCAGGCGCTGCAGGACGGGCGGTTCCTGGTCCTGCCGCACCCCGAGGTGGGGGACTACTACCGGGGGCGCGCCGCCGACACCGACCGGTGGCTCGGCGGCATCAACAAGCTGCAGCGATATCTGGAGGAGGAGTCCTGATGAGGGCATGGCAGGTGGCAGGGCTCGGAGAGCCGGCCGACGTGATGACGCTGGTCGAGATCGCCGACCCGGAGCCCGGGCCACGTCAGCTCGTCGTCAGGGTGCTGGCGTCGCCGGCGAACTTCCCGGACGCGCTGATGTGCCGGGGCCTCTACCAGGTCCGGCCCGACCTGCCGTTCACGCCGGGCGTCGAGCTCTGCGGCGAGGTCCTCGCGCTCGGCCCGGACGTCGACGGCTTCGCGGTCGGCGACCGGGTGGTCGGCGGGAGCGTGATGCCGGCCGGCGGGTTCGGCGAGCTGGCGCTGATGGATGTCGCCACCACCTTCCCCGCGCCGGGGTCGCTCGACGACGCCCAGGCCTCGAGCCTCTACATCGGCTACCAGACCGGCTGGTTCGGCCTGCACCGTCGTGCCGGGCTGAAGGCGGGGGAGACCCTGCTCGTGCACGCCGCGGCCGGGGGCGTCGGGAGCGCCGCGATCCAGCTCGGCAAGGCCGCGGGAGCCCGGGTCATCGGCGTGGTCGGCGGACCGGAGAAGGCGGACGTCGCGAAGCGGCTCGGTGCCGACCTCGTCGTCGACCGGCACACCGAGGACTTCGTCCAGGTGGTCAAGGCGGAGACCGATGGTCGTGGCGCCGACGTCGTCTACGACCCCGTCGGGGGCGAGACCTACCAACGGTCCACCAAGTGCATCGCCTTCGAGGGCCGGATCCTGGTCATCGGCTTCGCCGGTGGGGACATCCAGTCCGCCGCCCTCAACCACGCGCTGATCAAGAACTACTCGATCGTCGGCCTGCACTGGGGCCTCTACAACCTCTACGACCCGCCCGCCGTCCAGGAGTGCCACCGGGCGCTCACCGAGCTGGCCGACCAGGGCCTGATCGACCCCCTGGTGAGCGAGCGGCTGCCGCTGGCCGAGGTCGCCGCCGGCGTGCAACGGCTGGCGGACGGCGAGACCGTCGGACGGGTCGTGTACGACGCCGCGGTCGGGCGATGAGCGCGGACCTCGCCACCCCCGGGCTCGACCTCGACCGACTCGGCACGTGGTTCACCGCGAACGTGCCGGGCGCGGGCCCCGCGCTCGCGGCGACCCTGATCGCGGGCGGCAAGTCCAACCTGACCTATGTCGTCTCCGACGGGGACCAGGAGTGGATCGTCCGCCGCCCACCGATGGGCCACGTGCTCGCGACCGCGCACGACATGGCCCGGGAGTTCCGGGTGATGACCGCGCTGCGCGAGACCGCCGTACCGGTGCCGCGGACGTACGGCCTCTGTGAGGACACCGACGTCGTCGGCGCCCCGTTCTACGTCATGGAGCGCGTGGCGGGCACGCCGTACCGCTCGGTCGAGGAGCTCGAGGCGCTCGGGGCCGGCCGCACCCGGGAGATCGCGACCCGGTTGGTCGACACCCTCGGCGCCCTGCACCAGGTCGACCCCCACGCTGTCGGGCTCGGCGAGTTCGGCCGGCCGGAGGGCTACCTCGCCCGTCAGGTCGCGCGCTGGAAGAAGCAGCTCGACTCGTCGTACAACCGGGACCTGCCGGCGGCCGACGAGCTCTACTCCCGCCTGGTCGCCGACGTACCCCTCGAGTCGGGCGTCAGCATCGTGCACGGCGACTACCGGCTGGACAACGTCCTCGTCGACGACCAGGACCGGCTGACCGCCGTCCTCGACTGGGAGATGGCCACCCTCGGCGATCCGCTCAGCGACCTGGCGCTGATGCTGACCTACCACCGGCTGGGGGAGCTGCCCTCGGGCTCCGGCAGCACCGCGGTGTCGAACGCGTCGGCCGCGACGGGGTTCCTCACCGAGGCGGAGATCGTCGAGCGGTACGCCGCGGTGACCGGGCGCGACCTGACCCGCTTCGGCTTCTACCTCGGCCTCTCGGCCTACAAGCTCGCCTCGATCCTCGAGGGCATCCACTACCGGTACCTGCACGGCCAGACGGTCGGGGAGGGCTTCGAGCACGTCGGCGACGCGATCCACGTGCTGCTCGACGCCGGTCTCAACGCAATGAAGGAACTGGACCAATGAAGGAGATGGGCTGATGGACTTCGCCTACGACGGCCGGACCGAGGAGCTGCGCGCCAGCATGCTCGAGTTCATGGACCACCACGTCTATCCGGCGGAGAAGGTCTTCGAGGAGCAGCTCGAGGAGCTCGAGGACCACTGGGCGTGGGACTCGGTGCCGGTCCTCGGCGAGCTGCGGGCCGAGGCGCGCAAGCGCGGCCTGTGGAACCTCTTCCTCCCCGGCGCTGACAACGCTGCGGGCGGTGGCCTCACCAACCTGCAGTACGCCGCGGTCGCCGAGATCTCGGGACGCAGCATCCATCTCGCTCCGGCCGCCATGAACTGCGCCGCCCCGGACACCGGCAACATGGAGGTCCTGTCGCAGTTCGGCACCCCCGAGCAGAAGCAGCGCTGGCTCGAGCCGTTGCTGGAGGCCGAGATCCGCTCCGCCTTCGCGATGACCGAGCCGGCGGTGGCGTCCTCGGACGCGACCAACATCGCGACCCGCATCGAGCGCGACGGCGACGAGTACGTCCTCAACGGCCGCAAGTGGTGGATCACCGGCGCGATGAACCCGGGCTGCTCGATCTTCATCGTCATGGGCAAGACCGACCCGGAGGCCGACCGGCACCGGCAGCAGTCGATGATCCTCGTCGAGCGGGACACCCCGGGCTTCGAGATCCACCGCGGCATGAAGGTGCTGGGGTACGACGACCGCGAGCACGGCGGGCACGCCGAGCTGTCCTTCACCGACGTCCGGGTGCCGCTCGAGAACCTCATCGGCGGCGAGGGCGACGGGTTCGGCATCGCTCAGGCTCGCCTCGGTCCCGGCCGGATCCACCACTGCATGCGGTCGATCGGCATCGCGGAGCGGGCCATCGAGCTGATGTGTGCCCGCGCCGACGACCGGGTCGCCTTCGGCAAGCCCCTGTCCGACCAGGGCGTGATCCGGGACTGGATCGCCGAGTCGCGGGTGCGGCTCGAGCAGCTGCGGCTGCTCGTGCTCAAGGCCGCCTGGTTGATGGACACCGTCGGCAACAAGGCGGCGCACACCGAGATCCAGGCGATCAAGATCGCCACCCCGGCGACGGTGGAGTGGATCCTCGACAAGGCGATCCAGACCCACGGCGCGGGCGGCCTGTCGCAGGACTTCCCGCTCGCCAGCATGATCGCCGGGATCCGGACCCTGCGGTTCGCCGACGGTCCGGACGAGGTGCACAAGAACGCCCTTGCCCGCACGGAGCTCCGCCGGCAGCAGGGTGCCCGGGAGGCGCGCGGATGAGCGCCGTGGTCGCGGACCTGGAGAAGCGCGTCGATGCCCTCCTCGCCGAGCACGACCCGGCGGCGACCGAGCGGCTGGAGTTCCTTCGGGCCCGGTTCGACGCCGGCCTGGCGTGGGTGTGGTACCCCGAGGGCCTCGGCGGACTGGGCCTGCCGCAGGAGCACCAGGCCGTCGTCGACAGCCTGCTGGCGAAGGCCGGCGCACCCGGCAACCACCCGGAGAAGAACGGCATCGGCCTAGGGATGGCCGCGCCCACGATCCTCCGCTTCGGCACCGACGAGCAGAGGCGGCGCTACCTGCGCCCGCTGTGGACCGGCGAGGAGGTCTGGTGCCAGCTCTTCAGCGAGCCGGGTGCCGGCAGCGACCTCGCCAACGTCGCGACCCGAGCGGTCCGCGACGGCGACACCTGGGTGGTCAACGGCCAGAAGGTGTGGACGTCCGGAGCCCAGAACGCCCGGCTGGCGATCCTCGTCGCGCGCACCGACCCGGACCTGCCCAAGCACGCGGGCCTGACCTACTTCCTCTGCGACATGACCGACCCCGGCGTCGAGATCCGGCCGCTGCGGCAGATCACCGGTGAGGCCGAGTTCAACGAGGTGTTCCTGACCGACGTCCGGGTCCCCGACAGCCAGCGGCTCGGCGCCGAGGGAGAGGGATGGCGGGTCGCCAACGCCACCCTGAACAACGAGCGGGTGTCGATCGGCAGGGCCTCGGAGCGTGAGTCCGGGATGATCGGCGTCGTCTCCCGCACCTGGCGGGAGCGCCCCGATCGTCGTACTCCCGACCTGCACGACCGGCTGCTCCGCCTCTGGGTCGACAGCGAGGTGTTCCGCCTCACCGGCCAGCGGCTTCGCCAGAAGCTCGCCCAGGGCCAGCCCGGTCCCGAGGGTGCGGCGATGAAGCTGACGTTCGCCCGGATCGCCCAGCAGGCGTCCGGCCTCGAGGTGGAGCTGCTGCGGGAGGACGCGCTGCGCTACGAGAGCGACCAGGGCTGGACCCAGGTCCGTCCCGACCGCGTGGACTTCACCGGCCGCGATGCGGGCTACCGCTACCTGCGCGCCAAGGGGAACTCGATCGAGGGCGGCACCTCGGAGATCCTGCGCAACATCGTCGCCGAGCGGGTCCTCGGCCTGCCCGGCGAGCACCGCGTCGACAAGGACCGGCCCTGGAAGGAGACCGCACGATGAGCCAGCCCCCCGTGCTCGACCTGCTGCCCACGGAGGTCGAGGCGGACCTGCGGGCCACCGTCCGCGGCCTGCTGGACGCCCGGTGCGACGCCGCCGCCGTGACCGCGGTGTACGACGGCGACCGGGCCGTCGTGACTCCGCTCTGGCAGTCGCTGACCCGGGAGCTCGGCCTCGCCGGCCTGCTCGTCCCCGAGGACCGCGGGGGTGCCGGCGCCAGCGCGCGCGAGGCGGCCGTGGTCCTCGAGGAGCTGGGCCGCGCCGCCGCGCCGGTGCCGTTCCTGACCAGTGCGGTGATCGCGACAACGGCGCTCCTCGACACCGACGGTGACCTGCTGGCGGAGCTGGCGGCCGGGGAGCGGACGGCGACGCTGCTCGTGCCCCTGTCGGCCGGCCCGCAGGACCCGCTTCCGGTGCTCGGCACCGACGGTGCCGGTCGGGTGAGCGGCTCGGTCACCAGCGTCGCCGGCGTCCTCGAGGCCGACACCCTGCTGGTGCTGGTCGCGACCGACGCCGGGCCGGCGCTCGGGGTGGTCGGCGCATCAGCGGCGTCCGTCGTCCCCGTGGTCTCGCTGGACATGACCCGCCAGCTCGCCGACGTCACGCTCGACGGCGCGGAGGTGACGCTCGTGCTCGACGAGGGCGAGCCCGCCGTACGCCGTGCCCTGCAGGCAGGTGCCGCGCTGCTGGCCTCGGAGCAGGCCGGCCTCGCCCGCTGGTGCCTGGAGGAGACCGTCGCCTACCTCAAGGTGCGCCCCCAGTTCGGCCGGGTCGTCGGCGGCTTCCAGGCACTCAAGCACCGGCTCGCGGACCTCTTCACCGAGGTCGAGTCCGCCTCGGCCGCTGCGGTCAACGCCGCTGCCGCACTGGCCGCGGACGACCCTGACCTGGTGGTCGCGACCTGCGTCGCGCAGAGCTACTGCAGCGACGTCGCCGTCCACGCGGCGGAGGAGGCGGTCCAGCTGCACGGCGGCATCGGGATGACCTGGGAGCACCCCGCGCACCTCTACCTCAAGCGGGCCAAGGCCGACCAGGTCGCGCTCGGCACGCCCGGCGCGCACCGCACCCGGCTCGCCGAGCTCGTGGACCTCCCGGGAGCGAGCGCATGACGACGAGCACGCAGATCCGGCTGGCCGCCTACCCGGTCGGCGAGCCGGGCGACGACGCCTACGAGACCGTCACCGTCGAGCTGCCGGAGCTCGCGGACGGCCAGGTGCTGCTGCGCACGATCTACCTGTCCCTCGACCCCTACATGCGGGGCCGGATGAGCACCGCCAAGTCGTACGCCGAACCGGTCGCTCTCGGCGAGGTCATGGTCGGGGCGACGGTGTGCGAGGTGGTCGCGTCGCGCTCGCCCGATCGGGCGGTCGGCGACGTCGTCCTCGCCTACACCGGCTGGCAGACCCATGCGGTCGTGCCCGCCCGGCACACCCGGCGTCTCGACCCGGAGGCCGCACCCGTCTCGACGGCGCTCGGCGTCCTCGGCATGCCGGGCTTCACGGCGTACGGCGGCCTCCTCGAGATCGGGCGCCCCCAGCCGGGGGAGACGGTCGTCGTCGCGGCGGCGACCGGGCCGGTCGGCTCCGCGGTCGGCCAGATCGCCCGGGTCAAGGGCGCACGCGCCGTGGGCATCGCCGGCGGTCCGGAGAAGTGCCGGGTGCTCGTCGACGAGCTGGGCTTCGACGCTGCGGTCGACCACCGATCGCCCACCTTCGTCGAGGACCTCGCGGCGGCCACCCCCGACGGGATCGACGTCTACTTCGAGAACGTCGGTGGTCACGTGACCGAGGCGGTGCTCCGCCGGCTCAACCGGTTCGCCCGGATCCCCGTCTGCGGCGTGGTCGCCTGGTACAACGCCACGGCGGCACCCGAGGGCCCGGACCAGTTCCCCGCCTTCCTGCGCCGGATCCTCACGTTGAGCCTCACGGTGCGGGGCTTCATCCAGGACGAGTTCGTGCCGACCCATCAGGAGGCGTTCCTGAGCGACATGTCCGGCTGGGTCCGCGACGGCGTGGTGCGCTACCAGGAGGACGTCGTCGACGGCCTCGAGAACGCGCCCGAGGCCTTCCGCGGGCTCCTTCGTGGCGCCTACCTCGGCAAGCTGCTGGTCCAGGTCGGCGACGACCCGACCGTCGATCCGTGACCAGCCCGCAGGGTCGGCGGATCGGCCGGCCACCGGCGCGCGTCGACGGCCGGACCGTGCCGGAGCGACTGGTCGAGGTGGCCCTGGAGCTGTTCGCGGAGAAGGGTTTCGAGCGCACCTCGGTCCAGGACGTCGTCGCCGCCGCCGGGGTGACCAAGGGCGCGATGTACCACTACTTCGGGTCCAAGGACGACCTGCTCGCCGAGATCTACGCCCGCGTGCTCCGGATGCAGCTGTCCCGGCTCGAGTCGTTCGTCGGCGCCGACGCCCCGGTCGCCGAGCGGGTGTCGGGCGCGGCCGCCGACGTCGTGGGCACGACGATCGAGAACCTGCCGAGCACGACGACGTTCTTCCGGTCCCTGCACCTGCTCAACGCGGCTCACGATCGGGAGGTCCGGGAGCAGCGTCGCCGCTACCACGACATGTTCCGGCAGCTGATCCTCGACGGCCAGGCCGAGGGTGCGTTCCGTGACGACGTGGACGCCGACCTGGTCGTCGACTACTTCTTCGGCGCCGTCCACCACCTGCCGATGTGGTGGCGACCCGAGCGCGGGCTGGACCCGGTCGCGGTCGGGCACGAGTTCGCGACGCTGCTGCTCGACTCGCTGCGGCCGGCCGCTCCCCGCTGCCCCTAGGCTGCGGCCATGAGCGACGCACCCGACCCGCTGGCGATGGCGGCGGTCGACCGCGCGGCGGGAAGGCCGACGGAACCGTGACCGTCCTGGGTGACCGTTATCGACTCGGCGACGTGCTCGGACGTGGCGGCGTCGCCGACATACGGCGAGCGCGGGACCCGGTGCTCGACCGCGACGTCGCCGTGAAGATCCTGCGGGACACGGTGGACGACGCCGACCGGAGCAGGTTCATGGGCGAGGCCACGACGCTCGCGCGGCTGTCCCACCCCGGCCTGGTGACCGTGCTCGACGTCGGCGTCGCCGACGCGCAGCCCTACATCGTGATGGAGCTCGTAGAGGGGCCCACCCTCGCCGCCGTGCTCCGTGACGGGGCGCTGCCGCTCGACCAGGTCGCGGTGATCGGGGACCAGCTGGCGTCGGCCATCGCCTACGCACACGAGCAGGGCGTGGTCCATCGCGACGTCAAGCCGGCCAACGTCCTCCTCGGCCAGGGCGGCGCCAAGCTGGCCGACTTCGGAATCGCCCGCCTGATCGGTGACACGGTGCGGCACACCCGGACCGGGATGACCGTCGGGACCCCTGCGTACGTGTCGCCCGAGCAGGTCCGGGGCGCGGCGGTGGGCCCGCCGACCGACGTCTACTCGCTCGGACTGGTCCTGCTCGAGGCCCTCACCGGGGAGCGCGCCTTCACCGGGACGCAGATGGAGGCTGCGCTCGCCCGGCTGCACCGGTCTCCTGCCGTCCCGGACGACCTCCCCGACGACTGGCGCGGGCTGCTCGCCGCCATGACCGCGACGGATCCGGGCGAGCGTCCGACCGCAGGCGCTGCCGCGGAGCGGATCCGGGCCCTCGCCTCGACCGCTCCTTCCGCCGCGCTCGCCGTGCCAACCGCCACGCAGGTCCTCGAGCCCACGCCGGCACCGTCGTCGGTGACCCAGGACGACGTACCGACGGAGCGACTCCCCGACGGTGCCGCCGGCCCGGTCGGCCTCTCCGGCCCCGCCAAGGCCGTCGGCGCTGTGGTCGCCGTCGCTCTCGTCGTCGTCGCACTGGCGGTGGGTGGGGCCGTGCTGGGCGGCGGCGACGAGACGCCCGACGACCCGGCCACCACGCCCGCGACCTCCGCCAGCACCGAGCCGGAGCCCCGGGAGTCGGACACCACGACCGCCAGCGAGCCGGTCGTGACCGACACCGAGGAAGGCGAGGGCGAGGGCGGCGGGGGGAAGGGCAAGAAGGACAAGAAGAAGGACAAGGACAAGGGCGGCGGCAAGGGGAAGGGCAAGGGCGGCAAGGGGAAGGGCTAGCGCCCGCCGGCCTCCCGAGGGTGTGGTCGGACCGTCACCAGACGACGCCGCGGTCGACCACCAGGTTCGCCCCGGTGACCGACGCCGCGGCGTCCGACGCAAGGAAGAGCAGGCTCTCGGCGACCTCGGCCGGGGGCATGAAGCCGGGCATGACGGACTGGCTCTTGGCGATCAGATTCCAGTCGACCGACGCCGGCAGGCCGGCGGCGGCCGCGTGGATCAGCGGGGTGTCGATGCCACCGGGGGACACGCAGTTGACCCGCACGCCCTTGGTGCCGAGCTCGACCGCGAGCGAGCGCATCCCCAGCAGGAGGGCGGCCTTGGAGGCGCAGTACGGCGCGTTGTAGGGCTGGCCCATCACCGCGGAGATCGACGCGACCGAGACGACGTTGCCCTTGCTCTCGACGAGGGCGTCGGCGAACCCCTGCGCGAGCAGGAGGGGCGCCAGCGCGTTGACGTCGAACGCGCGTCGCAGCGCTGCGGCGGTGATCGTGCCGAGCTCGGCGAACTGCTGGACCCCCGCGACGTTGCACAGGACGTCGAGGCCGCCGAGGTCGGCGAGCACGTCGGCCACGAACCCGTCGCGGGCCCCGTCGTCGGAGAGGTCGCAGGTGACGATGTCGTCGCCCGGCACCACGTCGGTGCCGACCACGTGTGCGCCCTCGGCGCGGAACAGTGCTGCGACGACCAGGCCGAGGCCCCCGGCCGCGCCGGTGACGACGACCCGACGGTCGGTGAAGCGCTGTGCGCGGGACGGTTCGGTCATGGCGATCTCCTCGGTGAGTACGGCGAGCACGTTGACACCCGCCACGGAGCAGACTAGAACACGTTCTACTATGGAGAAGATCGATCTGCTGATGTGGGACGACGCCGTGGCTGCGAGCGCGCCCGGTCTCGACGTACCGGGACTCCGCTCGCTGCAGGTGTCGGTCGCCGCCGACCTCCCGGGCGCGACCCTGCTTCTCGGCGATGGTCCTGCGCTGAGGGGCGTTGCGGAGATCTGGGTCGACTCGGTGGACGTGTGGCCCGACGTCGTCGCGCAGGTCCCCGGCGACGCCTACCTGGTGACCGAGTCGGTGCCGAAGGTCGCTCCGCCAGGCGACTGGCTGACCCACTTCACCTGGTTCCCCAAGCCGGCACGGTTGTCGGAGGAGGAGTTCTTCCACGGCTGGCACATGATCCACACGCCGTCGTCCGCGCGGCTGCACCCGCTCCGGCAGGGCTACGTCCGCGATGCCGTCGCCCGCACCCTGACCGCCGGGTCGCCGCCTGTCCGGGCGATCGTGAGCGAGTTCTTCGCCGAGGACGTCTACCTCGACCCGGCCCGACTTTTCGGCAGCCCGGACGAGCTGAAGAGCACGATCGAGGAGCTGCCGCTCTACGCGGACCAGGCGGACGTGTCGAGCTGCCCGGTCCGACGCGTCACGTGAAGTGGCGGTCCCGCCAGCCCCGGAGCCGCGCCCGTGACATGCGCGCGGCCTCGATCAGGGGCTTCATCGACGGCGCCTTGCCGCGGATCACCGCGCTGAGACCGGCCTTCTCGTACGACGGCGCGTCGCCCTCCCACCACACCGGCTCCTGCATCGCAAGGACGAACGGGATCGCCTCCTCGGCCGAGGCGCGCCCCCAGGCGATCGCCTGGTCCAGGGCCGCGGCGTTGGGGGCGAGCGTCAGCGGCGACAGCGTCGGCGCGGTCTCGAGCAGGTAGTCGCAGTACGGCGCGTTCCGCACCATCTGCAGGTTCACCGCGCGGGTGATGGGCGTGAGCCACAGGTGGCGCGGGTCGAGCTGCGGGTGGAAGCAGTCGAGGGCGAGGTACGTCGCGTTCCGGGTGCCGAGGCGCCCGCGCTGGACCTTGATCCATGCCTGCTCGGCGGGCACGTTGCTCGCCGCGACCCCGTCGACCAGGGCGGACACGTCCTTGATGGCGAGGAAGTCGTCGAGCAGCGGGACCATCGCCGGGTCGTTGGTCTCGTGGTGCAGCACGCCCGGGATCGCGGCGGAGAACGACGCGGCGTCGACGATGTTGAGCTCGCGGGTGAGCTTGTCGCCGCCGAGGACGAGCGGCTTCACCATCCGGGTGTCGATGAAGGAGGCGACCTGCCAGAGTCGACGGACGACCTGCGGCCCGAGCCCGATCGGCCGCACCGGGAGCGAGCGGAGCTGCATCGCGGCCAGCTCCTGCCGGCGGAAGGACGCCGGGAGTCGCTTGAAGATCTCGCGGTGCACCCCGGACACGACGGTGTCGAACGGGATCGCGGTGTCCTTCATCCGAAGTGGGCGCCCGTCCGGGCCCTCGAACATGGCGGCGGCGTACTCGTCGAAGCGCAGCGACAGCACGCTGGTCAGCCCGTGCCGGCGGCGGAGCGGCTCCGGCCCGAGGAGGGCGCGATAGGTCAGCGAACGAGCGAACTCGATGTAGTCCTCGAACGGGATCGGCAGCTGGCGCGCGAAGACACTGCCGAGGACCGCGCCGATCGACCCGCCGACGAGGTAGTCAGGCACCAGTCCGGCTTCGACGAACCGCTGGGCCGCCCCGACGTAGACGAAGCCGGCGCCGCCGCCACCGCCGAGGATCAGCACCAGGCTCTTGCAGCCGACCTCGGCGTCGAGCTCGGCCTCGGAGAAGTCGTTGCGATGGTTCTCGATCAGCTGGCGCCGCTGCTCGTCCATCTCCGGCTCGAGCGCGGCCAGCGCGTCCCGGGCGCGCGCCAGCCGGCCGGCGGGCAGGCCCTCGTGGCGCAGCGGTCCGGTCAGCTCGTCGACGACGCGCTGGCGCCAGGGGAGGAGCTCGTCGGTGACGTCGATGTCGCCGCGTCCGCTTGCGGCCCGCGGACCGGCGGCGCCGGGCTCGAACACCGTCAGCCGGGCGAACGAGATCAGGTAGCGCAGCCGGCGCAGCTCCTCCGTCGTGAGCACGTCCGGCTCGTCGACATGGGCGCGCACGAGTGCGCGCTCCATCTGCTGCAGGAGGAGCTGGTCGTCCATGGGCGCCTACCCCTTCTTGCGGGCTGCCGCCTTGCGCTGGGCCCGGAGCCGGCGCTCCTCGGCGTACGCCGCAGCCGCCTCCTCGATCGTGGGCGCCGAGCCGCCGTACTGCTTCGGCAGCCACCAGGCTCCCTCGGGGCGCTCCTCCGCCGGCGTCGCGAGGATCAGCCGGTCGAGCATCGCCTCCATCCGTGACCGCAGCTCGGCCGTCTCCGCGATCGGGTCCTCGCCGGTGGGGTACATCGGCTCGCCGACCTCGATGTCGATGCGCTGGTGCCGCGACAGGTCGGCCTTGCGGCCCTTGGTGAGGATCCGGTGGGTGCCCCAGAGCACCACGGGGATCAGCGGTGCGTCGGCGCGGGCGGCGATCCGCACCGCGCCGGTCTTCAGCTCCTTGATCAGGAAGCTCTGCGAGATCGTGCTCTCGGGGAAGATCCCGACGACCTCGCCCGCACGGATGGCCTCCTCGGCGCGCTCCATCGACTCCAGGCCGGCGGACCGGTCGACGCTGATGTGCTTGAACGAACGCATCACGGGCCCGCCGATCGGGTGGTCGAAGACCTCCCGCTTCGCCATGAACCGGGTCAGCCGCCCCTGCTTCTCGCCCGGGTAGCCGGCCATCAGGTAGTCGACGTACGACAGGTGGTTGATCGCCAGCAGGGCTCCACCCTCGCGGGGGATGTGCTCGGTCCCGGTCATGTTGATCTTCATGTCCGCGACCCGGAACCAGGTCTTGGCGAGCGCGATGGTGATCGGATAGGTGATGTCCATGATGGGCGAAGCGTAGCGGCGCGCTCGGCCCGGGTGCTTGGGTGAAGCATGGCCGAGATCCAGACCGTCCGGGGGCCGGTGGACACCGCCGACCTCGGCGCCACCCTCATGCACGAGCACGTCTTCATCCTCACTCCCGACGTGCACGCGAACTACCCCGAGGAGTGGGGGGACGAGGACACGCGGGTCGCGGACGCCGTACAACGGCTGCAGAAGGCGTACGACGCCGGCGTCCGCACCATCGTCGATCCGACCGTCGTGGGGCTGGGCCGCTACATCCCGCGGATCCAGCGGATCATGGAGCAGGTGCCGATCAACCTGGTCGTCGCGACCGGCGTCTACACCTACAACGACGCGCCGAGGTTCTTCAGCTATCGCGGGCCGGCGCTCAACGAGGTGCTCGGCTCGGAGCTGCCGGACCCGATGGTGGACATGTTCGTCAGCGACATCCGCGACGGCATCGCGGGCACCGGGGTCCGCGCCGGGATGCTCAAGTGCGCCATCGACCACCAGGGGATGACGCCCGGGGTGGAGCGGGTGATGCGCGCGGTCGCCAAGGCGCACCTCGCGACCGGCGTGCCGATCACCGTCCACACTCATCCCGGCGAGCAGTCCGGGCTCGAGGTCAAGCGGGTGATGTGCGACGAGGAGGGCGTGGATCCGGGCCGGATCGTGCTCGGCCACAGCGGCGACACGACCGACTGCGACCACATCTCCGCGCTGGCGGATGCAGGCTTCGTGCTCGGGATGGACCGGTTCGGGATCAACCTCGACACGACGTTCGAGGCGCGCGCCGACACGCTGCTCGAGATGCTCCGCCGCGGGTACGGCGAGCGGATGGTGCTCTCCCAGGACGCGTCCTGCTACATCGACTGGGTCGACCCGAACGTGATGGCGTTCCTCTCGCAGTGGCACTACACGCACCTGTTCGAGGACGTGTTCCCCTATGTGCTCGAGCACGGTGCCACCCAGGAGCAGATCGACACGATGCTGGTCGACGTACCTCGTCGCTTCCTCGAGGGCGCATGACCTCGAAGCAGAGCCGGCTGCCCGCGCCAGAACGCCGCGAGAAGATCCTCGCCGCGGCGCTCGAGGTCTTCTCGGAGCGCGGCTACTCGGCGTCGGTCGGCGAGATCGCCACGGCGGCCGGGGTCACCCGGACGGTGCTCTACTACTACTTCCCGGCGAAGAACGACCTGTTCATCGCCGTGCTCGAGTCGCTGCTGACGCAGGTCCTCAAGTACGTCGCCCCGGCCGCGGCCGAGGCGGACGCCCACGAGGACCGCGCCCGGGCCGTGATCGGAGCGCTGATCCGGTTCGCGGAGGACAACCCGAGGTCCTGGAAGATCATCTTCACCCAGGTCGAGGACACGGACCCCGAGGTGGCCGAGGTCCTCGCCACGATGGAGGAGATGGGTCGCCAGACCGCCCTGCTCCTGTTCGCCGAGGAGATCGACGAGCTCGGGCTGGACCTGGACCACCCGCGGACCCAGGTCATGGCCGAGCTGCTGTTCGGCGGCGCGGCCCAGGTCATGCGGTGGTGGAGCGCCCATCCGGAGATCCCCCGCGCGGTGGTGGAGCGGGCGGTGTTCGACCTGGTCTGGAACGGCGTCGCGGGCGTGACCCGGATGCCCGACGCCTAATCGACACCTCTGTCTAGACACTGGTGTCGATTGCGGCGATACTCCGTGCAGAGTCGAACGCACAGGAGAGCCACGTGGCGCCCAAGACCCGCACCTCCCGGACCGGCCGGCTGGCCCAGCTCGGTGGCATGGCCACCGGTCAGGCGGCCATGCACGTCGGCACCCGCACCGCCAACAAGTTCCGGACCGACGAGCGGGCGGCCGCCGCGCTCGAGGCCCGCAACATCGAGATGGCGGAACGCCTGGTCACCGTCCTCGGCACCATGAAGGGCGCCGCGCAGAAGCTCGGTCAGATGCTGTCGATGCTCGACGGTGGCCTGATCCCGTCCAGCCACCGGGAGGAGTTCCAGGCCAAGCTGGCGGCCCTGCAGGACAACGCGCCGAAGGTGCCGTGGCCGAAGATGCGCAAGCAGATCGAGGGCGAGCTCGGCACCTCGCTCGCCGAGGCCTTCCGGAGCTTCGACGAGACGCCCGTCGCTGCGGCGTCGATCGGACAGGTCTACCGCGCGGTGACGCACGACGGCCGCGACGTCGCGGTCAAGGTGCAGTACCCCGGCATCGCCACCGCCGTCCGCGCGGACCTGAAGAACCTGTCCCTGTTCGTGCGGGTCTACGGCAAGTTCCTGCACGAGGGCCTGGACGCGAAGCAGCTCGCGGCCGAGCTCGAGGCGAGGATCACCGAGGAGCTCGACTACGTCCTCGAGGCCGAGAACACGCGCACGGTCGGCCGCGCCTTCCGCGACCACCCGTTCATCCGGATCCCCTCCGTGGTCGGCGAGCTCTCCACGGAGCGGGTGCTCACGACCGAGTGGGTCGACGGCAAGCCGCTGAGCAGTGCGTACGACGCCGACCTGGCCACCCGCAACCGCATCGCCGAGATCCTGTTCCGCTTCTACTCGGGATCGCCGTACCGGCTGCACATGTACAGCGGTGACCCGCATCCCGGCAACGCCCTCGTGCTTCCGGACGGGCGGATGGCGTTCCTCGACTTCGGGCTGTTCAAGCGCTTCGACCCGGCCGCTGCCGAGGCGGAGCTCGCGATCTACCGGTCCGCCGTCGCCGGCGACGGTGAGGAGCTGCGACGGGTGCTGCACGAGATCGGCTTCGTGCCCGACTCCGAAGGCACCGATGTCGACGAGCTCGTGGACGTCGCGAGGACGGCCGGGTGGTGGTTCCTGTCCGACGAGGAGCTCGAGATCACCTCGCGCAGGGTCAACAAGATGGCCGCCAAGTTCGCAGACCCGCGGTCGAGCTACTACAAGTTCGCGCAGAAGCAGAACCTGCCGGCGGAGCACGCCTTCCGTGCCCGCGCCGACGCGCACCTGATCGCCATCGTCGGCCAGCTCAACCCGACCATCAACCTGCACCGGGTCGCGCGCGAGTGGATCTACGGCGAACCGCCGGTGACCGATCTCGGTCGGCAGCAGCTCGCCTGGGAGCAGGAGGTCGGCCGTGTCGTCCCCGCTTGATCAGGTGCGCAGCATCCTCGAGCCGCTCGTCGACCAGCCGGTCGCCCAGCGGCTGCTGTCGGAGGCCTCCGCGATGCGCGACCGGACGCTGCGGGCGCAGGAGGCTGCTCTCGGTGCCCTGAACCTGCCGACCGCCGCTGACCTCGCCAAGCTCGAGCGCCGCCTGAAGAGCCTGACCGACGCGGTCGCCCGCCTCGACGACCACCTCGACCGGCTCGAGACCCGCATCCGGCGGCTCGAGCAGCCTTAGTCCGATCGGGTCGTCGGCTGGGCCCGCTCCAGGAACGAGCGCAGCAGGTCGACCAGGCTGGTGACGGGCAGCTCGGGGTCGAAGGCCCGCTGGACGCCCAGCCCGATGCCGAGCGCGAGCAGCTGGACGGCGGCGTCGTCGGCGGGGAGCGGCAGGGTCAGGTCCAGGTCGGCGGCCTGCTGCTCGATCAGGTCGGCGATGGCTGCGGTGAGCTCGCGGCGGCGGCCGGCGAGGGCCTGGTTGATGCCGGCCACGTGGCGGTTGCTGGTCGCGAACTCGACCTCGAGGGCCGTCCAGCCGACATCGCCGATGTTCTCGTCGGCCCACTTCTCGAACGCGTCGATCCGGTCCTCGGCCGTCTCGGCGCCCACCACCGCCGACGCGAGCGACATCGCTCGTTCGAGGTGGAGCACGTCCAGCACGGCGAGGCCGAGCTCGTGCTTGGTCGCGAAGTTGGAGTAGACGGCGCCCTTCGAGAAGCCCGCCTCGGCGGCCACCTTGTCGAGCGACGTCGCGTTGTAGCCGTCCCTCAGGAAGAGCCGGTGCGCGGTCTCGACCAGCCGCTCGCGCGTCTGCGCGTGCGACTCCTTGCGCGTGATCCGGCCCACGACGAAAGGATAGCCGATTGGGCTACCGCTGGTATTCGAATACCGATAGTATTCGAAACATGACCCAACGACGTGCACTCGCCATCGGCTGCGGCGGCACCCTCGGCTTCGCCTGGACCGCGGTCGCGCTGCGGGCGCTGGAGGAGCAGCTCGACTGGGACGCGCGGACCGCCGACGTCCTCGTCGGGACCTCTGCCGGCGCCGAGATCGTGGCGGCGCTCGGCTCCGGCCGCACGCCGCAAGACCTGCTCGACGCCCTCGACGGCCGGGACCACGCCGACCCGCTGCTCGCCGGTCACGTGGCGGACCACCCCGGCAGCATCCCGCCGGTCCCCGCCCTCGCGCTGCCCGCGCTCGGGTTGGTGCGGGCCGGGATCGCCCGGCGTTCGCCGTACGCCGCTCTTGCGGGCCTCCTGCCGCGCGGCCGCGGCGACGCCACCTGGCTGAGGGAGTACGGCGATGCGCTCGCCGGCGCCGACGGCTGGACCGCGCACCGCGACACCTGGATCGTGGCCGCCGACGTCGCGACGGGGGAGCGGGTCGCGTTCGGCTCGGCCGGCGCCCCACCCGCTCGGCTCGGCGAGGCGGTCGCCGCGTCGTGGGGCATCCCCGGCTGGTTCCCGCCCGTCGAGATCGCCGGTCGGCGCTTCGTCGACGGCGGTGCGGTCTCCTCCGTCTCCGCCGACCTCCTGGTCGGCCAGCCGGTTGGCGAGGTCGTCGTAGTGGCGCCGATGACGTCGGCGGGCGGAGCTCCGGCTCGCGGCCTGAGCCGGGTCGAGCGGCTGCTGCGCACCCAGATGACCATCGGCCTCGACCGCGAGGTTGCCGCTCTCGAGGCCGCGGGGATCCGGGTGGTCCGGGTCGAGCCCGGTCCCGAGGAGCTGGCTGCCATGGGCCCGAACTTCATGGACCTGTCCCGCCGCGACGCCACCCTGGCCGCGGCCCGCACGCACGTCCCCGGCCGGGTCGCCTCGGCGATCGGGGCCGCCATCGAAGGAGCCAAGGCATGAACCATCACCACGAGGTCGTCGTGATCGGCGCCGGCATCTCCGGCATCGCCGCGGCGATCAAGCTGCGGGAGGCCGGTGTCGCGGACGTCGTCATCCTCGAGAAGGCCGAGACCTACGGCGGCACCTGGCGGGCCAACACCTACCCCGGCTGCGCGTGCGACGTGCCGTCCAACCTCTACTCATACTCCTTCGCCCCCAACAGCGACTGGTCGCGCGTCTACGGCACCCAGCCGGAGATCCTGGCCTACGTCGACCGGGTCGCCCGCGACCACGGGCTCGAGGAGGTCACCCGGTTCGGCGTCGAGGTGACCGGAGCGCGGTGGGACGAGGCGGCCGGCCAGTGGCGCGTCGAGACCACGACCGGTGAGATCGCGGCGCGCTTCGTCGTCGCCGCCGCCGGACCGTGGAACGAGCCCAAGATCCCCGACCTGCCGGGCCTGGCCGACTTCCCCGGGGAGGTGTGGCACTCCGCTCGCTGGAACCACGACTACGACCTGACGGGCAAGCGGGTCGCCGTGATCGGCACCGGCGCCTCGGCCGTGCAGTTCGTGCCCGAGATCCAGAAGCAGGTCGCCGATCTCCGCCTCTTCCAGCGCACCGCGCACTGGGTGCTCCCCAAGGTGGACCACCCGGTGCCGAACGCCGAGAAGTGGGTGAAGCGCAACGTGCCGCTCTTCGAGCGGGCGCTGGGCGCCGTCGAGTACGCCGCGATGGAGGGCGTCGGCACCGCCTTCCACCACCCGAAGCCGCTCATGCACGCGCTGCAGAAGGTCGGCCAGGCCTACCTGCGGGCGGCCGTGCGGGACAAGGAGCTGCGGGCGAAGCTGACGCCGCAGTACCTCCTCGGCTGCAAGCGGATCCTCTTCTCCAACAACTACCTGCAGTCGCTCACCCAGCCGAACGTCGAGGTCCACGCGACCGGCGTCGACAGGGTCGAGGGCTCCACCGTCGTCGGCTCCGACGGCACGACGGCGGAGGTCGACGCGATCATCCTCGGCACCGGCTTCCACATCCTCGACATGCCGGTGGCCGACCTGGTCCGCGGTGCCGACGGCCGCACCCTCGCCGAGCACTGGGCGGGCTCGCCGGAGGCCTACCTCGGCACCGTCGTCGCCGGCTTCCCCAACGCGTTCGTGGTGCTGGGTCCGAGCCTCGGCACGGGCCACAGCTCGGCGTTCGCGATCGCCGAGGCGCAGGTCGCACTGATCGTCGACGCGGTCACCACGGCTCGGAGGGAGGGATGGGCCGCGCTCGCCGTACGACCCGAGACGCAGGCGGCGTACGTCGACGACGTGCAGGCCGCGCTGGCCGGCACCGCCTACAACGCGGCCAGCTGCCACAGCTACTACATCGACGCCAACGGCCGGAACAGCTTCAGCTGGCCGTGGTCCACCGGCGAGCTGGTCCGCCGGGTCAGCCGCTTCGACCCTGCCGACTACGAGATCACCGTCCCCGCGCACGCCGAGCCTGTCGAGGCGAAGACCCAGGAGGTCACCGCATGAGCCGCTATCCCAAGATCGACCTCGGCGGCGCGCTCGTTGCGATTACCGGCGCCGCCCGGGGCATCGGGCTGGCGACCGCGAAGGAGTTCGTCGCCGCCGGTGCACGGGTCGCGCTCGGCGACCTCGACGACGCCCTCGCGAAGGAGGCCGCCGCCGGCTTGGGCGCGCAGGCCAGCGGTCACCGGCTCGACGTCACCGACAAGGAGTCGTACGCGGCGTTCCTCGCGGCCGCCGAGGAGCACCACGGACGCCCGATCGACGTTCTCGTCAACAACGCCGGCGTCATGCCCAACGGCCCCTTCCTCGACCAGGCGGACCGGATCGACCGGCTGACGATGGACGTCAACGTCTACGGCGTCATCCACGGCATGCGGCTCGCGCTGCCCGCGATGATCGAGCGCGGGCAGGGCCATGTCGTCAACGTCGCCTCGCTCGCCGGCAAGTTCCCCATCAAGGGGCTCGCGGTCTACAACGCCAGCAAGTACGCCGTCGTCGGCCTGACGGCCGCCACCCGGCTCGAGCTCGAGGGCACCGGGGTGTCGATCACGGCGGTGCTGCCGAGCGCCGTCATGACCGAGCTGTCCTCGGGCATCGACTACGGCGTGCTGCCGGCTGTCGAGCCGGACGACATCGCCGCCGCCGTCGTGAAGTCGGTCCGCAGCCGGCGCGCCGAGGTCGCCGTGCCGTCGTACGTCGGGCTGGCAGCCAACGGCGCGCCGCTGGTGCCCGAGGGCGTGATGCGCCGCTTCCGGCACCTGGTGCACGACGACGCCGCGATCACCCGGGTCGACGACTCGGTGCGCAAGGCGTACCTCAACCGGATCGAGAACCAGTAGGAGCCCTGCAGGAATCCCCGGTGAACCGGGGAAACTTGCACTTGTCGGCCATTGCAACCCCCGACAAGTGCAGGAACCCCCGGTTCACCGGGGATTCCTGCACCCCGCCGCCACGTCCAGCCCGAGCGAGTCGTCGGCGGCGTAGGGGATCGACAGGATGACCCGCTCGGCGAGGCCGTCGAACCGCTCCCGTACGGCGGCGCCGGCCTGGTCGAGCTCGGAGACGACGGCGAGCGTGGTGAGGACCTCGTCGTCGACGAGGTCGCCGAGCTCGGTCCAGCGACCCGCCTTCGTGAATGCGTGTGCCTCGGCGTGCAGGTCCCCCCAGCCGTGGTGGTCGAGCACCGGCTTGTAGGCGGGGGTGGACGCGTAGAACCCGATCTGCCGCTTGGTGCCGGCGATCGCCTGGGCGTAGCCCTCCTCGGTCCGCCCGGTCGCGACCATCGCCATCGCAGCGACGGTGAAGTCGCCACTCGCACCGGTGCTCGTCCGGCCCTCGGCAAGCTGCGGGCGGAGCACGTCCTCCAGGTAGCTGCGCGAGAGCAGCGGGTGGCACATGAAGCCGTCGGCAACCGCGCCCGCGGTCGCGACCATCCGCGGCCCGACCCCGGCCAACCAGATCTCGGGGGAAGGGAAGCCGAGCGGGCCCGGGTTGAAGAGCGGAGGCATCAGGGTGTGCGTGTAGAAGTCGCCCCGGAAGTCGAGGGCCTCTCCGGTCTGCCAGGTGTGCCAGATCGCCCGCAGGGCGGCGATGTACTCGCGCATCCGGTCCGCCGGTCGCGACCAGGGCATGGAGTAGCGGCGCTCGATGTGCGGCTTGATCTGCGACCCGAGCCCGAGGATCAGACGTCCTCCGGACAGCCGGTGCACGTCGTACGCCGGATAGGCCATCGCCATCGGGGAACGGGCGAACGCGAGCGCGATCGACGTACCGATGCGGAGCCGCTCGGTCCGGGTCGCGGCCAGCGTCAGGTAGACGAACGGATCGTGCGCGCCCTCAGGCACGTAGAGCGTGCTGCTCGGGCTGCGCTCCTCGACCGCACGCGCGACGGCGCCGATCCCCGCTGGGTCGCCGTGGTAGGTCAGGTCGATCTCAGTGGCCACGCGGTTGACACCTCATCCGACGCACACTAGAACACGTTCTAGATCGGCGCGAGCCGCAGTGTCACAGGGGAGGTGGGCGATGGCCCTGGAGATCGGGGTCGCGCTGCCCCAGATGGCCCGCGACTACGGCCCGCGAACGACGGTCGACTGGGCGCGCGGCATCGACGACGGCCCGTTCTCCAGCGTGTCCGCCGGGGAGCGGGTGACCTTCTCCAACCCGGAGATGGTCGCGACGCTCGCCGCGGCAGCCGCCGTCACCAGCCGGGTGCGGATCATGACGAACGTCTGGGTGCTCCCGGCCCACCCGATGGCGATGGTCGCGCAGCAGGTCGGCACCCTCGACCAGCTCGCCGACGGCCGGCTGGTGCTGGGGGTCGGCATCGGCGGGCGGGACGGCGACTACGAGGCGCTCGGCAGCCCGACGCACGGCCGTCATCAGCGCCTGGACGAGCAGGTGCGTGAGCTGACCCGGCTCCTCGACGGCGGCTCGCCGTACCCGGGCGGTGATCCGGTCGGCCCCGCCCTCGCGCCCGGACGCCGGCCGGAGATCCTCGCCGCTGCCCTGGGGCCGAAGGCGCTGGCTCGCGCGGCCCGGTGGGCCGACGGCGTGACCGGCTTCAGCGTGACCGGCGCTCGGCAGGAGCTCGTCGATGTCAGCGAGCGCGCGGAGGCGGCGTGGTCGGCGGCCGGCAGGGGTACGCCGCGCAAGGTGACGGGCTGCTTCTACGCGCTCGGCGTGCCCGAGCCCGAGGAGGTCCTGAGGGACTTCACCGAGCGCTACCTCGGCTTCCTCGGACCCGAGCTGGCGCGGGCCCTCGCGGGGCTCGTGACCGCGCACTCGCCCGACGGCGTACGGCGGGTCCTCGACGACGCGGAGGCGGCCGGGTACGACGAGCTGGTGCTGGTCCCCGCCACCGTCGACCTGCGCTGCCTGGACGCGGCCGCGGAGCTGGTCGCCGCTCGTTGAGGTCGCCGCTCGCGCACCCCACCTACTCTTCACGCATGGAAGCGGGAACAAGCGCTCGGGCGACGGCGGCCGCGATGGTCCTGGCCGGCGTCCTCGCCGGCATGGCGGGCTGCTCGTCGTCGAGGGCCGAGGAGGACTCCGCGCCACGGACGTCGCCGAGCGGATCGACGTCCGACCCGATCGACGCCGCGCCCGCGCCTGCGCCGCGTCCCACCCGCTACCAGCCGGACCCCGCCGAGATCGACGGCGCGGCGAAGCGCGCCGCCGCACGAGCCGTCGAGGCGCTGCCCGACGTACGGCAGGTGACCTACACGCAGTACTTCGGGTACCTGCCGCCGGCCGCCAGCATCCTGGTCGAGGCCGACCTCGAGGACGGAGGCGGTACGACGTACGACGTGCAGATCAGTCAGGCCCCAGGGGGCTGGCGGGTCGACTCGGTCACCGCCGCCGCGCCGGTGCCGCCCCTGCAGGATCCGGGGCCCTTGATCCGTCACGTGCTGAGCAGTGATCGCATCACGTTGCCCTGGGCCGGTCGCGACGACGTCGCTGCAGGGTTGGTCTCCGACGCGGTGCTGCGATCGATGCTCGAGGTGGCGGAGCAGCACCGGATCGGGATCAGCGTGCTGATCTCGGCCCACCCGGTGCACGTCTTCGGCACCGACCGGCGCAGCAACCATCCCGACGGGCTCGCCTACGACATCGGGAGCATCGACGGCCGGCTGGTCGTCGACCCGGGCGCGGCCGGGGTGGTGCGTCAGGTGATGCGGATCGCGGCCGGCACCGGCGCCTCCCAGGTGGGCGGCCCGGACGATCTGGACGACGGCGGCAGCCAGTACTTCTCCGATCCCACGCACAGTGACCACGTGCATGTGGGCTTCAACGGGTGAGCCCAGCCCTGTTCACGAGGCCGCCCGGGCCCCTATCTTTCGCAGTGCGACGTGCGTGAGGCACGCCACATCGTTCCGCCGGGGGCCTGACTCCCGCCGTCCGTAGGAGCCTCGATGGACCCGTTGAACCCGCTGAACCTCCAGTGGTACCAGCACCCCTCCCTGGTGCTCCAGCTCCGTGCGCTGACGAAAGAGCGCAAGGACCTGCGCGAGAAGAACCTCTTCGAGGGCGAGGGCACCCGTCCCGACGGCGACATGGGCGAGCCCACCCCCGAGGTGGCGCGCGCCCGCACCCCGGAGGGGACCTGGAACGACGTGGGCTGCCCGATGATGGGCGCCAAGGGCACCGGCTTCGGCCGCAACGTGCCGATCGAGAAGACGGTCGTCGACCGCAAGAACCTGCTCAACCCCGACCCCCGCGAGATCAGCCGGAAGCTGATGGCGCGCGACACGTTCAAGCCGGCCGGCATCCTCAACGCGCTGGGCGCCGCCTGGCTGCAGTTCGAGAACCACAACTGGTTCTTCCACGGCAACGGCGTCGCCGACAAGGTCATCAACATCCCGCTCCAGGACGGCGACGACTTCCCCGAGAACCCGATGCGGATCCGGGAGACGATCCCGCTGCACGGCGAGATCAAGGACGGGTGCCCGGCGCCGGTGTTCGCCAACCAGGAGACTCACTGGTGGGACGGCTCCCAGATCTACGGCAGCGGCCAGGAGAAGCAGGGCCAGATCCGCACCTTCGTCGACGGCAGGATCCACGTCGACGAGGACGGCCGGCTGCCGCTCAGCGAGGACATCCCCGGCGTCGACCTGACCGGCATGCAGGAGAACTGGTGGTTCGGCCCCGGCCTGCTGCACACGCTCTTCGCCCGTGAGCACAACACCGTCGTCGCGGCGATCAAGAAGGCGCACCCGGAGTACGACGACCAGCGGCTGTTCGAGCTCGGCGTACTGGTCGTCTCCGCCCTCATCGCCAAGATCCACACCGTCGAGTGGACCCCGTGCGTGCTGCGGCATCCGGCGCTGCAGATCGGCATGAGCGCCAACTGGTACGGCGCCCTCGGCGAGGCCTTCCGCGACAAGGTCGGCCGGGTCGGGGACAGCGAGGCGCTGTCCGGCATCATCGGCTCCTCGACCGACCACCACTCCGCGCCGTTCTCGCTGACCGAGGAGTTCGTGTCGGTCTACCGGATGCACCCGCTCATCCCCGACGACTGGACCTTCTACTCGCTGGAGAGCGGCGTGCAGGTGCAGGAGGCCTTCTTCACCGACCTCCAAGGCCGCTACACCCGTGACTTCATGGACAGCCTGGAGATGGGCGACATGTGGTACTCCATCGGCAAGGCCAGTGCCGGCGCGGTCTGCCTGCACAACTACCCGAACTCGCTGCGCAACCTCACCCGCGTGGACGGCCAGATCACCGACCTGGCGACCCTCGACATCGTCCGCGACCGCGAGCGCGGGGTGCCGCGCTACAACGACTTCCGCGAGGCCCTGCGGATGCCACGGCGCAAGCGGATCGAGGACATCACGCCCAACAAGCAGTGGGCGAAGGAGATGAACGAGATCTACCACGGCGACGTCGACGCGGTGGACCTGCAGATCGGCATGCAGGCCGAGCAGCCGCCGAAGGGCTTCGGCTTCTCCGACGTCGCGTTCCGGATCTTCATCCTGATGGCCTCGCGCCGACTCAAGAGCGACCGGTTCTTCACCAAGGACTTCCGGCCGGAGGTCTACACGAAGACCGGCTTCGACTGGGTCAACGAGAACTCGATGAAGGACGTCCTGCTGCGGCACTACCCCGAGCTGGAGACGGTCATCGGCGACGTGGACCGGGTCTTCGCGCCGTGGCCGGAGCTGGGCGCCCCCGCCCCCGGGCAGAAGCCGGTGATCCTGCGGGCGGCGGACACCGTGAAGTCGTACCTGCCGTGGTGAGTGGCCAAAAATGAGGGATTTCAAGCACGCCTCGATCGTCGAAGGGGTGCGCTTCACCGCTCAGGTGGGCGTCCCGAACGTGGTCCAGGGCCTGTTCCGGAAGCGCGAGGCAGTGGTCAGCGCGATCGACAAGCTGCCCGCCGACCACCTCGCGTACCGGCTGGTCGAGGGCCTCGCCCGCAAGTACGGCCCGGACCCGTTCTGGGTGCGGGTCGGCGCCGAGGAGACGCTGCTCGTCACGCACCCCGACGACATCCGCGTGGTCCTTGGTGGCTCGCCGTCGCCGTTCGCGTCCGACCCGGACGCCAAGCGCAAGGGCATGAGCGCGTTCCAGCCGGACGCCCTCACGATCTCGCGGGGCGACCTGTGGGCCGACCGCCGGGCGTTCGCCGAGGCCGTCCTCGACACCGGCCGGACGATCCACCGGCTGGCCGAGGGCTTCGCCGCGGCCACCGTCGCCGAGGCCGACGCGCTGCTCGCGCTCGGCCGGCCGCTGAAGTTCGAGGACGTCAACCTCGCGTTCCAGCGGCTCACCCGGGTCGTCGTGCTCGGCGCGGCCGCCGCCGACGACACCGCGCTGACCGAGCAGCTGGGGTCGCTGATGGCGGCCGGCAACAAGATGCCCGGAAAGCCGGCCGAGGGGTACGACGACTTCCACACCCACCTCGCCGAGTACGTCGCCACGCCCGATCCCGCCGCTCTCACCGGCCTGATCGCGTCCGCTCCGCAGAGCGACGACACCGATGTACCGGGCCAGCTCATCCACTGGCTGTTCGCCATGGGCGACACGCTCCCGAGCAACCTGATGCGCGCCCTCGCCGTACTCGCCACGCACCCGCTGGTGCTCGACGACGCCCGGGCCGAGGTGGGCCGCAAGGACCTGACCGTGGTCGAGGACGTCGCCGACGCGTCGTACCTCGCCGGCTGCATCCTCGAGGCGATGCGGCTGTGGCCCACGACCGCCCTCTTCGGGCGGGTCCAGGTCGAGGACCACCGGTGGGTCAACGGCCAGAAGACACCGGCCGGCACCCAGGTGCTGATCCACAACCTCTTCAACCACCGCAACCGGGACCGGGTGCCGTTCGCCGACCGGTTCGCCCCCGAGGAGTGGGTCACCGGCACCGCCGGCGACGACTGGCGGTTCAACTTCTTCAGCCACGGCCCGCAAGGCTGTCCGGGCGCCGGGCTGTCGATCTTCCTCGGCCAGGCGTTCCTGGGACGACTGATCACCGCCGGCAACCCCAAGCTCGTCAGCGGGCCGCGGCTCAAGGGCGACCGGCTGCCGTACGGCCTCGACATCTACGGCCTCGAGATCCGGGTCTAGCCACCGTCCGCCGAGCCGACGCCTGCCGAGCAGGTCAGGCCGAGCCCACCTTTCGTCCACAGGCCAGCTTGACGAACCGCCTGTCCACAGGCGGGTTCTGAGCGTTTCGATGTGTCGGTGGTCGGGTGTTGAATGTTCAGTATGGATCTCGGGACCGCACCCCTCTTCGACCTCTCCGCCGCGGTGGCGGACGTGGCCGTCGGGAGTGCTGCGGTCTCGCGTTCGCGGGAGCTGCTGGCCGAGATCCGTGACCATCGAGCAGTCGTTGCTGAGCGTGAGGTCGCGACCGTGCGGGCGGTGGCCGAGTGGGCGGGCGAGCACGTCGTGGCCGACAAGGGCGACGCTTCGACGGTCACCGAGCGGGGTCTGGACACCGGGCTCCCGGTCGCCGGCCCCGGTGCCCCGTTGATCAGTGACTTCGCGGTGATGGAGCTCTCCGCGCTGCTGGGCCGGTCCCTGGACTCCGGCCGCTCCTACGTCGGTCAGGTGGTGGAGCTGGCCTACCGGCTCCCCCAGACCTGGGCCCGGGTCCTCGAGGGCCGGGTTCCGGTGTGGAAGGCACTGCGGATCGCGGAGTCCACCCGCACCCTCCCGGCCGATGCCGCGGGGTTCGTGGACCGGCAGCTCGCGCCCATCGCCCACGGGGTCTCCTGGGCGCAGATCGACCGGCTGGTCGAGGAGGCCCTGGTCAGCTACGACCCGGCCGCGGCGGAGGAGAAGCGCACGGCGGCCCAGGAGACCCGGCACGTCGACATCGATCTCGACCGGGTCGGGTTCGACGGCACCGCGGAGGTCACCGCCACCCTCGACATCGCCGACGCCCTCGACCTCGAGACCGCGGTCGCCCGCCGCGCGAAGCTGCTCGGCCAGCTCGGCTGCGAGGACTCCCTCGACGTCCGCCGCGCGACCGCGCTCGGGGAGATCGCCCGCCACGACCTCGCCCTCGACCTCCAGGTCGTCGACCCCGACACCGGGGAGATCACCCGCACCGTCCCCGGCCGCAGGGTCGAGCTGATCGTCCACCTCAACGACGCCAGCGGCCACACGGCCGATGGCGCGGTCGGCCGGTTCGCCAACACCCGCACCCCGATCTCACCGGAGCAGGTCAAGGAATGGATGGGCACCCCGGGCACCAGCGTGCTGGTGCGGCCGGTGATCGACCTCAACGGCCACCAGCCGGTCGACTCCTACGAGATCCCCGACCGGATCCGCCGCCAGGTCACCCTGGCCGACCACCACTGCACCTACCCCTACTGCACCAGGCCAGCCGAACGCTGCGACCTCGACCACAACGTCCCCCACACCCAGGGCGGACCAACGTGTCGGTGCAACCTCGACCCGAAGTGCCGAGGCCACCACCGGTACAAGACCTCAGGACTCGCGACCTGCCGGACCCTCTCACCCGGCACCTACCTGTGGACCCTGCCCAGCGGGCTGTACCTGGTCGACCCCACCGGCACCTACGACCTCACCCCCCGACCCGGCACCACCCAGCCGACCGAACCGCCGGCCGACCCGGTCCAGCCGACCGAGCCGCCGGCCGACCCACCCGACGAGTAGCCACCGAGCCCCGACACCCCGCCACCTGGTTCCACCGGCGGGGATATCGGCATGCTCGGGCCGCCACCCCAGCGAGCACCCCAGGCCTCGCCGCGCCCTCCCCGGCGCGCGACCAAGTGCCGCAACCAACGACGACGGCGACCACGCCTCCCTCGAAAGCTCAACGGCCCGGCCCGGGCGGCCACCCGCCGCCGCTACGGAGCCGCACACTCCGGCGGCACGGCAAACGACTCGGTGGCCGTGATGTTCGGACCACGGACCCGGCTGGTGGCGCCGACGCCGACGCCGTACTTGGCGAAGGAGCGCCAGACCATGCAGGCCCGGGCGTCGTTGCCAGAGGCCGTGAGGCCCATCAGGATGCCGTCCCGCATCTGCTCGAAGTTCGGGCCGGCCGGCGTGAAGTTCATGCCGCCGACGAGGTCGGCCAGGATGTCGTCCTGCCCCAGCGAAGCGGCCTTGTACGCCTTCCAGAGGTCCCACCCGATGGCGCCGTACAGCTCGCCGTCGTCGTGGACCTCGGTGCCGGTGACGTCGGCGTACGTGTTCGGATAGCCCTCGTAGGAGAAGCGACGGATGCCGCCGGCATCGCTGAACGGGTACTCCGCGACGACCGGGTCGTCGCCCGTGATCACCGAGAGCACGTCGGCCATGCCCTCACCGATGGCACCGGACATCGGTCCGCTCATCGAGCCGATCATGCGCCAGGTCAGGCCGTGTCCGTACTCGTGCCAGATGATGTCGGAGTCGAGGTCGCCGTCCTTGAACGGCGGAGGAGTCGGCGACAGTCGCAGGGTCGTGGCTGCGGGCGCGCCGGCGCGGAGCACCGCGCCGTCGTCCTGGCTGACCATCAGCGACGGGATCTTGATGCGACCGCCCTTGCCGCCGCCCATGGGTACGGCGGGACCGGGCACGTTGTTGACGACCAGCATTGCCGAGCCGCCGGCACGCTGCACGTTGACGGCCTTGACCGAGAAGTTGCAGGTGCCGCGGTCGACCAGGACCACGGTGCCGGCCGCGACGGCTGGCAGCGCCTCGCAGCCGTCGGACCCAGTGCCGACGCCGTCGTCGGCCACTGCCAGTGGTCCGGTCACGCCGGTCGTGTCGAGCTGCGCACCGAACGACGCGGGCGCGCCCGAGTAGGTCACGCCGTTCTGGATGACGTCGTAGCCACCCGGCGGCGTCCACAGGTACATCTGCATCCGGCCGGGCTGGCCGTCCGGCGGCGTCGCGAAGTTGGCGTTGTCGGTGCCACCGCCGTCCTGGGCCTGCGCCTCGACGGCGTCGCCGCCAGTGCCCCCGTTGCCGAAGGTGTCGTTCTGGAAGTTTCCGGCCGCCTCGGTGAAGCCGGCGCGGTACAGCGTGTCGTGGATCAGGTTGTTGAAGTAGAAGAGGTTCTGCACCGCGACGTCCGGGTTGTCGCCGGCCGTGGGCTGCGTCGTCGCGTCGAACGCCGTGTCGAAGACGCCGTCCGCCTCGACCTCGTCGTTCGGGTCGGGCGCGTCGTCGTTGTCGGCGTCGATGTAGGCGTGGGCGTTGTTGCCGCTGATGTGGTTGCTCCACTGGTCACCGACGAGCCAACCGTCCGGTGACGCGGCCGGGTCGGCCGGGTCGGTCACCACGGTCTGCGGGGTCTCGTCCGGGTGCTCCGGGAAGACGTTGTAACCCTCGGACGAGGTGCGGGACTCGCTGCGGACCACGGAGCCGTTGCCGGCCACCACGGTCTCGAAGAGCTGGTTGTCGGCGTCCCACGTGAGCACGACGTAGCCCTCGGAGAGGCGCCCGTCGCTCATCGGCAGGGCGACCTTCTCGACGGACGGTGCCTGCAGCCAGCGCGGCGACCCACCCGGATAGAGCGACCGTACGGCGGCACGCAGCGCGTCGCCCTCGCTGGCGGATGCCGCACGGGGGTCCGTCGCCCGGACCGTGTTCTCGACCAGGCTGACCAGCCGGCCCCTGGCGTCGAACGCCGCCTTGGCGTCGCTGCCCGCGACGCGCAGCCCCGCGACGTACTGCTCCATCCGGAGGTAGGTGACCCCGCGGACGGTCCAGGCGCGGGAGGTCGGACGGAGGGTGTCGCCGGCCCCGCTGTCGAGGTACTGCTTGACCGCCCGGCTCGGCGGCAGTCCGGCCCGTCCGAGGGCCTTGCCGTCGGCCCAGTGGACGCGATGCCGGGCGTCGACGGGCCTGGGGGCGGTCTGCCCCTCAGCCGTCGGGGTGACGGCGAGGACGGTGGCGGCGAGGACGGCCGCAGCCAGTCCGGCGAGGCGAGAGCGCGTGGGGATGAGGTGGGTGCGCATGGGAGCTCCTCGGGGACGAACCAACGACTCACGTTAGACCCGCAGTTCGCGTCTGCACCACGGTTTGCAGGGGCCAGCTTCGGGGGCGGTCGCCCGCCGTACCGGCAGCAACCTGCACAGGATCTTCACGAGTCGTCCGGCCTTCCCGACCAGCCGCGCTCCTACGCTCAGGAGCATGACCGACCAGCCCCGCCGGATCCTCGTCGTCGAGGACGAGCCCGTGATCAACGGGGCTGTCACCGACCGCCTGACGGCGGAGGGGTACGACGTCGCGCAGGCGTACGACGGACCCGCCGCCGTGCAGGCCTTCGCCGAGCACGAGCCGGACCTCGTCGTACTCGACGTGATGCTGCCCGGGTTCGACGGGCACGAGGTGTGCCGCCGGATCCAGGCGGTGCGGCCGGTGCCGGTGCTGATGCTCACCGCCCGCGACGACGAGACCGACATCCTCGTCGGGCTGGGCGTCGGCGCGGACGACTACGTGACCAAGCCGTTCCGGATGCGGGAGCTGGTGGCCCGGGTCGCGGCCCTGCTGCGCCGGGTCGACCGTGCCGCCGAGCTCGCACTGGCGGCGGGTCCCGCTGGCAGCACGGTCCTGGGCGATCTCCGGATCGACGCGGGAGCCCGCCGGGTCTGGGTCGGCACCGACGAGGTGCACCTGACGCCGACGGAGTTCGACCTGCTGATCTGCCTGGCCGGCGAGCCCGGCACCGTCCTGACCCGCGACCGGCTGCTGGCCGAGGTGTGGGGCTGGCCCGGCGCCTCCGGCACCCGCACGGTCGACAGCCACATCAAGGCGCTGCGCGCCAAGATCGGGGCCGACCGGGTGCGCACCGTGCACGGCGTCGGCTACGCGCTCGAGACCGGCGCCCGACCGTGAGCGTCCGCGTCCTCGACCCGGTCCGCTCGGTCAAGGTCAAGCTCGGCCTCCTCGTCGCCGCCAGCGTGCTCGTCGCAGTCGTCGTCGCGACGATCGGAGAGGCCGGGGGAGTGCCGGTCTGGCTCAGCATCCCGGTCACCGTCGCGCTCGCGCTCGCGGTCACCCAGCTGCTCGCGGTCGGCATGACCTCGCCACTGCGCGAGATGACGACCGCCGCACGGCGGATGGCCGCCGGCGACCACGACGTCCGGGTGACGGCGACCTCGCGCGACGAGGTGGGCGAGCTCGCCGACGCGTTCAACCGGATGGCCGAGGAGCTCGCCGCGGTCGACCGGCAGCGCCGTGAGCTGGTCGCCAACGTGAGCCACGAGCTCCGTACGCCCATCACCGCCCTCAACGCGGTCCTCGAGAACCTCGCCGACGGCGTCGCCGACCCCGACCCGGCCACCCTCCGCGCCGCGCTCGACCAGGGTGAGCGGATGGCCGGTCTGGTCGGCGACCTGCTCGACCTCTCCCGGGTCGACGCCGGCAAGGCGCCATTGGCGCGCGAGACGGTCGACGTACGGCGGCTGCTCGACGCCGCCGTCGCCGAGTCGCGCGTGGGCGGCCGGGACGTGACGTACGACGTCCGCGTCGACCCGCCCGACCTGTCGGCCGAGGGCGACCCGGCCCGGCTGCGCCAGCTCGTCGCCAACCTGCTCGACAACGCGTCCCGGCACAGCCCGCCGGGCGGCGTCGTCTCCGTCAGCGCGCGCGCCGACTCGGGCCGCTGGCTGCTCGAGGTCTCCGACCAAGGGCCGGGGGTCGCGCCCGAGCACCGGGATCGCGCGTTCGAGCGGTTCGGCACCCTCAGCGAGGTCAGTGCCGAGAGCGGCGGCGGGGGTACCGGGCTCGGCCTCGCGATCGCCCGCTGGGTCACCGACCTGCACGGCGGGTCGATCGGCTTCGTGGACCCCGGACCGGGCGGCTCCGGTGCCCGGGTCCGCGCGGATCTCCCGCTCGTCCCTGCACCGTCCCGCCCGCCCCACGTCCCGCAGACCCGAGAGGAACCTCCCGTGACCCAGCCCACCGCACCGGTCGCCGTACGTCCCGCGCCACCGGCCGGTGCGTCGATCACCGACGCGACGTTCGGCGACTTCTGGCCCGAGCGGGCACTTCCCGGCAACGTCCGGGTGCTCCTCGGCGCACTCGGCGTCGGGGTGCTGGCCGGGATCGTGCTTCCCTTCCGCGACCTCGGGCTCGGTGTGTTCGTCGTCCTGCTGGCCGCGGGCGGGCTGGTGATGGCGGCGAGCCGGCACCGGCGCGACCCGTTCACCCTGACCTGCGCCGCGCTGTGCCTGGCCCTCGCCTCAGTCGTGGTGATCCGGGACGCGGAGTGGATCGCCGTCCTCTGCCTGCTGGCCGGCGGCGGGCTCTGCGCGGTCGGGCTGGTCCGCGGCCGCACCGTGCCGGCGTTCGTCGTGTCCGTGATCGCCTGGCCGCTGGCCGGCCTGCGTGGCCTGCCCTGGCTGGGGCGCACGATCCGCATCCTCACCGGCCTCGGCAGCGGGGCGGCCCTGCTGCGCACGGTGCTGCTCTCGGCGATCGGGCTCGCTGTCTTCGCCCTGCTGTTCGCGTCCGCCGACGCGCTGTTCGCCGAGTGGGTCGGGGCGGTGGTGCCCGACGTCGGTTCGGAGGACTTCGCGCTGCGCGTGTTCGTCGCGTTCTTCGTCGGAGGGGTCGTGCTGGCCGGCGGCTACCTCGCCCTCAACCCGCCGACGACGGACCGCGGTGTCCGCCAGCAGCGTCCGGTCGCCCACCGGTTCGAGTGGCTCGCGCCGGTGCTCGTCGTCGACGCCGTCTTCGTCCTCTTCCTGGTGGCGCAGGCGGCAGTCATCTTCGGCGGCCACGCCTACCTCGAGCGGACGACCGGCCTGACCTACGCGGAGTACGTCCACCAAGGCTTCGGCCAGCTCACGGTCGCCACCGCGCTGACCCTGCTGGTGACCTGGGCAGCCAGCCGCAAGGCACCCCGCGAGACGCCGGCCGACCGCGCCTGGATCCGCGGTTCGCTCGGCCCGCTGTGCGCCGCCACCCTCGTCGTCGTCGCCTCCGCCCTCTACCGGATGAGCGTCTACCAGGACGCCTACGGCTTCACCCGGCTCCGGCTGCTGGTCGACGTGTTCGAGGGCTGGCTGGGCCTGCTGGTGCTCGCCACGATGGCCGGGGGGCTCTCGCTGCGGGCCGCCTGGCTGCCGCGGTTCGGGCTGCTGACGGGCGTGGTGGCGCTGCTCGGCCTGGCCGCGATCAACCCCGACGCGTGGATCGCCCGGCACAACATCGAGCGGTACGACGACACCGGCAAGATCGACTGGGACTACCTCGCCGGTCTCTCCGACGACGCGCTCCCGGTGCTGACCGACCTGCCCGACGACCTCGAGGAGTGCGCGATCGACCTCGGCGCCCGCGCCGAGCACGGCGAGGACGACTGGCTCGAGTGGAACCTCGGCCGCGCCCGCGCCGCCGACTTCGCCGACGAGCACGAGCGGACGTGGCAGCAACGCACGGACTGTCCCGGGCAGACCTCGTAGTGGTGCAGGGATCCCCGGTCGACCGGGGATTCGTGCGCTTGTCAGGCAATGCAACGCCCGACAAGTGCAAGTTTCCCCGGTCGGCCGGGGATTCCTGCCGTCGATAAACTTGACTCATTCAAGAAAGCGAGTATGTTCGGGAACGTGACCACGGCAGCCGACTACGAGCAGATGCTTCGTGGTGCCGACCTGCGCGTGACCCGGCCCCGCGTCGCGGTACTCGGGGCCGTGCACGGGCTTCCGCACGCCGACACCGACGCCATCATCGGCGCGGTCCGGGCCGAGGAGGGAGACGTCTCCCACCAGGCCGTGTACGACGTGCTCCGCGCGCTCACCGCGGTCGGGCTGGTCCGTCGGATCCAGCCGTCCGGATCGGTGGCGCGCTACGAGGCGCGCGTCGGCGACAACCACCACCATGTCGTCTGTCGCACCTGCGGCGCCATCGCCGACGTCGACTGCGCCGTCGGCGAGGTCCCGTGCCTGACCGCGGCCGACGACCACGGCTTCGTCATCGACGAGGCCGAGGTCATCTACTGGGGCAGCTGCCCCGACTGCTCCACCGCACGACCCTGACCGATATCCCCGCCCCACCAGCTAGTCCGAAAGGTTTCCCCATGAACTGCCCCGTCGAACACGGCGTGACCAGCGAAGGCAGCGAGAGCGAGAACCCCGCCCTCGACTCGCCGACCCCGAAGGCCCACTCGCCGCGCAGCAACAAGGACTGGTGGCCGAACCAGCTGGACCTGTCGGTGCTCCACCAGCACTCGCCGGCGTCGAACCCGCTCGGTGAGGACTTCGACTACGCCGCGGCGTTCGGCGACCTCGACGTCGAGGCGCTCAAGCGCGACATCGTCGAGGTCCTCAACACCTCGCAGGACTGGTGGCCGGCGGACTTCGGCCACTACGGCGGCCTGATGATCCGGCTGAGCTGGCACGCGGCCGGCACCTACCGCATCTACGACGGCCGCGGCGGCGCAGGCTCGGGCGACCAGCGGTTCGCGCCGCTCAACAGCTGGCCCGACAACGGCAACCTGGACAAGGCCCGCCGCCTCCTGTGGCCGGTCAAGAAGAAGTACGGCCAGCAGATCTCGTGGGCCGACCTGCTGGTCCTCGCCGGCAACGTCGCGCTGGAGGACATGGGCTTCGAGACGTTCGGCTTCGGCTTCGGCCGCGAGGACGTGTGGGAGCCCGAGGAGATCTTCTGGGGTTCCGAGGACACCTGGCTCGGCGACGAGCGCTACAGCGGTGACCGCGAGCTGGCCGAGCCGCTCGGTGCCGTCCAGATGGGCCTGATCTACGTCAACCCCGAGGGTCCGGGCGGCAACCCCGACATCCTGGCCTCCGGCCGCGACATCCGGGAGACGTTCCGCCGGATGGCGATGAACGACGAGGAGACCGTCGCGCTGATCGCCGGCGGCCACACCTTCGGCAAGACCCACGGTGCCGGCGACGCCGACCTCGTCGGTGTGGAGCCCGAGGGCGCGCCGCTCGAGGCGCAGGGCTTCGGCTGGAAGAGCGAGCACGGCAGCGGCAAGGGTGCGGACGCCATCACCAGCGGTCTGGAGGTCACCTGGACGCCGACGCCGACGAAGTGGGACAACACCTTCTTCGACATGCTCTTCGGCCACGATTGGGAGCTGACCAAGAGCCCCGCCGGTGCGAACCAGTGGGTCGCCAAGGACGCCGAGGAGATCATCCCGGGCCCCGCCGCCGACTCGCCGAAGCGGCTGCCGACGATGCTCACCTCCGACCTGGCGCTGCGCTACGACCCGATCTACGAGCCGATCTCGCGGCGCTTCCACGAGAACCCCGAGGAGTTCCGGCTCGCGTTCGCGAAGGCTTGGTACAAGCTGCTCCACCGCGACATGGGTCCGGTCGAGCGCTACCTGGGCCCGTGGGTCCCGGAGCCGCAGATCTGGCAGGACCCGGTCCCCGCGGTCGACCACGAGCTGGTCGACGACGCCGACGTGGCCGCCCTCAAGGCGAAGGTGCTCGACAGCGGCCTCACGGTCACCCAGCTGGTCTCGACGGCCTGGGCCTCGGCTGCGAGCTTCCGCACCACCGACAAGCGCGGTGGCGCCAACGGTGCACGGATCCGGCTCGCGCCGCAGAAGGACTGGGACGTCAACAACCCGGCCGACCTCGCCACTGTCCTGCAGACGCTGGAGCAGGTCCAGCAGGAGTTCAACGAGGCTCAGTCCGGCGGCAAGCAGATCTCGCTGGCCGACCTGATCGTCCTGGCCGGCGCCGCAGCCGTCGAGAAGGCCGCCAAGGACGGCGGCGTCGACATCACGGTGCCGTTCCGTCCCGGCCGCACGGACGCTTCGCAGGAGCAGACCGACGTCGAGTCGTTCGCGGTGCTAGAGCCGCGGGCCGACGGGTTCCGCAACTACGTCCGGCCCGGCGAGAAGCTGCCGCCGGAGACGTTGCTCGTCGACCGTGCCTACATGCTCGGCCTGTCGGCGCCGGAGACGACGGCGCTCGTCGGCGGCCTGCGGGTGCTCGGCGCCAACTACGGGCAGACCGGGCACGGCGTCTTCACCGACCGGCCGGGCGCGCTCACCGCCGACTTCTTCGCGAACCTGCTCGACATGAGCGTGGAGTGGAAGGCGTCGGAGTCGCAGGAGCACGTCTACGAGGGCCGGGACCGGACCTCCGGTGACGTCACCCGTACGGCGACCGCGGTCGACCTGGTGTTCGGCTCGAACTCCCAGCTCCGCGCGCTCGCCGAGGTCTACGCGAGTGACGACGCACAGGCGAAGTTCGTGGCCGATTTCGTCGCTGCCTGGGCCAAGGTGATGGACGCCGACCGGTTCGACGTCTGATCGAACTGGGCATGTCGCCCCCGTCGACCCGCCGCCGGCCCGGCGGCGGGTCGACGCAATCAGTGGCAGAATGCGGCTGCGGGAGACGAACAGGTGCTTTTCAGAAGTGAGATCGACACGAATCGGTTGACCTACGAAATCTCGCCATGGAGCAGTCCGTACCCCCTACGCTCTCGGGTGTCGGCACGCTGCCGTGCAGTTCGGGCGACGGGGTCTAAGGGGCGCTAATGAGCTGGAACCAAGCCGCTGCGGCGGCAGAGCCGCTGATGCGAACCTCGGCCGAGGACAACGAGCTCCTCGACCGGTGGTCGAGCGAGCTCGACGCTGCCCCCGACCTCTGGGTCGAGGACGCGGCGGAGCGTCGCGCGCGGCTCCAGGAGCTCTCCAAGGCCACCCTGAGCCTGACCATCTGCGGCGACGTCGAGGGGACCATCACCGTCGAGCTGCCCTGCGAGGTGAGCGAGGAGCGGCCTGGCGACCTCAGCCCGGTCGACGGCGAGCCGGTGCCGATGTCGTGGCTGATCGCGCGGGTCGAGGCGATCGTCCCGGTTGCCCTGGGCCGCACCCAGCTGACCTCGTTCTCGATCGCCATTCCCGGCCACGTCGGCCCGGGTCTCTACCCCCTGGACGACCTGCGCCGCCGCGCCGAGAGCGACGAGGTGGAGTGGTGGGAGGTCGACGACTTCCACCTGAGCCCCGACGCCCGCGGCGGCGAGTCCACGTTCTACCTCGACAACGACGCGCTCGACGGAGCATGGGTCGCCACCACCGGCGCGTCGATCGCGTTCGACGTACCGATGGCGTCGGTCGTCAGCGAGGTCCGCGTGACCGGGACCATCACCTGGGCGGAGCCCCGTGACCGGCCCCGCACCCTCGCAGAGCCCACGGATCTGCGCTAAGTTCGAAGCAGCGTCAGGTTTGACGCCTTTCCCCACGGGGTACATGTCGGCCAGACGTATTGCGTGGCCCAGCCAACCGCCACGACTGCTCTTGACCTTGGAGTCAGAGACATGTCTAACGCCACCCTTATGGAGCCTGCTCATCGCTCCGTTGAACCCATTCCCAGCTCGGCTCAGGCCGAGCCCCCCGATCGCAAGCGGCGGACGGCCGAGCTGATCGCTCAAGCCGCCGAGTGCGAGGGGGACGAGCGGCAGGCGATCCTCGACGAGGTGATCCTGCTCAACATCCCGGTCGCCCATGCCCTCGCGTCCCGCTACCGCAACCGCGGGCAGCCGATCGAGGAGCTCGAGCAGGTCGCCTGCCTCGCGCTCACCAAGGCGGTACGCGCCTACGACCCCGCTCGTGGCGACGACCTCCTCGTCTTCGCCGTGCCGAGCATCCTCGGTGAGCTCAAGCGCTACTTCCGGGACGTCACCTGGACGGTGCGCCCACCGCGACGGATCCAGGAGCTCCGGCCGCGCCTGAGCGAGGCCGAGGAGGAGCTGACCCAGCAGCTCGGGCGCCCGCCCCGGCCGAGTGAGGTCGCCGAGTACGTCGGCTGCTCGACGGAGGACGTCCTCGAGGCGCACGAGTCGGTCACCTGCGCGTCACCGGACTCGCTGAACGAGAGCCGGCCCGGCGACGGTGACTTCGCCTGGATCGAACGACTGCCGAGCGAGGAGTTCGGCTTCCAGCGTGCCGAGGCGGTGGCCGTCCTCGGGCCGGCGTGCCGTCGACTCAAGCGGCGTGACCGTCAGATCCTCGAGATGAGGTTCTTCGAGCAGAAGACCCAGCAGCAGATCGCCGACGAGCTCGGCGTGACGCAGGTCCAGGTCTCGCGGCTCCTGCAGCGGATCCTGACTGACCTTCGGCGCAGCATCACGGGTCAGCGTCGTCCGGTGAAGGCGGCCTGACCGGCACCCGGGTACCCGGCCAGGACCTTGCTACCCCTCCTGGCCGGGTACTCCTAGGGCTGGAAGACGACCTTGACCATGCCGTTCCGCTTGTCGCGGAAGTCGCGGTAGGCGGCGGGCGCGTCCGTCAACGGCAGGTGGTGGGTCGCGAACTGCTCGACGCCGAGCGGGTCCTCGTCGTCGAGCAGCAGCTCGAGGATGTCGTCGGACCACGCGCGGACGTTGGCCTGCCCCATTCGCAGCTGGACCTGCTTGTCGAACATCTCCATGAGGGGCATCGGATCCATGGAGCCGCCGTAGACGCCGGCCACCGAGACCGTGCCGCCTCTGCGGACGGCGTCGAGCGCCAGGTGCAGCGCGGCCAGCCGGTCGACGCCGGACTTGCGGAGGATCGGCTCGCCGATCGCGTCCGGGAACAGGCTGATCACGTTGCTGATCCCTTCGATGACCGGCGAGCCGTGCGCCTCCATCCCCACCGCGTCGATGACCGCGTCGGCGCCACGACCGTTCGTCACCGTCAGGACGATGTCCAGCACCCGGTCGTCCGGGCTGATCATCGGAATCGTCTCCGCGCCGAACGCCGCCACCCGGCTCAGCCGCTCGGAGACCGGGTCGGCGACCAGCACCCGACAGCCGCGCTGGATCGCGATCCGTGCGGACATGTCACCGATCGGTCCGGCGCCGAGCACGAGGAGGGTGTCGCCGTACCGGACATCGGCGTACTCCACCGCCTGCCACGCCGTCGGGAGCACGTCGGAGAGGAAGAGGAACCGGTCGTCCGGAGGGCCGTGCGGGACCTTGATCGGCAGCTGGTCGGCGAACGGGACGCGGAGCAGCTCGGCCTGGCCGCCGGGCACTGCGCCGTACAGCTTGCTGTAGCCGAACAGGCTGGCGCCGGTGCCGTGCTCCACGTTCTGCGTGGTCTCGCACTGGCTCTGGAGGCCCTGGGCGCACATCCAGCAGGTGCCGCAGCTGAGGTTGAAAGGTACGACGACCCGGTCGCCGGGGGCGAGCGTCCGTACCTCGGGACCGACCTCGGCGACCACCCCCATCGGCTCGTGGCCCACGATGTCCCCCGGTTCCATGAACGGCGCGAGCGGATCGTAGAGATGCAGGTCGGAGCCGCAGAGCCCGGTCGACGTCACCTCGACGATGACGTCGTCCCGCCGCAGGAGGGTCGGGTCCGGGACCTCCTCGACCGTCACCTTGCGGCGGCCCTGCCAGGTCACTGCCTTCATCTTTCCTCCTCGGGAGTGTCTTGCCGTGACCCTCGGCCGTTGGAGATGATAGGAATTCGCAGGGTGGGTCGGCGCCTCAACGGTCGGCCTCCTCGGGGTCTGGTTTCGATACCCGTGTGGTAGGACGACATACGGTCGTGAGCGGTCGACAGAGGAGGCGGGGATGACAAGCGGTGAGGCACCTGCGGTGCGCCGGGAGGAGAGTCTCGAGGGCACGCCCGAGGTCGTGGTCCATCCGTTCGCCGACGACGACGTACGGCAGACGGGACGGTTCGCGTACGACGTACGCAACGACACCTGGGAGTGGGACGACGACGTCTTCGCGATTCACGGCTACGAGCCGGGGGAGGTCGAACCGACCACGGAGCTGTTCCTCCTGCACAAGCACGACGGCGACCGTGACCGGGTCCTGCAGACGTTCAAGGAGGCGATCGCCAGCGGCGAGCCCTTCAACCTCTACTACCGGATCCGGGCCAAGGGTGCCGAGCGTCGGGTCGTCGTGGTGGGCGAGGGCATCCGCGACGCCAACGGTTTGGTGGAGCAGCTGGTCGGCTACTACCTCGACCTGACTCCGGAGTTCGCGGCGGAGAACGCCGCGGCGGCTGACGCAGCGGTCGCCGCCTCTGCGGCGGCCCGTGAGTCGATCGAACAGGCCAAGGGCATCCTGATGCTCGGCTACGGGCTCGACCCCGACGCGGCGTTCGCGATGCTGCGCTGGTGGTCCCGCAACCGCAACGTCAAGGTGCGCGAGATCGCCGAGCGCCTGATCGAGATCGCCCGGACGGGCCACGTCAGCCACCCGGGTCTTCGGTCGATGCTCGACGCTCTCATCCACGACCTCGCGACCGGGCGGCCGGCCGACCGCCCCAGCGCCAACAACGACGGATCCTGATCAGGACTCCGCCGGCCGGGACGGTCGACCGCCGAACCCTCTGCTGACGCAGAGGGAGAGGTGGGAGCCGCACCTCACTGCAGTTTCGGGCCTCAGCTCAGCACGGCTCCCACCAGCCATAGGGTGGCCAGCACGACCAGCAGGATGACCACGAACCCCGCGACCATCAGCGGTCTGTTGCTCGACCGCAAGGTGGTCATGCTGACAGCCGATCGCGCAGCAGCTCCTTGGCGAGTGCTGCGCCCTTCTTGCTGTCGATCTGGGCCTTGGTGAACAGCTCGATGAGCTGGTCGTCGTTGTCCGCCTCGGCATCAGCCAGGTACTGCTCGAGCCGCAACGCGTTGGACAAGCAGGCCTGGAGGAACCAGACGAGGTCGTAGTCGCGGTCCCGGGTGCCCGTCACCTTCCCTGCGTCGACCAGACCGGCGTCGGTGACATCAGGATTGAAGGTGGTCATGGGGGACCCTCCTCTCCTTCGGATCTTGAGCGCTCTTCTGTTCGTGGAGGCGGTACCCCGCCTTCCCGGGCGCATCCCGGTGCAGGGCCGACGGGTGAGAATTAGGGCCCGGGGTACCGGCGTTCCATGAGCGATGTCGAGTTCCCCGCACAGCAGCAGGAGCCGCCCGGCCTCACCGGCGCGATGCGCCCGGAGCCGGACCACGGCGAGCAGAGCTACGTCGGCCACGGCCGGCTCGTGGACAAGGTCGCGCTGGTCACCGGAGGCGACTCCGGGATCGGGCGCGCGGTGGCGATCGCGTTCGCCCGCGAGGGCGCTGATGTCGCGTTCACCTACCTCCCCGAGGAGCAGGAGGACGCCGACGCGACCGCGACCCTCGTCCGGGACGCCGGCCAGAAGGCGCTGCCCCTGCCGCTCGACCTCTGCGAGCGCAGCGCGTGCGACGAGGCCGTCAGCCGCACCGCCGCGGAGCTCGGCGGTATCGACATCCTCGTCAACAACGCCGGCTTCCAGATGGCACGCGACCACTCGATCGAGGAGTACGACGACGAGCGGATCGACCGCACCTTCAAGACCAACCTCTACGCCTTGATCTGGCTGTGCCGGGCAGCGGTGCCGCACCTGAGGAAGGGGCCCGGCTGCATCATCAACAACACCTCGATCCAGGCGTACGAGCCGTCCCCGAGCCTGCTCGACTACGCCGCGACCAAGGCGGCCATCAACAACTTCACCGTCAACCTCGCCGCCCAGCTCGGCTCCGACGGGATCCGCGTCAACGCGGTCGCGCCCGGGCCGATCTGGACGCCGCTCCAGCCCGCCACCCAGGAGCCGGAGAAGATCGAGCGGTTCGGCGCCGACACCCCGCTCGGCCGGGCCGGACGCCCCGCTGAGGTGGCGCCCGCCTTCGTCTTCCTGGCCTCGCCGGCCGATGCGTCGTACGTCTCCGGGACCGTGCTCGGGGTGACCGGCGGCAAGCCGGTCTTCTAGGTGGGAATGTGCGCGCGGGCAGTGGGTACCTCGGTGCCATGACGGCGCCGGACCCCCCCGATCCCGGCGCGCCGTCGGACCGAGGTTCTGTGGCTGCTGCGTACGTACGCCGGCACGCGGCAGCCACAGAATCTTCAGAACGATCCTCCGACGAGGAGAAGTCGGCGGAGCAGATCACCCGCAACTGGAACGAGCTGCTCCAGGAGCTGCGGGTCATGCAGACCGGTGTCCAGATCCTGACCGGCTTCCTGCTGACCGTCCCGTTCACGGACCGGTTCACCGCCCTCGACGACCGCCAGCGGACCGTCTACCTGGGGCTGCTCGTCGGCTCGGTCCTGACGACCTGCCTGATCGTGGCGCCCGTGTCGTTCCACCGGGTGCTGTTCCGGAAGCAGCAGCGACCGTGGTTGGTCAAGGCGTCCAACGTGTGCGCCCGCCTCGGCCTGGCCGCTCTCGGCCTGGTCTCGGCCGCGGTCGTCCTGCTGGTCTTCGACGTCGTGGTCGGCACCACCGCCGCGGTGGTTGCGTCCCTGATCGTGCTCGCCCTGTTCGTCGGGCTGTGGCTGGGCGTTCCCCTCCTGGCACGGCGATGAGCGCCGTGCGGTGCTGGTCCGCCTCGTCGCCGCGTTGACCGACTGATCGGTGGGTACCGATCCGGCGTCGTTCGAGACGAGGAGGACGAGCACATGCCCGGCGGCAAGCACGGACCCAGCATCAAGGACAACGAGACCTACGAAGCGCTGCGGCGCGACGGCGCGAGCAAGGAGAAGGCCGCGCGGATCGCCAACGCACAGGCGGCCGAGGGGGAGGAGACCATCGGCCGCCGGGGTGGGAAGGCCGGCGACTACGACGACTGGACCGTCGACAAGCTGCGCAAGCGGGCGGCCGAGATCGGCATCGAGGGTCGGTCCGACATGCGCAAGGACGAGCTCATCAACGCGCTCCGCAACCACTGACCCGCCAGCAGCTTGCGGATCCGGCCGTCACCGTTGGCAGTACTCCGCCAACCAGGCTCCGAACGGAGCCTCGCCCGCGTCCGCGCCGTGGTCCTCGTGGTCGTCACCGTGCTCGTCCTCGTGCTCGTCCTCGTGCTCGTCACCTTCGACCTGCACGTCCGCCGGCTCTGATGGCACCACCGAGGGCGTGAACGACGGGTCGACGCTCGCCTGCACGTCGTCGAGCACGGCGTTCAGCTCCCTGTAGCCCGACGGGTCGAGGCTCTCGGGTACGCCGAGAGACCGCAGGTCAGCGACCACGGCGAGCAGCATCGACGCGGTCTCGGCGGACGGGCTGCTGACGTACTGGCCCTGGACGGCGACGAGGTTCTCCCAGCCCGTGCACCACGCCTCGTCGGACGCGACCGGCGGAGCGCTGGAGGTGGGATCGGCAGCGCTGCCCTCGTCCGGAGGGTCGTCGCCGTAGCCGCGGACCAGCAGGAACGCGGCAACAGCGACCAGGGCAGCGACCAGCGCCATTCCGGCGAGCTGTGTCCGGGACATCGTCACACCCATCTCGAGAACCAGATCCGGTCCAGCCACTCGCTGCTGGTCAGCAGCCCGTTGGTCCAGATCGGCCAGAACCAGGCGTAGTTCACCAGCACGAGTACGACGAACGCCCCGCTCACCACCACCCCGACCGTGCGACGGGTCGACGGGAGTCGTGACGGCCCGATCAGGGTGCCGATGGCAAGGGTCAGCGCCATCACGATGAAGGGCAGGATGCCGATCGCGTAGAAGTAGAAGATCGGCCGGTCGTCGTACTGCATCCACGGCAGCCAGGTCGACAGCGTGCCGACCACGGCGACGCCGTACCTCCAGTCGCGCGAGCCCAGCCACATCACGACGGCGAACATCAGCGCGATGCAGCCGCCCCACCAGATCATCGGCGTCCCGATCAGCAGCACCTGACGGATGCAGTCACTGCCCTCGGGCGCGTCGCAGTCCTCGTCGCGGACCGGGTCCTCGTTGTCGGCGGGGGCCGGTGCGTCCGGCGGCAGGATGTCGTTGGTCACCGCCACACCCACGGGTCGGTTGATGAGCAGCCAGCTGGACGGCTTCGACGCGTAGGTGTGCTCGGAGCAGTTCAGGAAGTGCGTGTGGAACGTGTAGACGTCCTGGTGGTAGTACCAGAGCGAGCGCAGCGACTGCCATGCCTCGCCGATCCCGCTCGCGTCCTTCTCGTTCCTGGTCGGCCAGTGCTTGTCGTGGTCGAGGTCGGTGGCCACGTAGGAGTCGTCGTCCTCGGCACAGTGGCCGTGCCCGGTGTACTGCCGGTACTGAGTGGCGCTGAGGTGCTCCTCGTACTCGCCGGCGTTCGCCAGCCAGCCGCCCCACGTCGCGATGTAGACCAACGTCCCGACGATCACGAGGTGCACGAACGCGGGGATGCCGTCGACCAGTGCCGACTTCAGGATCGGCCAGCGGACGCCGAAGCTGCGGCGCGCTCCCGCGCACCAGATCCAGACCAGGAGCCCGAACGCCGCGAGGGGATAGACCGCGGCCCACTTGACGCCCGCCGCCAGCCCGAAGCTGGCACCGGCGGCGAGCAGCCACGGCCGGAACAGCACGGACCGGACCGGTCCCCACCCACGCCCGCTCGCCGAGCTTGTCGAGGCGTCGTCGGCATCGTCGGCGACCCGTCTGGCCAGCCGGCGGCGGAAGTGGTCGCGGTCGGCGACGAGGCAGTGCACCGCGCAGAGCAGGAAGAACGCGAAGAAGATGTCGAGCAGGGCCAGCCGGGACAGGACGAAGTGCAGGCCGTCGAACATCAGCAACAGGCCGGCGATGCACCCGAGCACCGTGGAGCCGGTCATCCGCCGCAGCAGCCGGCAGATCACCAGCACCATCAGGGCGCCGACGACGGCGGAGGCGATCCGCCAGCCGAACGGGTCCATCCCGAACGCCTTCTCGCCGAGGGCGATCAGCCACTTGCCGACCTCGGGGTGCACCGCCATCGACGGGTCGCCGGTCCACACGTCCTGCGTGTGGCCGGCGAGGATGTCGTCGTCGATCTTGTTGCCGGTGTCGCCGTCGACGTCGGACAGGTAGGTCTGCGCGTAGCCGTTGTGGAGGAGCGACCAGGCGTCCTTGGCGTAGTACGTCTCGTCGAACGCGAACCGGTTCGGCGTACCGAGGTGGTACATCCGCAGCGCGAACGCCACCAGCGTGACCGCGATCGGCGCCAGCCAGCCGACCGCCCGGTCACTGGGCCGGAGCCCGACCAGGTAGCCACGCGCCCGCTCGGCCGCCGACGGCACCGGCCGGCCTTCGGCGGTCCGCGACAGCCCGGTCCACCGTCGGGTGGGCTGCTGGTCGGCGGCGGTCACGAGCCAGAACTCTACGGTCCTCCCCGTAGCCCGCGACGGTCCCTGCAATGATCGACGGGTGACCTCTCCGGGCGTGCTGGTGCTGGCGGCGACGCCGATCGGCAGGGTGACCGACGCGCCGCCGCGGTTGGCCGAGGAGCTCGCGGGGGCCGATGTCGTGGCCGCGGAGGACACCCGGCGGTTGCGCCGGCTGGCAGCGGACCTCGGCATCGAGGTCGGCGGGCGGATCGTGTCCTACTTCGAGGGCAACGAGTCGGCCCGTACGCCGCAGCTGCTCGAGGCGCTGGAGAACGGCGAGCGGGTCGTCCTGGTGACCGACGCCGGCATGCCGTCGGTGTCCGACCCGGGCTACCGCCTGGTGGCAGCCGCGGTCGAGGCGGACATCCGGGTCACCGCCGTGCCCGGGCCGAGCGCGGTCCTGACGGCGCTGGCGGTCTCGGGCCTGCCGGTGGACCGGTTCTGCTTCGAGGGCTTCCTGCCGCGCAAGGGCGGCGAGCGGTCGCGCCGGCTCGCCGAGCTGGCGGCGGAGCCGCGGACGATGGTGTTCTTCGAGGCGCCGCACCGCACGGGCGCTGCCCTGTCGGCCATGGCGGGGGCATTCGGCGACGACCGGCCGGCGGCGGTCTGCCGGGAGCTGACGAAGACCTACGAGGAGGTACGCCGGGGCGCGGTCGGTGAGCTGGCCGAGTGGGCCTCCGACGGCGTCCGCGGCGAGGTGACGATCGTGGTGGCGGGTGCCGCGCCTCACAGCGCCGTCGACACCGACGCCGCTAGCCTGCGAACCGCGGTCGACGCACTCGTCGACGACGGGTTGACCCGCAAGGACGCGATCGCCGCAGTGGCCAAGCAAGCGGGACTCCCGAAGCGGGAGGTCTATCAGGTGGTGCATGTGGATGAGGACTGACCAGCGGATCTGTTCGGTCGAGCGCGACGGGCTGGTGTTCGACGTACTCGACGAGGGACCGATGGACGGCGAACCCGTCGTCCTCCTGCACGGGTGGCCCGAGCGGGCAACCGTCTGGCGGCACGTCGCGCCGATCCTGAACACCGCCGGCTACCGCACCTTGGCGATGGACCGGCGCGGGTTCGCGCCGGGAGCCCGGCCGAAGCGGCGCCGGGACTACCGGCTGCCCGTCCTCATCGAGGACGTCGCAGCGCTGATCGACGAGGTCGGAGGCAGTGCCCACGTGGTCGGCCACGACTGGGGCGCTGCGGTCGCGTGGGCGGTGGCGGGCCACCGCCCGGAGAGGGTGCGCACGCTCACCGCCGTCTCGGTGCCGCACCCGGCGGCGATGATGAAGGCGATGGTGAAGTCCGACCAGCTGAAGAAGTCCTACTACATGCTGCTCTTCCAGCTGCCGTTCCTGCCCGAGCTGGTCGCCACCCGCCGCGCGGAGTGGTTCGACGTCCAGCTCCTCAAGGGCGGGATGTCCCGCGAGGACGTCGCCCGGTTCCGGCGGGAGATCGTCGAGGACGGTGCGCTGTCGACGTCGATCGGGTGCTACCGCGCGATGTTCCTCACCGACCCGAGGGTGCTCCGGTTCCGGGTCTCGGCGCCGACCACGATGGTGTGGAGCACGAAGGACGTGGCGCTCGGGCGGTGGGGCGCCGAGCACAGCGGCGAGTGGGTCGACGCGTCGTTCGAGCTGGTGGTGCTGGAGGGCACCTCGCACTGGATCCCGACCCAGGAGCCCGACGTGCTCGCCGACGCGATCCTGCGGCGGGTGCGCGGGTGAGCGACGCTCCCCACGACCGCCCGCCGGTCCCCGAGCCCCTCCCGCACCCGGTGGTCGACAACCACTGCCACCTCGACATCGCTCGCGGCGGGCCCGACAGCTCCGCGTGGGACGTCCGGGAGGCGATCGACGCGGCCGTCGCCGTCGGCGTACGGCGGATCGTGCAGATCGGCTGCGACCTGCGGCGTGCGACCTGGGCGGTCGAGGCGGCGCAGGCCCATCCGGAGATCGTCGCCGGTGTGGCGCTGCACCCCAACGAGGCGCCGCGGCTCGCCGCCGCCGGTGGGCTCGACCGCGCGCTCGAGGCGATCAGCGAGCTGGCCGCCGCCCATCCGCGGGTGCGGGCGGTGGGGGAGACCGGTCTCGACCACTTCCGCACCGGTCCGGAGGGGCGCGCCGCGCAGGTCGAGTCCTTCGCCGCGCACATCGACCTGGCCAAACGGCTCGACAAGACGCTCGTGATCCACGACCGCGACGCGCACGACGCGGTGCTCGACGTCCTCGACGCCGAGGGGGCGCCCGAGCGGTGGGTGATGCACTGCTTCTCCGGTGACGCCGCGTTCGCCCGGGCGTGCCTCGACCGGGGCGCCTACCTGTCCTTCGCCGGCACGGTGACCTTCAAGAACGCGGCTCCGCTGCGCAACGCGCTCGTCGTGACGCCGCAGGACCGGGTGCTCGTCGAGACCGACGCGCCGTACCTCACGCCGCACCCGTACCGCGGCCGCACCAACGCGTCGTACCTGGTGCCGTTGACGGTGCGGACCATGGCCGAGGTGCGCGGAGACGACCTCGCCGAGCTGTGCGCGGCGATCGACGCCAACACCGAGCGGGCCTTCGGCGGTGCTTGGTAGCGCCTCGCACTGTGCTAACTAAAGTTAGCAAACTCGTGTGACAAGTGGGGTGGAAGTGGCGCCATCGGGGTGACTCGAGTCACGCTCTGAGCGCGGAAGGGGGTCCGCGAGTTTGCGTTGGGGTGCTTGCTTTTGTTCTGGTAGATGCCAGATAGCCGGGATCGGGTAGCACCATCGACCAGCATCGGCACCGTCCGCCGTACGTATGAGGTACGACGAGGGAGCCGCCTCACTCGGGGGATCGACGCTGGCCAGCCTGAGGCCCGGGGAGTACGACGTTCGGAGAATCGTGCCCGTTGACGAGCACCAGACCCAGCCCCTCGCCCCCGCGACCCCGACCACAAAGCCTTCGCTGAAGGCCAGCGCAGCCACCCTCCTCGGACGGGCAGCGCGCAGCAGGGTCGCTCTCGTCGCCACTGTCGCCGTGGTCCTGCTCGCCGTCGCCGGCGCCACCTACGGCTACCAGTCGATGACCACCCCCGTGACCTTGTCGGTGGACGGTGAGGAACGCCAGGTGCGCGTCCTCGGTGACACCGTCGGCGACGTTCTCGACGCCGAGGGCATCGAGCTCACCTCCCACGACCTCGTCCAGCCGGACGTCGACGAGCCCATCTCCGAGGGCACCCGCATCGCGGTGCGCTACGGGCGTGAGATCGAGCTGACCGTCGACGGCAAGACGAAGACCCACTGGGTGACCGCGACCGATGTCGACGGCGCCCTGAGCCAGATCGGGGCGCTCTACCGCGGCGCCCGGCTCTCGACCAGCCGTGGCACCACGATCGACCGTGGTGGTCTGGAGCTCGAGGTCGTCACCCCGAAGAACCTGAAGGTGACCCTCGCCGGCAAGAAGACCAAGAAGGTCAGCGTGCCCGCGCTCACCGTCGAGGACGCGCTGAGCGCGCTCGACGTCAAGCTCGACAAGCACGACCTCGTGTTCCCGAAGCGCGACGCCAAGCTCAAGGACGGCGACCAGGTCCGCTGGGTCGACATCGAGATCAAGACCAAGCGCGTGAAGGGCGAGGCCTTCTCGGCCGAGACCATCACCCGCGAGGACTCCTCGTCGCCCGAGGGCACCGAGACCGTCGTCCGCGAGGGCGATGCCGGGATGCGCAACGTGGTCTACAAGATCCGCTACCGCAACGGCGTCGAGGTCAAGCGCACCGTCGTCACGTCCAAGGTGACCGAGAAGCCCGTCGCCGAGATCGTCGAGGTCGGCACCCAGGAGGTCGCCACCACGAACTACGCCGGTGGCGGCACCGTCTGGGACGCCCTGGCGCAGTGCGAGTCGGGCGGCAACTGGGCCATCAACACCGGCAACGGCTACTACGGCGGCCTCCAGTTCAACCTGGGCACGTGGCAGGCGTACGGCGGCTCCGGCTACCCGCACCAGAACAGCCGGGAGGCACAGATCGCTGTCGCCGAGCGTCTCCGTGCGGCGACCGGTGGCTACGGCTCGTGGCCGCACTGCTCCGCGCAGCTCGGCCTGCCCCAGTAGCCGAGCGCAGTGACGCTGGTCTGAGCCCGAGGCACTAGCCTCCTTTGCATGAGCACCTCCGCCGGTCCGAGACTTCTCGGGCCGGCGGAAGTGCGTTCGCTTGCGGCCGCGCTGGACCTCCGGCCGACCAAGCAGCGCGGCCAGAACTTCGTGATCGACGCCAACACCGTGCGCCGGATCGTCCGCGAGTCCCGCGTGACGGCAGCGGACGTCGTCGTCGAGGTCGGCCCCGGGCTCGGCTCGCTGACCCTGGCACTGCTCGAGACCGGTGCGTCGGTCACCGCGATCGAGGTCGACCCTGCGCTTGCGGGGGCGCTGCCGGGGACGATCGCCGAGTTCGCTCCGGCGCAGGCCGACCGGGTGCGCGTCGTACTCGCTGATGCGTTGCACATCGCCGAGCTCCCAGGTCCGGCGCCGACGGCGCTCGTGGCCAACCTGCCCTACAACGTGTCGGTCCCGGTGCTGCTGCACCTGCTCGCGCTGCTGCCGTCCCTCGAGCACGGCCTGGTGATGGTGCAGGCCGAGGTCGCCGACCGGCTGGCCGCGCCGCCCGGCTCGAAGACGTACGGCATCCCGTCGGTCAAGGCCGCCTGGTACGCCGAGGTACGCCGGGCCGGCACGATCGGGCGCAACGTCTTCTGGCCGGCCCCGAACGTCGACTCCGGCCTGGTCGCGTGGACCCGGCGCCAGCCGCCGACGACCGCCGTCAGCCGGGAGCAGGTGTTCGCGGTCGTGGACGCCGCGTTCGCCCAGCGCCGCAAGGCGCTGCGGGGTGTGCTCCGGGGGATCGCCGGATCCGGCGAGGCGGCCGAGGCCGCCCTCGTGGCGGCGGGGATCGACCCGTTGGCGCGGGGGGAGTCGCTCGGCATCTCCGAGTTCGTGCGGATCACCGAGGAGTTGGCAGGATCAGCGACGTGAGCGCCGCATTGCTGCCGGACCCGATCTCGGTGACCGTCCGCGCGCCCGCGAAGATCAACGTCTACCTCGGTGTCGGGAAGGCGCGACCGGACGGCTTCCACCCGCTGGAGACCGTCTACCAGGCCGTCTCGCTCTACGACGACGTCACCGTGACCGATGCCGAGGAGTGGTCGGTCACCACGGTCACCGACGGTCCGCACGTCGACGGCAGCGCCATCCCCGACGACGACACCAATATCGTCATCCGCGCCGGCAAGGCGCTGGCCGCGCACCACGGCGTGGACCGGAAGGCCGGGATCGAGGTGCGCAAGAGCATCCCCGTCGCCGGCGGCATGGCGGGCGGCTCTGCCGACGCCGCCGCGACCCTGGTGGCACTCGACCGGCTCTGGAACCTCAACACCGCCGACGCCGACCTGCTGGAGCTCGCCGCCGAGCTGGGCTCGGACGTGCCGTTCGCCCTCGTCGGCGGCACCGCGACCGGCACCGGCCGCGGCGAGGTCGTCACGCCGGTCGAGGACAACGGCACCTGGTGGTGGGTGGTGGTCTTCAACGACGAGGGTCTGTCGACCCCGTCCGTCTACGGCGCCTACGACCTGCTCGAAGGCGGCGACCACGACTACCGGATCCAGCCCGCGATGCTCGACGCGTTGCGCGACGGCGCGGACTCCGACTCGCTCGCGGTCTTCCTCTACAACGACCTCGAGGACGCGGCCTTCTACCTGCGCCCCGACCTCGAACGCGCCGCGGAGGCCGCCCTGGAGTGCGGCGCCACGATGACGCTGCTGTCCGGGTCGGGTCCGACGATGCTGGCGATCGCGTCCGGCGCCGAGGACGCCCGCAACATCGCCGGGATGCTCACGGGACGGGGCTTCGACCGGACCGCTGTGGTGCACGGCCCGGTGGCAGGAGCGCACGTGGTGGCGTATGGCTAACCTCCTCAACCTGGAGCGGGTCTCCAAGTCGTACGGCGTCCGCCCGCTCCTGTCCGACGTCTCGCTCGGCGTCGGGGCCGGCGAGCGCATCGGCATCGTCGGCCGCAACGGTGACGGCAAGACCACGCTGCTGCGGGTGATGACCGGCGAGGAGTCGCCGGACGAGGGCCGGGTCTCGCGCGAGCGTGGGCTGCTCATCGGGTACCTGCGGCAGACCGACGACTTCTCCGACACCCACACCGTCCGGGAGGTGGTGCTCGGTGGCCGGTCCGACCACGAGTGGGCGGCCGACGCCGCGCTGCGGGAGATCGTCACGGTCCTGCTGGCGGGCGTGGAGCTCGACCGTGCGGTGTCCGGGCTGTCCGGCGGTGAGCGCCGTCGCTGCGGGCTGGCCGGACTGCTCATCGGCGAGCACGACCTGATCATCCTCGACGAGCCCACCAACCACCTCGACGTCGAGGCTGTCGCCTGGCTGGCGCGACACCTCGCCGGCCGGCAGTCCGCGCTCGTGGTCGTCACCCACGACCGGTGGTTCCTCGACGCGGTCTGCCAGCAGACGTGGGAGGTGCACGACGGCGTCGTCGACACCTACGAGGGTGGCTACGCGGCGTTCGTGCTGGCGAAGGCCGAGCGGCAGCGGCAGGCCGCGGCGTCGGAGACCCGTCGGCAGAACCTGATGCGCAAGGAGCTCGCCTGGCTGCGGCGCGGTGCTCCGGCCCGGACGTCGAAGCCGAAGTTCCGGATCGACGCGGCCAACGCGCTCATCGAGGACGTGCCGCCGCCGCGCGACCGGATGGAGCTGCAGCGGTTCGCCACCCAGCGGCTCGGCAAGGACGTCATCGACGTCGAGGACGTCGATCTGGCCCGGGGGGACCGGACGCTCCTCGAGCGCGCGACCTGGCGGCTCGGGCCCGGCGACCGGGTAGGCATCGTCGGCGTCAACGGCGCCGGCAAGACATCGGTGCTGTCGCTGCTCTCCGGGGAGCTGGCGCCGCAGCACGGCCGGGTGCGGCAGGGGCGCACCGTCGTACTCCAGCACCTGACGCAGGCGCTCGAGTTCGACAGCCCCGAGGCGCGGGTGCTCGACACCGTCGAGTCGATCCGGCGGGTGACGAAGACGCTCGACGGCGAGGTCTCGGCCAGCGCGATGCTGGAGCGGTTCGGCTTCACCGGCGACAAGCTCACCGCCCGCCTCGGCGACCTGTCCGGCGGCGAGCGCCGCCGTTTCCAGCTGCTGCGGCTGCTGCTCACCGAGCCCAACGTGCTGCTCCTCGACGAGCCGACCAACGACCTCGACATCGAGACCCTCAACGTGCTCGAGGACTTCCTCGACGGCTGGCCCGGGACCCTCGTGGTCGTCTCCCACGACCGCTACTTCCTCGAGCGGGTCACTGACTCCGTCTGGGCCCTCCTCGGCGACGGCCAGATCTCGATGCTGCCCCGGGGCGTCGATGAGTACCTCGAGCGCCGTGCCCGCGAAGTGTCAGTCTCTGCCCCACGAAGTGTCGAGGTTGGCGGTGCGAAGGGTGACACTTCGGCCGACCAAGATCGACACTTCGAGCAGCCAAGCGCGACACCTCGTGCGCGAGCAGGCTCGGCCGAGGAGCGTACGGCGCGCAAGGCCCTCGCCCGGCTCGACAAGCAGCTGGAGCGTCTGGCGGCTCGGGAGGCGGAGCTGACGGAGGCGCTGGCGGCGAGTGCCAGCGACCCCGAGCGGCTCGCCGCGTTGTCCGTGGAGCTGACAGCGCTGCTGGAGGAGAAGGAAGCGGTCGAGCTCGACTGGCTCGACGCCGCCTCGGTGCTGGAGTGACGCTCTACCTGGTCCGGCACGGCCGGCCGCTGATCGACCGGAGCCTGCCGGCGGCGGGCTGGGAGCTCGACCCGGCGGGCTTCGACGATGTGTGGGCGCTCCGTGAGTCCGGTCGGTTGCCGACGGCTGCGGTCTGGTTCAGCTCGCCCGAGGCGAAGGCGATCCAGACCGCCCAGCTGCTCACCGAGGGTGAGGTCGGGATCGTCGAGGGGCTGCGCGAGCACGTCCGCGCCTCAACGGTGTGGATCCACGACTTCGCCGGTGCGGTCCGGCGGGCGTTCGACGACCCCGACGCTCCGGCGTACGACGGCTGGGAGCCGCTCGCCACCTGCCGCGACCGGGTCGTCACGACCGTCCGTGGCCTCCTCGCCGATTGCCCGGACACCGATCTGGTGCTCGTCGGCCACGGCACCGCCTGGACCGTGCTCGTCGCCGAGCTCACCGGCACCGCGCCCGACCTCGACCGCTGGGCTTCGCTGGCGATGCCGGACGTGGTCGTGGTGGATAGTCCCTGACGTTCCGGTCGTCGATCGGCCGGAACGGCGACAGAAACGTCAGGGAGTACGCCGAATTCCGCCCGGCAGCGTCAGTTCGCGAACGGCACCAGCAGCCGCCGCAGCAGCCCAGCCAGCTGCTTCTGGTCGGCGGCGGAGAGGTCGGCGAGCAGCTCGCGCTCGGCCTCGAGGAGCGCGGTGAAGGCGCCGTCGACCGCGTCCTTGCCGTCGGGCGTCAGCCTGACCAGCACGCCGCGGCGGTCGGACGGGTCGGGGTGCCGCTCGACCAGGCCGCGGGACGCGAGCCGGTCGACGCGGTTGGTCATCGTGCCGCTGGTCACGAGGGTCTCGCGGAGCAGCCGGCCGGGCGACAGCTCGTACGGCGCGCCGGCCCGCCGCAGCGCGGCCAGGACGTCGAACTCCCACGGCTCGATGTCGTGGGCGGTGAACGCCTGCCGGCGGGCCCGGTCGACGTGGTGGCCGAGGCGCGAGATCCTGCTGAAGACCGCGACCGGCCCGAGGTCGAGGTCGTCCCGCTCGCGCGCCCACGCCTCGAGCAGCGCGTCGACCTCGTCCCGTCCGCCCATGCGCGGCACTTTACCGGACGAGTCGAGAATCTTGACGTCAAGATAAACCGGACCTAGGGTGGGCGGCGTGGACCAGCTCACCACCGACCTCGACCAGCTCCGGTTGGCCTCGCTGACCTGGGGCCCCACTGCCGACCCCGCCGCGCCGCTCGCGGTGCTGCTGCACGGCTTCCCCGACACCGCCCACACCTGGCGCCACCTCGGCCCGGCACTGGCCGACGCCGGCTACCGGGTGGTCGCGCCGTTCACGCGTGGCTACGGACCGAGCGGCCTGCCCGCCGACGGCAGCTACCACGTCCCCGCCCTCATGAGCGACGTGCTCGAGCTGCACGCCGCGCTGGAGGGGGACGCGCGCGCCGTACTCATCGGGCACGACTGGGGCGCCATCGTCGCCAACGGCCTCGCGGCGACCGAGGCCAGCCCGTTCCGCCGGGTGGTCTCGCTGGCGGTGCCGCCGTTCCCGGCGATGAACCCGAGCCGCGGCGACGTCGCACGCTGGGCCGGCGCCCTGGCCCGGCAGGCGACGATGAGCTGGTACATCGGCTTCAACCAGCTCCCCGGACTCCCCGAGCGCAGCTTCGACAAGCTGGTCGCCCACCTGTGGCGTCAATGGTCGCCTGGGTACGACGCCGCGGACGATCTCGCGCGGCTCGCCGCCTCGTTGCCGACGACGGAGCGCAAGGCAGCGGCGGTCGGCTACTACCGCGCCAACTCCCGCCCGTGGCAGCTGCCGAGCCGCTACCGGCACCTCGGGTCCGCGTGGGCGGTGGGCTCGCCCCGGGTGCCGCTGCTCTACCTCCACGGTGAGGACGACGGCTGCCTGGATGCGCGGTGGGCTAGCCGGGTGAGCGGGAAGCTCCGCCAGGGCGGGCGCAGCGCCCTCATCACCGGCGCCGGCCACTTCCTCCAGCTCGAGCGACCCGACGTCGTGAACGCCCGCATCCTCGAGTTCCTGAGCGAGGAGGCACCGTGACCCACACCTGGGACCCCGACCGCTACCTGACGTACGCCGACGAGCGCGGCCGGCCGTTCGTCGACCTGATCACCCGGATCGACGCCACCGAGCCGAGGACCGTGGTCGACCTCGGCTGCGGTCCGGGCAACCTGACCGCGCTGCTGGCCGCGCGCTGGCCGGAGGCCGCGGTCACCGGCGTCGACAGCAGTGCCGAGATGGTCGCGAAGGCGCAGGGGAGCGCGGCGGCGGCGACCGTGGCGTTCGAGATCGGGGACGTCCGCGAGTGGGTCCCGACGGGATCCGCCGGCGGAGGGACCGTCGACGTCCTCGTCTCCAACGCCACCCTTCAGTGGCTGCCCGACCACCTCGAGCTGCTACCGCGGTTGGTCGCGCTGGTCCGCCCGGGCGGCTGGTTCGCGTTCCAGGTGCCCGGCAACTTCGACGAGCCGAGCCACACCATCCGCGCCGAGCTCGCCGCTGAGCCGCCCTACGCACCGCACGTGGCGGGCGCCGCCGTACCGTCCTCGCACGACGCGGCCACCTACCTCCGCGCCCTCCAGGACCTCGGGTGCGAGGTGGACGCGTGGGAGACGACGTACCTCCACGTGCTCCACGGCGCGGACCCCGTCTTCACCTGGGTGTCCGGCACCGGCGCCCGCCCGACCCTGCAGGCGCTGCCCGACGACCTGCGCCCCTCCTTCGAGGCCGAGTTCAAGCGGCGACTGCGCGAGGCCTACCCGGACGACGGGCGCGGCGCCGTACTCCCGTTCCGGCGCATCTTCGTCGTCGCCCGGGTCTCATGAGGCTCCACCACGTGCAGGTCGCCTGCCCGCCCGGCGGCGAGGACGCCGCCCGCCGGTTCTACGCGGAAGGCCTGGGCATGGCCGAGGCCGAGAAGCCCACCGCGCTGGCGACGCGCGGCGGCGCCTGGTTCCGCTGGTACGACGACGCGGGCGCCGTCACGGCCGAGATCCACATCGGCGTCGAGACCCCCTTCGCGCCGGCACGCAAGGCCCATCCTGCGCTGCTGTTGCCGACCGTCGCCGACCTCGAGGCCGTCGCGGCGCGCCTCGCGACCCTCGGCTTCGCGGTCGACTGGCGCGAACGGATGACGTTCCCCGGCCACCAGCGCTTCCACACGTACGACGGCGCCGGCAACCGGGTCGAGGTGATGGCGGCGACCTGAGCGCGCGCGATTCTGAGCCCCGGTCCGGCCGAACCACGGTTCATCGGCCGGTCCGGGGATGCGTCTTGAAGGAGCCGGCGTTCGCTGTCGCGGTCATAGGCGTTGGAGCCGCCTGTGTTCGTTCGACGATCGTCTCTTGCTGACGTTAGCGACGGGACGTGTCCGGCACAACTCGAAAGCGTCGGAATCGTGCCAGATTCGGTAACTGTGGCCCGCTAATCCCCCGGCGATCCGTTCTTTAGCGACGGAATCCGTTGCGAGCAAGGCTTGGCGCGGCGGATCTCGTGTCGGGCGTCCCTCCGGTGGCCGAGTGGCGCCGCTCACGCGCATCCGGGGTTGTGGCCGATTGTTACTCGCGAGTAATCTGACGGGCATGAGCCAGGTACACAGCCTCTGGAAGACCGCCTCCGGACTGCCCGTCGTCGGTGGTGTCGTGGGCAAGCGGGCGTTCTCGATCGCGTTCAGCCAGAAGGCGCCGTACTTCGCCTCGATCCACCCGCGGTTCACCATCATCGAGCCCAACCACGTCGAGCTCGTGATCCCGAAGCGCCGCAGCGTCCAGAACCACATCGGCACCGTGCACGCCATCGCGCTGTGCAACGGTCTCGAGGCGGCGATGGGAGCGCTGGCCGAGGTCACCATCCCCAAGGACAAGCGCTGGATCCCCAAGGGGATGGAGGTCGCCTACACCGCCAAGGCCACCAGCGACATCACCTGCGTCGCCGAGACCGACCAGGTCCAGTGGGACACCGCCGACGGCGACCTCGCGGTCCGGGTCAAGGGCGTGCGTGACGACGGCACCGTCGTCATCGAGGGCGAGATCCGGCTCTGGGTCACTCCCAAGAGCAAGTAGTCGTTACTTCGGCGCCGCGGCGGTCGGGTCGCCTTCGCCGACCATCGCCACCTCGAGCACCTTCTTCTCGCCGACGAACTTCTTCTGCACCCAGGTCGCGATGGCGGTGAGGATCAGGTTGAGCACGATGTAGATCATCGCGATCACGAACACCGTCGGGAGCTGGTTCTGCCCGAAGTCGGGGTTGTTGTAGATCAGCCGGGCCACGAACGTCAGGCCGGGAGCGAGTACGGCGTACCCGAGGGCGGTGTCCTTGAGGGCCACCACGCACTGGCTGATCAGCGCGGGCAGCATGATCTTCACCGCCTGCGGCAGCTGGATCGCCAGCATCACCTGGGTCTTGCGCATGCCGACGGCGTACGCCGCCTCGACCTGCCCGTGCGGGACGGCGTTGACGCCGGCCCGGAAGATCTCGGCGAGGACGGCGCCGTTGTAGAGCATGAGGGCGATGACGACGGCCCAGTACCGGTGGCTCAGCTGGGAGAGGTCGAGGTACGCCCCGATGAAGATCATGCTCAACAGGACGGGGACCGCCCGCCAGAACTCGACGACCGCCCAGCACGGCCAGCGCACCAAGCCGTGATCGGAGAGCTTGCCGATGCCGAAGAGCACACCGAACCCGACGGCGAGGAGGATGGCCGAGAACGCCATCTTGACGGTTTCCAGCACACCGTCGACCAGGATGGTCTCGATGTAGACGGGGCTGACGAACGGCTCCCACTTCTCGTACTCGAACTGGCCGTTCTGCTCGAGCCGGACCACTGCGTACCCGAGAGCCCCGAGCAGCACGACTGAGGTGATCACCGTGTAGAGCCGGTGGCGCACCACCGAGCGGGGGCCGGGCGCATCGAAGAGAACGCTGCCGCTCATGCCACTCTCACCCGCCGCTCGAGCCGGTGCGCGGCGAACGAGATGATCTCGACGAGGACCACGAAGATCGCCGCGAACGCGATGAAGATCGGGATCCGCGCGGTGGCGTCGATGTTGATGAGACCACGCATCCGGACGAACGCCTCCGCGACCCCGAGTGCGCCTGCGACAGTCGTGTTCTTGATCAGCGCGATCTGCACGTTGGCAAGCGGAGGGATCGACGCGCGGAACGCCTGAGGCAGCACCACGTGGCGCATCACGCCGCCGAACGGCATGCCGACAGCCCGGGCGGCCTCGGCCTGCCCGAGCGGTACGGCGTTGATCCCGGACCGGAGCGCCTCGCACACGAACGCTGCGGTGTACATCGTGAGCCCCACCGTGCATGCCGCGAAGATGTTGTTGAGCCGGATGTCGCCGGCGCCGGTCGGGATCACGACGTCGATGAAGTTGAACTTCAGGTCGATCTTCGGCGCCGCGTACCGGAAGAAGATGATCACGATGACGAGCGGGGTGTTCCTCACCAACGTGACGTAACCCGCGCCTGCCCACCGGAGCACGGGAATCGGGCCCACGCGCATCCCCGCCAGCAGGGTCCCGAGGATCGTCGAGCCTACTCCGGCGATGAGGAAGAGGAGCACCGTGTAGGCGAACGCGAGCGCGATCGCCTCACGGTGCTCCCATACGACGTCCACGTCAGGTCAGGCCTGGCACTCGTCCAGGGCCGGCGGTTCCGGAGCGTCCTCGTCCTCGGTGCCGAGGTGGTACTGGAAGGCCTGCTCCCAGTCGCCGCTGTCGTACGCCTCGGTGATGACGCCGTTGATCCACTCGCACATCTCCGGGGCGTCCGGCGAGTAGCCGATGCCGATCCGCTCCTCCGAGAACTCCGGACCGACCACCTTCACCTCGCCCTCGTACTGCTGGGCGAGGCCGCGAAGGATCGATCCGTCGGTCGACATCGCGGGGACGGTGCCGTTGACGACGTCCTCGGCGCACTGGCCGTAGGTTGCTGCCGGCACGCCGACGGCACCCTCGAGCTCGATGTTCTCCAGCGACGTCGAGCCTTCAGCCGCGCAGACCTCCTCGCCCTCGAGGTCCGCGATGGACTCGACCTCGGAGTCGATCGGAACCAGGACCTGCTGGCCGGTGAGCAGGTAGGGCCCGGCCTGGCCGACCAGCTCCCGGCGCTCGTCGGTGATGGAGTACGACGCGGCGACCAGGTCGACGGTGCCGTCCTCGAGGAACTGCTCACGCTGCTCGGAGACTGCCTCCGTCCAGTTGACTGCGTCGGACTCCGGGTCGATGCAGAGGTCGGCGATGAGCAGCTTCGCCATGTCGATGTCGAAGCCCTCCGGTACCGAGTCGGGCGTGTCCTGCTGACCGAGCCCGGGCTGGTCGACCCGGTTGCCGATCGCGATCTCGCCGGCCTCGGCGAGCTCGGCCATCCGCGAGCCCTCCTCGAACTTGCCGTCGCAGTCCGACTCGGCCTCGACCGTCAGTGGCTCGGCCCCCTCGACGCCCGTGCCGCCGCCGCCGTCGTCGTCCTCTCCGGCCTCCCCGCACGCCACCAGCGAACCGGCCAGGAGTACCGCGACCGCGGTCATCCCGAGCTTCATCCTGCGCATATACCTACTCCTTAGTGTTTGAGGATCTTGCCGAGGAAGTCCTTGGCTCGATCGCTCTCGGGGTTGGTGAAGAACGTCTCGGGATCGGCCGTCTCGACGATCGCTCCGTCGGCCATGAACACGACCCGGTTGGCCGCCGTACGGGCGAAGCCCATCTCGTGGGTGACGACGATCATCGTCATCCCGCGCTCGGCGAGGTCGACCATCACGTCGAGCACCTCCTTGATCATCTCCGGGTCCAGGGCCGAGGTGGGCTCGTCGAAGAGCATCACCTTCGGGTCCATCGCCAGCGCCCGGGCGATCGCGACCCGCTGCTGCTGGCCCCCGGAGAGCTGTGCCGGGTACTTCCCCGCCTGGTGCCCGACCCCCACCCGGTCGAGCAGCTCCTTGCCGCGCTTGTCCGCCTCGGCCTTCGACTTCTTGCGGACCTTGATCGGCCCGAGGGTGACGTTCTCCAGGACCGTCTTGTGGGCGAAGAGGTTGAAGCTCTGGAAGACCATCCCGACGTCGGCCCGCAGCCGCGCGAGCGCCTTGCCCTCCTGGGGGAGGGGCTGGCCGTCGAGGAAGATGTCGCCCTCGTCGATGGTCTCGAGCCGGTTGATCGCGCGGCACAGCGTCGACTTGCCGGCACCGGAAGGCCCGATCACCACGACCACCTCGCCGCGCGCGACGTCGAGCTCGATGTCCTTGAGCACGTGCAAGTTGCCGTAGTGCTTCTGCACCCCGGTCAGTCGCACCAGTGGCTGCCCGGTGCCGCCCGGGGCCGCCGCGGATTCCTCCTGCACCGTCATGTCAGGGGACGCTAGCCCCGCGTAGACCGTTCGGCTAGACCACCGCGCCGGGCGCGACCAATCTGTGACCCTGGCGTCGACCGCTCACAGGTCCCGCACGTAGCGGTGGCACGGTACGGCGATGGGCCCGTCCGGCCCGTCCGCCTGGTAGTCGAAAGCCCCGTCGTCGTACCAGCCGCTCCGCTCGTAGAACCGGCGCGCCCGGGTGTTGCCGGACGCGACGGCGAGCCACACCCTCCGGTGCCCGCTGGCGGCGACCTGCCGCTCGACCTCGGCGAGCAGGACCGCGGCGACGCCGGACCCGCGGGCGGCGCGGTCGACGTACACCTGCTCGGCCTCGTCGTCGACGACCACGACGAACCCGACGACGTCGCCGTCGACCGTCGCCACGGTCGTGTGCGGCAGCCGCTCCAGCGCGCGGTGGTCGAACGAGGCGGCGGTGCGGGCCTCGACCAGCGCCGCAGGTGTGTGGCCGAGGTGGCCGTCGCGCCAGCCCTCGCACCAGATCCGGGAGATCTCGGCAGCGTCCGCGGTCGTGGCCGGGCGGAGCTCTGCGGGCTCCGGGGTGCTCATGGGCAGAGAGGGTACGTCGCGCGGGTCACGACCGGAGCACGGCGCGGACCCGGCTCGGGAGCGGGTCGCAGTGAGCGAGGTTGTCGGGCTCGTGGGCGATCTGCGGTGCGAGCAGCTTGAGGAGCCGGTCGTGGGCCCATCGGGAGTAGAGGCCGATCGTGACCTGGTCCGACTGGGACCCGCCGCTCCCGTTGCCCCAGTCGTCCGAGCCGAGCCACGCGGCGTACTGGGTCGTGCCGGCGCCGTCGACCCAGGTCGCGGTCATCTCCTTGTCGTGGGTGTAGGCGTAGGGGCGGCTCCTATGCCCGGTCCGCCAGCAACCGTCCTCGAGACGAGCACCGGCCTCGCGCAGGGTGCGGACGACGGAGGCGTCGACGTCGGGGCCCACGACCACGGTCAGCCGGGCGCCCGCCTGGACCATCCTGGCGAGCTTGCGGGCCAGCCAGGCGCCGCGGAACCCCTGCCAGGAGTACATCGAGATGGTCATCCGGGTGCCAGGGCGGGCAGGGATGGAGCGGAGCCGTTCCAGGACGGGGTCGTTCGCCCTCGTGATCGGCAGCGACGGCATGAAGTAGGCGTCCCATCCGGCCCCGGCGGCCCGTCGTTGCGGGTTGCCGGGCGGCTTGCGGTCCCTGGCCGACTGCTGGAAGACGTTCTGGACCTTGTCGTACAGCCTGGGCAGCGCCACCGTCACCATCGCGGAGTAGGCGCGGGCGTCGGCCGCATCGCTGTTGTTGTAGGAGCCGATCATCGTGACCTTGCGGGTGCGACCGACTCTCGAGAATTGCCAGACCTTCGCATGCATCGTCGTGTTGCCGTCTCTGCCGCGGGCGGAGTTCTTGGTCCACACCACCCACGACCCACGGCGTCCGCGCGCCCGGCCCTGCCTGATCAGCTCGGTGAGCTTCACGCCCCCCGAGGACACCCCGGCGAGGGGCTTGCCGGTCGGTCCGCCGTAGAAGATCGCGCGGATGTCGACCCCACGCTGGTACGCATCCTTCAGCGCCGGCCAGGTGATCGACGACGCCATGTAGAACGACATGATCGAGATCGTCGCGCCGCGCGGCGTGTGCCTGATGAAGGTGCGCAGCTGCCGGGCCACCTGACCCCGGTTGTGGGTCGGGTCGTTCATCGACATCGCCCGGGTGACCCGGAAGGCGGCCTCCGCCCTCGGCAGGTCGCGCGAGCCGGGCGAATCGCTGGCGGCCGGAGGCAGCGCCGTGCTCCCGAGCACGACGAGCAGTGTCACGACCGCCGAGGCCACGCGGATCACAGTCGGGAGACTACGGCGCCGTACCCTTGAGCGGTCATGAACGCCAGCAGAACTTATGAGGTCCGCACCTACGGGTGCCAGATGAACGTCCACGACTCCGAGCGCCTGTCCGGGCTGCTGGAGGGCGCGGGCTTCACCGCGTTCGACGCCGCGGGAGCGGCGGCGGGCGAGACGGCCGACGTCGTCGTGTTCAACACGTGCGCGGTGCGCGAGAACGCTGACAACAAGCTCTACGGCAACCTCTCGCACCTGGCGCCGATCAAGGCCGCCAACCCGCGGATGCAGATCGCGGTCGGTGGTTGCCTCGCGCAGAAGGACCGCTCGACGATCACCGCCAAGGCGCCGTACGTCGACGTCGTGTTCGGCACGCACAACATCGGCTCGCTGCCGGTGCTGCTCGAGCGGGCGCGGGTGCAGGAGGAGGCGCAGGTCGAGATCCTCGAGTCGCTCGAGGTCTTCCCGTCGACGCTGCCGACGAAGCGGGAGTCGGCGTACGCCGCCTGGGTGTCGGTGTCGGTCGGCTGCAACAACACCTGCACGTTCTGCATCGTCCCCAGCCTGCGCGGCAAGGAGAAGGACCGCCGGCCGGGGGAGATCCTCGCCGAGATCGAGGCGCTGGTCGCCGAGGGTGTCTCCGAGGTGACGCTGCTGGGACAGAACGTGAACTCCTACGGCGTCGAGTTCGGCGACCGGCAGGCGTTCTCCAAGCTGCTGCGCGCGTGCGGTGAGATCGAGGGGCTCGAGCGGGTGCGGTTCACGAGCCCGCACCCGGCGGAGTTCACCGACGACGTCATCGAGGCGATGGCAGAGACGCCGAACGTGATGCCGCAGCTGCACATGCCGCTCCAGTCGGGCTCCGACCGGATCCTGAAGGCGATGCGTCGCTCCTACCGGCAGTCGAAGTACCTCGGCATCATCGAGCGGGTCCGCGCCGCCATGCCCGAGGCCGCGATCACCACCGACATCATCATCGGCTTCCCCGGCGAGACCGACGAGGACTTCCAGGCCACCCTCGACGTGGTGCGGCAGGCGCGGTTCTCCGGGGCGTTCACGTTCCGGTACTCCAAGCGGCCCGGCACCCCCGCCGCTGAGCTCGAGGACCAGGTGCCGCGCGAGGTCGTGACCGATCGCTACAACCGGCTCGTCGAGCTCGTCAACGAGATCGCCTGGGACGAGAACAAGCGGCTCGTCGGCCGCGAGGTCGAGCTGATGGTCGCCGAGGGCGAGGGCCGCAAGGACGCCGCCACGCACCGGCTCTCCGGACGTGGCCGGGACAACCGGCTCGTGCACTTCGAGGCTGACTTCAGCCAGGTTGAGAGCGAGCCGAGGCCGGGCGATCTCGTCACCATCGGCATCACGTACGCCGCACCGCACCACCTGGTCGCCGACGGACCCGTGCGCGCGCTGCGTCGTACCCGATCGGGCGATGCGTGGGCCCTTCGCCAGGGAACGTCCGCCGAGCCTGTCGAGGCGACGGTCGGCCTCGGCATGCCGTCCGTCGGCGTACCTGCCCCACTGCCCGACGCCCCTGCTTGCGGCTGACCCCTGTCGGCTGTGGATCAAGCCGCTGGCCGCCGCGGATGCTGGCAGCCTTGGGGGTGTGTCCCCGTTCGTCCGACCTGATGCGGCAGATCTCGATGAGATGCTCGCCGACGGTGCCGTCGCGCTGCTGAAGAAGCGGAACGTATCCGTCGTCAATGCCAGTGCGCTTGCTCGATGGATCGGCATGAGCCGACAGGCCCTCAACGAGCGTCTCTGGGACCCGGACGGGGCGCGGCGACGGGTGATCGCGCTGACGGTCGGGGCTTTCGCCGATCGCTGGATCGCATGGGTCCGGCCGGGCTTGCTCGACGACCTTCCGCTGCCCAGCCTGCCGAGGACGGAGGACGAGGTGCACGGCGTCCGGGTGTGGATGGCGCTTTCCGAGCTTGCCCGCGGCGACCTGGTGGCCGGCATCCCCGATGCTGCTGCGCGCATCCACGCCACCCGGCGACAGGAGCGCGAGGTTCTTCGCCACCGGCTCTGGGATTGGCTGGGCACCCCGCCCGATGACGATGACGTGCTCGAGCTCTGCGCGCTGACAGACGGACTCCGCAGCGCCCTGGCAGCCCCCATTCCCGACCTGACTCCCGAGGACGCGGACCGGGTGCTCCGCAGCCGTGTCGAAGCCCTCCGCTCGGGCGCCCGGACCACCGACACCACCGACCCCAGCCCTCCGCCTGCGTGACGTCATGCAGGGTGACCCGGTGGTTGCCCTGCTTGACGTCATGCAGGGTGACGCGGTGGTTGCCCTGCTTGACGTCACGCGGGTAGCACCAGTGGGCCGGGCCGTGCGCCTACGATCGGCGGATGCCTGCGGACGTACCGACGATCCTGGCCACCTCCGGTGGCGCCGTGCCCGCCGACCGGACCCGCTGGTCGGTCGGACCGCTGACGAAGCACGCCATCGAGCTGTCGGGGGTGTCCGGGCGGGCGCCGCGGGTGTGCTTCCTCGGCACCGCGTACGGCGACAATCCCCAGCTGATCCGCGACTTCTACGACATGGCGCAGGAGGCCGGCCTGCACGGCACGCACCTGCGGCTCTTCACGATGCCGAACGTCGACGACATGCGGGACCTGCTGCTCGGTCAGGACGTGATCTGGGTCTGGGGCGGCAGCGTCGCGGGCCTGTTGGCGATGTGGAGACTGCACGGGGTCGACGACCTGATGCGCGAGGCGTGGGAGGCGGGCGTCGTGCTGACGGGGGTCTCGGCCGGCTCGATCTGCTGGCACGTCGGCGGCACGACCGACTCGTTCGGCCCGGAGCTGCGGCCGATCACCAACGGGTTGGGGCTGGTGCCGTTCTCCAACGGCGTGCACTACGACTCCGAGGAGCAGCGCCGACCGCTCTTCCAGTCCCTGGTCGCCGACGGCACGCTGCCGACCGGCTACGCGACCGACGACGGCGTGGGCGTCCTCTACCGCGGCACCGAGTTCGTCGAGGCGCTGACCGAGAAGGACGGGAAGGCGGCCTACCTCGTCGAGCGCGGGCCGGACGGCGCGGTCGAGACCCGGCTCGACACCCGGCTGCTGCGCTGATGGACCCCTTCTCCGCCGCCGGCGCCTCGATCGCGCCGCTCGAGGGCGGCTGGTCCGGCGAGACGTTCGTCGCCGAGGCGGGCGGGGAGCGGACCGTCGTACGGATCTATGCCGATCCGCGCCACTCGCAACATGCCGCCGAGATCGCCGCCTCCCTGCTCCGGCTGCTGCGGGGGCTGCTGCCGGTGCCGCAGGTCCGAGAGGTACGACGAGCCGACCCCGCTGCGGGCACCCCCGCGCTCCTCGTGACCGAGTGGCTCCCCGGGGTCCGGGGAGACCTGCTGCTGCCGACGCTCGACGGGGCCGGGCTCCGTCGCGCGGGGGCTGCGGTGGGGGAGGTGGCGGCCGTGCTCGCCGGGATGCCGACCTTGCGCGGCGGGCTGTTCGCCGACGGCGACCTGACCATCGAGCCGTTCGACAGCGGCCTGGCGGACTGGGTCGAGCGGCACCGCGACGACCTGGTGCGGATGGACTGGCACAGCGGCGAGATCGACGACCTGGTCGGGATCGCCGAGCGCGCCCAGGCGCGGCTCGACACGGTCGGCCGCACCAGCCTCGTGCACGCCGACCTGAACCCGAAGAACCTGCTGCTCGATCCCGAGACGCTGACGGTGACCGGGGTGCTCGACTGGGAGTTCACGCACAGCGGCCACCCGTTCACCGACCTCGGCAACGTGGCGCGCTTCGACCGCGAGCCGCCCTACCTCGAGGGCGTGCTCGGCGCCTGGGAGGACCGTCACGGCACCGCCGCCGACGAGGCGCTCGACCTCGCCCGGGCGGCCGACCTGCTGGCCCTCGTCGACCTCGCGGCGCGCAGTGGGACGAACCCGGTCGCGACCCGGGCCGAGGCCAACCTGCGCGCGATCGTCGACACCCGCGACTGGCACGCCGTACCAGGGCAAGAATGAAGCCGCCCCGCCCGAGCGACCCCCCGATCAGCTCGGACGGGACGGCGGTCTCTCTCCCCGCCGACCTCACCGAGCGAGCCCCCCAGGCTCGCTCGGTGAGGCGGTTTCCCGCTCCCTGTATGTGGTTGGTGGCTACACCGCCGAAAGGTGCGACCGGCCGCGACTGAGCGGCCCCGAGACTCGCTCGGCCGGGCCGGCCGCCCCTTCAGTCCCCCGACCGTCGACGCCGGCCCGAGCGGCCCCCCAGCTCTGCTCGGCCGACGTCGACGGGGCTTCGTGCACGTCACGCTCCAGGAGCAGGCGTGAGGTGCGGGCCATGCGCAGCATCAGCGATGCCGACGGCGTGACCGTGCCGGAGATGTACGTGGACAGGCGCGAGGGCGAGGTGCCCACCCATTGCGCGAACTGCCGCTGGGTCACGCCGCTGGACGAGACGAGCCGGCGTACCTCCTCAGCGACCTGTTCGCGCTCGCGCTCCTTGTTCTGCTCGCGGCAGATCTCGGTGACCTGCTCGACGACCGTGGCGACCCCCGGACGGGAGGCCTCCGTCGCGAGCTCGACGAGGTGACGCGAGTACGGCGACCAGGGGCTGGCCGCGATCATGGCGAGGTGGTGGCGCCACTCGAGGACGCTCCCACCGTCGACGACGCCGAGCAGCTCCGCCTGGGTGCGGATCACCGGGAGGTACTGGTCGGGGTTCAGGCCCTCGAGCAGCAGGGCCACCGCCGACGCGATGCTCGCGTCGACGGACGCTGCCGGCGACGCCGCCACCATCCGGCGCACCGCGATCGTCGTGATCGGGTAGGTGAGATCGGGCTCCACGAATCGTGCCGACCGGTGCTGGACCGCGGCGACCCGCTCGGCGCCGAGCAGACAGGTCAGCTCCTCGAGCGTGACGAAGTCGGCGTTGTCGCCGAACGCGGCGATCCCGACCAGGTTGGCGAGAACCGCGCAGTTCAGCGCCGCCTTGGGGTTCCTGCGGTGCCGGTCGAGAAGGTTCAGGAATCGGTTCCACTCGCGGAGGTCGGCCTCGGCGACGCGGTCGCCGCGGTCGAGGACCGCGGCCACCATGCGGTGGAACTCGGCGGTGTGGCCGTTGGCCCGAGCAGCGGCGGCGAAGGAGGCGAGCACCTGGGCGACGTCAGGAGCGGGGGTGTCCGCGGCCGCGTCGAAGGGCGGCGTGGGGCGCTGTCCACCCCGGGTGCGGGCGCGGTAGTCGGCAAGAGAGGTCGGTCGAGCGGCGGCGGCCGCGGGCGTGCGGTTCGTCCTCTTCGTCATCGATTCCGTCCTCTTGCCGGTGTGGGCGGCTCCCATGGCCTCCGCGTTCACCAACCAAGACGGGACGGGCTCGCGAACATCACGCGATTTTGAGAATTAGTCCAAGAATCTTTTTTGGCGGCATGATGTTGCTGTTTCCCGTTCGTTGGACGGGAGGTGCATCGGGGGGTGCGCTCGGGTTCCCCCCGGCAACGACCGAGGCAGACCCATGACCGATCTCCCTCCCCGCACCGGGGACGACGCGGACGACGCGCTCCTGCTCGAGCGCGCCCGCGCGGGAGACAGCGACGCGTTCGGTGAGCTCTACAAGCGCGAGATCGACCCGGCGACCCGCCTGGCCCGGATCCTCGTCGGTGACAACGGGGCCGACGAGCTGGTCGCCGAGTCCTTCGCGAAGGTGCTCGCCCAGCTGCAGGCGGGGCGGGGCCCGACCGACGACTTCCGCGCCTACCTGCAGGTCACGATCCGTAACGGGTTCCGCGACGGCCTACGCGGCACCAAGGAGTCGCCGTCGTCCGACCAGCCGTGGCTCCTCGACGACGTACTCCCTCCGGTGGAAGAGCTCGTCGAGGACCTCGACCGCGACGTCGCCGTGACCGCGCTCGCGACGCTGCCGAGGTCGTGGCAGCAGGTCCTCTGGCACCTCGAGGTCGAGGGCCGCAAGCCGGCCGAGGTCGCCGGCCTCCTCGACATGGACGCCGGCGCGGTCTCGTCGCTGGCCTACCGGGCCCGCGAGGGCCTCAAGCGCGCCTACCTCGACCAGCACTTCCAACCGGCCGCGGGTGGCCAGTGCGGCTGGACGCAGACCCGGATGAGCCAGTACGTCCGGGGCGACCTCAGCCCGCGCGCCCAGCAGAAGGTCGCCGACCACCTCGACGACTGCAGCGCCTGCGGCGTGGCGTTCGTCGCGGTCGACCGGGTCAACCAGAAGCTCGCGGCCTGGCTGTTCCCCGTCGTCCTCTGGGGCATCGCCGGCGCCAACAAGGGCGGCCTGCTCTGGTTCGCGGGAGCGGCCGGAGCCGGGGGAGCCGGTGCAGCCGGTACGACGCCCGGTGGATCGCCCGGCGGGTCAGGACCCAACCCGCTCGTGGTCGGCGCGGTCGCCACAGCCGTGGCCTGCGGCCTCGCCGGTGGCGTGGCGTTCGCGGTGGTGGCGGCCAAGGACGAGCCGCGCGACAACACCACCGCCGAGTCTCCTGTCGCAGACGACGCGAACCAGGATCCGCCTCCGGCCGACCAGCCTCCGGCGAACGAGCCACCGGCCAACGAGCCACCCGCCGCCACGTCGACCGACGAGCCGGACGCCTTCGAGCCGCCGGCGGCCGCCCCGACCTCCACCACCCCGACGTCGGAGCCGACCCAGCCGTCCTCGGAGCCGACCCAGCCATCCTCGGAGCCGACCCAGCCATCCTCGGAGCCGACCGAGCCGACCGAGCCCACCGAGCCCACCGAACCGCCGGACCCGGTCGAGGTCGTGCCGGAGGCGCCGGTCGAGGTCGACATCTCCGCCTGCGGCACCGACGGCTCCCTCGACCTCCCCGAGACCGAGGGCGTCAGCTACGACCGGACGGCCGGCAGCGGGACCGAGGGGCCGTGGGAGGTCGAGGCGTCCACAGACGAGGGCTACGTGATCGCCGACGGCGCCACGACCCACTTCGCAGGCGACCTCGGCGCCTACTACCCGTGCGTCACGCTCACGGACGTCGACGAACAACGCAACGGGCCGCCCCTGATCACCCCCTGGGAGTTCCGGGTCACGCTGGATGTCCAGGGAACGCGGCCGGCGACGGTCGACGTCGTCTTCGACTTCACCCAGCCGGTGTTCCTCTTCGGCCAGTCCCAGACGGGCTGGGCCTGCGACGGCGCACTCAACCCACTCGTCCTCCTCGGCGGTCCGGTGACCTGCACGTTCGACTACACCGGCGTGCAGCCTCCCGCGGTCGAGGTCGATGCGCGCGCCCTGGTTCCGAACATCAACAAGAGCCCTCCGGGCACGGTCACCGTCAGGTCGAACGGCCAAGTCGTCGACCAGGGAGCGTTCTAGAACCCGAAGCTCGTCAGTGGCGGTACCCGTCCCGACCGCAGCGCATCGAGCACGAACCGCTCGTGCGGCACCACCGGGTCCGGGAGCGCGTCGAGCGGGAACCAGCGCAGGTCGGCGCACTTGGCGGGTTCGACGATCCGTGGCTCGCCGCTCCAGGTGCGGGCGGCGAAGAAGAAGTCGACCCGCTCGTCGATGGGCAGGTCGTGCGCCGTACGTTGCATCGCCGTCAGGAACTCCAGCCCGAGGTCGGTGACGTCGACCTCCTCGGCCGCCTCACGCCGCGCGGCCGCCTCCGCGGTCTCGCCCCGCTCCACGTGGCCGGCGGCAGCAGCCGCCCAGTGCTCGTCCATGTACCCGGTGCCGCGCCGCAATTGGAGCAGCACCTCGGTGACCGCGTCGTCGTACTCCCGCAGGAAGAAGACGTACGACGCCGGGACGATCACGAAGCGCTCGGCGCCCGTGGCCGGGTCCTGAACGGTCACCTGAGGTGCTGCCTGGGTGGTGGTCAGTTGATGTCGTCGTCCTGGCCGTCGAGGCCGTCGAGCGCGTCCTTCGCCTTGTCGGCGCCCATGTCGATCTTGTCGCCGAACTTGCCGCCGGTCTTGTCGTCCACCAGGTCGGCGGCCTTGTCGAGGCCGTCGGCGATCTTGTCGCCCTGGCTGTCGACCGCGTCGGTCAGCTTGTCCTTCGCGCTGTCGAAGAAGCCCACGAGAAACCCCCTGTGTTGATCGATCGGCCCGCTCGCCGGGCCGCGTCCGGCCCACCCTAGCCCGCCTTGGCAGACTGCCACCATGGCCTCAGACAGTCCCCGATCGACGACTCCGATCGTCGCGATCGTGGGGCCGACCGCTGCCGGCAAGACCAGCCTGTCGCTCGACCTGGCCGAACGTCTCGGTGGCGAGATCGTCAACACCGACGCCATGCAGCTCTACCGCGGCATGGACATCGGTACGGCGAAGCTGCCCGTCGCCGAGCGGCGCGGCATCCCGCACCACCTGCTCGACCTGCTCACCGTTCGCGACCCGGCGACCGTGGCGGAGTTCCAGGGCTGGGCCCGCAGGGTGATCGCCGATCTGCGGGACGAGGGCAAGCCGCCGGTGCTGGTCGGCGGGTCCGCGCTCTACACCCGCGCGGTGCTGGACCGGTTCGAGTTCCCGGGCACCGATCCCGCGCTCCGCGCGACGTGGGAGGCCGAGCTCGCCGTACGCGGAGCCGCCGACCTGCACGCCCGCCTCGCCGAGCGCGACGCGGAGGCCGCCGCCCGGATCCAGCCGGACAACGGCCGCCGGATCGTCCGCGCGCTCGAGGTCATCGAGCTCACCGGCCGGCCGTTCTCGGCGACCCTCCCGCAGCTGGAGTACGTCGAGCCCGCCACCGTGCAGATCGGCGTCCGGATCGACCGCGAGCTGCTCGAGCAGCGGATCCAGCAGCGGGTCGAGGAGATGTTCGACGCCGGCCTCGTCGACGAAGTGCGCCGGCTGCTGGACGACGGCCTCGCCGAGGGCCGTACGGCGTCGCGGGCGATCGGCTACCAGCAGGTGATCGCCCACCTGGCCGGCGACCTCACCCTCGACGAGGCCCGCGAGCGGACCGTGATCGCCACCCGCCAGTTCGCCCGCCGCCAGCTCGCCTGGTGGAAGAACGACCCCCGGATCACCTGGGTCGAGCACGACGCTCCCGATCGGGTGGACCAGGCGCTGGCGGTGGTCGCGGCAGTGATGTAGTTACATCAGTCGGGCGCTGCGCAAGAACGGTCAGGCGCAGGACCCACCCTCGGGGTGAGACTGTTCGCATGGCCGACACCCCGCGCGACCGACTCCGCGAGCTGCTCGACGCGGTCCTCGACGAGGACAACCGGACGCTGACCGACATGGCGGGTGACGCGTACGCGTCGCCGTACCACTTCAACCGGCTGTTCTCCCGCAGCGCCTACGAGGCACCGGTGGCGATGCGGCGCCGGGTGATGCTCGAGCGGGCGGCGTGGCAGATCCGGCAGGGGACCAGCGTGACCGACGCGGCGTGGGACGCCGGCTACGAGAGCGTCGAGGGGTTCGGCCGCGCGTTCACGAGGGCGTTCGGGCATCCGCCCAGCACGTACGCCGAGAGCCACTGGCTCCCCGCCAACAACGGAATCCACTTCCACCCACCGATGTCGCTGTGGGTGCACACCACGGAGCAGCCGATGAACCCGTTGACCGGACAGCTCGTCGAGCACGACCTCGACGACACCCGCCACCTGCTCGAGGTCGCGAAGGGCCTCCCGGACGAGGAGTACCGCAAGGAGCGCTTCCCTGCCCACACGGTGCTGCGCTGGGACGGTGAGGACTCGTCCATCGTGAACGTCCTCGAGCACCAGGTCTTCACCAAGGAGGTCTGGCTGGCCGCGATCGAGGGCACCGACTTCCCCCAGGAGCAGGCCAACGATCCCGCCACGCTGCTGGAGCGGCACGACGCCGTCGCCGCGCGCTGGCTGGGCTTCGTCCGTGACACGGAGAGCCGCGGTGCGTGGGACGACCGGCTGATCGACGCGCTGTGCGATCCGCCCGAGAGCTTCCAGATGGGCAGCGTGGTCGCGCACGTGTTGTCCTTCGCAGCGCATCGCCGCCAGCTGGTACGGCAGATGCTGCGCGGCGCCGACGTCGAGATCGACGACGGCGATCCCATCAACTGGCTGCGCGCCCGACGGGGCGAGGACGGAGGAGCCGGCGCATGACGAAGCTGACCTACTACACGGCGACCACGCTCGACGGCTACATCGCCGATCCCGACGACTCGCTCGAGTGGCTCTTCCGGCAGGATCAGGACGAGAAGGGCCCGCTCAACTACGACGACTTCATCAAGGACATCGGCGCGATCGTGATGGGCGCGACGACGTACGAGTGGGTCCGCGCCCACGAACCCGACCAGTGGTTCTACTCGATGCCGTCGTGGGTGATGACGCACCGCGACCTCAAGCCGCCGGTCATCGAGGGGGTCGACCCCGACGTGCGGTTCGCGTCCGGCAGCGTGCGCGAGGTGTACGACGACATGGCGGCTGCCGCGGGTGGCAAGGACCTGTGGGTGGTCGGTGGGGGAGACCTGGTCGGCCAGTTCGCCGACGAGGGCCTGCTCGACGAGGTGATCACCTACATCGCGCCCGTCACGCTCGGAGCCGGTCGCCCGATCCTGCCGCGCCGACTGGACCTGGAGCTGCTCGAGGCGACGCAGAACAAGGCGTTCATCGCGGCCCGCTACCGGTACGTCGGGCCGCTGAAGGAGGACCAGCCCCCCGCCGCTGGTTGAGGTGCGAGGCGCGCCCTCGACATCCCACACCAGCGGGGGCATGGTGAGACCACGGTTCCGACTCTCGGGAGGTCCCCATGCCCCGTCCGACCGCGCTCGTCGCGTCGTGCGCCCTCGCCCTCGCCCTGCTCGGCACGTCCACCGGCCTCGACGGTGCCGGCGCTGCGCCGCAGCCCTCGGCCGACCGGTCCGGTGCTCCGCCCGAGACACCGCCCAAGACACCGACCGCGGTCGGTCGCGGCGGTGCGGTCAGCTCGGTCGACCCCTACGCGTCGCGGATCGGTCGCCGCGTGCTCGCGCGCGGCGGCAACGCTGTCGACGCCGCGGTCGCGATGGCGGCGGCACTCGGCGTTACCGAGCCCTACAGTGCGGGGATCGGCGGAGGCGGCTACTTCGTCTTCTACAACGCGAACAACGGCAGGGTGACCACCATCGACGGCCGCGAGACCGCGCCCGCGGCGATGCAGCCCGATGCGTTCATCGACCCCGACACCGGCGAGCCGTACCCGTTCTCCCCGGACCTGGTCACCAGCGGCGTCTCCGTCGGTGTGCCCGGGACGCCGGCGACCTGGGCGCGGGCGCTCAACCGCTGGGGCTCTCTGTCGCTGCGGTCGGCACTGCGGCCGGCCGCCCGGCTGGCCCGCGATGGCTTCGTCGTCGACGAGACCTTCCGCCTGCAGACCAAGGAGAACGCCGCCCGGTTCCGCACGTTCGAGCCGACGTTCGACCTGTTCCTGAACGACGGACTGCCGGTGGTCGGCAGCCGCTTCCGCAACCCCGACCTTGCCCGCACCTACGAGCGGCTCGGGAACCGTGGCACGGACTGGTTCTACGAAGGTCGGCTCGGTGCGCAGATCGCGGCGACGGTCCAGGAGCCGCCGTTGAGCGGCCGGACCGACCTGCCGGCCCCGCCGGGAAGCATGACGAGGGCCGACCTCGCCACCTACGAAGCGCTCCTGCAGGCGCCGACCCGGATCGGCTACCGCGGCTACGACGTGTTCGGGATGGCGCCGTCGTCGTCGGGCGGCACCACGGTGGGGGAGTCGCTCAACATCCTCGAGCAGTTCGACCTCGGTGCGATGCAGCGGCGGGACGTGCTGCACCACTACCTCGAGGCGACGGCGCTCGCGTTCGCTGATCGCGGCGAGTACGTCGGCGACCCGGCGTACGTCGACGTGCCGACCGAGCAGCTGCTCGACGACACCTTCGCCCGGGAGCGCGCCTGCCTGATCGACCCCGACACCGCAGCCACCAAGCCGGTCATGCCCGGCGACGTGTCGTCGTACGACGGCGTGTGCGGCGCTGCCGGCGACGGTGCCGCCGACTCCGACACCGAGGGCCGCTCGACGACGCACCTCACGACCGCCGATCGCTGGGGCAACGTCGTCGCCTACACGCTGACGATCGAGCAGACCGGCGGCTCGGGGATCGTGGTCCCCGACCGCGGGTTCATCCTCAACAACGAGCTCACCGACTTCTCGACGGTCTACGACGAGGAGGACCCCAACCGGATCCAGCCCGGCAAGCGGCCGCGCAGCTCGATGTCGCCGACGATCGTGCTGCGTGACGGGAGGCCGGTGCTCGCGCTCGGCTCGCCCGGTGGGTCGACCATCATCACCACCGTCCTCCAGGTGCTCGTCAACCGGCTGGACCTCGGCATGACCCTGCCGGGCGCAGTCGCGGCGCCGCGCGCCTCCCAGCGCAACACGACCGCGGTGACCGCCGAGCAGGCCTTCATCGACAGGTGGGCTGGTGTGCTCGGGGACTACGGTCACCAGTTCGCCGTCGCGGGTCCGCCCGGCACCAGCCGCGCGGAGATCGGGGCGGTCGCCGCGATCGGGCTCGGGCCGCGCCTGAGGATGACGGCCGTCGCCGAGCCGACGCGGCGGGGTGGTGGGGCGGCGTACGTGGTCCGGCCTACCCTTGACGAGTGAGCGCCCCCGTCTGGACCGAGATCGCTGACGACGCCGCGCTGACGGCGCTGCTGGGTGTGCCCGGCGAGCGGGTGCTCACCAAGGACCGCGCGGCACTGTCCGACGACGACCGCGCCTGGCTCGCGGCGTCGCCGTTCTGCCTGGTCGCCACCTCCGATGCGGCCGGCCGCTGCGACGTGTCGCCCAAGGGCGACCCCGCCGGGTCACTGGTCCATGTCGTCGACGACACCACGGTCGCGATCGCCGAACGGCCGGGCAACCGGCGGGCCGACGGCTACCGCAACATCCTCCAGAACCCCCATGTCGGCCTTGTCTTCGTGATCCCCGGTCGCGGCGACACGCTCCGCATCAACGGCCGGGCCCGCCTGGTGTCCGACGCCCCGTTCTTCGACGCGATGGTCGTCAAGGGGCACCGGCCGGTGCTGGCGCTCGTCGTGGAGATCGAGGAGATCTTCTTCCACTGCTCGAAGGCTTTCCTGCGCTCCCAGCTGTGGCGCCCCGAGACCTGGGAGCCGGAGGCCCTCGTGGAGCGCCGGGCCGTGCTCGCGCACCGCGCCGAGGCGCCCGACGTACCGGTGGAGGCGCTCGACGCCCACTACGGCCCGGCGTACGAGGAGAAGCTCTATGGATGAGTACCCCTTCCTCAAGGGCCACGGCACCGAGAACGACTTCGTCCTCCTGCCCGACCACGACGGCACCGTCCACGGCGACCTCAGCCCCGAGCGGGTGCGGGCGCTGTGCGACCGACGGGCCGGGATCGGCGGCGACGGCGTGCTGCGAGTGGTCTCGACGACCTCGATCTACTACCGGCAGCTGGTCGAGCCGGTCGAGACCGAGGCCGAGTGGTTCATGGACTACCGCAACTCCGACGGGTCGCTGTCGGAGATGTGCGGCAACGGGATCCGCGTCTTCGGTCGTCACCTTGCCCTGGGGGGTCTGGTCGACCCCACCGGCCCGGTGCCGGTCGGCACCCGGGACGGCATCAAGGTCCTCTCCTTCGCCGGCGGTCGTGCCGACGGCGAGATCACCGTCGACATGGGCACTCCCAAGGTGCTGGAGGAGACCGAGGTGTCGGTCGGCGACCGCACCTGGCCGGCGCTGCACGTCGACATGGGCAACCCGCACGCGGTCGCGTTCGTCGACGACCTCGCCGACGCCGGCCACCTGCTCGACCCGCCCGTGCACGACGAGGCGGTCTATCCCCACGGCGTCAACGTGGAGTTCGTCGTACGACGCGCGCCGGCCCATGTTGCGATGCGCGTCCACGAGCGCGGCTCCGGCGAGACCCGCTCGTGCGGCACCGGCGCCTGCGCGGTGATGGTCGCCGCCGCCCTCGCCGACGCCGCTCCGCGCGACACCGACTACCGGGTCGACCTCCCCGGCGGGACCCTCCGGATCAGCTGGACCGCCGACGACCGGATCCTGATGACCGGCCCGGCCGTGGTCGTCGCCGCCGGCACGACCTCGCTCTGATCCGTCGTCTCTGACTGTGACACCGATGGTGTCACGGTCGGCGGCGCACCCCTATGCTCGCCCCCATGGAACTCACCGGATCATCCGCGATCGTCACCGGCGGCGCATCAGGCATCGGGGCCGCGTGCGCGCGCCAGCTCGCCGCCCGCGGCGCGACCGTCGTCGTCGCCGACCTCCAGGCCGACAAGGGTGAGGCCCTTGCCGAGGAGATCAAGGGCGTCTTCGCCCAGGTCGACGTCACCAACACCGAGCAGATCGCCGCGGCGGTCAAGGCCGCTGCTGAGATCGCTCCGCTGCGTGCCGTCGTCAACTCGGCGGGCATCGGCTGGGCCCAGCGCACCATCGGCCGTGACGGCACCGTCGAGTCGGCGCACTCGCTCGAGGCCTTCCAGAAGGTCATCGCGATCAACCTGGTCGGCACCTTCGACATGGTCCGCCAGGCCGCCACCGCGATGAGCCTCAACGACCCCGACGAGGACGGCTGCCGCGGCGCCATCGTCAACATGGCGAGCGTGGCGGCCTTCGACGGCCAGATCGGCCAGGCGTCGTACTCCGCCTCCAAGGGCGGCGTCGTCGGCATGACCCTCCCGGTCGCGCGCGACCTGTCGGCGGCTGGCATCCGCCTCAACACGGTCGCCCCCGGCCTGATCGACACGCCGATCTACGGCGAGGGCCCCGACTCGGACGCGTTCAAGGCCAACCTGGGCCAGAACGTGCTCTTCCCCAAGCGTCTCGGCAGCGGCGACGAGCTCGCCTCGATGGTGATGGAGTGCCTCACCAACTCCTACATGAACGGCGAGGTCGTCCGCGTCGACGGCGGCATCCGGATGCCTCCCAAGTAACGCGGCAGTTTCCCGGCGCGCAGGAGGAATCAGCGCGACCATGGGCGGAAGATGTCGCGCGCAGGACGGTTTCTCGTGGTCACCGCGGCCTGGGCGATGCCGGTCGCCTGGATCGCGGTCGCACTGCTGTCCGGACCGTCCGACGGCACCGCTGTCTCGTCGAGCTCGATCGACGAGGACCAGCGGTGGGGCACGGGAGTCCGGGTGCTGCGTGCGTACGGCGACACGCCGCTGATCGAGGGCGACACCGTCCTCCGGATCGACGGTCGCACCGTCGAGGACTGGCTGTCGGACGGCGGCTCCGGGAGCTGGTCGGACGGCGACGCGCCGCTGTACGAGATCCGGCGCCCGGCGGCCGAGATCGACCACGAGATCGACATCGAGGTGCCGCTCACCCGGTACCCGATCGGCGACGCGATCCTCGCGAACCTCTCCACCGTGTCGCTTGCACCACTGCTGCTGGGCTTCGCCTCGTTCGCCTTCTGGCGTCGGCCCGGGTCGGCCGCTTCCCGCTCCTTCCTCGCGGGCGCGGCGCTGATGTCCGGCGGGCTGACGTCCTGGCCCCTCGGTCTCGGTGCCATCGACCTCGCCGGTGCCCGCGGAGTCTGGCCGCAGCTCGTGGGCGAGGGGGCCTTCGCGCTGGGGCTGGGCGCATTGCTGCTCTCCGCCGTCGCCCTCGGCACGCCGCCGGGATGGCTCCGTCACCGGCCGTGGGTCGTCCCGGCCGTGGTCGCGCTGCCGTACGGCGGCTACCTCGTCTGGGTCCTGACCGTCGTGAACCGCGCCGACGACCAACCGGACCGACTGCAGGACCTCGTCACGGTGGCCGTCCCTGCGTTGGCCGCTGCCCTGCCGGCGATGCTGCTGGTCCTGGTCGTGACCTATCTCCGGGCGCAGGACACCGTGGACCGGCTCGCTCTCAGGCTGCTGCTCCTGGCGGTCGTCGGCGGGCTGGCGGCCCGCGTCCTGCTCGTGGACCTGCCGGCGGGTCTCGGCGACGCCGCGCTGGTGCCGTGGGAGATCCTCGGTCCCCCGCTGGTCGGGGCCGTGCTGTGCAGCGTGGTGGTCGCGATGCTGCGCTTCCGGCTCGAGGAGATCGAGCCGACGGTACGGCGCGCGCTGGTGCAGGCGTTGCTCGCGACGCTGGTCGGCAGCGTGTTCGTGGCGGTCGCTGGCGCAGTCAACCTCGCCTCGGACACGTCCTTCGACGCGATGGTGGCCGGGGGAGTAGTGGCGCTGCTCCTGCTCCCCGTGGCGGTCGGGTTGCAGCGGGCGGTCCGGCGGCTGGTCTACGGCGACCGTGCCTTCCCCGGCAGGGTGGTCTCCGAGCTGCGACGGCTCGACCCGCTGACGGCGCCGGAGGAGGCGCTCGAGGAGACGCTCCGCGTGCTCGCTCGCCGGTTGCAGCTCAGCTACGCATCGATCGAGGTCTTCGGTGAGGGCGGGCTCGACCAGATCGAGGCGTCGATCGGCGAGAAGCGCGGCCGTACGACCGACATCGACCTGGTCGCCGGTGGCGCGACGCTGGGCCGGATGCGGCTCCAGGTCGCCGTCGGTCGTGACCCCTTCGGGCCCGGCGACCGGCGCCTCCTCGCGGACGTGGGGAGCCAGGTCGGGGCGCTGGTGCAGGCAGTGGCGATCAACCGGGAGCTCCAGCGCTCCCGACAGCGGATCGTGAGCGCGCGGGAGGAGGAGCGTCGCCGGGTGCGCCGCGACCTCCACGACGGGCTCGGGCCATCGCTGGCGACGCTCGCGATGGGTCTCGACTCTGCCCGCGACCTGCTCGACGAGGACCCCGCGAAGGCCGCCGTCCTGCTCGGTCAGCTCTCCGACCAGACCCGGGCTGAGATCACTGAGGTACGCCGGGTGATCGACGGCCTGCGTCCTCCGGCCCTCGACCAGCTCGGCCTCGTCACCGCGCTCCGGCAGCGCGCCGACCAGCACAACCTGGCGGGCGACACGACCGCGCGCGACGGGCTCGCTTGGTCCGTCGAGGCGGACGACGACCTGGAGCCGCTTCCCGCGGCGGTCGAGGTCGCGGCGTACCGGATCGTGCTCGAGGCGGTTGCCAACGCGGTCCGGCACAGCGAGGCGGGGAGCTGCGCCGTGTCCCTTCGTCGCGACGGCGATGCACTCCGGATCGAGGTCCGCGACTCCGGGGTCGGAATGCCAGCGGACCCAGCCCCCGGTGTCGGCCTGACCTCGATGCGCGAGCGCACCGAGGAGCTGGGCGGCACCTGCACCGTCTCGTCGGCCCCCGGCGGCACGGTGGTCACCGTGCGGCTTCCCTTGGGGGCGCCGTCGCAGGAGAGCACGAGGTAGGCATGGAACCGTTGCGCGTCATGGTGGTCGACGACCACGACAACTTCCGTCGGGGCCTGGAGGCGATGCTCACCGCCGCCGACTCCGTCGAGCTCGTCGGCACGGCCGCCGACGGTCGTACGGCGGTCGAGGTGGCTCTCGAGCAGCAGCCCGACGTCATCCTGATGGATCTGCACATGCCACGCCTCAACGGCGTCGAGGCGACGGCGCGGATCGTGCAGTCGTCGCCCCACATCGGTGTCCTGGTGCTGACGATGATGGAGGACGAGGAATCGGTCTTCGCCGCCATCCGGGCCGGCGCGCGCGGCTACCTGCTCAAGGGTGCGCGACGCAGCGAGATCCTTCGCTCGATCGAGGCCGTCTCCGCCGGTGAGGTGATCTTCGGTCCGGGCATCGCGGACCGGATGATGTCGTACTTCCGCGGCGTCCGACTGAAGCCGACCTCGCAGACCTTCCCACAGCTCACCGAACGGGAGCGGATCATCCTCGGGCGGATCGCCGACGGGCTGGAGAACGCTGAGATCGCCCGCGAGCTGGGGCTGTCGGTGAAGACCGTCCGCAACCACGTCAGCAACATCTTCGCCAAGCTGCAGGTGGCACATCGGGCGCAGGCGGTCATCCTCGCTCGTGAGGCCGGCCTGGAGACACCTGACTAGCAGTCGCCATCGACGCGGGCGTCGTCCCGCACGTCGTCGCCGATCCGCCGGGCGGCGTCCGCGTCCGGGATCAGCACCGCGCCACCGCCCGAGGTCGTCTCGTCGGTGCCGGGGAGGATGCAGGTGGTGACGCGGTCGGGCCGGATCTGGGTGACCGCCTGGGCGAGCCGGTAGAGATCCGTCGGCGGGAGATCGGTGCTGAGCCCCTGCAGCGCCGCCATGGCGCCACCCTCGATGAAACCCTCCTCGTCCTCGCGCACCAGCAGCTGACGGAGGATGCCGATCATGATCTGCTGCTGGTTGGCGGAGCGCACGAAGTCGCCGCGGATGAACTCCCGATTGCGCGCGTAGTCCAGCGCCTGGGCGCCGTCGAAGTCGTTGCGTCCCCGTCGTATGCCGAGGTCGGGCAGCGCCTCGTCAGCGTGAACGGTGATCCCGCCGACCGTGTCGACCAGGTCGCGGAAGGTGTCGAACCCGGCGGCCATGACGTAGTGGGGAGCGAAGCCCACCAGCTCCTCCACCAGTGCGGCCACTAGCTCCCCGCCGCCTTCCTCATAGGCGGTGTTGATCCGATCGAGCCCGTCCGGAAGCTGCATCCAGAAGTCACGGGGGATGCCGATGCCGGCCGCGCGGCGGGAGGGGACCTCCAGGCCGACGAGGTGGATGGCGTCGGTGTTGCCCTCGTCGAGGTCCTGCCCGGGCCGGGCGTCCGAACCCAGCACCAGGATCCACACGACGTCGTCGGCGAAGTCGACGCTCCGGGCGTTCTCGACCTTGGTGAGACTGATCCGGGTGGGGTGCACTGCGGAGTCCGGGACGACGAGGCAGCCGACGGCGAGAACCACCGCGAGCGACACCAGCCGGGTCAGGGCGCGCCGGCTCATCACGAGACCGCCGCATCCAGGGCGCCGCCGTCGTCGAGCTCGACGTCGTACCCGAAGACGGACCAGTTGCCCTGCTCCCGGACGAGCATCAGGCGGCCGCTGAGCGTAGCGGTCGACGTCGTGCTGTCCTGGGTCACCTCGAACTTGAAGTCGATCGTGGCCGTGGCAGCGAGCACGCCGTCCGGCGGTGCGAACAGCGAGAGCCGGGCGTCCAGCGCCGAGGCCCGCACCGAGGACGCGTCCTCGAACCCGGTGCCGGTCATTACCTCGATGTGCGTCGCCGCCGAGCGGGCCGCCCGGGGCGTGAAGTCCTCGAAGGAGGCGACGAAGTCCTGGCGTGGGTAGTCCCCGAGGAATGCGCCCGCGACGTAGCGCGACAGCACGTCGCCGACCTCGGTCTCGACCTCGATCCGGGTGGCTGCGTCGAGATCGTCCTCGCCGTAGACGAGCTCCAGGTGGAGGGCGACCTCCTCGCCGTTCCCAGGCGGATCGTCCGGCTCGTCTGGCGAGCAGGAGGCGAGTCCCAGCAGGCAGGCGATCAGTGCGAGGCAGATGCGGACCGGCATCCCGGCGGAGCCGGTTCCGCGGATTCTTCCCGGGGCGCAGGCCATGGCAGCCATGATGACGTATGCCCCCCGACCTGGGCTCAACTCGCCGACACCGTGTTGGAGGGCGACAGGTCGAACTCGTCCAGATTGTCGCGGGCGGGGTGCCGCAGCCCGACCGGGCCGCCGGCGTACCCCAGCAGCAGGTTGTCCGTCACCGTGCGCACGAACCTTCTCGTGCGGTCGCCGAGCGGATGCTCGCAGGAGTCGATCAGGGCACAGCCCCACCGCAGCGTGCCGGCGGTGAAGACACCTGCGCCGGACGGTGCGGTGTAGTACACCGACTGGCTCGACGTGGCCACGTCGCGGCAGAGGTACGGAGTGTGGCTCAGCACCTCCAGGGGGCGCGGAGTGAGCCTGCCGGGATAGACCCGGTCGGCCTCGGGGCCGACGAGCCCCTCGAACCGGTCGCCGTACGTGACTCCGGTCCCGCGGAACGCCCACCAGCGGGGTGAGACCACGACGTAGGCGTGGTCGACCGGGTAGCACTCGTACTGCATGCCCACCAGGTCCTGCTCGGGGAGGGCGGCGGGCGGGTCCCGGAAACGTGACGTCGCGTTGGCGGGATCCCGGTCCCGGACCGGGTCCAGGTAGGCGTCGCTGCGGTAGCCGATCACCGTCCGGTCGGGACCGGAGGGTCCCTCGGCGAGGCGGATCCGCCAGTACATCGTGTTGGCGCCGAGGAACGCGAGGTTGGTGCCGGAGTCGCGAGCCTGCAGCACGGCCCGCCGCATGCCGGTCGTCCAGTACTCGTCGTGACCCATGGAGACGTACCCACGGGCACCGTCCAGCGCCGCCGGTCGGGCATCGAGGTCGGTGTTCGCGAAGTACGACAGCGGGATCCCCAGACTCTCGGCGCGCATCACGATCGGCAGTGCGGCCGACCGGTAGTCGTTGGCGCCCACGGCGCCGTTGTACGGGCGGTCGAAGCTGACGGCCCAGCTCCGCGCGTCGCCCTCGGGGCCGTCGGGGCCCTCGTACAGGTTGTAGCCGCCCCACTTGTTGTAGGCCTGCCAGGTCGTCACCGGCGCCACGAGCGCGACGGTCCCCTCGGCAGTGTGGGACGACACGATGTAGGGCACCTGGGTCTCGGAGCCACTGCCGGTGCGGAGCTTGAGCACGTAGAAGCCCTCCGGCCAGTCGGTCGTGTCGAGGAGCAGGCTCTGCCGCCACGGTGCGACCACGGTCCGGGTCGCCGCGGGGGCGAGGACCGCGTCCGGCTGCTGCTCGCCCGGTTGGCGCCGGGACCGCCAGACGAGGTGTCCCCAGCCACCGCGATAGGCGCCGATACGGTAGGCCGACACCCGCCAGTCGTCCTCCGACGTCGAGACCTTGAGCCCGACCAGGGACCCCGCCGGTGCGCTGGCCCGCGTCGCGTAGGCCTCGATCCTGCCGTCGAACGCATCAGGAGACAGCCGCCACTCGCCGCTGCCGCGGAGGTCTTCGGTCGGCTCCTCCTCGGCACCGGTCTCGTCAACGAGCTGTGCTCCTCCGGAGTGTCCCGCCGGCTCTGTCCGCCGTGTCGGGTCCTCGATCCGCGTGGGTGTGCAGCCGTAGGCCAGGAGCCCTGCGGTCAGGACCGCCGCAACCGTGATCGTCCTCATCGGTGCGACCCGGTCGTGTGCGGGAGAGCGTCCGCCGCGGCGCCCGGGCGGTCGGTCAGGAACCCGTCGACGCCCGCCTGCCAGAACGTCTCCCAGTCGGCCGGGCGGTTGCTGGTGCGGCCGTAGACGGTCATGTCGAGCCTGTGCAGCTGGTCGACCAGCCCAGGGGTCGCCTCGTCAGGGTCGATGGTGACGCCGTCGAAACGGCCGACTGCGAGATCTGGGGTGCGAGAGCCGCTGATGATGAGCAGGGTCTGCATCCCGGGCGCCACCTGCTCGACGAGCGCGAGCAGGTCCGTCTCGAAGGAGAGGAACTGGGCGCGGAGCTCCAGGCCGCGGTCCTCGATCGCGTCGACGACCTCCCGCGTCCGGTCGGCATCCCAACCGGGCGCCTCCTTGAGCTCGACGAGGAGGCTCACGCCGGAGGGTCGGGCCCAGTCCAGGACGTCGGTGAGCGCAGGGATGGGCTCCCGGTGGTGGCGGCCGCGGCAGTTCGTCCTGATCCAGCCGAGGGTCTTCGCGCGGACCCGGCCGCCGCAGGTCGTGGTCCGGCCCAGTGCGGAGTCGTGCATGACGACGAAGTCGTCGTCGGCGGTGACGCGGACGTCGAACTCGACGGCGCCTGCGCCGGCCGCCACCGCGCTGCGCATCGACGCGATGGTGTTCTCGGTGTGTGCGCCCGCTTCGTCCCCGCGGTGCCCGATGACGAGGCGATCGCCGTACGCCGTCGCGACGTGGCTCGCGGCGTGCTCCGGTCGATCCGGACCAACCTCGCCGCCGGACGCAAGGATGACCAGCGCGACCGCTCCCACTGCCGTTGTCCTCATCGGGACCACCTCCTCGCGGTGGCCTGTCCACCGCTGGAGGCGACGCTCCGCCGTCGCGCGTCCCGCGAGATGAGCCTGCAGTCCCGGTCGTCTCGGGAAGATCAGTCGCCGGCGTCCCGGGTGCGGGACCGGATGGCAAGAGTTGCCCGGCTCGTCACCAGGCCTTCCGCCGCCGCATCCCGTTCGGTCGCTCCAGGCCGATTGCGTACGGCGACGTGGCGTTGCTGTGGGACGACCAGACCAGGCTCGGGGAGCTGCGGGTGGGACGACGGACGACCGTCGCGGGCGGGCTCGGGGTGACCGCGATCCCTGCGCTGGGACTGCTCGCGCGGGGGCCGTCGTTGGTCGGCCGGCGCCGTGACCTGACCTCCGGCGCCCGGAGCGGCGAGGTGACGACCAGCTCCGCGGTCCTCTGGTCGCGGGCGGCGGAGCCGGGCCGGATGATGGTCCGCCTCGGCAGCGGCGGGCGGCGCCGTACGATCCGCGGCCCGTGGACGACGCACCGCACCGATCTCACCGCGCGGATCCACCTGACGGACCTCGCGCCGGGCCGTGAGTACGACGCCACCGTGTGGTTCGAGGACCACGACGGCACCAAGAGCGCACCCCTGCCGCTCGCCTTCCGCACGGCGCCGATCCACGCCGCGGCGCAGTCGATCGTGTGGTCGGGCGACACCAACGGCCAGGGGTGGGGGATCGACCGCGCCCGCGGCGGCATGACGACGTACCGCTCCATGCTCGACGTCCGCCCCGACCTCTTCATCCACGTCGGCGACACGATCTACGCCGATGAGCCGATGGTGGAGACCCGGACGGTCGAGGAGGACGGCTCGACCTGGCGCAACGAGCTCACCGCCGAGGTGATGGTCGTGGCGGAGACGCTCGCCGACTTCCGCGGCCGGCACCGCTACCCGCTGCGGGACGACAACGTGCGCGACTTCTACTCAGCCGTGCCGTCGGTCGTGCAGTGGGACGACCACGAGACCTGCAACAACTGGTGGCCCGGCGAGATCATCGACGACGAGCGCTACACCGAGCGGCGGGCCGACGTCCTGGCGATCCGGGGGCGGCGGGCCTGGCAGGAGTACCAGCCGGTGCCGGTGAAGCGGCTGGTCCCGCGCGACGGCGACGGGTTCGTGCCGACCCGGATCTACCGCCGGATCCCGCGCGGCCAGCACCTCGACCTGTTCCTGCTGGACATGCGCAGCTACCGCGGGCCGAACCCGGACGTCGACCCCGCCGTCGTCCGCAACCGGCTCCAGGTCGGGCTGCTCGGCACCGAGCAGGAGGACTGGCTGGTCCGGGAGCTCCGCGCGTCCACGGCGACGTGGAAGGTCATCTCCGTCGACCAGCCGCTGTCGGCCCCGCCGTCGCGGCTCTACGACCTCGACGGTGTGTCCAACGGCGACCCCGGCCGGCCGCTCGGCCGCGAGCCCGAGATCGGCCGGATCCTGGCGGCGATCAAGCGGCACGGCATCAAGAACGTCGTCTGGATCACCGCCGACGTCCACTACACCGCCGCCTACCACTACGCGCCGGACCGCGCGACGTTCACCGACTTCGAGCCGTTCTGGGAGTTCATCTCCGGCCCGCTGATGTGCTCGCCCTTCACCACGCACGACGAGGAGCTCGACCGAACCTTCGGGCCGGAGCCGGTGTTCTCGCACGGCAAGGACGAGGACTACGACTGGAAGGTCGCGCCGCGGCCGGACAACCAGCACTTCGGGCAGCTCGACCTCGCCGCGTCGGGCGAGCTCACCGTCCGGCTGTACGACGGCGCCGGCACGGTGCTCTGGCAGCGGACGCTGGAGCCCGAGCCCCTGCGCTGACGCCCTCTGCGCCCTACCTGCGTGACGTCATGCAGGGCAACTGGGGCGTCACCCTCCTTGACGTCATGCAGGGCAACCCTCACGTCACCCTGCATGACGTCAAGCAGGAGGACGCCGGGCGAGCGGCAGGGCCGCGCCTCAGTCGGCCAGCTCGGCCCGCTCCGCCGCGGTGTAGCCCTCCATCATCGGGGCCGGTGCTCCGGCCGGGGCCGCCATCCGGGCTTCGCGCAGCTTCGCCACCTTGCCGGCGCTCATCGCCATCGCCTCGCGGGTCTTGCCCCGCCCGTAGGTCACCGAGGCGGCCGCGGAGACTCCGAGCGACACCCCCACCTCGATCGCGTCCTGGTCGGCGCCCATGTAGAGGAACTGCCAGGAGTAGTCCTTGGTCTGCTGCTCCACGAGCGCCTTGATGGCCGGGTGGGTCCACTCCCGGCTCGCGTTCTCGTAGCCGTCGGTCATCACCGCGACGATGACGGTGGCCGGGCGCTCATCGTCGGGCAGCGCGGCGAGCTCGCTCCCGGCCGTGGTGACCAGCCGACCCATCGCGTCGAGCAGTGCGGTCGAGCCGCGCGGCTGCAGGTCGAGCGGCGGGATATCGGCGAGTGGCCGGCCCGAGTAGACGACGTCGTACTCGTTGTCGAACTGCGCCAGCGTCACCCGGCACTCGCCGGCGGACTTCCGCTGCTCGTCGATGAACGCGGCGAAGCCGCCCTCGGTGTCGGTCTTGATGGACTGCATCGATCCACTGCGGTCGAGCAGGAAGTAGAGGTGGGTGAGGTCCGCTCGGGTCATCGTGACTCCGTCCCGGGAGCGGAGGCCCGCTCCCTGCTAGGTGGATCGACGCGGTTTGAACCGCATCGGTGCCGGCGTCGCGGCCGGTTGCCGCGGCACCCCTGACTCCAGGTCGTACTTCGCCCGCTCGACGCCCGAGGCGGTCACCCGGCCCCGGTCGTCGGCGTAGGCGCCGAGGGTGCGGGTCCGGGCCAGCCGCGGGCCGACGGCGTTCTCCGTCAGTCCGGCCTGCGCCCCGGCACTCCGGAGCGAGGCCTGGCCGGTGAGTACGGCGGCCGCCATCGACTCGTCGATCAGCTCGGTCAGCCGGTCGGCCGCTTCCCGAAGGTAGGGGAGGGCCCCGACGGAATCCTTGCCCTCGGCATCGTCGAGAGCGCGGCGTACGCCGGCCAGTTGATCCGGTGTCATGCCAGCAACGTTACCGCACAAACTGCGGCTACGCAAGAAATGCGGCAGCGCACTACCTGCGGGAACACATCACGCGTGAAACCCGTTCGCCAAGGTGCAGGGCCCCACCTACGCTTGAAGGCATATGACGAACCACGCAGAAGAATTCTCCCTCGACGCCGAGCTCGAGAAGACCGTTGGCTGGGATGCCGACGAGTTCGACGAGACCGACGACTTCGAGTCCGGCTACGCAGGCGACGACCCCGAAGAGGTCACCGCCGGTGACATGGACCTCGCGGCGCGCCACGAGCTGCGCCGCGTCGCCGGGCTGCGCACCGAGCTCGAGGACATCACCGAGGTCGAGTACCGCCAGCTCCGGCTCGAGCGGGTCGTCCTGGTGGGTGTCTGGACCGACGGCACCATCGAGGACGCCGAGAACTCCATGGCCGAGCTCGCGCTGCTCGCCGAGACCGCCGGCTCGGAGGTGCTCGACGCGATCTACCAGCGCCGGCAGAACCCCGACCCCGCGACGTACGTCGGACGCGGCAAGGTCGACGGGCTTCGCGAGATCGTCCAGGCCACCGGCGCCGACACCGTCATCTGTGACGGTGAGCTCGCGCCGTCGCAGCTGAGGAACCTCGAGGACCGGCTCAAGGTCAAGGTCGTCGACCGGACCGCGCTGATCCTCGACATCTTCGCCCAGCACGCGAAGTCCAAGGAGGGCAAGGCGCAGGTCGAGCTGGCCCAGCTCAACTACATGAAGCAGCGGCTGCGTGGCTGGGGTGGCAACCTCTCCCGCCAGGTCGGTGGCCGCGTCGCCGGCGGTGCCGGCATCGGTGGTCGCGGTCCTGGTGAGACCAAGATCGAGACCGACCGGCGCCGGATCAACGACAAGATCGCCAAGCTCCGCCGCGACCTGAAGGCGATGGCCGGCACCCGGACCACGATGCGCCAGGAGCGGCGGCGCAACGCCGTACCCTCCGTCGCGATCGCTGGCTACACCAACGCCGGCAAGTCCTCGCTCCTCAACCGGCTCACCGGCGCCGGCATCCTCGTCGACGACTCGCTGTTCGCCACGCTCGACCCGACGACGCGGCGGACCACCGCGTCCGACGGACGGGTCTACACGCTGAGCGACACGGTCGGCTTCGTGCGGCAGCTGCCCCACCAGCTGGTCGAGGCGTTCCGCTCCACGCTCGAGGAGGTCGCTGACTCCGACCTGATCGTGCACGTCGTCGACGGGTCGCACGCCGACCCCGAGGGCCAGATCGGCGCGGTGCGCGAGGTCCTGGCCGAGATCGGCGCAGCGAAGATCCCCGAGCTGATCGTGATCAACAAGGCCGACGTCGCCGACCCGCTCGTCATCGCGCGGCTCCGGCAGCGCGAGCCGCACTCGGTCGTGGTCTCGGCCCGCACCGGCGAGGGCATCACCGAGGCGCTGGCGGCCATCGAGGACGACCTGCCCCGCCCGCAGGTGGAGTTCGACGCGCTGGTGCCCTACGCCCGTGGCGACCTCGTCGACCAGATCCACCGGCTGGGTGAGATCACGTCGCTCGAGCACACCGCCGACGGCACCCGGATCGCCGGCCGCGCCACTGAGGCGCTCGCGGGCGAGCTCGCGACGTACGCCGTCTGACCTGTGGCTCGCTGAGCCGGCCCGAACAGCCCCCCACCGCCGGGAGCAAAGACGGTGGAAAACCCTGATGTGCGCGGAAGTGGTGTTCGCGAAGGATGACGGCATGCGCATTCTCACCCTCACTGCTGGCGCGGCGCTTGCGCTGAGCGGCGCCCTCCTCGCTGTCCCGCTGCCCGCGACGTCGGCGTCTGCCCCGGCGACCTGCGCCGGCCGAGCGGTGACCGTTGACCTCAACGACCCCGATGCCGTGGATCCGGATCGCGATCGCGGGGACGTCGTGCTCGGCACGCCCGAGCCCGACACGATCCGTACCGGCGGGGGAGATGACGTGGTCTGCGGCGGTGCGGGATACGACCGGCTCGACCTCGGCGCGGGGGACGACCGGGGCTTCGGCGGCGAGGGCGACGACATCCTGGCGGGTGGTCGTGGCAATGACGTGCAGGTCGGCGGAATGGGCAGGGACTGGGTCGACTACCGGCGGGCGGACTCGCTGCACCTCCGGCTGTGGTCTACGTATCGGCAGCCGACGGGGCTCGGCAACGACGCCGTGCGCGGCATCGAGAACGTGAACGGCTCGCGCAACGGACCCAACCGCATCACCGGCGACGGCGGCCGCAACGTGATCTACGGCGGGCTCGTCGAGGACGAGATCCACGGTGCTGCGGGTGCCGATGCCCTGTACGACGGCAACCTCGGGGACGACGTCCTCTACGGCGACGCCGGCGACGACTACATCGAGGCCCGCAACGGAGACGACCTGGTCCGCGGTCGAGCCGGCGACGACGAGCTTCACGGCGACGGCGGCACCGACGTGGTCCGTGGGGGTGATGGAGACGACGTCGTGGATCCTGGTGGGTCGGGGTCGGATGAGGCGGAGCAGGGGTTCGGTGGAACCGGCAACGACCTGCTGGTCGCCGGCCACCTTGACGATGTGCTGTCCGGTGGGCGAGGCAACGACACGGTCTCCTACGGCACCATCTACACCGCCACGCCCGACGGGGTGCGCGTCGACCTGGCGGTGACCGGACCGCAGGACACGCTCCGGGCCGGAACCGACGAGCTGGTCGGCATCGAGAACCTCACTGGGTCGCCGCAGGCGGACCAGCTGTTCGGGAACGGCGGGCCCAACCTGCTCGACGGACTGGCCGGCGACGATGCGATCACCGGCCGCGGTGGCGAGGACACCTGCGCCGGTGGTGACGGCATGGACACGTTCATCGGCTGTGAGGCGACCGACGGGCCGTAGCCTGTCCGCGGTCGAGCTGGGGGCGTACGCCGGCTGACCGATGAACCTGCACGCCCGCCGGCAACGATTCGGCCATTCGCCAGACAGAAGCCGATCGAGCAGCGCACCATCTCCCCGTGCGCATCCGGGGAGCATGGCTGGTGGCGGTCGGCCTGACCGTTGCCGTCGTGACGGCGGGACTCCTCATGATGACGCGCGCGGGCGCCGACACCGACCGGTGCGCCGATCGCCGCACGGCGGCGAGGGAGCGCGCGGAGCTCACCACCGGAACGGGCGACGACGTGCTCGTCATCGGGGACTCCTACTCGGTCGGTCTCGGCGTCCACGCCTCGGAGAGCTGGCCGACCCGGCTACCCGGGCGGGTGCACGTCGACGGATTCTCGGGCTCGGGCTTCACTCGCGAGGCCAGCCCCTGCGGCGACCTCTCGTACGGCGCCCGCGCGACCCGGGGCCTGCCCGGCGAACCAGGGCTCGTGGTGGTCCAGGGCGGGCTCAACGACGTGGACCAGACCGAGGCGGAGCTCGTGGCCGGCTTCGAGCGACTGCTCACGGCGCTCGGTGACCGGCGGGTGCTCGTGGTCGGCCCGCCGTCCGCGCCGGACCGGGCGCACGTCGTACCCGAGGTGGACGCGGTGCTCGCGCGCCTCACCGAGCAGTACGACGTCGGCTACCTCTCGATGCTCGACGCCGACCTGCCCTACCTCGACGACGGCCTCCACCTCACCACCGACGGGCACCGTCAGTTCGGTGACCTGGTCGCCGCCGCTCTGTCCACAGCCCGCGCGCCCGGCCGCTGACCCTGTCGCAGGTCCGGTCTAGGGTTCCGGGCATGTCCGGGGTCGACCACGATGCGCTGCGCGCCACCCTCGCCGCGGCCGTCGAGGCGCTCGGCGGCAGCGAGCGGACGGGTCAGATCGCCATGGCCGAGGCCGTCGCGGAGTCGATGGCCGGATCACCGAGCCGCCGGCACCTGCTCGTCCAGGCCGGCACCGGCACCGGCAAGTCGCTGGGCTACCTGGTGCCCGCGCTGCACCACAACAAGCGGGTTGTCGTCGCCACCGCGACCCTCGCGCTGCAGCACCAGCTGGTCGAGCGCGACCTGCCGCGACTGACCAAGGCAGTCGGGGGCCGGACCGGCGTCGACAGCACCTACGCCGTCCTCAAGGGTCGGTCCAACTACGCCTGCCTGCACCGGATCCGCGAGGGCGTGCCCGACGACCAGGGTGTCCTGGTCGACGTCCCGGAGGGGTCGCTCGGCAAGAAGGTCCTCGAGCTGCGGAAGTGGGCCGAGCAGGAGAGCAAGGACGGCGGCACCGGCGAGAAGGACGCCGCGCCGCGCCACACCGACCGGGAGTGGCGACAAGTCAGCGTCACCGCCCGCGAGTGCCTGAGCGCGGCCAAGTGCCCGTTCGGTGAGGAGTGCTTCGCCGAGCGCGCCCGCGAGAAGGCGCAGCGCTCCCACCTGATCATCACCAACCACAGCCTGCTCGCGATCGACGCGATCGAGGGCGTGCCGATGATCCCTGAGTACGACGTCGTGGTGATCGACGAGGGCCACGAGCTGACGGCGCGGGTGACCCAGGCGGCCACCGACGAGCTCTGGGCGTCGGAGGTCGAGCGCGCCGCGCGGCGGGCGACCCGGCACGTGCGGTCCGACAGCGGTGACCCGGCCGGCGACCTGGCCGATGCTGCCGAGGCGCTGCGGGCGGCGATCGGGGAGGCGCGGCCGGGCCGGTTCGAGGCAGTGCCCCAGGACCTGGCCGACGCGCTCGCGCTGGTGCGCGACGCCGCCCGTGCGTTGGTCAGCGCGTTCCCGAAGGCCGATGCCAGCGACGAAGCCGACGCCGGCCTGACCCAGGCCAAGGGGTCGGCGCAGGAGGTCTTCCTCACCGCCGACCGGATGGCCGCCAACGGCGACGCCGACGTGCTGTGGCTGACCGAGGGCACCGAGCGACTGCCACCCCGCCTCTGCATCGCGCCGCTCCAGGTGTGGGGCCCGATGCGCGACAAGCTCTTCGCCGACAAGACCGTGGTGATGACCTCGGCGACCCTGATGCTCGGTGGCGACTTCAACTCCATCGCCACCTCCGTCGGGCTCAAGCCCAACGAGCGCCTGGACCCGCGAAGTGTCAATGTTGGTCCCTCGAAGTCTCAAGGTTCGTCCGACGAAGTGTCAGAGGACGACGCCGAGCCGTGGGTCGGCCTCGACGTCGGCAGCCCGTTCGACTACGGCAAGCAGTCGATCCTGTACGTCGCACGCCACCTGCCCCAGCCCGGCCGTGACGGCCTCGGCCCGGCCCAGCTCGCCGAGATCACCGAGCTGGTCGACGCCGCCGACGGCCGGACTCTCGGGCTGTTCTCCAGCAGGCGGGCCGCCGAGACCGCTGCCGAGCACGTCCGCGAGAAGCTGCCGCACCTCACGACCCTCGCCCAGGGCGACGCCCAGCTGCCCGAGCTCGCGCGGCAGTTCGTCGACGACCCGCACACCAATCTGTTCGGCACCCTCGGCCTGTGGCAGGGCCTCGACGTGCCCGGCGACACGTGCCAGCTGGTCATCATCGACCGGATCCCGTTCCCGCGGCCGGACGACCCGCTGATGAGCGCCCGCCAGCGCGCGGCCGACCAGGCAGGCGGCAACGGCTTCATGCAGGTGGCCGCGACCCACGCGGCGCTGCTGCTCGCCCAGGGGGCCGGCCGCCTGATCCGAACCCATGCTGACAAGGGCGTCGTCGCCGTACTCGACCCGCGGTTGGTCACCGCCCGCTACGGCAGCTTCCTCAAGGCCAGCCTGCCGCCGATGTGGAACACGACCGACCCGACCGTCGTCCGCAAGGCGCTGACCCGGCTCTCGGCTGGTTGAGGCGTCAGACGCGCCGCAGGACCGCCGTCACCTTGCCGAGAATCGTCGCGTGGGTGCCGTCGATCGGGTCGAAGGCGTCGTTGTGGGGGAGCAGCCAGACCTTGCCGCCCTTGCGCTGGAAGGTCTTGACCGTGGCTTCGCCATCGATCATCGCGGCGACGATCTCGCCGTTCTCGGCCGTGGGCTGCTGACGGATCACGACGTAGTCGCCGTGGCAGATCGCGGCGTCGATCATCGACTCGCCGCTGACCTCGAGCAGGAAGAGCTGGCCGTCGCCGACGAGCTGGCGGGGAAGCGGGAAGACGTCCTCGATCCGCTCCTCGGCGAGGATCGGACCACCGGCCGCGATCCGGCCGACGACGGGCACGTTGGTGGGGATCGGCGCGGAGTCGCCATAGCCGGTCTCGTCGTACGACGTCTCCGACGCGGCGCTGATCGAGCGACGCTGGCGCATCGACTCGGGCAGCACGACCTGGAGTGCGCGGGGGAGGCTCGGGTCCTTCTTGAGGAAGCCTTTCTCCTCCAGCACCCGCAGCTGGTGGGCGACGCTCGAGGTGCTGGTCAGACCGACGGCCTTGCCGATCTCCCGCATGCTCGGCGGGTAGCCGCGATCGTCGATGCTCTCCTTGATGTGCTGCAGCACCCGCTGTTGACGCGGGGTGAGCCCGGACGCGTCGGGAGGCCCGTCGGGCAGTTCGGTGACCTTCTTGTCCGCCATGTCCTCGACGGTAACGCCGATCACGCCCGGATTTCAAACATCTGTTCGAACCCGCGTGTCGCGACACGCCGTCGAACACTCATTCGAACAGGTGCTTGATCCGTTCGAACATCTGATCTAGTCTCGTACACGTGTTCGATCGAACTGTTGATCGAACGGCTCCGCACCACCAAGTGTCGGGGGTCGTCGATAGACATCGTCCAACACGCCAGATCGCCAGGACTCCGAAGGTCGGAGTCACTTCCCCCGGAGGTCACACCATGAGCACGATCACCCTCGCCCCGCAGGTCAGCTACCAGCCGCGGTCCGTTCGCCTCACCCGGCGCGGCCGGCTCGTGGTCTTCACGTTCGGGGTGCTCCTCGCCTTCGCGCTCGGTGTGTGGTTCGCCGCCGGTTCCGTCGCCACACAGGAGGGCGGCGTCGAGCAGGTCGAGGTCGTGACCGTCGCCCCGGGCGACACCCTGTGGGACATCGCGGCCGACGCTGCTGCCGCCACCGGCGAGGGCGACGTGGGCGAGATGGTCGCCCGCATCCAGGACATGAACAGCCTCGACTCGAGCATGGTCTACGCCGGCCAGGAGCTCCGGATCCCCACCGAGTGATCGCACCCGACTGAAGACTTCGCCCGCGGCTTCGACCCCCGCGGACGACAGGGCCCACTGCCCGGGCCCGAAGGGGAAGACGAAGGGCGGACCCACGACCCCGGGTCCGCCCTTCGCGCCGTCGTTGGCCCGATCAGCGGATCAGCCGCCGTAGCCCACGAGTGTCGGTCGGGCCTCGATCGCCGTGAGGTCGGTGGGCTGGCCCTCGATCGTCACGCTGCCCGGCACGGGCTGCCACGCACCGCCGTTGACCCGGTAGTCCGCCACCCACGTGATGTCGAGCGCCGGCCCGTAGTCGCCGGTCTGCAGGTAGTTGTGCGTGATCTGCAGCCGTGGGAACGGCGCGCCCGGCATGTCTGTCGTGACCGTCTCGCCGTCCCCGAACCGCCACGTGTAGGAGTGCGCCTCGATCCGCAGCTCCACCCGCTGCCCGAGGAGCCGAACGTTCCGGTTGAGCGTGCGCTCCTCGGTGAAGAAGTTCGTCTCGAACACCAATAATCCTTATTATGCCCTCTATGGGAGCACCGCGCGCAGCCGCAATCTACGCCCGCATTTCTAGCGACCCCGCCGAGACGCGCGCCGGGGTTGACCGTCAGCGGCGAGACTGC
>NZ_QXGH01000030.1 GCF_003515065.1 Nocardioides immobilis
GGCCCGAGCCTGGCTCGGTGTGATCTGGCGCTGCTGGCAGAACGACACCGCCTACGACCCCGACCAACACGGCGCCCTCAGAGCACTCCTCGACGCCGCTGACGCGGCCTGACGTTGACACAGGGCTACTCATCGGACAACCCTGTCCCGCGCCCGACCCGAGCGCGTGCCGCCGTCCCGCTCAACGGGAGAGACCGCCATCACAGGACCTCGCCCGGTCCACTGTTGGGCCGACGACGTTTCGATTCGACGAGAGGTGCACCGATGTCGGACCTGGCCGTGCTGCGGACCGTGGAGCTGAAGGGACGGGTCCGCGACGAGGATCTCGCCCCGCCCTTGGGACTCGACCCGACGGAGGCCGGGCGCCGGCTCGCCGCTCTCGCTGCGCGCGGCCTCGTCACGCCGGTCGGCAAGGCACACCGCCTCTCCGAGGAGGGGCGCACCCAGCTCGCTGTCCTGCTCGAGGCGGACCGCGGCGGCGTCGACGGTGTCGCCCTCGAGCGTGCCTACGACGAGTTCTGCTCGTTCAACGCCGAGCTCAAGAGCGTGATCACCGGCTGGCAGGTGCGGGCCGACGGATCGCCGAACGACCACACCGACCCGGCGTACGACGCCGGCGTCCTGGCCCGTCTCGCCGACCTCCACCTCCGCGTGCTCCCCCTCCTCGATCGGCTCGGCGCGATCGCGGGCCGGCTGGCGCCGTACTCGGGACGCCTGCAGAACGCACAGGAGCGGATCGCCGCCGGTGACACCACCTGGGTGGCGCGCCCGATCATGGACAGCTATCACACGGTCTGGTTCGAGCTCCACGAGGACCTGATCCAGCTCTGCGGCCGCACCCGGCTCGCCGAGGCGGCCGAGGGACGGGCCCTGTGACGGCCGCGGCCGACCTCGCCGGCCGGCTCACCGTCGTCTCCGGCGCCGGTGGCGGGATCGGCGCCGGGCTGGCCCGCGAGGCAGTGAGCCGTGGGATGAAGGTGCTGGCGCTCGACGTCGACGCGGCGCGACTGGCCGCGCTGGCCGGGTCTCTCCCCCGCGACGCCGTCCGCACCGCCGTGGTCGACGTGGCCGATGCCGAGGCGGTGGCCGCCGCCGCGAGCGAGGCGACCGCCGCGTGGGGCCCCGCCGCGCTGATCTGCTGCAACGCCGGCATCGAGTTCGCCGGCCGGACCTGGGACATGACGCCCGACCAGTGGCGCCGGCTCCAGGGCATCAACGTCGACGGCGCCTTCCACCTGCTGCACGCCTTCCTGCCGGCCACCATCGCCGACGGCCGGCCCGGTCACGTGCTCGTCACGTCGTCGGTCGGCGGCCTCTCCAGCGGCGCCGGGTAGGCGGCCTACATCGTCAGCAAGTACGGCGTCCGCGTGCTCGCCGAGTGCCTCCGCGCCGACCTCGTCGAGGCCGGCCACGCTATCGGGGTCAGCGTGCTGCTGCCGGGCCCCGTGCGCACCAACATCTTCACCGACGCCGCCGCGACCGGCACCGCGGGCGAGGACCTGCGGAGCTCGCTGGCCGCCATGCTCGCTGAGCACGGAACTTCGCCCGACGAGGTGGCGGCGCTGGCCCTCGACGCCGTGGAGCGCGACCAGTTCTGGGTGCACCCGCACCCCGACCTGTCGTCGGCGTTCATCGAGGCCCAGCACCTGGAGCTCGTCGGCGGGCTGTGAGTCCGGCTGGTCGGCTCAGGCCGACCGCGCGGCCTCGACCGTCCTCGCGGTCGCGGTTCGACAGGCCCGCTACCCCGGTCGTGAGAGTGCTCCCTCGGCGTTGTTACTGGTCACGGCACCGTGGGAGCGCACCACGCTCCGTGGGAGAGCACCTGTCCGCCTCGACCCGGTCGGGCAGCCACTCGCCGAGCGGCTGCGCCAGGAGCCAGTCGCGCTCGGCCTCGGGGAGGTCCGCGGTGACCAGTGCCGCCAGCCGGACCAGGTGCCGGTCGGCGGTCGCGTCCTGCGCGACCAGCCGGCCCAGCCACACCCGGCCGGTGCTGCCGTCCACGGTGACCTCGTGGCCGGCGAGCCGGTCGAGGGTGCCGGCGCCGCAGCCGACCACGCAGGGTCGGCCGATCTCCCGGCTCACGACCGCGGCGTGGGAGGTCGCGCCGCCGTACTCGGTGACGATCCCGACGGCGGCGAGCATCCCGTGGAAGTCGTCGGGCGACGTCGTCGCCCGGACCAGGACCACGTCCTCACCGGCGTCGGCGCGCTCCTCGGCCTCGTCGGGGTCGGTCACGGCGATCCCGGTCGCGAACCCCGGACAGGCCGCCTCGCCGGCTGCGACCGGGTCACCCACGCCACTGCCGGCCGTCGCGCCCGCGACCGCACGGACCTGGTCCGCCGTCACCCGCAGCACAGCCTGGGCGGGAGCCAGCACGCCCTCGTCCACGAGGTCCACGGCGATCCGGACGGCTGCCCCGGCGGACCGCTTGGCGGCCCGCGACTGCAGGAGCCACAGCCGGCCGGCCTCGACGGTGAACTCGATGTCCTGGACGTCCCCACCGGCCACCTCGAGCGCCGCGGTCGCCCGCAGCAGCTCCGCGTGCACCTCGGGATGGGACCCGGCCAGTGCCGAGAGTGGCAACGGCGTGACTCGTCCGGACACCACGTCCTCGCCCTGTCCGCGGGGCAGCCACTCGCCGAACGGCACCGGCTCCCCGGTGCTCGGGTTGCGGGAGAACAGCACGCCCGTGCCCGACCGGTCGTCGAGGTTGCCGAACACCATTGCCTGCAGGGTGACCGACGTGCCGAGGTCGTCGGCGATCCCGAACGACTCCCGGTAGGCCCGCGCCCGGGCCGACTGCCACGACCCGAACACGGCGGTGACGGCCCCTGCGAGCTGCTCCCACGGATCGTCCGGCACCGCGCCGCTGATCTGGTCGAGCCCCTTGTCGAGCCCAGGGTCGAGCCTGTTGTCCAGGACCGTCTCGCGGTACTGCCGCCGGAACCGGTCCAGCGTGTCCGCGACGTACGCCTCGTCACCGGTCTCCGCGACCAGCGCCTCGGCGGCGGTCCGGCTCAGGCCGAGGTTGAGGACCGTGTCCATCATCCCCGGCATGCTGACCGGCGCACCGCTGCGGACCGAGATCAGCAGCGGTCGGTGTTCCCCGCCGAACCGGCGGCCGGTCTCGGTCTCGAGGAACTCGATCCCGCGCCGCACCTCGTCCCAGAGCTCGTCGGTGAGCTGGCCGCCAGCCGCGTAGAACGCCGCGCAGCTCCCCGTCGTCAGGGCGACGGCGGGTGGCACCGAGAGCCCGAGCGCCCGCATGGCATTGACGCTCCATGCCTTGCCCCCGATCGCGGTGCGACCGAGGGTGCAGGTGCCGTCGAGCCGCACCACGCCGACGGGGACGCCGGCCGCCATCGCGGGCCGGGCTGTGCTGGTGGTCATCGCATCTCCTTCTCGCATCCTTCTCGACGTCTCAGAACGGCACGCCGCTGAGGACGCCGCCGTCGACGACGAACTCGCTACCCGTGCAGTACGCCGACTGGTCCGAGAGCAGGAACGCCGCGAGCGGCGACACCTCCTCCGGCTGGCCCCACCGCGCGATCGGCACCCGCGCGAAGAAGCTCGACGAGTCGGTGTCGCTGCGGTCGCCGGGTCCCTGCGTCATCGGAGTCGCGATGCCACCCGGGTGGATGGAGTTCACCCGGACCCCGGCAGCCCCGAGCTCCTGCGCGGCGGCCTTGGTGAGCCCGCGTACGGCGAACTTGCTCGCGGTGTAGGCCGTCAGGCCGGCCGCGCCGGCCATCCCGTTGATCGAGGACACGTTGACGATCGAGCCTCCGCCGCCGGCGGACAGCACCGGCGCGACCGCGCGGATGCCCAGCCAGGACCCGGTCAGGTTGATGTCGAGGATCCGGCGGAAGCCGGCGAGGTCCATCTCGGCCATCGGCTGGAACACGAGCACGCCGGCGTTGTTGACCAGGCCGTCGAGCCGGCCGAACTGGGCCGTCGCCTCCCGGACGATCGTCTCCCACGCCGCCTCGTCGGTCACGTCGTGATGGACGTAGCTGGCGTTCTTCCCGAGCTCGTCGACCAGGGCCTCGCCGGCGTCGTCGAGGACGTCGCCGATCACGACCTGCGCCCCCTCGGCCACGAAGTGGCGGGCGTGTGCGGCGCCCATGCCGCGGGCGCCGCCCGTGATGATGACGACCCGGTCGTCGAGGATTCCCATGCTGTCCGACTCCTTCATTCGTGGCTCTTCACGTTCGGGGGCCAGCGGCGTGCCGTGCCGCGATGTAGCCGAAGACCATGGCGGGGCCGATGGTGGCGCCCGCGCCGGCGTAGTCGTTGCCCATGACGGACGCGGCGGCGTTGCCGGTGGCGTAGAGGCCGTCGATCGGCGCTCCCCCGTCGTCGACGACGCGGGCGTGCTCGTCGGTCAGCAGACCGCCCTTGGTGCCGAGGTCGCCGGCCTCGATCCGGACGGCGAGGTAGGGCGGCTCCGCCACCGGGCCGAGCACCGGGTTGGCCAGCGTCGGGTCGCCGTAGTAGCGGTCGTAGGCACTGTCCCCACGGCCGTGGTCGCTGTCGGTGCCCGACTCGGCGAGGCGGTTGAAGCGCGCGACCGACCGCTCGAGGGTCTCCGCGTCCATGCCGGTCCGCGCCGCGAGCCCCGCGAGCGTGTCGGCCCGGTGGGCGAGGCCGGCGTCGTACCAGCTCGGCGGCAGGTCCTTGCCCGGGACGACGGCACCGAACGGGTAGCGGCGGCGCGCGACCTGGTCCATCACGAACCACAGGTACGGATGCCCCGCCTCGATCTGCTCGTGGACGAAGGTGACGTACGGCGACGCCTCGTTCGTGAAGCGCTCGCCGTCCGGGGTGAGGATCAGCGAGTTCGGGATCGACCGCTCGGAGACGAGCGAGTGCACCCGCCCCTCCGGCTTGCGGATCGCCGGCATCCACCAGGCGTCGTCCATCAGGTCGAGGGCGGCGCCGACTGCACGGCCGGCCAGGATGCCGTCGCCGGTGTTGCTGTCCGCGCCGCCGGAGACGTCGGGGCGACCGATCTCGGGCAGGTGCTCCTTGCGCATGGTCTCGTTGTGGTCGAAGCCACCCGACGCGATCACCACGCCCCCGCGGGCGCGCACCGACACCGGCACGCCGTCCCGCTCGACGATGGCTCCGACGACCGCGCCGTCCGGGCCGCGCACCAGGTCGAGCAGCGGAGCGTCCAGCCACAGCGGCACGCCGAGGTCGGCGAGCGAGGCCCGCAGCCGGGCGACGAGGGACTGGCCGAGGGAGACCATCCGGCGACGCAGCACCCGGTTGACCAGCGCGCGGAACGCCAGGCGCACGGCGGTCAGCCGACCGCGCCAGGTCCGGGTCACCATCGCGAGCTTGACGTAGTCGGCGGCCGTGATGACCAGCCCTCCGGGCACGGTCATCGAGCTGCCGCGCTGGGTGTCGGCGAGGTCGCCGAGGTTCCGGAGGTCGTACGGCGGGCACTCGACCGTGCGCCCCTCGGGGCGGCCACCGGGCTCCTCCGGGTGGTAGTCGGGATACCCGGGGCACCAGGCGAAGTCGAGGTGGCGGGCGCTGTCGCGGAACAGCTCGAACATCTCCGGGCCGTGGTGGACGAGCGCCTCCAGCCGGGCCCGGGCGACGCGGCCGCCGGTCAGGTGCTCGAGGTGCTCGACCACCCGCTCCTCGGAGTCGACCACGCCGGCCGCGCGGAGGACATGGTTGTTCGGCACCCAGATCCCGCCTCCCGAGAGGGCGGTGGTGCCGCCGTACACCGGCGCCTTCTCGACGACCAGGGTCTCGAGACCGGCGAGCGCACCGGTGAGCGCAGCCGTCATGCCGCCGGCTCCGCTCCCGACGACGAGGAGGTCGACCTCGTGCGTCCAGTCGTCACCGTCGCCAGACGTCATGCTTCCTCCTCGTTTGTTCGGTAGGTGCCCAACCCACCGCACGGGTGCCGCTCCGCGGTGGACTTGTCCCATCCAGCGAAACCTGGACCCGGATGCCACTCAGCGGGACATCCGGCGCCGGTGCCGCGGCCGAGTCCCTAGCGTCGCCCGGCGTGACCGACCATTCGGGTGGCCTTGCTGGATTCGTCTCCGCTCTCCACGAGGCAGAGGCGATCGTCCGCTCTGCCCCCCACGCCCAGGAGGATCGCGACCTCGCCGAGGGACTCGACTACCTCGCGGGCCTGGTGCGCGTCGCCCTCGCGGGGGCGTGGACGGGAGACCCGACCGATCCGTGGTTCGCGCGCCCCTCGACACCGCGGTCGAAGATGGGCCTCGACAACCCGGACACGCTCTACTTCGCCGCCGAGATCTCCGGCGACGCGGAGTACGTCGTCACCGGCACCCGCGGCTCCAGCGCCGACCTGGTCTTCCAGGTCCTGGCCGGCAGCCATGCGGGCAGCACCTCACCGGCGAGCCACCTCGCCTTCGACGACCGCTCGTTCCCGATCGCCGAGGACGGCAGCTTCGAGCTCAGGTTCGGGCCGCCACGAGCCGCGGCCGGTCCGTCGTACTTCGCGCTGGCGCCCGACGCCCGCCGGCTGCTGGTGCGGCAGACCTTCAGCGACTGGAGCGTCGAGCGGCCCGGGCTGCTGCGGGTGCAGCGCGCCGACCGGATCGGCGCGCCCGGTCGCCCGCTCACGATGGAGGTCATCGAGGATCGCTTCCGCCGGGCCGGCGCGACGCTGACCGGCTACCTCCGGACGTTCCTCGACTTCGTCCAGCTCTTCTACCTCGACCAGCCGGTCAACACGATGTACGCGCCCAAGATCACGCCGGGCGGGCTCACCAACCAGTACAGCGCGGCAGGCCACTACGACCTCGCCGACGACCAGGTCCTGGTGGTGACGGTCCCCGCATCCGGGATGCCCTACCAGGGGTTCCAGCTCGGCACCCCGTGGTACGTCTCGCTCGACTACATCAACCACCAGACCAGCCTCACCGCCGACCAGGCCCGGATCGATCCGGACGGGATGATCCGGCTCGTCGTCGGCCGTCGCGACCCGGGCCTGACCAACTGGCTGGAGACCACCGGGCACCGGCGCGGCTACCTCCAGGTCCGATGGCAGCGGGTGACCCGGCCGCTCGGACCCGAGGACGGCCCGACCACCGAGGTGATGGCGTACGACGACCTCGCCGGGCGGCTCCCGTTCTACGCCGACCAGCGCATCGAGCCGGGCGCATGGGCCCGGCGGATCGCCGATCGACAGGCCGCGATCGGCGATCGGATGCTGACGTGACCACCACGACGAGCAACCCGGTCACGAGCGTCCTCGGCGGCAAGGTGGTGCTGGTGGCGGGTGTCGGTCCGGGACTCGGCCGCTCGCTCGCCGTACGGTCCGCGACCGCCGGTGCCGACGTCGTCCTCGCCTCGCGCGACCGGGACCGGCTGGCGCGCGTGGCCGCGGAGGTCGGCGCCCTCGGGCGCCGGGCCGTCGTGGTGCCGACCGACCTCACCGACCCCGCCGCGGTCGCCGCACTCGCGGACCGCATCGTCGACGACGTGGGCCGGCTGGATGCCGTGATCCACAACGCCTACCACCCGCCGAGCCGGGAGGCACTTCTCGACACCGAGCTCGCCTCCGTCGAGGCCGAGCTGGTCTCGTCGCTGCCTGCCCTCGACCTGGTCCGCCGCTGCACGCCGGCGCTCGTCGCCAGCGGCGGGTCCGTGGTGCTCGTGAACTCGATGATCCTGCGCAACCGGTTGCCCGGCTTCGGCGCCTACCGGATGGCCAAGGCCAGCCTGCTGGCGCTGGCCCGTGGACTGTCGGTCGAGCTCGGCCCCCAGGGAGTGCGGGTCAACTCGGTCGCGCCGGGCTACATCCGCGGCGACGCGGTCGAGGCGAGCTTCGCCAAGGCCGCACGGGCGCGCGGCACCACGGTCGAGGCGATCCACGCCGAGGTCGCGGCCGAGACCGACCTGCGGCGGCTACCGCTCCCCGACGAGGTCGCCGACGCCGCCGTGTTCCTCGCCTCCGACCTCGCGCGCTCCGTCACCGGGCAGTGCCTCGACATCAACTCCGGAGCGACCCACCACTGACCCACCACTGAGGAGCCCAAGATGCCGGACCACAGCGAAGCGCTCGACGTGCTGCTCGACAGCTACCGGCGGGACGCCGGCCTCACCGACGCCGGCTGGGCCAAGGTGCGCAAGCGGCTCACCGACGCGCTGGACGCACGCCTGCACACCGAGGCGGCGTGGGCCGCGCACCCGGTCGACGACCACGCGCCGATGCCGCGACCGGTGTTCGTGACCGGTCTCCCCCGCTCGGGGACGACGGCTCTGCACCGGCTGCTCTGCGCCGACCCCCGTCACCAGGGACTCGAGCTGTGGCTGGCTGCGGCTCCGCAGCCGAGGCCGCCCCGGGCGGAATGGCCGGACCACCCCGACCACCGGCGCGTGCAGGACGACGTCGACCGACGGATCGCGGCGACGCCCGGGCTCAGCGGGATGCACTTCCTGGCGCCCGACGTCGTCGAGGAGTGCTGGTGGCTCGACCGGCAGACCTTCCGCTCCTGGTCCTTCCCGAGCACCAGCCACCTGCCCTCGTACGCCACGTGGCTGGGGGCGCAGGACCTCACCGCGGACTACCAGCGGCACCGGCGGATCCTGGGGCTGATCGGAGCGAACGACCCCGACCGCCGCTGGGTGCTCAAGAACCCGAGCCACCTGTTCGCACTCGACGCCCTGCTCGCCGCCTACCCGGACGCGCTCGTCGTGCAGATCCACCGCGACCCGCTCGCCACCATCGCCTCGGTCAGCAGCCTCACCGCGAGCTCGGCCCGCGGCACGTCGACGGTGTTCACGCCCGCCAGGATCGGGCGCTGGAGCCTCGATCTCTGGGCTCGCGCCGCGGACGGCTTCCGCGCCGCGCGGGCGTCGTACTCCCCGACGACGTTCGTCGACGTCGCCTACCGCGACCTGGTCGCCGACCCGCTGGCGACCGTCTCCCAGGTGTACGACGCCCTCGGCGTGCCGTTCGACGAAGCCGCCCGGGCATCCGTGGTGGCCGCCGATGCCGCCAGCCGTCAGGGCGCCCAGCGGCCGGACCACCGGTACGCGCTCGCCGACTTCGGGTTGCGCGAGGCCGAGGTCGCGGAACGGTTCTCCGGCTACCTGGCGGCCCATCCCGAAGCCCGCGCCCACTGAGTGGGACAGGTCACACTCGCACCGAAACCCCGGTCCTACGTTCCGCCACATGACCGAGCAGAGCTCCCCGCAGCAGCGGGCAATGATGACCTTTCCGCCCCTGAGGCCCCGTGCGCGTGGCCTTGCCGTCGCCGGCGTCCTCCTCCTCGGCCTCACGGCCTGTGGTGGGGGCGACGACGAGCCCGAGACGACGCCGACCCAGGACCCCGACCTCACCTTCACCGGTGAGCCCGTGAAGGTCATGACCGTCACCCCCTACGACACGGACACCCTCAACATGCGGGCGGCGCTCGACGTCGCCGACGGTGCCCGGGTCGCGATCAACAACGCCGGCGGCATCAACGGCCACGAGCTGGTGGTCATCGCGTGCAACGAGGGCGCCGACCCCAACAAGGCCGCGGACTGCGCACGCCAGGCCGTCGAGGAGGACGTCTCCGCCATGGTCGGCGGCTTCACCGCGAACGGCGACACGATCATGCCGATCCTCGAGGAGGCGGGCATCCCCTGGATCGCGCCGACGGGGATCTCGGCCGCCGAGCTCACGAGCGAGCTCAGCTACCCCATCAGCTCGGGCGTCGTCGGACTCGCCAGCCTGGGCGCCAGAACTGCCGAGGACGGGTGCGACGACGTCGCCTTCGTGACCTACGACCTCCCCACGACCGACCAGGTGGCGGGTCTGGTCGACGTCGGCCGCGCCAGCCAGGGCAGCGAGCCGACCACGCAGATCAAGGTCCCACCGACGACCACGGACTACAGCAGCATCGCCCAGGAGATCGCCGACTACGACTGCGCCGTGATGGCGCTCCCGTCCAACGCGCTCGTCGGCATGTCCGCCGCCGGCGCCAGCCTCGGCAGCGGGACGACGTACTACGTCGTACCCGGCGGCCTCACCGACTCGGCGACCGACCAGGCCGCCGGCACCCTCGAGGGCGCGGTGACGCTGTCCTCCTTCCCGGCGGCCACCGACGGGGTGTGGGACGACGCCAAGGCAGCCGTCGGCGATCTCGAGGGCGAGGAGAACGGCGGCTGGTCGTTGATGTGGTACCAGAACACCTGGGCCGGCTACCAGACGTTCGCCTCCCTCCTCGAGGGCAAGGACGACCTCAGCGCGCGCGGCGTCGCGAAGGTGTTCGGTACGGCGGCCGGCGTGGAGACCGACTTCACCGCACCGATCGACTTCACCCAGGAGTTCCCCGCACCCGGGCTGAACCGGATGTTCAACCGCCAGATCCTGTTCATCTCGGTCGAGGACGGAGCGCTCGAGCCCGAGTCCGGCGACTTCGTCGACCTCGCAGCCGCGCTGGCACCGGCACCGTGACCAGGACGGCCCTCGAGGCCCGCGAGCTGACCGCGGGCTACGGCGGCACCCCGGCCGTGCACGGTCTCGACCTGACCGTGCACGCCGGGGAGGTCCTCGCCCTCCTCGGTGCCAACGGGGCCGGCAAGACGACCACCTTGCTCGCCCTGTCCGGTGAGCTGCCGCCCCTGGCGGGCTCGGTCGCCGTGCTCGGTGACGGGCGCAGGCGCCGCCTGCACCAACGCGCCCGCCAGGGGCTGGGCTTCCTCACCGAGGAGCGCTGTGTGTTCATGCAGCTCACCGGCTGGCAGAACCTCAAGATCGGCCGTGGCCGGCCGGAGCGGGCGCTCGACTACTTCCCCGAGCTCGAGCCCCACCTTGGCAAGAAGGTGGGGCTCCTGTCCGGCGGTCAGCAGCAGATGCTCGCCCTGGGACGGATCCTCGCAGCCCGGCCGCGGGTGCTCCTCGCCGACGAGCTCTCCCTCGGCCTGGCGCCGCTGGTGGTCGACCGACTGCTGGCCGCGATCCGTCAGGCCGCCGACGCAGGGGTCGCCGTCGTACTCGTGGAGCAGCACGTCCGTCAGGCCCTCGCGGTCGCCGACCACGTGCACGTCCTGCGGCGCGGCCGGGTGGTGCTCTCCGGCCCCGCCGCCGAGCTCCGCGACGACGCCGAGCGGATCGCCGCCACCTACCTGAGTGAGAACCCATGACCGACGTCCTTCGCTACGCACTGCTCGGCCTCGGCACGGGCGGGATCTACGCGCTCCTCGCGGTCGGTCTCGTCGTCATCTACCGCGGCTCGGGCGTCATCAACTTCGCGCACGCGGGCTTCGCCCTCGTCGGCGCGTACATGACGTACCACCTCCAGACGCTGGAGGGACACGGCCTCGCGTTCTCGCTGACGGCTGCCGTCCTGCTGACCGCGGTCCTCGGGGTGCTCACCCACCACCTGGTGATGCGCCCCCTCCGCGGCGCCAGTCCGCTCGCACGGGTGATCGCCACGCTCGGCCTCCTGACCGTGCTCACCCAGGCGGTGCAGCTCAAGTACGGCACCCAGCAGCTCCTGACCCGGTCCCCGCTGCCCAACGACGCCGTGACCGTCGCGACCGACGTGGTGGTCGGCCGGTACGCGTTCTGGCTGGTCGGCATCGCGGTGGTGACCACGCTGGTGCTCACCGTCGTCAGCGCCCGCACCCGGATGGGCCACGCCATCTCCGCGGCGGCCGAGAACCCACGCGGCGCCGCGGCGCTCGGCTGGGCGCCGGACCTGCTCGCCAGCGTCACCTGGGCGATCGGCGGCGGGCTGGCCGCGCTGGCCGGTGGCCTGTTCCCGGCGACGACCTTCGGCTTCCTGTCGCCGGTGCCGTTCGGCGTGCTGATCATCGGCGCGCTCGCGACCGCTCTCCTCGGCGGCTTCCGGTCCTACCCGCTCGCGCTCGTCGGCGGCCTCCTCATCGGTGCCGCACAGTCGGCCACCCGGCACTGGACCAACCAGACCGGCGTACCGGACGCGGTGCCGTTCCTCGTGATCATCGTGGTGCTGGTACTGCGTGGGCGCGGTCTGCCGCTGCGCGGCAGCGTCACCGACCGTCTCCCCCGCGTCGGCACCGGGCGGATCCGGCCCGCGCTCGTGCTGGTGCTCGCGGGCGTGGCCATGCTCTGGGTCGGACTCGGCGCACCCGCCGACTGGTACGCACCCACCATCATCAGCGCGACCTTCGCCCTCATCGGGCTGTCGATCGTGGTCCTGACCGGCTACGCCGGTCAGCTGTCGATCGCGCAGTTCGCGCTCGCAGGCATCGGTGCGTTCGCCGCGGGCCGACTCGCCGCGTTCCACGGCTGGCGGTTCGAACCCGCGCTGGTGGCCGGTGTCGTCGTCGCGATGGCGGTGGGCCTGCTCTTCGCCCTGCCCGCGCTGCGGACCCGCGGCGTCAACCTGGCGGTGGTGACGTTCGGCCTGGGCTTCGCCGTGCACCAGATCGTGTTCAGCAACAGCGACTACACCGCGAAGGTCGCCCCCGGCGAGATCAGCCTGTTCGGGCTCGACATCGAGCCGATCGGGCACGCCCGCAACTACGCGCTGGTCTGTCTCCTCCTGCTGACCCTGACGGCACTGGTCGTCGCCAACGTCCGCCGCGGGCGCAGCGGCAGGCGGCTGCTCGCCGTCCGCACGAACGAGCGCGCCGCCGCCGCCATCGGCGTCAACGTGTTCGAGGCCAAGCTCTACGCGTTCACGCTCTCGGCCGGCATCGCCGGTCTCGGCGGCGTGCTGCTCGGCTTCAGCTATCCGACCATCCTCTATCCGCAGGTCTTCGAGCCGGGTGCCTCGATCACCGTGCTCGTGCTCACCGTGATCGGCAGCATCGGCTACCTGGTCGGCCCGTTCATCGGGGCGCTCTCCGCTCCCGGCGGCCTGATCACCCTGCTGGGGTCAGACACCCCGGCCGTCGCGGCCCAGGCCGACCCCGGGTGGCAGCAGTACCTGCCCCTGGCGGCTGCCCTCGCGCTGGTGCTCACGCTGATCCTCAGCCAGCACGGCGCGGCCGAGTCGCTCGACGCCGCGACCCGGCGACTGCGGGCGCGGATCCCCGGCTTGCGACCGGGACGGCCGGCGCCCCTGCCTGCGACGGTCAAGGCGACCGTCCCGGCCGGACGGCTGACGGTCCACGGCCTCACCCAGCGGTTCGGCGGGTTCACGGCGCTCGACGCCGTCGACCTGACCGTCGGCCCCGGCGAGGTGGTCGGGCTGCTCGGTCCCAACGGGGCCGGCAAGACCACCCTGATCGACTGCGTCGCCGGCAACAACCGGGTCACGGCGGGCTCGATCCGGTGGGGAGACCGCGACATCACGCGCTGGGCACCGTACCGCCGGGCCCGGGCCGGGCTCTCGCGCTCGTTCCAGTCACTCGAGCTGTTCGACGACCTCACCGTCCGCGAGAACCTTCTCGCCGCCGCCGACCGGCGGGACCGGCTCGCCTACCTGCTCGACCTGGTGCGGCCCGGGCGGCCCACGCTGCCCGGCACCGTCGTCGCCGCTGTCGACGAGCTCGGGCTCGCTCCGTTGCTCGACACCCGCGCCCAGGACCTCTCCTACGGCCAGCGCCGACTGGTCGCGATCGCCCGAGCGGTCGCGAGCAGCCCGTCGGTGCTCCTGCTCGACGAGCCGGCCGCGGGACTCGACGAGACCGAGAGCACGGAGCTCGGACGGCTGATCCGGCGGCTCGCCGACGAGTGGGGCATGGGGATCCTGCTCATCGAGCACGACGTGGCGCTGGTCCTCGCGAACGCCGACCGGGTCGTCGTCCTCGACTTCGGCCACAAGATCGCCGAGGGCACGCCGAGCGAGATCCGCAACGACACCGCCGTACGCCGTGCCTACCTCGGCGAGGAGGAGCAGCCGGTCAGCGTCGGATGACCTCGGCCGCCCCACGAGGGCGCCGGCCGAGGCGCCGGCCTGGGAGGCTTGCGGAGGCGGGCAGGGCTACGAACGGGTTACGGGGCCCGCGCGACGACGACCCGCCTCCGCGCCCGGACGGTGAGCTCAGGCCAGTGCGGCGCGGATCGCTTCACGCGGCGTCGTCGTGGGCCGACCGATCAGCCTGGCCAGGTCGCCCGAGTCGGTCAGCAGCTCGCCGCGAGCGATGCCCAGGTCGGAGTCGGCCAGGAGCGCGGCGTACGGCTCAGGCAGCCCGACACCCACCAGCGACGAGGTCAGCTCGTCTGCCGAAAGGTCGCGGTAGGCGACCTCGGTGCCGGACTCGGCGCTCAGCGTGGCTGCGTACTCCGCGAGGGTGAACGCGGTGTCGCCACCCAGTTCGTACACCCGACCCGCCTGGTCCTCGGCCACGAGGGCGGCCGCGGCAGCAGCGGCGAAGTCGGTACGCGTCGCCGCACTGACCCGGCCCTCGCCGGCGGCACCCAGGACGACGCCGTGCTCCAGCGCAGTGGCGACCTGACCGGTGTAGTTCTCGATGTACCACGAGTTCCGCAGCAGCACCGTCGCCAGCCCGGACGCGGCCAGCAGTTCCTCGGTCTGCCGGTGTTCCTGAGCGAGGACCATCTCGGAGGTATCGGCGTGTGTGACGCTGGTGTAGCCGAGCAGCTCGACGCCGGCCTCCTTGGCCGCCTCGATGACGTTGGCGTGCTGGGCGACGCGTTCGCCCACGGCACTGGAGGAGACGAGCAGGGCGCGATCGACTCCGGTGAACGCCTCCTTGAGGGAGGTTGGGTCGGTGTAGTCGGCACGGCGGACGACGACGCCGAGCTCCGCGAGGTCAGCGACAGTGTCGGTGTCCCGGGCTGTTGCCACGACGTCGGACGGCGTGATGCCACGTTCGAGGAGAGCATGCACAGTGAGACGGCCGAGCTGTCCGCTGGCGCCTGTGACGAGGTAGGTGGTCATGGGGGTCCTGTTCGTTAGCGGGTAGGTCGACCTGTCCAACGACCGAGCGGCCGGCTAACTTCCCTGTTGATAGTACGCACTAAAAGGTAAGGTACCTACATGTCAGTAAGCATGCCGATGCGTGAGCTCTATCCTGACGGGGTCTTTCCGGAGGCATGCCCCAGCCGCACCCTGCTCGACCACGTGATGAGCAAGTGGGGCGTCCTTGTGCTCCTCGCGCTGTCCGAGGGCGAGCCGCTGCGCTGGAGTGAGGTGCGACGCCGGGCGCAGGGGGTGAGCGAGAAGATGCTCGCGCAGACCCTGCGCACCCTCGCCTCCGACGGGCTCGTCGAGCGCCACGCCCGCCCGGTCGTCCCGCCGCACGTCGAGTACTTCCTCACGCCCGCCGGCGAGCAGCTCGCCGGCCATCTGGTCCCGCTGATGCAGTGGATCGCCGGGCACGCCGGCGAAGTTGATACCTCGTGAGGGTGGGGCTCAGCGTCGGATGACCTCGGCCGCGAAGCGGCGTACGGCGTCCAAGCGACTCGCCTGGTCCGCGCGTCCGCGGCCGTAGAACCGCCATGGCGACAGCCACACGTCGGTCGCCCCGGCTGCGTCGAGCGCGTCGAAACCCGACGCCTCGGTGACACCGACCGGTGCCACGCAGACGTCGAAGGGTGCGTCCGCGCGACCGGCCTCCGCGCGCAGCCCCGTGAGCCGGGCGATCATCGGCGCCAGCTCGGCGGGAGGCAGATTCGCGGAGATCCAGCCGTCGCCCATCCGTGCGGCGCGGCGCAGGGCAGCGTCGGCGTGCCCGCCGACCAGGATCGGTACGGCGACCTCGGGTGCCGGCGAGATCATCAGCTTGTCGAAGTCGTGGTGGATGCCGTGGTGCTCGACCCACCGCGGACCTCCGCCGCCGCAGACCTTCCGGAGGATCTCGATCGTCTCGTCGAGCCGGGCGCCGCGGGTCCGCATCTCGGTCCCGGTGAACGTGAACTCCTCCGGTATCCAGGACAGCCCGACGCCGAGCTCGAGCCGGTCTCGGGTCAGGACGGCGAGTGTCGCGACCTGCTTGGCCAGGAGCAGCGGCTCGCGCAATGGCGCCTTGAGGACCGACGTACGGAACCGAATCGTGGTCGTGGTCGCGGCCAGCGCCGCGATCGTCAGCAGCGGGTCGGGCATCTCCGTCTCGGGCTCCCACGTCCGGCGACCGTCGGCCGTGTAGGGATAGCGCGCCGACACCTCGGCGGGGAAGAAGACCGAGTCCGGGAGACTGATCGCGTCCCAGCCCTCCGCCTCGGCCACCCTGACGAGCTCGGGCAGCTCGTGCGGCGGGACCATCCCGACGGACAGGCTCCACCTCATGCCGGCGCGACCAGGTCGTACGGCGTCGCCCGCACGACGAAGCTCGGAACGTCGGTGAGCGCCATGGTCGCCTCGTACGCGCGCTGGTAGCCGATCGAGGTGATCAGCCAGCCCCGCTCGGGATCCCGGCGGTAGCGGTCGTGCGAGACGGACATGCCCTCGACCACCACGCCGATGTCGGTGCAGATGGTGCGGTCGGTCATCGTCCAGGTGCCGGTCGCGCGGTGGCCGTCGATCTCGATGCTCGGGTGCGCGAGCTGGTGGATGGTGATCCGGTGCTCGGTGAGACGGCCCCGCAGCTCGGCGACGAGCGCATCGGCGCCCTCGGTCACCAGGTCCGGGCGGTACTGCGCCGCCATCTCCGGGGCGAGCGTCGCGGCGAGCGCCTCCCAGTCTCGGAGGTCGACGCTGCGGACGTAACGGTGCTTGAGGTCCTGGATCGCCCAGCGATCGGCGGAGAACGGGTCGGGCACGGTGGTTCCTCTCGTGGACATCAGCTGCTCAGGTGTCGCGCGGCGAGGTGGCCGAACACCATGCTCGCGGCGATCGGGTTCCCTCCGGCGGGATAGGTCGTGCCGGACACGGCGGCCATCGTGTTGCCGGTCGCGTACAGGCCGGGGATCGGCTGCCCGGCGCGGTCGAGGACCCGTGCGTCCGGGTCGGTGCGCAGGCCGCCCTTGGTGCCGAGGTCGGAGAGGCCGAACGCCGCGGCGTGGAAGGGCCCCTTCTCGATCGGGACCAACGGCGAGTCCCCGCCGCTGAACGCGCGGTCGTACATCTCGTCGCCCCGTCCGAGGTCCGGGTCGTGGCCTCCGGCGGCGTGCTCGTTGAACCGGCCCACGGTCTCCTCAAGGTTCGCCGGCGGCACGCCGATCAGGTCGGCCAGCCCGGCCAGGGTGTCGGCGCTGCGCCAGAGGCCGGCGGCGACGTACTCCTCGTGCGGCGCGAGCGGGAGCGTGGTCGACCGGACCGGCGGAACGGCGCCCTCCCTGTCGTCGTACACCATCCAGTACGTCGCGCCGACGGATCCGTCGCGCTGCGCGTCGATGACCGCGCGTCCGATCCGGTCGTAGGGCAGGGACTCGTTGACGAACCGCCGGCCGGCGGCGTCGACGAAGATCCCGCCGGTGAACCAGAGCGAGAACGAGGTGGTGCCGTCGGGATGGGCGATGCCCGGTGCCCACCAGGCCTGGTCCATCAGGTCGGTGGCCGCGCCCCGTGCGATCGCGGCGCGGATCGGCACGCCGGTGTTGGTGGACGGGCCCATCGCGCCGGACACGCTGCCCGGGACGCCGTGCTCCTGGCGCATGTCGGCGTTCTGCTCGAAGCCGCCGGAGGCCAGGATCACGCCCCGGCGTGCCCGGATCCGACCGCCGTCCGTGACGACACCGACGACTCCACCGTCGGCAACGAGGTCGAGGCACGGGGCTTCGGTGCGCAGGGTGACGTTGGGTCGCCGGCTCAACGACAGCAGCAGCCGCCCGATCAGCGCCTGGCCACCGGCCAGCGGTACCGGTCGTGGCTGTCCGGCGCGATCGGTCTTCAGCGGCGGCCGGACGGCGTCCGCGAGTGGGCCGAGCTCCGCGGGGTCCAGCGGCAGGGCGCGGACCTGGCCGACGGTCTGGGCGCCCGGGACCGTGCCGTAGTAGTCCGGCCACGGGAACGGCTCCAGCTCGATGTCGTCGTCGGTGAGCAGGTCGTCGACCAGGGCCGCGCCGCCCTCGAGGAACGCGGTCTGCACGTCGTACGGCGTCCGGTCCCCGACGACCGCGCGGAAGTACGCGCCGGTCTCGGCGGCGGTCCCGCCGACGCCTGCATCCCGCAGCACCCGGTTGCCCGGGAACCACATGCCGCCGCCCGAGTAGGAGGTCGTGCCGCCGAACAGCGGCGCGGCCTCCAGCAGCAGGACGTCCAGCCCGGCCCGCGCCGCCGTCCACGCGGCGGTGAGGCCGCCGCCGCCGGAGCCGACCACGACGACGTCGTGCTCCTCGTCCCATCGTCGGCCATCAGCAAGGTCATCGGTCACCCGGCGAGCCTGGCCGCCGGCGCGTCGGCCGGGGACGTGCGCTCCCGCTCACCGGGACGAACCGTCGTGACCGCCCTCACACGCACGAAGGTCGGGAGCGTGGGTCGCCGTGTGCCCACGCAGATCCGAGGAGGAATGATGCGCGTCCTGATCAGTGACGTGGCCGGCTCGACCGGCCGCGACGTCGCCCGGCAGCTGCTGGCGGCCGGCCACGAAGTGGCCGGGCTGGCGCCCGCACCGCACCGCTACGTCGACCCGGGCGTGGACCTCGTCGTCGAGCCGAACCCCGGCCAGGACACCTGGAACCGGATGGTCGCGGGCTGCGACACGGTCGTGCACCTCGCCCAGGACGGGGCCGGCCTGCTGGCCCGGGCCGCTGCGACGCACGGGGCTCGCGTGGTGCTGGTGCGCGAGGACGGGGCAGCCGCCGTTGACGCCGCGGTGCTGCGGGACGCGGGAGTGCCGACGCTCGTCGCCCACACCGCCCCGCTGCTGGGCCGCCGCGTCGACGCCGCGACGCTGCGCGTCCTCCACGGCATCCTCCGCTCGGACGGCGCCATCCGGTGGACGGTCCTCCACCACGACGACCTCACCCGATGGCTCGCCCGGTCCGCGGTCGCCGACACCACCGGCGACGTCGCTCTCCGGGCCCCCGGCACGATCACCCGCGACGACCTCACCCCGCTCCTCCACCGGGAGGGCGTGAAGCTCTCGCGTCGCGGTCGCGGCCGCCCCGTGCCGACCACGGCAACGCTCCCGGTCGCCCGCGACTTCGGCGCCGGCTGGACCGCACTCGAGTGCGCGGCCGACGCCGTACGCGGGCTCGGCGGTCGCCGGATCGCGGGCGGCACGGCCTCCGAGGAGCGCGGCCGGTTCGCGCTCCCGACCGAGGTGATCCCCAACAACCTCCCCGCCAGCGACGGCGGCACGCTGGAGCCGGCGGGCCCGGACGGGCTGCACGGTGAGTTCGACACGCTGGTCGACCCGCGGTTCCCGGTGCTGACCGCGACCAACACCTCCGAGGCGCTGCCCGGACCGATGACACCGATGACCCTCGACCTGCACCTCGGCGCGCTGCGCATCGCGAACCACGGCATGGGCACGATGCTCGCGCTGGAGGGCGCCGCGCTCGAGCAGCAGGCCAGCCTGGTGCTCGGCGTCCTCGGCCACTCGGTCTTCATCAACGCCTCGGTCGGCGTGAACGTCGTCGAGAACATGCCCGGGTGGGACGAGGAGAGCGTCCGCAGGGACGCCTACGGCAACATCCCCGAGGACGTCGTCTTCCGGCCGTACGGCGGACCACCGATGCCTCAGGGCCTCGCGGCTCGGAGAGCGACACTCACCGCGACCGCTCGGGTGATCGCCCGCGCCCGCAGGTTCAAGGAGGAGGCCGAACGCGTCAACGCCGCCGCGAAGTCCGAGACCCTGACCGCCGACCAGATCGCAGCGCTCGACGACTCCCAGCTGCACGCCCGCGCCGCCCTTTGGCGGGACCGCCTCGCCCACGGCTGGTCGGTCGCCGCCATCGGCGTGATGATGACCGGCGCGGCGGCCGCGATCCATGCCCGCGGCAAGGACCCCGAGCCCCTGGGCATCGACGTCCGCCACCTCGAGTCCGCGCGGACCATGCTGGCGGTCGAGCACCTCGCCACCCACCTCCGCGACGACCCCCGTCTGGTCGCCCTCGCGCGGCAGGGTGACGTCGGCGCGCTCCGCGCCGCTTCACCAGCGTTCGGGGCAGCCCTCGACGCGGAGCTGGCGCTGATGGGGCACCGCGGCCCGGGCGAGTGCGAGCTGGAGAGCTCCTCGTTCTCCGACCGGCCGGCCCAGCTCGTCACCGCCGCTGCCGGCGCCGCCCACCGGACGCCCGAGCCGCGACCCGCGCCACGGCCGGCCCGGACCCGGACCGGGAAGATGGCCGCCGGCGCCGTGCTCGCGCGCGAGCGGGCCCGTGACGGCGTGGTCCGCTACACCCATGCGCTCCGGCAGGCGCTGCGTGAGCAGGCCCGTCGCCTCGTCGAGCGCGGCCAGCTGGACCGCGTCGACGACGTCTTCTACCTGACCCTGGACCAGGCGTTCACCAGCGCCGAGGACCTCCGCGAGACCGTCGCCCGGCGACGGGCCGAGCGGGACCGGCTGCGGGCCGTGACCATGCCGGACGTCGTCGTCGGGCACTGGCAGCCCGCCGCGGACGAGCAGGCGCTCACCCCGGGCGGCTCCGTGACCGGGCTCGGCGTCTACCCGGGCGTCGTCGAGGGCCGGGTCAGGGTGCTACGCGGACCCGACGACGACATCGAGCCCGGCGACATCCTGGTCGCCGCGGTCACCGACGTCGGCCACACCGCGATGTTCGCGTACGCCGCCGCGGTCGTCACCGACATCGGTGGCGCCGCCTCCCACGCGGCGATCGTCGCGCGCGAGTTCTGTGTCCCCTGCGTCGTCGACACCAAGCACGCCACCAGCAGCTTCTCCGACGGACAGCTGGTCCGCGTCGACGGCGCCGCCGGCACCGTCACCCTCCTCGCGGAGGCGGAGGCGGCAACTCACGACGAGGCGACCACCGTCGCCAGCTGAGACCGGGCTGCAAGCGAACCGGCCGGCCACCCCACCGGGTGGCCGGCCGTTCGCCGTACCGGATCGTCCTCAGGTCAGGTGAGGTCCTTGCGGAACATCGCGGTCAGCACCTTCTGGTAGCCCGAGCCGAGACCGCGCTGCAGCAGGTTGAGGAACTTGGCGTCGCTGCCGATGAAGATCATCGCCTTGTCCTTGCGGATGCCGGCGAGGGTGACCTCGGCGGCGGTCTCCGGCGAGGTCTTGGCCATCCGCTCGAAGTTCGAGGCCAGCTCGTCCACGTCGCGGCCGTCCGCGGCGCGTGCCTTGCGCGCGATCTCGGTGAGGATGGTGCCGGGGTGGATGCTGCTGACACCGACCGGGTGGCCGTAGAGCTTCATCTCCTGGCGCAGCGAGTCGGTGAAGGCACGCATCGCGAACTTCGACGACGAGTAGCCGCTCTGGGTCGGGCAGGCGACGAGGCCGAACATGCTCGACATGTTCGCGATGTGCCCGTCGCCGGACGCGATGACGTACGGCAGGAAGGCCTTGGTGCCGTGGACGGTGCCCCAGAAGTTGATGTTGAAGATCCACTCGAGGTCGTCCCAGCTCACCTCCTCCACGGACGCGGTGAGTGAGACACCGGCGTTGTTGACGACGAGGTTGACGCCGCCGAAGTCGGCGACCACCTCGTCGGCGTGCTTGAGCACTGCGTCCCTGTCCGTGACGTCGAGCTCGTAGGCGCGGACGTCGGCGCCCTCGATCCGGCACAGGTCCGCGGTCTCCTCGACCGTGTCGATGCGCCGGCCCGAGACCGCCAGCCGCGCGCCCTCCTTGGCCAGCTGTACGGCGAGCGCGCGGCCGATGCCGGATCCGGCGCCGGTGATGACGGCGACCTTCCCTCGGAAGTCCAACATGTAAGTGCTCCTGTTCAGTGGGTGGTGTAGCCGCCGTCGGCGACGAACTCGGATCCGGTGGAGAAGCTGGACTCGTCGGAGAGCAGGAACAGCGTCAGCCGCGCGATCTCGTCGGTGGTGCCCTCCCGCGCGAGCGGCTGCTTCCCGGCCATCCCGTGCGACCGGTCGGACTCCTGGGTCATCTCGGTGGCGATCACCCCGGGATGCACGGAGTTGACCCGGATGCCGTGCGGGCCGAGCTCCTGGGCCGCGGTCTTGGTCATGCCGCGGACCGCCCACTTCGAGGCGGTGTAGCCGAGGATCCCCGAGAACGCGATGATCCCGCCGATCGAGGAGATGTTGACGATCGATCCGGTCCCGGCGCTCTTCATGGACGCGATGACGGACTTCATGCCGAGGAAGACCCCGACCTGGTTGACGTCGATCACCCGTCGGTAGTCGGCCTCGCTCAGCTGCTCGATCGGGTCGACGTGCACCACGCCGGCGTTGTTGACCAGCCCGGTGACCGGCCCGAACCGCTCCTCGGCCTCGCGCACCACCTGCTGCCAGCCGGTCTCGCTGGTCACGTCGAGCTCGCTGAAGAGGGCGGTGTCGCCGAGCTCGTCGGCGAGCCGTTTGCCCTCGTCGGCCAGCAGGTCCGCGATCACCACGCGCGCTCCCTCGGCCACCAGCAGCCGCGCGCACGCGGCTCCGATGCCACGGGCCGCACCCGTGACGATCACCTTCCTGCCGCCCATCCGTCCGGTCGTGTCGTCAGTCGTCATGAGGCTTGGGTACTCCGGTCGCGACGCCGTACCACCGCGGAGTCCTGATGAGCGGGACGGAGCGCAGCACGGTCCCGTGGGTGCGACCTAGCGTCGCCACCACATTGGACCGAGGGCCAGACCGAGAGGCTTGGGGAGCGACATGACGAACGGGCAGACCGACACCGAGGTGCGGCACATCGAGCAGGAGGCGGCGCCGAGCCGGTTCGCTCGCGGCTGGCACTGCATCGGCCTGGAACGCGAGTTCCTCGACGGCAAGCCGCACACGGTCACCGGGTTCGGCAGGAAGCTCGTGGTGTGGGCCGACAGCTCCGGTGCGATCAAGGTGCTCGACGGGTACTGCCGCCACATGGGCGGCGACCTGTCGCAGGGCACGATCAAGGGAGACGAGGTCGCGTGCCCGTTCCACGACTGGCGCTGGGGCGGCGACGGCCGGTGCAAGCAGATCCCCTACTCGCGCCGGGTGCCCCTGCGGGCTCGCACGCAGGCCTGGCCGACGCTCGTGCAGGACGGCATGGTCTTCGTCTGGAACGACCCCGAGGGCAAGGCGCCGATCCCCGAGCAGGCGATCCCGCGGGTCGACGGCGGGCCGGGCACCCCGGGTTGGACCGACTGGGCCTGGTACCAGACCCGGGTCGACACGAACTGCCGGGAAATCATCGACAACATGGTCGACATGGCGCACTTCTTCTACGTGCACCACGCCTTCCCGACGTACTTCAAGAACACCTTCGAGGGGCACACCGCCACCCAGCTGCAGAAGGGCGTCAACCGCGACGACATGCGGCCGGCCGAGGTCGCGATCGGTGCGCCGAAGCGGCTCGGCAACACGTCCGTCGCGACGTACCACGGACCGTCGTTCATGATCGACGACCTGATCTACCACTACGAGCACGGCGACGTCCGGACCGTGCTGATCAACTGCCACTACCCCGTCGACGAGAACTCGTTCGTCCTTCAGTACGGCATCAGCGTGGAGAGGCCGGAGAGCCCGGAGGACGCCGCGGCGGCGGAGCGGCTGGCCGACAAGATGGTCCAGACGGTGCGGATCGGGTTCGAGCAGGACGTCGACATCTGGAAGAACAAGACCCGGATCGACAACCCGCTGCTGTGCGAGGAGGACGGGCCCGTCTACCAGCTCCGCCGCTGGTACGAGCAGTTCTACGTCGACGTCGCCGACATCAGGCCGGAGATGACCGACCGCTTCGAGTTCGAGCTCGACACCACCAGGCCCAACGAGGCCTGGCAGCGCGAGGTCGACGAGAACGTCGCCCGCCGCGCGGCCGAGGCCGCTGAGGCGGCCACGTCCGACGAGCTGGTCAGCCAGACCCAGGGCGCGTGATGACCGTCCGGACCGACAACCGGCTCGGCGACGCACCCATGCGCCCGGTCGCGTGCCGGTCCTGTGGCACGACCGTGCTCGCCCGCAAGAGCAGCTGGGCGCAGACGACCGTGCAGTGGTCGGCGGAGGCCGTGGCGGCCTGCACCTCCTGGGACCCCGGCTGCAGCATCCGCGGCGAGCTCCCGGTCTGCCACCCCCTGCGCGACAGCATCGCGCGCGCCGTCGTCGACGGTGACCTCCCGGTCATCGACGACGGCCGCTGATCCAACCGAACCCACCTCTGAGGAGACATCGATGAAGCGCACCACCGTGGGCGGCCTGACCGCCGCCCTCACCGCCAGCGTGCTGTTCCTGCCCGGTACGGCGACCGGCGGGCCCGCCCTCGCGGCGCCGGCTGCCGAGCCCCCGAGCCTCGACGGGCTCCGGGTGCTGCTGACCAACGACGACTCGGCGCAGGCCCAGGACACCGCGCGCGGGACCGACGGCCGCGGCCTCTACGAGCTGCGTCAGGAGCTCTGTGCCGCTGGTGCCGACGTGGTCGTGGTGGCGCCGTGGTCCCAGCAGTCCGGCGCGGGTGGCCGGGTCACCACACCGGGCGGTCGCCCGGTCCCGATCACCGTCCAGGCGGTGGCGTCCCCGGCCGAGTACGCCGGCGACTGCGGCGACGCACCGAGCGGCGGACCCGTCTACGGCGTGTGCGTCGCGGCGTCGCCGTGCACGGCGACGTCGCCGTCCGCCTCGCCGTCCGACGCCGTCCTGGTCGGCCTCAGCCGCGTCGTGCCGGACCACTACTGGTCCGACGGCCCCGACGTGGTCCTGTCCGGGATCAACTTCGGGCAGAACGTCGGCGAGCTCGTCAACCACTCGGGCACCGTCGGCGCCGCGGTCACCGCGCAGGAGCAGCACGTGCCCTCGGTCGCGTTCAGCGCCGAGGTCTCCTTCGCCGACCTGACCGCCACCCCGTTCGCGCAGACGGCCGAGTTCGCCGTCGGGCTGATCGAGCGCCTCGTCGAGGTCGACGCGCTGTCCCGCGCCGACGCACTCAACGTCAACTTCCCCTTCGTCGGCGCCGACGAGCAGCTCGGCCGGCCGGTCCTGACCGTGACCGGAGCCGCGACCGACATCGCCTTCGACTACAGCGGTGACGTCGGTGTCGAGGGGGGCACCTACCAGCTCGTCGTCGGTGCTCCCACCGACGAGCCCCGCCGCCGTGCCGACACGACCGCGCTGCGCAACAACGACATCGCGATCACGCCGCTGGACGGCGACTGGACGGCGCACACCGACGGCGACCGCTACCGACGCATCCTTCAGGGCTGGCGTCCGTGAGGGACGGCGCACCGGTGGTGGGCTACCGGGCCCACGGACCGGTCGCCGTCGTCACCATGAACCGCCCCGAGTACCGCAACGCGCAGAACTCGGCGATGACCTACGCCCTGGACGACGCCTTCGCCCGCGCGGTGGACGACGACGCGGTGAAGGTGATCGTGCTCGCGGGAGCGGGCGACCACTTCTCCGCGGGCCACGACATCGGTACGCCGGAGCGCGATGCCGACCGCAGCTTCGACCGGCGCGCGGTCATCTGGTGGGACCACGTGGGCAGGGCGGGCGTCGACGCCCGCCTTGCCCGCGAGTCCGAGGTGTACGTCGGGATGTGCCGCCGCTGGCGGGAGATCCCCAAGCCGATGGTGGCGATGGTCCAGGGCGCCTGCATCGCCGGTGGCCTGATGCTGGCGTGGGTCTGCGACTTCGTGGTGGCCGGCGACGACGCGTTCTTCGCCGACCCGGTGGTCCGCATGGGGATCCCGGGCGTGGAGTACTTCGCCCACCCGTGGGCCCTCAACCCGCGCGCCGCGAAGGAGCTCCTCTTCACCGGCGACCGCTGGTCCGCCGACCGCGCGCAGCAGCTCGGGATGGTCAACCATGTCGTCCCCCGTGCCGAGCTCGAGGAGTTCACGCTGGGCCTGGCCGAGCGGATCAGCGCGATGCCGGCGCTCGGTCTCGCCCTCGCGAAGAAGGCCGTCAACCAGGCCGAGGACCTCCAGGGACTGCGGCCCGGGATCGACTCGGTGTTCGGCCTGCACCACGCGGCCCACGCGCACAACGCCGAGGTGGCCGGCGACTCGCTGGCCGGGCTGGACGTGCGCGCCCTGCGCCGCTGACGTGAACGACTCGGCTCGGGCTCAGGCTCAGGCCTGGGCGGCCTTCGCCGCGGCCTTCATCTCCTTCTTGTGGTCACGGACCTTCTGCAGCGAGTCGCCGTCGACCACGTCGGCCACCGAGCGGTAGCCCTCGAGCGCGTAGTCGCCCGACACCTTCTCCCACCCGTCAGCGCGGACCCCGAGCTGCTTGGCGAGCAGCGCGACGAAGATCTTCACCTTCTGGGCGCCGAACCCGGGCAGCGCCTGCAGGCGCTTGGCCAGGTCCTTGCCGTCGGCGGCCTCGGTCCAGATCCGGGAGGCGTCACCGTCGTACTGCTCGACCACGATCCGCGCCAGCTCCTGGAGCCGTGCGGACATCGAGCCGGGGTACCGGTGGATGGCCGGCGGGGTCGAGCACAGCGCCGCGAACTCCTCCGGGTCGGCCGCCGCGATCGCGGCCGGGTCGAAGCTGCCGAACCGGCTGACCACCTTCTGCGGACCGGCGAAGGCGTGCTCCATCGGGTACTGCTGGTCGAGCATCATCCCGACGAGGAGCGCGAACGGGTTGTTCGTCAGCAGGTCGTCGGCGGCAGGGTCCTGGGCGATCTGGATGGCCATGGGGACATCCTGCCTGACGGCCATCGCTGGCCGAGAGCGACGGTCAGGTGCCCTGCACCCGCCCCCGGGCGCACCCGACGATCGCGGCGAGGTCGAGACCGTACGTCGGACCGGTCGTCTGCCCGTAGGCCTCCAGCCGGCCCGCTGCGCGCTCGACGAGCCTCGAGGCCCCCACGGCGTTCCCGCGCTCGTGGTGGGTCAGCCCCACGCACAGCTGGGCCAGTCCCTGCCACAGCTCCCGCTCCTCGGCCGGGCACGACTTCCACCTGACCTCGAGGGCCTCGTGCGCCGCGAAGGGACGCCCGTCGTCCAGCAGACGACGGGCGTAGGCCAGCGTCTCGTCCGGCGGAAGCGGTTCCTCGGAGATGGGCTCGACGCCCGTTGCGCCGTACGGCAAGGGACGGCCGAGCGCGTCGCGTGGCCGCGCCTGCTGTGCTCGCCCCTGCTCGTTGCGATCGCGATCGGCGGGCGCCTGGTCCATGCCGCCCACCCTACGGATCCCGAGGAGGAGCGCTGCGACGCCTCGGTCAGCCCTGCCTCGTGAACACGTCGGTCATGTACAGCGCGCGCTGATTCCTCGGTCAACTTGATCCACCGGCCTGAGTTGGCGGCGGATGGTGGCCTCGGTCTCCTTGAGTGAGATGGGCCTGGTCTTCCAGGTGCCTTCCAACGGGGAGGCGGCCGGTGCCTCCGACGTCGCGGTGGTGGTGCTTGCCCGGTCGTCGGGCGTCTCCGAGGTCGCAGTGGTGCTGGCCGGGTCGTCGCTCGCCCTGTCGTCGGGCTCCTCCGAGCAGCCGACGAGCAGCAGCGAGGTGGTCGCGACGATGACGGCCCACTCCCTGATCACGGTGTTCATGACGATCTCTTTCTCTTGGGGTGTTGCACGGTGGAGGTCGCGTCCCGGACTTCGCGCCTGCCGGGGTTCGTGAGCCACCGGTCGCCGATGCGGACGGTCGGCGAGACCTCGTTGCCGCCGTTCACGTCGCGGACCCGGGCGGCACCGTCCTCGTCGTCCCGAAACCGAACGGAACGGTGGGGCACCCGGTGCAGGGTCAAGTCGATCCGCAGCCTGATGCCGAACGGACATCCGGCTACGACGTCGTCTCGATCTATCAGGAAGCGGCGGCATCTGACGAGCAGATGGCAGAGACCCTGCGCTACGTCCTGGCCGCCCGCGAGCGCGAGATCCGCAAGCTCATCGACGTCCTCGCCCCGCGGCTCCGCCCGGACCTCACGGTCGACTCGGCCCTCGACCTCACGCTGGCGCTCACGCTGCCCGAGATCTACCACCTGCTCGTCGTCGAGCGGGGCTGGGACCACCTTCTGTACGAGACGTGGCTGGGCGACACACTGGTCAGCCAGCTCCTCCGGGACTAGGCGCGGTCAGTCCTCGGGCCGGCCACGCAGCCGCTTGGTCTCTCCTCGCCGCTTCTTCTGGTGGATCCGTCGCTGCTGGGAACCCTTCGACGGCTTGGTGGGAACCCGCGGCCGGGGCGGCGGCCTCATCGCTCCTTCGAGCAACTGAACGAGGCGGTCCTCCGCCGCACGGCGGTTGCGGAGCTGGGACCGGTGCTCGGCCGCGACGACCACGACCTGAGCGTCGAGACGGGTGAGCATCCGCTGCTTGAGCCGGTCGGGAAAGGCGTCCGAACCGGCGAGGTCGAAGGTCAGCTGCACCCGGGTGTCGGTGGTGTTGACGTTCTGGCCGCCGGGGCCAGAGGAGCGGGAGAAGCGCCAGGTCAGGTCGGCGTCCGAGATGACGTGGTCGCGGACGATGATCGTCACGGACCTCATCATGCCTGCGACATCCCTTCTCGACGGGACCCGGCGCGGAGATCACACTGTGGAGAAACGCCGAGACTGGAGCAGGTCATGGTCACCGTCGCCGCCGTACAGGCAACTCCCGTGTTCCTCGATCGAGAGGCGACCGCGGACAAGGTGTGCGCCCTGGTCAAGGAGGCCGCGGGCGCGGGCGCCGAGCTGATCGTCTTCGGGGAGTCCTTCATCCCCGCCTATCCGGACTGGGTGTGGCGCACCCCGGCGTGGAGCGACTCCGAGTTCGTCAAGCGCCTCTACGCCAACGCCGTGAATGTCCCCGGCCCCACCCTGCAACGCATCGCGGAGGCGGCAGCAGACGCGTCCGCGTACGTCGTGATCGGTGTGACCGAGATCGACGGCGGCACGCTCTACAACACGCTCGTCTACATCGGCCCGGACGGAAAGGTCCTGCAGCGGCATCGCAAGCTCATGCCCACCGGCGGGGAACGGACGGTGTGGGGCATGGGCGACGGCTCCGAGCTCGGCGTGGTGAGCACGCCGTTCGGCGTTGTCGGAGGGCTGTTGTGCTGGGAGAACTACATGCCGCTGGCGCGGGCGGCGATCTACGCCCAGCACTGCGACATCTACCTCGCTCCGACCTGGGACACCAGCGACTCGTGGGTGGGCACGTTGCGCCACATCGCCAAGGAGGGCAGGCAGTTCGTCATCGGGGTCGCACCACTGCTGCGCGGGTCCGACGTCCCCGAAGACCTGCGCGGAACGCTCTACGGACTGGAGGACGACTGGATGTCGCGTGGTCTCACGACCATCGTGGCGCCCGGGGGCAAGGTCATCGGCGGACCGGTCGAGGAGGTGGAGGAGATCCTCTATGCCGACCTCGACCCGGCCGCCGTGCAGGAGCAGCGGAGGATGTTCGACCCTGTGGGTCACTACGCGCGGCCGGACGTCTTCACCCTTCACGTCGACACACGTGCGAAGAACCCGGTCGTCTTCGGCGGTGACGGGGGGACGTGACCCGCGTCTCGCGGACGAGCCTGGCCAATTCCTATGCACTCGTGCATAGTTATCACGTTCGTGCGACCCGACCGGAAGGCCCGTGATGGCCCACTCGCTCACCCCCACCGCCGACGCCCTGGCCGTCGACGCCCTCCACCAGCCGTTCACGCTGCCCAACGGCGCCGTCCTGCCGAACCGGCTGGCGAAGGCCGCGCTCAGCGAGAGCCTGGCGCGGCGGGACCACACGCCCGGCACCCGGATCAAGACGCTCTACCGTCGCTGGTCCGGGAACGGCGCCGGCCTGGTCGTCACCGGCAACGTGATGGTCGACCGCCGCGCCATCGGCGAGCCCGGCAACGTCGTGGTCGAGGACGACCGCGCTTTCGACGACCTGGTCGAGTGGGCCGACATCATCAAGTCCGACGGCGCCGTGGCCTGGGCCCAGATCAACCACCCCGGCCGGCAGGCGCCGCGGACCCTGACGCCGCGTCCGGTCGCTCCCTCACCGATCGCGCTCGACGGGAGCGCGGGGATGTTCGCCCAGCCGCGCGAGCTGACCCACGACGAGATCGAGGACATCATCCGGCGGTTCGCGACCACGGCCGGGATCCTCGTGCGGGCCGGGTTCGACGGCGTCCAGATCCACGGCGCACACGGCTACCTGGTGAGCCAGTTCCTCTCGCCACTGGCCAACCAGCGCACAGACCACTGGGGCGGTACGCCGGAGAAGCGGCGCCGCTTCGTGATCGAGGTCGCTCGTGCGATCCGCGCGGAGATCGGCCCCGACGCCACGTTGGCGATCAAGCTCAACTCCGCCGACTTCCAGCGCGGCGGCTTCAGCGAGGACGAGTCGATCGAGGTCGTCCACGCGCTGGCGGCCGAGGGGATCGACCTGCTCGAGATCTCGGGCGGGACCTATTCCTCCGCGGCGATGCTCGGCGTCGACCCGTCGCTCAAGGAGAGCACGCGGCAGCGCGAGGCGTACTTCCTCGACTACGCACAGCGGGTCCGCGCCGAGCTGCCGACACTCCCCCTCATGCTCACCGGCGGCTTCCGCACGGCTGAGGCGATGAACGACGCCGTCACGAGCGGCGCGATCGACATCGTCGGCCTCGGGCGACCGCTGACGGTCGAGCCCGACGTACCCGGCCAGCTCCTCGACGGCACCGCCACCGGCAGCGCCGTACGCCCGCGCCGCAGCGGCATCCGGGTCGTCGACAGCCTGACCGAGCTGACGGCGTACACCGTCCAGATGTGGCGGATGGCCGAGGGCAAGGCGCCGGCACCGCGCCGCCACCCGGCGTTCAACGTCGCCGCCTACCTGGTCCGCAACGGACGCGACAGCGTGCGCGTCGGCCGACGGGGGCTCTGAGGACCTCGTGGCCCGGCGTCCCGACCCCGAGAAGCGCGACCGGATCGTCCGCACGACGCGCGACCTGCTGCGCCGTCGTGGGGTAGCCGGCACCACGATGCTCGAGGTGGTCGCCGAGGCCGGGGCCTCAAGAGGATCGCTGTACCACTACTTTCCCGGCGGCCGGTCCGAGATGGTCGAGGACGCAGTCCGCGGTGCCGTCGAGGAGTACACAGCCGGCATCGAGCTCCTGGCGGCGATGGACCCGGTCGAGGCGATCCCGTTGATCGTCGAGGTCTGGCGGGCCGAGGCCGAGGCGAGCGGCTACACCGCCGGCTGCCCGGTGGTCGCGGCCGCGCTCGGCGGCGAGAGCGAGCCGGCGGCCCGCGAGATCGCCGGTCGGGCCTTCGCAGACTGGACCGATGCCGTCTCGCGGATGCTGACCGGCGCAGGAGTCCCGGCCAGCCGGGCGGAGCCCCTCGCGACGCTCGCCTTGTCCGCCATCGAGGGTGCCGTCGTCATCGCCCTCGCGCAGCGGTCCAGCGAGCCGCTCGAGCGCGTCGCTCGTGAGCTGGTCACCCTCGTCGAAGCAGAGGTTCAACGCTGACCTCGTCGACCGACCTCAGTCAAAGATCCCGCTGTAGGCATTGAGAGCCGGTTGCCCGCCAAGGTGCGCGTAGAGGACTGTCGAGTCCCGACCGATCTCGCCCGACGTGATCAGATCGATGAGTCCGGCCATCGACTTCCCCTCGTAGACAGGGTCGATGATCATGGCCTCGAGGCGGCCGGACAGCCGGATCGCCTCGATCGTCGACTCGACGGGAATCCCGTAGCGGTCCCCGGCCCAGCCCTCGAGCACGGTGATCTCCTCATCACGCAGATCCCGCCTGAGGCCGATGAGTTCTGCGGTGTGGCGGGCGATCCGGGCAACCTGGTCGCGGGTCTTCTCAAGGGTCGCGGAAGCGTCGATGCCGATCACCCGCCTGCGCCGACCTCCGGCGCTCTCTTCCAGCGCGGCGCAGCCGGCGATCATGCCGGCGTGCGTCGAGCCGGTGACGGTGCAGACGATGATCGTGTCGAAGAAGACACCGAGGTCCTTCTCCTGTGCGGCAACCTCGAAGGCCCAGTTCGCGAACCCGAGGCCACCGAGACGGTGTTCTGACGCACCGGCCGGGATGCCGTACGGCTTGCCTCCGGCCTTCTCCACCTCGGCGATGGCGTCCTCCCACGACGAGCGGATGGCGATGTCGAACCCGGCCGGGTCGAGGCGTACGTCGGCACCCATGATCCGGGACAGGAGGATGTTGCCGACCTTGTCGTTGACGGGGTCGTCCCAGTCGACCCACTTCTCCTGGACCAGACGGCAGTTGAGGCCGAGCTTCGCGGCAACGGCAGCCACCTGACGCGTGTGGTTGGACTGGAACCCGCCGATCGACACCAGCGTGTCGGCTCCCTGCGCGAGCACGTCGGGGACGATGTACTCCAGCTTGCGGACCTTGTTGCCACCGAAGGCGAGGCCGCTGTTGCAGTCCTCTCGCTTGGCCCAGACCCGAGCGCCCCCGAGGTGCCGGCTGAGGCGGTCGAGAGGATGGACAGGGCTGGGTCCGAAGGTGAGCGGGTAGCGCTCGAAATCGTGAATGGACATCTGGATCTCCTTGGGGAGGCGAGCAACCCGAAGGGCTACTCGCTGGGCTCGCCGAGATCGGCGAGCAGGGGCTTCAACGTTTCCCAGGTCGCGTGAGAGACGGCGGCTGCTCCCTCGACGTCGCCGGCCTCGCAGAGGTCGACCAAGGTGTTGTGCAGACCGACCGAGTCCCGCCCGGACAGGGACGAGAAGCGAAGACGCTCGAGCCGCCGGAGCACCGGTGTGTACTGCTCCAGAACGGCCGCCAGCGCCGTGTTCCCGGCCGCGCGGACCGGGATGCCGTGGAATTCGTCGTCCGCGGCGATCGCCGCCTCGGCGTCTCCCTTCCGCACGGCCGCCGCGAACCGCTTGTTGGCCACGCGCATCGCGGCCAGATCAGCGGCCCGCAGCTGGGGCACGGCCTGCTCGACCGCGAGGCGGTGCATCATCGCCACCACCGACTGCGCGTCATGGATGGCGCGGGCATCCAGGCTCGCGACCATGGTCGAGCGACCGGGCGAGGCCTGCACCAGGCCCGCCTGCGCGAGTCGGAGCAGCGCTTCCCGCACCGGTGTCCGACTCACGCCCAGCCAGGTGGCCAGCTCCTGGTCCCGCAGCCGCTCCCCCGGCGTGAGCGTCCCGTCGACGATCGCATCGCGGAGGCGGGTGTAGACGTCGTCTCGGAGGAGGGTTCGCGGGGGCGCTGGCTCACTGATCGCCGGAATCGGCATGCAATATATTGCACACAGTACGCCGACTGGTGTCAAGGGCTGTTCGCGTTCGACCGCTGGGCGCCAGGTTCGAGCTACGACGCGGCCGCCGCCCCCTCGAACCGGTAGTCGTCGAGGTCGAACCGGCTGCTCGTCCACATCGTCTCCAGCGTGGGCGAGGGCCGGAACGGCACGTCGCCGTTGGCGTCGAAGTAGTAGCTGTTGGCGGTCTGGCACGAGGGCTGGAAGAAGACCTGGTGCCGCCTCCGGCCGAGGACCTGCTCGAAGTAGCGGGCGTTGGCCTCGGGCGTGACCTCGACCCGGGTCGCACCGGTACGGCGGGCGCGGCGCAGGCAGCGCACGATGTGGGTCATCTGGGTCTCGATCAGGTTGAAGTACGACGAGCCGTTGTAGCCGTAGGGACCGAGGATCGCGAAGAAGTTCGGGAAGCCCGGGACGCTGACGCCCTGGTAGGCCTGGAACCGGTGCTCCTCCCACCACTTCTCGAGGTCCACGCCGCCGACGCCGGTCACCGAGAAGGCCGGCATGTTGCCCTTCTCGAACACCTTGAAGCCGGTGGCCAGCACGAGTACGTCGACCTCGTGCTCGGTCCCGTCCGCGGTGCGGATGCCGGTCGGCGTGATCTCGTCGATCGGAGCTGTCTCCAGGAAGACGTTCTCGCGGTTGAACGCCTGGAGGTAGGCGTTGGAGAAGCTCGGCCGCTTGCAGCCGAGGGCGTACCTCGGCGTGAGCTTCTCGCGCACCTCAGGATCCTTGACGGCGCGGCGCAGGTGGTTGAGCCCGACCCGCTCCCCCACGCCCGCCACCGGCAGCACGTCGTGGAAGTGGGCGGCCAGCGGGAAGGTCAGCTCGACGAACGTCTGGCTGACCAGCCGGCTCACGCGCTTGGTGCCGGGGACCCGCATCGCCAGCCGCACCGGCAGCGGCAGCGCGGAGTCGAGCTTCGGCAGGCACCAGATCGGGGTGCGCTGGAAGACGGTCAGGTGCTCGACCTCGTGTGCGATCGACGGGATCGTCTGCACCGCGGACGCGCCGGTGCCGATCACGGCCACCCGCTTGCCGGCGAGGTCGACGTCGTGGTCCCAGCGCGCGGTGTGCATGACGGTGCCGGCGTAGGTCTCGATGCCGGCGATCTCCGGCAGCTTCGGCTGGGTGAGGACGCCGGTGGCGCCCACGACGTGACGGGCGGTGATGGTGTCGCCGTCCGCGGTCCCGAGCCGCCAGAAGTCGCCCTCCTCGTCGAAGGCCGCCGAGACGATCCGCGTGTTGAGCCGGGTGCGCCGGCGGACGTCGTACTTGTCGACGCAGTGCTCGGCGTACGCCTTCAGCTCGCGGCCCGGCGCGTAGACCCGCGACCAGCCGGCCATCTGCTCGAAGGAGAACTGGTAGCTGAACGACGGGATGTCGACCGCCACCCCCGGGTAGGTGTTCCAGTGCCAGGCGCCGCCGACGCCGTCGCCGTCCTCGATCATCAGGTAGTCGCCGAACCCCGCCTTCTCGAGCAGGATCGCGGCGCCGATGCCGGAGAAGCCGCCGCCGATGATGGCGACCTCGTGGTCGAGGGCGCACTCGGGTGTCACGGTCATGCGATGTGTTCCTCTCGGGTGGCGCAGCTGGCGATGTCGACGTCGGCTCCGAGAACGATGACGTCGACGCGGTGCTCGACGCCCTCCGCGCTCCGCAGGCCCTGTTCCACGATGGCGTAGACCGGCCACGTGTAGAGCTTGCAGTTCGGCTGTTGCAGGGCGGCGTAGAAGCCACGGCGTACGACGACGCGGGGCCGGTCGTCGTGCGGCGTGAGCTGGCGGCGGAGCCACGGGTCGTCGACCGACAGCCGCAGGTTCAGACGCGCCAGGCTCCGGCGGAGCGGGCCTCCGGGAACCGGAAGGCGGGCCGGGAGGAGCAACGCCGGCGAGCGCTGGAAGACCTTCACGCTCGACGCGGACCGGGCGACGTACGGCACGATCCGGGCGGCCTCGTCGGCGGACGCGACGACGGCGACGCGGAGCCCGCGGAAGTCACGGGACCGCCAGTCCTCACCGACGAGCAGGTCACCGCGGAACGCGGTCGGGCTCACGAGGCCACCGGCTCGTGGGTGATCTCGTCGACCCACGCCTGCGGCCTGCCCAGGAGCCGCGCGGGCACGAACGACGTCACCTTGACCAGCGGGTCTGCCAGCAGCCGGTGATAGGGGTGGGCCCGGTTGATCACCATGCCGGCCTGCGAGCGCAGCACGTGATAGGCCGGGATCCGCGAGGTGTACTCGCCGCGGGACCCGATCGTGTTGAACCGCTTCACCGCGTTGTAGAGCTTCTGCTCGGGCAGGCCCATCGCGATGATGTTGTCGCGCATCTTGTTGATCAGCGGCACGAAGACCACGATCAGGCCGAGCACGACCTGGGGCTTCAGGTTGCTCGCCGACTCGATGAGCAGCTTGTGCAGCGGCCCCGCCCCGATCAGCTCGAGCACCTGGAAGTCGACGGTGATGTGCCGGGCCTCGTCGGAATTGATGTGCCGGAAGACCTCGTGGCAGACCGGGTCCGAGACCTCGTCGAGGAGGAACTTCACCAGCGCACCGTCGAGCGCGCACTCCAGCAGCGGGATCAGCGTCGCGAGGCCGGTGAGCGGCAGCGAGTCGCCGAACGTGTCGAGGGTCTTGATCGCCATCTTCACGTTGATGTTGGGCTCCGGGATGGTGCCGCTGTCGTCGAGCATCCCCCACCGCTTCATCAGGGCCAGCTCGGCGTTGGCGTGCTTCTGCTCCTCGGCGTGGAAGTACTCGTAGATCTCCTTGATCGCCGGGGTCGGCGCCATCGTGGCGAGCGAGGCGAACCCGCGGGCGCCGACGTGCTCGATCCACACCAGGTCGGCCATGAACGGCTGCATCTTGGCCCGCAGCTCGTCGGTCATCGTCTCCGCACCGGGTGCGTCCCAGTCGATGTCGGCGAGCGACCACTGCTTGTCCTTGATGGTCTGCAGCATCGCGTCGAAGTCGTAGGTCATCGTTCCTCCTGGGTCGGTTCGGGCTCGGGCGCGAAGCGCCCCATCAGGCCGGCGACGCGGGCGTACGGCGCCGGCGCCAGCCGCTTGAGCCGCCACAGCGCCTTCGCGTCCAGCTGGGGCATCACGTAGAGCCGGCCGCGGTCGTGGGCGTCGAGGGTCATCCGCGCGACGCGCTCGGGCGAGAAGCCGGCCAGCCTGGCGATCCGGCGGGCGACCTCGGCCGCCGCCGGGTCGATCAGCTCGCCGCCGAAGATGTTGGTGCGCACGAAGGTCGGGCAGAGCACGGTCACGGCCACGCCGGTGCCGGCCAGCTCGGCAGCGAGGGTCTCGGAGAGGCTGACCACGCCCGCCTTGCTGACGTTGTAGGCCGCCATCCGCGGCGCCGCCGTGAACCCGGCGGCCGACGCGACGTTGATGATCCCTCCCCTGCCGTGCTCGCGGAGCTGCGGCACGAACACGTGGCAGCCGTGGATGACGCCCCAGAGGTTCACCCCGAGCGTGCGCTGCCAGTCGTCGAGGGGCGCCTCACCGACGGGCAGGCCGCCGGCACCGATGCCGGCGTTGTTGATCACCAGGTCCGGCGTACGACCGAGCCACGTTGTCGCCGCCTCCGAGAGCTGGCGCACCTGCTGCTCGATCGCGACGTCACAGGCCACCGCGATCGCCTCGCCGCCCGCCTGCTCGATCAGGACCACGGTCTCCTTGGCCGTGGCCTCGTCGAGGTCGGCGCAGACCACCTTGCCTCCACGCTTCGCCAGCTCCAGCGCGAACGCGCGGCCGATCCCGCTGCCCGCGCCCGTGACGACGGCGTGGGCCCGGGAGGTACGGCGGTTCATGCGCCCTCGAGAAGCTCGAAGGAGCCGCGACGGTTGGCGGCATCGAGCTCGGTGACCACGAACTCCGCTGCCCGCGCGATCGCCGCCGGGGCTTCGGGCACGACCCGCGACAGCGCCTGGAAGACGTGCATCTGGCCGGGCCAGATCTCCAGCTCGCACCGGCCGCCGGCCGCGACGAGCGCGGCGGCGAGCGCCTCGGCGTCGGCGGCCATCATCTCGCGGCCGCCGGCCTGGACCAGGGTCGCCGGGAACGACCCGGCGCCGTCGAAGGACAGCGTCAGCCGGGGCGCCGCGCGGTCCTCGTCGGCGAAGTAGAGATCGAGCAGCTGCTGGGCGCGGGCCGCCGAGATCATCGGGTCGCGACGCAGCCGCTCCCGCCCCGCCGCGAGCTCGAAGGTCGGGTCGAACAGCGGTGAGAACAGCGCCAGGGCGGCCGGCGGCCGCGCCCCCTCGTTGATGAGCTGGAGGGCGAGGTCCACCGCCAGTTGCCCACCCGCGGAGTCGCCGGCGATGACGATCCGGTCGGGGTCGTGGCCCTCCGCGAGCAGCCATTCGTACGCCGCACGGACGTCGTCGGCCGCAGATGGGAACCGGTGGTTCGGGGCCAGCCGGTAGTCACAGGCGAAGACCGGCAGGCCGCTCGCCTGGGACAGCCGGGTGGTGATGCCGCGGTGGGTGCGCGCCGAGCAGATCGTGTAGGCGCTCCCGTGCACGTAGAGGATCACGGCGTCGTCGCGACGGGCGCGCGGGCCGCGGACCCACTCACCCCGCACCGACGGCCCGCGGCTGGCCGACCGGTCGACCGGCACGATCCGGCTGCCGGCGAGGCCGGGCCCGATCACGGCCAGGCCGGTGGCCACCACCCGGCGGGCGACGAGCACCCCGCGGCGGCTGGGCGGGATGACGACGGTGAGGGGCCGGAGGGTCAGGGAGGTAACCCCGGCTGCCGCGTGGCTCCGCAACGAAGCGCGGACCGGCGGCCATTTCTGCTGGCGCATGCCATCAGATTGCATTCTGAGGGCACCTGCCGTCAAGATGTTCTCGTGGAAGCGGCGAAGGTCTCCCCCCGGAGGTACGGCGGCAAGAGCGCGGAGCAGCGCCGCGCCGAGCGCCGTGCCCAGCTGGTCGAGGCGGCTCTCGAGATCTGGCAGGAGCAGGGCTGGGCGGCGGTCACGATGCGGGGCGTCTGTGCCCAGGCGGGCCTCACCGACCGCTACTTCTACGAGAGCTTCACCGACCGCGACGCCCTGCTCGGCACCGTGTGGGACCAGATGCGCGACGAGACGCTCGACATGCTCACCTCGGTGATCGCCTCCGCCAGCGACGAGGGCGCGCTCGACCAGCTGCGCGCCGTGCTGGACGCCGTGGTGCACCACATCGCCGACGAGCCGGCTCGCGCGCAGATCATCTTCGGCGACCACGCCGGCAGCGCAGTCCTCGAGCAGCGCCGGCGCGACACCGTGCAGATGGCGACCGACCTGATGATCGGGCTGGCCCGGCCGTTCCTCCGCGAGGGCGTCGACGAGCAGGCGCTGCGCATCAACACGCTGCTCGGCATCGGCGGCTTCATCGAGCTGATGCTGGCCTGGCGATCGGGCCTGGTCGAATCCACCACCGACGAGGTCGTCGCCCACCTGGCCGACGTCGGAGCCGCACTCGGCAGCCGGTTCCTCAGGTCGTGAGCGACGGCCGGATCATCGTCGGCAACAGCTGGTGCACCAGCTCGCGCAGCTCGTCGAGCGCGCCGTCGTGGCCGCGGGTGACGGCGATCAAGGCCTGCTGGAACAGGCCGTCGAGGATCCCGTAGAGCACGGACGGCGGCAGCGCCGGCTCGGCACCGGCCAGCTCGGCGTACCGGGACACGATCCGCCAGATCATCTGCTCCAGCCAGCCGTCGATCTCGGTCGCGACGTCCCGCAGCCGCTCCTCGAACATGCTCTGGCTGCGCACGTCGTACCAGAGGCGGTGCATGGACGCCTCTTCCTTCAGCGTGTCGGCCAGCTCGTCGGCGAACCCGGTCACCAACTCGTCCGGGGTCCGCGAGTCGGCGACGACGCCGTCGTAGCGTCGGACGCAGACCGTCTTCAGCTCGCGGACGCAGTAGACGATGAGGTCGTGCTTGTCCTTGAAGTAGTAGTGGACGACACCGTGGCTGAAGTCGGAGTTGTTCGCGATCTCGCGGAGGCTGGCGCGGGCGTAGCCCAGCTCGCCCAGGGTTCGGGTCGCCGACTCGGCGATCGCCCGGCGGCGTTCGTCGTACTTATCAGCCGGCGGTCTACGACCCGAGGCGCTCGCCATGCCGTTGAGCGTAGTCCCAAATCTGACAATTTGGTCAAGTGTCCTGATAAGTTTGACCACTTGGCCAGTCGGAACTTGACACCTGTCAAGGCGCACGATGAAATGAGCCCGTCACCAACTGGTCCCCCAACCACGTGACGCAAGAGGGCTGCGGGGGAGGACGTTCAAGAGCTGGTTGAGGTGTTGGAGCCGCCTCGATCAACCTCCGTCTTTCCCCGCAGTCTTCGTTTTTCGCCGACGCGGGCTCAGGCTTTCCAGCCGAACACGAGCGCGCCGCCGACGATCAGGCAGAACCACAGCGGGTACGACAGCACCCCGATCCAGACCAGCCGCTTCGGGTACGGCGTCCACCAGACGCAGCACAGCACGAAGAGCACGAGCCAGATCGCGACCATCACGACGATCCCCCACCACGGGGCGATCAGGCCGCTGGCGGCGTAGAGGAAGAACGACGAGACGGTCAGGATCATCCCGAGCCACGGGGTGAACGAGATCGCGCCGCGGGGACCGTCGGCGACCGGCTTGATCTTGCGCCGGCGTCGGAAGGGAGGCAACGACCTACTTGTCCTCGACGTCGTCGTTCCAGACCGGGTCCTCGTCCCAGGCCTCGGTGCGCTCGGCCGCCTTCTCGAGCGCGCGGGCCGCCTCGGCCGCGGTCGGGTAGGGACCCAGCCGGTCCTTGTTGGGGCAGCCCTCTTCGGGCTCCACGACGTGGTGCGTCAGACAGAACCAGTACTGCATGGGCCTCAAACTACAGCCGGTTCCTGCAACATCCGCGTTACCCGACATGAGTAGTGTCCGGCCATGGGCACGGATCGGGTCGACGTGAACACGATGTTCGAGGGCTACGGCTCCAACGGGCCTGCCTACGACGAGATGTTCGACGGCGACCAGCTGCGGTCGCCGTACCTCCGGCTGCGCGACTCGCTCGACACCATGACCACGCCCGAGCTGGTCAGCCGGGTGGAGACCCTCCAGGCGGGCTACCTCAACCAGGGCGTGACGTTCGACATCGGCGGTGAGGAGCGGGCGATGCCGCTCGACATCCTGCCGCGGGTCATCGAGATGGACACCTGGTCGGTCATCGAGCGCGGCGTCCAGCAGCGGGTGCGGGCGCTGGAGGCGTTCCTTGCCGACGTGTACGACGCCGGCCGGGTCTTCGACGACGGGGTGATCCCGCGCCGGGTGATCACGACCTCGTCCCACTTCCACCGCGAGGCTGCCAACGTCCGGCCGGCCAACGGCGTGCGAGTGCACGTGTCCGGCATCGACCTGATCCGCGACAACACCGGCGAGTTCCGGGTGCTCGAGGACAACGTGCGGGTCCCGTCGGGTGTGTCGTACGTGATGACGAACCGCCGGGCCATCTCGGCCGCGCTGCCCGAGACCACAGCCCAGCACCGGATCCGGCCGGTCGCCGGCTACCCGCAGCGGCTGCTCACCGCCCTGCGCGCTGCCGCGCCCGCCGGCGTCACCGACCCGACCGTCGTCGTCCTCACCCCGGGCGTCTACAACGGCGCCTACTTCGAGCACGCGCTCCTCGCCCGGACGATGGGCGTGGAGCTGGTCGAGGGGCGCGACCTGGTGTGCCGGCGCGGCGAGGTGATGATGCGGACCACCAAGGGCCTGGCGCCGGTGCACGTCATCTACCGCCGGATCGACGACGAGTACCTCGATCCCGTCCACTTCCGGGCCGACTCGATGCTCGGCTGTCCCGGGATGATCGACGCCGCCCGCGCGGGCAACGTGACGCTGGCGAACGCGGTCGGCAACGGCGTCGCCGACGACAAGCTGGTCTACACCTACCTGCCGGACATCATCCGCTACTACCTCGCGGAGGAGCCGGTCATCCGCAACGTCGACACCTGGCGCGTGGGTGAGCCCGAGGCCCGCGAGGAGGTGCTCGACCGCCTGGACGAGCTGGTGCTCAAGCCGGTCGACGGGTCCGGCGGCAAGGGCATCGTGATCGGTCCGCACGCCTCGGCGGCCGAGCTCGACACGCTGCGCGCGAAGGTGCTGGCGGACCCGCGGTCGTGGATCGCGCAACCGGTCGTCCAGCTCTCGACGGTGCCAACGTTCGTCGACGGCGAGCTCGGTCCACGCCACGTCGACCTGCGGCCGTTCGCGGTCAACGACGGTGACCGGGTGTGGGTGCTGCCCGGCGGCCTGACCCGGGTCGCGCTCGGCAAGGGCGAGCTGATCGTGAACTCCTCCCGCGGGGGCGGCACCAAGGACACCTGGGTGCTCGCCGGGCCGGTCGGGCAGGTCGCCCCAGCCCAGGCCCAGGCACAGGCCCAGGGACCGGGACAGGCCCAGGGACAGGAACAGGGGGGCTCCGCATGATGCTCAGCCGGATCGCGGAGTCGATGTTCTGGATCGGCCGGTACGTCGAACGGGCCGAGGACACCGCCCGGATCCTCGACGTGCAGACCCAGCTCCTGCTCGAGGACGCCGGAGTCGACGAGTCGCAGACCTGCCGCGACCTGCTGCTGATCATGGGCCTCGAGCCCGACGACGCGGCCGTCCAGCTCGGGGTCGCCCTGTCGGCCAAGGTCGACATCGACCAGGTGCTGCGGCTGCTCGCCTACGACATGAGCTCGCCCACGTCGATCGCGGCCGCCATCGCGGCCGCACGGGAGAGCGCCCGGCGGGCGCGCGAGATCCTTTCGGTGCCGCTCTGGGAGGTCATCAACACCACCTACCTGTCGATCCCCTCCGGGCGCTTCGACGGGCTGCGGCCGCCGTACGTCTTCCAGTGGGTGCGCGAGCGCGCGGCCCTCATCAACGGCACGGCGGACGCGACGATGACCCGCGACGAGGGCTGGCACTTCCTGATGCTCGGTCGCTGCCTCGAGCGCGCCGACATGACGTCGCGGCTGATCGCGGCGACGTCGCTGTCGAGCGGGAGCGTCGCGCAGTGGGCGAGCACGCTCCGGGCCTGCGGCGCGTACGAGGCGTTCCTCCGCACCTATCGCGGGATGGAGACGGAGCGGGCGGCGGCGGAGTTCCTGCTGCTCGACCGGCTGTTCCCGCGGTCGGTTGTGTTCGCCCTCAACCGCGCGGAGCAGTGCCTCGACGAGATGGAGCCGGGCAGCGCGCGCGCCGGCTTCCAGGACGAGGCGCACCGGCTGATCGGCCGCACCCGCGCCGAGCTGGAGTACCGCTCGCTCGCCGACGTGGTCGCCGACCTCCCCGAGGAGATGGAGATGCTCCAGCGCACCTGCGCGGCCGCGACCGCCGCGATCAGCCGCAAGTACTTCGCCGGCGCCGAAGCCGTGTCCTGGAAGGGGGTCCGGCAGTGAGCATGCAGCTGCGGGTCGTGCACACCACCGAGTTCGAGTACGACGGGCTGGCCGCTGCGTCGTACAACCAGGCCCGGATGACGCCGGTGACCACGCCCGGCCAGATCGTGGTCCACACCCGCCTCGCCGTGCACCCCAAGCCATGGACGTCGGAGTACCGCGACTACTTCGGCAGCCACGTCATCACCTTCGAGGTCCTCGACCCGCACGACGCGATGTCCGTGGTGGCGACGTCGACCGTGCAGGTCGACCGGGCGGCTGCCGCGCCGCCCACCACGCCGTGGGAGGAGTACGGCGACCGCGCCGTGGCCGACCGGTGGACGGAGTACCTCACGCTCCCCGCCATGGTCGCCCCTCCCCCGGACTTCGCCGACGCCGTCCGCGCGATCGCCGACGCCAGCACGCTGCCGGGCGAGGCCGCCCGGGAGGTGTGCCGACTGGTCAACGAGTCGATCGACTTCCTCCCCGGGTCGACGGACGTGCGCAGCCCCGCGGCCGACGCCTGGCGGCAGCGCGCCGGGGTCGTTCAGGACATGGTGCACCTGGCGATCGGCGGGCTGCGATCGATCGGGATCCCCGCCCGGTACGTCTCCGGCTACGTGCACCCGGTCGCCGAGCCGGTCGTCGGCGAGACCGTCGCCGGCGACTCGAAGGCCTGGCTGGAGTGGTGGGACGCCGGCTGGCAGGCCTTCGACCCGACCGCCGACACGGCGCCGGACGACCGCTACATCGCGATCGCGACCGGGCGCGACTACCACGACGTCTCGCCGCTCAGCGGCATCTACTCCGGGGCGAAGACGTCACGGATGACCGTGGACGTGAGCATCACCCGCACCGCCTGACCCGGCTACTTGTCGAGATCCCCCGCCAGCCGCTCCACGCGGAGCACCGCGAGCTCGTGCTCGACGTCGCCGCTCATCGCCGCCGCGAGGCGGAGGTGGGGCAGTGCCTCACGGTGACGGGACTGCCGCTCGAGCGCGCGTCCGAGGGCGTGCTGCGCCCACGCGTCGGACGGGTCGTCCTCGACCAGCTGGGCGAGCTCGTCGGACGCCTTCACCAGCTGCGCGCGCATCAGGTAGGCCCAGGCGCGCAGCAGCCGGAGGCCGCGGTTGGCCGGCTCCTGGTCGAGCGCCGGCTCGAGGATCTTGAGCGCCTCGCTCGGCGCCCTCCGCTCCAGCAGGTCGTGGGCCGTGCGGTAGGCGCTCTCCGGACGCGCGACCGCACCCGGGAACGCGATGCCCGGGGCCTGCAGCGGGATGTCCTGCTCGCTCATGGGGGTTCCAACGATGGCACGGGAGCGGTGATTCCGTCGCACTCCTCCCGGAAGCACTACCCTGTGACGAGGACGGGCCGACCGGGTGACCGCGTGACTCACTCCTGGTGACAGGAGCGGGTTCCGAGGAAAGTCCGGGCTCCACAGAGCGGGGTGGTGGGTAACACCCACCCGGAGCAATCCGCGGGAAAGTGCCACAGAAAATAGACCGCCTCACCCTCTCGAGGGCGAGGTAAGGGTGAAACGGTGGAGTAAGGGCCCACCAGCGCCCCGGGTGACCGGGGCGGCTCGGCAAACCCCACCCGGAGCAAGGCCAGACAGTGTGCGTTCGAGGGCTGCTCGCCCGAGTACACGGGTAGGCCGCTGGAGGCCGTCGGCAACGGCGGTCGTAGATGGATGGTCACCGATCACAGAACCCGGCTTACAGGTCGGCCCGTCCCCCAAATGGCCCCTGACCTGCGGAAACGCTGAAATCAGCCGTCGTTAGTCCCCACCAGACTCGAAGGCGAACACCAGCGGCGGACGGCCGACCGCGGGCACTGAGCCAGAGCGCGACAGGTTCAGTGATAAGATTGCCTTATGGCACTGGTGGGCGAGTACCGCGACGCCCGGCGCGACGAGGACGTTGCGCGGCTGCGGCGCGCGCTTGCCCTCCGCGCGATGGTCGCGACCGGGATGAGCCAACGGCAGATCGCAGAAGTGCTCGACATCTCGCAGCCAGCGGTCAGCCAGCAACTCAAGTTCGCGCCCGATCTCGGCGCCGTGCATCCCGAGGTCCTCCTTGCCGCGGCCGCGCCAGTCCTGAAGGCGCTGGCGGCCGAGCACGGCTACTCCCGACTCGCGGTCTTCGGCTCCGTGGCACGCCACCAAGCGCGTAGGGACTCCGACATCGATCTCTTGGTGGAACCGCCTGAAGGCACCTCGTCGTTCGGGTTCATCCGTTTCACGCAACTCATCGAGCAAGTTCTTGGCCGTGAGGTCGACCTCACCTCGTACGGCGGTCTGAAGGAACGACTCGATGACGACATCCGCCGCGAGGCGGTACTCCTCTGATGGACCGGAAGGCAGCCAAGGAACTACTCCACATCAAGACCTGGCTCGCACGAGTCGACGAGATCGTCCAGCGCGGCAAGGATGTGGCGCTCGTCGCTGGAACCGCTCTTCTCAGCGCCTCAGACACTGAGGACGAGACGAAGGGCCGCATCGACGGCCCTCAGCTCGTCGAATCCGAGGTGGCCGACGCGCTCACCGAGTCGGCTCGTGTCGACCGCGCTCGTCTGTTCGGCGAGCACCAGAGTCTGCTCGCCGTTGACCTCGACAACTGGTCGGAAGGTCGCTGCCCTCGCGGAGGTCGAGGTGGGGGCAACCAGCCAAGTGGACAATGCCTCGAAGTCGTCGGACTGCACGACAACTGCGTAGCGGCTCCCCTGCTGTTCATGGCCGCGGGCTCCCCGCGGCGAGCGGACCCGATAGACGTCACCACGCACGCAGGTGCTCCATGTCGCGGAGGACGCGAGCGGCTTCAGCCCGGTCTTCCGGGTCGGTCGCCAACGCCTCCACCTCCGACCGGAGCCGGGCTTTCGCATGGCGCGCAGCGGCTTCGACCAGAGCGTTCCGCACGGCTGCCGAGACGGGGGTGCCGTCAGCAGTGAGTTCCTCGAGCGCAAGGCGCGCCTCGTCGTCAGGGCGGAAGGTGATCGTGGCTGCCATGCGGCAAGTGTGTCACGAAATGTAAGACGGTGGGCGTGTGGCTACACGAGGCTCAGACCCCGACGAACGTCGACGAGCCCTCCGACCCCGGCGAAGTCCCGGGCATTCCGCCGAGTGACGCAAGAATCAGGGCATGCACCCGGTGGTCAGCATCCTCGACTCCTTCGCCGCCGACGGCTCCGAGCCGGGGGCGGCGGTGTGCGTCATCCGCGACGGCGAGGTCGAGGTCGAGCACCAGGTCGGCACCCGCGACGGCGCCGTGCCCTGGGACCCGGCGACCCTGGTGATGACGTACTCGGTCGCCAAGCCGTTCGCCGCCCTCACGGTCCTCACCGCGGTCGCCGAGGGAGCTCTCGGGCTCGACCAGCGGGTGGCCGAGGTCTGGCCCGAGTACGCCTCCGCCGGCAAGGCCGCGACCACCGTGCGCCAGGTCCTCGCCCACTCGGCGGGCCTCGCGTGCTTCCCCGAGGCCGCGGCCGACGTCCCGTACGACGACCGCGCGGCCCTGGTCGCGATGCTCGCCGCTGCCCCACCGGAGCACGAGCCCGGTGCCGCGGTCGCCGAGCACGCCCTCACCTACGGCCACCTGTGCGACGAGATCCTCCGTCGCGCCACGGGGGACGACCTGGCCGACCGGTTCGCCGCGATCGCGGCCGCGCACGGCTGGGACGTCCACCTGCGCGTCTCCCCCGCCGACCTGGGCCGGGTCGCCGACGTGGTGGCCGTCGACGCGGGCTGGCCGGCGTCGTACCTCGACGATCCCCGATGGGGCCCGGCGCTGGGCCGGCCGCCCGGGCTGCTCGACATCGACGTCCTCAACTCCGAGCGGTTCCGCACCTGCAGCTTCCCGGCCGTCGCCTTGCACGCCTCGGCCCGTGGGCTGGCGAGGTTCTACGCCGACCTGATGTCCCCCGACGGCGCCGTCGCGACACTGCTCGGACCGGCACTGCACGCGGCGTACGTCGGAACGGCCGCAACCGGCCGCGACCGCGTCCTCGACCGGGAGGTCACCTGGACGCTCGGCTTCCAGGTCGACGACGAGGAGATCAGCATGGGCGGGGCGGGCGGCAGCAGCGCCTGGTGGTCCTTCGGCGGTTCGTACGCCGCCGCGTACGTCACCCGCGGTCTCGGCACGCACGACCGCGGCACGGCCGTGTGGGAGGCACTCGAGCAGCGCTAGCCGAGCTTCCAGTCGACGACCACGTGGCAGTTGCCCTCCTCGTACCAGTGCAGCTCCAACCGGTCCGCCCGGCACCGGGCGGGCAGCAGGTCCCCGAGGAGCGCGCGGGTGCTCCTGGCCGATACCAGATCGGACCGCTGGTCGAGAGTGACGTGCGGGGCGACGTCGTACTCCCCCGCGTAGGGCGGGCACTGCGGGAAGGCCTCCCACAGAGCATGGGTCAGCGCGACGAACGGCTCCACGGGCTCGGGCGGCGCGTGGAGGAACCCGTCCGGGAGCTCCGCGACCTCGCGGAGCACGTAGTCGAAGGGAGTCGTCGCCGCGGCGACGCCGGCAACACGCGCCAGGTCGGCGGCCGTCGGCCGTGGGAGGTACGGCGCCAGCGCGGTGATGTGGGCGTGGGTGAACGTCGGGTCGTGGGAGAGCCAGCTCGGCAGGTAGTGCACCCACCGGCCGCGGACGAACGGCTCGAGCTCGGGCACGGGGACCACCAGGACGGAGTGTCCACCGCTCGTCACCGCGCCAGGATCTCAGATCGAGACGTGCCCACGCCTCCACGGTCCAGGCCCCTGGTGTTCGTCTGACCCCGGTCGGAGGGGCGGTAGGTTCCCACCATGGTCGATCGCCCCTCTACGACCGGGTCTCCGGTCCCGCCGCCGGACCCGAGCCTCGCCGCAGCCGCGGCTGACCGGCTCGCCGGGCTCGCGACCCCAGCGGGTGCGCTGGGCCGGCTCGGCGACCTCGCCGTCTGGCTCGCAGCAGCCCAGGGCCAGGTGCCACCGGCGCCCCTCGTGAACGTGCGCTTGGTGATCTTCGCCGGGGACCACGGCGTCGCCCAGCACGGCGTGTCGGCGTACCCGGCCGAGATCACCGCCGCGATGGTGCGCACCTTCGTCGCCGGGAAGGCCGGGGTGTCGGCCCTCGCGGCCGCGCACGACGTCCACGTCCGGGTGCTCGACCTCGGCGTCGACGACGACCTCGACGGCGTGCCTGCGGACGTGCAGGCCAGCAAGGTACGGCGCAGCAGCGGGGCCATCCACCTCGAGGACGCCCTCACGCCCGACGAGACCCGGCGCGCCCTCGATGCCGGCCGGGCGGCGGCCGACGAGGAGATCGATGCCGGGGCGCAGCTGCTGCTGAGCGGCGACATGGGCATCGGCAACTCCACGCCGGCAGCTGCGCTCGTCGCCGCCGCGCTCGGACTGCCCGCCAGCGAGGTCACCGGTCGCGGCACGGGCGTCGACGACGCCACCTGGAGCCACAAGGTCCAGGTCGTGCAGCAGGCCCTCGACCGCGCCGGCGACCGCGTGCTCGATCCCGTCGACACCCTGACCGCGCTCAGCAGCGCCGACCTCGCCGCGGCCACCGGCTACCTCGCACGCGCCGCCGAGCGCGGCGTCCCCGTCCTGCTGGACGGCCTGATGTCGGTCGCCTGCGCCCTGACCGCCGACCGGCTGGCGCCGGGCGCAGCGGCCTGGTTCGCCGCAGGCCACCGCTCGACCGAGCCCGCCCAGACGCTCGCGCTCGCGAAGCTCGGCCTCGAGCCGGTCCTCGACCTCGGGCTGCGGCTCGGCGAGGGCTCGGGCGCCGTCGCCGCGGTGCCGGTGCTGCGGTCGGCCGTCGCCGTGCTCCGCGACGTCGCGCTGCTCGCGGACCTGCTGCCGCCGCAGTGACCGGACGCAGTCCGGCGGTCGTGGGGCGCAGCCTGCGGCTCGCGCTCGGGATGCTCACGGCGATCCCCGTACCGGCGGTGCTGCGGGTGACCCCCGGCGTCGCCACCGGGGCGCTGGTGCTCGCACCCGTCGCCGTGCTCCCCCTCGGCGCCCTCGTCGGGGCGATCCTGTGGGCCGGCGGCGAGACGACAATCCCGCCGCTCGCGGTCGCGTTCGTCGCGCTCGGCGCCCTCGCGCTGGGGAGCCGCGCGCTGCACCTGGACGGGCTGTCCGACGTCGCCGACGGGCTCACGGCCTCCTACGACCGGGAGCGCTCGCTCGCCGTGATGAAGGGCGGTACGGCGGGCCCGGCCGGCGTGGTGGCCGTCGTCCTCGTGCTCGGCGCGCAGGCGGCCGCGCTCGCCACGTTCGTGGGCGACACGCGGTCCGCGGTGGTCGCCGGCACCGCGGTCTGCGCATCGCGGGCCGCACTGTGGATCACCTGCGCCAGTCCGGTCCCGCCGGCTCGGCGCGACGGCCTGGGCTCGACGTTCACCCGGCGGGTGCCGGGCTGGTGGACCCTCGTCGGGTGGGCCGGGCTCGCCGGCGCCGCCGCGCTCGTCGACCCGTGGCGGGGCCCCCTGGCGGTCGGCGTGGCCGCGCTCGCCGTACTCCTGCTCGTCGGGCGCGCCGTCCGCCGCTTCGGCGGGGTCACCGGCGACGTGTTCGGCGCCGCGATCGAGGTCGCGCTCGCCGCGCTCCTGATCGGGCTCGCCGGAGCGCCCTAAACCTTGCAGAGACAGAAGGGGTGGCCGGCCGGGTCGAGGAAGACCCGGAACGACTCCCCCGGCTGGTGCGGGTGCTTGGTCGCCCCGATCGCGAGCGTCGCCGCCTCGGCCTCGTCGAGGTCGTCGACGTCGACGTCGATGTGCATCTGCTGGGGGACGTCCTGCCCCGGCCAGTCCGGGGCGCGGAAGCTCTCGACCCGCTGGAAGAAGATCGCCCCGTTGTCCGACTTGATGCGGGCCCAGCCGCCGTCGTCGTCGACCGAGGGCGTCCAGCCGAGCAGCTCGCCGTAGAAGCGGGCCAGCTCGCCGGGGTCGGGGCAGTCCAGGACGAAGTAGGGATCACGTGCGATAGCCATGTCCGGCACGCTAGGCGCGAGCACCGACAACGGCTCTCAGATCCGCAGCACCCGTCCCGCTACCACCAGGTGCACCTCGTCGCACACGCTGCCGATCCGCTGGTTGATGGTGCCGAGCAGGTCACGGAAGATCCGGCCCGAGCGGTGCTCGGGGACGACGCCGAGGCCAACCTCGTTGGTGACGACGACGACCGGGCTCGTCGCCGCGCGCAGGGCGGCAGTGACACCGGTCGTGCGGGTGGCGACGTACCCCTCCACCTCGTCGACCGGCGCCTCCCACAGCCCCGCGCCGCCGATGGTCGCGTCGAGCCAGGTGCCGAGGCAGTCGACCAGCACCGGACCGGTCGCCTCGGCGAGGGCGACAGCGAGGTCGGTGGTCTCGATGGTGGCCCAGGTCGCGGGTCGGCGCTCACGGTGACGGGCGATCCGGGCGCGCCAGTCGGCGTCGTCGTAGGTCGGGCCGGCGGCGATGTAGGTCGTGGTCGGCTCGGACGCGAGCAGCGACTCGGCGTGGGCCGACTTGCCGGACCGGACGCCGCCGGTGACCAGGACGAGACCTGGACGCTCAGCCAAGGCGGAACCCCACCTCGCGCGTCGCCAGGTCGGCGGACTCGAGCGTGACCCGGACCTCGGTCCCGAGGGGCAGGTCGCTCTCGCCGGTCACCGGCGCCTCGACGCCGATCTCGGAGAGGACGACGACGCCCTTGCGCGGGTCGTCCTCGTGGACGCTGGTGATCACGCCGGCGAACTCCTCGCACAGCCGATGGGCGAGCAGGCCCGACTCGATCACGTCGAGCACGGCCCGCTGGTAGGAGCCGGCCCGCCGCCCGGACTCCTCCAGGGTCTTCGGCAGGTCGGGCAACGCGGTCAACACCCAGTCGGGCACCGGCTTGCCGGCGCACAGCGCGAGGCAGACCTCGCCGGCGTAGCGGTCGCCGAGGCGGCGCAGGGGTGCGGTGACATGGGCGTACGGCGCGGCGATCGCGGAGTGCTCGTGCTTCGCCGGCACCTCGCCGTCGAACGCGGCGTAGCCGCTGCCGCGCAGCAGCCGGGTGCAGGCGACGACCATCGCCTGGTGCGCCGCCCTGCTGGTGTCGAGGGACCGGATGAACGCGTCGTAGGCCGTGCCCTCGGGCCACTCGATCCCGAGCCCCTTCGCCACGCGGTGCAGGCGCTCGACGTCCCGCGGGTCAGGCGGGGGCAGCGTACGCAAGAGCCCGATCTTGCCGTCGATCATCAGCTTCGCGGCGGACATCCCGGTGAGCAGCGAGATCTGGGCGTTCCAGAGCTCGACGGGCAGCTGGCGGCGGAACTCCAGCCGGAACTCCCCCTCGTCGGTGACGTCGATCTCCTGCTCGGGCAGCGGGAGAGAGACGCCGCCACGGGCCTGCTCCTGCTGCTCGCGGAGCATGCCGACCTCACGCAACAGCTGCAGTACGTCGCCGGCGGTCCCGTCGTCGAGCGCAGCCTGCGCGGCGTCGTACGACGTCCGCTCACGGGACCGCACCAGCGCGCGCTCGACCTGGACGTCGGTCGGAGCGCCGGCCTCGTCGAGCGTGATCGACCACAGCAGCGCGGGTCGGGTCTGGTCCGGCAGGAGGGAGGCGGCGCCCTCGGACAGGGCGGGCGGGTGGAGCGGGATCCGGCTGCCGGCGCCGTACAACGTCTCGCCGCGGGCGTGGGACTCGACGTCCACGGGGTCGCCGGGACGGACGAAGGCAGCGACGTCGGCGATCGCGTAGTGGACGACGAAGCCCGTGCCGTCCCGCTCGATGTGGACGGCCTGGTCGAGGTCCATCGATCCCTCGGGGTCGATGGTGAGGAACGCGACGTCGGTGCGGTCGAGGTCGGGAAGGGTCGGCTCGGCAGCGGCCTTCTCGGCCGCCTGCTGCACCTCGGCGGGGAACTCGCCGGGCAGGTCGAGCTCCTGCTCGACCTCCTTGAGCGCCGCCCGCAAGGCGTCGGAGCTCTCCTTGACCCGGACCACCAGATTGCTCGGCATGCGACGACCCTAACCGGGTCAGGAGGGGCCGCAGCCGGGCGGCGCGCGGACGTCCTGCGTTCACGGAGAGGTCACTCTCTGGACTGCTGCCGTCCGCGCACTACGCTGGGCGCTGATGTTGATCCTGCTGCCGCCGAGCGAGGGCAAGGCGGCCCCTGGGCGGGGCAGGCCCCTCGAGCTCAAGTCCCTGTCGCTGCCGTCATTGACCCCCGCCAGGGAGCGGGTCCTCGACGCCTTGGTCGCGATGTGTCGCGACCAACCGGACTACGCGGCCACGGTGCTCGGGCTCTCGCGCACCCAGTTCGACCTGGTCACGCGCAACGCGACGCTGGCCGACGCGCCGACCGCCCGGGCGGACCGGGTCTACGACGGGGTTCTCTACGAGGCCCTCGGACTCGACACGCTCTCCACGACGGCGAAGCGACGAGCCGCGTCCCGGCTGGCCATCACCTCCAGCCTGTTCGGGCTGGTCCGGGTGGGCGACCGGATCCCGGCCTACCGCCTCTCCGGCGATGCCTGCATGCCCGGCCTCGGACCGGTCGCGGGCTGGTGGCGCGAGTCGCTCGGCCCGGCTGTCGTCGACGCGCTCGGCAAGGGGCTGCTGGTGGACCTCCGGTCCAGCATGTACGCGGGCTTCTGGCGCCCGCCCGCCGAGCTCGCACCCCGGGTCGCGACCGTGCGGGTGCTGCACGAGGTCGCCGGCCGGCGGCAGGTGGTGAGCCACTTCAACAAGGCCACCAAGGGCCGCCTCGTGCGCGCCCTGCTCGAGGACGGCGGGGACCCGCGGACGCCGGCCGGTCTCGCTGAGCTGCTGTCCGACCTGGGCTGGACGGTCGAGATGGAGGAGCCCACCAAGAAGGGCACCCAGCTCGACGTGGTGGTCAGCGAGGTCTGACGGCGACGACGCGGCTGCTCACCAGCGGCCGGTCTCGAGCATGGACCGGACGCCCGCCGGCAGCGCGTTGTAGAGCCGCAGTGATCCGTGGCGGCCGGCGCCCTCGGCGGCCGAGTGGTCGGGGTAGTACGAGATGACGCTGACCGACGCCGGGCTCAGCTCCATCCGGAACACCGCGTCCAGGGGCGCCTTCAGCGCGTGCGCGACCAGGGTCTTGATCGGCGTCACGTGGCTCACGACGACGACGGTGCGACCCTCGTGGTGGTCCAGGATCCGCTCGAGACCGGCCACCACCCGCGTCTCGACGACGCGGAACGACTCGCCTCCCGGTGGCGCGGAGTCGAGGTCACCGAGCCAGGACTCGAAGCTCTCCTTGTGCTGCTCGGCGACCTCCATGAAGGTCAGCCCGTCCCAGACCCCGAACTCCATCTCGGCGAAGCCGGGCTCCTCCTCCAGCGGCAGGCCGAGCTCGGCGGCGATGATCTCGGCGGACTCGCGGGTCCGCCGTACCGGGGAGCAGACGACTGCGTCGATGCGGTCCTTCAGGTCGACCAGCCAGCCCGCCGCCGCGCGGATCTGGTCGCGGCCCTCGTCACTGAGGCCGGGGTTGTCGCCGCCCAGGCCACCGGAGAAGCGCCGCCCCGAGGTGTGCGGGGTGACGCCGTGGCGCACCAGGATCAGGGTGGTCGGCTCGGCGGGCTGGGGTGGCGCACCGGCCTGGTCGACCCCGGTCACCGCGGCCGGACTCTCGATCTCCTCGATCAGCGACTCGTCCGTGGGCACCAGGACGGTGACCCCGTGCCGCTTGCCGTCGAGGGCCTCGTTGGCGAGCCGGTCGGCGTGCTTGTTCTGCTCGCGGGGCATCCACGTGTACGTCGTACCGAAGGGCGCGAGGCGGTTGGCCTCCATCGCCAGCGGCTTCATGTCCGGGTGCTTGATCTTCCACCGGCCGCTCATCTGCTCGACGACCAGCTTCGAGTCCATCCGGACCTCGATGTCGGCGCCCGGCGCGTAGAGCTCGGCGAGCTCGAGGCCGGCGATCAGGCCGGAGTACTCCGCGACGTTGTTGGTCGCGACGCCGATCGTGCGGCCGTCCTCGGCGATGACCTCACCGGTCTCAGCGTCCTTGAGCACGGCGCCGTACGCCGCCGGGCCGGGGTTGCCCCGCGAGCCTCCGTCGGCCTCGACGATCACCGACCGGGGACCGGTGCGGTCGCCGGTCGAGCCACCGGTCACGTCAGATTCCGCTCTCGCTGGTCCGGACCAGGATCCGCTGGCACTGCTCGCAGCGGATGACCTCGTCCTCGCCCTTGCGGCCGATGTCCGCGAGCTCGGCGGGATCGAGGCTCATCATGCAGCCGGTGCACTGACGGGCACGGAGCTCCGCCGCACCGACACCGTTCTTGTTGGTGCGCAGCCGTTCGTAGAGCGCCAGCAGGTCGGCCGGCAGCACCACGACGATCGGCTCCCGCTCACCCTCGAGCCGCTTCAGCTCGGCGTCGATGTCGGCGTACCTCTCGTCGCGGGTCGCGGTCAGGGTGGCGATCCGCTCGTCGGTCTCGTCCAGGTCGGCGCGCATGGTGGCCAGCTCGGTCTGCGCGGCCTCGAGGTCCTCCATGACCTCGAGCTCCTCGTCCTCGAGCGTCGTGATCCGGCGTTCGAGCGACTCGAGCTCGTGCTGCATGCGCTCCAGGTCCTTGGGGTTGGTGATCAGCCCCTGGTCCATCCGGTCGCGGTCGCGCTTGCGACGCGCCTTGACCTGCTCGACGTCGGCGTCGGCCTTCTCCTGCGCGGCCGTCAGGTCGTCGACGACGATCTGCTGGTCGCGGCTGCGGCCTAGCACGTCGGAACGCCGGACCGTCAGTGCGGTGATCTCGGCGTCCTCGGGCACGTTCGCCCGCTGGTGCCGCAGCTGGTCGGCGGCGGCGTCGAGCCGCTGGAGCTCGAGCAGCTTCAGCTGGGCGTCCGGGTCTGCCTTCATACAGCGCTGTCCTTCATATGCGTAGTGTCCAGGGGTCGGTGCACAGGGTGCTCACCCGGGTGTCCACGTCGTTGCCGAGCGACTCCGCCAGGCGGGCCGCGACCACCGGGAGCCAGGTCCACTCGGCCGCCCAGTGGGCGACGTCGACGAGCGCCGGGCCACCCTTCTCGATGAACTCCGCGGCCGGGTGGTGCCGCAGGTCGCTGGTGACGTAGACATCGACGTCCGAGGCCGCGACCCGGTCAAGGAGGAAGTCGCCGGCGCCACCGCAGACGGCGACCTTCTTGACGGCGCGCTCCGGGTCTCCGGCGACGCGGACGCCGTGCTGGGTGAGCGGCAGTACGGCGGCGACGGTCTCGGCGAACTCGGCGAGGGTCACGGTCGGCAGCGTGCCCACCCGGCCGATGCCGGTCGTGACCGTCCCGGGATCGGCGAGCTCGACGACGTCGTACGCCGGCTCCTCGTAGGGATGGGCGGCCAGCATCGCGGCGACCACCTCGCGGCGCAGGTGCCGGCCGAGGACCACCTCGATCCGGACCTCGGCGACGGTCTCGATCTCGCCGACCGTGCCGATCATCGGGTTGGCGCCGTCGAGCGGGCGGAACCGGCCCTCGCCGTGGCCGCTGAACGACGCGAAGTCGTAGTCCCCGATCTGGCCGGCACCCGCCTCGGCGAGCGCGGCCCGGACCGGCGGCGCGCCGTCCTCCGGCACGTAGACGGTGAGCTTGTCGACCGGCTCGCCGACTGCCGGGACCAGGGGCTCGAGATCGGTGAGGCCGAGCGCTGTGGCGAGCGCCTCCGAGACGCCGCCCGCGGCCTGGTCGGCGTTGGTGTGCGCGGTCAGCAGGGCGCAACCGGCACCGGCGAGGGTCGCCAGGGTGCGCCCCTTCGGCGTGGTCGCCGCGAACCCGTGCACCGGCTTGAGGAACAGCGGGTGGTGGACGACCAGCAGGTCGGCCTTCCACTCCGCGGCCTCCGCGGCCACCTCGGGCGACGGGTCGACGGCGAACATCACCTTCTTGACCGACTGCTCCGGGTCGCCGTACACGAGACCGACGGCGTCCCAGTCCTCCGCGGTGGCCGGTGGGTACCACCCGTGGATCAGGGACACGACCTCCTTGAGCGCTGGCATGTCCGCCAACCTACTGGGGCCGCGGACGCCCGGTCAGGGTTGGTACAGTCCTAGCGCCAGTCGACCTCCATGCATGTGGAGGTCAGGGAACCCGGTGAGAGTCCGGGACTGACGCGCAGCGGTGTGGGTGACGGGCGGAGCACATAGGTCACTGGGTCGTCTCGACGAGACCTGGGAAGACGCTCCGTTCCGGGTGATCCCGAGTCCGAAGACCTGCTGGCCCTTGCGGTAGCCGCCGCGAGGTCATCCGCGGGCGACGCGCAGAGCCCGAGACCTTGCGAGGATCTCGATGAGTGTCACGGTTTCGGGCACGACCCGGACTCGTCCTGACCGCTGTCCCGGCGTCCTCCGCCCCTGGCCGGGCGATGACGGCGCGCTGGTGCGGATCCGGGTGCCCGGCGGTCGGCTCCGCGCAGCCTCGCTGATGGCGCTGGCCGCCGTCGCCGAGGAGTACGGCGACGCGCGGGTCCACGTGACGGGTCGCGCCAACCTCCAGCTGCGCGGTCTGCCCCTCTCCGACGGCGTGCTCCCGGAGCGGGTGGTCACTGCGATCGAGGCGACCGGGCTGCTCCCGTCCCGCGCGCACGACCTGGCGCGCAACGTGCTCACCTCACCGCTGACCGGGCTGGTCGGCGGACGCGCCGACCTCCGGCAGGTCACGGCCGCGCTCGACGCGCTGCTCCTGTCCGAGCCGGCCCTCGCCGCGCTCCCCGGTCGCTTCCTCTTCACCCTCGACGACGGCCGCGGCGACCTCGCCGACCGGCACCGGGACCTCGGCCTGGTCGCTCTCGACGCCGAGACCGGTCGGCTCCGCATCGGTCAGCAGTGGGGCCGGGTCGTCCCGCTCACCGACGCGCCGACCGCGCTCGTCGGCTACGCCCTGCTCTTCCTCGACCGTCGCGGCGCCGGACCGGCTGCCGCCTGGCATGTCGATGAGCTCGAGCGCCCGCTCGTGCACGCCGAGCCCTCGCACGCCGAGCCCTCGCACGCCGAGCTTGTCGACGCGAGCGTTCCGCTCCCCTACGGCCCCGTCGCCGACCTGCCGAGCCTGACCCACTTCGCGGTGGGCGAGGACGGCATCGACCCCGCCACGGCCGTCGCCTGGGCGGCCCGGACCCCCGAGGTGGTGATCACGCCATGGCACGGCGTCCTGGTCTGAGTCCGACCCCGAGTCCGACCCTGAGTCCGAACCTGGGTCCCCCGCCGCGTCGGTACGAGTACGTCGCCGACGGGCCGGCCATCTACGTCGACTCGTTCGCGACGATCCGCCGCGAGGCGGACCTGTCCGGGATCCCGGCCGACGCCGAGAAGGTCGCCGTACGGATGATCCACGGCAGCGGCCAGACCGACCTCGCCCGCGACCTCGTCGTCCACCCCCGGCTCGGCACCGCGGGGAGGGAAGCGCTCGCGGCCGGTGCCCCGATCCTCTGCGACGCGCGGATGGTCGCGATGGGGATCACCGCCGGCCGGCTCCCGGCCGACAACGCGGTGCTCTGCTACCTCACCGACCCGGAGGTGCCCGACCTCGCCCGGGAGTGGCGGACCACCCGGACCGCCGCCGCCGTCTCGCTCTGGGAGCCCCACCTCGAGGGCGCCGTCGTCGCGATCGGCAACGCGCCGACCGCGTTGTTCCACCTGCTCGAGATGCTGATAGCGGGCGCACCTCGACCCGCCGCGATCATCGGCTGCCCGGTCGGCTTCATCGGCGCCCGCGAGTCGAAGGACGCACTCGCCGCGCTCGCCGACGAGCACGGCATCGACATCCCGTTCGTCACCGTCCGCGGCCGCCGAGGCGGCTCGGCGATGGCGTCGTCGGCGGTCAACGCACTGGCACAGGAGGCCGAATGAGCGACCAGGGCCAAGGCCGGTTCTTCGCCGTCGGCATCGGACCCGGTGACCCCGAGCTGATCACCATCAAGGCCGCGCGGGTCATCGGCGAGGCCGACGTCGTCGCGTTCCATGCGGGCGTCCGCAAGCAGTCCCACGCCCGCCGGATCGCGAGCGACCTGATCCCCGCGGACGTGATCGAGGAGGAGCTGCGCTACCCGGTCACGACCGGCACCACCGACCACCCCGGTGGCTACGTCGGCGCGCTCGCCGCCTTCTACGACGAGTGCGACGACCGGATCACCGCCCATCTCGAGGCCGGGCGGACCGTCGTACTCCTCGCCGAGGGCGACCCCCTCTTCTACGGCTCGTCCATGTACCTGGTCGACCGGATGAAGGCCCGGTTCGCGACCGAGGTCGTCCCGGGCATCCCGGCGTTCGCCGCGGCGACCGCCGGCCTCGGGCAGCCGCTCGTCCGGCAGACCGACGTCCTCACCGTGCTGGCCGGCACCCTGCCCGAGCCCGAGCTCGCGCGGCGGCTCGCCGACACCGACGGGGCGATCATCATGAAGCTCGGCCGCACCTTCCCCGCCGTCCGCTCCGCGCTCGCGCAGGCAGGGCGGCTCGAGGGTGCGATGTACGTCGAGCGCGCCTCCATGCCCGAGGAGCGCTGGCAGCCGGTCGTCGACGTCGACCCCGAGTCGGTCCCGTACTTCTCACTCATCGTCGTGCCGGGTGACTCACGCGCCGTCCCGACGGCGACACGGATGCGTGCGGTTTGGGACCAAACCGCATCGAGTTCGGCCCCAGCGGTGCGGTTGGGGACCAAACCGCAGCCCTCCGAGCTCCTCGTGGTCGGGCTCGGCCCGGGCCCGGCCGACTGGCTGACCCCCGAGGCGGCCGAGGCCCTGGCGACCGTCGACCACGTGGTGGGCTACGCGCCGTACGTCAACCGGGTCCCGCAGCGGGCCGGGCTCCAGCGGCATGCGTCGGGCAACACCGTGGAGTTGGACCGGGCCCGGTTCGCGCTCGACCTGGCGCTGGGCGGCGAGCGGGTCGCCGTGGTGTCCGGTGGGGATGCGGGCGTCTTCGGGATGGCATCGGCAGTCTACGAGGCGGCGGTGGACGAGAGGTACGCCGCCGTACCGGTCCGGGTGCTCCCCGGAGTGAGTGCCATCCAGGCCGTGGCAGCCCGGGCGGGAGCGCCGATCGGCGCGGACTTCGCCGTCCTGAGCCTCTCCGACCGGCTCAAGCCGTGGCCGGTGATCGAGCGCCGGCTCCGTGCGATCGCGGAAGCCGACCTGGTGCTCGGGATCTACAACCCGGCCTCGCGGTCGCGGCGCGACCAGGTCGTCGCCGCCCAGAAGCTGCTGCTCGAGCACCGCTCCCCCGACACCGTGGTGATCGTCGGCCGCGACGTCGGCCGCGAGGAGGAGTCCGTCGAGGTGACCACGCTGGCCGCGCTCGACGCCGACGCCATCGACATGAAGTGCCTGCTGCTCGTCGGCGCCTCGTCGACCCGGGTCACCACCGGTGGCGCGGTCTGGACACCGCGGTGGGTCGAGTGATCACCGTCGTCGGCATCGGCGCCGATGGCTGGGCCGGTCTCCCCGAGGCCGCCCGCGAGCGCGTGCTCGCGGCGGAGGTCCTGCTCGGTGGCGACCGCCATCTCGCGTACGTCCCTCCCGTCGCCGGCCAGGAGCGCCGCCCGTGGCCACGGCCGTTGGCCGGCCTGCCAGCCCTGCTCGAGGAGTACGGCGACCGCCCGCTCGTCGCGCTCGCGTCGGGTGACCCGCTGGTCAGCGGGATCGGCACCACGTTGATCGACCTGGTCGACGACGCGGTCCACATCGTTCCCGCCGTCTCCTCCGTCGCGCTGGCCCGCGCCCGGATGGGTTGGTCGGCCGAGTCGAGCGCGGTCGTCACGCTGGTCGGTCGCGACCCCGATGCGCTGCGACGCGAGCTCGCCCCGGGCCGCCGGCTGCTCGTGCTTTCCGCCGACGGGACGACGCCCGTGACCGTGGCCGACCTGCTGCAGGACGAGGGGTTCGGCCGCAGTCGGCTGGTCGTGCTCGGCGACCTCGGCTCGGCCCAGGAACGCCGGATCGAGGGCCGGGCCGACGAGGACCGCCGCTGGTCGGAGGAGATGCCGCGGCTGCACGTGCTGGCGATCGAGGTCGACGCCCATGCCGACGGTGGGGCCCGCAACTCGTGGGCGGGCGGGCTGCCCGACGACGCCTTCGCCCACGACGGTCAGCTGACCAAGCGCGACGTCCGGGCCGCCGCGCTGGCCCGGCTCCGCCCGCAGCCCGGACAGCTGCTCTGGGACGTCGGCGCCGGCGCCGGTTCGGTCGGCATCGAGTGGCTCCGGGCCCACCGGCTGTGCCAGGCGATCGCGATCGAGGCGCACCCGGAGCGGGCCGCACGGATCGTGAGCAACGCGGCAGCGCTCGGCGTCCCCTGCCTGCAGGTGGTGGAGGGCAAGGCGCCCGATGCGCTGGCGGACCTGCCGGAGCCGGACGCGGTCTTCGTCGGCGGCGGCGCGACCGCCGCGGGCCTGCTGGAGCTGTGCCGCGAGCGGCTCCGTCCCGGCGGTCGCATGGTCGTGCACGCGGTGACTCTCGAGACCGAGCAGGCGCTCCTCACGGCACACGAGGACCTCGGTGGCGAGCTGGTGCGGATCTCGGTCGAGCAGATCGAGCCGCTGGGCGGCCGGTTCCGCGGCTGGCGGCCGTCACGCGCGGTCGTCCAGTGGGCGTGGACCAAGCCCGAGGAGACCCCGTGACCGTTCACTTCGTGGGCGCCGGCCCCGGTGCCGCCGACCTGATCACGCTCCGCGCCGCAGGGCTGCTGGCCGCAGCCGACGTCGTCCTCTACCCGGGCACCTACATCGACCACGCGGTGCTCGGGCACTGCCGTCCCGGCACGCACCTGGTCGACACCCAGAAGCTCGACCTCGACCAGATCACCGCAGCCATGGTCGAGGCGCACGTGGCCGGCCGCGACGTCGTACGGATGACGTCGGGCGACCCGTCCCTCTACTCCGCCTTGCACGAGCAGGCCCGGCGGCTCGACGCCGCCGGGGTGCCGTGGGACGTCACGCCCGGGGTGCCGGCGTACGCCGCCGCCGCGGCCATCGTCGGCAACGAGCTCACCGTCCCCCTGGTCGCACAGTCGGTCGTGCTGACCCGGACCCAGGCGCGGTCGACGGCGATGCCCGAGCGCGAGTCGCTGGCCGCGTTCGCCGCCACGGGCGCCACGCTCGTGCTGCACCTCGCGATCACCCGTACCCGGGAGCTGATGGGCGAGCTCGATCCGCTCTACGGGGCCGACTGCCCGGTCGTCGTCGTGCACCGGGCGACCCAGCCCGGCGAGGTCGTGCTCCGCGGCACCGTCGGCGGCACCACCGCGATCGCCGACCTGGTCGACGAGGCCGGCCTGCGCCAGGCGGCGGTCATCCTCGTCGGCCCGGCGCTCGCCGGGACCGCCGCAGGTGAGTCGTGGCTCTACTCAACAGGAAGGCAGCGATGACCCAGCACAGGAGTTCCGCATTTCCCTTCAGCGCCGTGGTCGGCGCCGACATGGATGCGCCCGGCGGCCTCGACCCGATGGCCCTCGCCCTGATCCTGACGTCGATCTCGCCCGAGGTGGGCGGCGTCCTCGTCCGCGGCGAGAAGGGCACCGCGAAGTCGACCATCGTCCGCGCCCTGGCGGCGGTGCTGCCGCCCGTCGACGACCACCAGGCGCGGCTGGTCGAGCTGCCGATCGGCGCCACCGAGGACCGGGTGCTCGGCTCGATCGACCTCGAGAGCGCGCTTGCAGAGGGCCGCGCCGAGTACCAGCCCGGGCTGCTGGTGAAGGCGCACCGCGGGATCCTCTACGTCGACGAGGTCAACCTGCTCCACGACCACCTCGTCGACGTGCTGCTCGATGCGGCCGCGATGGGCCGGGTCACCGTCGAGCGCGACGGGGTCTCGGTCGAGCGGGACGCGCGGTTCGTCCTCGTCGGCACCATGAACCCCGAGGAGGGCGAGCTGCGCCCGCAGCTGCTCGACCGGTTCGGCCTCACCGTCGAGGTGGCCGCACCTCGCGAACCCGCGCTCCGCGCCGAGGTCGTACGACGACGCATGGCCCATGACGCCGACCCGGACCGGTTCGCCGCGGCCTACGCCGACGCCGAGGCCGCGCTGCAGGCGCGGATCGCGGACGCCCGCAAGCGGGTCGCCGAGGTCGAGCTCTCGGACCGGGCGCTGCTCCGGATCGCCGAGGTCTGCTCCGCGTTCGAGGTCGACGGTCTCCGCGCGGACATCGTCATGGCCCGAACCGCGTCGGCGCACGCCGCCTGGCAGGGCCGGGACAACGTCGTGCTCGAGGACATCGAGGTCGCCGCCCGGCTCGCGCTCCCCCACCGGCGCCGGCGCAACCCGTTCGACAGCCCCGGCCTCGACGACGACCAGCTGCAGAGCGCGCTCGGGGACGACGACCTCGACCCCGACGACGACCCCGAGCCGGATCCCGACCCCGGGCCGGGTCAGGACCCGGGGACGTCCGACGACCCGGTCCATCCGGAGCCCGCACCGCAGGACGTTGCGGACGAGGCTCCGACCGAGACTCCACGTGACCAAGGCACGACCACGACCGGCGCCGCGGCGCCGTACCGCACCCGGCTGTTCACGGTCCGCGGCACGGGCACCGGTACGGCGGGGCGGCGCAGCCGGGCCCGCACGGAGACCGGGCGTCGGGTGGCCGCCGAGCGACCCACCGGCACCGGGGGCTCCCTGCACCTGGTCGAGACGATCCGGGCTGCGGTGCCGCACCAGTACGGACGCGGCCGGGTCGAGGGCCGGCTGCTGCTGCGGGGTGAGGACCTCCGGGTTGCCGTGCGCGAGGGCCGCGAGTCGAACCTCGTCCTCTTCTGTGTCGACGCCTCCGGCTCGATGGCGGCGCGCAAGCGGATGGAGCAGGTCAAGACCGCGGTGCTGAGCCTGCTCCTCGACGCGTACCAGCGCCGCGACAAGGTCGGGCTGGTGACGTTCCGCGGCGACCGTGCCGAGCTCGCACTGCCGCCGACCAGCTCGGTGGATGTCGCCGCGGCCCGGCTCGAGGACCTGCCCGCCGGGGGCCGGACGCCGCTCGCCGAGGGCCTGCTCGAGGCCGCCAGGGTGCTGGACCTCGAGCGGATCCGCGACCCGCGCCGGCGGACTCTGCTCGTCGTGGTGACCGACGGGCGGGCGACCTCGGGTGCCGACGCGGTCGCCCGGTCGCGGACGATCGCCGCGGCGCTCGCTGCCACCGGCGTCGCCGCAGTCGTCGTCGACTGCGAGAGCGGCCCGATGCGGATGGGCCTCGCCCGCACCCTCGCCGACGACCTGGCTGCCGAGCACGTGCCGGTGGGAGAGGTCAGCGCCGAGGTGCTGGCCGACGTCGCCCGAGGAGGGTTGTGTGCCTGAGACCGCCGAACACGAGGTTCTGGGGCACACGACCCCGACCGCGAAGGCGCTCTACGACGTGATCGCCCGCCGGCGCGACGTCCGGGCCGAGTTCACGGGCGCACCGGTCGCCGACGACCGGCTGCAGCGCGTCCTCGGGGCTGCACACCGTGCGCCCAGCGTCGGCATGTCCCAGCCGTGGGACTTCGTGGTCGTCCGCGACCTCACCACGCGCCAGGCCTTCCGCGACCACGTCTCCGCCGAGCGGGACGCCTTCGCCGCATCGCTGCCGCCCGAGCGCCGCTCGACCTTCGACAAGATCAAGGTCGAGGGCATCTGCGAGTCCTCGATGGGCGTCGTCGTCACCCACGACCAGGAGCGCGGCGGCACCCACGTCCTCGGCCGGCACGCCATCGCCGACACCGGCCTGTTCTCCACGGTCCTCGCGATCCAGAACCTCTGGCTCGCCGCCACCGCCGAGGGCCTCGGCGTCGGCTGGGTCTCGTTCTACCGCGAGCCGTTCCTGCGCGGGCTGCTCGGCATCCCCGAGCAGGTGCGGCCGATCGCCTGGCTGTGCCTCGGCACCGTCTCGCACCTGGAGACCGTGCCCGACCTCGAGCGGCACGGCTGGCGCTCCCGCCGCCCGCTCGCCGACGCCATCCACCACGACACCTGGAGGGCCTGATGCCACAGGGACAGCCGATCGCCGTACCCGACGACGGGCTCACCACCCGCCAGCGCCGCAACCGGCCGCTGCTGATGGTGCACACCGGCGACGGCAAGGGGAAGTCGACTGCCGCTTTCGGCCTCGCCCTGCGCGGCTGGAACCAGGGGTGGAGCGTCGGGGTCTTCCAGTTCGTGAAGTCCGCGAAGTGGCGGCTCGGCGAGCAGACCGCCTTCGAGCAGCTCCCGCCGGGATTCGGCACGATCGAGTGGCACAAGATGGGCTCGGGCTGGTCCTGGTCGCGCAAGGCCGGTAGCGAGGACGACCACGCCCTCGCGGCTGCCGAGGGCTGGGCCGAGATCAAGCGGCGGATCGCCGCCGAGGAGCACGACCTGTACCTGCTCGACGAGTTCACCTACCCGATCAACTGGGGGTGGGTGGATCTCGACGACGTCCTGGAGACGCTCGCGAACCGGCCGGGCCGCCAGCACGTCCTGATCACGGGTCGCCGCGCCGACCCCCGGCTCGTCGAGGCCGCGGACCTGGTCACCGAGATGACGAAGGTCAAGCACCCGATGGACGCTGGCCAGAAGGGCCAGCGGGGCATCGAGTGGTGACGTGGTAGCCCTCCCCCGGCTCGTCGTCGCCGCCCCGGCCACCGGCCAGGGCAAGACCACCATCGCCACCGGGCTGATGGCGGCCCTGGCCCGCGCCGGGCACGAGGTGAGCGGTCACAAGGTCGGCCCCGACTACATCGACCCCGGCTACCACGCGTTGGCCTGCGGCCGGCCGGGCCGCAACCTGGACCCGCACCTGGTCGGCGAGGAACGCGTCGTACCGCTGCTGCTCCACGGCGCCCGCGACGCCGAGGTCGCGGTCATCGAGGGCGTGATGGGCCTGTACGACGGCCGCGTCGGCGGCCGTGGCTTCTCCTCGACCGCGCACGTGGCGGCCCTGACCCGCACGCCCGTCGTGCTCGTCGTCGACATCTCCCGGTCGTCCCGCTCGATCGGCGCGGTCGTGCACGGCATGGCCACCTGGGACCCCTCCGTCGAGGTCGCGGGCGTGATCCTCAACCAGGCCGGCTCGCCGCGCCACGCCACCGAGGTCCGCGAGTCGATCGACCTGCCGGTGCTCGGCGTCGTACCCCGCGACCCGGATCTCGCCACCCCGTCCCGCCACCTCGGCCTGGTGCCCGCCGCCGAGCGCGCTGAGGCCGCCGGCGTCGTCGACCGGCTCGCCGAGCGGATCGCCGAGACGGTCGACCTCGACGCCGTCCTCGCCCTCGCCCGCACCGCCCCCGACCTGGACGCCGCCCCCTGGACCCCCGAGTCGGCGCAAATCGCCCCCGAGATCCCACCGAGTCGGCGCATCTCAGAACGCGCCGACTCGGCGACTGTGGCGGTGGCGGGCGGGCGGGCCTTCACCTTCCGGTACGCCGAGACCGCCGAGCTGCTGGAGGCCGCCGGGTGCCGGGTCGTCACCTTCGACCCGGCGACCGACCCCGCGCTCCCGACCGGCGCGAGCGGGCTCTACCTCGGCGGCGGCTTCCCCGAGGTCCACGCTGCTGCGCTCAGCAACAACGCCTCCCTCCGGCAGGAGATCCGCGATGCCGTCCGCGACGGGCTGCCGACGGTCGCCGAGTGTGCCGGGCTCCTCTACCTGTGCCGCTCCCTCGACGGCGCGCCGATGGCCGGCGTCCTCGACGCCGACGCGGCGATGACGGAGCGGCTGACCATGCGCTACCCCGAGGCCATCGCGGTCACGGACTCGCTCCTCACCCGCGCCGGCGAGCGGGTCACCGGCCATGAGTTCCACCGCACCACGGTCACGCCCACCGCGGGTGCCAGCCCGGCCTGGACCGTCGACGACGAGCAGGTCGGCTTCGCGACCGGCACCCTGCACGCGTCGTACCTCCACACCCACTGGGCCGGCCACCCGCAGCTCGCGCAGCGGTTCGCAGCGGCGGTGCACGCCCGTGCCTGAGCTGCCCGACCCCCTCCGCCACCACGGCGACGTCGAGGTCGGTGACCTGCTCGACCTCGCGGTCAACGTGTACGACGGACCGCGGCCGGCCTGGCTCGACCACGCCCTCCGGGCGTCCCTCGATGACATCGGCGGCTACCCGTCCAGCCTCCGCGCGCGAGCCGCGGTCGCGCAGCACCACGGGCGTCCCGAGGACGAGGTGCTGGTGACCGCGGGTGCCGCCGAGGCGTTCACCCTGATCGCGCGGCTCGAACCGTGGCGGCGACCGGTGGTGGTGCATCCCCAGTTCACCGAGCCGCACGCGGCGCTGGAGCAGGCCGGACGCCGGGTGACGGAGGTCGTCCTCCCCGCCCCGTACCTCCTCGACCCCCGCCTGGTTCCCGACGACGCCGACCTGGTGGTGGTCGGCAATCCCACCAACCCGACCGGGGTCCTGCACCCACCGGAGGCGATCCAGGCGATGCTCCGCCCGGGCCGGCTGGTCGTTGTCGACGAGGCGTTCATGGACTGCGTCCCGGGCGAGCCCGCGTCCCTGGCCGGCGAGCAGGACCAGGGGCTGGTCGTCATCCGGTCGCTCACCAAGCACTGGAGCATCCCGGGCATCCGCGCGGGCTACCTGCTCGCTCCCGCCGCCGTCGTCGCCGGGCTGGAGCGCGGCCAGGTGCCGTGGTCGGTCTCGTCGCCCGCTGCCGCGGCCGTCGTGGCCTGCATGTCTCCCGAAGCCGATGAGGAGTCCCGCCGCCGGGCCGAGGAGATCGCCGACTGGCGGAAGACCCTCGAGGCCGGGCTGGCGGAGCTCGGCATCCCGTTCCTGGAGTCGGCGGCCTCGTTCGTGCTGGCCCGGGTCGGCGAAGGCGTGCACGGCCGGCTGCGCGAGGCCGGCGTCGCCGTACGCCGTGCGGACACGTTCCCCGGCCTCGACGCCTCGTGGGTGCGGATCGCCGTACGACCGCCGGAGACCATCGACCGCCTGCTCCGGGCTCTCGCGGCGGTCACCGAGCGGCGGTGACCACCAGCGCCGGCGTCCGTCGCAGCACCAGCGACAGGCTGCCCGCAGCGGTCAGCAGGACGGCCACCAGCGCGGCCGCGCCGGGCCAGCCGCCCGCCGTCCAGGCGACGCCGGCCAGGCTGCCGAACACCGACGACCCGAGGTAGTAGGCGAACAGGTAGAGCGACGCCGCCTGCGCCGTGCTCACCCCACCCGCGTGCGCCCGCGCCGGCACCCAGCCGCTGGCGACCCCATGGACGGCGAAGAACCCGATCGTGATCAGGGCCAGGCCCGCGACGACCAGCGCCAGCGAGTCCGGCAGCGTGACGACGACGCCGACGACGGCGACGAACGCACCGGCCGGCAGCACCGCCCGCCGCCCGAAGGCGTCGGCCAGCCGACCGAACAGGACCGAGCTCACGGTGCCGAGCGGGTAGACGAGGAAGACCAGGCTGGCCGCCGCCAGCCCGAGCCCGAAGGGTGGCCCCTCCAGCCGGAACCCGACGGCGTTGAACGCAGCGACCAGCGCGCCGACCGTGCACGCGCCGACGCCGTACAGCGCGAGCAGACCGGGGTCGGCCAGGGCGCGCCGGCCCATCCGCACCGCCGCTCGGACATCCGACGGACCGGCGACGAAGTTGCGAGAGGCCGGCAGCAGCAGCCGTACGGCGACCGCGCATCCGATGCCGAGCACCGCGGCTGCCACGAGCGCCCATCGCCACCCGGCGACCTCGCCCACCAGTCCGGTCACCACCCGGCCGGCCATCCCGCCGAGCGCGGTGCCGCCGATGTAGAGGCCCGCGGCGCGCGCGTGCGTCGACGGGTGCAGCTCCTCACGGAGGTAGGCGGTCGCGACCGCGGGGAGCCCGGCCAGGGCGACCCCTTCGAGGAACCGGAGGGCGAGGAACGCCTCCCAGCTCGGCGCGAGCGCGCAGGCCGCGGCGAGCACCGCGGACGTCATCAGGGACAGGTGGATCAGCTGGGTCCGCCCGATCGCGTCGGAGACCGGACCTGCGACCAGCAGGGCAACGCCGAGACCGAGGGTCGTCACCGACAGGGCCATCGTGCTGGCACCGCTCGACACCCCGAACTCCGCGACGAACTCCGGCAGCAGCGCCTGCGCGCTGTAGAGGAGCGCGAACGTCGCCAGCCCGGCCGCGAACAGGGCACCGACGACGCGTCGGTAGTCCGCGGTCCCCGGGCGGTAGCCGGGGTCCGCGCGGTCGGCGATCAGCGTGCTCACGGCACCGACTTTCCACGATCCCGACTCATACGTCCAATGCGCTCAGTTGCCCTTTTCGATACGCTGCACGCATGATGGTCCGCGACCTTTCCTGGCTTCTGGCGGTGGCCGAGCACGAGCACGTGACCGAGGCGTCGTACGCGCTCGGCGTCACCCAGCCGACGTTGTCGCGCACGCTCGCCCGGATGGAGGCAGAGCTCGGGGTCCGGGTGTTCGAGCGCGCGGCGGACGGCGTGCACGTGACCCCGACCGGCGACCTCGTCGTCGCGGCCGCCGCGGACATGGTCGCCCGTTACGACCAGCTGACCGACGACCTCGCCAGCGCCCTCGACCCGGAGGCCGGGGTGGTCCGGCTCGCGTTCCTCGACTCGATCGCCAGCTCCCTGGTGCCCCGCGTGCTGCGCGACTTCCACGAGCACGCCGAGCGGGTCCGGGTGCTGCTGAGCCAGGAGCACGCCCACAACATCACCGTCGACCTCGCCTCGGGGAACGCGGAGGTCGCGATCACCTCGAGCCAGCCGCCCGGCCCCTACGGCTGGCACCCGCTCCAGGAGGACCGGCTGGTGCTCGTCGTACCCCCGAGACACCGGCTGCGGGACCGCAAGCGGGTCCGGCTCGCCGACCTCGCCGACGAGGAGCTCGTCACCACGCCGGTCGGCTTCGGCTACCGGACCCTGGTCGACGGCCTGCTGCGCGCCGCCGACGTCGCCCCGGCCATCTCCTTCGAGAGCCAGGACCTCGGCACCATCGAGGGACTGGTCGCGGCGGGCCTCGGGGTGGCCATCGTCCCCGAGCAGTTCGCCGGTCTGTCGGGCACCGTCGGCATCCCGATCGCCAGCAGCGCGGCGCGCCGGACGATCGGCCTCACCTGGCGCACCGACCGGCCGCTCGCGGCGCCCGCCGCGCGGTTCCGGGACTTCGTCGTCGACACGCACCGCTGACGAAGCGGACAGGCTGTCGGCGTACTGCTCGGATGCCCTAGGCTTCCCCCTGCAGGCACGAGGAAGCCGGTGAGAACCCGGAACAGTCGCGCTACTGGGATGCCGCCCCCGACCAGGGGTGGACGAGTCAGACCCGAGTGCCGTGCAACTCCACCCCAACGAACAGGGACGCTGAATCCCTGAGGAGGACACATGTCGCAGTCGTCTGCCGCTCCCCTCGCCGGCCCGGTCGAGATCCCGACCGTCCCGCTCGCCAAGCTCGGCCCGTGGGTCGTCTTCTTCGGCCTGCTGGCGATGCTGGTCATCTTCTTCGTGAGCGCCGACCAGGGCGCGATCTCGCTCCCGGCCGGCAACGCCGTGCACGAGTGGGTGCACGACGCCCGCCACCTGCTCGGCTACCCCTGCCACTGAGCCGAGGCCGCACCCATGAGTGACACCACCTCGCCCTCCCCTGCCCTGACACCGGCGGCGTTCCTGGTCCGGGGCCTGCTCGTCGGCCTGGTCGCCGGGTTCCTCGCCTTCCTCGCGGGCTTCGCCTTCGGCGAGCCGTACGTCGACGACGCCATCGGTCTCGAGGAGGCCGCTGCCGCTCACCTGACCGAGGAGGAGGTCGCCGCCGAGGAGGCCGCCGCCGAAGAAGCCGGTGAGACCACCGAGGTCTCCCGTGACGCCCAGAAGACCTGGGGCCTGGCCACCGGCACGCTCGCCGTCGGCACCGCGCTCGGGGGCTTCACCGCTCTCGCCGCGGCCGCCTGCGTGGGCCGGCTCGGCTCGCTCTCGGCCCGCGGAACGACGGCCCTCGTCGCGCTCCTCGGCTTCGTTGCGGTCTCGGCCGTGCCGTTCTGGAAGTACCCCGCGACCCCGCCTGCCGTCGGCAACCCCGACTCGATCGGTAGCCGGACCACCGCCTACTTCGCGTTGCTGCTGATCTCGGTCCTCGCCGTCATCGCCGCCGTGGTGCTGGCCAACCGGCTCCGTGCCCGGTTCGACGGGTTCACCTCCGTGGTGCTCGCCGCGGCGGCGTACCTCGTCGTCGTGGTCGCGGCCGGCTACCTGCTGCCGGCGGTCGACGAGCTCGGTGCCTTCCCGGCCGACACGCTGTGGGACTTCCGCCGCGGGTCGCTGCTGACGCTGATGACCCTCTGGGCCGCGATCGGCGTGGGCCTGACCTACGCGATCGGCGCGCTCCACGACCGGGTCACCGCGGACGCCGAGCGCAAGGCCCTCGCGGCCAGCCTGTGATCCGGGCCGGCGGCCTGGCGGCCGGCTACGCCGCGGACCTGCTGCTGGCCGATCCGCGGCGCGGCCACCCGGTCGCCGGCTTCGGCCGCGCGGCGGCGGCGCTCGAACGACGGTGGTGGCGCGACGACCGACGGGCCGGCGCGGCGTACGTCGCGGTCCTCGTCGGTGGCGCCGTCGCCCTCGGTGTGGTCGCCGAGCGCACCCGTCGCCCGCTCCCCCGGGCGGCGGCGACCGCGGTCGCCGCCTGGGCCGTGCTCGGCGGCACCTCCCTCGACCGGGAGGGTGCGGCGATCCAACGACTGCTCGACGAGGGGCGCCTCGAGGACGCCCGGGTCCGGCTCACCCACCTGGTCGGTCGTGACACGGCGCAGCTGTCGGAGTCGGAGGTCGTCCGCGCGGCCGTCGAGTCGCTCGCGGAGAACACCTCCGACGCGGTCGTCGCTCCGCTCGTCTGGGGCGCGGTCGCCGGCGTGCCCGGCCTGCTGGGCTACCGCGCGGCCAACACCCTCGACGCGATGGTCGGGCATCGGTCCGCCCGCCACGAGCGGTTCGGCTGGGCAGCGGCGCGGCTCGACGACGTGCTCAACCTGCCGGGGTCCCGGCTCACTGCGGCCCTCGCCGTACTGCTCGGCGAGGACCGCGGCTCCGCCTGGCGGGCGTGGCGCCGCGACGCCTCGGGCCATCCCAGCCCGAACGCAGGCCCCGTCGAGGCCGCGTTCGCCGGCGCGCTCGGCATCCGGCTCGGCGGCAGGAACGTCTACGGCGCCGGGGCGGAGCAGCGGGTCGAGCAGCGCGCGGTCATGGGCGACGGGCGACCGCCGGTCCGTGACGACCTCGCCCGCGCCCGACGGCTGGCGCGGCGGGTCGGTCTCGCGGCAGCTGCGGCAGCCGCGGTCGGCGCCGTGGTCCGGTCCCACGCGTGACCGCAGCAGGCTGAGGCCGTCGCCCGTCACTCCCCGAGCCGACCGACTGACAGCGGACCACGCGAGCGCCATACTCCCCTCATGGCGACTGTCGCCGTCGTCGGCGCCACCGGCCGGCAGGGTTCGGCAACCGCGCGGCACCTGCTCGCTGCCGGCTGGGACGTCCGCGCGCTCACCCGGAAGCCGACCGGAAGCGCCGCGCGCGCATTGGTCTCGCTCGGTGCCGAGCCCCGCAAGGTCGAGCTCGAGGACGTCGCCTCGCTGCGATCGGCTTTCGACGGCGCCATCGGGGTCTTCAACGTGCAGAACCCGATGACGAGCAGCATCGAGGCCGAGATCCGGCAGGGACGCAACGTGGCCGAGGCCGCCGCCGGCGTCGGCGTCGCCCACGTCGTGTACGGCGCCGCCGGCGTCGGCGACGTCGAGACCGGCGTCCCGTCGTGGGACTCGAAGGTGGTCGTGGCCCGTGCGTTCCGTGAGCGGGGCCTGGCGTTGACGGTCCTGCGGCCGATGGCGTTCATGGAGCTGATGACCGACAAGGGGTTCTACCCGTCGCTGGCGGTGTGGAGTGTGATGCCGAGGCTCGCCGGGGCGTCGCGACCCATCGGCTGGCTGTCGCTCGACGACCTCGGCGCCATCGCCGCCCACGTCTTCACGGCCCCGGACCAGTGGGCGGACGCGGACCTCGCGCTCGTTGCCGACGTACGGAGCATCGACGAGTGCCGGTCGCTCTGGTACGACGAGTTCGGGCACCGGCCGCGCCGCACACCCATCCCGGCCTGGCTGTTCGAGCGCTTCGTCGGCCCCGATCTACCCACGATGTGGCGCTGGCTCCACGACCACGATTTCGACATGTCGGTCGATCCGACCCGGTCGATCCTGCCGGGAGCGCTGACCGTCCGGGAGTGGCTGGCCAGTGGCGACCGCTGACCGATCCACGTCGCGCGTGCGCCGCTCGTCCTTGCTCCTCGGCACGGCCGCGTTCGCCCTGCTCGTCGCCCCGGCCGCTCATCCCCCTGCAGTCGCTTCCTGCGCAGCGCCGTACCTCGTCGACGTCGACAGCCTGGTGCTCGCGCGCGGCGCGACCGCGACGATCGAGGGCCGGGCGTTCGCCGACGGCTGCCGCGACTCGATGAGCTGTGGGCCCGGGCTGGGCTGTGACGACTGCGAGTACGACGACCCACCCGAGAAACCGATGGAGGACGTGGCTCTGCAGCTGGTCCAACGAGGCCGGACCTGGGACCTCGGGGTGGCCGACGCCGAATCGGCCGCGGACGACCGCCTCGGGTGGGTGACGTGGACGTTCGAGGTCCCGAAGGGCGTGAAGCCCGGCCCGGCCCGGCTGGTGGCCGACGGCGCCGGCCCGACGAGGATCCGGATCGGCTGACTATTCGGAGCCCGATCAACACGCCCGAGGAGCGGTAGCCAACGGCTCGCCGGTGTCGAGAGCACCCAGCACCACGAGCGTCCGCAGCGGCCCCGGGCCACCGGCCCGTCCCCACCAGTTCCGGCGCGCGGAGACCCGGTAGCGCACGACGTTGGCCGCGAGCAGGCCGCCGCGGAGGCAGTTCTCGCCGTCGCTGGCGAGCGCGCCGCCGCCGATGTCGATGGTGTGCTGCGCCGTCGTACCGACGTCCTCGGCAGAGAAGTCCGCGACGCCCGAGCCGAGGCTCTTGCTGCGCTGGAGGTCGGTGCGCTCCATCCGGAACCGCAGGGTGCCGAGGCGGGTGAAGTTCCGGATCCCGACGTTGCCGCCGCGGTTCCCGGTGATCACGCTGTCGCGGACGTCGGCCGAGACCTCCGTCGTCGCACCCGTGCCGTTGACGACGTTGCTCCCGAGGGAGAGACCGTTGTTGGCGCAGTTGCGCAGCACACTGCGTCGTACGACGAGCCGGACGATGTTGCGCGCGCCCAGGCTGCCCGCGAGGACGCAGTCCCCGTTGTTGAACGGCAACAGGTAGGTGTTGCCGACCCCGGTCGATCGCTCGGCGACGACCCGCACCAGCCGCATCGTCATCACGGCGTCCGTGCCGAGCGCGCCGTGCTCGATGAGGTCGCCGGGCGCACCGGAGAAGGTGCTGTCGCTGACGAGGGCGCTCATCCGGGCGCCCCTCCCCATCGAGACCATCTCGAGGCCGTTGGCGGAGAAGCCACCGATGCCCTCTTCGTTCGTGTAGTCGTTCTCGGACACGACGGCGTCGAGCGTCGCCGGACCCACTGCGTTGAGGAAGACGCCCTCGGAGTCGGCGCCGGTCGTGATCAGGTTCAGGTCGTCCGCGTTGCCGAGGTCCGCCTGGACGTTGCCGTCGATCGTCGCGTGCACGACCGCCGTGTCCCGGGCCTGAACACCGATCGCGAGCAGGGACTGGAAGTCCGGCCCCTGCCGCAGCATCCGGACGTCGTTGGCGCGGATCACCACCGACCCGCGGGCGTCGCCCGAGAGCCGTACGTCGATGCCGTCCCCGCAGTCCGCGTCGTGGATCTCGTTGCCGGCGATCAGCGCGGTCACGTCCTGGCGGCGCTCGGCATCGACCTGGATCGCCGCCCACCCGTTCTGGAGGCCGTGGGAGATCGGGATCCCGACACCGGGGACGTTGGTCGGCGCATTGAACGGAGGGATCAGGAAGCCGGGGACGCAGTCAGCGTTCTGACCGGAGATGTCGTTGCCGATCACGCTCACCCCACTGACGTCGGACCCGTAGATCGCGCCGCGCCGGGTGTCCGTGATCCGTACGGCGCGCACCTGCGCGCCGTCGGCCAGCCGGACCGCGTCACCCTCGAGACGGGTCGTGGTGTTCGTGAGCCAGCCACCGACCAGGACCTGTCGGGGCTTGAGCCGGATGCCTCCGTCGAGCGGCTGCGCCGCCGGGAGTACGACGATCCGGTCCCCTGCCGCGGAGAGCTGCTCGACCTCGACCAGCGAACCCAGGGGCGCGTCCTGCGATCCGTCGCCGGACCGCGCCCCCGCCTCGACGTACCAGGTCGTCGGCTCGGCAGCCCTCGCCGGAGCGGCGAGCGCGCCGAGTCCGACGACCGCCGCGACACCAAGCGAAAGGGGGACGTTTCTCATGAGCGCGACCGTACGGTTGCGGTGCGATATCCAACAAGGGGCCTTTTCAGTTGGCGTTCACGTGGCCGACGATGAGCTCGACGGCCAGGTCGCAGAACGCCTTCTCCAGCGCCGCCGCGCCGCTGCGGCTCCGATGGATGCTCCAGTCGTGGACGATGACGTTGGCCGCCCCGACCATCGCGAGCGCCCGGAACCGTACGTCGGCGGCGCGGACGACCTCGCCCCGCTCGGCCGCAGCCTTCGTCTCGGACTCGACCAGCGCGATGATGCCGTTGCGGAACCCGAGCCGGCGCTCCTCCACCCGGGCGCTCACCCCGACGATCTCGACGAACGCGATCCGCGCCTTGCGCGGATCGGCGAGCAGCGGACGCAGGTAGGCGCCGACCGCCTCCCGCAATCGCACCGAGATCGACTCTCCCTCGTTGCGTCGCAGGGACTCGACGACGTCCTCGAGAGACGCGGTCGTGAGGGACGCGTAGAGGTCGAGCAGCATGTCCTCCTTGCTGGAGTGCAGCTGGTAGAAGTGCCGCGTCGACACCTTCGCCGCCGAGCACAGCCGGTCGATGGACACGCTCGCGTAGCCCTGGGTGCCGAACAGCTCCAGTGCCGCCTCACGAAGCCGAGTACGACGCCCGTCGTCGCGCTCGGCCGCGGACTGACCGCCGTACCGACGTGCTTCCGTCACTTCCGCACCCCTTTGCTCGCTGCGAGGATACGCAGCCGCGCAGCGGTCAGAGGTACGACCTCCGCGGATGAGTAGCGCTCCGTGAATCGCGCCAACCACTCCCTAGAGCATTCAGTCGACCGTGGCCGACGGATCCGGCTCCGGCTGCGCAGCCGCCAGCCGGGCGAGAACGGCCCGAATGACGACGGCCGTGTCGGCCTCGTCATGTCCGAAGTTGAGGAGAAAGGCCCTCATCCCGTGGCGGGCCATCTCCAGCTCCTCGTCAGTGAGATGGACGGTGTACATGCCTCCAGAGTAGGTCGCGGCTGGCCGTGCGGCACGGGCCACGGCCCCCAAGGGGACGGCGTCTTGTCGCCGCCAGCAGATGCCTCCACCTTGACGCATGCTGATATGGGCATATGATCGCGACCATGGCACGAGCGGCGACGACGTCCGACGTCTTCAACGCGATCGCCGAGCCGCAGCGGCGGGAGATTCTGGTGCTGCTGCGGGCGGGTGAGCGGCCGGTGACCGAGTTGGCCCAGGAGCTGGGGATGACCCAGCCAGGGGCGTCCAAACACCTGCGGGTGCTCCGGGAGGTCGGGCTGGTGCGGGACCGAAGGGCAGGCAAGCAGCGCCTGTACTGCCTGGACGCCCGCGGGCTGCGGCCGGTCCACGAGTGGACCGGCGGGTTCGAGCGGTTCTGGAACGAGAGCTTCGACCGGCTGGACGCATACGTGCAGGGCCTCAGACCGACAGGGAATACGGAGTAGCTGATGAGCACAGCGGAACGAGGAACGCCCGCAAGGTCCGTGACCGCCGACCGCGAGATCGTGATCTCCCGGGTCATCGACGCCCCACAGGAGCTGGTGTTCGAGGCGTTCACCGAGGTGCGTCACCTGTCGCGGTGGTGGGGACCGGAGGGGTTCACCACCACCACGCAGTCGTTCGAGTTCCGCGTCGGCGGGGAGTGGGACTTCGTGATGCACGGACCGGACGGGACGGACTACCCCGAGTGGATCACCTGGACCGAGATCGGCGCGCCGGCGCGGATCGCGTTTCTCCATGGTGAGTCCCGCGACGATCCCAACGCCTTCGAGTCGGTCCTGACGTTCGAGCCCGACGGCGCGGCGACCCGGATCCAGATGCGCACCGTGTTCCTCACCAAGGAGCTGCGCGACCAGGCGGTCGAGAAGTACCACGCGATCGAGGGTGGACATCAGACTCTGAGCAACCTGGCCGCCTACGTCACCGAGATCAGTGAGAAGGGAGTGGAGGGCTGATGGCCGGGAAGGTGTACTTCAGTGTGTCGATGTCGCTGGACGGGTACATCGCGCCCGAGTCCCTGTCGGACCTGATGGGGCAGCAGTGGATGGAGCTGCAGCAGTGGATGTTCCCGCTGCGGTTCGTCCGGGAGAACCTGAGGTTGGGCGAGGGCGGCGAGGAGGGGCGCGACAACGACATGGCGCGGGAGACGTTCGAGCGCACCGGCGCGAGCGTGATGGGCAAGCGTATGTTCGATGCCGGCGAGCGGATGTGGCCGGAGGAGGCGCCGTTCCACACGCCGGTCTTCGTCGTGACGCACGAGAAGCGTGACCCCTGGGAGCGGCCGGGCGGGACCACTTTCAAATTCGTCAACGACGGCATCGAGTCCGCGCTCGACCAGGCCCGCCGGGCCGCCGGCGACCGTGACGTCCGCATCGCGGGCGGCGGCGCGACGATCCTGGAGTACGTGAACGCCGGCTTGGTCGACGAGTTCTCGATCGCACTGTCGCCGGTGCTGTTCGGGTCAGGAGTCCGCCTGTTCGAGGGCGTGGACGCGGGCCGCGTGGCCCTGGAGCAGGTCCGAGCGGAGCACTCCCCGAGGGTCACGCACCTGACCTACGCCACCCGAGAGCGGTAGCTGCCTCGACCTCAGCGCTCCAGCCGACGTCAGCGTTGCAGAGCCTCTTATGTACGGCGAACGGGCGCGCCACAATCGAGCTGTGGCTGCCAAGCTCCGACTTGCTGACCTGCTCGCGGGTCTGTCGCTGGTCGCGGACCTGGGATACGGGCTCGTCCCGGGGCATGCGATGCGCTCGTGCCTGGTCGGGGTGGCGCTCGGGCGGAAGGTCGGCCTGTCGGAGCGTGATGTTGCCGAGACCTTCTACACGTTGCTGCTTTCCCACGTGGGCTGTGCGGCGTTCTCGCACGAGATGTCTGCGGTGTTCGGCGATGAGCTGATGGCGAACCGGGCGGCTGCCAGGACGAACTTCGCGGATCCGAAGGACATCTTCGTCACGTTGATCCCAGAGTCCACGCGCGGTCTGCCGCCGCTGGCGCGGGCGAGGACGGCAGCGTTCATCGTGGCGCGAGGACGCGAGCTGGGGCGGAGCTACTGCTCCACGGTGTGTGAGATCGCCAAGGAGACCGCGCGCCGGATCGACCTGCCTGAAGGGGTGCAGAGCGCGCTGCTCCAGGTCAAGGAGTCGTGGAACGGGTCCGGCTTCCCGCAAGGGCTACGGGGTGAGGAGATCCAGGCTCCGGCGCGGATTGCCCGCGTGGCCTCCGAAGCGGTGCTGTTCTACGACCTCGGGGGTGTCGACCTCTCCACACACGCCGTGACCCGCCGAGCGGGGTCGCTGCTGGATCCCGCGCTGGTCCACGACTTCGTCGTCAACGCCCATGGCCTGCTGGAGGAGGCTGCTGCGGGAGACCCACGTGAGGCGATCCTGGCGGCGGAACCGGAGCCGGTCGTGGAGAAGCACGAAGACGACCTCCCAGACGTCGCCTCCGCCTTCGGAGACCTGGTGGACCTGAAGACACCCTTCACCCACGGACACTCCAAGGAGGTCGCCCGACTCGCCAAGGGCGCAGCCGAGCGGCTCAGCTTCGACGGGCCGGCCACCGAGCGGCTGTACGTCGCCGCGTTCCTCCACGACGTGGGAAAGGTCGGCATCTCCGACCAGCTCTGGGAGAAGCCGGGGCCACTGACCGGACCGGAGTGGGAGCAGGTCCGCATGCACGCCTACCACACCGAGCGGATCCTGGCGACGTCGAAAGCTCTCGAACCGGTGGCCCGAATCGCGGGTATGCATCACGAGCGGCTCGACGGTTCCGGCTACCACCGCGGATGCCGCGCTGGTGAGATCCCCGAGCCCGCACGGGTGTTGGCCGCGGCGGACGCCTTCCAGACGATGACCGAGGACCGGCCCTATCGTGCCGCACTGGATCTGGAGCGTGCCGCGAAGGAGTTGGAGGCGCTCGCCGAGTCAGGGAAGCTCGACCCCGCCGCGGTCGCGGCGGTTGTCGAAACCGCCGGACAACGCGTCCATCGGCGGCGGGAGCTTCGGCCGGGTGGGCTCACCAACCGGGAGATCGAAGTTCTGCGGCTGGTCGCGAGGGCATGCTCGAACAGGGAGATCGCCGATCAGCTCCACATCTCGCAGAGAACGGCCGAGCACCACGTGCAGAACACCTACGCCAAGATCGGCGTCACGACGCGCTCGGCCGCAGCACTCTTCGCCATCAAGCACGATCTGCTCCCAAGCCTGGAGTCTTGAGGCAACCCTGCCGGACCGCCATGCCCGAAAAGATGGGTAAGTCCTACCGATGCCACGCACCCACCCGATCGTCAACCATGAGGAGGCAAGCACGGCGGAGTCCATCACTCACAAGGAGGCAAGAACAATGGGACAGCAGAGACGAGCAGCAGTCGTTGCAGGAGGCTCCCTGATCGGCGCAATGCTCCTCGCGAACGCGACACCTGCGTCAGCAGTGACCCTCTGGACCAAGGGCTTCCGCCCGACGGGCGACGTCGACGGAGCTGGACAGATCGTGCGTGAGGGCTTGCTCGGGGTCGGATGCGAGCGCGGTAACCGGCTCACGATCGAACTGACACTCACTCAGGGCGACGCCGTCGGGTCGGCCACAAGGGAGTTCCAGTGCGACGGCGAGCCCCGCGACGCAGTCATGGTCATTCATGCGACGACGGGGCTCTTCGAGGAGGGTCGCGCGCAGGTCGAGGCGACCGCGACCGAGCGGGACAAGGACGGCAACGTCATCGACACAGTGCACAAGACGCCCACGATCACCCTCCAGGACTGAACACGCTCCCGCCTCCGCCGCGGGCCGCCGCTCTCGACGGTCCGTCAGACCTCGTCCGCCTCCTCACGGACATCGGGTTCACCGAATCAGCACTCGCCACCGCGGAACGGATCGCTCCCGGGCAGCTGGACGCTGTTCGACTACCCCTCGTGCACGATGCACTCCTCGAGGAGCCTGACGATGCCGGTCGGCTTGTCCTGGCCATGCTGTGTTACGGCGCCCGGGTGGCTACCTCCCGCCCGCGGGCAGCCGCGGCGCACGCGGTCGATGCCCTCGCGAGCATCGGGCTTGTCGAGGAGGTCGCCGGGTTCTTCGTCTGCCCCTATCGCGTCACGCCGATGACGGGTCTCGTGGTCGTCGCTGACCAGCCGTCTGCCGGACCCGACGCCGTCGCACCACCGAGCAACATCACCGAGCGACTCGCCGAACTGCTCCCTCAATCGCTGGCGGGCTCGTTCGCCGACGTCGGCTGCGGATCCGGAGTGCTCGCGATGCTGGCCGCAAGGCGGGGCGCGTCCGCGACCGGAACCGATATCAGTCCGCGAGCGCTCGCCTTTGCCGAGTTCAACTGTGCCCTCAACGGAACCGCCGTCGATCTTCGCCTCGGCCATCTGGCCGAGCCACTGCATGCAGACGAGGTCGACCTCCTCGTCTCCCAACCTCCGTTCATGGCCACACCACCGTCGTCACCAGGGGTCGGGTTCTTCCATGGCGGAGCCCAGGGCGACGAGCTCGCGCTGGAGCTGACGGCCGACCTGGCGAGGGTGCTGACGGGCGAAGGGCTGGGCGTGCTCCGTTTCGACTCGCCCGGCCTGCCGGGTGAGACCCTCTCCCGCCTCACCGCATCCCTCGACGGGCTCGAGCTGTCCGCCTTCACGACCATGTCCCTCTCGGCAGACATGGCTGCCATCGTGTCCGCCGAGCTGGAAGACCCGACGCTCGGTGAGCACTACGCCGAGTGCGCACCCCACTACCGCCGCCATCTTGCGAGCCTCCATGGCGGTGGCCAGCGCAGTCAGGTCTTGCTCCTCGCCAGACGATCGACGCAGCCAGTTGTGACGGAGCTCGTCGTGGACGGGCTCCCCCGGGGATGGGAGCCACTCGCTCGTTACCGGCGAGGCGTGGAGGCCGTGATGACCTCGGACAACGAGATCGACGAGCTCACGGTTCAGCTGCACCCGGGCGCCATCGTGGTTTACGAGGAGGATCTCGCGAGCGGCGATCAGAAGACGTGGCTACGCCTGCCGCCGGGATCCTTCGGAGCGCACAGCGAACTGAGCATCGATGCGGTCGAGCTGCTCCGCGCCTTCAGTGTTCCGACTCGTGTCTCGAAGGTCGCCGAGCAGGGGCTGACGCCGATCGCAGAACTCCGCGCCTTCGTACGAACGGCAGTGCACCGTGGGCTACTCGTCCTGGCCTGACAGTGCCCACAGAGCGCCGCGACGCGCTGACCCAGGTCATCCGCCGACGAACAGCGGCAGCCGGCGCGCGCCCCAGTGGCCGGCGGGACCGTCGTACACCCCGGCGACCGGGGTGCCGCAGTTCATGCAGGCGCCGGCGTCGGTGAGCTCGTAGCGGAGCATCCGGTACCAGTCGCGCACCACCACCGCCCGCCGGCACCCGGGGCAGAACGTGCTGCCCCCGTCGGTGTCGTGAACATTCCCGGTGTAGACGTAGTGCAGCCCGTGTCGCACCGCGGTCTCGCGCGCCCGGGTGAGCGTGGCCGACGGTGTCGCCGGGACATCGGTCATCTTGTAGTCGGGGTGGAACGCGGTGAAGTGGAGCGGCACGTCCGGCCCGAGGTTGTCCAGGATCCACGCGCACTCGGCCTCGATCTCCGCGTCGCAGTCGTTGCGCCCGGGGATCAGCAGGGTGGTGATCTCGAACCAGACGTCGGTCTCGTGGCGCAGGTAGCGCAAGGTGTCGAGCACGTCGGCCAGATGAGCGGCGCAGGTGCGGTGGTAGAACTCCTCGGTGAACGCCTTGAGGTCCACGTTCGCGGCGTCCATGTGCGGGTAGAACGCCTCCCGCGGGCCGGGGTTCATGTAGCCCGCCGTCACGGCGATCGCCTTGATGCCGCGCTCGTGGCAGGCGTCGGCCACATCAGCGGCGTACTCCCAGAAGATCACGGGGTCGTTGTAGGTGAAGGCCACGCTGCGGCAACCAGCGCGCTCCGCGAGCGCCGCCAGTGTCTGGGGTGAGGCGGCGTCGGCGAGCGTGTCGATGTCGCGGGACTTGGAGATGTCCCAGTTCTGGCAGAACTTGCAGGCGAGGTTGCACCCGGCCGTGCCGAACGAGAGCACGGCGCTCCCCGGGAGGAAGTGGTTGAGCGGCTTCTTCTCGACCGGGTCGACGCAGAAGCCGCTGGATCGTCCGTACGACGTCAGCACCACCTGGTCGTCGACGCGGGCCCGGACGAAGCACAGCCCGCGTTGGCCCTCGTGCAACCGGCACGCCCGCGGGCACACGTCGCACTGGATCCGGCCGTCGTCGAGACGGTGCCACCACCTAGTGGGCACCGTGAACGGGTCGTCCAGTGTGAGCTCGAGTTCAGCGGTCACCGGTTTGATCTTCCTCCGTGCATCTCGACGGTACGCCGGTCACGATGGCCGCATGTGGCCGACCCGACCCGAGCAGCTCGTGGAGGTGCAACGCACGATCGCGATGCGGGTGACCGAGCCCTGGGTCCCGGGAGACAGCCCGCCCCGGGTGGCCGCGTGCTGGGTCTGCTTCCCGCGTGGGCTGGCGGGGCCTGGCGCGGCCGGTGACCAGGCATGGGCCGCGGTGGTCGCGATGCAGGGTGGCCGGGTGCTGGAGCGGCACACGACGGTCGGCCGGGCGGGGGCGGCCTACACGCCGGGACTGCTGGCGCTGCGGGTCGGCGCCCTGTTCGAGACGGTGGTCGGGATGCTGGTGGAGCGACCCGACGTGCTGCTCCTGGACGGTACCGGGCGCGATCATCCCCGGCGGTGCGGGCTCGCGGTCCACCTCGGCGCCGTGCTCGACCTGCCGACAGTGGGTGTCACCCACCGCCCGCTGGTGGCCAGCGGCGCTTGGCCGGCCGACGAGGACGGCGCCTCGTCGGCGCTCCGCATCGAGCGACCGGATGGCGAGGAGGTCGGCCGCTGGCTCCGCACCCGCGCCGGGACCCGGCCGGTCGCGGTGCACGCGGGATGGCGCACCCACCCCGCCACCGCAGTCGCCGTCGTGCGCACGACGGTCCGCGGCCGGCGTACTCCCGAACCGCTACGACGCTCCCGTCAACTCGCCCGCCGTGCCCGGGCTGCGGCGACACAGCCGACCTAGTCGGCCAGGAGGTTGATTGCGCCAGCGCGTCGGCGCATGCTCGCAGTAGGAGGTTGCGATGAAGCCCTCAAGCATTCCCGACGGCATCCCGGTTCTGTCCCGTGGCCGGCATCGAACGCCAAGACGCGGCGCGTGCTTCATGGAGTTCGCTTCGGTGCTCGCCGGTGAGCGGTGGAGCGATCACCCCTCCTGCACTCATCCCTTGCTCGCGTATCTGGCGAGGCTGGTGAACGACCACACCAGCGACGACGGACGCCAGAAGCTGGCGCCGCTCATCCCCTCAGTCGTGTGCCGGCGCGGGAACGACCGGACCTGGCTCACGGTCGCGGTTGCGGTAGCGGCACAGACCATCCTCGACGCCCCCGAAGCGACGCAGCGTGCGCTGGCAGCTGGCCTGCTTCAAGCTGAGCGCTTGTGTGCGGATGCCGAGCCCGATCTGGCGGCCACGCGGCGGGAGGCCCAACTCGCGATCGCGATGGTTCCTGGCGCGGTTGCCTGGGTCGATCGACTTGGGATTCGAGGCCGGATCGACGCCCACACCTTCGCCAAGCGTTGCGCACCGACGATGGTGCGATGCGCCGTCGACGGGATCGTGGCGAGCGCCAACTCCGACTGTGACCGAGAGCTGGGCGCTCTACTCGAGGCCGGCATCCGGGCTTGTCCCGCGCCAGACCCGGAGATCGCTGCACCCGCTTTCACGAAGAGCCCCGACCCCGTGTGCGGTCGGGACTCTTCACGGTGATCAGACGACGCGGACGTTCTCCGCCTGCGGACCCTTGGGGCCCTGGGCGAGGTCGAACTCGACCTTCTGGTTCTCGTCGAGCGACTTGTAGCCGCCGGACTGGATGGCGGAGAAGTGGACGAACACGTCCTCGCCGCCACCATCCTGCGCAATGAAGCCGAAGCCCTTGTCGGCGTTGAACCACTTGACGGTGCCCTGAGCCATGATCTGTTCCCTTGTTCGGTGCCGAGAGCAAGGTGCCCTCAAGCTGCTGAAGACATCCACCTGTACTGATGCCCAGCGAACCGAAGACCAGGAGTACGAGATACAAGCCGCGACATCGTGTGCGGCCAGGACGGCCGGTAGAGCCATCCCTTCAACAGGTCCACCATAGGGCACCGGCTGCGTGGTGTGCCGTGTCAGGCCGGTTTGCCCCGAACAGCGGCCGTCAGCAGGACCACGGTGTCCTCGAGCGCCTCGAAGGAGTCCCACTGGAGCGGGATCACGACGTAGTCGCCCTCAGCCAGCTCCACGGTGTCGGAGCCCGCGACGACCCGCGCGCGGCCGCGAATCAGCTGGAGCGTCACCTCGCCGGTGTTCTCGTGCTCGTCGAGCGCGTGACCGGCTGCCACCGCGATCAACGTCTGGCGCAGCGAGTGGATGTGTCCGCCATGGATGGTGACGGCGCACCGGCCGCTCGAGGCGGACCGAGCCTCCGCCGACAACCTCTCGCCAAGCGCGCCGAGCGCGACGGTCTCCATAGCAGTTCCCTTTCGACCCCCTCACCGTAGCGTGTGGACTCTGCGGCGGCCTCGCACTTGACCTGCCCTTCCCGCGGTCCAACGCTAGGGGTATGACCGGTCACCCGGCTCGCGACGACTCTCGGCTGCTCACGATCGGCGGGGTTGACCTGCTGCGGGTGCAGGTCGGCTACCGGCGCAGACCGGGCGAGTCGGCGTACCAGCAGTCGCTGCTGGACCTGCCGGTCCACGACGAGGACGAGCATGCGTTCGAGGACGACCGGGTCCTCTCCATCCTGGAGCCGGTGCTGGATGCAGGTGCCGACGCGCCGCGCGACTACGCCCTGCACCAACACCGCAGGCACAGCAGCTGGGGGATCAGTCCGAGCGAGCTGCAGATCGGCCTCGAGATCATCACCGGGGCCATGACCTCGGAGGTCCTGACGGCAGCGGACGACGCCGTGACCCGTGCGTTCCGCGACCTGGTCGTGCTGACCGGACGACCCGAGTCGGAGCCGTTGTCCCGGGACGACGCGCTCCTCCGCGCGCGTCACAGCGCTGCGGCGGCGTTCGAGGTGGACAGCGACTCGCTGTGGCCCGCCACCGAGGAGCACCATCCCGGCGACGGCTCCTGGACGGTCGGCCTGCGCACCAACGACGGTCAGCAGTACGACGTACGCATCGGCTTCGTCGACGGGTACGCCGGGTCGGCCCGTGTCGTCCACGCCCGGCCGGTCGAGGTGTCCGACTCGATCGGCTCCGCGTAGCTACCGGGTCGGGAGGTTCAGGAGGCGACGTCGGGTGTCTCGTCGCTGTCGGACCGGGCGGCGGCGCGGGCACGGTTCTCCGCGCGGCGCTCCACGAACCGGGACGCCTGGGTGTCCAGGCCCTCGAGGAAGGTGGCGAGCTCGTCCCGGGCCCGCTCGCCGTCTCCGCCGAGGTCGGTGCGCTCGAAGACGTCCCAGTGCCGCAGGATCGGCATGATCACGTCGTCGTGGTGCAGCCTCAGGTCGTAGATGCCAGCCTTGGCGATGATCATCGAGTTGCGACGGAAGCCGGCCATCGTGGCGCCCGGCATCTCGAAGCCGATGACCTCGCCGGCGATCGCGCGCATGGTCTCGTCGGGAGCGATCTCCAACGCGGCCGCCACGATGTTGCGGTAGAAGACCATGTGCAGGTTCTCGTCCTTGGAGATCCGGGCGAGCATCCGGTCGGCGACGGGGTCGTTGGTGACCTTGCCGGTGTTGCGGTGCGAGACGCGGGTGGCGAGCTCCTGGAAGGACACGTACGTCACCGCCTCCAGTGGTGTCTTGTCCCCGGAGTCGTAGCCGGACGTCATTTAGTCCATCCGGGCGCGCTCGAGCTCGACCGGATCCACCCCTCGGGTCACGACCAGGTAGTCGCGCATGGCGATGCCGTGGCGGTTCTCCTCGGCGGTCCAGCGCCCGACCCAGGTGCCCCAGGCGCCGTCGCGCCCGAACCTGGTGGCGATCTCGCGGTGGTACGACGGCAGGTTGTCCTCGGTCAGCAGGTTGGTGATCATCGCTGCCTTGGCGGTCTCGGACAGCCGTGACTGCTCGGGAGACCAGTCCTCACCGCCCAGCAGCGCGAAGTCGCGGCCCTCGCTCCACGGGATGTAGTCGTGGGGATGCCACTCCTGCGCCATGCCGAGGTGGCGGTCGAGGTTCTCGGCCACGACCGGCTCCAGCGCCTCCAGCAGATGGTTCGTATTACTCACGAGCACTCCCTCGTTCGGCTGCCAGTGAGCGTACGCCTCCGATCGTCAGCGTGATGTGCTGGTAAAACGGACCCAGGGCCTCGAGCGAGGAGACGTGACATGGCAGGTCGGGTCAGAATCGGAAGTGTCGCGGACTTCGCCGACGGAGAGCTGCACACCGTGGACGCTGCGGGCACGTCCGTCGTCGTAGGTCTGTCCGGGGACTCCTTGTGCGCCGCACGCAATCGTTGTCCTCACCTGGGCCTCTCCCTCACCAAAGGGCCGGGTGGTCTCAGGTACTCCGAGGGCCAGGTTGTCTGCCCTTGGCACAACTCCCGGTTCGACCTGGAGTCGGGCGAGAATCTCGACTGGGCGCCAGGGTTCGCCGGTCGGGACATGCCGCGGTGGTCCCGCAAGATGATCGCGCTCGGCAGGAAGCCATCGCCTTTGACGACGTACGCCGTCACGATCGAGGGCGAAGACGTCTATGTCGACCTCTGATTTGTCAGGTCTCCACGCACGCGCTCAGGGGTGACTCGTGATGGGGCTCAGCAGGCAATCGACGGCCCCGCCCAGGTCGGTGCATTCGTCGCCCGGCTGACTCGGGGGGTCGCTCGGGGTCGGCCTGGGCCCGTCCGAGTCCGGCGGATCCGACGGGCTCGGACCGGGAGAGGTGGGGTCCGGGCTCGGCTCGCCCGGTGTGCTGGGGGCATCGTCCGTCGGTTCGGCAGCGTCCGTGCTGGGCTCCGTGCTCGGCTCCTGGGTCGGATCCGCGTCGCGGGTGCGTCGTTGGCGCGCCTTCTCGACGACGATCGCGTTCCGGATGTCGTACGCCGGCGAATCTTCGGGCGACTCGGGACTGGTCACCTTCTCGCGCGACGGCGCGGAGTCACTGAGCTCCGCGAGGCCCAGTGCCCAGGCGCCCACGAGGAAGGCGATGACGGCGACGACACCGCCGCGTAGCAACCAGATCCTGCTCATGAGCGCACTCCCGTGTCCCGAGTTCAGGGCACGATCGTACGGCGTCCCGCTCGGTGCTCGTCCAGCGCATGCTCCAGGTGGTGCAATGGGCGGGTGAACGCCGTACCAGCCGGCTGGTACGCCGATCCGGAGCATCCGGCGCGGCGGCGCTACTGGGACGGGGCGCGGTGGACGGAGCACGTCCAGGAGCCGCCCGCGCAACCCGCTGGCTGGTACCCGGATCCCGGGGTCGAGGGGCAGCTGCGCTACTGGGACGGGACGGCATGGACCGACCACGTGGAGCTCATCCCGCTCTTCGACGGCGAGGTGCCGCTCCCGATCGGCATCCGTGGCAAGAAGCAGCACCTGCGCGTGACGACGGAGGGGCTCCACTGGGGTGACCTGTACATCGGCTGGGACGAGGTCTCCTTCTTCACCCAGCTGGTGAACGTGCAGACCGGCGCGGAGGTGCAGTACACGATCCGGCTGGTCCACGGCGACCTGGAGACCGCACTGCTGTTCGGCTACGGCACGAGGCCGGACCGCGCCTCTCGGCAGGCGTACGCCGTGATCATCGACCAGCTCCGACGGACGCTCGGAACGAGGGTGATCGGCGGTCTCCTCGAGATGGTGGATCGCAGGGAGCCCATCCGCACCGCCGGCCTGATCTTCTCCCCCGATGGCTTCGGCAAGGAGGAGACCGGCGAGCTGGTCCCGTGGTCCCAGTTCGCCGGCCTCGAGGTGAACAATTACGAGGGCATCTGGATCCGCCTCTTCCGCACGAAGGGCGACAAGCGCAAGCCGGCCGCGCGCATCAAGGTCACCCAGCTCCACTCCTGGGCCATCCCGCCCGTGGTCGAGGCCCACGCCCGCCGCTACGCCGCCGGCGGACGCTGACCGACGACCGCCCCGGCTACGAGCCGCCGTCCGGCAGGTGCGCCGAGAGCCAGGCCGCTTGTCGCCGCGGTGACGCCCGTGAGAGCCACGCCTCCTGGACGACCTCGGCGAGCTCGTCGTAGCTGATCTCCCCGAGGTGCCGGGCTCGGATCAGCACCGACAGGTGACCGTCGAAGTGCGGAGTGGTGAAGAACGGCGACGACTCGTCCTGGACGAGGGCGAGCTTGTCGCCCTCGCTGGGGACCCAGAGGACGATGACGTCGTCGTACCTCTCGCCCGTGTCCGGGTCGAACGCGTCAGGGCGCGGGTTCCGGAAGAAGACGAACGACTTGCCGCCCACCTGGTACACCGGCCGGTTCTGGGTGCCCGGGTAGACGGTGACATGGGGCATCCCGAGCGCGAGGTCGTGCACGTCCTCGACCCGCGCCGGCCGCGTCTCCCTTCTCGTCACGACCTCAGGCTAGGTGCCCAGGTATCACGGCGCCCGGGGTAGCGCTCCTCCTTGCGGAGGCAGGAAGGTGATGGCATGCCACTCGACCATGGGTACGGCGTCGCGATCGGCACGTTCGTATCGTTCACGCGTGAAGACCCGACCAGCTTCGGGACCTGGTACCACGGCAAGCTCCACATCGACACGCCTGCCGGCGAGTACGAGTCCGCGCTGGACGTCGACACCCCCAGCGGGGTTGGCGTGAGCTACCGCGTGGTCGACGACCTGACCGTCCAGGACATCCCTGTCCTGGCGGCTCTGGCCAACGGCTTCACGTCGCTCGCGAGCACGGACGCCTCCGGTGCGCTCGACTACGTGCGCAGCCCGATCCTCCGCGACGGGTGGGTGGTGCGTCAGCTGCGATGGCGGCTCGGCGTGCTCAGGGCCCGTCGGCACGACCAGCCGTGGGGACCGACGCCGCTCGACCTCGCGGTCGACCGACTCCACCGCTGGTTGCACCGGCTGTGGTGGTGGCGCTGGCGGTCGTTCCCCTGGGTCAGCAGCGACGGCGACAACGCGCTGGACGTCCTCGAGGCCCTGCTTCCGACCGCGTCGCGCATCTACATCTTCGGCGAGCCGTTCACGACCGGCCTCGGCGTGCACAACGTGCACCAGAACCAGGGAGATCCGCCCGGACCGCACCAGGCCGAGAACGGGATCTGGCAGGACGGCGCGGTCCTCGTCGAGCGCGCCGACGGGTCTGTCGCGATCTGGCAGGTCAAGTTCAACACCCAGTCGCTCCACACCGGGGTCGACGGCCTGCCCCTCTGACGGTCGACGGCCACCATGCCACCTTCGTGGCGGGTCACGTCATGCTGGTGCCATGCGGTTCACCGAGCACGAGCTCACTGCGGGGCTGACGGGGGCAGCGAAGTCCGTCGTGGCGGCACGCAAGGGCTTCCGGAAGGGCGGCGTCGACATCGACGCGGCCTGGGAGGCCATGGGCCGATACGAGAGGTTCCAGGTTCTCGACGCCCTTGGTCGCCAGATCCTGCCGGTGATGGTCGCCCTGCCGGACGTCGAGGTCGCGCCGGGTACTCGTCCGTCGTACACGACCGAGCAGGTGCGTGAGGTGGTTGCCGGCCTGGTCGAGGACGACATCGGCAGGCTGAGGCGCGCCGTCGTGGTCAAGGCGCGCACCGCCCTGGCGCTGACGGCGCTCGCGCACGTGCCGCCGCGGCTCGACCCCGACGCCCTCGGCATCCCGGACGACGTCTAGCCCCGTCGCCCGACCGCGGCTCACCGGACGCCGCGCGTGTACCGAGGTTCGGGCGGGGTGAAGACGGCGTCGGGCAGCCGTTCCTGGACCCCCTTCATCGCATCGCCCCAGATCGGCCCGGCGTGGGTGCTTCCGAACGCGGCCGGCACGTACTCGCCGCCGATGACCTGACGGTTCAGGGTCCTCCAGCCCCCACTCTCGTTGACGCCGGCGAGCACTGCAGCGGTGGCCAGGTTCGGGGTGTAGCCGACGAACCACACCGACCGGTTCTGCTGGCTGGTTCCGGTCTTGGCGGCCGACTGCTGGGCCAGGGTCAGGCCTGCCGAGTGGCCGAACCCACCCGGCTGCTGCACCCCGCGCAGGACGTCGCTGACCACGTCCGCGACCGCCCGTGGCAGCACCTGGCGGCAGTGGGTCGCATACTCGCGGAGTCGGTCGCCCTCGACGTCGATGACCTGCGTGATCGGCCGCGCGGTGCAGTGGCGCCCGCGAGCCGCGAAGGTGGCGTAGGCCTCGGCCATGGTGAGGGGACTGACGTCCACGACCCCGAGCGTGAAGGACGGCACCTGCTGGGAGGCCGGGTCGGTGAGGGGAATGCCCATCTTCCGGGCGAGGCGGTAGGGCTCGCAGAGCCCGGTCCGCACCTCCAGCTGCGCGTAGAAGGTGTTCACCGACTCCTGGGTGCCGGTGTAGAGGTTGAACACCCCCGAGTCGGTGGAGTTCCCCGGTGACCAGACCTCGTCGCTGCGCGGGTAGCCGTCGCAGGTGCGGTAGCGGCTGACGGGGATCGAGATCTGCGGGGGCGCGTGGATCCTGGTCTGCAACGGGATCCCCTGCCTGACCGCAGCCGCCAGCACGAAGACCTTGAACGTCGAGCCGGCGTGGAAGCCGTTGGCGTCGCCGTACTCCTCGGGAACGGCGTAGTTGATGTAGGTCTCCCCCGCCTTCGCGTCCCTGCCCATCGGTCGGGACTGCGCGACAGCCATCACGTCACCGGTGCCGGGCTCGAGCATGGCCAGCGCGCCGACCGCGCCGTCCGTGGGGAAGACGTGGCTCCGTGCCGCACTGTCGGCCGCGCGTTGGAACCGCACGTCGAGCGTGGTGTGGACGGTGAGCCCGCCGGTGCGGATCAGGTCCTCGCGCTCGGCGACGGTGCTGCCCAGGGCCCGGTCGCGGAGCAGGAACGCGCGCACGTACTCACAGAAGTACGGCGCAGCCGACCGCACGCATCCGTTCGGCACCGGCGTGACCCTGAGCCCGAGTCCGCGTGACTTGATCCGCTCCACCCGGGCCGGCTTGATCATGCTCAGCTCGGCCATCCGGTCGAGCACCAGGTTGCGGCGGGTCCAGGCCTGGGCGGGAGCGTCGAGCGGGTCGTACAGGGTCGGAAACTTCGCCAGGCCGGCGATCAGGGCTGCCTGGCGGATGGACAGGTCCGAGGCCGACCGGGAGAAGTAGCGCTCGGCCGCAGCCTCCACGCCGTACGCGCTGGCTCCGAAGTAGGCGGTGTTGAGGTAGCGCTCCAGGATCCAGTCCTTGCTGTAGGTCCGCTCCAGGTAGACGGCGAACCGCAGCTCCCGGACCTTGCGTGAGTACGTCGGCGCCGTCGCCTCCTCGCGTTCGCGCTCGGCATCGGCTTGCTCGACGAGCGTCATCTTCACCAGCTGCTGGGTGATCGAGGAGCCACCCTGCACCACGTCCGCGCTCAGCGTGTTCGTCAGCAGCGCGCGCGCCGTACCTTGGAGATCGACACCGCCGTGCTCGTAGAAGCGGCTGTCCTCGATCGCCAGCACGGCGTTCACCAGCGTCGGGTCGATCTCGTCCAGACTGACCACGACCCGGTTGCGGTCGTAGAAGGTGGCGACCAGCTGCCCATCGCGGTCCAGGACCCTGCTGCGCTGCGCCAGCGGCTCGATGGCCAGCTCGACGGGCAACCCGTCCGTCTGATCCACCACCGCGTCGAGGGCCACCCGCGTGAGCCACACGAAGGGCATCGCCATGCCCGCGACGATCAGTCCGATCGTCGCCGCCACCGCCAGCATCGAGGTCAGCTGACGTGTGGCGCGTCGGTCGTCCGCACGGCCCCCGCCGACGGATGAGCTCACATCTATTTTTTACCCAAAGATCCCCGGAACAACGGCGACGCGGACAGCGCCGACGCATGAGAGTGTGGCGAACATGGGCTTGGGCAACCATCAACTCAGACCATCGATCGCGGTCTCGGACATCCAGCAAGCCGTCGCGTTCTACGAAGGCAGACTCGGCCTGGAGCCGGTCGAGTCCGGCCCCAGTGCCCACATCGCCGACGGCAGCCGGGTCTACGCCTCTGGTGGCGGACCAGCGCTGAACGTCTACCAGTCGGAGACCGCCGGCAAGTCACCGGCAACGCTGGCGACCTGGTACGTCGACGACATCGACCAGGTCGTCGACGAGCTCACGGCGGCGGGCGTGGAGCTCACGCGGTACGACGAGTTCGAGCACGACGCCAACGGGATCGTGCCTCGCGCCGGCGGCGGGCGCATCGCCTGGTTCCAGGACCCGGACGGCAATACCTTCGCGATCGAGGCCGACGTCTGAGCGCCGAGATCGATTGATCTCGAAATTTTCTCCCGAGGTGTGTCGAAATCGGCGACTCCTCTTCGTGGACAGAGTGAGGCACCACCCACCCACGACGAGGAGGCAGGACCATGTGGAACACCGACCAGACCAGCCAGCAGCACCTCTCCCACGACCTGCCGTGCTCCGGGTGCGGCCACGCCGTGCACACCTACCTGCCGTGCAGCGACACCTGCGCGTGCACCGTCACGTCGCTGCCGGGCATGCTCCCGCTGGCAGCCTGAGCGCCGACGGTTCTCCGACGAGTCGGTCGACTCAGACCGGCGCCGGTCGCGTCCCGAGGCCGCAGGCGAGCGCCCACTCGGCCGCCCGCTCGGCGAAGACGGCGTGCGCGGCCAGGAGCGCCCGCTGCGCCGAGGTGCCGACGGTCGGTATCGCGGCGACGGCCGCCGCGCGCTGACGCAGCTCGAACAGCTGACGGGGCGAACCCTCGGGCAGCAGCTCGAGAGCGATCCTCAGGTCGATGGCGGCGGTGAGAAGGCGCTCGGTCACGACCGGGTCGGTGGTCTTCGCGGCCACGCGCTCCACCGATCGCGCGTACGACCGCGTCGCGGTGGCGATGTGCATGGTGCTCATCCGGCGCTCCTCTCGAGCCTTCATGATACGTCTCAGCGTTCGCGGCGGTCACGATGTTCCTTCCGGGCCGCGCGACGGCTTGTGAGGTCGGCCACCAGCTCGGCCACCAGCAAAGTCCTTCCGCCCCATCGGCAACCAACCGCCCCGCGGGAGCGTCTTGATAGATGTGCAGCAGCCACGCCCTCGCGCGCCCCGAGTCCGCCTTACCGTCGTCACCCTGACCGTCTGCGCCACCACCGCGCTGACGGCGACCCTGGCCGGCTCCCCCGGCCCGGCTGACGCGGCGCCGCAGGCGGTCACGACCGGCGCGCCGGACGACGCCGGCTGGCGGGTCGTCGACGTCGGCAACGGCAGCTACCAGGTCTCGTGGACCTCGCCGCGGGACCTGCCGGTCGGCTCCGACCGACCCACGATCACCGGCGAGGGGCTGTCGTTCGGCGCGCCCACGATCGCGGCGGACGGCCGGACGGTCACCGCCGTCGTCACCAGTGACAGCGCACCGCTGCCGAGCGAGCTCGACGTGGTGCTCTCGGGCGACCGGCTCGACGAGCCGGGCTTCGACCCCGCCGCCGGCACCGCACCCGTGGACCCGCCTCGGCGGATCACGACCGAGCTCGACGCACGGGACCCGGGCGCTCGCGGTCCGTACGAGACCGTCATCAGCGACTACGACTGGGAACGCATCGAGCTCCCCGGCATGCGCGAGCCGATCGAGATGGTCGGTCACGTGGTCGAGCCTGCTCCCGGGGAGGACACCGGTCCGCGCCCGCTGGTGCTGTTCATGCACGGGCGGCACAGCGTCTGCTACTACCCCGACGGCGTGGACCGCGGCGGCGACGGCGAGTGGCCCTGCCAGGCGCCGGCTGCCGAGATCCCCAGCCACCTGGGCTACCACTACCTCCAGCGGCTGCTGGCCTCCCATGGCTACGCGACCGTCTCGGTCCGGGTCAACGGCATCAACGCCCAGGACTGGAAGCTGCCCGACGGTGGCGCCGACGCCCGCGCGGCGATCGTCCAGGAGCACCTCGACCGCTGGGTCGACCTCGCCGCCGAGCACCAGGTCGACCTGGACCAGGTCGTGCTCGTCGGGCACAGCCGGGGTGGCGAGGGTGTCGATCGCGCCTCGATCCAGATCCGCCCGTCGGCGCCGTACCGGATCGCCGGGCAGGTGCTGCTCGCCCCTACCGACTTCGCGTGGCACACCGCGCCGTACGTCCCGACCGTGACGGTGCTCCCCTACTGCGACGGCGACGTCTACGACCTCCAGGGCCAGCGCTTCACCGACGTCGGCCGCGACCTCGCGCCCGGCGACAAGTCCCTGAAGAGCTCGGTGCTGGCGATGGGCACCAACCACAACTTCTTCAACACCGAGTGGACGCCGTCCATCGCGGTGGCACCCTCATGGGACGACTGGGGCGGCGACCCGGACGAGGCGTGCGGCCGTCGCGACCCGGGCCGGCTCCTGCCCAGCGAGCAGCGCGACGTCGGCAAGGCGTACGTCGCCGGCGCGGTCCACCTGTTCACCGGGGACGCGGAGTACGCGCCCCTGTACGACGGCTCGCCCGTCACCGTGCCGTCGATCGGCGACGCGGACGTGCTGAGCCACGCCATCGGCGGGGGCCGGGCGATCCGCCGACCCGGTAGCGACGCGCAGCCCACCATCGTCACCGGCCACGCCGACGCCCGGCTCTGCGCGGGCATCGCGTCCTCGAGCGGGTCGTTCGCGTTCTGCGGTCGGCGCGTCGACGACCTGGTGACCCCGCACTGGGTCTCGGGCGGCGAGCAGGCGCCGTCGCGGCGGTTCCTCGAGTTCTCGTGGCAGGAGGCAGGAGCGTCTGGGGGGCTCCGCTTCTCCGCGCCGCTCGACCTGACGACCGACCGGCTCGAGCTGCGCACCATCCTCGACCCGGCGTACGACGCCCCCGACCTGCAGGTGCGGATCTCTGACTCGGCCGGCGGGTCGGCCGTGCTCGACCCGGTGCCGGGCACCGAGCCCCCCGCGCTCCCTGTGGTCCCGTGGGCGACGAAGCTGTGGGCCTCCGCGGTCGTCGTCGACGCGAGCGACGCAACCGGGGTCGACCTCACCGACGTCACGGCGGTCGAGCTCGTCACCGAGACGGCCGAGGGCAGGATCTGGCTGGCCGACGTCGCAGCGGCGCCCACGACGCCCGCATCCCAGCAGACCCAGCGGCTCGCGCAGGTGCGCATCGGCACGGTCGAGGTGGACGAGGGCTCGGGTGGGGTGAAGCTCGCGCGCGTTCCGTTCACGATCGTCGGTGAGGTGACCCGCCCGTCCCGCTTCGTCGCCTTCACCGCCGGCCAGGAGCGGGGGCAGGTCCAGCGGCTCGTCATCGACGTCGCGCCCGGCCAGAGGACGGGATCGATCCCGGTCGAGTACGAGGCCGACGACGTCTTCGGCTACGACCAGCAGACCCAGATCGCCCTCTGGCCCCTGTACGGCGTCGTCACCGACGACTACCTCGGCGAGCTGGTGGTGCTCGACGATGACCCGCCGCCGACCGTCGACGTCGCGGTCACGCGGACCGTGCGCGAGGGCCAGCGGATCGAGTTCAAGGTCACCGTCGACGGCGAACGCGCGATCGACCTGTACGCCTGGGGCCAGGCCGTGCGCGGACGGGGCGAGAACCTCCGCGGCACCGACGTCCCCGCCGCGTGGCTGGAGCACCACGGAGACACGTCCCACCCGCGCCGCCCGCTGTGGCGCAGCCACGCCGGGGTCTTCGGCGAGATCCCGCCAGGGCGGGAGACGCTCACGCTCTCGATCCCGGTCCGCAGGGACCACGTGCGGGAGGGGACCGAGTTCCTCTACGTGCGGTTCGAGGTCGGGGACGAGCGGGCGCGGTACCGGATCAGGGTCCGCGACGCCGGCTGACCGACCGCCGGTCAGGGCCTGATCTCGTAGAGGATGTTGAACGGGTTCTCCATGGGCACCCGGCGCACGGACGAGAATCCGGCTTCCGCGCACATCCTGCGTGCCACGTCCTCGTTGAACCCGACCGTGCCCAGACCCTCGCCACCGCCGGCCAGCGAGGTCGTCATGCAGTACATGACGCTGCAGCCGTGGAAGAGCGCGCCCAGCGGTCCGACGTTCTCCTCCAGCCGGTGCGAGGCGTTGATGTCGAGGCACACGTACGCCCCGCCCGGTCGCAGCGCGGCCCGGATCTGGCGCAGCAGGCCGGCCGGGTCCACTGCGTCGTGCACGACGTCGAAGGTGAAGATCACGTCGTACTCGCCCGGGATCTCGGTCGCGGCGTCGGCGTGCACGATGGTCACCCGGTCACTGAGCCCCGCCGCCTCGACGTTGGCCCGCGCTGCGTCGATGGTGCCCTGGAACGCGTCGATCCCGACGAAGGTCGATTCCGGGTAGGCGCGCGCGAGCTTGATCAGGCCGCGACCCCGCCCACAGCCGACATCGGCGACCGAGGCGCCGGCTCGCAGGGCGGTATCCACGTCCGGGAGTGCCGGCATCCACTCCGGGATCAGGTGGTTCTCGAACCAGCCGGCAGTGAATCGCTCCATCCCGTCCCACATGTCCGGGTGGTATGCCTCCTGCTTCACGCCTCCCCCGGTCCGGAAGACCTCCAGCAGCTCGTCGTGGACGCTCGCCATCCCGCGCAGCATCTGGAACGTGCCCCCGAAGAACACCGGTCCACCCTCGTCGGCGAGCACGGGAACGTGCTCCAGCGGGAGGGTCCACCGGCCGGCCTCCGGGGCGTACTCCAGGTAGCCGGCCGTCGCCATGCCGCCGAGCCACTCACGGGCGTAGCGCTCGACGATGTCGGCACGCTCCGCGAGCTCGCCACTCGTCAGCGGCCCGTGGTCGGCCAGCACTCGCCACAGTCCGAGCCGGTCCCCGATGCCGGCCAGGATCGTCGTGGAGAACCCGCTGGTGTCCGTCAGCGCCTTGCCGACGAACTCCTCGGCCCGGGCGTCGTCGAAGTCGGTGGTGGTCATCTCAGACCGCCCGGGCCTGGCTGAGCAGCTCGTCCCGGCTCACCTTGCCGACGAGGTCGGGGTGCGCCTCGCGGAGGTGCGCCTCGGCGTTGGCCAGCAGCTCGTCGTGGGTCTCTCCGCGAACGGTCACACCGTCGGGGCAGTTGATGATGTACGACATGGCTTCCTCCTTGGATACTGGGAGCCGATTGCTCCCTCGCCGGCAGGATGCAGCCGCGCCGTTGGCGCAACCGTGGCGGAAAGGTTGGCGAAACCTTGGCGTGGTCCCTGCGAGTGCAGCTCTGCGGCCACCTCGCGATCAGTCGCGACGGCGTCCGGGTCGAAGCGCGCCTCCCGGGAAAGCAGGGCGCCCGCCTGCTCGGCTACCTGGCCGTGAACCTGGACCGCTGGGTCACCCGGGACGAGCTCGTCGACGCGGTGTGGGGCGACAGCCCTCCGCCGGACGCGGGCGGAGCGCTGGCTCCGCTGCTCTCGAAGGTACGACGGGTCGTGGGAACCGAAAGGATCGACGGGCGCACCTCACTGCGGTTCGTCGCGGCCGACGAAGCACTCGTCGACGTGCACTGGGCCGTCGACGCGCTGCACCGGGCCGAGTCGGCCGCGGCGGCCGGCGACTGGCGCGGAGCCTTCCAGCCAGCACACACGGCCCATCTCATCGGATCCCGGACCTTCATGCTCGGCCACGAGGCGCCCTGGATCGACGCCTGGCGGCCGCGGCTGACCGAGGTCGGCCTGCGTGGACTGGAGATCCACGCCCGGTGCCTGCTCGAGCTGCCGTCGGAGTCGCGTGCGGAGACGGAACGGCTCGCCCGCGACCTGGTCCACGAGGCACCGTTCCGCGAGAGCGGCTACCGACTGCTGATGGAGGCCCTGGAGCGCACCGGCAACCGAGCCGAGGCACTGCGTGTCTACGAGGGCCTGCGTCAGCTGCTCGCCGAGGAGCTCGGCACCAGCCCGGACCCTCAGACGACGGCCATCCACGAGCGGCTGCTCCGCCTGGACAGCCGGGCCTGACGGCCGCAGCGCCGGTCGTAGGTCAGACCAGCTCGGCCTGGGCGAGGATGTCCTCGCGCTGGACCATGCCGATCATCTCGGGGTGACTGTCCTTGATATGGGCCTGGGCCTTGATCCACAGCGCGTCGTCGTCCTCCGCGCGGAAGGTGTAGCCGCAGGTGCAGCAGATCTGTAGGGCCATGGCAGCCTCCAGGGGCCGGGATTCCTGGCCTCAGCGTACGCCCGATCAGGCTCGTCGAGCGGCCACCCAGGCAGTTGCCCGTGCGACCTCGGTGACCGTCTCCACGCCCACCGGGCCGGGCGCCCGTCGTACGACGACGACCGGGACGCCGAGCGTGGCCGCGGCCTCGAGCTTCGGCCAGGTGTAGGACCCGCCGGAGTCCTTCGTGACCAGCACGTCGGTCCGGTGGTCCCGCATCAGGGCCAGCTCGCCGTCGAGCAGGTACGGGCCGCGCGAGGTCAGCAGCGTCCAGGCGGGCGGGAGCTCGATCGCAGGTACGTCGACGACCCGGGCCAGTGCCGCCCGCTCCCCCAGCGCCGGGACGAAGCGGCCCAGCTCCTGGCGGCCGACCGTCAGGAACGGGCGAGCGCCGAGGTCGCGCGCGGCGGTCGCCGCCTCCTCGTGGGTGTCGACCCAGGTCCAGGACGGCCCGGAACGGTCCGCCCAGCCGGGCCGTTCGAGGCGGAGCAGCGGGACGCCCTCGGCCGGGCAGGCGGCCGCGGCGTTGGCCGTCATCCCGGCCGCGAACGGGTGCGTCGCGTCGACGACGACGTCGTACTCACCGAGCGCCGCGCGCAGGCCCTCGACTCCCCCGAACCCGCCGATCCGCACCGCACCGACCGGCAGCCGGGGTTCCGCGACCCGTCCCGCGAGCGACGTGACCACGTCGACCCCGGCGTCGACCAGCGCGGCGGCGAGCTCGCGCGCCTCCGACGTACCGCCGAGGATCAGCACCTTCACCGGGCCAGCTCCAGCAAGGCATCGACGTCGAGGTGCTCCTCGACCAGGTCACCGAGGACGTCGAGACGGCGCTCGCGCGCTTTCGGGAACGATGCGGCCGACTCGACGTCCAGCGCCTCGCGGAGGTACGACGACCGGACCGCGTCGTCCTCGAGCGACCCGTGCACCATCGTCCCGACGACGGTGCCGGAGCGGGTCTCGCCCGACACCCGGCCGTGGTGGATCTCGTAGCCGGAAGGCTCCTGCAGGCGCAGCACCTTCTCCGCGCCGAACGTCGTGGTCAGCTCCAACAGGCCGAGCCCCTCGACCTCGGCACCGGCCACGCCCTCGACGCCCTCCGGGTCGGCGATCGTGCGCCCGAGCATCTGGCAGCCACCGCAGATCCCCAGGACCGGCCGTCCCGAACGGGCGTGCTCGACGATGGCCCGGTCCAGCCCCCGCGACCGCAGCCACGCCAGGTCGGCCGTCGTCGACCGGGTGCCGGGCAGCACGACGAGGTCGGCCTCGGCCAGCCGCGCCGGGTCGGACACGAACACCACGTCCAGCCCGGGCTCCAGCCCCAGCGCGTCGACGTCGGTGAAGTTGCTGATCCGCGGCAGCCGCACGACGGCCACCTTCCGAGCGCCTTCGGCGGAGCGGCGACCCTCGAGATCGAGCGCGTCCTCGGAGTCGAGCCAGAGATCGGGGTGCCACGGGAGGACGCCGTACGTCGGCCGGCCCGTCCGCTCCTCGAGGTCCGCGAGCCCCGGCCGCAGCAGGTCGACGTCGCCGCGGAACTTGTTGACGACGAACCCCTTGATGAGCGCCCGGTCGGCCTCGTCGAGGAGCATGACCGTCCCGTACGCCGACGCGAACCACCCGCCGCGGTCGATGTCGCCCACCACGATGGTCGGGACGTCGCCGTGCTGCGCGAGCCCCATGTTCACGTAGTCCGACGCCCGCAGGTTGATCTCCGCCGGGCTGCCGGCGCCCTCGGCCACCACCAGGTCGAACCGCGACCGCAGGTCGTCGAACGCCGCGAACGCCGACGCCGCCAGCCGCTCGCGGCCGGAGGTGAAGTCGCGCGCGGAGATCTCGCCGTCCGGCTGCCCCATCCGTACGACGTGGCTGCGGCGGTCGCTGCCCGGCTTCAGCAGGACCGGGTTCATCGCGACCTCGGGGGTGACGCCGGCCGCGAGCGCCTGGACCCACTGGGCACGGCCGATCTCCCCCGCGACGCCGTCCTCACCGACGACGACCATCGAGTTGTTCGACATGTTCTGCGCCTTGAACGGCGCCACGTCGATCCCGCGCCGGGCGAGCGCCCGGCACAGCCCGGTCACCACGACGCTCTTGCCGGCGTCGGAGGTCATGCCGGCGACGAGGAGGGCGGTCATTGCAGGAATCCCCGGTCGACCGGTGATTCCTGCACTTGTCGGCCGTTGCAACACCCAACAAGTGACAGAACTGCCTGCCCGATGTGACCCATGGGGCTGTAGATGACCATCACCCGGCGGCCCTCCGCACCACGAAGATGTCGAGCACCCACCCTGCCGCGCCCCGGATCCGCTCCCGCGCCATGGCGATCTCCTCGAGCACGTCACCCACCCGCCCCGCCACCAGCTCCTCCTCGGGCCGGCCCAGGTTGCCACCCCACCAGATCGTCCAGTCCTCGAGCCCGTCGAGCTCGACGGAGCGGTTCAGCATGACCGCGATGTTCGTCTGCCCGGCCGACACCGCGTCGGCCAGCAGCCGGCCGGTGGTGACGTGCAACGGCTGCCCGATGTCGTGCAGCACGATCCGGTGGCGCGCGGCCAGCAGCTGGAGCGCACTGATCCCGGGCACGACGTCGTACTCCACCTCGACCGAGCCCCGCTCCGCGATCGCCTCCACGATCCGGATCGTGGAGTCGTAGAACGCCGGGTCGCCCCAGACCAGGAACGCGGCCGTGCCCGGCCGCTCCGCGAGCACCGCCTCGTAGGCCGCCACCCGGGCGGCGTGCCAGCCGGCGACGGCGCCGACGTACCCGCCGTCGCCCGTCGGTTCCCGGTCCCGCGCCGGATCGGGAACCACCACGACCGGCACGCCGTACGCGTCGGCGATCTCGCGCCGGATCGCGAGCAGCGCATCGCCGTCACGCTTCTCCGCGGCGATCACGTAGTCGGCGTCGCGGAGCGCGTCAGCGGCCTCGGGGGTGACCTGGTGCGGCCCCATCCCGATGCCGATGATGCGGACCCTCATCTGTCCTCCAGCTCGCCCTCGACCTCGAGGTAGACCGCCTGCAGCGCGGCCATCACCTCCGGGTCCGGCTCCTCCCACAGGCCGCGCTCGGCGGCCTCGTGCAGGCGCTCCACCATCCCCCGCAGCGCCCACGGGTTGGAGCGGCGCAGGAACTCCTGGTTGGTCTCGTCGAGGACGTACTCCTTCGCCAGCGCCTGGTACATCCAGTCGTGGACGACCCCCGCGGTGGCGTCGAACCCGAACAGGTAGTCCACGGTCGCCGCCTGCTCGAACGCGCCCTTGTAGCCGTGCCGCTGCATCGCGCCGATCCACCGCGGGTTCACGACCCGGGCACGGAAGACCCGGTTGGTCTCCTCCTGCAGGGTCCGGGTGCGGATCGCGTCGGGCGAGGTCGAGTCGCCGACGTACGCCTTCGGGTCCGCACCGGACAGCGCACGAACGGTGGCGACCATGCCGCCGTGGTACTGGAAGTAGTCGTCGCTGTCGGCGATGTCGTGCTCGCGGCTGTCGACGTTCTTGGCCGCCACCTTGATCCGGCGGTAGTTCGTGCGCATGTCGTCGGCAGCCGGTACGCCGTCCAGCCCACGCCCGTAGGCGAAGCCGCCCCACGCCGTGTAGACCTCGGCGAGGTCCTTGTCGTCGCGCCACGACCCTGCCTCGATCGCCTGGAGCAGCCCGGCGCCGTACGCCCCCGGCTTGGAGCCGAAGATCCGCGTCGTCGCGCGCCGCTGGTCGCCGTGCGCCGCGAGGTCGGCCTGGGCGTGGGCGCGGACGAAGTTCTGGTCGGCCGGCTCGTCGAGCCCTGCGACCAGCTGGACCGCGTCGTCGAGGAGCGCGACCACGTGCGGGAACGCGTCGCGGAAGAAGCCGGAGATCCGCACCGTGACGTCGATCCGCGGCCGACCCAGCTCGTCCAGGGGTACGACGGCGAGCTCCCGAACCCGGCGCGACGCCTCGTCCCACTCGGGCCGGACGCCGAGCAGCGCGAGCACCTCGGCGATGTCGTCGCCGGACGTCCGCATCGCGCTGGTGCCCCACACCGACAGGCCCACGGACTCCGGGTAGGAGCCCTCGTCGTCGAGGTACCGCTGCAGCAGCGAGTCCGCCATCGCCTGGCCGGTCTGCCAGGCGAGGCGGGACGGGACCGCGCGCGGGTCGACCGTGTAGAAGTTCCGCCCGGTCGGGAGCACGTTGACCAGGCCGCGCAGCGGGGATCCCGACGGTCCGGGATGCACGAACCCGCCGTCCAGCGCGTGCAGCACGGCGTCGAGCTCGTCGGTCGTCCGGTCGAGCCGGGGCACCACCTCGGTCGCGGCGAATGCGAGCACGCGCTGCACCTCCGGGTCGTCGTGCAGGTCGGCCGCGGCTCGCGGGTCCCACCCGGACCGCTCCATCGCCTCGACCAGGGCCCGCGCCTGCGCCTCGATGGCGTCGACGGCCGTGGTCGCCTCCCCCTCCTTGAGGCCGAGCGCGGCCCGCAGGCCGGGCACCGCCTGCGCCTGGCCGCCCCACACCTGCGCCGCCCGCAGGATCGCGAGCACCAGGTTGACCCGCGCCTCGCCGGCCGGCGCACCGCCGAGCACGTGCAGGCCGTCGCGGATCTGCGCGTCCTTGATCTCGCACAGCCAGCCGTCGACGTGGAGCAGGAAGTCGTCGAAGTCGTCGTCCTCGGGGCGCTCGTCGAGCCCGAGGTCGCGGTGCATCTCGGCGGTCTTCATGAGCTGCCAGATCTCGCCCCGGATGGCCGGCAGCTTGGCCGGGTCCATCGTGGCGATGTTGCCGTACTCGTCGAGCAGCTGCTCGAGCCGCGCGATGTCGCCGTACGACTCCGCCCGCGCCATCGGCGGGATCAGGTGGTCCACGATCGTGGCGTGTGCGCGCCGCTTGGCCTGGGCGCCCTCACCGGGGTCGTTGACCAGGAACGGGTAGATCAGCGGCAGGTTGCCGATCGCCGCGTCGGTCGCGCAGGACGCGGACAGCGCGGCGTTCTTGCCCGGCAGCCACTCCATCGACCCGTGCTTGCCGAGGTGGACGACGGCGTGGGCTCCGAAGCCTCGCTCCACCCAGCGGTACGCCGCCAGGTAGTGGTGGCTCGGCGGCAGCTCGGGATCGTGGTAGATCGCGACCGGGTTCTCGCCGAAGCCCCGCGGCGGCTGGATCATCAGGACCACGTTGCCCGCGCGCAGGGTCGCGAGCACGATCTCGTTCAGCCCGTTCACGAACAGCCGACCCGGCGCCTCGCCCCACGCCTCGACCATGCTCGAGCGCAGGTCGTCGGGCAGGTCCTCGGTCCACGCCTGGTAATCGGCGGCGGTGACCCGCACGTGCGCCTCGGTGAGCTGCGCGTGGGTCAGCCACTCCTCGTCCTGCCCACCCGCCGCGATCAGCGCGTGGATCAGCGCGTCGCCGGCCTCGGTGTCGTCGTCACCGTCGATGATCCGGGTGATGTCGTTGTCGCCCCCCAGGTCGTAGCCCGCGTCCCGCAGCCGGCGCAGCATCCGGACTGCCGAGACCGGGGTGTCGAGGCCGACGGCGTTGCCGATCCGGGCGTGCTTGGTGGGGTACGCCGACAGCATCAGCGCGAGCCGTCGCTCGGCCGGCGGCGTACGCCGCAGTCGGGCGTGGTTGACCGCGATCCCGGCGACCCGGGCGCAGCGCTCGGGGTCGGCGACGTACCGCGGCAGCGCCTCCGGGTCCTCCGGGTCGGTCTCCTTGAACGAGAACGGCGCCGTGATGATCCGCCCGTCGAACTCCGGGATCGCGACCTGGCTGGCCGAGTCGAGCGGGCTGACGCCGTCATCGGACGCCTCCCACTCCGCGCGGCTGCTGGTGAGGCAGAGCCCCTGCAGCACCGGGATGTCGAGGGCCGCGATCCGCTCGACGTCCCAGCTCTCGTCATCACCCCCGGCGCTCGCCTCGGCCGGGACGGTGCCGCCAGCCGCGAGCACGGTCACGATCAGCGCATCCAGCGTGCCGAGCGCCTCGAACAGGTCGTCCGGCGCCGACCGGAGCGACCCCGCGAAGATCGGTACGGCGACCGCGTCGCCCGTCGCGTCCACGGCGTCGGCAAGGGCGTGCACGAACGCGGTGTTCCCACTCATCTGGTGCGCGCGGTAGTAGAGGATCCCGACGCGGGATACTCCCTGACGTTTCTGTCGTGAATTCGGCCAGGTAACGACAGAAACGTCAGGGACTATCGCGATTTCGGGGGTCGAGCGCTCCAGCACCCCCCACACCGGGACGACCTGAGGCGGTTCGAAGCCCTCGCCTGTCAGCAGGACCGTGTCGGAGAGGAACGCATGGAGCTGGGCCAGGTTCCCAGGGCCGCCCTCGACCAGGTAGCGGTGCGCGTCGGCTGCGATCCCGACGGGCACCGTCGAGACCGCCATCAGCGCCGCGTCGGGGGTCTGCTCGCCGCCGAGCACGACCACCGGACGACCGGCGCTCTTCACCGCGGCGAGCTCTGCGTCGTACTCCTGCGGCGAGCCGAGGAGCCGCACGATCGTGAGGTCCGCATCACCGGCGAGCCGCGCGAGGTCCGCAACGTCGGCGCGGGCCGGGTTTCCCAGCAAGTAGTCGGCGCCACTCGCGCGCGCGGACAGCAGGTCGGTGTCGGACGTGGACAGCAGCGCGAAGCGCATCGGGTCCTCCTCGGGGTTCTCGCCCCTCATCGGTCGGCAGCCCCGTGGCCAGTGTCTGGCTGTCCCTCATCGGGATCACAGTGGCGGAACCGCCCCGGACTCACACCGGGTTCCTGCTCCACGGGACCTGTTCTGCAGACCCTACGGTTAGGTCCGTGTCGTCCGACCAGCAGCCCACTCCTCGACCAGTGGTGCTGGTCGACGGCCTGACCCGGGAACAGCTGCTCGCGATCGTCGGCGATGCCCGCATGGCCACCGACGCCCCGCTCGACCTCGAGGGACACGGCAGCTCCGGCGTCGCCGTACTCAGCCTCGCCCTGCACCAGCGCCGCCTCGGTCTCGAGCTCGCCCACGTCGCCTGCATCGACGCCCGCGGCGAGGAGGACCCGGTGAGCGGCCGGCCCCTCGTCGTACCGACGCCACCGAGGGCCCCCACCGCGATCACGTTCGTGGCCGGCCGCGACGATGCGTCGGTGGCCTGGACCACCGAAACCGCCGCCGCCTTCCGCTCCGCCGGCTGGGCGGTCACATCCCTGGGCTGACGCCCGCGCCGCCGCCACTCCGGCCCCATTGATCACATCGCCCAGGCAAAACTGGCGCCTGTCGGCCGTTGCATTGGCCGATAAGCGCAGGAATCACCGGCGGACCGGTGATTCCTGCAGCCGTCAGTTGACCTGCCGGTCCCGCCCTTCCCAGTACGGCGCCCGCAGCTTGAACTTCTGCAGCTTGCCCGTCGCGGTGCGGGCGAGCTCGGAGCGGAACTCCACCGAGGTCGGCGCCTTGTAGCCGGCCAGTCGCTCCTTGCACCAGGCGATCAGGTCGGCCTCCATGTCGGGGCCGCCCTCCGCGCCCGAGGCCAGGACGACGAGCGCCTTGATCGTCTCGCCCCACTTCTCGCTCGGGACGCCGATCACGGCGACCTCGGCGACGGCCGGATGGGAGAAGAGGGTGTCCTCGACCTCGATCGAGGAGACGTTCTCGCCACCGGTGATGATCACGTCCTTCTTGCGGTCGGCGATCGTGAGGTAGCCGTCGTCGCCGAGGATGCCGCCGTCGCCGGTGTGGAACCAGCCGTCCTTCAGCGCGGCCTCGGTCTCCTCCGGCTTCTCCCAGTAGCCCTCGAGCACCACGTTCGACCGGGCGAGCACCTCGCCCGAGCCCTCCTCGGACTCGTCGATCCTGAGCGTGACGCCGATCGCCGGCGCCCCGGCCCGGGTGAGCTTCTGCGCCCGCTCCTCCGGCTCGAGGTCGTCCCACTCAGCACGCCGGCGGTTGATCGTCAGCAGCGGCGAGGTCTCGGTGAGCCCGTAGATCTGGATGAACTCCCAGCCCAGCTCCTGCTCGACCCGCGCGACAGTCTTCGTCGGCGGCGGTGCGCCGGCCATGATGATCCGCACCCGGTCGCGGCCGGGGATCTCGCCCTCCCAGTCCGGCAGTGCGTCCAGCACCGCCGCCGCGACGGCCGGCGCAGCGCACATGACGGTGACGCCGTGGTCGCGCACCCGGCGCAGGATCTCGACGCCGTCGACCTTGCGCAGGACGATGTGCTGCGCGCCGACGCCGGTCATCGCGAACGGCATGCCCCAGCCGTTGGCGTGGAACATCGGCAGCGTGTGCAGGTAGACGTCGCGGTCGCTGATCGTCGTGTGCAGGCCGAACGTGATCGCGTTGGTCCAGATGTTGCGGTGCGTGATCTGGACGCCCTTGGGCCGCGCCGTCGTGCCCGACGTGTAGTTGATCGTCGCGGTCGCGTTCTCGTCGTGCTCCCACGGCTCGGGCTCGACGCCCGGCTCCGCGTAGAGGTCGGAGTCGGTGCCGAGGACGAACTTGTGCTCGCAGTCGACGCCCTTCAACGACTCCTCCAGCTCCGGGTCGACGTAGAGAACCCGGGACCCGGACTGCTCCACGATGTACTGCACCTCGTCGGGACGCAGCCGGAAGTTCACCGGCACCAGCACCCGGCCCCAGCCCGACACACCGAAGAACGACGTCAGCAGCCGGCTGCTGTTGTGGCTGACGACCGCGACCCGCTCGCCCGGCGCGATGCCGAGCTGGTCGAGGCGCGCGGCCTGCCGGCGCGCGAGGTCGCCGAGCTGTGCGTACGTCAGCTCTCCCTGGCTCGCTGCGGGCTGCATCGGCTCGTCGACGACGCCGACCCGGTCGCCGTACACGGTGACGGCACGGTCGAGGAAGTCACGGACGCTGAACGGTACGAACATCGGTCCCTCCGGCTGCGGTGAGGTGGTGACGAGCGCCACTCTATGGCCGGCAGGGGTTGCGAGGGCGTTGCCGGACTACGTCGTACGACGAACGGGCGCCGGCCTGCGACGAGCGGATGATGAGAGTCCTCTCACCCGGCCCACACGTTCCTGCCACCATCCGTCAGGATCGTAGGTGTCATGAGCCCGCTGCTGAAGTACCTGCTCCCCCTCGCCGTCGTGCTGCCCCTCGGTGGCTTCGTGGCGGGCTCGCTGGTGAGCGCTGCCCAGGACGACCCTGCCCCCCGGACCCCGATCGTGCTGCGTGACGACGAGTCCTCGACGACGCCGACCACCGACCCGCCGACCGGGCAGCCCACGGACCCGAGCCGACCGTCGGAGGACGACGACCCGGAGTCCGACGACGATGACGATGACGACCATGTCGTCAGGCCCTCGCCGGTCGAGGAGGATGACGACAACGATCAAGGCGGGGACGACGATGACGGCGGGGATGACGGGGACGACGACTGATCCGCCGCGCCACCGGGTCGGCTTGTCGGTCCGGATCCGGATCACCGCTGCGGTCGCCCTGCTGGTCACGGTGGCGCTGGCCGGCGCGGGCCTGATCGTCTACGTCGTGGAGCTCGGCCGCATCGACGGCTCCGTGCAGCGCGAGGTCGAGCAGGAGCTCGACGAGTTCGGCAGGCTCGAGGACAACGGGATCGACCCCGACACCCGGCGCCCGTTCGACTCCGTCGACGCGCTTCTCCGTACGTTCCTCGAGCGCAACGTCCCGGACGACGACGAGCTGCTCGTCGGGTGGATCGACGACCAGCCCGAGGTCTGGTGGCCGGACGACTCCCTCGTCGACGACCCGGTCTTCCTCGAGGCCGCGCAGCCGCTCGCCGCCGAGGGCGGCACGGTTCGCCTGGACACCGACGCCGGCGAGATCCGGATCACCAGCCAACCGGTCCGCCAGGGCGACACCACCGGCGCCCTGCTCGTGGTCGCATATCTCGACGAGGACCGCGCCGAGCTCGCCTCGACGATGCGGACCTACACGATCGTTGCCCTGCTCTCGCTCTTCATCATCACCTGGGTGGCGTGGTGGCAGTCGGGGCGGCTGCTCGCCCCGCTCCGCACGCTGCGCCGTACCGCCGACGAGATCAGCGCCACCGACCTGTCGCGCCGGGTGCCGACCACCGGCAACGACGACATCACCGCGCTCACCCGCACCGTCAACGTGATGCTCGACCGGCTGGAGGCGGCCTTCGTCGGCCAGCGGCAGTTCCTCGACGACGCCGGGCACGAGCTGAAGACGCCCCTCACCGTCCTGCGCGGACATCTCGAGCTCCTCGACACGGCGAGCCCGGACGAGATCGCCGAGACCCGTGAGCTCCTGCTGGACGAGGTCGACCGGATGTCCCGGCTCGTCGGCGACCTGATCCTGCTGGCGAAGAGCGACCGACCCGACTTCCTGAGCCCGGTCGAGGTCGACCTCGGAGACCTCGGCGCCACCGTGATCGCCAAGGCACGGGCTCTCGGCGACCGCCGGTGGGTCCTCGACACGACGTACGACGCCGCGAGGGAGCTCGTCGTGCTCGACGAGCAGCGGCTCACGCAGGCGCTGCTCCAGCTTGCCGACAACGCGGTGAAGCACACCGACACCGGCGCCGAGATCGGGATCGGCACGGCGGTCGTCGACGGAGTCGTCCGCTGCTGGGTGCGCGACACCGGGCACGGGGTCGAACCCGCCGACCGGGAGCGGATCTTCGAGCGCTTCGGCCGCAGCGCCGTCCAGGCCGACGACGAGGGCTTCGGGCTCGGCCTGTCCATCGTCGCGGCCATCGCGGCCGCTCACGGCGGCCGCGCGTACGTCACCGACCCACCGACCGACCACCCGCGGGGCGCGATGTTCGTCATCGAGATGCCGGCGGTCCGCCCGATCCGAGAGGACGAAGCCGCATGGCTCGGATCCTGATCGTCGAGGACGAGCACCGCATCGCGTCCTTCATCGGCAAGGGCCTGCGCGCGGAGGGGCACACCGCGGTGGCGGTCGCGGACGGCCCGACCGGTCTCGACCACGCCCTCAGCGGCGACTTCGACCTGGTCGTCCTCGACATCGGCCTGCCGCGGATGGACGGGTTCGAGCTGCTCGACCAGCTCCGGTCGCAGGGATCGCGGGTGCCCGTGATCGTGCTGACCGCCCGCGACTCCGTCGGCGACACCGTCTCCGCGCTCGAGGGCGGCGCCGACGACTACATGCCGAAGCCGTTCCGCTTCGCCGAGCTCAACGCACGGATCAAGCTCCGGCTGCGGCAGGTCGCCGGCGGCGGCGACGGGCGCCCGGAGGCGCTCACGGCCGGGCAGGTGCGGCTCGACCTCCGCACCCGCCGCGCGTCCGTCGCCGGCCGACAGATCGACCTGTCAGCGAGGGAGTTCGCGCTCGCCGAGATGTTCCTGACCAACGCCGGCCAGGTGCTCTCCCGCGAGCAGCTGCTCGACCACGTCTGGGGCCTCGACTTCGACCCCGGGTCCAACGTGGTCGACGTCTACGTCGGCTACCTCCGCAAGAAGTTCGGCTCCGACACGATCGCGACCGTCCGCGGGATGGGCTACCGCTTCAACGGCTGAGCAACCGTCGCCGCCCTCACACCGGCCGGGCGTTCACCTTGAACGTCAAGCGCGCCCTCGGTTGCCGCGCGAGCACCGGCTCGAGCGCCTCGGCGATCTCGTGCGGGAGCGGGCGGTCGCCCGGCCGGGGCTCCAACGCCGCGGAGACCACGTCCACCACCTCAGTCGGCACGCCCGACGGCAGCCGACCCGGCGGCTCGGCGACCTGCGGGTGCCGTTCGGCCGGCGTACCACCCTCCCGGTCCCCTGCCCGGAACGGCCGCTCCCCCGTGATGGCGTGGAAGAGGGTCGCCCCGAGGCCCCAGACGTCGCTGGCGAAGCCCGGCACGTCGCCCGCAGCACCCGGGACCGCCTGCTCGGGCGCCAGGTAGGCGTCGGTCCCGATCACGCCATGGATCGCCGCCGCGGTGGCGGACGAGCGCGCGACGGACAGGTCGATCAGCCGGGCCGGTGAGCCCATGATCAGGTTGCTGGGCTTGATGTCGAGGTGGCAGACGTCGACGTGCCGGAAGTAGTGGAGCGCCGAGGCCACGTCGATCGCGAGCGGCACGTACTGCTGCCCGGACAGGCGCCCGTGCCGCCGGATCAGCGTCGACAGGCGGGGGCCCTCGATGTGCTCGAGGACGAGGTGCGGCCGCGGCCCGTCGACGTCGTACCGCAGTGCGCGCACCACCCCCGGGTGGTTGGCGATCTCGAGCGCCGTCGCCTCGCGCTCGAGCCCGTACAGCGTCTCCGGGTCGTCGACCTCGGTCGGCCGGACCACCTTGACCACGACCGGGCCGTAGGTGATCTCGTCGAAGGCGAGGAAGGCCTCGTACGCCGATCCACCCCCGAGCAGCCGCAGGGCGGTCAGCTCGGGGGTGATGGCGTCGCCTTCGCGCAGCCGCCAGCTCTCGTCGGCGGGTGCGGCGAGGGTCGAGGTCACCACGTCACCGGGTGTTGTGACGCGACCGGTCGTTGGTCCGGTTCTGCGACCAGTCCCGCTTGCGCGTGTTGGTGTTGTCGCCGGTCCAGTCCTTCACCCGACGGCCACTCCGGCTGTCGTCGCGACCGCTGCGGTCTCCGGTGCGGGACGCGTCCCCACTGTTGCCGGACCGGCTGTTCGTGTTGGTGTCGCGGGCCAGCCGGTTGGTGTCGTCGTCATCGTCGTCGTCAGCCAGTACGACGTCGGCGGCGTCCTCGTCGCGCTTGAGGATGGTCTGGTCCGAGCTGGCCGTGGCGCTCTGCTGGAACGCCATGAGGCCGGTGGCCACCAGTCCCGCGAGGCCCAGCGTCATGATCCGGAGCGGATTGATCTTCATCGTGTTCGCCCTTCCTTGTCGTTGTCGGCGATGAGGAAGAGCCAATCGGTGGCCGGTGAGTCCCCCATGAGTCGCCGATGAGAGGACTCTCACGCGTCCGGAGCCATTAGGGTGCGCGCATGTACCTGGAGATCGTCACCGACAAGCAGGACCGGGCCCGCCAGGCCCTGATCGCGTGGGCGGCGACGTTCGCGACGTGCGGCTACCTGCTGCCGTGGGCGATCGCGACCACCCGCGGCAAGGCCAACGCGCAGGTGATCGGGGCGATCAACTTCTTCACCGGCTGGACGGTGATCGGCTGGTTCGTCGCGCTCACCATGGCCGTCGGCGGCCACCGGGTGGCCGGACTCCGGGTCTGGACGGAGCCCGGCCGCTGAGCCGGCGTCAGCCCCGCTGGAGGGCGAGCAGCCCGCCCGCCGTGTCGCTGGCGCCGTCACCGAGACGGCTCCAGGCGAAGAACCGCCCCATCGCCGGCGCGGGCGCGTCGGGGTCGTTGCGCGGCCGCGGGAAGCAGCGCTGAGGCGCAGAGACCCGGATGAAGTCGTCGGCCGAACGCCACGCGACCCGCATCCGCGCGCACGGATCGGGTGCACAGTCCTCCCGGCCGCAGCTCAGGAACCGCGCCCGAGTCTCGCCGTCCACGCGGTGGACGATGATCAGCACGCTGCGGGCGGGCGGGGACGCCGTACCGCCCCAGTAGTGGAAGTTGAACTTCCCCTTCTGCCTCAGGTTGCGGACATCGACCCGCATCGTGAACCAGCGGTTGCCGTTCTCCACGCTCAACCTGGTCAGGTCGATCTTCGCCGGAGCGTCACCGCTCGGGTGGTCCAGGCTGCCGCTCTCGGCCCCGGCGGGCGTCGCCGCCCCGCCGAGCACCAGCAGTGCGGCCAGGATCGTCAGTACTGCTCGTCTCATCTCTGCTCCTGTCGTCATGCGTCTACGCCTTCAAGGACGCAAGACCCAGGGGAAGGGTTGCTCGACAACAGATCTGACTCTGGTGGGCGCAACAGGGATCGAAATTGTCTGCCACCGAACGCGCGCAACAGGGATCACCTGCCAAAACCCGTCTCTGACCTGCGAAAACACGAACCTGTGACGTAGCCACGAGCGGACAGCGGAGGGCACGAATACACTGCTCCAATCGCACGTTCATCGCACGCGACGGAGGCAGGGATGGCGAGGAGGGCGGGTTCACGGGGGTTCGGCAACATTCGCAAGCTGCCGAGCGGCCGACATCAGGCGTCCTACTCCGACCCCGACGGGCGCACCTACCTCAGCGCCAACGGAAACCCTCGCCTGGTCCGGTACGCCGCCCCCTGCTCTACGGGCCCGGCCAGGGCGCGCTTGACCTGACGGGAGAGGTCGTCGGCAAGGACCTCGTAGTCGCCGGCAAGCAGGCCGGTGTAGGCCTGGGAGACCACGTCGTCCGGTGCGTTCTTGGGGACGTCGAGCCCAGCCGTCATCGGAGTGTCGGTGTAGCCCACGTAGAGCGCTGTTACCAGCGTGCCGTTCTCGGCCAGCTGTATGCGCTGGGTGTTCGTCGCCGACCACAATGCAGCCTTCGTGGCGCTGTAGCCATCCCCGACGCCGATCCACGACAGCACGGACAGCACGTTGAGGAGTGCTCCCCCGCCGTTGGAGGCGAGCACCGGCGCAAAGGCATGGGCGACGGCCACGGCACCGAAGAAATTCACACAAGGGCAACAAGTCCGCGATCTCGGGCAGCCGGGTCGAAGTGACGCTGCGCCACACGGGCGACGACTGGAAGATCGCGGGCCTGAACCCGGTGTGATGGTCGAACCCGTCGGGCTCCGGCAGCGGCGAGGATGCTGAGAACTACAGAGTCTCGTGATTAGACTGTGCACGTCAACCCACGTATTGCGACCTTGTGAGGATCCTGATGGCCACGCCCGCGGCACTCGCCTACTCCGCAGTCAACTGCACCGTCGGCCGGACGATCGCGATCCTCGGCGAGCGCTCGACCCTCCTGGTGATCCGCGAGATGGTCAACGGGATCCGCCGCTTCGAGGACATCCGGGTGCGCACCGCGATCCCCAGACAGACACTCGCCGACCGGCTGCGGCTACTGGTCGAGCACGGAATCCTCCGCAAGGAGCCGTACCAGGCCCACGGGCAGCGGGCACGCCATGAGTACCGCCTCACTGACAAGGGCCTCGCGCTCTACCCGGTCCTGATCGCGATGGCGCAGTGGGGCGACCGCTACCTCGCCGACCCCGAGGGCCCGTCGGTGCGGTTCGAGCACCGCGACTGTGGAGCCAAGGTCGACGTGACGCTCACCTGCGCCAACGGCCACGAGGTGAGCGACCCGCGCCATGTGATCCCCCAGCCGGGGCCGGGCGCGCATCTGCGGTGAGTGTTCGCACGTCGGGCTCGACCGCGACGACGCCGCAGGCTTATCCGGGCATACCAGCTGTCGATGTCTCGCCTCGAGGTCGTGCTACGTCCCGGAGCTCGAGCGGTCGACACTGCCGGTCATTTCTAGGACCGTCCGGACGACGAGCGCCGGGGCGTCGTACGTCGGGACGTGTCCGACGTCCGGGAGCACCATCTGTTCGGCGTGTGGCACCAGCGATGCGAATCGGGAACCGTAAGGAGTCTGAGGCAGGAGTGCGTCATGTTCTGACCAGGCGATGCGGACGGGGCAGTCGATTGCCCCCAGCGTGTGCTCGGTGGTCAGGAACCACTGCCTGAGTGGTCGCGCGACCGTGCAATGAATGAGTCCGTTCGTCAGATCCAGCGCCGCCTCGGGTGACATCCGGTCGCCATGCTGCACCGCGAGCTTGAGGGTCGCTCGCCGCCCAGTGGGCGAGCTGAGCAGAAACGGGAGCAACGGCTTTGCCGTCAAGAGCATCTGACGTCCGACGGCAAGCTTCAGACCCAGCGTGCGGAGGTGAGGGCCGGAGGGCTCCCAGCCGAGGGCCAGCGCAAGGGCTCGCCCGGCGGCAATCTGCTCACAGTCAAGTCCCGCGCAGTCGTCGTCGCTGCGGGTGCGATCCAGACCCCGGCACTGCTCCAAGCGATCCGGGCTTGGCAACCCGAACATCGGTAAGCACCTGCGGCTGCACCCGGCCACCGGGCTGTGGGCCCGGATGCCCGAACTGGTGAACCCATGGGAAGGCACGCTGCAGGCCCGATACGTGGACGAATGGACCGACCTGGACGGCGACGGCTACGGCGTTCTCTTCGAGACCGTTCCGATGACTCCGGCGTTCAGTTCCGGATTCGTGAATTGGCGCAGTGGAGCCCGGCACCTCCAGCGAATGCAGGATCTCAAGAACATGCTCTGCATCGCCATCCTCGTCAGGGACAAGGCCCCGGTGGCACGGTGAAGATTGGCAAGGATGGCGAGCCGATCGCCAGCTACGTCCTCTCACCGGGCGACACCGAACTGCTGATGAAGGGGTTCGAGGGCTCTGCCCGGATGGCAGAAGCCGCGGGGGCGACGACGCTGTTCACCACGCACCAGCAGACGGTGAGCTACGAGCCGGGCAGGGGCGGCAGTATCGAGTCATTCATGGCGGAGGTGCGCAAGCGCGGAGCGGCGCCGGCGAGCCTCTCCCTCGCCTCGCTACACATCATGGGCAGCGCTCGGATGGGCGGAGCGTCGGACACGTCCGCGCTGAACCCGGACGGCGAGACCTGGGACGTGAAGAACCTCGTGGTCGCGGACGCATCCTGCTTCCCGACCGCGTCGGGAGTGAACCCGATGATCTCGATCGAGGCGATCGCTTACATGAACGCGAAACGGCTGGCCGCGAAGCTGATTTGAGTTCGAGACGGTGGCAGCGCACCCTCGTCAACCGCTGGACCGAACTACACGGACCCCGACAGCTGACGACCGTGCCCGAGCCCATCCGCATCGCGCGCGCCGGCCCCCGGGGAACCAGGTCGGGCAGCAAGGCGGTCGGTATGGCGCACCTGACCTACATGAGATCAACGAACCATGCCACGGCGTCGAGCGTGCCGGCCAGTACAGGTGCCAGAACTTGGCGAGCGTGTCCCAAGATCCCTCAGTATCAAACTCGTTCGTCGACGAGGAAGCATGCGCTAGCGCTTCAAAGGCGATTCACGCGTGGGCCGTCTCCTCACCGACTGCCGGGGGAAGCGATCACGAGGCCGCGCGGTTACTCAGCACCTCACACGTGTAGGTACACACCGCGAGCCGCTGAAGGAGATGTGTCATGGTCGGAGAAGTATTAGTGGCAGATGAGACTTTCCGAAAGTGGGCGGTTTCTGGCCATCGTCGCGAATCAGGGTGTGACGAGTTGCCTGTGCCATCGTGCCATCAACTGCCTGGGTGAGCGATCGCCGAGGCAGAGCCGTGGGCGGTCGTTGAGCTCGTCGGCCACTT
>NZ_QXGH01000031.1 GCF_003515065.1 Nocardioides immobilis
GAGGTGGCCGAGGAACTCAACGACCGCCCCCGCGCATGCCTCGATGACCGGTCCCCATCGCAGCTCATGCGACGATGGCGGCAACAACTCATCACTATCTGATTCGCGACGATCGCTGGAAACCGCCTCCGTTACCGCCGCAGCGACGTCGAGGCGTACATCGAGCAGAACGCCGACCCCCGGGACATTGCCTGACGGCGAGCTAATGCGCCGGCAGCTTGGATTGTCACTTCGTTCGTCGGCGTTCATGCTGCCCTTACGATCCGATGACACCACCAGCACAGTCCGCAGCATGGAGGTACACCTCATGGCCGACCTGCCGCCCCGTTTCGTTGTCCAACCGCGGCGACGACCGATCCCTAGCCTCTCGTCAAGGGGGCGCTGAGATGGCACGTAGGCGCATCCCCATCGGTGGGTACGGCGAGATTTCCTACACCCAGCGAGGACGAGTGTGGCGGGCCATCACGCGAACCCGCGACCGCGACGGCGTTCTGCGCCAGGTCACAGCCAGCGGCCCAAGCAAGGAGAGTGCCCGTCGCACCCTTGTCGCGGACATCGAGTTGCGCCACGAGACTGGCGCTGGTGTCAAAGCGGATGGCATAGCGCCTGATACCAAGATCTCTGTGCTTGCCGATGAATGGATCAAGGAGTGCGAAATGCGAGACCTGAAGACAAGGTCTCTGCGGATCTACCGCGACTCGGTTCGGCTCCACATCAAGCCGTACATGGGCGAATGGCTGGTCGGTGAGGCGACCACCGGTGCAGTCGATCGGGTGCTAAAGGAGCATCGTGACTCAGGCCGTGACACCAGCGCTCTGCGCAAGCAGCTTAATCAGATGTTCGCCCTGGCCGTACGTCATGACGCGCTTGCATCGAACCCGGTCACCAACGTCGCGAAGATCAAGCGCAGGAAGCCGAAGGTGCGAATCCTGGCGGACACGGCCCAGGTCGCGGAGATCCGCGGCCTGATTGAGAAGTGGGAGACAAAGGACCGTCCCGGCCCCAAGGCGTCTCGCGACTTGCGCGACCTGACCCTGCTGCTGATGTCGACCGGCGCCCGGATCGGCGAAGCCCTGGCACTGCGATGGCAGGACATCAACCTTCTGGCCGAGCGCCCCTACCTGATGATCACAGGCACCATCATCCAAGAGAAGGGCATCGGGACCTGGCGTCAGGAAGAGGGTAAGTCGTTGCAGGCGACCAGGCCGTTAGAGATCCCGCCGAGTGTGGTGACCATGCTCCTGGAGCGCCAGATGGCGCAGGGGCACAACCCCATCGACAGTGTCTTCCCGAGCCGTGTCGGCACGTGGACCCCGTACTCCACGATGTATCGGCGCTGGAATGACGCGACGAGGGGGACGAAGTACGACTGGGTGACATTCAAAACGTTCCGCAAGCAGGTGGGGACCCTGATCGCGCGGGAACTCGGCGCGAAGGTCGCCAAGGACCAACTCGGGCACGCCAACGAGGTGACCACCGAGACCTTCTACATCGCGCAGAGCGTCGATGCTCCGAAGGTCTCGGGACTCATCGAGAAGTTCATCCGAGACTCTGCCCCCAGCAGTTGACCCCCAGCCGATCTAGGCCGTCACGCGTGTCCGACGAGGCCTCACACGTCTGCCGCTACCTGGAAAAGCGCCTGGTCACGGTTTCAATCCGTGACCATAGTGTGACCAAAGCCGGATTTGGCAAATCCAAAAGGGCCCCTGCCTGGACGTTTGCCCAGGTCAGAGGCCCTTTTCTCGCTCCCCCGGTTGGACTCGAACCAACAACCCTCCGGTTAACAGCCGAATGCTCTGCCAGTTGAGCTACAGGGGACCGGCGTCCGGCTCAGCCGGACAGCCCGCACAGATTAGCAAGGTCCGTCGGCGCCGATGAAATTGGTAGGGCCCTACTCCCCCACATCGCCGCGTGCCGACGCGAGTGCCTCGTCCACGACCGCTGCGACGGCGGGATCGGCGGGATCCAGGCCGTCGTCGTACTCGACGAACCACGCGATCGCGCCGGACCCTGCTGGCGCGCGACGGCCGAGGACGCGGACCGCGAGCCGGTCGCGGACCGGTACGTGCCGCTGGACCACGATGCTCGCGGTCACCCGCTCCCGGACCAGCGACAGCAGCCGGTCCGGGTCGACCAGCGCGACGCGGTGCTCGGGCTGCGGTGCGCCGTAGGTGCCGATCTCGACCACGCGGAGCACCCGTTCGTCACTGTCCCACTCGGCCGTCGCGATCTCCTCCCAGGGCAGCCGGGGCGGCTCGCGGTCCGGCAGGTAGAGCGCGTCGCGAGTCGCTGCCGTTGCGCTGCCCTCGGGGCTGGCGGCCCACGCGAGCACGCGTTCGCCGCGGGCGACCGACGGCAGGTCGCGCCTGCGTCTCATCACTGATCGAGCCTGTCGAGCCTCACGAGCCGATGATCCGGTCGCGCAGGGTGCGGCGGTGCTGCTCGAGGGCGGCCAGCTCGCCGAACATCTTGTTGTAGTCGTTGGGGTGCTCCACCGGGTTGGTGCGCTGGAGCCGCGACTTGATCTCGGCGATCCGGCGCAGCGTCGTGAGCTCGAGCAGGCGGAACACGTGGAGCGCGACGTACGACGCATCCGGCTCGCGGGTGGCGCGGATCGGCTCGACCGCGAGTGCGCTCACCGCCGTGAGGACCTCCGGGTCGGTGGCGCTGTCCCGGATCTTGCTGACCCAGCCCGGGTCGCCGTCGCCGGCGGCGGGACCGCCCGCGGCCTCGACCAGTGCCCACACCGCGCGGTAGGTCGGATGGGTGAAGTCGTTGGCGCCGATGTCGCCCGTCGTACGGCCGATCGCCAGCGGGTGCTGGAGGACGAGCTTGAGCGTCTCGCGCTCGATGCCGAAGCGCGGGTCGAGCAGGTTCGGCACTGCCGGGCGGGCCGGCCGCTCGGCATCGGGCGGGACGTCGCGCCGCTGCCCGCGCTCGTCGGGGCAGCTCCCCCGCTTGGCCACCAGGCGCACCTCGGACAGGACCTGGTTGGTGTCGATGTCCGCGCCGATCATCTTCGAGATCTCCTGCGCAAACGCCGTCACCTTCGACTGGTCCCGCACCGAGGAGACCAGCTGGGCGGCTTCGCGCATGGCATCGATACGGCCGTCGGCACGGTCGAGGTCGAACTTGCCGATGACGTTGGCCAGCACGAACCGGTACAGCGGCTGCCGGGTCGCGATCAGCTCACGGACCGCGGCGTCGCCCGACTTGATCCGCAGGTCGCAGGGATCCATGCCCTCAGGCGCGACCGCGACGTAGGTCTGTGCGACGTACTGGTGGTCGCCCTGGAAGACCTTGATCGCGGCCTTCTGGCCGGCGGCGTCGCCGTCGAACGTGAAGATCACCTCGCCACGGAACTCCTCGTGGTCGGCGAGCAGCCGGCGCAGGACCTTCGCGTGGTCTTCGCCGAAGGCGGTGCCGCAGGTCGCGACCGCGGTGGTGACGCCGGCCAGGTGGCACGCCATCACGTCGGTGTAGCCCTCCACGATCACGGCCTGCGAGGAGCGGGCCATGTCGCGGCGAGCGAGGTCGACGCCGTACAGCACGTGGCTCTTCTTGTAGATCGCGGTCTCGGGGGTGTTGAGGTACTTCGCCTCGATCTTGTCGTCGTCGAAGATCCGGCGGGCGCCGAAGCCGATCGTGTCGCCCGACGTCTCGCGGATCGGCCACACCAGCCGCCCGCGGAACCGGTCGTAGGGCCCGCGGCCGACCGCGACCAGCCCTGCAGCAACCGCCTCGTCGAGCGAGAACTTGCGGTCGCGCAGGTGGTGCCAGAGGGCCTCGCTGTCGCGTGGGGCGAAGCCGACCCCGAAGTGCGCGGCGGAGGCCTGGTCGAAGCCGCGCTCGGAGAGGAACTGGCGCGCCTTCAGGGCCTCCGGTGTGGCGAGCTGACCGGCGTAGTACTCCTGCGCCACCGCGTGCGCCTCGATCAGCCGGCGCCGCTGCGGACCCTTGGGCCGGTCGTCGTCGCCGCCCTCCTCGCGCCGCAGCTGGACGCCGTACTTGTCGGCCAGCCGCTCGACCGACTCGACGAAGGTGAGGCCGTCGACCTTCATGACGAACGCGATGACGTCGCCGCCTTCTCCGCAGCCGAAACAGTGGAATCCTTTACCTGGGCGCACGTTGAACGAGGGTGACTTCTCGTCGTGGAACGGGCACAGACCCTTGAGCGAGCCACCCCCCGCGTTGCGGAGGGTGACGTAGCCGGACACGACCTCTTCGATCTTGGCCTTCTCGCGCACGGTCTGGATGTCGTCATCGCGAATCCGACCGGCCATGCTGGCGATCCTAGGCGCAGCCCCCGACGTCAGTACTCACCGCTCATCACGTTGGCCAGCGGTTCCCCTGCTGCGAACCGGTGCAGCTGGTCGCGCACCAGGCGGTAGGCACGCGGCCACATCGCGCTGCTGGCGCCGCCGACGTGGGGTGAGACCAGCAGGTTCGGGACGTCCCAGAGCGGACTGTCGGCCGGCAGCGGCTCCGGATCGACCACGTCGAGAGCGGCGTGGATCCGCCCGGACCGCAGCGCCGCGACCAGGTCGTCGGTCACGACGACCGGTCCGCGCGACACGTTGACGAGCAGCGCGCCGTCCTTCAGCCGGGCCAGGAAGCCGGCGTCGACCAGGCCGCGGGTCTCCGCCGTGAGCGGCACGATGAGGACGACGACGTCGGCTTCGGGGAGCAAGTCGGGCAGGGCCGAGATCGGGTGGACGCCTTCCCGCGCCGACCGGGCGACCCGCACCACGTCGACCTCGAACGGCACCAGCCGTGCCTCGATCGCCGCCCCGACCGCGCCGTACCCGACGATCAGGACTCGCTTGTCCGCGAGTGCCGGGCGCCAGCCGGGCGACCACTCTCGCCGGTCCTGGGCTCGGACGAACCCGGGAATGCCTCGGAGCGAGGCCAGGATCAGGGTCAGGGCCAGCTCCGCCGTCGACGTGTCGTGGATGCCGCGGCCGTTGCAGAGCGTCACGCCGGGCGGCACCCGGTCGCGGAGGTTGTCGACGCCCGCGGTCAGGGTCTGCACGACCCGCAGCGCCGACATCCGCGTCATCACCTCGGCCACCGCGGGACCGACCTGGTACGGCGGCACGTAGAACGCGACGTCGCCGACGGTGTCGGGCACGTCCTCGGTGGGATCGACCACCTCGTAGCGCAGGTCGGACGGCGGATCATCGAGGACGTCGGGCGCGAACGGCAGCCAGACCAGCGGGGACACGGCTGGCGAGTCTACGACCGGTCGCGGCCGGTAGTCTCCGGCCGGTGGAGGTCGTCGAGGAGCGGTACGGCGCGGCCGACCGTGAGCGGATCGTGCCGGAGCCGCCGAAGCGGGTCGACGCGCCGGAGCGGAAGCCGTTCGAGCGCGACCGCGCGCGCGTCGTACACGCGGCGTCGTTCCGACGGCTCGCGGCGAAGACGCAGGTGGTCGGGCCGCAGAGCGACGACTTCGTCCGCAACCGGCTGACCCACAGCCTCGAGGTCGCCCAGATCGCGCGGGACCTCTCGCGCGCCCTCGGCACCCACCCCGACATCGCCGAGACGGCGGCGCTCGCGCACGACCTCGGGCACCCGCCGTTCGGGCACAACGGCGAACGCGCCCTCAACCGGCTCGCCGTCGACTGCGGCGGGTTCGAGGGCAACGCCCAGACGCTGCGCCTGCTCACCCGGCTCGAGGCGAAGACGTCGGACGCCGCCGGTGGATCGGCGGGACTCAACCTGACCCGGGCGACGCTCGACGCCTGCACGAAGTACCCCTGGCCGATCGCCGACGCGCCGCAGCCCGGCGGCGTGCACAGCGACGGCATGACCCGTGAAGGCACCAAGTTCGGCGTGTACGACGACGACCTCCCCGCCTTCCGCTGGCTCCGCCAGGGGGCGCCGGACGGTCGCCGCTGTGTCGAAGCGCAGGTCATGGACCTCGCCGACGACGTCGCCTACTCGGTCCACGACGTCGAGGACGGCACCGTCGCCGGCAAGATCGACCTCACCCGGCTCGACAGCGCGGCCGTCTGGCAGACGGTCCGCGCGTGGTACGCCCCCGACACGACCGACGACGCACTCGACGACATGCTCGCCCGGTTGCGGCGGATCGGCAGCTGGCCGACCACGTCGTACGACGGAAACCGGGGCAGTCTGGCCGCGCTGAAGAACCTGACCAGCGACCTCATCGGCCGCTTCTGCGGTGCCGTGCAGCAGGCGACGTTCGCGGCGAGCGACGGCCCGTTCGTCCGCTACCACGCGGACCTGGTGATCCCGGAGGAGACCTGGGCCGAGATCACCGCGCTCAAGGGCATCGCGGCCTACTACGTGATGCAGGCCGACGAGCGCGTCGCCCTCCAGCAACGCCAACGGGAGCTGCTCGCGGAACTGGTCACCGTGCTGCTCGACCGGGCCCCCGACGAGCTCGACGAGACCTACCGTGCCGACTGGAACGCGGCCGCCGACGATGCCGGTCGGCTCCGGGTCGTCATCGACCAGGTCGCCTCTCTCACCGACGCCTCGGCCCGCGGCTGGCACGCGCGACTCACCGAAGGCCGGTGAGCAGGCGGACGAGCGACGTAGGATCAACCCAGGTCGACCGAACGCCGTCGCAGCCTGTGCCGGGCAGCCGACCGTCAGGGAGAGGCGGCGCCATGGGTGCCCCGCATCAGTACCCGTACCCGCATCGCTACGCCCAGCCGCTCGGAGCACTCCGGCTGCGGCTCGCACCAGGCTTCGGCGGAGCCGAGGTGGACGGGGCCTGGTGGCCGTACGGCCGGGACCTGACCCGTGAGGTGCCGCACCTGGTCGACGACTTCCCGAAAGGACGCGGCCGGGTCGACCGCGTCGTCTACGCCCCCGACGACTGGGACGTCGTCGCCACCGAGGTCTTCACCGGCCACGGTCGGGTCAAGGTGGGCTTCCTGCCCGCCGACCGCCCCGGAGGACTGGTGCTGCTCCGGCTGACCGGCTCCGGGATCGTCCGGCTGCGCGTCCTGTGGACGCCACCGGACCCGTCGATCCGGTTCTGACCGCGCGAACCTCGACTCGCGCCGTCCGACTCAGTACGTCGTGACGTGCACGTGGTCGTAGTGGTTGGCGGTGGTGGACCCACGGTCCTCCATGCCGCGCCAGCCCTCGCCGGAGCGCTCCACGGACCAGATTTGCTGGGAATAGATCAGGTAGCTGACGCCGAGCTCGGAGTAGTGCTCGCGGATGAACTCCGCGACCTGCCAGCCCCGGTCGCCGGACACCATGATGTCGACGGCGATGCCCTGGGCGTGCTCACCGTCGCCACGGAAGGTTCCGTAGACGGTGATCTCCGGGAAGTTGGCGCACACCGCTTCGTGCACCTTGACGATGTTGGGGCTCACGCCCGGCGAGACGGAGCTGCCGTTGGTGCACTCGCCGCCGATCGCGAACGGCTTCTCGGCGCTGAGGTAGCCGGCGGTGACCCAGCGGGCCTCGCCGTCGAGGACGATCTCCTCACGGCCCTTCAGCGAGCGGCCGGTGACGAGCACCTTCTTGCCGCTGTCGAGCACGCCGACCTGCTTCGCCTTGCCGTCGGGCCGGGTCCACAGGTTGAGCTCGGTCGTCGTCCACCGCTGGGTGTCGGCCCGGTTGACGGCCTGGCGAACCGCTGCAGGGGCCAGCATCTTGTCGGCCTGGCTGAGAGGAGCGACGGCTTCCTGCTGGACCACGCCACGCGTGCCACCGTTGTCACGGGAGATCGTGCCGAGCTCGCGCCGGTCGATGCCGATCCCGTTGGCCGCGAGCGACGAGTCGTCGGCCAGGAGGTCCTGGGCGGGCTGAGAGCCCGCGACGCCCACCGCCACGACGGCGCCGGTTGCTAGTACTGCCAAGGGGGCCGCGATGAACGCTGCCCGAGGCCTGCGTTGCGCGGTCTCCCGCTTGTGGCTGTGAGTGCATGCCACGCGCTGATTCCTTTGCTTTCGCCTTGTTCTGTCAGATGCCCGGGCCACCGTAGCGGCCCGGACATGAACATCGACTAAACCAGACGACTTTTCCACAGGCGAATCCTCGCCCGTTGTTTCGGGGTGTTCCCCGTCACCCTCCGGTGGTCTCGTCCACCGCTTCCTGGAGGTGGCAGTCGCTCCCGTCGGCGTCGTCGAGCCAGCCTTCGGGGAGCACGACCCGGCTCCTCGGAGAGCCCTGACGACCCCGCGGAGCGCCCAGCTCGGACACCGGGAAGGGCTCGCTCGGGTCGAGGTCGGCGAGCAGTCGGTCGAGGTCCGCGAGGGTCGAGACGAGGCCGAGCGAGCGCCGCATCTCGCCCCCGGCACCGAAGCCCTTGAGGTACCAGGTGACGTGCTTGCGGAACTCCTTGCAGCCCCGCTCCTCCCCCATGTGCTCGACCAGGAGCTCGGCGTGGCGGCGCATCATCGCTGCGACCTCGCCGAGGGTCGGCAGGGTGGTGACCTCGGTGCCCTCGAAGGCAGCGGCGAGGTCGCGGAACAGCCACGGCCGGCCCAGGCAGCCGCGGCCGACCACCACGCCGGCGGCGCCGGTCTGCTCGACCATCCGGACGGCGTCCGCGGCCTCCCAGATGTCACCGTTGCCGAGCACGGGGATGTCGACGTGATCGACCAGCCGGGCGATCGCGTCCCAGTCGGCCTCGCCTGAGTAGGCCTGCGCGACGGTGCGCCCGTGCAGGGCGATCGCCGCGCAGCCGGCCTCCTGGGCGATGCGGCCGGCGTCGAGGTAGGTGAGGTGGTCGTCGTCGAGTCCCTTGCGGGTCTTGATGGTGACCGGCACGCCGTACGGCGTCGCGGCCGCGACGGCCTCGTCGAGGATCCTCGCCAGCAGGCCGCGCTTCCAGGGCAGCGCGCCACCGCCGCCCTTGCGGGTCACCTTCGGCACCGGGCAGCCGAAGTTGAGGTCGATGTGCGCCACGCCGTAGTCGGCACAGAGGATCTCGGCGGCCTTGCCGACGTACGTCGGATCGGTGCCGTAGAGCTGCACCGACCGGACCTGCTCGGCCTCGTCGAACACGAGCATCCGCTGCGTCGTCGCGTCGCCCTCGACCAGCCCGCGGCTGGTGATCATCTCGCAGACGTAGAGCCCGGCGCCGTACTCGGCGCACAGCCGGCGGTAGGCAGCATTGGTGATCCCCGCCATCGGGGCCAGCACGATCGGCGTCGGGACATGCAGCGGCCCGAGCTGGAGGCCCGGGTACGGCGCTGCGGTGGTCGACGTCACCCGCCCATTGTCCGGGCGCGGGGCCGGTGGGGCGAAATCAGCCGGGCTCAGCCGTCCTGCTGGCCCTGCCTGCCCTTCTTCTTGTCCTTCTTCTTGTCCGGCTTCTCGATCGGGGTGATCTCGCCGGTCCACGTGATGGGCGGCAGCTCACCGACCAGGTCGAAGGCGGCCGCGTCGAGCTGCTGGTCGACCGGCAGCAGGTAGACGAAGCAGAGGTCGGCCGACTTGCCGGGGCGCAGCTGCTCGGGCAGGTTGCCGCCGGGGCAGGGCTCGAAGATCTCCTTCTGGAAGTCGAGCGGCTCGTACATGCTCGCCGAGCTGGAGAGCCCGTAGAGCGGCACCAGCAGTGCGCTCACGTCGGTCGGGCCGACGTTGGTGGCCGTCGCGTGCACGAAGTAGGGCACCTGGCCCTTCATCTGCTGGCTGATCACCCAGCCCTCGAACGACTCCTTGTAGGTGGTCTCGTTGATCTTCTCCACCGTGAGGTCGAGCGCGACGACCGTGTCCTGCCGCGGGCGCCAAGCGATCGTCGCCTCGTCGCCGAAGCCGAGCACCGCGCCCGGCTCGGTCAGCGTCACCCCGTCGGGCACCGGCAGGTAGCCGGTCGGCGCCACCTCCGTGCTGGTCTCCTCCGTCACCGTCGGCTCGGTCGTCGGGTCGTCCTTGTCCTCACCGTCGCCGTCGGAACCGCCGCACCCGGCCAGCAGCCCGAGCGCGAGCGCCAGGACGATCACAGGGCCGAGCGTCGCAGCACCCGCACGCATCGTCATCGAGGAGACAGGGGTCACGGGCACATTGTGGCAGCAAAGCCGCGCCGAGAGGTCGGAGGTCAGCAGCCCACGAAGCGCTCGGCGAAGTAGGACGTGAGCCGGTCGAGGCTCACCCGCTCCTGCGCCATGGTGTCGCGCTCCCGCACGGTCACCGCATGGTCGTCGAGCGTCTCGAAGTCGACGGTGACGCAGTACGGCGTACCGATCTCGTCCTGGCGCCGGTAGCGACGGCCGATCGCACCCGAGTCGTCGAAGTCGACGGTCCAGGCGCGGCGCAGCTCGGAGGCGACGTCCTTGGCCTTCGGCGTGAGGTCGGCGTTGCGCGACAGCGGGAGCACCGCGACCTTGACCGGCGCGAGCCGGGGGTCGAGGCGCAGCACCGTGCGCTTGTCCACGCCGCCCTTGGTGTTGGGCGCCTCGTCCTCGGAGTAGGCGTCGACGAGGAAGGTCATCAGGCTGCGGGACAGGCCGGCCGCCGGTTCGATGACGTACGGCGTGTAGCGCTCCCCCGCCGCCTGGTCGAAGTAGCTGAGGTCCTGGCCCGAGGCCTCGGCGTGCGTCGAGAGGTCGAAGTCGGTGCGGTTGGCGATGCCCTCGAGCTCACCCCACTCCGAGCCGGCGAACTTGAAGCGGTACTCGATGTCGACGGTGCGCTTGGAGTAGTGGGAGAGCTTCTCCTTGGGGTGCTCGTAGTGGCGCAGGTTGTCGGCGGCGACGCCGAGGTCGACGTACCAGGCGGTGCGGTTGTCGATCCAGTACTGGTGCCACTCCTCGTCCTCGCCGGGCTTGACGAAGAACTCCATCTCCATCTGCTCGAACTCGCGGGTGCGGAAGATGAAGTTGCCCGGGGTGATCTCGTTGCGGAAGCTCTTGCCGACCTGGGCGATGCCGAACGGCGGCTTCATCCGGCTCGAGGTCACCACGTTGGCGAAGTTGAGGAAGATGCCCTGTGCGGTCTCGGGGCGCAGGTAGTGGAGGCCGGACTCGTCCTCGATCACGCCGAGGTAGGTCTTCAGCAGGCCGGAGAACTGGCGCGGCTCGGTCCAGGCACCGCGGGTGCCGCAGTTGGGACAGGCTACGACCGCGAGGTCGACGTCGTCCGGGTTGCCACTGTGTCCATCCTTCTTGGCCTTCTTCTCGGCGTACTCCTCCTGCAGGTGGTCGGCGCGGAACCGCTTGTGGCAGGACTGGCACTCCGTCAGCGGGTCGCTGAACGTCGCGACGTGGCCGCTGGCCTCCCAGGTCTGGCGCGGCAGGATCACCGAGGAGTCGAGGCCGACCACGTCGTCGCGCATCTGCACCATGGACTTCCACCACTGGCGCTTGATGTTGTCCTTCAGCTCGACGCCGAGCGGGCCGTAGTCCCAGGCGGAGCGGGTGCCGCCGTAGATCTCGCCGCACGGGTAGACGAATCCCCGCCGCTTCGCGAGGGAGACGACCTGGTCGACGGCGGAGGGAGGCGGCTTGGCCACGGTGATTCCTTCTCTATGGGGCTGCCCGGCCGGCTGCCGGGAAGTCGTTCGTTGGTCGAGGAGCTCGCACTGGCGAGCGACACGAGACCTTAGGTTACGCGGGCGTCGTGGACGTTCAGAACCGAGTTAGGCTCCACGACCTCGTAGGCGCTCGGCTCGTCGACGGCCCGGCTGAGGATCGGCACCGCGCGGAGCTTGACGTCGTACGACGAGAGCGCCCGCCGGTAGGCGCCGACGCTCTCCCACCGGGTGGTGAGCACCCAGAGCCCGGGGTCGTCGAGGTTGCGCCCGATCTCGCCACCGAGATAGCCCGGCCGCTCGGCGAGCGCGTCGTGGGCGCCCGCGAGGTCGGCCCGGAACGCGGCGGCCGCGTCCGAGGGGTCGGACGGCACGCGGAACCTGTTGACGACGAGCACGCGGCGACCCTACTGTCTATGACAGTTGTCATAGATACCGAGTGGAGCCACCGTGACGCAGACCGAGCCGACCACCGCGCCGACCTGGCAGAAGACCGCCTGCATCCTCTGCGAGTGCAACTGCGGCATCGAGGTGCAGGTCGAGGACCGCCGGCTGCTCCGGATCCGGGGCGACAAGTCGCACCCGTCGTCGGAGGGCTACACCTGCGAGAAGCCGCTCCGGCTCGATCGCTACCAGAACGGCACCGAGCGGCTCACCTCTCCCCTGCGCCGCCGCGCCGACGGCTCCTACGAGGGGATCGACTGGGACACCGCGATCGCCGAGATCGCCGACCGGCTGCGCCAGGTCCGCGACGAGCACGGCGGCGACAAGATCTTCTTCTACGGCGGCGGCGGGCAGGGCAACCACCTGGGCGCCGGCTACGGCCAGTCGCTCCAGGCGGCGGTCGGCGCGAAGTACCGCTCCAACGCGCTCGCCCAGGAGAAGACCGGCGAGATGTTCGTCGACGGCCGGCTCTACGGCGGCCACACCAAGGGCGACTTCGAGCACGCCGAGGTCGTCGTCTTCGTCGGCAAGAACCCGTGGCAGTCGCACTCGTTCCCCCGCGCCCGGCCGGTCCTCAAGGAGATGGCCGCCGACCCCGGCCGCTGCATGGTCGTGATCGACCCGCGACGCAGCGAGACCGCGGCGATGGCCGACATCCACCTCCAGGTGAAGCCGGGCACGGATGCGTGGTGCCTGGCGGCACTCGGAGCGGTGCTCGTCCAGGAGGACCTCGTCGACCACGCGTTCATCGCCGAGCACACGACGGGAGCCGAGCCGGTGCTCGCGGCGTACGCCGACGTCGACGTCGTCGACTACGCCGCGCGGTGCGGCGTACCCGAGGACCTGATCCGTACGACGGCGCGGCGGATCGCGGCCGCGAAGAGCGCGTGCACCTACGAGGACCTCGGCATCCAGCAGGCCCCGCACAGCACGCTGAGCTCCTACCTGAACAAGATGCTGTGGATCCTCACCGGCAACTTCGCCAAGAAGGGTGGGATGTTCCTGCACTCGATGTTCGCGGCGATCGCGGGCTCGGGCGGCGGAGGCGGCGCCCGTCGTACTCCCGTGACGGGCGCCCGGATCATCTCGGGACTGGTGCCGTGCAACTCGATCGCCGAGGAGATCAACACCACCCATCCCGACCGGTTCCGGGCGATGTGCATCGACAGCGTCAACCCGGCGCACTCGTTGGCGGACTCGGCGAGCTTCCGCACCGCGATGCGGTCGCTGGACCTCACCGTCGTCGTCGACATCGCGATGACCGAGACGGCGCGCGAGGCCGACTACGTGCTGCCGGCGTCGAGCCAGTTCGAGAAGTGGGAGTGCACGTTCTTCAACGTCGACTTCCCCGCGAACGTCTTCCACCTCCGGGCCCCGCTGATGGAGCCGCTGGAGGGCACGCTCCCGGAGCCGGAGATCTACGCCCGCCTGGTTCGTGAGCTCGGGGTCGTCGACGACGCGACGCTGACGCCGCTGCGCACGGCCGCGGAGCAGGGGCTGGCGGAGTTCGCCGAGGCGTTCTTCGGTGCCGTCACGGCCGAGCCTCAGCTGATGGGCGTCGCCGCGCACGTGCTCTACGAGACACTCGGCCCCACGCTCGGCACGGCCCGCGGCACCGCCGCGATCTGGGGCCTCGCGCAGCTCTGCGCCATGAACCAGCCCGCTGCAGTCGCGCGCGCCGGGTTCACGGGGGCCGGGTTCGAGCCGGGCAACCGGCTGTTCGAGAAGGTCCTCGAAGGTGAGGGCGTGGTCTTCACCCGCGACGACTACGAGCACGCCTGGGACTACGTACGACGCCCCGACCGGCGGTTCACCCTCGAGGTGCCCGAGCTGATCGAGCGGATGCGGGCGCTCGCCGACGAGCCCAGCGCCTGGACCACCGAGGACTTCCCGTTCGTTCTCTCCGCCGGCGAGCGGCGGGCGTTCACCGCCAACACGATCATCCGCGACCCGTCCTGGCGGCGCCGCGACGCGCAGGGGGCGCTCCGGATCAACCCCGACGACGCGGCGTCGTACGGCGTCGCCACCGGCGACTCGCTCCGCGTGGTGACCGAGCGCGGCAGCGCGGAGGCCACCGTCGAGGTCACCGACACCCTGCAGCCCGGCCACGTCTCGCTGCCCAACGGGATGGGCGTCGAGCACGCGGACGGCACCCCGGGGGTGGCGCCCAACGAGCTCACCTCGCTGCACCACCGCGACTGGCTCGCCGGCACGCCGTGGCACAAGTACGTGCCTGCCCGGCTCGAGCGCGTCTGAGGAGCCCCCACGCCGGTTTGACTCACCCGCCTTGCGCAGTTGAGAATGATTCTCATGCGCTTGTCCGTCGTTCTTCCTGCCGTCGCCGCCCTCGCTCTCGCCGCCTCCGGCTGCTCCGCCTTCGACGAGGGCGGCCCCAGCACCGATGACGGAGTGACGGTGGCGGCCGCGTTCTACCCGCTGGCGTACGTCGCCGAGCGGGTCGCCGGCGACCACGCCGAGGTCGAGCTGCTGACCCAGCCGGGCAAGGAGCCGCACGACCTCGAGCTCGACGTCGACGAGACCGCGAAGATCTCCGCGGCCGACCTCGTCGTGTTCGAGAACGGCTTCCAGCCCGCCGTCGACGATGCAGTGGAGCAGAACGCCGAGGGCGTCGCCCTGGACGTGGCGGACGTCGTGGACCTGGTCCCCGCCGAAGAGTCGCACGAGGAGCACGCGGAGCACGAGGGCGAGGAGGAGCACGACCACGGCGACGCCGACCCGCACTTCTGGCAGGACCCGCTGCGGCTCGCCGACCTCGGCGACGCAGTGGCCGACGAGCTCGCCGAGATCGACCCCGACAACGCCGACGACTACCAGGCCAACGCCGTGGACCTGCGCAGCGACCTCGAGCGACTGGATGAGCAGTACGTCGCGGGCCTCGCCGACTGCGAGCGTGACACGATCGTGGTGTCCCACGACGCGTTCGGCTACCTGGAGAAGTACGACCTGCACATCGCCCCGCTCGTCGGCCTCTCCCCCGATGCCGAGCCGTCGCCGGCCGTGATCGGGGACCTGCAGGAGCTCATCGGCGAGGAGGGGATCACCACCGTGTTCAGCGAGCCGCTGGAGCCCGACCTGGTCGCGGGCCTCGCCTCCGACCTCGACCTCGCGACCGCCACCCTCGACCCGATCGAGGGACTGGCGGACGCCGACAGCGACGAGGACTACGGTTCCCTGATGGAGACGAACCTCGAAGCCATCCGAGAGGCCAACGGATGTCGGTAACCACCGACTCCGCGACACCGGCCGTCTCGATCACCAACGGGGCGGTCGAGATCGGCGGACGTCCGGTGCTGCGTGGGATCGACCTGTCGGTGGAGGTCGGCGACTTCCTCGCACTCATGGGGGCCAACGGGTCCGGCAAGTCCACGCTGGTCCGTGCGCTCGTCGGGCTGCGCCCGCTGAGCGTCGGCGAGGTCCGGATGTTCGGGACGCCCCTCGACGACTTCGCCGAGTGGCCGCGGATCGGCTTCGTCCCGCAGCGCGCGACGGCCGCCTCGGGAGTGCCGGCCTCGGTGTGGGAGGTCGTGGCCGCCGGCAGACTGACCCGTCGCCGTCTGCTCCGTCCGCTGTCGCGCGCCGACCGCGCGGCCATCGAGGAGGCGCTCGAGGTGGTCGGCCTCGCCCACCGCCGGCGCGACGCCGTCAGCCACCTGTCCGGTGGCCAGCAGCAGCGCGTCCTCATCGCCCGTGCGCTCGCCGGCCAGCCCGACCTGTTCTTCCTCGACGAGCCGACCGCCGGCGTCGACCTGCCCAACCAGCAGGCACTCGCGGGGGCGCTCGCCGCGCTGAAGGCGCGCAAGGCGACCGTCGTCCTCGTCGCCCACGAGCTCGGCCCGCTCGCTCCCCTCGTCGACCGCGCGGTCGTGATGCGCGACGGCCGGCTCGCCTATGACGGACCGCCCCTGCGCGACCACGAGGCACACGAGCCCTGGTTCGGGGAGCCGCACACGCACCATCACCACCACGCGCGCTCGGTGCACCACGACCACGCGCCCCAGGTCACGTCCCCGCTCGACCCGCCGAACGGATCCCACCGATGAGCCCGGCCGAGCTGTTCGCGCTGCCCTTCATGCAGCGCGCGCTCATCGCTGCCCTGTTCACCGGCATCGCGGCTCCGGCAGTCGGGACCTTCCTCGTGCAGCGGCGGCTGGCGCTGATGGGTGACGGCATCGGTCACGTGGCCGTCACCGGCGTCGCGATCGGGCTGATGACCGGCGCCTCTCCCATCTGGGCCGCGGTGCTGGTCGCCGTCGCCGGGTCGGTGCTGATCGAGATCATTCGCGAGCGCGGGCAGACCAACGGCGACGTCGCCCTGGCTCTGCTGTTCTACGGCGGTCTGGCGGGCGGCATCTTCATCACCGGGCTCGCGGGCCAGAGCGCCGCGAAGCTCAACACCTTCCTCTTTGGCTCCCTCACCACGCTCTCGGTCGACGACGTCATCGTGACGATGGTGCTGGCCGCCGCGGTGATCGTGCTGTGCCTCGGGCTCGCGCCCCAGCTGTTCGCCGTGGCGCAGGACCAGGAGTTCGCCCAGGTGGCTGGCCTACGGGTCCGCTACTACAACGTCCTCGTTGCCGTGCTCGCCGCCGTCAGCGTGACGGTGGCGATGCGCACGGTCGGCCTGCTGCTGGTCTCCGCACTCATGGTGGTGCCGGTCGCGACCGCCCAGCAGGTCACCCGCTCCTTCCGCACGACGATCGGCGCGGCGATGGTCCTCGGCTGCGTGGCGTCCGTCGGCGGGCTCGTCGTTGCCGCGGTCGCGTCGACGAACGACATCAACGCCCAGACCGGCCCGACGATCGTGCTGCTGGCGCTCGCCGGGTACGTCGTCGCGTGGCCGGTCGGCGTGTGGCTCCGGCACCGGGCACGGCTGCGCGCGCCGTTCCCCAGCGGCGGTACGACCGAGCACGAGACCGCGCCGGAGCACGCGCACCAGCACGGGCCGGGCTGCGGTCATCTCGCGGTCCCGCACGACGACCACGTCGACTACGTGCACGACGGCCATCGGCACGCGGAGCACGCCGGGCACTACGACGAGCACTAGCCCGGCGCGGCGGCCGTTCGGCTCAGGTCAGTTGTCGGTCATGCCGGGCAGGCATCCGGGCACCCCGGCGGTACGGCCGAGGTTGAACGCCTCGATCCGCTGGAACGAGTCACCGTGGTCACCCGACATGCCCCACGGCACCTCGTCGGCGATGAAGTTGAGACCGTCGACGATCTCCTTCTCGTCGCCTTCCTCGAACGTCAGGTTCCCGTCTTCACGCTGCCCGTAGAGCACAGCGCCGGCGAGGCAGTCGGCCTGCAGCTCGTATTGCTGCGACTGCAGCTCCATCGAGAGATCGGCCTGGATCGCGTGACCCCACTCGTGGGCGATGATCAGGTAGGGCCAGGCGTCGCCGATCTCGTAGCCGAGCTCGATCAGCGTCTGGTCCCACGCGACGTAGTCGCCGTCGGGGCAGTAGAACGCGTTGCCCGGCGGCAGCGCCTCACCGAAGCAGGTGGGCGCGTTCGCCTCGTCGTAGCCGTCGTAGAGGCCGACCACGTTCGGCGCCGTGTAGCGACCGGTGAAGTAGTCCTTCCAGTGCCGCTTCCACCAGTCATCGGTGATGAGGACGGCGGTCTCCACGTCCTCCGCCAGCTCCGCCATGTCGACGCTGCCGGTCGGTGAGATCGTCATCTCGACGGTGCTCTCGGTGGTGGACGGGTCGCTCGGCGCGGTGGTGGTGCTGGTCGTCTCGGTGTCCTCGGCGCCCCGGGTCTCCGTGACTGTCACGGTCTCGGGGTCGCTCGCCTCGTCGTCCCCGTCGCCGCCACAGGCGGTCAGGAACAGGGACACGGCAACGGTGAGGGCGGTGAGGACGCCGGCGCGGGGAGAGCTCATGACGTCGAAGCGTACGGCTCGCGGGCGTGTGTCGGGGGCCGAATCGCCACTCAGGCGGGATCGGCTCCGCCGTACCTCCGGTCGCGCCGCGCGTAGGTCTCGACCGCCTCCCACAGGTGGCGCCGGTCGACGTCGGGCCACAGCACGTCGGAGAACACGAGCTCGGCGTACGCCGCCTGGTAGAGCATGAAGTTCGAGAGCCGCTGCTCCCCCGACGTACGCCAGATCAGGTCCGCGTCCGGCAGCTCGGGGACGTAGAGGTAGCGCCCCAGGGTGCGGTCGTCGATCTTGGCCGGGTTGAGCTTCCCGGCCGCGACGTCCTGCGCCATCGCCCGGGCCGCGTCGCCGAGCTCGGAACGGCCGCCGTAGTTGACGCACATCGTGAGCGTCAGGACGTCGTTGCCCTTGGTCATCTCCTCGGCGACCTGGAGCTCCTTGATGACCGACTTCCACAGCCGCGGCGCGCGGCCGGCCCACCGCACCCGCACCCCGAGCTCGTGCATCTCGTCGCGGCGCCGCCGGATCACGTCGCGGTTGAACCCCATCAGGAACTTGACCTCGTCCGGGCTGCGCGACCAGTTCTCGGTAGAGAACGCGTAGGCGGAGATCGCCTTCACCCCGATCTCGATCGCCCCCTCCACGACGTCGAAGAGCGAGTGCTCGCCCTGCTCATGGCCCCGCGTGCGCGGCAGCCCGCGCTCCTTAGCCCACCGCCCGTTGCCGTCCATCACGATCGCGACGTGCTCGGGCACCAGCTCTGCCGGGATCGCCGGCGGCCGGGCGCCCGACGGGTGCGGGGTCGGAAGGCGGGGCTCGGTACGTCGCTTCGGCGGTGCAGTGCGTCGGGAGGCGCGGGTCACGGCTGCAGTTTGTCAGGGGGTGGGCGTCGTACCCGCCATTCGGGTCCCTCATCGGACTGATCTGCGACAGGAATGCCGGGTGCGACACCCCGACCGCGCCCAGGCTCAGCGCTCGACGTACGCCAGCGACCTCAGGCCCCGCTCGAGCTGCCACTGGACGAACGCGGCGACCAGCCCGCTCGCCTCACGGGCGTGACGGGGGTCGGCGGCCTCCACGACGGGCCAGTCGCCCGCGAGCAGTCCGCCCAACAGCGTCAGCGTCTCGGTGGCGGGGCTGGCCGAGCCAGGGATCCGGCAGGTCGCGCACAGCACCCCACCCATCGCCGGGTTGAACCACCGGTGGGCGCCGGGCGAGCCGTCGGCGGCGGGGGTGGGCACGCGCCCGCAGTGGGCGCAGTCGACGCACGACGGGGCGTAGCCGGCGACGGCCAGCGACCGCAGCAGGTACGAGTCGAGCACGTGACCGGGACGCCGCTCGCCGGTCGCCATCGCCCGCAGCGCGCCGAGCAGCAGCTGGAACTGCTGCACCGCCGGCTCCCGCTCCTCGACCACCAGTCGCTCGGCGGTCTCGAGCATCGCGGTGCCGGAGGTGTAGCGGTCGTAGTCCGCGCCGACGGCGGCGGCGTACGCCCCGCGGGTCTCGGCCTGGGTGATCGTGTCGAGGTTGCGGCCCTCGGCGAGCTGGAGGTCGACGTGGGTGAACGGCTCGAGCCGGGAGCCCCACCGCGAGGTCGTACGACGCACGCCCTTCGCCACCGCGCGGACCCTGCCGTGCTGGCGGGTCAGCAGCGTGATGATGCGGTCGGCCTCACCCAGCTTGTGGGTGCGGAGGACGATCGCCTCGTCGTTGTAGAGAGGCACCTACCTATTGTGCTCGCCCTGCGGTCAGTTGGCCGTACGACGGGTCCGACGCGCCGGGCGCCAGCAGTCGAGCACGAACTTCGTCGCCATCAGGTCCAGCCGCTCGGGCGACCGCCTCCACTCGAGGATCGACCCCGCCCGGTCGAACGTCGCGTTCGGCAGCTCCTTCGCCAGCATCTCGGCGTCCGACGTCGGGTGCAGCGGGTCGCGCGGGTGGCCGACGACGAGCGTCGGCGCCTTGATCCGGCGACGCTCGGAGGCGGGCGGCGCCACCCGGCCGAAGAAGAGCCCGTGGACGTACGCCGCGAGCGGGCCGGGCTTGTGGTCGACCGAGTCGAGGCCGATCCCGACCCACCACGGCACGATCCCCCGCGGCACCCGCCGGGTGACGAACCGGAGGCTGGTGAACGCGATGGGCAGCACCCGCGCAGCGAGCAGGAGCGGCGCGAACGACACGATCGCGACCTCGAGCGCGTTGTCGAGCACCGGCATCTCTACCAGCAGCCCCCGCACCCGCTCCGGCGCGATCGCGGCCACCTCGAGAGAGACGTTGGCTCCCAGCGAGGTGCCGCCGATCACCGCCTCGCCGGCGCCGACCTCGTCGAGCAGCGCGACGACCTGGTGGGCGAACGCCGTCACCGAGTAGGCGAACGGGTCGTCCGGCCGGTCCGACCGGCCGTGGCCGAGCAGGTCGAGGGTGACCACGTGGGCACCGGCCGAGGCCAGCGACCGCGCGAGGTGGTCGTGCATCCGCCGGGGCATCAGCAGGCCCGGCAGCAGCACCACCCACATGTCGCCGGTGCCGTACTCGGTGTACTCCAACCGGTCGCGACCGCCGTCCGTCTCGAGGAAGTACTGCCCGACCCGCTCGGACGCGAGGTGTCGTTCGCTCACGGCACCATCCTCGCAGGTAGGTCAGCCGACCTGCGGGATGGTGATGGCCTGCGCGCGGTTGGCCGCACACACGACCGCACGCAGCGAGGCGGTGACGATGTTGTGGTGGATGCCGATGCCCCAGACGATCTCGCCGGAGATCTCGCACTCGACGTACGCCGCCGCGACCGCGTCGCCGCCTGACGAGAGCGCGTGCTCGGCGTAGTCGAGCACCCGGATGTCCGCGCCCGCCTGCCGCATGCCGTCGACGAACGCGGCGACCGGACCGTTGCCGAGGCCGGAGATGACCCGCTCCTCGCCGCGGACGACGAGGTGCACCTGCTGCTCGTCGTCGCCCTCGGCGTCGGTCACGGAGGTCCAGCTCGCCAGGGAGTACGGCTCGTCACGGTGGAGGTACTCGGCCTGGAAGATCGACCAGATCTCCTCCGGCGTCACCTCGCCGCCCTGGGAGTCGGTGTGCTCCTGGATGACCCGGCTGAACTCGATCTGCGCGCGGCGCGGCAGGTCGAGGCTGTGCTCGGCCTTGAGGACGTAGGCGACGCCGCCCTTGCCGGACTGGCTGTTGACCCTGATCACGGCCTCGTAGGTACGGCCGACGTCCTTCGGGTCGATCGGGAGGTACGGCGCCTCCCAGGGGATCTCGCGCACGGAGATACCCTGCTCGGCGGCCCGCTTGTCGAGGTCCTCCAGGCCCTTCTTGATCGCGTCCTGGTGCGAGCCCGAGAACGCGGTGTAGACGAGGTCGCCGGCGTAGGGGTGGCGCGGGTGGACCGGCAGCTGGGTGCAGTACTCGACCGTGCGCCGGATCTCGTCGATGCCCCCACTGCCCGCGAGGTTCACCTGCGGGTCGATCCCCTGGCTGAACAGGTTCATCGCCAGCGTGACCAGGTCGACGTTGCCGGTGCGTTCGCCGTGGCCGAACAGGCAGCCCTCGACCCGGTCGGCACCGGCCATCAGCGCCAGCTCGGTCGCCGCGACCGCCGTACCCCTGTCGTTGTGGGGGTGCAGGCTGATCGCGGTGACGTCGCGCCGGGTCAGGCCGCGCCCGAAGTACTCGATCTGGTCGGCGTAGGTGTTGGGCGTCGACATCTCGACGGTCGCCGGCAGGTTGAGGATGATCTCGCGCCCGGGCTCCGGCTGCCACACGTCCGAGACCCGCTCACACACCTCCAACGCGAAGTCGGTCGGCGTCTGGGTGAAGATCTCGGGGCTGTACTGGTAGCCGAAGTCGGTGTCGGCGAGCAGGTGCTCGGCGTGCTTCATCACCCACTCGGTGCCGCGGGTCGCGATCGCGATGCACTCGGCCTCGGTCACGTTGAAGACCACGCGCTGGAAGAGCGGCGCGGTGGCGTTGTAGAGGTGCACGGTCGCCTTGTCGGCGCCGACCAGCGACTCGACGGTGCGCTCGATGAGGTCCTCGCGGGCCTGGGTCAGCACCGAGATCCGTACGTCGTCGGGGATCTTGTCGCCCTCGACGAGCTGGCGCACGAAGTCGAAGTCGGTCTGGCTCGCGGACGGGAAGCCGACCTCGATCTCCTTGTAGCCCATCCGGACCAGGAGGTCGAACATCTTCATCTTGCGGGCCGGGCTCATCGGGTCGATGAGCGCCTGGTTGCCGTCGCGCAGGTCGGTGGAGAGCCACCGTGGCGCCGCGGTGATCTTCTGGTCCGGCCAGGTCCGGTCAGGGACGGTGACGGGCTCGAACGGGGTGTAGCGGTGGATCGGCATGCCGCTGGGCTGTTGCGGCGGAATGGTGGTCATGGCTTCCTCGGCTGAGTTTTCGAAGGGGCGCCGGTCGCGCACGACACTCCGCAGCGAGGGGGTCCGGCTTCAGACCTCGCTGCGGCAACGAAGAAGCAGTGCACGCATCATGACGATCCTCAGGTTAGCATCCGACGACGAGGTGCGGATCGGGGGACACGGCCTGATCGGGTCGATAACGTTCCGGCCCATGGCCCGGGAAAAAGACAGCGGAGTGACCGAGGTTCGGTTCCATCACAGCGACTCGCTGCCCGCCGTGCTCGGGCAGGCCGAGTGCTCGCTGCTGGTCTCGACGTACCAGGCCGGACAGCTGGTGGCCGTCGGAGTCAGCGAGGAGAGGGTCAACTTCTCCTTCCACCGGTTCGACCAGGCGATGGGCGTGGCGGTCGGAGCGGACCAGGTCGCGGTGGGAGCACGGGGCCAGGTGTGGTTCCTGCGTGAGCACTCCGAGATCGCGCCGCAGCTGGAGCCCAAGGGTCGCCACGACCGCTGCCTCCTCGCACGCTCATCCACGGTGACCGGCGGCATCCAGGGCCACGAGCTGGCCTGGGGCGCGCCCGGCGGTGCAGACAACGAGCGCCCGCTGTGGATCGTCAACACCCTCTTCTCCTGCTTGGCGACGATCCACCCCGACTACAACTTCGTGCCCCAGTGGCGGCCACCCTTCATCTCCGAGCTCGCCGCCGAGGATCGCTGCCACCTCAACGGGATGGCGATGCGGGACGGGGCCCCCGCGTTCGTGACGGTGATGGCGCGCACCAACGAGACGGGCGGGTGGCGGAAGCTGCCCAAGAACAGCGGTGCCGTGCTCGACGTCGCCACGGGCGAGCCGGTCACGACCGGCCTGACGATGCCCCACTCCCCCCGCTGGCACGACGGGAGCCTGTTCGTGCTCAACTCGGGCCTCGGCCGGCTCGAGCGCGTCGACCCGTCGAACGGTTCCCGCGAGGTGGTCGCGCTCCTGCCCGGCTACGCGCGCGGGCTCGCGTTCCACCGCGGCCTCGCGTTCGTCGGGCTGTCGCGGATCCGCGAGACCGCCGTCTTCGGCGAGGTGCCGATCGCCGAGTTCCACGACCAGCTCAAGTGCGGCGTCGGCGTGATCGACATGAGCACCGGCGCGACCGTGGCGACACTGGAGTTCGCCACCGGTGTCGAGGAGATCTTCGACGTACAGGCCGTGCCGCAGGCGCGGTGCCTCGCGCTCGGCGGCTCGGTGGGCGACGGCGACGAGGTCTGGGTCGTCCCCGCTCCCGGGTAGGCCGATAACGTGGGCGGATGGCCCGGCTTCTCGTCGTCCACCACTCCCCCACCCGCTCGACACAGGCGTTGCTGGAGGCCGCCCTGGCGGGCGCGGGCGACGACGCGATCGAGGGGGTGGAGGTCGTCGTACGGCCGGCGCTGGAGGCGACGGCGGACGACGTACTCGCCGCCGACGGCTACCTGCTCGGCTCTCCGGTCAACTTCGGCTACATGAGCGGGGCACTCAAGCACTTCTTCGACACGACGTTCCTCGCTGTCGGCGGCGCGCTCGACCCGAGCGGCGGCGCGGACGAATCCGAGGGTCGGACGAAGGGCCGGCCGTACGGGCTGTGGATGCATGGGCGGTACGACCTCACCGGCGGCGTCCGCGCGGTCCAGTCGATCGTCGGCGCCCTCGGCTGGAAGCAGTCGTACGACGTGCTCGCCGTGCTCGGCGAGGTGGGCGAGGATGAGCGATCGGCTGCCTACGAGCTGGGCGCTACGATCGCCGCACTGCTCAGCAACTGACACGAGGGGGAGATCGGCGATGACGCACGTCCGCGCCCTCCTCGCCCTGCTTGCGGCCCTGGTGGTGCTGACGGCCTGCGCGACCGAACCGCAGGGTGAGAACGTCGATCCCGACCAGGTGGACTCGACCGAGCTCCCCGAGGTGGGGGCCTGCCGGGTCCTGACACCGGACGACGTCCAGCAGGTGCCCGCCAACGCGACCCGCACCGTCGACTGCGCCGACAAGCACACCGCCGAGACGTTCGCCGTCGGTGAGCTCCCGGACGAGTTCGACGACGTCGACTACGACGACGAGGCCCTGGGCGAGTACGCCTACCGGACCTGCACCAAGAAGTTCGAGAAGTTCCTCGGCGCCGCCGACGAGAGCCTGGTGCTCCGCGCGATCGTCAGCTGGGCGTGGTTCCGGCCGTCGGAGAAGGCGTGGGACGACGGGGCGCGCTGGTACCGCTGCGACGCGGTGGGCGGCACCGCATCGAGCGACGAGTACCGGCCGCTGCCGCCGACGGTGAAGGGACTCCTGCTCGGCCGCCCCGACGACCGTTGGCTGGTGTGCGCGGTCGGCGACACGGTCGCGGACGGCGAGAAGGTGCCCTGCTCCCAGGACCACGACTGGCGCGCCGTGACCACGATCAAGCTCGGCGAGCCCGAGGACCGCTACCCCGGCGACGAGGTCGTCGCGAGCCGCAGCAAGGCGTTCTGCGCCAACTCGATCAAGGCCTGGCTCAACTATCCCGCCCGCTTCGAGTACGGCTTCACGATCTTCCACGAGGCCGAGTGGCAGGGGGGCAACCGGCGCTCCGTCTGCTGGGCGAAGACGAGTGAGTGACCTCGGCGTACGCCGGCGTGCGGTGTCGGTGCTGCTGTCGGCCCTTGTCGCCGTGACGGTCGCGGGTTGCGCGGGCGACGACAAGGAGCCGTCGGCCTCTCGTCCGACGCATCCGACTCCCCCGCCGACGGCCGCACCGCCACCCCAGGCACCGGCCGAGGGCGCCTGCTACCGCCTGACCTTCCGCCAGGCCCTCGCGCCGACGAGCGCCGCCCGGCCGATCCCCTGCGCCGACCCGCACACGTCGGAGACCTATGCCGTCGGCACCCTCGACACCGTGGTCGACGGCCATCTGCTCGCGGTCGACTCCCAGCGGGTCCAGAAGCAGGTCGCCGAGGCCTGCCCGGCTGCGCTCACCCGCTTCCTCGGCGGCGACCAGGCCGCCCTGCGGCTCAGCATGTTCCGGCCGGTCTGGTTCACGCCGACCCTGGCGCAGTCCGACCGCGGCGCTGACTGGTACCGCTGCGACGTCGTGATCGTCGCCGGCGACGAGGAGCTGGCCGAGCCCGACGGTGGTCTCAAGGGCGCGCTCGACAAGGACGCGGTCCGGGACCGCTACGCCATGTGCGGGACCGCAGCCCCTGACGACCCGGACTTCGAGCGGGTGATCTGCGGCGTCGAGCACACGTGGCGGGCGATCCAGGTGGTGCCCTACCCGGCCGGCAGGTACCCGGGCGTGCCGGCGGTCCGCGACCGGCTCGAGTCGCCCTGCGAGGACGCCGGGCTCGACGTGGCCGAGGACCCCCTGGACTACCGGTGGGGCTACGAGTACCCCACCAAGGAGCAGTGGGACATGGGTCAGACCTGGGGCCTCTGCTGGGCCCCCGACTAGCCCCTAGAAGCCAAGCTTCCGGAGCTGGCGGGGATCGCGCTGCCAGTCCTTGGCGACCTTGACGCGCAGGTCGAGGTAGACCGGGGTGCCGAGCAGCGACTCGATCTGCTTCCGGGCCACCGTGCCGACCTCCCGGAGCCGGGAGCCGCGGTGCCCGATGACGATGCCCTTCTGGGAGTCGCGCTCGACGTACAGGTTGGCGTGGATGTCGAGGAGCGGCTTGTCGTCGGGCCGGCCCTCGCGCAGGCCCATCTCCTCGACCACCACGGCGATCGAGTGCGGCAGCTCGTCGCGGACGCCGTCGAGAGCGGCCTCGCGGATCAGCTCGGCCGCGAGCACCTCCTCGGGCGCATCGGTGAGGTCGCCGTCGGGGTAGAGCGCAGGTCCTTCGGGCATCAGCCCGACGAGAAGCTCGGCGAGCAGGTCGATCTGACCCGCGCTGCCGCCGGTGACCGAGGAGACCGGCACGATCTCGGCCCACTCGGTGCCGGTCGTGCGGCCGAGCTCGGCGATGTCCAGCAGGTGCTGTCCGATCCGCTCGGGGCTGGCGAGGTCGGTCTTGGTGGCGATCGCGATCTTGGTCGTACGGCGAACCTTGGCGAGCTCGTTGACGAGGAACGTGTCGCCCGGGCCGATCTTCTCGTCGCTCGGGAAGCACACCGCGACGACGTCGACCTCGGACCAGGTCGACGTCACCAGGTCGTTGAGCCTCTCCCCCAGCAGGGTGCGCGGCTTGTGCAGCCCCGGCGTGTCGACCAGCACCAGCTGGCCGTCCGCACGGTGCACGATCCCGCGGACGACCGTGCGGGTCGTCTGTGGCTTGTCGGACGTGATGACGATCTTCTGGCCCACCAGGGCGTTGGTGAGCGTCGACTTGCCGGCGTTGGGGCGGCCGACGAAGCAGGCGAAGCCGCTGCGGAAGCCCTCGGTCGCGGTGAAGGTCGCCGGGGCCGGTGCCGGCAGGCCGGCGAAGTCCTCGTCGAGCTCGTCAACATCATCGACGTCGTCGAACTCCTCCACGGCGTCATCGGGGTGATCGAACTCGCGGTTCATTGCTGCACCTGCTCCTGTGAGGCTCGGTCGTAGTCGGCCCAGATCTCGTCGTCCGACTTCCCGGCCGCCTTGCCGGCGCGCCAGATCGGGCCCGGGTCGACGGGTCGGGGCTGCCGGGCCACGACCGCGCGCCAGTAGCCCATCACGTCGTACGCCGTCGACGGCAATCGCCGCTCGCGCATGAGGAACTTCCGGATGGCGCGCATCTGTGCCGACTCACCGGCCATCCAGAAGTAGCCGTCCCCTTCGGGCCAGTCGATCTCCTCGACCACGGCCGCCAGCCGGCTGGTGCCGTCGTCCGGCAGGGTCAGCCAGGTGGTGTCGGCGCTGTCGGGCAGGCAGCGGCCGAGGTCCTCGGGCAGGTCCGGGATCTCCGCCCAGATCCGGGTCGGCACCGCAGCCGCGTGGGTCTCGGCGATCCGGGCCATCGCCGGCAGCGCGGTCAGGTCGCCGACCAGCAGCAGCCAGGCGGCATCGTCGGGCATCGCGAACGAGCCCTTCGGCTCCGTGATCGTGACCTGGTCGCCGACGCAGTCGCCGCTCGCCCACTCGGTGACCAGCCCGACGTCGTGGACGACGACGTCGAGGACCAGCTCGGCTCGGTCCCAGGACCGGACCGTGTAGTAGCGGCTCTGGAACTGGCCGGGCACCACCAGCCCGACCCACTCGTCCGGGATGCCGGTCGACGGGAAGTCCGCCAGCCCGGGACCGCCGAGGGTGAGCCGCACCAGGTGGGTCGACAGCTGCTCGCGCCGGAGCACGTCGGCGACGTACTGCTGGGCGCGGGTGCTCACCCGCCCAGGCTATCGAGTGGCGTTGACGACCGCGGTGTAGGTACGGCGAGCCGCGTCCGGCACCAGGAACAGCGACCGCCGTCGAGCCTCGAAGTGACTACCAGGTGGGCCGCAGCGGGAACCCGTTGCTGCCGTCGTCACCCACCTTGGCCGCCAGGATGTGGTGCAGCTGGATCTCGTTGCGCTCGAAGGCGAGCCGGGACGCCGCCATGTAGAGGCCCCACACGCGACAGGTGTTCTCGCCGACCTCGGCGACGCACTCGTCCCAGTGCTCGGCGAGGTTCGCACACCAGCCGGCCAGCGTCCGCGCGTAGTGGAACCGGATGTTCTCGACGTCGTGGACCTCGAGACCGGCGTCGTGCACCGCACTCACCAACCGACCCGGCGCGGCGAGCTCGCCGTCGGGGAACACGTAGCGGTCGATGAACTCTCCGGTCCGCGTCGACTGCTGGTTGTTGGCCCGGGTGATGCAGTGGTTGAGCAGGCGGGCCTCGGGCTTGAGCTTGTCCTTGAGGAACCCGAAGTACGACGGATAGTTGCGCACGCCGATGTGCTCGGTCAGCCCGATCGAGCTGACGGCGTCGAAGTCCCCCTCCTCGACCAGCCGGTAGTCGAGGTGGCGCACCTCGGCCAGGTCGTCGAGCCCCTGGCGCTTGATCTCCTGCTGCGCCCATTCGGCCTGCTGGCGCGACAGGGTCACCCCGAGCGCCTTCACGCCGTACTCCTTGGCGGCGTGGCGAACCATCCCACCCCAGCCGCAGCCGACGTCGAGCAGCCGTTGACCGGACCGGAGGTCGAGCTTCCGGGCGACGAGGTCGTACTTGGCGGCCTGCGCCTCCTCCAGAGTTGCGGCCTCATGGGGGAAGACCGCGCAGGTGTAGGTCATCGACGGCCCGAGGACCAGCTCGTAGAACCGGTTGGACACGTCGTAGTGGTGGCTGATCGCCTCGGCGTCGCGGCGCAGGCTGTGGCGGACACCCTCGAAGACGCGGCGGGCCCGGGACGGCGCCTCCTCCGGCGGAGGGGGCGGGGGCACCAGATGGTTCACGCCGAGCGAGCGCACCAGGTTGACCAGCTCCGACGGTGTCGGCCGACGGAACTTGATGCCGGTCTTGAGCACCACGAGGGCGTCGTAGGGGTCGCCCGGGTGAGCGCCGGACAGCTGGAGGTCGCCGGAGACGTAGGCCCGGCCGAGTCCGAGATCGGGGTCGGGCGAGCTCATCAGGTAGCTCAGACCGCGCTCGGTGGCGATGTGGAACCGGTACGGCGCGTCCTCGGGGCCGGCCGCGCTGCCGTCGTAGGCCGTGACGCGCAATGGTACGGGCTCCCTCAGCAGAGACTCGAACGCCTCCGCGATCGTGAGCTTTGCCAAAAATGGGCGCTGGGTCAGGGTCTGAGACATCAACGGCTCCTCACAGCCTTGTCGTAGAGAGTGGTCAACCGGTCGTCGGGGTCGTAGCGCCGTTTCACCGCTGCCAGCGCCGGCCCGTTGTAGAGCCGGTCGAACGTGTCGGCGTCGTAGAACGCCTCGGAGTAGAGGCTCTTGTGCCCGCCGAGCTCGTGCACCTTCGCCTCGATCGCCCGGTTCTTCGGGGCCTGCGCCGCGTCGGGACCGACGTGGACGGTGCCCCAGAAGCCGACGTTGACGTACGTCGACCCCGGCTCGAGCGGGTAGGCGGTCCATGCCCGGTGAGCAACCAGCGGGCACAGCCAGACGGGGCGCATCCCGATCTCGGCGTCGAACCAGTCGAGGAACTCGGCCAGCCGGTCGACCGGCACCTCGATGTCCTGCACCACCCGCTCGCGCAGCGGCCGGCCGGCGCGGCGGTCGAGCCGGTCGGCGATGGCGAACTGACGGTCGAGCTTGAGCAGCCTCATGTAGACGTCCGAGCGACGCCGGCTGGCCGGCCAGAGCCGGCGGACGAGCGGGTGCTGGGCGCCGAAGGCGCCGGAGCACCAGAACCAGTCGGTGTCCCAGCGCCACAGGTAGTCATAGATCGTCAGCAGGTCGGTCTGCCGCTGCTGGATCGAGCGGTAGTAGACCTTTTGGCCGGTGTAATCGGAGACCTGGGTCTCGATACCACCGGAGGGGTCGTCGGTCCAGCGCGCGAGGGTGAGGTAGTACTCGCCCGGCGCGAACGCGACCCCGTCGAGGCCGTCGACGGGCCGGCCGTCGTGCTCCTTGGTCTGGGTGATCTCCTCGATCGACTTGGCGAGCAGGCCGGGGTCGTCGAACCGCACGTGCCGGAGCGCGACGTACGGCGCCACCCGCTCGAGGGCGATCCGCAACCGCGTGGCGTAGCCGAGACTGCCGTAGGAGTTGGGGAACGCGTCGAAGAGCTCGTCGCCAGGCCCGACCGTGACCACCTCGCCGGCACCGGTGAAGATGTCCATCTCGAGGACCGACTCGTGCGGGAGCCCGTTGCGGAAGCTCGTCGACTCGATGCCGAGCCCGGTGACCGCGCCGCCGAGGGTGATCGTCCGCAGCTGCGGGACGACCTGGGGCATCAGCCCGTGCGGGAGGGTCGCGTCGACCAGGTCCTCGTAGGTGCACATCCCCTGCACGTCGGCCGTGGGCGGGCCGTCCGCCGGATCCGGGTCGACCGCGATGACGCCGGTCAGGCCGCTGACGTCGAGCCCCGGCGCGCTGCTGGCGGCGCGCGCGCGGAACAGGTTGGTGGTCTGCTTCGCCAACCGGACCGGTTCACCCGGCGGAATGGCTGTGTAGGAGGTCCCGAGCCGATCGACGGCCCGCACGTGTTCTTCCCAGGCACGGTCTGCCACACGTCGAAACTACCGCGCGCCGGTGACAACACGCCTCCCGTTTACGCGACATTTGTTGCGACAGCATGTCGCCGTACTGCTGGGGATCGGTACAGGCAAAGAGTTCCAGGAAACCGCTGTCACGGTGCCGATGGCGTGTCAGGATCCCTAACCGTGCGCCGACTCCCCCATGGACTCGACAGCTCCGCGTTCCTGCTCGCGGTCTCTGCTCCCGTGGCTTCCGGCGCCGCCGCGGCGGGCCCGCCCCTCTGAGAGGGGCGGGTCGCCGCCACTTCCGCCTGGGCGGGCGGGTCAGACCGTGATGGTCGAGGCGATCGCGCCCCGCGAGTCACCGAGATGTACGACGACGCCGTCGGCGCCGCTGAAGTCGCTCAGCGGCGCGCGGTCGAGCGAGGCCAGCTCGCCCGACTCCCCCAGCACGACGATGGCGTCGATCCCTGCCGACCCGGACGCGACGGCCATCGCGATGCAGGCCTGCACCGCGGAGATCTGGAGACTCGGGAGATCCACCGTCGCTGCGGCGTAGGTCCGGCCGTCCGTGTCGCGCGCCGCAGCTCCCTCGGCCGCACCGATGCGCGCGCGGGTGGCGCGGGCGAGGGTGACGAGCTTCTTGTCCTCGGCGGAGATCTCAGCCATGCCGACCATTATCGGCGTGGTCTCGGGACGGTCGCTGCGCGGCCTCCTCGACCAGCCCGGCCTCGGCCGGCTCCAGCCGCCGGATCCGCACCGTGCCGACCTTGTTGCGGCGGCCGGCAGCCTGCTCGGCCTCGAACCGGAGCCCGTGGCACTCGACGGCAGAGCCGGGGATCGGAACCTTGCCGAGGTGCTTGGCCATCAGGCCGCCGATCGAGTCGACGTCCTCCTCCTCGACGTCGAACCCGAAGATCTCGTCGAGGTCGTCGATCGGGTAGCGCGAGGACACCCGCACCTCCCCGTGGGCGAGGTGCTCGACATCGACGGCCTCCTCGTCGTACTCGTCGGTGATCTCACCGACGATCTCCTCGAGCAGGTCCTCGATGGTGATCAGGCCGGCGGTGCCGCCGTACTCATCGACGACGACGGCGATGTGCTGACGGCGGGCCTGCATCTCGCGCAGCAGGTCGTCGACCGGCTTGGAGTCCGGGACCCAGAGGACCGGGCGCATGATCTCCTCGACCCGCTGGGTGAGCTCGACGTCGGGAGCCTCGAAGTCGCGGCGGACGACGTCCTTGAGGTAGGCGAAGCCGTGGACGTCGTCGAGGTTCTCGCCGATCACGGGGACCCGCGAGAAGCCGGAGCGGAGGAAGAGCGAGAGGGTCTGCCGCAGGTTCTTGTAGGTCTCGATGTAGACGACGTCGCCGCGCGGCACCATCACCTCGCGCACCGTGGTGTCGCCGAGCTCGAAGACGGAGTGGATCATCTTCCGTTCCTCGGACTCGATCACCGCCGATGCCTCGGCGATGTCGACCAGCTCGCGCAGCTCTGTCTCCGTCGAGAACGGACCCTCGCGGAAGCCGCGGCCCGGCGTGATCGCATTGCCGATCATGATCAGCAGCTTGGGGAACGGCCCCAGGATCCGGGTCAGCGCCCACAGCGGCAACGCGGACCACAACGCGACCAGGTCGGCGTGCTGCCGGCCGAGGGTGCGCGGAGCGACGCCGACCACCACGAACGACACCACGAGCATCGCGCCGACCGCGATCCCGACCCGGGCCCAGAAGGACTGGTCGACGAAGTGGTCCGTGATCAGGACCGCGACCAGCACGATCGCGGCGATCTCACAGAGCATCCGGACGAAGAGGGCGGTGTTGAGGTACGGCGGCGCGTCATCGAGTACGACGACCAGCCGCTTCGCGCCCGGACGCCGCTCGCTCTCCAGCTCGCCCGCTCGGGCGCGCGAGAACCCGCCGAGCGCGGCTTCCGCCGCAGCGAAGAGCCCCGCCAGCACGACGAGGATCGCCGCGATCACGAGCAACCACAGGTCGCCGGCCGCCATGGGTGTGTCCGCTCAGCCGGCCTGGGACGAACCGGGCGCAGCGCCGTCGCTCCACTGGGCGAGCAGCTGGTCCTGCAGCCCGAACATCTCCCGGTGCTCCTCCGGCTCCGCGTGGTCGTAGCCGAGGAGGTGGAGGATGCCGTGGACGGTCAGCAGCTCGAGCTCGGCGACGGTGCCGTGGCCGGCCGCCTCGCCCTGCCGTTCTGCGACCACCGGGCACAGCACCAGGTCGCCGAGGACACCCTCCTCGGGCTCCTCGGTCACCAGCCCCGGCCGCAGCTCGTCCATCGGGAACGCGAGCACGTCGGTCGGGCCGTCCTTCTCCATCCACTGCGCGTTGAGCTGCGCGATGGTCGGCTCGTCGACGGCCTTGATGCAGAGCTCGGCGAGCGGGTGCACGCGCATCTGGTCCATCACGAACCGGCTCAACCGCGCCAGGTGCTTCACGTCGACGCCGGTGCCGGACTCGTCGAGGACCTCGATGCTCACGAGAGCATTGTCATCCATCGCGGCGCTTCGGTCGCGCGACAGGTCCCGGGTGGACCTGCTCGGCGCGGGCGTCGTAGACGTCGTAGGCCTCGACGATGCGTCCGACCAGCTTGTGGCGCACGACGTCGTGCGCGGTCAGCCGGATGAAGGTCAGGTCGTCGACCCCGTCGAGGATGTCTTCGACGATCCGCAGCCCGGACGTGGTGCCCGACGGCAGGTCGACCTGGGTCACGTCACCGGTGACCACGATCTTGGACCCGAACCCCAGCCGGGTGAGGAACATCTTCATCTGCTCGGGCGTGGTGTTCTGCGCCTCGTCGAGCACGATGAACGAGTCGTTCAGCGACCGGCCCCGCAGGTAGGCGAGCGGGGCCACCTCGATGGTCCCGGCGGCGAGCAGCTTCGGGATCGACTCCGGGTCGATCATGTCGTGGAGCGCGTCGTACAACGGCCGCAGGTAGGGGTCGATCTTCTCACTGAGCGTGCCGGGCAGGAAGCCGAGCTTCTCCCCCGCCTCGACCGCCGGCCGCGACAGGATGATCCGGTTGACCTGCTTGGACTGGAGGGCCTGCACCGCCTTCGCCATCGCCAGGTAGGTCTTGCCGGTGCCGGCGGGGCCGATGCCGAACGTGATGGTGTGCTTGTCGATCGCCTCGACGTAGCGCTTCTGGTTGACGGTCTTCGGGCGGATCGACCGGCCGCGGTTGCTCAGGATGTTGAGCGAGAGCACGTCGGCAGGACGCTCGGTCGTCTCGGCGCGGAGCATGCCGATCACCCGCTCGACGGTCTCGGGCGTCACGCCCTGACCGGTGCGGAGGATCGCGACCAGCTCCTCGAGGAGCCGTTCCGCGAGCGCGACCTCGCCGGGGTCGCCGTGGAACGTGATCCGGTTGCCGCGCACGTGGATCTCGCAGCCGAAGCTTTGCTCGATCATGCCGAGATGCTCGTCACCGGGACCGAGCAGGCTGACCATGTCGATGCTGTTGGGCACCACGACGGTGTGACGGATCTGGTGCGTCGATGTGTTGGTCATCCAAGCCCTTAGCTGGGCTTCCTTTCCGGTACGGCGACAGGGTGTCCCTCATGTTACGCCGCTTCAACGCACAGGCCGACTGTGTTTAGTCCCGGTACGGTCCCGCGGGTGTTCGTCCAGGGCGCGTACCGTGTGCGCATGACGCACCAGGACGAGTACGACGAGGAGCGGGTCGAGCCCGCGCCCGACGCCGAGCCGTCCTGGTTCCCCGGCAACCACCTGCCGGAGGACGCCCGGAAGCTCGGGCTCACCCACCACGTGCCGGACGGCGCGCTGCTGGAGTTCGCCGGCTCGCTCGACGGAGCCAAGCCCTACCACCGGATCACGGCCTGGGTGCTGCTCGTCGTGTTCGGGCTGCCGGTGCTCTTCGCCCTGATGCGGCTCCTGCAGGCGCTCTAGCCCGGCGGCCAGGTCATCGGGCGACCGCCCAGCACGTGCAGGTGCGCGTGGAAGACGGTCTGGTGCGCGGCGGCGCCGGTGTTGAGCACCATCCGGTAGCCCCCGTCGTCTCCGTCGATCCCCTCCTGCGCGGCGATCTCGCGCGCCGCGTCGAACAGGTGCACCGCCGTTGCCGGCTCCGCCTCCGCGAGCGCTGCCGCGTTCGGGTAGTGGCTGCGCGGGATCACCAGGACATGGGTCGGCGCCTGCGGGTTGAGGTCCCGGAAGGCGACCGTCGTCTCCGACTCGTGAACGATCGTCGCCGGGATGTCGCCCGCGGCGATCTTGCAGAACAGGCAGTCCGGATCAGACGGTGCTGGATCAGACGGTGCTGGATCAGTGGGAGAGGTCACACCCCCACCTTCCCAAATCGGGGCGCGCCGACGTCAACCCGGTCCGCGGGGAGCGCGTGGAACTAGCGTGACCGCTTATGCAGCGACTACCGGGATCGCGCCGCACCCGACCTGGGGCGTCGGCGTGAACGAGGCATCCCCGGACGCGACCGATGCCAGGGCGGACGCCGATGCGGCGATCGAGGCGCTCTACCTCGCGCACTGGAACCAGCTGGTGCGGCTGTCCGTGCTCCTCGTGCACGACCAGGGCATGGCCGAGGAGATCGTCCAGGACGCGCTGGTCGCCGTGCACCAGAAGTGGGACCGACTGGCCGACCACCACAAGGCGCTGGCCTACCTCCGCCAGGCGGTCGTCAACCGCTCGCGCTCGGCGCTGCGGCACCGGGGTGTCGTGACCCGCTACCTCGCGCGGCAGCAGGGGCCCGACGTGGCACCCGGTGCCGACCAGCCCGTGCTGGGTGACAGCCGGCGACGGATGGTGCTCGACGCCCTGCAACAGCTCCCCCGGCGCCAGCGCGAGGTGCTGGCGTTGCGCTACTACCTCGACCTGTCCGAGGCGGAGATCGCCGAGACCCTCGGCATCAGCCGCGGCGCGGTCAAGAGCCACGCATCCCGCGGCTCCGCGACCCTGCGACCCATCCTCGAAGGACTCGGCCCGGACCTGAGGACCGACCAATGAACGGCAAGGACATGCATCCCAACGATTCGGGCAACGACGACCTGCGGGCCGTCTTCCACGACGCGGTCTCCGACGTCGAGCCCCGCGACCGGCTCGCGGAGGTACGACGCCGCACCCGCGCGCGCCGTACGACGAAGGCCCGGTGGGCTCCTGTGCTCGTCGGTGCCGGCGCCGTCGCCGCGACCGTGGTCGCAGCGACCTTCGTCGTGGGCGGGCTCGGCGACGACGACCGGGACGACGAGCCACCCGTCGCGGGCGGCCCGACGAGCGAGGAGTCGACGGTTCCGACGACGTCTGCGGCCGGCCTGTACTTCGTCGGGGAGACCGGCACCGGTCTGCGGCTGTTCCGCGAGTTCCAAGCGGTCACGCCGACCAGCGACCCGGCCGAGAAGGTGCTCTTCGCGCTGCAGCGGCTGGCTTCCGACCTCGGTCCGAAGGACCACGGCTACCGCACGCTGTGGCCGGAGGACTCGTTCACCGCGGTGGAGGTCGAGGACGACCGGATCGTCGTGGAGCTCGGGACCGAGGCGGCACTCCAGCCGACGGACCCCACGGGAGCCGCCTACCTCGGAGTGCAGCAGGCGGTCTACACCGCCGAAGCCGCGCTGGGCGAGAGGCTCCCTGTTGCCTTCGAGCAGGGCGGCGAGCCGGCGCGTGAGGTGCTCGGGCTCCGCGTCGGAGCACAGGTGGATCGCGACACGTCGTTCGGGATCACCGCTCCGGTCAACATCACCGACCCCTCCGAAGGCCTCCTCGTCGAGGACGGCACCCTGAGCGCCAACGGCACCATGTCGACGAACGTCCGGCGGGTCGAGTGGACCCTGTCCCTCGGCGGCGACGTCGTCGACCAGGGCGAGGCCACGCACATCGACATCGAGGGCCCCGACGCCCGGGCGACGCTCGGCGCGCCCGGCTGGGAGACCAGCGAGATCGACCTGAGCGGCTTGGCACCGGGCCAGTACGTCTTCACCGTCACCGGTCTCGACGTCGGACAGACGTCGGACACCCCCAGTGAATTCAGCGACACGCGGACGATCACGGTCCGCTGACCATCCACCACCGAGAGGATCGAACCATGAAGCGCCACGCCTTCCCCCTCGCCATCACCGCAGTAGTCACTGCCCTCGTCCTCTCGGGCTGCGGCGACGACGAACCGTCCAACATCGCCGACGACCCGGCCTCCACGCCGGAGTCGGAGACGTCCGACGCATCGCCGACCGACGCGACGACCCCACCCACCGACGCGCCGACCGAGTCCGAGACGACCGGCGGCACGACCGAGACGGTCACCGTCCCGGTCTACTTCGTCGGTGACACCCCACGCGGGCCGCGCCTGTTCGCGGAGCAGCGCGAGGTCGAGGCCGACAACCCGCTGGAGGAGGCAGCCGCGCTGATGGTCGCCGGTGACGCGGCGGACCCGGACTACCGCACGCTGTTCCCCGAGGGCGGCGGCTTCGAGAGCATCGAGTACGACGGCGAGAAGTTCGCCGTCACCCTCCGCGACGACGCGTGGAACACGCCCGCCCCCGGGATGACCGAGGCCGAGGCGAAGCTCGCCGTGCAGCAGCTCGTCTACACGCTGCAGGGAGTGGAGGGCGCCGAGGTGCCGATCGTGGTCCTGCCGTCGGGCATGCTCTTCGGCGACGCCCCAGTGGTCGGCGCGGCCGACGAGCTGTCGACCCGGGCACTCGTCAACGTGCTCTCCCCCGCGGAGGGTGCGACGGTCACCGACACGTTCACCGCGAGCGGCGAGGCCAGCTCGTTCGAGGCGACGGTGCCGTGGCAGGTCCGCGACGAAGCGGGCGAGACCGTGCTCGAGGGCTTCTCCACGGCCGAGGGCTACATCGACGGCCTCTACCCGTGGCAGGCCGAGGTCGACGTCAGCGAGCTCGCGCCCGGCACCTACACGTTCGTGGCCATGACCGACGACCCGTCGGGTGGCGCCGAGGGTGGCGAGCCGACCGAGGACACCAAGACGATCGTGGTCGAGTAGCGGAGAACACCGCGGGACTGGCGGTCGACGCGGGTCAATGATGGTGGGTTTCCGTGATTCGCGCGGAAGCTGCACCTTCTACCGTCGATCCATCCACTCCCGACCACTGATCGGCTCCGAACCATGACCGACGAGGAACCCCGACCCGCGGCCCACGAGGGCCTCCCCGTGCCCATCCAGCTCCCCCAGCAGCACTACCAGCCGTACGTCGCTCCGCCGGCACCGTACGGCTACCGCCCGGCCATGCCGTACGGCCAGGTCCCGGCGGCGCCGTACGGCATCGATCCGCTGACCGGCCTGCCCTGGTCGGACAAGTCCAAGGTCACCGCGGGCGTGCTGCAGATCTTCCTGCCCATCGGGATCGGCAGGTTCTACATGGGGCAGCCTGGGTTGGGGGTCGCCCAGCTCCTGGTCGCAGTGTTCACCTGCGGGATCGGCATGTGGTGGTCCGCCATCGACGGCATCGTGATCCTCTCCGGCCATCCCCGGGACGGCAGGGGGCTGCCGCTGAAGCCCGCCTGAGCACGCGGTGGCGCTCGGTCAGTGGGTCCGCAGGTAGGCCAGTACGGCCCGGGCCTGAGCCCGCGCGCCGGCGGAGTTGGGGTGCGCGGGCACGCCGATTGCCAGGTCGTTGACGGACGGTCCGAACGCCTCGGCGTACCGCACCCTGGGTCCCTTGCACATGTCGTGGCCGATGGTCGGGGTGTAGGTGTCGACCAGCTCCGCACCGCCCCGGCGGGCTGCCCGCGCGACCATCGCGTTGAGCCTGAGGAACGTGTCGTAGAGGTAGGCCATGTCCTTGGTGGTGACCGGCACCAGCGGCCAGCAGCCGCGCTGGGGCACCGCGGCGAGGTAGTTGACCGCCAGGATCCGGGCCTCCGGGGACAGCTGGTGGATCCGTCGGAAAGCGCGCACGAGCTTGATCTCGGACTCGGCAATCGCGACTGCGAGCCGGTCGACGCCACCCGCGGTGAAGTAGCTCTTGCAGCCTCCCACCGGCAGCGTCGAGGTCGAGATCAGTGGCAGCGGAAGCTCCGGCAGCGGGAGCAGGTCCATCGGGATCGTCTCGATGGGCAGCAGGCTGATGCAGGCGAGGGCCGCGCCCGCGATGCCGGCGTCGTTGCCGCCGATGCCCACGGTCACGAGGTCGGTGGTGGGCGTCAGTCGGTCGTACTGCGGCGGGTTGGTGCCGCCGAGCGGCAGTGCCTGCGCCCCCGCGAAGTGCTCTGTCGTGGCCGAACCGCAGGTAGCGTCGCGAAGCACCGGGATGCCGAGCTCGTTGGCCACCAGCTTGGGGTAGTTCACGCGGGACTGGGCGCAGTCGATCGGGACATGGGTCGTGTCCGGCAGCCCGTTGCCGTCGAGGAAGACGACGTCGGCGGACCAGGAATCCCCGAGGGCGACGTATTCGTCGAAGCGTGGCGCCGCGACGGACGCGCTGTCGGGCTCGCTCCTGTCGGCCAGTGCCGGCGTGGACGGGAGGCCGACGAGGGTGGCGATGACCGCCACCGACGCCACGATCCGGATGCGCATGCCCTCATCAACGCCCGAAGCGCCTCCAGGTCACACGACCTACTCAGGGCAGCTCCCTCGGCGCCTCGAACTCGAGGTGGTGCCGGAGCTGCTCCAGGCCGGCCACCAGGTGGCGGCCGGCGATGCTGCGGGCGAGGAGCTCGGCGAAGCGGCCCATCACCAGGCCGCCCAGCTCGACCGTCATCGCCATCGTCACCTCAGCGCCGTCGGGATGCTCGGTCACCTCGACCTGCATCGAGTGGCGGGTGCCGCGGACGGAATGCCAGCGCAGGGTCGGCGCGGCGCTGACGACGTGGACCCGCCCGCCCACGTGGATCGCGCCGATGTCGAGGAACATGTCCCACTCCTCGGCGCCGTCGACGCCGGGGCCGATGAACTCGAACCGCCCGAGACCGGCGACGAGCGGTAGCAGCACCCCGGGATCGGTCGCGGTCTTGGCGACCTCCTCGAGCGGACGTCGTACGACGATCGACTCGGTCGCGGTCGTCGCCATCAGCCCAGCACCGGGAGGATCGTGCGCGCCGCGAGCGACGAAAGGGCGACCTGCATCGCGGACGTGACGTAGTCGTAGGCGTCGTCCCAGTCGGGCTCGTCGCCGTACCTCTCCTGCAGGTCGATCGGCGGCAGCACCTGCATCCGGATCTTCGCGGGGAACGGGAGGTGCGGGAGACCGCCCGGCAGCAGGCCCCACGGGATGCTCAACGTGAGCGGGACGGACTTGATGCGGAGGAACCTGTCGAAGCCGAGCAGCTGCGCCGTCTTCCGGCCGTCGTTGAGGATGAGGACCGTCTCCTGGCCGCCGGTCGCGACCACGGGGACGATCTTGACGCCGGCGTCGTGCGCGAGCTTGAGGAAGCCCATACGGCCGTCGAAGACGATCCGGTTGCGGTCGCGGGTCGGCCGCAGCGCCTCGACATCACCGCCGGGATAGACGAGCACGTTCGCGCCCTGCGCCAGCACCTCGCGGGCCCGGTGCGGGCCGGCCTTGACCATGCCGAACTTGCGGGCCAGGTCACCGATCAGCGGGGTGTCGGTGATGACCCGGTGCGCGAGGCCGATCACCGGGCGGCCCTCGACGGTGAAGTAGGTGTTGTAGGCCAGCAGGAACAGCCAGGTGTCGGGGACGCTCGCTCCCCCGCTGTGGTTGCCGACGAAGAGCACCGGCTCGTCGGGGACGTGCTCGAACCCGTCGACCTCGGCGCGGAAGTACAGCTCGAACGCGAGCCAGAGCCGCGGAAGGATCCGGCGGATGTACTCCGGGTCGCGCCCCTCGATCCCGTCCGGCACCCGGTGCAGCGACGGAAGGCGAACCAGCGCCATGGCACCCCCTTCTCCGCCAGTGACTAACTGTCTGTGCCGAACACTAGTGTCCTTGCACATGCGATTGACCCGCCAGCGCCTCAACCGCACGCTGCTGCTGCGTCAGCACCTCCTCGAGCGGGTCGCGATGTCGCCCGAGGAGATGGTGCGCCACCTGGTCGGCCTCCAGGCCCAGGAGAACCTGCCGCCGTACCTCTCGCTCGCCGCCCGGCTGACCGGCCTCGACCCGCACAACGTGAGCGCGCTCCTGGAGCAGCGGCGCCTGGTGCGGCTGCTGACCATGCGCGGCACCATCCACCTGTTGACGCCCGACGACGCCGCGGAGCTCCGGCCGTGGGTCGCACCGCGGATCGAGCAGGAGATCCGGGTGAGCCAGTCGATCGGCGACGCCCGGGAGATCGCGCGGCCGGAGGCCGAGGCCGCGCTGCGCGAGGTGCTGGCCGACGGGCCGCTGCCGCAGAAGGACATCGGCCTGCGGCTCGCGGAGCGGTTCTCCTACCCCGCGACCCAGCTCGGCCAGCTGGCCCGCTCCATCGCACCACTCGCCCAGCTGCCGCCGCGCGGTTGCTGGAAGTCGTCGGGCGGCGTCGTCTACGACTACGTCGACCGCTGGACAGGGGTGCCGATGGCCGAGCCGGACGTGCCCGCGCTGGTGCGGCGCTACCTGCGCGCGTTCGGGCCCGCGACCGCCGCCGACGTCACCGCCTGGTCCGCGGTGACCCGGCTCGGGCCGGTGCTCAAGGGCATGGACGACCTCGTGCAGCACGAGGACGAGGACGGCCGGGTGCTCTACGACGTCGACGGGGCGCCGATCGCCGACGAGGACGCCCCCGCGCCGGTGCGACTGCTCGGCACCTACGACAACGTGTGGCTCTCGCACGCCGCCCGCGACCGGGTCACCGACGCCGAGGCCCGGAGGTCGTGGATGGGCACCAACGGCGGCATCGGCAACACCGTCTTCGCCGGCGGGTGGCTCGCCGGCATCTGGCGCGTCGAGGACGACCGGGTCCGGATCGACCGGCTGCACCGGGACCTCACGAAGCGCGAGCAGGCCGAGCTCGACGAGGAGATCGCGCGCACCGAGGCCTTGCTCGCCTCGTAGCCCCACCCGCCTCATCCGTCACATCACCCGGCCAGAACTGGCGCTTGTCGGCCGTTGCATTGGCCGACAAGCGCAGGAATCACCGGCGGACCGGGGATTCCTGCAGCCCTACCCCCACCGCCCCGTCCGCGACAGCAGCGCCGCGACAGCGGCCACCCCGGCAGTGGAGGTGCGCAGCACCTCGGGGCCGAGACGTACGGCGACCGCCCCCTCGGCGACGAACCCGGCGACCTCCTCGTCGGTCAGCCCGCCCTCGGGCCCGACCACGACCAGGATCTCGCCCGCGTCCGGGAGGGCGATCGCGCCGAGCGGCTCGCTCGCGTCCTCGTGCAGGACGACCGCCAGCTCGGCGCCGCGGATCATGTCCAGCACGTCCGCGGTGGTGGCGAGTGGTGGGACGACCGGGTGCCAGGCCCGGCGGGCCTGCTTGGCGGCCTCGCGCGCGGTGCTCTGCCACTTCGCGTGGGACTTGGCGGCCCGCTCGCCCTTCCAGACCGCGACGCTGCGGGTGGCAGCCCACGGGACGATCCGGGCGGCACCGATCTCGGTGAGCACCTCGACCGCGAGCTCTCCGCGATCGCCCTTCGGCAGCGCTTGCACGACGGTGACCGATGGCGCCGGCTCACTGACCTCGTCGACCGCTGTCACCCGGACCTCGAACGAGCGCTTCGAGGTCGCGCTCACCACGCCGGTGACGATCACGCCGATGCCGTCGGCCAGCGTGACCTGCTCACCGACCCGCAGGCGCCGTACGACGACGGCGTGGTGGGCCTCGTCGCCCTCGACGGTGACGATCACGCCGCGGGTGACCCCGGCGAGGGACGGCACCACGTGCTGCGGGAGCGTCACCGGTCGAACCTCGGCGTCAGTGCTGGTTGAACGCGTCGCGGAGCCGCCCGAAGACCGACTTCTGCGTCGCCCGCACGCGGCCGGTCGGCTGCTCCTCACCACGCAGCGTGGCCAGCTCGCGGAGCAGCTCCTCCTGGCGGGGGTCGAGCCGGGTCGGGGTCTCGACGGTGACCGTCACGATCAGGTCGCCGCGGCCGCCGCGCAGCCCGGGCACGCCCTGGCCGCGGACGACGCTCTCGCTGCCGGACTGCGTGCCGGGCGGGACCTCGAGCTCGAAGCTGGTCTGGAGCCCCGACGCTGCTGCACCCTCGGCGTCGACGAGGTCTGCCTCGAGCGTCGGCAACGTCAGCGTCAGCCCGAGCGCCGCCGCGGTCATCGGTACGACGACGGTGCAGTGCAGGTCGTTGCCGTGGCGGGTGAAGGTCGGGTGGGGCGCGACGTGGATCTCGACGTAGAGGTCTCCCGGCGGACCACCGCCCGGGCCGATCTCGCCCTGCTCGCTCAGCTGGACGCGGGTCCCGGTGTCGACGCCGGCGGGGATCTTGACGGTGAGGGTACGGCGCGACCGCACCCGCCCGTCGCCCGCGCACTCGCGGCACGGGTCGGGGATCACGGAGCCGAACCCGCGACACGCGGGGCACGGCCGCAGGGTGCGGATCTCGCCGAGGAACGAGCGCTGGACGTGGGCGACCTCGCCCTGCCCGTGGCAGGTCTCGCACGCGACCGGCTTGCTGCCCGGGGCCGCGCCGTCGCCGCCACAGGTGGTGCAGCGGATCGCCGTGTCGACCTTCAGCTCGCGGGACACGCCGAACGCCGCCTCGGCAAGGTCGACCTCGAGCCGGATGAGCGCGTCCTGGCCGCGTCGGGTCCGCGGCCGCGGGCCGCGGGTCGCGCCACCGGCCGAGCCGCCGAAGAACGCGTCCATGATGTCGGTGAAGGAGAAACCGGCTCCCTGGCCGCCGAACCCACCGCCGAACGGGTCGCCGCCACGGTCGTAGGCCGCCCGCTTCTGCGGGTCCGACAGCACCTCGTAGGCCGCCGACACCTTCTTGAACTGCTCCTGCGCCTCCGGGTCGGGATTGACGTCGGGGTGCAGCTGGCGGGCGAGGCGCCGGTAGGCCTTCTTGATGGCGTCGGCGTCCGCGTCGCGGGCGACACCGAGGAGGTCGTACAGGTCCTGGCTCACGTGCTTCCTTGCTTCTCTGGGTGGGTGCGTCTGGGACGGGGGGTCAGCCCTCGTCGAGGATCCTCGACACATAGCGGGCGACGGCGCGAACGGCCGCCATCGTGCTCGGGTAGTCCATCCGGGTCGGGCCGACGATGCCGAGCGAAGCGAGAGCGTCGTCAGGCCCGTAGCCGGTCGCGACCACGCTGGTCGACGACAGCTCCTGGTAGGGGCCTTCGGCGCCGATGCGGACGGTGACGGCGCCGCCGCTGGTGGCCTCACCGAGGAGCTTGAGCAGCACCACCTGCTCCTCGAGCGCCTCGAGCAGCGGCCGGACCGCGGAGTCGAAGCTGTCACCGAAGCGGGCGAGGTTCGCCGTACCGCCGACGGCGATGCGCTCGTCGGACCGGTGGTCGCTCATCGCCTCGACCAGGACGTCGACCACCGCGGTGGTGGCCGCGGGGGCCGGCTGGTCGCCGGCGAGCAGGTCGTGGAGCGCGACGGCGGCCTGCGCGATCTGCTCGCCCGTCGCGGCGAGGTTGACCCGCGACCGCAGCGCGGCCAGGTCGTCGTCGCCCAGCTCCTCGCCCAGCTCGACCAACCGCTGCTCGACCCGCCCGGTGCTGAGGATCAGCACGACCAGCAGCCGGGAGGGGGTCAGCGCGACGATCTCGATGTGCCGCACGGTCGATCGGGACAGCGTGGGGTACTGCACCACGGCCACCTGGCGGGTCAGCTGCGACAGCACCCGGACCGACCGGTGCACGACGTCGTCGAGGTCGACCGCGCCGTCGAGGAACGTGGCGATCGCCCGCCGCTCGGCGGAGCTCATCGGCTTCACGGTGGTCAGCCGGTCGACGAACAGCCGGTAGCCCTTGTCGGTCGGCACCCGCCCCGCGCTGGTGTGGGGCTGCGCGAGGTAGCCCTCGTCCTCGAGCGCGGCCATGTCGTTGCGGATGGTGGCCGGCGAGACGTTGAGGCCGTGCCGCTCGACCAGCGCCTTGGAGCCGACCGGCTCCTCGGTCGCCACGTAGTCCTCGACGATCGCGCGCAGCACGGCGAGCCTGCGGTCCTCCTGCATCTCGCCTCCTGTCTGGTCAATCGTTGGTCAATCGTTTGGCACTCGGATCTCGGGAGTGCCAAGGATACCGCCGCCGGCGAGGACGGCGACGCACCCTGTCGCCACGGGATCGTATAGGTTAGGCTTACCTAAACTGAGCGAAGGAGCGATCGTGACCGTCGACAGCAGCCACCGCACCGAACCGGCCAACGCAGCTCAGCTCGCCGCCGCTGCCCGCAGCATCCTGGCCTGTCCCGACGACGTCCAACTCGTCGTCGACGGCGTCGACGACATCGCCGCCGGCCTCGACGACGCGGACGGCACCGGCGGCGGCGGTCTCGACCTCCGCGACATCGAGGGGAGCCCGGTCTTCACCTGCCCGGCCGGCACGCCGCTCGCGCAGGCCGCCGCCGCCGGGAGGAACGCGCTCGTCACGCTCACCAGTGGCCTCGGCCGGCCCGGCTCCCCCTCCCGACGCGCGTCGGTCACCCTGGCCGGCCGACTGGCGATCGCTGACCGGGAGGAGTGCCCGTGCTGTGACCGGGTGCGGGACACGCTCTGCCTCGAGCTCGACTTCGTGCTGCTCACCTACCCGGGCCGCGAGCCGGGTGAGCAGGTCCAGCAGCGGGTGCCGCTGACGGCGTATTCCTCCCCTGCCCACCAGCTCAACCGCGGCTTCCTCCAGCGATCCGTCGAGCACGCGAACAACTGCCACCAGGACGATCTCCGGCAGGCGATCGCCACGACGACCGACACCCGGCTCCGCGACGTCGTCGGCGTCCACCTCGCCGACCTGCGGCCGGACCGGGTCGAGGTCCGCTGGGTCGACGTCTCCGGCGCGCACGCCCGCACCCTGGAGTTCGGACGCTCCGCGACCACCCCGGCCGAGCTCGGCCGACTGCTCCGGGAACACCTCCACGACACCATCTGCTGACACCCCGTACCGTCCGGGTGTGCCGTTCACCGAGATCGCCGACCGGGTGTGGGTCGCCCGCTATCCCTGGCTCGACGTCAACGTCAGCGTGGTCGGCGGTGACCGCGGCCTGGTCGTCGTCGACACCCACAGCTCGGCGCGCGTCGCACGGGAGGTCGTCGCCGACGTGCGGGCCCTCCGTGCCGGCGAGGTGGTGGCGGTGGTCAACACCCACGAGCACTTCGACCACACGTTCGGCAACGTGACGTTCCGCGAGGAGTACGGCGACGCCCTGCCGATCCACGCGACCGACGAGGCCGCCGAGCGGACGGTGAGCGCGGGCGAGCGGATCAAGCGGACCTACGCCGACGCCGCCGACGACCCGCACCGCGACGAGGTCCTGGAGACGCCGATCGTGCCCGCCGACCACGTGTTCTCGTCGGCCAGCGTGATCGACCTCGGTGACCGCGGGGTCGAGCTGGTCCATCCCGGCCGCGGGCACACCGGCGGCGACCTGGTCGTCCGGGTGCCCGACGCCGACGCGCTGCTGGCCGGCGACCTGGTCGAGGAGTCCGCACCGCCGGCGTACGGCGCCGACTCGTTCCCGATGGACTGGCCGCTGACCCTGCACCTGGTGCTCAACCTGACCACCCCGGGCACGGTCATCGTTCCCGGCCACGGGGCCCTGGTCGACCGGGCGTTCGTCCAGGACCAGCGCGCCGACATCGGCGTCGTCGCCGAGACGATCCGCGACCTCGCCGGGCGCGGCGTGCCGGTCGACGAGGCGCTCGCCGCCGCGGACTGGCCGTTCCCGCGCGAGGGGCTGGCGGACGCCGTACGACGGGGCTATGCGCAGCTCCCCCGCGCGCAGAAGCGGCTGCCGCTGATCTGAGGATCGACGGCCCCGGTTGGGGTGAGGTCATCGAGCAGGAAGTGCCCTAGCCGAGGGATCGGCCGCCACCTCGGGCATCGGCGCGAACACCTCGAGCGGTTCGGCCTTGCCCTTGAGCGGGACGCTGCCGCGCGAGACCAGGGGCACCTCACGCTGCAGCATCGCGGCGGTGGCCGCCGTGATCAGCACGTCGTCGCCGGTCTGGCGCGTTGCCGCCTCGACCCGGGCCGCGGTGTTGACGGCGTCACCGATGACACTGAAGTTCAACCGACCGGCTCCGCCGATCGACCCCGCCACCACGCGGCCGGTGTTGACGCCGGCGGCGACCCTCAGCCCGGCGTCCTTGGCCGCGACGGCCGCGACGATCTCGCAGGCAGCCGCCACGGCGCGGTCGGCGTGGTCCGGGAACAGCTCGGGCGCACCGAACACCGCCATCAGGCCGTCGCCGATGAACTTGTCGATGTGTCCGCCGTGCCGGTCGACGATCGGGACGATGACCTCGAACATCCGGTTGAGGGCGGCGATCACCTCGGGTGCAGGGGCGCTCTCGGCGTACGACGTGAACCCGCGGACGTCGCAGAACATGATCGACACGTCGATCTCGACCCCCTCCTCCGGGAACTGCCCCGAGAGGATCAGCGCGGCGACCTCCTTGTCGACGTACGTGCCGAACGCCGCGCGCATCTGCTCACGCTCCTCCAGCCCGCGGGTCATCAGGTTGAAGTCGTGGGCGAGCTCGCCGAGCTCGTCGCTCGTCATCACCGGCACCCGGGTGGTCAGGTCACCGTCGGCGACCTTGGCCATCGCTGCGCGCACGCGCTCGATCGGCATCGTGATCGCCTCGGCGAGCAGAACCGACAGCTCCTGAGAGAGCGCCAGGCCCACGCAGACCGACGCCACGACCGCGAGCACCAGATCGTCGGACCCGTCGCGATCGCCGAGCAGGCTCGCTACGAGCAATGCCGTTGCGATCGTGTAGACCGAAGGTCCGAGCATGATCCGCTTGCGCACCGGCAACCCGAGACGCGCGAACGGGAAGTCGTCGGGCAGCACCTTGGCGATGTCGGCGACCAACGGCCGGGACAGCATCTCGCCCGCTGAATAGCTCAGCACCGTGGCGTAGACGGCAGGCACCACGCACGCGAGCACGAGCGCGAAGAAGTCGACCCACCGCAGGTCGAACAGGATGACGCCGAAGACGCTGGTCGGCAGGACGACGACGGGGTTGATCCACCAGCTGTTGCGGCGGAACTGACGGTAGGTCAGGGTCGCCGCCGTCTCCCAGGCGCTGACGGTCTCCGCCGGTGTCGGGTCGGCGGTGTCGTGCCAGGTGCGGACCGCGCAGAACGCCGATCGGGTGCGAACCGACGCGGCGAAGATCGCGATCGCGGTCAGGATCGAGCCGAACGTCGCGAGCCGGGCCACCTGGTGCGCGCTCGCGTCGTAGTAGGACGCCAGGATGACGACCGTCACCAGGGCGACGAAGACCGACACGAGTGCCTGGCCGATCGCCAGCACCAGCCAGTAGCGCGATCCAAGGCGCTCGTACAACCACGCGGTGATGCGATCGAGCACGTTTCGAGTGTGACGGCTGCCGGTGACATCCGTCCACCGAACAGGAGGTTCGGCGCGGCAGCCCGACGGTCGCCGCGGAGCGCCGTACGGTTTCAGGTCGTGACCGATCGTTACGGGACCGACGTGCTGGCCGGGGACTGGAAGAAGCCGAAGAACGGCCGCGCCGTGGAGGCGCCGGCCGAGATCGGCGCGGTCGTCGAGGAGGTCACCGCGGACTGGTGCGGTGAGATCGTCGCGGTCGACCGAGACCTGCACACGCTCACCCTCGAGGACCGGCGCGGGAAGCGCCGTACCTTCCCGCTCGGGCCGGGCTTCCTGCTCGAGGGCAAGCCGGTGATCCTGACCGCCCCGGTCCGCCGTACGGCGCAGCCGGCGAAGCCGACCCGTACGGCGAGCGGGTCGGTCGCCGTGCACGGCGCCAAGGCCAGGGTGGCCCGCGCCAGCCGGATCTTCGTCGAGGGCCGCCACGACGCCGAGCTGGTGGAGAAGGTCTGGGGCGACGACCTGCGGATCGAGGGCGTGGTCGTCGAGTACCTCGGCGGCGTCGACGACCTGGCCGACCACCTGGTCTCGTTCAAGCCCGGTCCGCAGCGGCGGGTCGGCGTCCTCGTCGACCACCTGGTGCGCGGGTCGAAGGAGTCGCGGATCGCCGACGCGATCGTGCGCGGGCCGAACGGTCCGCACGTACGGATCGTCGGGCACCCCTTCGTCGACATCTGGCAGGCGGTCAAGCCCGAGCGGATCGGGCTGAAGGCGTGGCCGACCATCCCCCGCAACATCGAGTGGAAGAAGGGCGTCTGCCAGCACCTGGGCTGGCCGCATCGCGACCAGGCCGACATCGCCCGCGCGTGGCAGCACATCTTGTCGAAGGTCGGCTCCTTCGCAGACCTCGAGCCCGAGCTGCTCGGCCGGGTCGAGGAGCTGATCGACTTCGTGACGGTCGAGTGAGCCAGGGGCGCCGTCAGGACCGCAGCACGCGACCCTGCGCGTCACGCGGGCTCGACGAGGCGAGGATGACGATGCCGTCGATCACCGACCACAACCACAGTGCCCACGCCACCGGCACGAACACGAAGCCGATGATGAAGATGAAGAGCACCCAGAAGAGTGCCCAGGCCACGAAATGGCCGATCAGCTGGACCAGCCCGATCGCGATGTGGCCGGTGTAGAGCCGCCCGACGCCGAGCACCCCGACGAACGGCAACAACAGCTGCAGCAGGCCGGCGACGACCTTGCTCTTGTCCGAGTACGCCAGCCCGGTGGCCGGATCGACGGCGAAAGGCACCGGCACCGGGACGGCCACGCCGTACGGAACCGGCGGCGCGCCGTACTGCTGGTACGGCATCTGAGGAGGCGATGGGTAAGGGACCGGCGCCGCTGAGTAAGGGGCGGGCTGCGGCGTGATGTCCCGCGACTCGGGCGGGTTCCCCAGGTCGGCCATGGCCGGACCCTAGTGGAGCGCGGTCGGCGGCGGTGGGCTTTCGGAGAACCGCTCCGCGGCCAGCGCGGCTCAGCTCATCCGCATCGGGCGGCCGTTGCCGTCGCGGGGGTTGCCGACGAGGATCATGATGCCGTCGATGAACGGCCACAGACCGCCGATGCCGCAGGTGAAGAGGGTGACCAGCAGCTGCGCGACGCCCAGGCCGGTCTGGCCCATGTACATCCGGCCGATGCCCAGCGGGATCACGATCTGGAGCAGCCCGGCGACGAGCTTGGTCTTGTCGGAGTACGGCAGCCCGGTGAACGGGTCGACGCCGTACGGCGCGGCCGGGTTGAACCCGTACGGCGCCGGCGGTTGCTGCCCGGGCGGTTGATAGGGCTGGTACTCCGGCGGCTGCTGTCCCACGACACGAGCATACGGACGTTCAGGGCAGCACGTCGCGGACCACGAGGTCGGCGAGCAGCCGGCCGTGCCGGGTCAGCACCACCCGGCCCGCCTGCTGCCACGGGCCGGCCTCGACCAGCCCGCGCCGAACCAGGTCCGGGAGCGCGGCGCGCCCGGCGTCGTCGAGGGTGTCGCCCGCCAGACCCTCGCGGATCCGGACCTCGAGCAGCACCCGCTCCACCCGCTGCGTCTCCGCATCCAGCACCTCCCGGGCGTGCGCGGGGCTGGCACCGGCCGCGAGCCGGTCGCCGTACGCCGCGGGATGCTTGACGTTCCACCACCGCACGCCTCCGACGTGGGAGTGGGCGCCCGGCCCGATGCCCCACCAGTCGGCGCCGGTCCAGTAGCCGAGGTTGTGCCGGCAGCGGGCCTCGCTCCCCCTCGCCCAGTTGGAGACCTCGTACCACTCCAGGCCGGCGGCGGTCAGCAGGTCGTCGGCGGCGACGTACTTGTCGGCTAGGTCGTCCTCATCCGGCATCGGCAGCTCACCCCGCTTGACGCGGCGGGCGAGCGCCGTGCCCTCCTCCACGATCAGCGAGTACGCCGAGACGTGGTCGGGCTCGCAGGCGAGCGCCGCCTCGACCGAGGTCGCCCAGTCCGCCCCGCTCTCCCCCGGAGTGCCGTAGATGAGGTCGAGGCTGATCTGGTCGAACCCGGCCGCGCGGGCGGCCGCCACGACAGCGGGCACCCGCTCCGGGTCGTGGGTGCGGTCGAGCGTGGCGAGCACGTGCGGGACCGCCGACTGCATGCCGAACGAGATCCGGGTGTAGCCGGCCGCCCGCAGCCGCTCGAGGTAGGCCCGGTCGACGGAGTCGGGGTTGGCCTCGGTCGTCACCTCCGCGTCCGGCACCAGCCCGAACTCGTCGTCGATCGCGCCGAGCAGGCGGCCCAGGTCGGCGGCCGGCAGCAGGGTCGGCGTGCCGCCGCCGAGGAAGACGGTCGCCACCGGCAGGTCCCGCTCACCGAGCACCTCGCGCGCCAGCCGGACCTCGTTGACCGCGTGGTCGACGTACGTCGCGCGCGAGACGCCGCCCCCCAGCTCCTCGGCCGTGTAGGTGTTGAAGTCGCAGTAGCCGCAGCGGACCCGGCAGAAGGGGACGTGCACGTAGAAGCCGAACGGCCGGGTCCCGAGCGGCGCCAGCGCCGCGACGGGGAGACTGCCGTCCTTCGGGAGGGGGTCCCCTTCGGGCAACGCGGACGGCACCAGCCCAGTGTCTCAAAAGTTGAGTACCGGTACCCATCCCGGCGATGACCGCCGCTGTCAGGATCGGCACGTGCTCACGACGACCCGCGCCGCCGCGGCGCGCCGGCGACTACGACGGGTACGTCGCGGACCGTGCGGACGTCAGCAGCTCGGAGTCCGTGGACGTCGTCGGTGCCGCGGGGATGCTCTACACCTACTCCGACCACGACTTCACCGTGATCCGGGCGGTCGAGGGCGCGGCCTTCATCGAGCTGCGCGGCACGTTCCTGAGTCGAGCAGAGTTCGACGACTTCCTCGCGGGCCTGCACACGGCCAGCGAGGACGAGTTCACGGCCGCGCTCGACGACGCTGGCGTCACGCCGGAACGTTGAGGGTGCGGCTCAGCCGTAGAACGAAGCGATGAGGTCCTCGTTGTTGGCCTCGACGACCGAGCGCTTGACCTTGAGCGACGGCGTCAGCTCGCCGGACTCGATGGTCAGGTCGTGGTCGAGGAGCTCCCACTTCTTGATGGTCTCCCAGCGGTTGAGCTGGGAGTTGAGCTCGTCGACGTAGTCGCCGATCATCGAGCGCACCTTCTCGGAGCGGACCAGCTCGGTGTAGTCCGTGCCGCCCATCTCGTTCTCGGCGGCCCAGCCGGCGATGGCGTCGGGGTCGAGGGTGATCAGTGCGACGACGAAGTTGCGCTCGGCGCCGAACACCATGAACTGGCTGACGTAGGGGCAGATCGCCTTGAACTTCGCCTCGATCGCAGGCGGCGCGATGTACTTGCCACCGGAGGTCTTGAAGAGCTCCTTGATCCGGCCCGTGATCCGCAGGAAGCCGTCGGCGTCGAGCTCGCCCTTGTCACCGGTGCGCAGCCAGCCGTCGGCGGTCATCGCCTCGGCCGTCGCCTCGTCGCGGTTGTGGTAGCCGGCCATGATGTGCGGGCCCTTGAGCTGGACCTCGCCCCCGTCGCCGATGCGCACCTCGGTGCCGGGGAACGGCATCCCGACGGTGCCGATCTTGTACTGGTCGGGGTGGTTGACCGTGGCGCCCGCGGCGTTCTCGGTCATGCCGTAGCCCTCGAGGATGAGGATGCCGGCGGCGTGGAACCACTGGGCGATCTCGGCGTTCAGCGCGGCCGAGCCGGAGATGAAGAACTTCACGCGTCCGCCGAAGCGCTCGCGGACCTTGCTGAAGACGAGCTTGTCGAAGAGCGCGTGCTGGACCTTGAGCGGCAGCGGGACCGGCTTGCCGGCCATCTTCAGCGCGTCGACCTTGGTGCCGACCTCGAAGGCCTTCTTGAAGATCTTCTCCTTGGCGCCGCCCTCGGCGGCCTGCATGGTGACGATGCGCGCGTGGGCCTTCTCGAAGATCCGCGGGGCCGCGCCCATGAAGGTCGGCTTGACGACACCCAGGTTGTCGACGATCTTCTCGACGCGGCCGTCGATCGCGGTCGCGAAGCCGCAGGCGAGCTGGGTCGAGAGCAGCACCTTGCCGAAGGAGTGGGCCATCGGCAGCCACAGGAACTGCAGGTCGTCCTCATTGAGGATGTCCTGCGCCTTGATCGCCTCGCCCTCGAACACCCACGCGCGGTGGAGCGTGCGGACACCCTTGGGGCGCCCGGTCGTGCCGGAGGTGTAGATCAGGGTGGCCAGCTGGTCGGGCCGGATCTCCTTGCTCACCGACTCGATCGCGTCGGGGTGCTCGGCCAGGTAGGCGTCGCCGAGCTCGGCGAGCGCGTCCATGGAGAGCACGAACTGGCCGTCGGCGAGACCTTCGTCGAACGAGATCACCTTGTCGAGGCCCGGCAGCTCGTCCCGGTGCGCCTGCAGCTTCTCGAGCTGGGTGGCGTCCTCGGCGAAGACGAAGCGGCACTCGGAGTCGCCCACGATGTAGGCGGTGTCCTCGGCGCCGGTCGATGGGTAGACCGTCGTCGTCGCGCCGGCGGCACACATGATCGCCAGGTCGGCGAGAATCCACTCGTAGCGGGTGGACGACGCGATGCCGACACGCTGCTCCGGCTCGAGGCCGAGCGAGAGCAGACCGGCCGCGAGGCGTCGTACCCGATCGCCCGCCTGGGACCAGGTCACCGACTCCCAGGCGTCACCCCGCGGGAAGCGGAACGCCTCCTTGGAGCCGGACGTGGCGACGCGATCCAAGAACTGGATCGCCACGTTCTGCGGCATGTGCTCGAGGAAACTGGTGTCGTGAGTGATGGGCATGACGCTCCTCATGCGGTTCCGAGACCGACGGGTGATGGGACGTAACTTAGATCACTCCCGAACCCACCGGTAGCACGCCCCCTTCACCGCGCGAGGTAGTCGTCGACCTTCTGCCGCAGCCGGGGCGCGAGCCCGTCGATCGCGAGCAGCTCCGGCAGCCGGGTCCGGTCCAGGTTGAGGGCGACGAACAGGTCCCGCACCGTGACACCGTGCTGCGGCTCGTGCACGACCTCGATGGCGTCGCCGGCCGCGATCGAACCGGTCGTGAGGACCCGGAGGTACGGCCCCGGTCGCCGCTCGAGCGTGAACCGCTTCACCCAGGCGGTGTTGTCGAACCCGCCCAGTCCCAGCCAGCCCTTGAAGTCGTTGCAGGGCGTGCGGACGCTGGCGATCTCCAGCACCACCTCGCCGATCTGCAGTCGGGTGCCGACGGCGGCGTTGGTCAGGTCGATCCCCTCGGTCGTCAGGTTCTCGCCGAACAGGCCGTCACGGATCTCCCGACCGAGCTCCGCCTCCCAGAAGTCGAGGTCCTCCCGCGCGTAGGCGTAGACCGCCTGGTCGACGCCGCCGTGGTGACGGGTGTCGGAGACCTGGTCCCCGGCGATGCCGAGCTCGGTCACCCCCACCGGTCCGGTCACCGGCTGCTTGTCGATCGACGTGCGCCCGATGTCGGCCCACGCGGCTTCCTTGGGCTGGCCGACGTGGACGGAGAGGAGGCGAGGCATACCGCGATCGTCCCAGGTGGCGGTCGTCAGCGTCGCGTGATTATCCCGTCGCGACGTACGACGAACGCCCGCGGTCGTGGAGCAACTACCGCGGTGATGAGGATGCTCCCCCAGCGCTATGACCGGTCACTGCGCCGAGGGAGCGACCCCTACACCGAGGAAGTGGGCGGGAGCGGCAACGCCCGGGACACCGTGATGCTGGTCTGGGTCGTGACGTAGCCGAGGTGCTCGTTCAGCCGCGCCATCGACGCGTTGCCGGCCTGGGTCCAGGTGTAGACCTCGCGCAGCCCGTGGTCCGCCGCCCAGTGCAGCGTCCGGCGCTTGAGGTGGGAGGCGATGCCGCGGCCGCGCCAGTCCCGCCGTACGGCGGTCAGCGCGTTCTCGGCTCGGTCGGGATTGTCCTGGTCCAGCCGGAGCCCCGCGCACCCGATCACCTCGCCGTCGTACAGGGCGAGGAACATCGGGTCGCCGCCCCAGGTGGTGTTCCACTGCTCGGCGCTGATCGCGAGTGGGGTGTGGAGTGCGAAGTCGCCGAGCGCCTCCCTGCCGAACCGCTCGTAGCAGTCGGCCCAGAGCCCGGGCCGCTCGCTCGAGGTGACGACCTCGACCCCGTCCGGCGGCGACGGTGCAGGCGGGCCCTCGGCGCCGACGGTGCGGACCTGTTCGATCTCCCGGTCCACCTCGACGAACCCGAAGCGATCGGCGAACGCCAGCGAGCCCTGGTCGTCGACGCTGCCCAGGAGCACCGGCAGGCCGAGGCCGGCGCAGTGCTCGGCCAGCGCCTCCAGCAGGGCTGTTCCGACACCCTCGCGCCGGTGCTCCGGCAGCACCCGCGGCGCGGCGAAGCCACCGCCGGCGGTGTCGGACTCGTCGGCGATGCCGGAGCCGACCACGGTGCCGTCGTCCCGACGGGCCAGCACCAGGAGCCGCTTCGGCGACTCCTGCGCCTTCATCTCGGCGACCGACATGCACCGCTCCCCCGGCGCGACCGCGATCCGCACCGCGCGCCACGCCTCGAGGTCGTCGTCGGTCGCACAGGCGGAGATGTCCATGACGCAAGAGTGACCGGACGAGGGCGTGCCGTCGACCGATTTCAGTCCTGGACGGCCTTCGCGACCGTGATGCAGCAGGTGACGCGCTCGCGCTCCTCGGCGGACAACGGTCGCCCGGCGCGGGCGGCGTCGGCGTAGGCCCAGTGCACGTTGAGGATGCTGCGCACGACCACCCAGTCCCTCGCCCGCGCCTCGTCGAACTCGGCGGCGTCGACCAGCAGGTGGAACCGGCGGCGGATGCCGTCACGCACCGACCCGCCCCCGATAGCACCGCCGTACTCCTCGAAGCGGTTGCGCAGCATCGGCTCGATCTCGTAGTGCGGGTCGCCGTTCGTCGGCTTCGGGTCGATGGCCAGCCAGGCCGGCTCGCCGCCGCGCTCGCCGAGCAGCACGTTCTCGTAGTGGAGGTCGGCGTGGATCACCGCGGTGGCCGGCTCGGCGCACAGGTCGCGGGCGAGGGAGACCGTCTGGTCGACGAGGCGCCGCGGAACGGGTACGGCGTGCGCGTCGCGCTCGAGGGCGGCGGCCCAGCGTCCGACGTACGACGCCTGCTCGCGCAGCTGAGGCATCGGCGGGACGTGCAACCGGCTGTAGAGGCCGGCGACGATCTCGCAGGCCTCCTCGTCCCATCGGTCGCTGAGGTCGGTCGGCTCCAGCCGTTCGAGCAGGAGTGCCCGCCGGCCCGGATCGGCGCGCAGCAACCGGGCGGCTCCCCTGCCGCGCCACCGCTGGAGAGCGAGGTGCTCGTGATCGGACTCCTCCGCATCGGCATCCGTGTGCAGCTTGAGCACGGCGGCGACCCCGGACGGCGTGCGCACCGGCAGCACCAGCGAGCAGAAGCCGTGCATCGACTTCCCGTCGGCGCTGAGCTCCCACTCGTCCAGCAGCCCGGTGGCCAGCCCGGGAAGCCGGTCCAGCCACGCCTCCCAGGCCGGGCCCAGCGACCGCTGCCGGTCGAGTCCGGGCGGGATCGTCAGCACCGGTGCCTCAGCGGAGGTCGTCGACGGAGATGAGGGTGGGCACGCCGTTCGCGACGTCGATCAGCAGGTCCTGGTCGGCGACGACGTAGCCCTCGGCGCCGGAGAGCTGCTCGCCGGTCGCGGTGTCGAGCACGACCTGGCCGAGCGGGTCGGTGCCGTTGGCCCGGAAGGCGACCACCCCGGAGCCGACCTGCGTCGACAACCCGTCGACCTCGTCGCGTGGCACGTCGGAGGTCCACCTCACCTTGCCGGTCGCGAGGTCGAGGCCGACGATCGTCCCGTCGGTGTCGAACGCCACCACGGTCGACGTCGACAGGTCGGCGGCCTCGGTCCAGATGCCGGTGAGCCGGATGTCCTCCTGCGCCTTCCAGACCACCTCGAGGCTCGGCAGGCGGACCAGCCGGACGCCGTCGACGGTCTCGAGGAGGAGGCGGTCGTCGTCGACCTGCGCCGTCGAGTCGCCGGCGCGTCCGACCTTGCGGCCGCTGGCGAGGTCCACCAGGCCACCCGCGAGATCGTCGACCAGGGTCGGACCCAGTGTCGTCACCGGCGCGCCCTCGGCGAGCCCGCCCTTCGCGACGGTCTCGCCGGTGCGCGCGTCGAGGACCAACCAGTCGTTGTTGTCGAGCGACTCGAAGATGATCGAGCCGCGGCCCTCGTAGTTGCCGGCGAGGTGGCCGGCGAGCTCGATCGCCCAGAGCTGCTCGCCCTCGGGGGTGAAGCCGGCGACCAGCTTCGGCTCATCGTCGTACAGGTCGGCGTACGCCTCCTGCGCCTCGACGACGACGATCGGCCCCTCGGCGGTCGGCACGCAGCCGCCCGAGGTGCGCCAGTCGTGGGTGATCACGACGTCCGAGCCGTCGGGCGGCGTCACCTCCGGCACGACCACGCGGTCCTCGTGCACGAGCGCGACGTGCAGATCCTCGTCGGGGTTCGCCATCACCGCGAACGAGCCGCACGTGTCCAGGTGGCCCGCGACGATCAGGTGGTCGTCCCAGATCACCTCGCCGAGGTGGACGGGGGGTTCCTCGTCTTCGTCCGGCTCCGCGTCGCCCGCGCAGCCGGCCACGAGCAGCAGCACTGCCGCCGCGGCCGAGATCCACCAGCGCGTGGTCACTTCTTGGGCTTGTCCCCCGCGGGCCCCGACGTCGACAGTGCGGCGACGAAGGCCTCCTGGGGCACCTCCACCCGGCCGACCATCTTCATCCGCTTCTTGCCTTCCTTCTGCTTCTCGAGCAGCTTGCGCTTGCGGGTGATGTCACCGCCGTAGCACTTGGCCAGCACGTCCTTGCGAATCGCGCGGATGTTCTCGCGGGCGATCACGCGGGCGCCGATGGCGGCCTGGATCGGCACCTCGAACTGCTGCCGCGGGATGAGCTCCTTGAGCTTCGACGCCATCATCACGCCGTAGGAGTACGCCGCCTCGCGGTGCACGATCGCGCTGAACGCGTCGACCGGCTCGCCCTGCAGGAGGATGTCGACCTTGACCAGGTCGGCGGCCTGCTCTCCCGAGCGCTCGTAGTCGAGGGAGGCGTAGCCCTTGGTGCGGGACTTCAGCTGGTCGAAGAAGTCGAAGACGATCTCGCCCATCGGCAGCGTGTAGCGCATCTCGACGCGGTCCTCGGAGAGGTAGTCCATCCCCTGCAGGTTGCCGCGCTTGGTCTGACAGAGCTCCATGATCGCGCCGATGTAGTCGCTCGGCGACAGGATGGTGGCGCGGACGACGGGCTCGCGGACCTCGGCGATCTTGCCGTCGGGGTACTCGCTCGGGTTGGTCACCTCGAAGGTCTTCCCGTCCTCCATGACGACCTCGTAGACCACGTTGGGCGCGGTCGCGATCAGGTCGAGGTTGAACTCCCGCTCGAGCCGGTCGCGGGTGATCTCCATGTGCAGCAGCCCCAGGAACCCGACCCGGAAGCCGAAGCCGAGTGCACCCGAGGTCTCCGGCTCGTAGGCCAGGGCGGCGTCGTTGAGCTGCAGCTTCTCCAGTGCGTCGCGAAGCACGGGATAGTCGTCGCCGTCGATGGGATAGAGGCCGGCGTACACCATCGGGTTGGGGTGCTTGTAGCCGCCGAGCGCCTCGGTCGCGCCGTGGTGCTGGCTGGTGACCGTGTCGCCGACGCGGGACTGGCGGACGTCCTTCACCCCGGTGATCAGGTAGCCGACCTCGCCGACGCCGAGGTCCCCGGCCTTCACCGGCTCGGGGCTGATCACGCCGACCTCGAGCATCTCGTGGACGGCGCCGGTCGACATCATCTTGATCCGGTCGCGGTGGCTGAGCTTGCCGTCGATGACCCGGACGTAGGTCACCACGCCGCGGTAGGTGTCGTAGACGGAGTCGAAGATCAGCGCCCGCGGCGGCTTGTCGGCCCGACCGACGGGGGCGGGCGTCTGCTTCACGATCTCGTTGAGCAGCGCCTCCACGCCGACGCCGGTCTTGGCGCTGGTCAGGAGCACGTCGGAGACCTCGCAGCCGACCAGACCGGCCAGCTCCGCGGCGTACTTCTCCACGTTGGCGCTCGGCAGGTCGATCTTGTTGAGCACCGGGATGATGTGGAGGTCCGCGCCCATGGCGAGGTAGAGGTTCGCGAGGGTCTGCGCCTCGATGCCCTGGGCGGCGTCGACGAGGAGCACTGCGGCCTCGCACGCCTCGAGCGACCGGGACACCTCGTAGGTGAAGTCGACGTGGCCCGGGGTGTCGATCATGTTGAGCACGTAGGTGTCGGGCCCCGCATCGATGCCGTGCTCTCGGGCTGCTTCCTCCGTGACCGTCCACGGCATCCGGACGGCCTGGCTCTTGATGGTGATCCCGCGCTCGCGCTCGATGTCCATCCGGTCGAGGTACTGCGCCCGCGCCTCCCGCTCGCCGACCACGCCGGTGAGCTGCAGCATCCGGTCGGCCAGCGTCGACTTGCCGTGGTCGATGTGGGCGATGATGCAGAAGTTGCGGATGATCGCCGGGTCGGTACGACCGGGCTGCGGTGCGGGTGCGGGCATGATCCGGCCATTCTCCCAAAGGGCTGCTCAGTTAGGTGAATCCTGCCTATCGGTAGGCGTCGACCAGCTCCTGTCCGATCCGCGCCAGCTCCCGGGCCCGCACTACCTGGAGCAGCTCGGCGAGCAGTGATTCGTCGCCGCGGGTTGGGGGCGTCGTACGGCGGGCGTCGGATGCCGTTCGCCGTGCCCGGGGACGTTCGACGTCATGACCTCGGACCTCTCGGACAGCCCCCAGCCCGCCTTGCGCGCCTCCCGTCGCGGGCTGCTCGGCGGCGCCGCCCTCACCGTCGGCGCAGCCGGCCTCGCCCTTCCGTCCCGCGCGCTCGGCGCACCGTCGCCCGCATTCGGATCCGCCTCCCTGATCTCGAGGGGGCGGCCCGCACTCACGCACGGCGTCCAGTCCGGTGACGTTCGCGTGGGCGCCGCCACCCTCTGGGCCCGCGCCGACCGGCCGTCCCGGCTGATCGCAGAGATCTCGCGCGATGCACGGTTCCGCGACGTGCGCCCGGTGCGCGGACCGGTCGTCACCCCCGACACCGACCTCACCGGCGAGATCCACCTCTTCCGCCTCCCGGACGGGATCGACCTGCACTACCGGATCCGCGCGGTGTCGCTCGACGACAGCCACCGCGCCGGAGAGCCCGTGGTTGGGCGACTGCGAACGGCACCGCGCCCGAACGACGACGTACGGTTCCTGTGGTCCGGCGACATCGCCGGCCAGGGATGGGGCGTCAACCCGGAGTACGGCGGCTTCCGGGTCGCCGACGCGATGCGGGCCCGCCGCCCCGACTTCTTCCTCTGCAGCGGCGACAACATCTATGCCGACGGCCCCGTCCAGGCGAGCGTCCCGCTCCCCGACGGCTCGACCTGGCACAACCTGGTGATCCCGGAGAAGACGAAGGTCGCCGAGACGCTCGAGGAGTACCGCGGCCAGTACAAGTACAACCTGATGGCCGACAACTGGCGTGCGTTCCTCGCCGAGACCTCGCAGGTCGTCCAGTGGGACGACCACGAGGTGACCAACAACTGGTACCCGGGCGAGATCCTCGCCGATGCTCGCTACACCGAGAAGAGCGTCGACGTGCTCGCCGCCCGGGCGGGCCGGGCCTTCCACGAGTTCCTGCCCGTCGCACCGATCTCGCCCGATGACGAGGGCCGCGTCTACCGGGTGATTCACCACGGTCCGCACCTCGACCTCTTCGTGCTCGACATGCGGGCGCACAAGAACCCGAACACCGGCAACCGCGAGCCCGTCGCCGACGGCGGCGTGCTCGGCAACCGCCAGACCGAGTGGCTGATCGGCGAGCTCAGGAAGTCGCGGGCCACCTGGAAGGTCATCGCCGCCGACCTCCCGCTCGCGCTGGTCGTGCCCGACGGGTCGGCCGCCCAGGAGGGCATCGCACAGGGCGACAACGGGGCGCCGCTCGGCCGCGAGCTCGACATCGCGCGGGTGCTGACGGCACTCTCGCGGCTGCGGATCCGCAACCACGTCTGGCTGACCGCCGACGTCCACTACACCGCGGCGCACCACTACTCCCCCGATCGGGCGGCCTACCAGGACTTCGACCCGTTCTGGGAGTTCGTCTCCGGGCCGGTCAACGCCGTGGTCGCGAACGCCCCGAACGCCCTCGACGGCACCTTCGGACCGCGGGCCGAGTTCGTCGCGGTCGCGCCGACCGCCGGCACCGGTCCCGCCAGTGGGCACCAGTACTTCGGCGAGGTCGAGATCTCCGGCGAGACCCGGCAGCTGACCGTCAGCCTTCGCGGTCTCGACGGCGCGGCGCTCTGGTCGACGACGCTGGATCCCGGGCCCCGCTGACGCCGAGTCGGCTCATCTCAGAATGCGCCGACTCGGCGTCGTACGGAACCGGAGATGAGCCGACTCGGCGGAAATGGAGAGGCCAGACGCGCCGACTGGGGCGAGGATGGGCGCCGTGACCGTCGTACCGCTGCCCACCCGGATCCCGCACGGCCGTACCGCCCGCCGGCTGGAGTGGTCGTTCCTGCCGCCGCACATCCGCTCCGAGGTGGAGCGGCGGGTCGGGGCGCCCGTGACCGACGCCGTCTCGCGGACATCCGGGTTCACGCCGGGGTTCGCGTCGGTGCTGACCTGCGCGGACGGCAGCCGGCACTTCGTGAAGGCGGCGTCGACCATCGCCCAGCGGGCGTTCGCCGACGCCTACCGCGAGGAGGCCCGCAAGCTGCAGATGCTGCCGGACGGCGTCCCCGCTCCGCGGCTCCGCTGGATGCACGACGCCGACGACTGGGTCGTCCTGGGCTTCGAGTACGTCGACGGGCGGGCGCCGCTGCGGCCCTGGGCGCCGGACGAGCTCACGGCGGCGTCCGCCATGGCGGTCGAGATCGCCCGGCTGCTCACGCCGGCGCCGCCGGGGATCGACCGGGCGGTCGACGAGTTCGCCCGCTGGCCGGGCTATGGACCGCGATCGACCACCCGCGGGCCGCGGAGTGCCAGGCGCTGGCCGCCCGGTACGCCGAGGTCGTCGAGGGCGACACCCTGGTCCACACCGACATCCGCGACGACAACCTCCTGGTCCGCAGTGACGGCTCGGTCGTGATGTGCGACTGGAACTGGCCCGTGGTCGGCGCGCCCTGGATCGACTCGCTGTTCCTCCTCATCGGCCCGCGCGGCGACGGGCTCGACGTCGAGAAGCACATCGCCTCGCACCCGCTGCTGTCGACCGTCGATCCCGACGACATCGACGTCGTGCTCGCGCTGGTCCTCGGCTACTTCGAGACCTCCGCCGCCCTGCCCGCGCCACCCACGTCGCCGTACCTCCGCGAGGCCCAGGCCTGGCAACGCGACGTCCTGCACGGCTGGCTCGCCGAGCGCCGGGGCTGGGCGCCGCAGTGACCGCACCGCGTGCGGTGGGCGTGCGGGCGCCGTACGCCACGATGCCGGACGTCGTGCGCGCCTGGGTCGACGACACCCTGGGCTCACCGGTGGTCGAGGCGGTCGACCAGGTCGGCGGCATGTCGCCGGGCTGCGCCACCCGGTTGCGGTGCGCCGATGGGACCAGGGCGTTCGTCAAGGCCGTCGGGACCGACCTCAACCGGGACACGCCGACCCTGTTCCGGCGCGAGATCACGGCCCTGACGCTGCTCGGGTCGCATCCGCTCTGGGCCGGCCTGCTGGCGGCGTACGACGACGGCGACCGGGTCGCGCTGCTGCTGGAGGACGTCGACGGCGGCCACCCGGACCTGGCCGACGACGCCACCATGGAGCGCCTGGTCGCGGCGACCGACGACCTGGGCGCCGCGATGCGGAGCCGGGTCGACGCGACCGAGGTCCAGGACCTGGTCGGCAGCGTGCTGATGAAGCCGGGGCTGACAGACCTGCGCGCGGTGTTCGGCCACTGGCTGGCGGCGTTCGACGACCTCGCCCGGCTACCGGACGCACCGGTGCCGGCGTGGGTCCGAGCCGAAGCGGCCGAGTGGCGCAAGCGGATGGCCGTCCTCGCGGACTGCCGCACCGACACCCTCGTCCACTGGGACGTCCGGGTCGACAACCTGCTGCAGCGGCGGACCGGTGAGATCGTCTTCCTCGACTGGGGTGCCGCGGGGGTCGGCGAGTCGTGGCTGGACCCGCTCCTGGCGCGGCTCGAGAGGGTCGACCGGGCGTGGTTCGACCGTTCGGTGGCCACGTCGCCTGCCCTGGCCGCGCTCGGCGACGACGCCATCACGACCTGGCTGGTCGGCATCGGCACCAACCTGGCGGTGCGGGCCGTGACCGCGGTCGACCTCAACCTGCCGACGCTCGCCGACTTCCGGCGGGTCGAGTCGGCGCGGTTCCTCGGCGCCGCGGCCCGGCGGCTCGGGCTCTGAGAGCCGGACCGGACCGGCGTCCTGGCGCCTCGCCGGTCGATTTGGGTGCGCTCCGACACCGCTGTTAGCCTTGCCTGTCGCGTCCGCCGCAGGTCTTTTGCATGCCCTCCTCGGTGCCGACGCACTCCGGACCAGACCAGCTTTCACCGATCGAAACGACAGAGGCGTATCAGTGGCAAACATCAAGAGCCAGATCAAGCGGAACAAGCAGAACGAGAAGCGCCACGAGCGCAACAAGGCCGTCAAGACCGGCCTGAAGAGCGCCGTCCGCAAGTTCCGCGAGGCCGCCGAGGCCGGCGACAAGGAGCAGGCCATCGCGCTGGGTCGCGACGCGGCCAAGAAGCTCGACAAGGCCGCCTCCAAGGGCGTCATCCACAAGAACCAGGCCGCGAACCGCAAGTCCGCGATCATGAAGAAGGCCGCCTCTCTCTGAGGCCCTGGCTCCGGTCCGGAGCTTTGACGAAGTGTCAAACTTGGCCCTTCGAAATGTCAGAACCGCCCGTGGATCCACGGGCGGTTCTGACATTTCGAAGGGCCAAGTTTGACACTTCGTCACGTCAGCCCGCCTCGCGGAGGGAGGCGATGGTCAGCACCAGGCGCTCCAGCGTGTACGACGCATCGCTGGACGCTCCCTTGAGATCCGCATCCGCCTTGGCGACCGCCCGGATCGCCCGCGCCAGCGCCGGAGGCGTCCAGCCCCGGGCCTGGGCGTTGAGGCTCTTCAGTTTCCACGGCGGTATCCCGCCGTCGCGGTTGCCGGCGACGTGGTTGGCGAGCGAGCGCAGCTGCCCCGCGACGGCGGACAGGATGTAGACCTCGGACGTGCCGCTCTCGATCGACCAGCGCAGCTCCTGCAGCGCCAGGGCCCGCTTGCCGGCCAGCATGGCGTCGGCGATCTCGTAGTTCTTGACCTCGGCACGGCCACCGAAGTAGCGACCGACCTTCTCCTCGTCGATCCGCTCACCCGGGAAGTCGCTGGTCAGCTGGTCGACCGCGGCGGCGAGCGACCGGAGGTCATGCCCGACCGCGATGACGAGGACCTCGGCGGCCTGCTTGTCGAGGGTGGCGCCGCGCCGCCGGGCCTCGCCGACCGCGAACCCGCCCATCTCCCACGCCTTGACCTCGCCGGACTTGATCTCGGTGACGGTGGGGAGCTTGCGCAGCTTGGTGAGCACGCCGGAGCCCTTGGGCCCGCCGCCGTGCACCAGCACCAGGGCGACGTCCTCCGCCGCCTCGGCGGCGTAGCGCAGCAGTCCGTCGACGGACTCGTCGGGCAGGTTCTCCAGGCCGCGGACGACGACACAGCGCACCGTGGAGAAGAGCGATGGCGCCGAGAGCTCGCCGAGCGTGGCGAGCGTGAGATCGGCGCCCGTGGCCTCGGAGATCTCTGCCTCCGGGTCGTGGGCCCGGACGACTGAGCGCACCTCGTCGACCGTGCGTGCACTCAGGAACTCCTCCTTGCCGGTAACCAGGATCACCCGGCCCAGCACGTCCTCCGCCCGCATGGCGGCGAGCCTAGTCCGAGGTGACGACAGTCGGTCCGCCCTCCCCCGCCACCACCGCGACATCGCCGTCCTGGTCGGTGCGGGCGATCTCGGCGCCGCCGTAGACGAGGGCGTCGAGCAGCCACGGATCGGGGTGTCCGTAGTCGTTGTCCTCGCCCACCGACACGACCGCGATCTCGGCGTCGAGCGAGCGCAGCCAGTCGGTGTCCTGGTGGGTGCTCCCGTGGTGCGGGATCTTGAGCACGTCGATGTCGAGGTCGGGCAGCACGGCTGCGAGGCGCTGCTGGCCGGGCGGCTCGATGTCGCCGGTGAGGAGCATCCGGATCCCGCGGGACTCGATGAGGAGGACCACGCTCGCATCGTTGGCCGCCGAGCCGTCGCCGGGACCGCGGACCGGGGCCGGCAGGTCGGGCCAGAGCACCTGGAGCGTGACGTCGCCGTACCGAAGCGTCCTGCCGTACGACGCCCGGGTGACCACCACGCCCGCCTCAGCCGCCGTCCGCGTCACCTCCTCCACCCCGGCAGCGGGGTCGAGCATCGGGCTCGCCTCCACGACCCCGACCGTGCGCCCGTCCAGCACGCCCGGCAACCCGGTGATGTGGTCGGCATGGAAGTGGGTCAGCACCACCAGCGGGACCTGGGTGACGTCGAGCCGGTCGAGGCACCGGTCGACGAGGTCGGGGTCCGGGCCGGCGTCGACGACGATCGCCTGGTGGGGCGCGACCGACACGGCGAGCGCGTCGCCTTGACCGACGTCGCACGCCGCCAGCACCCACCCGCGCGGCGGCCAGCCGCGAAGCCAGCCGCCGGGGACCGACGCGATCCGACCCGGCACGCCCAGTACCACGACCAGCGACGCGACGACGACAACGACGCCGAGGCGCCGTCGGCGCAACAGCGCGGGCGCGGCGAGAGCCACGCCCAGGCACAGTGCGACGAGGGCGGCGATCGCCAGCACGCCCGAGCCCCACCCCACCGAGGGGACCGGCAGGTCGGCGCCCCACCGCGCCACCAGCACGATCCAGCCGACGCAGAGGGCCGCCCCCGTGCCGACCACCCGGCCGAGGGGATCCCACACCAGTCCCGCCAGTCCCCCGGCCAGGCCGAGCACTGTCGCCGGCCCGACGAGCGGGGCGACCAGCAGGTTGGCCAGCACGGCCACCAGGCTGACCTCGCCCGAGAGCGCGGCGATGACCGGAGTGCACGCGAGCTGGGCGGCGAACGGGACTGCGATCGCGCCGGCCATCGGCATCGGGAGCCACTGTCCGAGCGCCGCCTGCACCCGCGGCCCGAGCAGGACGATCCCGCCGGTCGCGAGCACCGAGAGCGCGAACCCGGCCGACACGGCCAGCGCCGGCGACACCAGCAACAGCGCGGTGACCGCCACCCCGAGCGCCCGCAGGCCGCGACGCCGCCCGTCGGTCCCGAGAGCGAAGAGCCCGACGGTCCCCATGGCGGCGGCGCGGACGACGCTCGGCTCGGTGCGGGCGAGCAGGACGAACCCCACGATGCCGAGCAGGCCGACCAGAGTCAGCCAACGACCCCGCACCCCGACCGAACGCGCGAGGAGCAGCAGGAAGCCGACCACCAGGGTGAGGTTGGTGCCCGACACGGCCGTCAGATGGGTGAGCCCGGTCGTCCGGAAGTCACGCTCGACCTCGTCCGGCAGGCCGACGTCGTCACCGACGACGAGTGCCGGCACCAGCTCACGCTGGGCCGCCGGCCGGCCGTCGACCGAGTCGCGGATCGAGGACCGGACCGCCGCTGCGCCGCGCCACCACACGTCCGGCCCCCGGATCCGGACGGGCGGCCGGGACCCGACGACCAGGGCTGCGAGGTCGGCGTCGTCCGCGGGCGCGAGCCGACCCACCCACCTCACCTCGGACCCGAGCGCAACGCGCGACCAGCCCGGGTCACCGAGGGCGAGCACCACCCCTCCCAGCCGGTACCTCGTGCCACGCGCGGTCACCTCGCAGACCCGGACCCGCACCACGACCTGCTGGCCCCACTGGCCGTCGACCACGAGCGGGTCGGACACGACGGTCCCGCGCAGCTCAGCCACGGCTCGCTCCTCGGCGACCGCCCGCAGCACCCCGTGGGCGACCGCCTCGCTCCGCAGCAACGCGCTCGCGACCACCCCGGTGCCCACCACGGCGCAGCCCACCAGCAGTCGGGAGCCCCGTGCCCTTCCCTGCCGCGCCAGGACGACAGCGACGACGACGAGCGCGACGGGAAGCCAGACCGACCAGGCGCCCACGCCGTACGCCGCGATGCCGCCCAGCCAGCCGACCGTCACGACGACCGCCATCCGCAGGTCGTGAGCCGGCCTGCGCCCGGGGTCGACCTCGGTCTGCTGCGTCATGGCGGGGAAGCTACGGAGGCCTCCCGACGCGGACCCGCTCGACCGGAGGACGCTGTGGAGTACGACGCAGCCGGGAGGCCCTGTGGACGACAACCGGGCCGGACCCGCTCCGTCACCGGCGTAGACCTAGGGTTCCGTGGGTGATGCGCTACTCCCCGGCCGAGCTGGCCCGCGGCGCCGCCGGCGCCCTCCTCGGCATCGCGCTGGCGGGTGCCACGGCGAAGGTAGTGCCCGGCGGAGCGGAGTCGCTGCCGTTCATCGTCGCGCCGATGGGCGCGGCGGCGGTTCTGCTGTTCGCGGTGCCGGCCAGCCCGCTCGCGCAGCCCTGGCCGGTCGTCGGCGGCAACATCATCTCCACCCTGGTCGGGCTGACGGCCCACTGGCTGATCGACGACGTGCTGCTGGCGGGCGCCGTCGGGGTCGGCGCCGCGATCGGCGTGATGATGCTGCTGCGGTGCCTCCATCCGCCCGGTGGCGCGTGCGCGCTCCTCGCGGCCACCGCGACGCCGGCGATCGACGAGCAGGGCATCGCGTTCGCCGCACTGCCGGTCGCGGTCAACACCGTCGCACTCCTGCTCGTCGCGATCGCGATCAACAACCTCACCGGCCGGCGCTACCCGCACCGGGCACCCGCAGCGCCTCCCCCGACGGGCGCCGCTGCCGAGCTCACCCTCGGCGCCGCGGACATCGAGTCGGCCATGGCCCGGCTGTCGCAGCGGCTCGACGTGCTGCCCGAGGACGTCGTGGCCCTGGTCCGGGACGCCGAGGCGCACGCGCTGGACCGGCGGCTCGGCAGCGTGCCGGTCGAACGGGTCATGCACACCGAGGTGGCCACGGTGATGCCGTTCGAGTCCATCTACCGCGCCCGCACGGTGATCGTGCAGCGCCAGGTCAAGACCCTCCCGGTCGTCGACGAGAACGCCCACGTCGTCGGCATCGTGTCGATCATCGACCTCTTCACCCGCGACCTCGTCGAGCTGGAGCCCGTGGAGTCGATCATGATCCGCGAGGTGACGACCATCCTCGCGGACACCCCGGTGGCCGACCTGGTCCCGGTGATGACGCAGGAAGGGTTCAAGGTGGTGCCGGTCGTCGACGAGCACGACCGGCTGGTCGGGATCGTCACCCGCGGAGATCTCATCACCGTCCTGCACCGGGCGCTGCTGGAGGACGGGTCCCGATAGTCACACCGTGACGTAGGGCGCGAGCTTCTGGAGCGTCACGTCGCCGATCCCGTCCACCTCGAGCAGCTCGTCGACGCTCGTGAAGCCACCGTGCTCATCGCGCCACGTGACGATCGCGAGGGCGGTCACCGGGCCGACATCGGGCAACGTCTCCAGCTCTGCCTGGGTGGCGGTGTTGAGGTTGACGAGGGCCGGTGGCACGCCGGGAGTCGCTGAGCCGGTCGGCGCCGATGGCACCGTCGCCTGCGGCGCTCCCACCACGATCTGCTCACCGTCGACCAGTACCCGGGCCAGGTTGAGGGTGCCGAGGTCGACGCCCTCCCGCTCCCCGCCGGCAGCCTCCAGGGCGTCGACGACCCGGGCGCCGACGTCGAGCACCACGATCCCCGGGCGGCGTACCTTGCCCGTCACGTCGACGGTCACCGTGTCACCGGTCTCGCCCGTCGAGGTCGCGCCGGCCGGTTCGCCGCCTCCGGTACCGGCGACCAGCGGCTCCGCGGACGCCGCCGGCTGCGCCGCGAGCGGACCCACCGGCGCTGCCTGGTCGCGGACCACCCACCAGGCGGCGAGCGCCACACCCACGGCCACGACCACCGCCAGCACCGTGACCTGGGGCGCACCCAGCCCGGGGAGACGCGCAGCCGTCAACCCGGGCACCGACCAGCTCAGCCTCCGGCGAGCGGCATGTCGTCCGGGACGGGGCACCACCGGCGGCGCGGGCGCCGGGGACTGGTCGACGGCTCCCGCGAGTTCGGGATCTGGTTCGGGATCGCCCGGCGACACCGCGCGCCGGGCCGGCACCACCCGCGTGAAGTCACCCGGACCTCCGGGCCACTCCCCTGCCCCGGAACCAGGGTCGACCGCTCCGATGTCAGCAGCGAGCAGCGCGAGCCGACGGGCGGCTGCGTCGGCGCGCTCGGACCGCGACGGCTCGCCGCCGGACGTCCCACGAGTGCTGCGCATGCCGGCACGTTAGGTGGCTGGCGCCCCCGTCGCACCGGAGCGACCGCGCACCTGTGGACAAGGGAGCCGCCCGATGGCGCCTGTGGACGGATGCCGGTCCGACCGCCGATTGGTCAGAAGCGACAGTCCCCAGGGCCGACTTCATGCGGTTTGGTCCCAAACCGCATGGACCAACACCCCCGCACTCAGACAGTCGGCACGAGGGGCGCGACGCAGATCGCGAGCATGCCCGGCCCGACGTGCGCGCCGAGCACCGCCCCGAGCTCGCCGCACCGGACTTCACGACCGTCGAGCTGCTTCTCGAGCCGGTCGGCAAGACTCGCAGCCAGCGCGCCCGCCCGCTCCTCGCTCGCGAGGTGCGCGACCGTCACGTCGACCTGCTGGTCACCCGCGGCGGCCACGGCCAGCTCCTCGAGCCGGCTGATCGCCCGGCCGGACGTGCGCACCTTCTCCAACGTGGTGATGACGCCGTTCTCGATCGCCAGCAGCGGCTTGACCGCGAGCGCACCGCCGAACACCGCCGCGGCGCCCCCGATCCGACCGCCACGACGGAGGTACTCGAGGGTGTCGACGTAGAGCACGGACGTCACCGCAGCAGCGCGCTCCCGCGCGGCCCGGGCCGCCTCGGCGCGACTGCCCCCGGCAGCCAGGACCGCAGCCGCCGACTCGACGGCATATCCCGTGCCGAAGCCGACCTGCCGCGTGTCCACGCAGGTCACCGGCACCGGCGCGTGCCGCGCCGCCACCTGGGCGGACTCGAAGGTCCCGCTCACCTCGCTCGACAGGTGCACCGAGAGGATCTCGTCGGCTCCCTCGTCGGCCAGTCGCCGGTACAGGTCCGCGAACACGGCGGGCGCCGGTCGCGACGTACTCACCGATCGCTTCTCCCGCAGGGCCGCGGCCACGCACGCCGGGGACGCCTCGTCGGCGCCCTCGTCGTACGACACGTCGTCGATGACGACCTGGACCGGCACCACCGAGACCCCGCACTCCCCGGCGACCTCGGGCGTGAGGCTCGCGGTGGAGTCGGTGACGAGCGCGACCGTCATAGACGGCAACCTACCGGCCTTGGTTTCGACGCTCGCAAGCTCGCACCTCAACCAGCGGCTGCATCAGACCACGATGTTGACGAGCTTGGGCGCACGGACGATCACCCGGCGCACCTCACGCCCGTCGATCGCGCGTACGACGTCGGGGTCGGCCATCGCGGCCGCCTCCAGGTCGGCGTCCGAGACGTCGGGCGCGACCTCGAGCCGGGCCTTCACCTTGCCCTGGACCTGGACGATCGCGGTCACGGTGTCCTCGACCAGCAGCGACTCGTCCACGGTCGGCCACGCGACCTGGGCGACCGACGGCTGGTGGCCCAGCCGCTCCCACATCTCCTCGGCGGTGTACGGCGCCACCAGCGACAGCAGGATCGCAACCGTCTCGGTCGCCTCCCGCACCGCCGGGTCGGCCGGTCCGCAACCGGAGTCGATCGCCTTGCGGGTCGCGTTGACGAGCTCCATGGTGCGGGCGACGACGACGTTGAACCGGTGGTTCTCCAGCAGCTCGGCCGCGTCGTGCACGGTGCGATGGGTCACCTTGCGCAGCCCGACGTCACCGGCGCCGGCGTCCGCACCCGGCTCCGACGTCACGTCGCCGGACAGCCGCCAGGCCCGCTGCAGGAACCGCAGCGATCCGGCCGGGCTCACGTCGGCCCAGTCGATGTTGTCCTCCGGCGGGCTCGCGAACACCAGGGTCAGCCGCACCGCGTCGACGCCGAACTTGTCCAGCTGCTCACCCAGGTTGACGCCGTTGCCCAGCGACTTCGACATCTTCTTGCCCTGGTTGACGACCACCCCCTGGCCGAGGAGGGCCTGGAACGGCTCGGTGAAGTCGAGCATCCCCATGTCGTGCAGGACCTTGGTGAAGAACCGGGCGTACAGCAGGTGCAGCACGGCATGCTCGACGCCGCCGACGTACTGATCGACGGGGCCCCACATCCGCACCTGCGCCGGGTCGAACGGACCGTCGGTCGCGCCGGGAGAACAGAAGCGCAGGAAGTACCACGACGAGTCGACGAAGGTGTCCATCGTGTCGCTGTCGCGCTTCGCCGGCCCACCGCACGACGGGCAGTCCACGTTGACCCAGTCCTCGGCGGCGGCCAGCGGCGAGACGCCCTTCGGCTTGAGGTCGGCGCCCTTCAGCTCCGGCAGCACGACGGGCAGCTGGTCCTCCGGGACCGGCACCTCGCCGCAGGACGGGCAGTGGATGATCGGGATCGGGGCGCCCCAGAACCGCTGGCGCGACAGCAGCCAGTCCCGCAGCCGGTAGTTGACCGCGCCGGAGCCCAGGCCCTGGGCGGTCAGCCAGTCGATGGTGACCCGCTTCGCCTCGGCCACCTCGAGGCCGTCCAGCGAGATGTCCTCGTTGGCCGAGTTGATCGCCGGACCGGCACCCGTGTAGGCCTCGCCCTCCCAGCCCTCGGGGGGCTGGACCGTGCGCACGATCGGCAGGTCGAAGGCCTTCGCGAAGTCGTAGTCGCGCTGGTCCTGCCCGGGCACCGCCATGATCGCGCCGGTGCCGTAGTCGGCCAGCACGTAGTCGGCGGCCCACACCGGGATCCGCTGGCCCGTGACCGGGTTGGTCGCGTGCACGCCGAGGAAGACGCCGGTCTTCGGCCGGTCCGTCGCCATCCGCTCGATCTCGGAGGCCTTCCGGACCTCCTCCAGGTAGGCCTCGTACGCCGGGCGCTGCTCGTCGGTCACCAGCTCGCCGGCCAGGTGGGCGTCGGCCGCCACCACCATGAAGGTCGCACCGAACAGGGTGTCGGGCCGCGTCGTGTAGACGGTCAGCGCCTTGTCCCGGCCCTCGACCTCGAACGCGACGTGAGCACCCTCGGAGCGGCCGATCCAGTTCACCTGCGAGTGCACGACCCGGTCCGGCCAGCGCTCGGCCAGCGGCTCCATGTCGGCGAGCAGCCGGTCGGCGTACTCGGTGATCTTGAAGTACCACTGCGTCAGCTCGCGCTTGGTGACCTCGGCGCCGCAGCGCTCGCACCTGCCGTCGACGACCTGCTCGTTGGCGAGCACCGTCTGGTCCTGCGGGCACCAGTTGACCGGGCTCAGCTTGCGGTAGGCCAGCCCGCGCTCGCGGAACTTCAGGAACAGCCACTGGGTCCAGTGGTAGTACTCCGGGTCGGAGGTGTGCAGCCGGCGCGACCAGTCGAACGCCGTCGCGTAGCGCTTGAACGACTCGTACTGCACCTCGATGTTGGCGTAGGTGAAGGTCGCCGGGTGCTCGTTGCGCTTGATCGCGGCGTTCTCGGCGTTGAGACCGAACGAGTCCCACCCCATCGGGTTGAGCACCTCGTAGCCCTGCATCCGGCGGTACCGCGCGATGACGTCGTGCAGCGCCATCACCTCGGCGTGGCCCATGTGCAGGTCGCCGCTCGGGTAGGGGAACATCGTGAGGGCGTAGTACTTCGGGCGCTCGCCGCTCGCCACCGCGGCGTCGTCGGCGCGGAACGGGTCGAGCTTCTCCCAGACCGGCTGCCACTTCGCTTCGACGGCCTGGACGTCGTACGACGCCGCCTCGTGGTGTCCCTCGTGCTCGTTCATCTCAGCTCTCTCGTCCTGTCGCCTGCTTCGGTACTGCCTTCAGACACAACAAAGCCCCTCACGCAGGGAGGGGCGGCCGCGTCGACCCGTCTGGATCGTCGACGCGGCTAGGTAAGAAGCAGGTTCGTCCGCACGAGGTCAGCGTACCGCAGCGCGCGCACGCACGCCGAGCCTGTCGAGGCGCCCCGACAGGCTCGGCGTGCGATGGTTCAGCGCTGCCGGTAGGCCACGCAGACCGACGGACGCGGGAAGTCGTTCGTGTGCGGCCAGGTGCTCGCCGGCTCCTCGAACGTCGCGCCACTGATCTCCCCCGGGTGCTGCGGGGCGAAGAACAGCGACCGGTCGTTGTCGTAGACCAGCGGACCACAGCACTCGGCGCCCTTGGGCACCGTGAGGAACGCCTTGACGTGGCCCCGCTCCGGGCCTGCGACGGGCACCCGGAACAGGCCGTCGTTCTGGCCCATCGGCGTCAGTGCGCCGTCGGTCGAGATCCACAGGTTGCCGACGCTGTCGAAGGTCAGGTTGTCCGGGCAGCTGATCCGGCTCACCTTCGACTTGTCGTAGCCCGCGAAGTAGGTCTCCGGCGACTCCGGGTCGCCACACACGAGCATCAGGTCCCAGGTGAAGGCCCGCCGGGCGTGGTTGCCGTCGCTCGGAGTCATCTCGAGGACGTAGCCGTTGCGGTTGCCGCTCTGGTTCACGAGCGGCGCTCCCGGGCTGGTCCGCGTGCCCGAGACCGTGACCGGGTTGGCCTCGTCGGCGGGGTACGACGAGCCGCGGTTGGAGTTGTTCGTCAGCGCGACGTAGACCTTCTCGTTGACCGGGTTGACCTCGACGTCCTCGGGACGGTCCATCTTCGTCGGGCCGACCAGGTCAGCGGCCTGGCGGGTGAAGACCAGCACCTCCGCGACGGTCATGCCGGGCACGAACGACTCGGTGTCGCTGGCCAGCGGGATCCACTCGCCGGTCCCGTCGTACGGCGCCTCGATGGCACCGGTGTCGTTGCCCGTCAACTTCGCGACGAACAGGGTGCCCTTGCTGAGCAGGGTCTTGTTGTGGCGACGGGCGGCGCGGGTGCCGCTGTCGTCGTACTTCTCGGCGGAGACGAACTTGTACATGTAGTCGCCGCGCTCGTCGTCACCGGAGTAGGCGACGGCCCTGCCGTTGCTCGCGATGACGACGCAGGCACCCTCGTGCTTGAACCGGCCGAGCATCGAGTGCTTCTTCGGCGCCTCGCCGGGGTGCATCGGGTCGACCTCGACGATCCAGCCGAACCGGTGCGGCTCGTTGGGCTCGGTCGCCAGGTCGAACCGCTCGTCGACCCGGTACCACTGGCGCGGGTCGCTGCTGGACTTGGCGATGCCGTAGCGGCTGTAGGAGTCCTTCGCCGTGCCGAAGGTCGGGCCCGTGGGCATCGTCCCCTCGGTGTTGAAGTACTGGTTGAAGTTCTCCTCGCCCGACAGCACGGTGCCCCACGGCGTCGTGCCGCCGGCGCAGTTGTTGAGCGTGCCCTTGATCCGGGAGCCGGACGGGTCGGCCGTGGTCTGGAGCAGCGCGTGGCCGGCGGCCGGGCCGGTCACCCTGAAGGTGGTGTCGGCGTTGATGCGGCGGTTCTTCGGTGCCTTGGCGAGGTCCTTCTCCCGGAACCAGGACCCCGGCACCTTGCCGCGCTTGATCGTGACCACCGAGAGCCCGTGCGAGTAGATGCCGAACCGGGCGATCTGCTCCTGGCTGTACCTGCCCGCCGGGTACATGAGGGTCGGGTCGTCGTACTCGTGGTTGACCGTCATCAACGCGGTCGTGTCGTCGAGCGGCACGACACCGACGTAGTCGTTGTTGTAGCCGAACGTCTTCTTCACGGCCTCCAGCGTCAGGTTGTACGGCGACCAGAACGGCGCGCCGGGCAGGACCGGGTCACCCCACCGGATGATCACGTTGTGGTCGAAGCCGTTGGGAAGGACCACCGCGTCCCGCCGGTTCGGCGGCACCGGCTGGAAGTCCACCCGGGCCAGCGGACCCGCCGCCGCGAGCGGAGCGGTCGCGGCGGCGGCGAGCGAGCCGGTGGCGGCCGTCGCCGCGCCGCCCAGCACCAGCGCGCCCGTGCCGACGGCTGCGCCGCGGAGCACCGACCGCCGGGCGACCGTTTTCGCGATCTCGTCCTGGATGTGACCCGTCTCGGTCTGGTTGGGCTGGGCGTGGTCGCAGGCGTTGCCGCACTTGAACAGGCAGGTCAGGTAGGACCGCGATCCGTGCCGGACGCCCTCGCGGGCGACCGGGGTCAGGGACAGGAGCGAGCGGTTCTCGGGGCGCGTGACAGTCATGGCCGGAGCCAACAGACCACCGCTGAACCCGGGCCGGTCCGATGGTGTCCGGCCGGTGAAGGCTAGGAGAAGTCGGACGCGGTCTTGCCCTTGAGGTCCTTGCGCAGGATCTTGCCCGACGCCGACTTCGGGATGACCGGGATGAAGTCGACGACCCGGATCTTCTTGTGCGGCGCGACCTTCTCGCCGACGTAGGCCATCACCTCTTCGGCGGTGAGGGTGGCACCCTCCTGGAGCACGACGAAGGCGTGCGGGACCTCACCGGCATCCTCGTCCGGATGCGGCACGACCGCCGAGTCCGCGATGGCCGGGTGCGTCAGCAGCACGGCCTCGAGCTCGGCCGGCGGCACCTGGTAGCCCTTGTACTTGATGAGCTCCTTGAGCCGGTCGACGACGTAGACCTCGCCCTCCGGGCCGACCTCGACGATGTCGCCGGTGTGCAGGTAGCCGTCGGCGTCGATCGTCTCGCGGGTCGCCTCGTCGTTGCCGAGGTAGCCGACCATCACGTTGGGGCCGCGCACCCAGAGCTCGCCCGGCGCCGTGCGCCCGCCGGGGACGGCGTCGATCTCCTCCCCCGTGCCCGGGTCGACGACCTTGAACTCGACGTTCGCCACGGCCATGCCGACCGAGCCGATCGAGATGTCGTCGCGGTCCAGCGGCAGCGCGTGGGAGACCGGGCTGAGCTCGGTCATGCCGTAGCCCTGCTGCATCCCGCAGCCGAGGCGCTTCTTGACCGCCTGGCCCAGGGCCTCGTCGAGCGGCGCGGCACCGCTCAGCACCGCCCGCACGCTGGAGGTGTCGATGTCATCGACGGCCGGGTGCTTGGCGAGCGCGACCGCCATCGGCGGGGCGATGTAGAGGAAGCTGATCCGCTGCTCGTGGATTAGGCGGAGGAAGTCGCCGAGGTCGAAGCGCGGCATCGTGACCAGCTTGGCCCGCACCTTCAGCGTGAGGCTCATGATCACGTTCATCCCGTAGATGTGGAAGAACGGGAGGACGGCGAGGACGACATCGTCCGACCGCTCCTGGATCGCCGTCAGGGACTGCTGGACGTTCGCGACCAGGTTGCGGTGGGTGAGCATGACGCCCTTGGCCTTGCCCGTCGTACCGGACGAGTACGGCAGTACGGCGAGGTGCGTCGCCGGGTCGATCGAGACCTCCGGCGCCGGAGCGCCCTCCGACAGCAGGTCCATCATCGACTCGTGGCCTTCGGCCCCGTCGAGCACGATCACGTGCTCCTGCCCGAGGCCGACCTCGGCGCAGCCCGCCATCGCGCCGGGCAGCAGGGGGGAGACCGTCACGTAGCGGATGGCACCGGAGTCGCGGAGCTGGTTGGCGATCTCGGGCGGCGTGTAGAGCGAGTTGATCGTCGTCGCCGTCGCACCCGCCCGCAGGATGCCGTGGAAGGCGATCACGAACGCCGCCGTGTTGGGGCAGTGCAGGGCCACGACGTCGCCCGGCTTGATCCCGCGAGCCGCCAGCGCACCGGCGAACGCGTCGATGCGGGCGCGCAGGTCGCCGTACGTCGTCTCCGCGTTGGTCGCCGAGTCGAAGACCGCGACCCGGCCGAGCTCGTCGTCGGTCAGTCCGGAGAAGAGGTAGTCGTAGACGCTGACGTCAGGAATCTCGACATCGGCGAAGGGGCTCTGGAACGGCACAGCGGTGTCCTCTCGGAGAGAGCGGGCGTCGATCCCCGAACCGTAGCGCCTCCGACCGATCTCGGCGCGCCCCTCCGAACTACGGGCGGACCTAGTCATTGCGGACCACCATCCGATGGCCGCGCGGCCAGAACCTGCGTCCCCGCGGTCGCGATCTGGCCGTTCGACCGCGCCTGTCCTCGCCACTGGGCACAGTGAAGCCGTGGCAGGCAAGGAACCGATCCGGGTCTACCTCGCTGCGCAGTACGACATCGTCCGCAGCGGGCTCTTCAGCCTGCTCGAAGCAGAGCTCGACATCGCGGTCGTGGGCCAGTCCGGCCTCGCCTCGGTCGCCCTGCCCCAGATCCTGGAGCTCCGGCCGGACGTGGCCGTCCTCGACGCCCGGCTGCCGGACGGCAGCGGGCTCGGGCTCTGCCGGGCCATCCGTGCTGCCGACCCGGCCATCCGGGGCCTGATCCTGGCCGGCCGCCGCGACGACGACGCGATCGCCACGGCGATGCTGGCCGGAGCCGCCGGCTACATGCTCGAGCAGATCAACGCCAGCTCCCTGGTCAACGGCATCCGGCTCGTCGCCAGCGGCCACTCGGTGGTCGACTGGTCGGTCCCGGCCAGCGTCGTCGAGCACGTCGCCCTCCACAAGCGATCGCTCCAGGTGGTCGCCGACCTCACGCCGCAGCAGCGCAAGATCCTGTTCCTCATAGCCGAGGGGCTGACCAACCGGGAGATCGCCGCGCGCCTGTACCTCGCCGAGAAGACCGTCAAGAACCACGTGACCGCGCTGCTCAGCCGGCTCGGCGTCGCCCACCGGACCCAGGCGGCGATGATGGCCGCGACCTGGGCGCGGGCAGAGTCCGCGACGAGGACGTACGACGACGCCGGCTGATCAGGCGTCCGGGTCGATGCTCGCCTCGAGCGCCGGCGCCAGCAGGGCTGCCAGCTCCGCGGCGACGTCGTCGTCGGTCTCGGGCGGCATCGCCACGTAGCTGATCCCGAGTCGGGCGATGGTGCGCGCGAGCGCGCGACCGGCCGCTGGGTCGGCGATCGGCCACACCCGGGCGACGGCGATCGTCAGCCGCTCGGCGATGTGCGCCAGCAAGGGCCCGCTGTCGGTGGTGACGAGTCGGAGCAGGTCGGGGTGCGCGTCTCCGTCCTGGACCCGGCGGATCAGCGGGTCGCCGGAGGTGCCGTCGAGGAACGTGCGGAGCGCGGCCTCCAGGCCCGCGCGCGGGTTGTCGGCGTTCGCCTCCATGTCGGCGTCGACGAGGTCGCAGAAGGCGTCGGCGACCTCGTGGGCGTAGGCCTCGGCGAGGCCGGCCCGCGACCCGAAGTCGTTGTAGATCGTCTGCCGGCTGACCCCGGCGCGCTTGGCCACGGCCGCGAGCGTGACGCTGCGCCAGGGATTCTCCTCGAGCACCTCGCGCAGGGCGGCGAAGACCGCGACGCGCGTCGGCACTCCGGCTCTGGGCATGGCCGAAGAGTAGTGGGTGGGGTCAGGCGGCCTCAGCCGGAACACACCTACGCCGAGGCGTCGCGCGCCCTGCGCGCCTGGCGCTGCGCGCGCGCCGACGCATGGTTGAACCGCACCATCATCGAGGCCGACGGCGTGACCAACCCGTTCACGTAGGTGGAGAGCCGGGGCGCCGACGTACCGCACAGCGCAGCGAACTGCCGCTGGCTGAGGCCGCTCACGGCCACCAGGCGCCGGATCTCGCGCGCCACGAGCTGCCGGTCGTGACGCTCGGACTGCTCGCGGTAGTACTTGATCGCCTCCTCCAGGGCGGCTGCGGGAAGCAGGCGGTCGCCGGCGACCAACAGCTTGTGGAGCTCGACGGGGTACGGCGACCACGGGTTGGCGGCGACGACCGCGACCTGTGCCCGCCACCCGCGGATCCCGCCGGTGTCGGCACACCTGACAGCGTCCTCGACCGTGGCGAGCTCGGGACCGGGCGAGTCCGGGTCGACGTCGGCAACGACAAGCCAGAACCCGCACCGGTAGCAGTTGCCGCTGACGTCGAGGGCCGCATCCCGGTCGAGCCCACTCGCCACCAAGCCGTCGATGATCTCGTCGGCGCGAGCGAGGTTCCAGACGAGGCGACTCGCCAACGGCATGCTCGACGCGGTGCCGAGCCGTTCGTCGACACCGGTCTGGACGGCGGCGACCGCGCGGTGGCCGTAGCGCTTCACCAGGGCGTCGAGGGTCGCGAAGTCGGCGGGCTCTGCAAAGCCGACGAGCGAGATCGCGTTGGCCATCACGCCGACCTTCATCGGCCACCGATCGGTTCCGACGAGCGTCTCAGCGGCCTCGGCGAAGTGCTCCACTCCGACAAGGAGTCGGTCGGTGCCCGCCCGGTCCGTTCGATCGAGCAGCTCGAGCGTGGCGCGGTGCGCGACGTGGTGGCCGGCGTCGGGGTCCTCGGCAATGGCAACCCTCAGCGCGTCGAGCCGAGCGACCGATGTCTCCATGCCCCTGCACCCTTCGAGCGCAACCGGCGGCGTCGAAGATCCCCATGCCTGCGCTCGCCCGCTGCTGACCTGCGGCACCCACGTTAATGCATGGCTGTAGGATTTTGCTGCGGGAATGCAGGAATCCATGGCTTCCACTAGCCTCCAGCCCATGTCTGCCGCCGGACCGCCGTCGCGCGCCCGAGCAGCCCACCTGGGACCGGAACGGCGACGTCCCCTAGTCCTCGACGCTGCGCTGGCGATCGCGAACGAGCATGGGTTCGGCGCGGTGACGATCGGCGCCGTGGCCGCGCAGATGGGCGTCACCCGGCCCGTCGTGTACGCCTGCTACGCCGACCGGGTCGCGATGGTCAACGCCCTCCTCGATCGCGAGGGCGGTCAGCTGCTCGAGGCGGTGATCAGCGCCCTGCACAGCTCCGGCACCGCCGGAACCCCGGAGGAGGCGTTCGTCACCGGCACCCAGGCGCTGCTGCGGACAGTGACCGAGCGCGCCGACGCGTGGCGGCTCCTCGTCCTCGGAGAGCCCGATCCGGCGATGTCCAAGCGGTTCCGAGGGGCTCGTTCGCTGGTCAGGACCGAGGCGACCAGGTGGATGCGCCCTGCCCTCGAGCGGTGGTGGGACATCGAGGACCTCGACGCCAAGCAGCCGGTCCTCATCGAGATCTTCATGTCCACCTGCCAGACCGCGATCCAGACGATGCTGGCACCGGGCAACACCTGGACCGCGGACCACCTCGGGGAGTTCGTCGGCCAAGCGTTGCACCGGGTGTTCCGCGACGCCTGAGCGATCCAGGTCGACCGAGCATCGGGCTCACGGGCAATTCGTCCTGACCTCCCCGACACAGGAGTCGAACCCGTCGCCTCCGTCGATGCGGTCATAGCCCGCGAGGCCGTCGAGCTGGTCGTCCCCGGGCCCGCCGGACAGCGTGTTGCCCGCTGCACTACCGCTCAGCTGGTCGTTGCCGACACCGCCGACGACCTTCTCGACGTCGACTCGGACGTTGTCGCGCTCCCCCGTCACGCTCGGCCGGCCGTCGTTCGCGACGTCGTCGATGGTCACCACCACGTTGGTCGGCCGCTCGGCGTAGCTCGCCGTGTCGGCGCCCGCGCCGCCGATGAGCTCGTCGGCTCCCTCCTCGCCGACGAGGAGGTCGGCACCGCCGTTGCCGGCCAGGACGTCGTCTCCCGGTCCGCCGTAGAGACGCTCTGCGTCGCCTGACCCGGCCAGCACGTCGTTCGCCGTACCGCCGCGGAGCACCTCGACATCGCCCTTGACGTTGTCGCCCTCGCCGAACGAGCCGTCGTTCGCCGTGTTGTCGATGGTGGCGCTGACCGCGAAGCCGCGGTCGGCGTACGACACCGTGTCGAGGGCGCCGCCGCCGGCCAAGACGTCGGGGCCGGCGCCTCCGAGGAGCAGGTCCGCACCGCCGCCACCGGCCAGGGTGTCACCGCCCGCTCCCCCGTCGAGGGTGTTGGCGGCACCGCTGCCGGTCAGCCGGTCGGCGCCACTGCCGCCACGCATGTCTTCGACATCGGCCTTCACCAGGTCACGCTCGCCGGCCTCGCCGTCGTTGGCGAGCGCGTCGATCATGACGACGACGGGTTGGGTGCGGTCTTCGTACGTCACCAGATCGATCCCTTCCCCGCCGGACAGCGTGTCCGGGCCGGGACCGCCGTCGAGCACGTCGTCTCCGGCGCCTCCGAGGAGCGTGTCCTTGCCGAAGTAGCCGTCGAAGATGTTGCTGCCGTCCGGTCCGGACAGGGTGTCGTCACCGCTGCCGCCGATGACGATCTCGTTCTCGGGCGGGACCCAGTCGTTCTCGCCGGCCTCGCCGTCGCTCGAGACACCGTCGACCGACACCGTGACCGGCGCGACCCGCCTGCGGTAGTCGACCGTGTCGACACCCGCGCCCCCGAACATGATGTCGCTGCCGAGTCCACCGTCCAGGACGTCGTCACCCCCGTTCCCGTTCAGGGTCTGCGCCAGCTGGTTGCCGGTGATCGTGTCATTGCTGGCTCCGCCGGCGAGGATCTCCAGGTCGGAGCCCAGGAAGTCGTGTTCACTGGGGCCGCCGTCGTTCTCGGCAGAGTCCAGGCTCAGCGACACGGCCGTGGTCCGGGTGCGATAGTTGACGGTGTCGCTGCCGGCGTCTCCGAAGAGGTCCTCCGGACCGGTTCCCGGCTCGATCCAATCGTTGCCGCACCGGCATGCACGACCCCGGCGAGCGCGAGGGCGGGGAACTGGATGACGTCGTTCAGGTCACCGCTCGTCACGTCGTACGACGACACCAACGACTTGGGGCACATCACCGACGCCGAGCTGGCGACCTGGCACGGCGACGTGGTCGTCATCGTTGCGCCCGGTGTGTTGTCCCGTACGAGGTACGCCGGCCCGCCGTTGGGGAGCGTGGCGTTGTTGATCGTGATCCAGTTCGCGCCACCGGCGCCGGACTGCACCACCATCTGCGATCCGTTCATGAAGACCACGGTGTGGCCGGCCGCCTGGGCCGGTGCTGCCGCCAGCACCACCGCGGCGGGCGCCGTGGCCAGGGCTGTCGCCAGGGCCAGGGTCCGAGTACTCATTGTCGTGCTCCTTTCGAGTGGGGCTACTTCGCGCTGACGGCGAGGCCGTCGATCGAGACCTCCCTATTGGAGGTGAGCACCGTCGTCGGGCTCCCTTCGGGATAGATGACGACCGCCGGCGGCGGTCAGGCGGAGCCTTGGAACAGGGGCGGCAGGTCCAGTGCCTCGGTGATCCGGTCGCACGCAACACCCGCACGGCGGGCGACGTTGCGGACGGTGTCCGCGCTGTCGGCCTCCCACAGCAGGAACCAGGTCTCGTCCCCGGGCACGAGGATCGATCGGACCAGGTGGGCCGGGTGGCCGTCCTCGGTCGACTCCACGGCCATCGCCTTCATGCGCACGAGCGCTCGACTCGCCGCATCCGTGTGACCTGCCGCGACGTAGCACTCCTGGAGGAACTCGCTCACGTGGTCGACGCTAGGTTCCGGTCCGGGGCGGTCGCATCACGGAAACCTGCGAACTTTGACGGGTCAGTCGATCTGCTGCGCCTCGTCCGCGAGCCGTCCTGCCAGCTGGCCGCGCCGGGTGACACCGAGCTTCACGAACGCGTGCGAAAGGTGGCTCTCGATCGTGTGCACGCTCACCGACAGGGTCGCCGCGATCTCCTTGTTCGAGGCTCCCCCTGCGGCCAGCTCGACGACGCGGCGCTCGCTCCTGCTCAGCCCGCCCGTCGACGCCGAGCGCCCGCCGATCCGGGCGAGCTCCTCGCGCGCTCGCTCCGTCCACCGGCGGCAGCCCATCCGCTCGAACTCCGCGAGTGCCTCCTCGAGCGCACGGCGCGCGTCGGCCCGTCGTCGTACCCGACGAAGTGAAGCACCCAGGACCAGCAGCGTCCGGGCGCGATGGAACGGCTGCCCCGAGGAGCGGTGGTGCTCAAGCGCCTCCTCGGCCGCCGCGATCGCGGTGGCATCGTCGCCCTCCGCGGCGTGCAGGACGGCTCGGCAGCGGGCGCCCAGTGCGAGCGCCCACGGGTAGCCGAGCGCCCGGCCGCGCTCCTCCCAGGCTTCGATGATGGCCCCGGCACGGTCGCCGAGTCCGCGGGCGATCATCAGCTCGATGGCGTCGGGCACCCAGTCGTCCTGGTGCGGCTCGGTGAGCCCGTCGCGCTCTGCCTCCTCGACCCGCGCCCGGCAGGCCTCCCACGCCATTTCCGGATCGCCCCCCGAGAGCCCCGCCGCGAGCGCCACCCTGATCTCGGTGTTGGCGGCCAGACCACCGACCGGCCCCTCGTGCTGCAGCCGCTCCTGGGCGGTATCGAGATCGCCGTGGAGGACGTCGACGAACGCACGATCTGCCACCAGCTGGTCCCTCAAGGCGCTGTTCCCGGTCAGCGCGGTGATGGCGATGCCCTCGTCGATGTGCGCGATCGCCGCTCCGAGGTTGCCGCATGCGGTCTCCAGCCGTCCCAGCCAGTGCTGGATGTAGCCGTCCTCGAAACCCCGCAGGGCCACGTCGTCCCTGATCTCGATCAGGCGCTGCCGCGCCTCGTCGTAGCGATGGGCGTAGAACGCGAAGTACGCCGCGATGACGCACGGCGGATCGGAGCCCACCGGGACCGCGTCTCGGTCCTCCAGCTCAAGCGCGCGCTCGATCCGGGCCCAGTCCAGGCCGTCGCCGGCGCGGAAGTCGGTCATCGCGGAGTAGGCGAGCACCTCAGCGACGAGCGGGCCGTCCGTGGACGGGTCGAGTCGCTCGAGGAGGTCCCGGCTCAACCGCTGGGCCCGCTCGAAGTCGCGTCGCTGCGCGGTGATCGCCATCAGCGAGAGGGCGCACCGGTGCGCTGCTGGGTTCAGCGCGAGTGCCTCGGCGAGGGCGTCCTCTGCTCCGGCCAGGTCGTCGTCTGCCATGCAGACCTCCGCCCGCAGCCGGAGCGCCTCCGCCGCCTCGTCGCCGGTCAGCTCCCGCGCGATGAGGTGGTCGAGCATCGCTTCGGCGGAGGCATGCTCGCCCACGTGCTCGTAGTACTCAGCCGCCCGCAGGCCACGACGGACCGCGAGTCGCGGCGCCTCCGCGGGTGTCAGCCGGCACGCACGCTCGAGGAGCAACGCGCCGTCCAAGGGCGCTCCGCGGGTCAGCGCGGCCTCGGCGCCGACCTCGATCGTGCGGGCGACATCGAGGTCCGGTACGTCGACGGCGCGGCCGAGGTGGCGAGCCCGTTCCTCGGGTCCGACCGCCTCGGCAGCGAGCTGGCGTCGTACCTCCTGGATCAGGTCGGGGTGCGCGGTCGCGAGCACGGCGGCCGCGTGGAACGGATGGGCGAACCGGAGGACCTGACCGTCGAGGCGGACCACACCTGCCCGCTCCGCGTCGACCAGGCAGTCGAGGCTCCGTTCTCCGAGCGCCGACGGGGGCACCGGGCTGGTCGGCCCGAAAGCGAGCGCGGCGCGCAGCAGCAGCACCCGGGTACGCTCCGGCAGGTCCGCGACCCGACGGCGGATCAGCTCCTGCACGTCGCCCGGCACCGGCAACGGCTCGCCGAACGGTGGCACCCCGACCTCCTCGAGGACCCGGACGATCTCCAGCGCGAACAGCGGGTTCCCCTGGGAGGCGTCGTGGACCCGCGACAACGTCGACCGCGTCAGCCGGGTCGGCAGTCGCGACTCCAGGATCGATCTCAAGGCCCCCATCGACACCGGCCCCAACCGCAACCGCACGACCGCGTCCTCCGGAAGCACGCCGGGGAGGTCGAGCCGAGCCGGCTCCGGGAGTCTCCGGGTCGTGACGACCGCGACCGGATCGTCGCCCAGCCGGCGCAGCACGTAGCCCAGGACCGCCGCCGACGCCTCGTCGACCCAGTGCACGTCGTCGAGCACGAGCAGCAGCGGGCCTTCGGATGCGAGCCGGGTCAGCACGCCGCGGAGCGCAGCACCGACGGTCGCCTGCTCGACGGACCGCCCGTCAGGCTCGGCGCGGCGCATGACCACGTCCAGCGCGTTGCGCTGGGGCTCCGGGAGTGGGTCGATGGCCTGCTCGGGCACGTCGTCCAGCAGGTCGCCGACCGCGAGCAGCGACCACGACGCCTCGGCCTCCGCCGCCCGGCTGCCCAGGACACGGAACCCGCGCCCGGCCGCCTGCTCGACGGCTGCCTCGAGCAGCACCGACTTGCCGATCCCGGCCTCACCCTCCACGACCAGCCCGACCGGCCCCGACACCGCGCGATCGAGCAGGTCACGGATCGCGTCGAGCTCGGCATCGCGCCCGATCACGGTTGTCGTCGGCACCGTCGTACTCCCCATGTCGCGCAGGCCCCGAGGGCATGCCGAGACGAGTCTCCTCGGTTCCCGACCAGCCGGCCAGACCCGTGTCCATGGGCGACCTCCCCTCATCGACCCCGGGAGTCGTCGAAGGGGATGGTGCCGACCTCCAGCTTGAGCCCGACGATCCCGGAGTGCCGGCGCGCGTAGCGCAGCTCGCTGGCCAGGTCGCCGAGGCCGTTCCACAGCACGGTGTCGATCACGAGGGTCGACAGCGTCCCCATCGCCCGACCGTCCCCGTCGACGTACCCGCTCCCGCTGTCCCCCGGGATGCCCGGCGACGGCGAGTAGATCGTGTGCGACCAGCCGTCGGTGTCGGACCCGCCCGGCATCAGCGTGGCGGCCTGACGCGAGTACGGGCTGCCGTCCTCGCGCAGCGACGAACGTCCGTACCCGTAGACGCGGCTGATCGAGTAGGAGTCGACGCCGGTGGCCGGCAGGCCCGTCGGGCCACCCCAGTACGGCAGGCTCGGGTTCACCTTGTCCCGGGAGCCGCGCGCCACCCGGACGAGTGCGAAGTCGTTGAAGGCGCAGGCGTTCCGGTTCTTCTCACCGCGCCGTTGCATCGTGCGCCAGCTGCTGTAGGCCAGCCTGCCGCGCCCGAGCTGCTCGCCGGCGTCGTACCGCGTGCCGTGGGCGTTGAACGTGACCCTCGTCCCGAGCGGCCGGGTCGGAGCCTCGCAGCCGTTCTCCTCGTCACCGGTGGTGGCGCAGTGGGCGGCCTGCCCGAGGTAGACCTCGCCGGCCGCGTCGGTGAACACGAAGTTGGTCGTGCACTGGCCGGCGCCGTCGGTGAGGGTCTGGATACCCGGCGTGATCGTCGCCCGGCGGAACGACGTCCAGCCGCGCGACTTGCGCACCATCGGGTCGTGGGACTCCCTGTCGACCCCGGACGTCGTCTCCGCCGGGCCCGAGTCCTCGAACGGCTCGAACCAGGCGTTGGCAAGGGCGAGGACCGTGATGATGCTGAGCACCACACCCCACGGAAGCTCCGGCGACTCCGAGGTCACACCTCGAGCATGGCGCGGTCCAGCGAGAAGCGGTAGGCACCACGCCGTCCGACACCCGGCGCGGCCGCCGTCGCCGGCCGACTACGGTTTCGACCATGGCTCACACGATGCGGGTACGACGCGCGCTCGCCCGAGGCGCTCTGCGCGCGACCCGATGGCGCCTTGTCGGCACGGTGCCCAGCAAGGGGATCCTCGTCGGCGCGCCGCACACGTCGAACTGGGACTGGGTCGCGATGCTGCTCATCGCCTGGAGCGACGGCCGGCGCCCCCAGGTGCTCATCAAGCAGTCGTTCTTCAAGGGACCGATGGGCTGGATCATGCGTGCGACCGGAGGCATCCCGCTCGACCGCGCCAACCCCGGCGCGACGATCCGGGAGCTGCTGAAGGAAGCCGAGACGCACGAGTCCTTCCTGCTGGTGATCGCTCCCGAGGGCACGCGGGGCAAGAGCGAGTACTGGAAGCCCGGCTTCTACCGGATCGCGGGGCAGACCGGCCTGCCGATCTGCCTCGGGTTCATCGACGGCGAGACCCGCACCCTCGGGATGGGGCCGTCCTTCACCCCGTCCGGCGACGTCGTCGCTGACATGGATCTCGTCCGCGCGTTCTACGCCGACAAGCACGGCGTCAACCCCGAGCTCCGGGTCGAGCCGCGGCTCCGCGAGGAGTCCGCCGGCGCCGGGTAGGGCGCAGGAACGACGAAGGTCGGCTTCCGCTCGGAAGCCGACCTTGTCCATCAAGAAACTTTGTGGAGCTGAGGGGACTCGAACCCCTGACCCTCTGCATGCCATGCAGATGCGCTACCAGCTGCGCCACAGCCCCGTGGTTTGCAACGCGGAGAACCTTACCGAACGCTGCGACGCCGGTGAAATCGAGGTCCCCGGCCACGCGTAGGCAAAGGTTCTGCGAAGTCGCCGCGGCGCGGACCCGCGGGCGCTAGCGTCGAAGCGTTCGACGGAGGTGACCGATGCTCCGTGTGGTGCGACTCGCCTGCTGCATCGTGGTGCTGATGCTGGTGTCCGCCGCGGGCTGCGACGACGAGCCGCGCCGGCCGAAGGGCGGTACGGCACCGAGTGGCCCGTCCGCCTCGTCGGCCTCGGTGACACCGACCGATGTGACCACGGTGCCGACGTCCAGCCCTGTCTCGAGCGACCCGGCGACCCGGAGCTCCCAGATCGCGACCCGGACCGGCTTCACGATCACCCACAACGGCCAGCCGATCGACACTGCCGGCCTCCGGGCGCTGGGCTGGACGATCAACGCGGTCCTCGGCACCGCGCAGTGGTCCGACCCGGCCCTCGGGTCGATGTCGGTGACCTGGGAGATCCCCGACGAGCGCGCCGTCTCGGGGTTCGACGCGTCGTTCTGGGGAGACGTGACGGCCCAGAACCTGGCGATGAACCCGACCATGTCGACGTCGGTGTTCACCGGCGGCCCGGTGGAGGCGACGGCGTACTCGACAGGCGGCCGCAAGGCGGAGACCCCGACCAAGAGACTCGTGGTGACGGTGCCCGAGCAGCCCGTTGGGACGACGGCGACCGTGAGCATGAACCTCGGCTGGCCGCAGCCGGTGCTCATCACCTACAACTACACCTACGTGTAGGGCGCCTCAGGCGGTGCGGTTGTACGCCGCCAGCGCCCAGCGCCCGGAGGGGCGTTCGACGATCTCCACCCACCCGCAGTTGGCGAGCGCGCGGAAGTCCCGGACCATCTCGAGCGGCCAGGCGAGCCAGTGCACCATGGCGGTCCGGATCGCGGCGCCGTGGGCGACGACCACGGCGGTCTCCCCCGGCTCGAGCACACCCGCGGTCTCCTTCAGCACGGCGGTGAACCGGTCGGCGACCTGGGCCAGCGTCTCGGCGCCGGGGATGTCGTCCCAGTCACCGGCGCGGAACCGCGCGTACTCGTCGGGGTCGAGCGCGGCGTACTCATCGTGGGTCAGGCCCTGGCGCTCACCCAGGTAGCACTCCCGCAGGCGGTCGTCGTACGACGCGCCCAGGCCGGTCGCCTGCGCGACGTACTCGGTCGTCTGCCGGGCCCGCTGCAGGTCCGAGGACACCAGCAGCGTCGGCGCCAGCGCGGCGATCGCCGGCGCCACGGCCTGCGCCTGGGCGTGACCGAGGTCGTCGAGCGCCGGGTCGAGGTGGCCCTGGATCCGCTTGACCGCGTTCCACTCGGTCTGCCCGTGCCGCAGCAGGACCAGCCGGCGCTCTGCCTCAGCCACCGGCCGAAGCCGGCCCGTGCACCTCGGCCGGCAGCTCGATGATCGGGCAGTCGCGCCAGAGCCGCTCGAGCGCGTAGAACTGCCGCTCCTCGCTGTGCTGGACGTGGACCACGATCTCGCCGTAGTCGATGAGCACCCAGCGTGCGTCGCGCTCGCCCTCGCGGCGGATCGGCTTCGCGCCGATCTCACGCAGCTTGTCCTCGACCTCGTCGACGATCGCCTTGACCTGCCGGTCGTTGGCGCCGGACGCGAGCAGGAAGGCGTCGGTGATGGCCAGCTGCTCGCTCACGTCGAAGGCGAGGATGTCGGTGGCGAGCTTGTCGGCGGCGGCGCGGGCCGCCGCGTGGACCAGCTCGACGGCGTGCTCGGTCGCGGTCATTTCACTCCGGGTTCTGCGGCGTAGAGGCCGTGCTTGGTGATGTATTGCACGACCCCGTCAGGGACGAGGTACCAGATCGGCTCCCCCTGCGCCTGCCGCTGACGGCAGTCGGTGGAGGAGATCGCGAGTGCCGGCACCTCCAACATCGTGACACGATCGGCCGGTATCGCCGAAAGCGTGGCGGGGTCCATCTCCGACCCGGGTCGGGTGCAGCCGACGAAGTGCGCGAGCGCGAACACGTCGTCGGCGTCGCGCCAGCTGAAGATGTCGGTCAGCGCGTCAGCGCCGGTGATGAAGAACAGGTCGGCGTCCGGGCGCGCGGCGCGGAGGTCGCGCAGCGTGTCGATCGTGTACGTCGGTCCGGCGCGGTCGATGTCGACCCGGCTGACCGTGAACCGCGGGTTGGCGGCGGTGGCGATCACCGTCATCAGGTAGCGGTGCTCGGCGGGCGAGACGACCCGGTCGGTCTTCTGCCAGGGCTGCCCGGTCGGGACGAAGACGACCTCGTCGAGCCCGAACCAGCCCTGGACCTCCGACGCCGCCACCAGGTGGCCGTGGTGGATGGGGTCGAACGTGCCGCCCATCACCCCGACCCGGGGCCGCCGAGCGGGGTCAGTCATCGCCGAGTCATCGAGGGGCCGCGGGGTTCAGCTGTGGTCGCGGCCGCCGCCGAACCACACGAGGCCGGCGAGCAGGAGGAGCAGAATGAGCAGCGCGCCGCCGCCGATGAACCACGGGTTGACGGCGGGCTCGCCGTGCTCCTCGGCGGCCTGGAGTACGGCGAGTGCGGTCAGGCTGATCTGCATGCGCGGGATCCTACCGGTCTCAGTGGATGGCGAAGTCGACGCCCAGGAACAGCAGCGTGAAGCGGACGGTGCGGCCCAGGAAGACGGTGGGGATGAACACCCACATCGGCATCTTCAGCAGACCACCGACGGCAGCCATCACCAGCAGGGGCGGGAGTCCGACCGACGCCGCCAGGAACATGATGCTCGCGGCGTACACCGGGCGCCCCTGCATCCGGGCGACCCACTTCTCGTAGCCGGCCTTCACCTTCGGCGCTGCGAGCTTCTTCTGCGCCCACTTCGAGTCGATGCCGCGGCGCGCGGCCTCGTACCAGATGATCTTGCCGATGGTCGCGCCTGCGCCGGCCGCGATCCCGAGCGTGATCGCGGCCGGGACGCCGGGCTCGGTCGCCGCGGCGCCCAGGATGTAGACCTCCATCGGGAGGAACGGGAGCAGAGCCGACGCGATGCTGACTGCGAACGTCGTCAGCCACAGGATCATGCGGCCGGGACCCTCTCCGGAACCGGTAGCCCGAGCTGCAGCAGCCAGCGCAGCGACACGCACTTCAGCACGAGCAGTGCGACCGCGATGATCAGCCCGAGCCACCACCACCCGGTCGCGAGCAGCAGGACGGCGAACAGGCCCGAGTTGGCCGCCTTGCCGAGCCGCGACCAGTTCCAGAGGTAGATCCGGCGATCGACCACGTAGAAGTAGTTGGGGCTGCGGATCGGCCAGGCGAGGAAGGCCAGCGACAGGAACATGTCGATGACCATGAACTCGAACAGGTAGACCGCGACCGGGATCGCGATCAGCTCCATCGGCTCGTCGCTGAAGAAGAGCGGCGCCGGCTGGAGCCAGGCCAGGCCGACGTAGAACGCACCGCAGCTGAGCCGGTCGCTCACCATGTCGATGACCCCGCCGATCCGGGTCTCGCAATCGGTCAGCCGCGCCCACGCGCCGTCGAGGGTGTCGCCCACCCAGTAGACGACGAGTCCGGTGACGAGCAGGGTGAGGCTCTCGTCGTACGCGCCCCACAGGGTGAGCGCCAGGGTCGCGATGGTGCGGACGAACGTGATCGCGGTCGCGCCGGTGAGGAGCCGCTCCGTGGATGCGTCCGCGTAGATGCGGTCGGGCGCCCCTGCCATGGCGCGAAACCTACCTTGCCGACCCTCGCGGCCGATCGACCCCTGCCGGTACTCGTGTCATTCACCGACCCGCTACCTGGCCTGCCTACCGTCACGGCCGTGATCTGGCTGGCCGTGCTCTTCGCCCTCGCGAGCGCGGCGACGACCGCACTCTCGACGTCCACCCAGCACCTGTCCACGGGGAAGGCACCGGAGGGCGCAGGCGTCGTCGACCTGATGCGTTTCCTCGTACGACGACCGGAGTGGCTGTTCGCCCTCGCACTCGGGCCGGTCGGGTTCACGTTCCACGTGCTCGCGCTCGACAACGGGCCGATCGGGGTGGTCCAGCCGATCGCGATCATGGGCATCGTGTTCGCGGTGCCGATCCGCGCGGCGCTCGCGCGCTCCTGGCCCTCCCGCTCCGAGCTGGTCGGGGTGACGGTCACCGCGCTCGCAATCGCCGTACTGCTGCTCGCGGCCGACGTGCGGTCCGCCCACCACTCCCCCGACCTGTTCACCCTGTTGCTCGGCTGCTCGGCCGCCGCCGGCGGCGCCCTGGTCGCGATCGCGGCCGCGGGTGCCGTCGCCGGCCCGACGCCGCGTGCGTTCCTCCTCGGCTGCGCGTCCGGCGTGCTGTTCGGCCTGATGGCGGTGCTGATCGAGGCCTGCCAGCTCTACCGCGACGGCAACGGCCTGCTCGCGCTCGCGACGTCGTGGCTGCCCTACGCGCTGGTCGGCGCCGGCCTCGCCGGGATCTCGGTCAACCAGCTCGCCTACCGCTCGGCGCGCCTGTCGGCGTCGATGCCGGTGCTCAACGTCGTCAACTGCCTGCTCACGCTCGGGTTCGCCCACCTGGTGTTCGGAGAGGTGCCGCGACACACACCGTTCACAGCGGCGCTGACGGTCGCCGCCTTCGCCGCGATGGCGTGGGGACTGTGGGCGTCAACCCGACGTCGCGACGTAGTAGCTGTTGAACGGGTCCGTCTCGATCTCGTGGACGTCGACGTTCGCGAACCCGGCCTCGTGCAGCATCCGCTCCGCCGTCTGCCGTCCCCAGGCGGTGCCGAGACCGTCGCCGCCCTGGGCCAGCGAGACGGTCATGCAGTGCATCAGCGAGACCGTGTAGAGGAAGGTGGCGGCCGGCTCCTCCAGGTTCTCGTGCACGTGGCTGGACGCCTTGATGTCGACCATCAGGAAGGTGCCGTCGGGCTTCAGGGCCGTGGCGATGTTGGCGAGCACCGTGGCCGGATGGGCCTGGTCGTGGATGGCGTCGAACGCGGTGACGACGTCGTACTCCCCGACCGCGCCGAGGTCGGCGATGTCGCGGACGACGAACTCGGTGTTGGCGAGTCCCCACGCCGCCGACTCCTTCCGCGCTGACTCGATCGCCTCGACGGCGAAGTCGTAGCCCACGAACCGGCTGTCCGGGAACGCCCGCGCCAGCAGGTTGACGGCGTGACCCGACCCGCACCCGACGTCCGCCACCCTGGCGCCGGCGGTCAGCGTCTCCCGCAGCCTTGGGACCAGGGGTACGACGAGGTCCAGCAGCCCGGCGTCGTGGGTCGCTTCGCTGTCTTCCGCCATCAGCCGGTGGAACCGCGGGAACGCGTCGTACCCGACGCCGCCCCCGGTCGTGAAGCAGGCGACGACCTGCTCCTCCACCTCGGCCAGCAGGGGGACCAGCTGCATCATCCGCGCCAGGTTCCCCGGCCCGGCGCCGGTGGTGAGGCTGGCGGCGTGCTCGGCAGGCAGCCAGTACGACGAGCTCTCCGGGTCGTGCTCGACGACCCGTCCGGCGGTGACACCGTTGAGCCACTCGCGGACATAGCGCTCGTCCAGCCCGGCCGCAGCGGCGATCTCGGCGCTGGTCGACGGCGGCAGCGTGGACATGGTGTCGAACAGGCCGATCTGGTGGCCGACGCTGAGGAGGAGACACAGCGCGGAGTCGTTGAACACCCCGAGCATCCGCTCGGCGAACTCCTCGGCGGCGCTGGACTCGACGGGTGAGGTGGCGGTCTCGGTGGTGAGGGACATGAGGGGCTCCCTGGTCGGTCGGGTGGGACTCACGACGCTAGGAGCCGGCGGCCCGCTGCCGCTTCCGGAGAACTGTGCATTCGTCACTGGACGGCCTGCACAGTTCGGTGCAGCAGCCTCAGCCGACGACGCCTTCCTGGTGCGCCCACGCCGCCGCCGCCGTGCGCGACGTGACCCCGAGCTTGGCGTACACGTTGGCCAGGTGCCGGGCGACCGTCTTCTCGCTGATCACGAGGCGGGCCGCGACCTGCCGGTTCGAGAGCCCCTCGGCCACCGCACCCAAGATCTCCCACTCCCGCGCTGTCAGCCCGCCCGGAGGGCCCGCCGACGTCTGGGCCTGGGGATCGATCGCGTCGGCCAGCAGGCCCCGGGCCACGTTCTCGTCGTACGTCGCGCCCATCGCCCGGCAGGCCGCCAGCGCCGCGCGCAACGGAGCCACCGCGTCGGCCGGCGAGCCACTGCCGATCAGCACGGCGCCCCGGGCGATGTCCGCCCATGCTCGGAACCCCGGCGACCCGTAGGTCCGGGCGATCGCGTCGAGCTCGCTCGCGGCGACGTCGGCAGTCGTGTAGTCACCGCGTGCACAGGCGATGGTCGCCTGCGCGGCAAGCAGGCGGGCCCGCGGGAACGGGTCACCCTGCTCGGCGACTGCGCCCCGGATGGCGGCGGCCGCCTCGTCCGGGCGGCCCTCGGCGAGCACCAGCAGCGAGCGGCCCGGCTGCGGCACCCGCCCCAGGGAGGCCGCGGCGTCGTACGCCGCCCGTGCGCCGGCGAGTTCCCCCCGCAGCCGACGTGACTCCCCGATCTCGTAATGCGCCTCGGCGACGGCTTCCACGTTGAGCTCGGCCAGCTCCGCGCACGCCGCCGCAGCCGCCTCCTCGGCGGCGTCGAGATCGCCCTGGATCCGCAGCAGCTGCGCACGGTGGACCCGACAGATCCCCTCGAACATGACGGCGCTGGACGACAGGTCGCACCAGCGCTCGGTGGCCTCGGTCCAGCGCCGGGCCCGCGCGACGTCCGCGAGGTCGGTGCAGATCGAGATCATCTGGCAGTAGAGGTTGCCGGCCTCGCCCGGGCCGATCCGGCCGGCCAGGACCGGCAGCATCGCCTCGTCGAGCAGCTCGAAGCCACGGGCGGTGTCGCCGCCGCGGATCGTCATCACCCCCTGCAACGCCAGCCCGAAGCAGGCCAGGGCCGGCTCTTCGAGATCGGCGGCCAGCTGCTCGAGGGCGACCGCTCCCGACCGTGCCCCTTCGATATCGCCAGAGGCGAACCTGACCTGCGCGTCCATCCAGAGCAGGAACCCGTGGCCGATGCTCGGCGGCTGCCCGTCGAGGAGACGCCTGGCACGGCTCAGCCAGCCCGACCCGACCTCGGGCTCGCCCCGCATCATCCAGTGGAACCCGGACTCCAGCGCCACCATCGCCGCCCGGTCGAGCCGGCCCTCCTCGAGGAAGCGCTCGTGGCACTCCTCGCAGATCTCGAGGGTCTCGCGGATCAGCCCCAACCACCAGGCGGCGTCACCGAGCGCGTACAGGCCCTCGGCGTCCAGGCTGCCGGACCCGCGCAGCACCACGAGCTCGTCGTACGCCGCGGCGAAGTCCCGTCGATCTCGCGCCGCCAGCGCGCGACCGAGCCGGTCGGCGTCCTCGGACATGTGACCACGGTAGCGGCGCTGAAGGCCCCACCGGTCTAGTCCACTCTGCTCCGATCATTGCGAAATTGAGCGGTACTTGAGCGCCGCGGGTGACGCTGGTGCCATGTCACGACTGCTGACCGTCGTCCTCACCCTCGCCCTCCTCGGCGTGGCAGCACCTGGCGCTGACGCCGCCGCCCGCGTGCGCCTCACTGCCTCCGACAACACGCCGGTCGTCGGCCGGCCGGTGGCACTCACCGCGGATGTCGGCGTGCGCGGCCGAAGGGTGGTGTTCCAGAAGCGGACCGGCCAAGGCTGGCGGGCGATCGGCAGCGACCACTCCGACCGTCGTGGCAAGGCCACGGTGCGGGTCCGGTTCAACCGGGTGGGGCGGGTCACCGTCCGCGCCGTGGCCGCCAACGGGTCCGACGCGCTCACCCTCCGGGTGGTGAAGGCGCCGACCATCGTGGCAGCGTCGTTCCCGCCAGGTCCGTGGCGGGTCGGCGTGCCGGTGAGCACGCCCGTCCAGGTCACCCCGGCGAAGCCCGGACGGATGGCCTGGCTCGAGCGCCGGGACGGCGACACGTGGGTCAAGGCGACCACCAACTTCACCACTGACGCCCTGGGTGCTGCAACGGTCCGGTGGACGCCGCCCGAGGTCGGCATGGAGACGGTCCGGATCCGCGTCGGACCCAGCGCGACCCACAGACCCGGGACCTCGGCCCCGGCGGAGCGCGAGGTGCGGGCAGGCGCCGGCGGCGGCTTCCTGTACGGCGGCGGCCTGGAGGCCACCCAGGAGGTGCGGGACGCCCCAGGTCATCCGGACGGCATCTTCGTCGCCTGCGTCGGCTTCCAGCCGCCGCCCACGGGCGCGGTGCCGACGTTCGAGGTCGCACTTCAGCAGGCGAAGGCGTACGTCGCCGACGCGACGGCCGAGGACAGTGACGCGTGGGACGAGCTCCCCGCGCGGAACGACAGCGGCCTGCTCGACCAGGTCGCCGCGATCGCCGTCGCCGACAGGCGGTACGACGCCGCCCTCGCCGCCACGCTGCGCGCCTACGAGCTCGACCCGACCGACAGCGTCAACCTGTCGAACGCCGCCGCGGCCGCCAACCTCGTCGACCACCCGGAGTGGGCGATCGCGTTCGCCCGGAAGGCCGCCGAGGCCGGACCCGCACCTTCGGTCGGCGTCCGCCAGGACGCGGTCCGGCTGGTGAACCTCGGACATGGCTATGCCCTGCGCCGCCAGTGGGACCTCGCGGTCCAGGCCTTGCGCCAGGCGGCCGCCGTGGACCCGGAGAGCCAGGCGGTCCAGGCCGAGCTCGGGGCGGTGCTCGCGTGCCAGGGCAACAAGACGGCCGCGCTCCCCCACGTCCGTCGTTCGCTGCGCACCGACGACACCGCGGACCCGATCGAGCTCCAGAACGGCGACGACGAAACCAGCCGCCGGACGCTGATCGACAGCAGCACCGTCTACGACCTGTCCGGCGGCGCCGACCAGTCGCTCATCCTCCCGTACGTCCCGGGGACCTGGGGCGAGCTCGTCGGCCGGGCTCGGCTCTCCGGCGGCAACAGCTACTACGCCGACGAGCTCGAGGCCTACAACCAATACATCCTCGCCCTCTACCAACGAAGGAACGCACTCGAGGTCCAGCTCAGCCAGCGGATGCAGTCCTGGGCGCCGGCTCGCGTCCGCATCGTCAACGACATCCTGCGCCGGATCGGCACGTCGTACGACCGGGAGATCACCCAGGCGTGGGACGACTACCTCGAGGTCCAGGACCAGGCGATCGGCCCGAACAACTGCCAGGGCATGTTCCCCGGCCACCCCTACTGTGGTGACCAGAGCGGGAACACGTGCAGCCAGTCGCACTCGGTCTTCAACGAGTGGGAACGCCGGATCGAGTACTGGGGGGACGCCCTGTCGGCGTACCACGACGCGACGGCCGAGCACTTCAGCGGGCTCCAGGCACTGCTCAAGGACCCGGTCGCCCACGAGCTCGCGGGCATCCGCGGCGAGCTCGAGTTCTCGACGCCGGTCCACTCCATGCTGGCCAACCTGAGGCTGACGGCGGACCTCTTCGTCGGCTACAACGAGGGCTACGACGGCCACCAGGAGGGCGACCCCCCCTGCGTCGGGATCTCCGTGCCGACCGAGCCCGACCCGGAGGTCAAGTCCGAACGGGCGGCCGCCACCCCGTGCAGCGACGGCAGCCCACTCGCCGACCTCGACCTGAACATCGACCTCCTGGTGGTGTCCGTCAGCATCGGGTGTGAAGGATGGTCGATCGAGGCCACGCGCGGTGTCCTCTGGCTCGAGGCGTTCGCCCGGGTCGAGGGCGACTGGGCGACCAACGGTCTCGTCGTCAACGTCGGGATCAAAGCGGGCGGAGGCGGAGCCAGCGTCGAGACCGGCTTCTACTACCAGCAGGACGGCGGCGGCAAGGTCGTGGACTACGGCTGGCAGGCCAGCGCGAGCGTCCAGGCGGGCGGCCTCGTCTCGATGGACCTGTACGACGACACGGTGCGGGTCAGCTTCATGAGCGCGTTCTCCTCGCCGCACTGACCAGCGGAGGGCGACCCGTCAGCGCACGTGGCCGTCGCCGATCACGACATACTTCGTCGACGTCATCTCCGTCAGCCCCATCGGCCCGCGTGCGTGCAGCTTCTGGGTGCTGATGCCGATCTCGGCGCCGAACCCGAACTCACCGCCGTCGGTGAACCGGGTGGAGGCGTTGACCAGGACGCCCGCGGAGTCGACCTCGGCGACAAAGCGCCGTGCGGCGGCCTGGTCCTCGGTGACGATCGCGTCGGAGTGCTGGCTCGACCAGCGCCGGATGTGCTCGAGCGCCGTGTCGAGATCGGGTACGACGCGCGCCGCGATGTCGAGCGAGAGGTACTCCGTGGCCCAGTCCTCGTCCGTGGCGGCCACCACGCCGTCGTACGCGCCGAACGCCTGGTCGCCGTGCAGGGTGACCCCGGCCTCCTGCAGTGCCGCGACGACGCGCGGCAGGAACGCCTCGGCGACAGACTCGTGCACGAGCAGCGACTCGGCGGCGTTGCAGACGCTGGTGCGGTGCGTCTTCGCGTTGACGACGATCGCCAGCGCCTTGTCGAGATCGGCGGCCGCGTCGACATAAACGTGACAGTTGCCGACGCCGGTCTCGATGACGGGGACCGTCGACTCCTCGACTACTGACTGGATGAGGCTGGCGCCGCCGCGCGGGATCAGCACGTCGACGTGACCGCGCGCCCGCATCAGCGCCTTGACGCTCTCGTGGGTGTCGCCCGGGACCAGCTGGACGACGTCGGCAGGAAGGCCGACGGTCGTCACCGCACCGCGGAGCACGTCGACGATCGCCGCGTTGCTGGACCGGGCGCTGGAGCTGCCGCGCAGCAGCACGGCGTTGCCCGACTTCAGGCAGATGCCCGCGGCGTCGGCAGTGACGTTGGGCCTGGCCTCGTAGATCATCCCGACCACGCCGAACGGCACCCGGACCTCCCGGAGCTCGAGACCGTTGGCGAGCACGCCGCCCCGGACGACCTCGCCCACCGGGTCGGGCAGCCCGGCGACGTCCCGCAGGCCCTGGGCCATGCCGGCGATCCGCTCGGGGGTGAGGCGCAGCCGGTCGATGATGTTGGCCGGCGTCCCGCCGTCCTCGGCGCGGCTGACGTCATCGGCGTTCGCGGCCAGGACGTCGCTCTCGCGGGCCAGGAGCGCGTCCGCCATGGAGTGCAGGGCCTGGTCCTTCGTCGCCCGCGTGGCCAGCGCGAGATCGCGACCGGCGACCCGCGCGCGGCGCGCGGCGTCGATGACGTCATCGGTGATGCTCACCCCTGGAAGGTTAATGCTGAACGGACGCAACCGTCCGGCCGTCTCGGGCGTCTACCAGTCAGACGCAGTTCGGCGTCTCCCACCATGGCAAAGCCATGCCCGCTCGAGGAGGAGTTCGTGATCCACCACCCGTCCCCCCGCCGATCAAAGCGCTGGGGCCTAGCCGCCGTAGCCGCCCTTGCGCTCGGCGCACCGCTCATCGCCACCGCCACCACCCCGGCGACCGGCGCCGAGCCCACGAACCCGACGCTCGACCTCACGGCACCCGCGGCCGTGACCGCGTACACGTACGGGCGCACCATCTACTCCGACCTCGGCTTCCGGCTCGAGGTGAGCGGCGGGCCGCTCGAGATCCGCACGCAGCGTGCCGATGACTACGAGACCGTCCCGACCGCCGTCGCCAAGCTCCCCCTCGGCGACGTGGCGCTACCCCCGCAGGAAGAGGTCGGCAAGCTCAACGACTTCGTGCGGATCCGCCTGGTCGACCGCAACGACCCCGACGCCACGCCGTGGATCCGCAGGCGCAGCTCCTGCCTCGGCGAGTCCACGGAGCGGATGACGCCCGAATCGGAGTTCAAGAACCCCTACCCCAGCACCTGCTTCTACAACTCCTACGCCCTCGGCTCGGTCCAGGGCGTTCCGGACGGCTGGGCGGCCAGCATCTTCGGCTACGAGTCCTCCGGGCTCCGGGTCCGGCCCGGCGAGTACGACCTGACGGTGTCGGTCACCAAGGGGTACGCCGAGGCGCTCGGCCTGAGCGCCGAGCAGCGCACCGCCAGCACCGTGCTGACCGTCGTGAAGGAGGGTGACTGCCGCGGCTGCCGCGAGAACGGCACCAACCCGCGGCTGACGCCGAACCGCACGGAGCCCGACCCCAACGGTGGCGTCGACTCGATCGCGGACCTGCCCGAGGGCACGCCCACGCCGGACCTCCGCTCGCTGCCCGCGTTCAGCATCCAGCTGAACCGTCGGGGCACCCAGCTCCAGTTCGCCGCGAACGTCTGGAACGGCGGCAACTCCCCGCTCGTGGTCGACGGCTTCCGCCGCTCCGGCGAGGACATCATGGATGCCTACCAGTACTTCCTGGACGAGGACGGCAACCAGATCGCCTACCAGGAGGTCGGGACGATGGAGTGGGACCCGGCGCCGACGCACGAGCACTGGCACTTCACCGACTTCGCGACGTACGAGCTGCTCAACGCCGACAAGACCCGCGCCGTGCGCTCGGGCAAGGAGGCGTTCTGCCTCGCCAACACCGACGCCGTCGACCTGACCGGCGAAGGTGCGGACTGGGAGGGCTACCAGGAGGACCTCGGCAGTGTCTGTGGCGGCTACGAGACCCGCTCGATCCGTGAGGTGCTCTCGGCCGGCTGGGGCGACACCTACGCGCAGTTCCGCGCGGGCCAGTCGTTCCCGATCAAGAACCTGGCCGACGGCGTCTACTACGTCCGCGTCCTCGCGAACCCGATCGGCACCCTGATCGAGTCCGACACCACCAACAACGAGTCGCTCCGCCGGATCCGGCTCTGGACCAACGCGAGGGGCGAGCGCCGCGTCCGGGTCGCGCCGGTCGGCCTCGTCGACGAGTCGAGGGGCATCTACTACCGCCGCTGACGCAGCACGAGTACGACGAAGCCCCCGGCACCGTGAGGTGCCGGGGGCTTCGTGTGTTGTTCTCGGTGGTCGAGGAAGTCGCGCTAGCGACTGTCTCGAGACCTCAGCTCTTGCGCTTCTCGATCTCCGCGGTGGCGGCGGGAAGCACGGAGTGCAGGTCGCCGACCACACCGAAGTCGACCAGCTCGAAGATCGGGGCCTCTTCGTCCTTGTTGACGGCCACGATGGTCTTCGAGGTCTGCATGCCGGCGCGGTGCTGGATCGCACCGGAGATGCCGTTGGCGACGTAGAGCTGCGGCGAGACCGTCTTGCCGGTCTGGCCGATCTGCAGGCTGTGCGGCTGCCAACCCGAGTCGACCGCGGCGCGCGAGGCACCGACAGCGGCACCGAGCGCGTCGGCGAGACCCTCGACGGCGGAGAAGTCGCCGCCGGTGCCACGGCCACCGGAGACCACGATCGCGGCCTCGGCGAGCTCGGGGCGACCGCTGGCCTGCCGCGGGTTCGACGCCACGATCCGGGCGGCCTTGGCCGCGTCGGAGATGGTGACCGCGAACTGCTCGACGGTGCCGGCGCCGGCGCCCTCCTCGGGCGCGGCCGAGTTCGGCTTCACCGTGATGATCGGGGTGCCGGTGGTGACCTTCGCCTTGACCGTGTAGTTGCCGGCGAACACGGACTGGGTCGTGCTGCCGTCCTCGGCGACGTCCACGGCGTCGGTGATGAGACCGGAGCCGAGCTTGATGGCGAGGCGACCCGCGATCTCCTTGCCCTCCGCGGAGGACACGATCAGGATCGCGGCCGGGCCCTCAGACCCCGATGCCTCGGCAATTTGTTGCAGCACCTCGGCCTTGGGGGCGACCAGGTAGCCCTTCACCTCGGCGTCGTCGACCGCGTAGACCTTCTCCGCGCCGAACTTGGCGAGGTCGGCCGCGGCACCCTCGGCCTTGTCGGCGCCACCGATGAACACTGCTGCCGGCGTGCCGAGCTTCTTGGCGATGGCGAGGAGCTCGTAGGTCGGCTTGCGGACTGCACCGTCGACGTGGTCGACGAGAACCAGAACTTCAGACATGTCTTGTTGCTCCTCAGATGAACTTCTTCGAGGCGAGGAAGCCCACGAGCGCGGTGGCGCCCGAGCCGTCCTCGTCCTTGACGATCTCGCCGGCGGTCCGCGGCGGGCGCTCGGTGGTCTCCTCCACGGCGGACCAGGCCACCGAGAGGCCGACCTCACCGGCGTCGACGCCGAGGTCACCGAGGCTGTAGGTCTCCAGCGGCTTCTTCTTGGCCGCCATGATGCCCTTGAAGGACGGGTAGCGGGCCTCGCCGGACTGGTCGGTCACGGAGGCGACCAGCGGCATCGAGCCGATGACGACCTCGGTGGCCGTGTCACCGTCGCGCTGGACGGCGAGCTGGTTCTCCTTGCGCTCGATCCGCGAGCCGAGGGTGACCTGGGGCAGCCCGAGGCGCTCGGCGAGCATCGCCGGGACGACGCTCATCGCACCGTCGGTCGAGGCCATGCCGCAGAGCACGACGTCGACGTTGCCGACCTTCTCGACAGCCTTCGCCAGCACCAGGGAGGTCGCGATCGCGTCGGAACCGGCGATCGCGTCGTCCTGGACGTGGACTCCCTGGTCGGCGCCCATCTGCAGCGCCTTGCGCACCGCGTCGACCGCCTTCTCGGGGCCGACGGTCAGCGCGGTGACCGTCACCTCCTCCTCGGTGCCCTCCTTCAGCTGGAGGGCCTGCTCGACGGCGTACTCGTCGAGCTCCGACAGGAGACCGTCGACGCCGACGCGGTCCACGGTGTTGTCCGACTCGAACCGCGGGTCCGCGGTGGCGTCGGGGACGTACTTCACACAGACGACAATGTTCATGGTTGTGGCCGGGAAGGCCCCTTCCTGCACTCGTGCGACCCCTGGAGGTCGGCATTGGGTCCGTAATGGACAGCGCCCGCAGGTTACCGCCCGGTTCGGCGCCGCGGGTAACCCCGCGGGCGTGGACTACCTCACACGCTATCCGGGCCCGGTCGTACCCAGGGTGCGTCTTACGGACGGATGATCCGTTCCAGGAACCGGCCGACGATCAGGTAGACGACGGCGGCGATGCCGTAGTTGAACAGCGCGGTCTTCACGTCGGCGTTGGGGTCCGCGAACTTCTTGACCGGCTCGTCCAGGTCGAAGAAGCCGAGGTCGAACGCGTTGGCCAGGTCGCGGACGAGCTGGACCAGCTCGTTCTCGTCGTTCGCGTCGAGCGCGAAGCTGAAGGCAGCCGCCGCCAGGATCAGCGCGAGCGTGAGGCAGACCACCCAGAGGGCTCGCGAGACGTAACCCCGCACCCGCGCGATCGCCAGCGAGGCGTGGTTGACCCCGTCGTCCCGCGTGGACTTGTCAGCCATCCTGCTCATCGTCCCTCGAATCTGGCCTTGCCGGGCCCGTTCTCGATGAAGGATTGCATGCCGGTGCTGCGATCGTCGGTCGCGAACACCGACGCGAACTGCTGGCGCTCGATTCCGAGGCCGGTCTCGAGGTCGGTCTCGATCCCGCGGTCCACGCACTCCTTGATCGCGCGCAGTGCGTAGGGAGCGGCGTTGCTGAACTTGGAGGCCCACGCGACGGCGGCCCCGTAGACCTCCTCGGCGGGGAACACCCGGTCGACCAGGCCGATCGACAGCGCCTCGTCGGCCTTCACGAAGCGACCGGTGAACATCAGCTCCTTGGCCTTCGCGGGCCCCACCAACCGGGTGAGCCGCTGGGTGCCACCGGCGCCGGGAATGATCCCGAGGAGCACCTCGGGCTGCCCGAAGACGGCGTCCTCGGCGGCGAACCGGACGTCCGCGGCCATGGCCAGCTCACAGCCGCCGCCGAGGGCATAGCCGTTGACGGCGGCGACGACCGGCTTGGGAATGCGGGCGATGGCGGTGACGGCGCCCTGCACCCGGTCGCCGCGGTCGACCATGTCGACGTACGACTTCTCCGCCATCTCCTTGACGTCGTTGCCGGCGGCGAAGACCCGCTCGCCGCCCCAGACCACGACCGCCCGGACGTCGGCGCGCTCGGTCGCCTCCGCAGCCGCGGCCAGGAGCTCGTCCTGGACCTGGAAGCTGATGGCGTTCATCTTGGGGCGGTCCAGACGGATCGTCCCGACGCCGTCGGCTACCTCGAGTCGCACGAACTCGCTGGACATCTGGCTCCTCGGTGTCGGTGAACGGAAACGGGCTCCGACAGCGCATTGTGCCGGACCCGGCAGAATCGAGTCCATGACTCCCGGCCTTTGGCGCAGCCTCGGTGACCGCGCTCCGGTCTGGCCCGGCCGGAACTGGCCGCTCGGCGCCAGCTGGACACCCGAGTCCACGAACTTCGCGGTGTACGCGCCGGACGCCACCGAGGTGTGGCTCTGCGTCTTCGACGACCCCGACGACCCCGTCGAGTCCTGCGGCGAACGTCGCTTCCCGTTGACCGAGCACTCGCTCGGCATCTGGCACGGCGCCCTGCCCGGCCTGGCGCCAGGGACCCGCTACGGCTACCGCGTCAACGGCCCGTGGGACCCCGCGAACGGCATGCGCTTCAACCCGCAGAAGCTGCTGCTCGACCCCTACGGGCTCGCCGTCTCCGGCACCGCCGCGGCCGGCGCCGAGACCCTCGCGTACGACGTCGCGGACCCCTCGCAGCCGAGCCAGCTCGACTCCGCACCGGCGACCGCCCGCAGCGTGGTCGTCGACCCTGCGTTCGACTGGGAGGGCGACGCGCCCCTCAAGCGCCGCTGGCGCGACACCGTCATCTACGAGCTCCACGTCAAGGGCTTCACCCAGCTCCACGACCGGATCCCGGAGGAGATCCGCGGGACGTACGCCGGGCTCGGCCACCCCGTCGTCACCGACTACCTCAAGGACCTCGGCGTGACCGCGGTCGAGCTGCTGCCGGTGCACCAGTTCTTCTCGGAGCCGGCGCTCCTCGAGCGCGGGCTGACCAACTACTGGGGCTACAACAGCATCGGGTTCTTCTCCCCCGACGGCTCCTACAGCTCGGCGGGCGATCGCGGGCAGCAGGTCGCCGAGTTCAAGCAGATGGTCAAGTCGCTCCACCGCGCCGGCCTCGAGGTGATCCTCGACGTCGTCTACAACCACACCGCCGAGGCCGACCCCCAAGGGACATCGCTGTCCTTCCGGGGACTGGACGACCGCGGGTTCTACCGCCGGGTGGAGGATCCCGACGGGTTCGACGACACCTACTGGGACGTCACCGGCTGCGGCAACACGGTCAACTCCGACGACCCGCTGGCGCTCCGGCTGATCCTCGACTCGCTGCGCTACTGGGTGACCGAGATGCACGTCGACGGCTTCCGGTTCGACCTGATGTCCGCGCTGACCCGGACCGGGCCGGACATCGACATGTCCTGCAAGCTCCTCATCGCGATGGGCCAGGACCCGGTCCTGCGGCACGCGAAGCTGATCGCCGAGCCGTGGGACGTCTCCATGGGCGGCTACCTGGTCGGCCAGATGCCGCCGCCGTGGGTCGAGTGGAACGACCAGTACCGCGACGCGATCCGCGACTTCTGGCGCGGCCACACCAACGGGATGCACGGCGTGGCCACCCGGCTGGCCGGCTCCTCGGACCTGTACGCCGACGACGGGCGGTCGGCGTACAACTCGGTCAACTTCGTGACGGCCCACGACGGGTTCACCATCCGCGACCTGGTCTCCTACGACCACAAGCACAACGAGGACAACGGCGAGGACAACCGCGACGGCACCGACAACAACCGGTCGTGGAACTGCGGCGTCGAGGGTGAGACCGACGACCCGGACGTCGTCGCGCTGCGGCGGCGACAGGCCGCGAACCTGATGGCGACGCTCTGCCTGTCCAACGGCGTCCCGATGCTGACGGCCGGCGACGAGCGCGGACGGACGCAGGGCGGCAACAACAACGCGTACTGCCAGGACAACGAGATCTCATGGGTGGACTGGCGTGCCGACGACGCGTGGCTCGACGTCTACGAGCTCACCAAGACCGCGCTCCGGATGCGCCGCGACCACCAGACGCTGCGCCAGCGGCACTGGTTCGAGGGCCGGCCGACGATCGTCGGCGGGCCCAAGGACGTCGCCTGGCTGCACCCGACCGGCCGCGAGATGACCGACGCCGACTGGCACGACACGGACCTGCGCACCATCGGCATGTTCGTCTCGGGCAAGCCGCTCCGGGAGCCGGGGCCGCAGGGCGAGCAGGTGATCGACGCGTCGTTCCTCATGTGGTTCCACGCCGGGGCGGAGCCGTGCCCGGTGTTCCTGCCCGACAACGACTGGGTACGACGCGGGCAGGTCGTGCTCTCGACGGACCCCGACCTCGAGGAGGGCACCCCGGTCGAGACCAGCGAGGAGCTGCGCCTCGGTCCGCGGAGCGTCGTGGTCCTTCAGGAGATGTGAGCGGAGTGCGCCGTCCCTAACAGATGCCGGGCAGGTCGAAGATGTCGATCAGGCCGAGCACCGGTACGTCGATCCGCAGCGCCGAGTCCGAGCCGCAGTCGAAGCTCCCGCCGATCCGGAGGAACGGGATCCCGGTCGTGTCCCCGACCAGCTCCCAGTGGTCCGCGGAGAAGGGAACCTCGCCGATCGACTCGAACTCCTTGACGCTGCCGCTGTCGACCGTGGTGGCATCGCCGTCCTGGTTCGCCTGGTAGTGGATCTTGCCGCGGAACGACGGCACGTCCAGGTGGACGCCGACCAGGTCGTCCTCCTGCGGATCACCGTCGCCGTCCAGCTCGACGCTGTCGCCGGAGTGCGCGTCGACCTGGTAGTCGGTGACCTGAACGCCGTGGAACGACACCTGGTGGGCCGAGTTGGTGGTCCCCTGCCACTCGCAGACCGGGTGCCAGGTCGCGTCGACGCCCACCGGCTTCAGGCACACGACACCGTTCATCGTGATCGGCCCCTGCTCGCCGGTGGTCCGCAGGTAGGTGTGGAACAGGCCCGGGATCGTGTAGAACTCGTCGTCCTCGATCTCGTGCGGCGACTCGACCCGCGTCTCGCAGCCCGCGTGCGCGGTGGACAGGCAGAACTTCGTGTGGGGCGCGATGTCGTCGATGAGCAGGTCCGCCGCAGCGGCATCGTCGATCACGAAGTTGATGTCGGCGTCGGTCGACGTGGCCGCGTCCCAGTCGAGGATCGTCGAGTCCCCCGTGGTGTTGCCGAACGTGAACCACTGCGGCGGGTCGGCCACGGACGCGCCGAGATCCAGGGCCGTGGTGTCGGCGTTGACCGTGATCGCCGCCGGGTCCGTGCCACCGAAGGCGACGTCCATCTCGCTCGAGGCCTCGCCTGTCGTCGTGTAGAGGGCCCGCTGCAGGTCGTGGATCCGGACGAACGCCGTGAACGATGCGGGCGTGTCACCGACCGCGTCGAGGCTCTCGAGGAGTACGGCGTTGTCGTTCCCCTCGAAGCTGCCCAGGGGCGCGTGCGGCGCGTCCGACACCTGGGCAGCGATCCGCCCGATCGAGCCGGCGCTCAGCACCTCGACGCCGGTCGTGTCTCCTCCGACCCGGATCCGGAAGCTCTCCGGGATCTGGGAGATCTCGAGGTCGGCGAAGTGGACGCCGCCGTCGTTGAGCGCGCCGCCCGGCAGGTTCGTCGCGTCCAAGGTGAGCGAGCCGATCGGGTCCTCGGCCTCCCACAGGAAGCCGTCGGCGTCCTCGGAGAAGGTGAGGCTGGACGGCAGGTCCTGGATGGCGCCGGTGATCGTCGCCGTCGGGACGGAGTCCGTGGGGTCGTCGATCTGGGCGTCGATGCTGAACGGCTGGGCCTGGGTCGTGTCGATGTCGACCAGGAGCGGGTCGGCAGCGAAGCTCAGCCCGGTGACACCGTGCAGGCGCCCGCGAGCGGTGAACTGCCCGGGGAGGGCCCGCAGGTAGGCGCCGGAGTCGTCCTCGTCGTCGCCGATCTGGCCGAGCGGCCCGCTGGTGAGCGTGACGTCGACCTCGTCGATCGCGTGGTCGAGGGTGACCGATGCACCGGAGTCACTCATCACCACGTCGGCGGTGAGCTCCGCCGGGATGCCCTCGAGGCCGACGATCGCGACATCGGGGTCGGCGCCCTGGCGCTCCATCAGCGGCAGCTGCGGCTCGACCCGGAGGTCGATGGCCCCGATGTCGGCGTCGGCGTCGATCTCGAGGGTGCCGTCGTGCGTCTCCGAGGGTGGCCGCACCCGCGCGTCCAGGACGTGCGGCAGGTCGACCACGTCGCCCTCGATCAGCAGGGCGTCGTTCGGGACCGTCGGGTCGTTGGTCTGCACCTTGACATGGAACGGCCCGGCGCCGAGCGTCGTACCGAGCTCGGTCCAGCCGCCGATCCGGTTCAGCAGGGAGACCCGCTCGAAGTCGGTGACCCGGGCCGCGATCGCGAACCGCGCGGGCGTGTCGAGGTACGTCGCTCCCGCGCCGGCAGGCAGCACGGACGCCCCGCCGTCATCGGCCTCGAACTCGACGGTGCCGATCGGGGCACTCGACGTCACCTCGACGCCGTCGAGGAGGACGACGCCAGGGTTCGGCTCGACGTGCCGCTTGCGCACCTCGAACACGAACGCGGCCGGGATGTCCGTCGCATGGGCGCGGAGGTCGGTCGCACGGGCGAACAGCGGGTCGTCGGCGACGGCCTCGATCGCCAGGTCGTCGAGTCCCTGCCCGTGACCGTCGTACGTCACGACCGGGCCGTCGAGGTCCGCGTCGAGGGTCAGGTGCTCCGGCAGGTCGGCCACCGAGCCCGTCACGTCGAGTCCCGGTCGTTCGACGTCGATCGCGACCGGCTTGCGGCCGGCCGGCGTGACCTCGAGGTCGGCGTGGATGGTGTCGGTCGCGTCGACGGACGCCCGCCGCAGACCGTCGATCCGGGCGGCGACCGAGCTGTGGGTGCCGTCATCGAGCAGCTTCACGTACGGCCCGTCCGCGGTGCCGAGGACGGGGTCGCCGTCGGCCAGCCCGAACTCGACCGACCCGAACGCCCCGTTGGTGTCGACGGCGCCGGCCCGCTCCGCCGTCTGCTCGACCGTCACCAGGGTCGGCAGGTCGGTGGCGTGCAGGACAGCACCCAGCAGCGGGACCTCGCTCTCGGTCTCGCGGTAGGCCAGGTCGACGTCGTCGACGATCGCCGACGAGGTCACGGTGACGGTGCGCTGGTCCGCGGTGGCGCCCGGCACGTACGACGCCTCTACCGACTGCGGCAGCGGATCGAGATGTGCGGTCGCGCGCTTCTCGTTGGCGCCGGTGACCATCTCGACCTGCGCGTCGAGCGTCACCGGCTGGCTGGCCCCGAGCCCGACCCGGTAGCGCTCGCCGATCCCCAGGTCGATGGTCGAGGTGGGCGGCATCGGCGTGTAGGTGAGCCTGCCGCCGAGCGGGTCGGTGCGGTCGAGGGACTCGCCGTCGAAGAGCCCACCCACGACCGTCAGCGCCGCCGGCGTCTTGATGCCGTAGGCCGCATCGTTCTCGAGCTGCACCCGCGGGTCGCCGTTGGCTTCCTCGCCGATACCGATGACCGAGTGGAAGAGCCGCGGTGCGCGGGTGTCGCGAGCGTCGTAACCGAGGTGCATGCGATCGCGCGGCAGCGACCCTCCGGCCGTCGGGTCGTTGACGATCAGCTCTACCGAGACCGGCAGGGTGCTGGTCTCCGTCATCAGTCGCTCGATCCGAACCGCGAACTCGTGGAGGTTGCGGATCGTCGGCGTGACCACCAGGTCGGGCAGCAGGTCGGGATCGGCGTTCACCAGCGCCGGGACACCGATCAGGGTCCGGTGCCGACGGACCAGCATCGTGCCGTCCGGCCGGCGGAACTGCGTCAGCACCTCCACGTCCGCCGCCCCGAGCGCGCAGCCGATGGCGTCGAGCGGGATCGGCACCGCGGTGATGAGCGGCGCCAGCCCCGGCGGCGGCGGGCACAGCAGCCCGTCGGCGAGCCCGATCCGGTCACGCGACGACGTCGGCGGCGGCGTCACTGACCCGCCGAGGGCGCCGAGCATGACGAGGATGGTGGCGCCGACCAGCCATAGGGCGAGGTGCGGCGGACGCCGGAGCGAGACGGCCATGACGAGCCTCCTGTGCCGAGGGGGGAGCGCTCGTCAGGCTAGAAGCGGAGCCCCTGCCTGGGGACCCCGAACGAGTCTCAACGCCGTCTCAACCCACTCGGGCCGCACGACCGGCTCAGGCGGAGGTGACGACCCCCAGCTCGGCCGGCGCGACGAGGAGCGGGTTGGCCGGGACCACCCGCACGGTGTAGCCGAACGGGCCGCTGCGCGGCAGGCCGACCTCGGCGTCGTACCGGTGCCGGCCGCCGTCGTAGGACTCGGTGAGCTGCAGCCCGGTGATCGCGGGCTCGACGAGCATGTCCTCGGCGTCGACGCGACCATGGACGAGCTGGACCTCGACGTCGGACGGGGCGAGGTCGCCGAGGGCGACGTACGACCGCACGGTGAGCGGGGCGCCGACGAGCGGCTCGTCCCCGACGCCGAGTGCCTCGACGTGCTCGACCCGGACGCCCGGCCAGGCCTGGCGGACCCGTGCCTTCCACTGCGCGAGCTCGCGCGCGCCGGCGTAGTCGCTGTTGAGCGCGCGGGCGTTGCCGGCCGCGGGGGCGTAGAGCTGTCGGACGTAGTCGCTGACCATCCGGGTCGCGAGCACCTTCGGGCCGAGCGACTTCCAGGTGTGGCGGAGCATCTCGACCCAGCGCACCGGGACGCCGTCGTGGTCGAGGTCGTAGAACCGGGGCGCGACCTCGTGCTCGATCAGGTCGTAGAGCGCCGCGGCCTCGAGGTCGTCGCGACGGTCGTGGTCGTCGAGACCGTCGGCGGACGGGATCGCCCAGCCGTTCTCGCCGTCGAACCACTCGTCCCACCAGCCGTCGAGGATCGACAGGTTGAGGCCGCCGTTCAGGGCCGCCTTCATGCCGGAGGTGCCGCAGGCCTCGTAGGGGCGCAGCGGGTTGTTGAGCCACACGTCGCAGCCCGGGTAGAGCGGCAGCGCCAGCCCGATGTCGTAGTTGGGCAGGAAGACGATCCGGTGCCGGACGTCCTCGGCGTCGGCGAAGCGGACCAGCTCCTGGATCAGCTTCTTGCCGCCGTCGTCGGCCGGGTGCGACTTGCCGGCGATGACCAGCTGGACCGGGCGCTCGGGGTGGAGCAGCAGCGACCGCAGCCGATCGGGGTCGCGCAGCATCAGCGTCAGCCGCTTGTACGACGGCACCCGCCGCGCGAAGCCGATCGTCAGCACGTCCGGATCGAGGGCCTCGTCGACCCAGCCGAGCTCGGCCCGGGCGGCGCCGCGCTTCTCCCAGGAGCGGCACAGTCGGCGACGGGCATCTTCGACGAGCCGTTCCCGCAGTGCGCGCTTGGTGCGCCAGATATCGCCGGCCGGCACCTTGTCGACCGCGGCCCAGAAGCCTTCGGTGTCGTCGCTGTCGGCATCCGCGCCGTGCGCGGTCGCGAGGGCGATCACCTCGCGCGCGACCCAGGTCGGCGCGTGCACGCCGTTGGTGATCGACCCGATCGGCACCTCGGCCTCGTCGAAGGCCGGCCACAGCCCGTTGAACATCCCCCGGCTGACCTGGCCGTGCAGGAGCGAGACGCCGTTGGCGCGCTGCGCCAGCCGGAACCCCATCACCGCCATGTTGAAGACGCTCGCGTCGCCGCCCTCGAAGTCCTCGGCGCCGAGCGCCAGCACGCGCTCCACCGGCACGCCGGGCGTGGGCCCGGCGTCGCCGAAGTACTGCTCGACGAGGGTCTCGGGGAACCGGTCGATGCCGGCGGGCACCGGGGTGTGGGTGGTGAAGACGGTCGACGCCCGGCCGACTTCGATCGCGGTGTCGAGGTCCAGGTGCGGGCCGTCGTTCGCGACGGTGAGCTCGCGGATCCGCTCGATCCCGAGGAAGCCTGCGTGGCCCTCGTTGGTGTGGAACACCTCCGGCTCCGGCGCGCCGGTGATCCGGCAGTAGGTGCGGATCGCGCGCACGCCGCCGACCCCGAGCAGGATCTCCTGGCGCAGCCGGTGCTCGCTGTTGCCGCCGTACAGCCGGTCGGTGATGTCGACGTAGTGGTCGGGGTTGCCCTCGACGTCGGTGTCGAGCATCAGCAAGGGCACCCGGCCGACGCTGGCCACCCAGATCCGGGCCAGCAGGTCGGGACCGTCCGGCAACGAGAGCGAGATGGTCGCGCGGCTCCCGTCGGCCTCGTGCAGCTGCGAGATCGGCAGGCCGTCCGGGTCGAGCACCGGATAGGTCTCCTGCTGCCAGCCCTCGCGCGACAGCGACTGCTTGAAGTAGCCGTGGCGGTAGAGCAGGCCGACGCCGATGATCGGTACGCCGAGGTCGCTGGCCGCCTTGAGGTGGTCGCCGGCGAGGATGCCGAGGCCGCCCGAGTACTGCGGGAGCACGGCGGTGATCCCGAACTCCGGTGAGAAGTAGGCGATCTGGTGCGGCCACACCGGGTCCGGCTCGCGGCCGTCCGAGACCCGCTGGTACCACCGCGGCTCGGTCAGGTAGGCCTCGAGATCGGCGCGGACCTCGCCCAGCCGCCGGACGAAGCCCTCGTCCGCGGCCAGCTCGTCCCACCGCTCGGCAGGCACCTCGCCGAGCAGGCGGACAGGGTCGTGGCCGGAGGACGCCCACAGGTCGGGGTCGACCGCGGCGAAGACGTCCTGCGTCTCGGGATGCCAGGACCAGCGCAGGTTGCCTGCCAGCTCGCCGAGAGGCGCCAGCGTCGGGGGCAGGAGGGGACGGACAGTGAACCGACGGATCGCACGCACGGTACGACGTTAGCGGGCTTGACTTGAACGATCCAATGGAGCGGCCCTCTTCGTTCCCGCGACAGAGTGTCGTGGAACCCGTAACCCCGGCGCACCCGCCGCGTTGTCGGTCTTAGGCGACGAGCGGGGCGGAGTCATGGGGGCTGTCCCGCTCGTCTCCCCTATTGGCCGAGACGCGTCTCCGGTGACGCCGCCGAGACTTGGCCGACCGTCGTCGGCTTTCGGGCCGCCACCGGCGGCGCCACCTCCCGCCGCGCTGCCGGCCGCGCAGTCGACGTAGTCGGTGGTTACGGCCGCTTGGCGGCAAACGGATGCCTCCCTCCCGACCGGCGCTGCCATGCCGCTCCCTGCGACTCTCTAGGCTGGCGCCGATGCCGACCTCACCGCTTCGCAGCGTCGCCGACCACCAGCGCCGTATCGCCGATCTGCTCGGTTCGCTCGCCCCGACCCCGGTCCCGCTCACCGAGGCCAGGGGCCTGGTGCTGGCCGAGCCGGTGACCGCGCCCGAGTCGCTGCCGTCCTTCGACAACTCCGCGATGGACGGGTACGCCGTCCGCGCCGAGGACATCGCCGACGCGAGCCCCGATTCACCCGTGCGGCTGCCGGTGGCGGCCGACATCCCGGCGGGCTCCCCCGGTGGCGACCTCGCGCCCGGGACCGCCCACCGGATCATGACCGGCGCGCCGCTCCCCCGCGGCGCGGACGCCGTCGTCGAGGTCGAGCTGACGGACGGCGGCACCGACGTCGTCGCCATCACCGGCGCCCGCGAGGCAGGCTCGTTCATCCGGTCCGCAGGCGTCGACGTAGCCGCGGGTACGACAGTGCTCGACGCCGGCGCCGTGATCGGGCCGGCCCAGATCGGCCTGCTGGCGGCGCTCGGCGTGCGGGAGGTCGTCGTACGACCGCGGCCGCGGGTGCTCGTCTGCTCGACCGGCTCCGAGCTGACCGAGGACCCCGAGCCCGACGCCGGCCAGATCCGGGACTCCAACAGCTTCATGCTGGCCGCGGCCGTCGAGGACGCCGGCGCGGTCGCGATCCGCCGGCTGTGGGCGGCCGACGACGTACCCACGTTCCTCGGCATCCTCGACGCCGAGCTCGACGCCGGCGTCGACCTCATCCTGACCTCCGGCGGTGTCAGCGCCGGCGCCTACGAAGTGGTCAAGGACGCCCTCGGCCCTCGCGGCGTGGAGTTCACGAAGGTCGCCATGCAGCCCGGCATGCCTCAGGGCTCGGGGACGTACGGCGACGCGGCCGTCGTCTGCCTGCCCGGCAACCCGGTGAGCTCGCTCGTGTCGTTCGAGGTCTTCGTGCGGCCGGCCCTGCGGGCGTCGTACGGACATCCGCGGCCACACCGCCGCGTCGTCCGCGCCGCCCTCACCGAGGCCGTCACCTCCCCTGCCGGCAAGCGTCAGCTCCGGCGCGGCCGGCTCGATCCCGCCGCGGGGACGGTCGAGCCGTGGGGTCCGCCGGGCTCGGGCTTCCTGGGCTGGCTCGCCGGCGCGGACTGCCTGATCGACCTGCCGGCGGACGTCACCTCGCTCGACGCGGGGGCGACCGTGGACGTCTGGGACCTGACCGACTGACGCGGCCACCCGGCCGACCTACAGGTCGGCGCCGAACACCAGCGCCGGACCGCCGTTCTTGATGACCCGGCGCTCCAGCCGGAGGCCGACCTTCGCCGCGACCCGCTGCGACGGAATGTTCTCGGGACGGATGATCGCCACCAGGTGGCCGACCCCCTCCTCCCGTGCTGCGTCGCGGACTGCCGTGGCAGCTTCGGTCGCGAGACCCTGGCCGCGAAGGGTGGGGTGCACGTGATAGCCGACCTCGACCAACAGCTCGCCCTCCACGTCCTGCATCGTGAGGCCGCAGTCACCGACGAACCGGCGATCACGGGTCTCGATCACCCAGAGACCGAAACCGTGGTCGGCGTAGTTCCGACGGTTCCAGCGGATCCAGTGCTGCGCGTCGGCGCGGGTGCGCTCCCGGCGGTTCGGACGGATCGGGTCGGGCGCCGTCAGCACCGCCGCCACGTCGTCGAGGTCGGCATCGACCATCTCGCGGAAGCGAAGCCGCGAGGTCGAGGTGGGCAGCACCCTCGACACCCTAGGTGGCTGTCCATGGGGATTCAGGCGACGAGGGGTGGTGGTCGGGTTGGTGGGTGGTAGGTGAAGCGGTCGCGGTCGTCGACGGGTGGTGGGGGGATCCACACGGGTCGGTGGGTGTTGGGGTCGAGGTGGACCTGCCAGGGGGTTTGGTGGGTGAGGGTGTGGTGTTTGCGGCAGAGCAGGACCAGGTTGTGCAGGCTGGTGGGTCCGCCGTCGGCCCA
>NZ_QXGH01000032.1 GCF_003515065.1 Nocardioides immobilis
CCAAGACCCTGGCCGAGTTCGACGTCGCCGCGTCCTCGATCCCACCCGCCACGTTCGACTACCTGTCGTCCCTGGAGTGGGTCCGCGCGGCCGAGAACGTGTGCATGATCGGCCCCGCCGGCACCGGTTTGCACTGCGCAGTCCTTTCCTCAGGGTTGATCAAACAGTCCAGTCTGGTGGCCGTTTACGTTGATTCGTAGGCCTTTTCGCCGTCCTTGGTTGACGTGGACGGCTTCGAGTTCTCCGCGTTGGACCTTGTGCAACACGGTCTGCCGGGCAACTCCGAGGGCTTTGGCGGCGTCGGCGAGCCGGAGCCAGCCCTCGGGCACCTCGGGTGCCAGCCGGTCGCGGACGGCTTGGTCGATGCGGATCCGCCAGGGTGCTCCGGCGGTGAGCTGTTCGCCGGTCAAGAATCCGTCGTTCAACCATCGGTAGATGGTGACTTTGCCGACGCCGAGGAGGCGTTCGGCTTCGGCGACGGTGACCACGACTGCATCATCGTCGACGGGTGCGACAGTTTCGGTCGGCGGTTGGTAGGCCGGGATCCCGCGAGCGACCCGCAGGCTCTTGACCCGGGCTTTGGTGAAGTTCAGGCCGGTTCCGGTCCGGCGGCGCTGTCGGGCCAGGATCATCGCGATGGTGGTGTCGTCGTAGTTCTGGGCGAGTCGGCGGACCAGGGACACGGTGTCCTCGTCGGTGGTCCGGGCGTGGCCGCCGGTCTTGTTCATCTCCATTGCCAGCTCGGTGCTTGCGCCGCCCTGCCAGATCAGGGTGAGCGCTGCGGTGCGTTTCTCCTCATCGATGGTCACGACCACCTCGGTGAGGATCGCGCGCAAGAGCTGCTTGCGGTCACGAAACGACGTGGTCGGCGCTTCGAAGATGGCCTTGACGTCGGCGCCGGCACGGCTCAGCCAGGTCAGCTCGTCCTCGGTGAGCTGAACCGGTCGCCGGGCCTGCTGGGCGAGCAGGTCACGCTCGGCTTGCCGCTGGTCGGCAAGCCTGGTCTCCAGCGCGCGTTCCAGGGTGCGGGCGACCAGCCGGTTCTCCGGCTCTACCGCGTCGTACTGGCGTCGGGCGCGGTCGGCCTCAAATCGAGCCCGTTCCACCGCCAAAGTGAACGCACGCAGGCTGGTGGCGTGGGCTTGTTCGGCGTCGCGCAGGGCTTGGACGGTGGCGTCCAGCGCGGCCGGGGCGAGCACGGCGAAGACCTCGTCCAGGACCCGCTGCTCCAGGCGTTTGCCGCCGAGGCTTTGGCAGCCCTTCTCGCCGCCGTAGAGCTGCTTGGCTCGGGCGCAGACATAGCGCGGGCTGTTGCCGTTGGTGCCGGAGTATCCGGTCTGCATCATCCGGCCGCATCTGCCGCACCGGATCCGACCTTGCAGCAACGCCGATCCCTCGCGGGCCGCGCCACCGCCAGTGCCTCGTGGCGGGCGCCAGTTCGCCCGCAGCTGCGCGGTGTTCGCCTCATAGGTAGCCCAGTCGATGAAGCCGGGGTGATGCTCGGGGATCAGCACCGCCCACTCGTCTCGAGGCAGCGCCACGGTGCGGGTGACCACCCGTCCGCTCGGGTCGATGCGCTTCTCGGTCCGGTTGCGTCCGAACACGAACGCGCCGGCATAGCAGGGGTTGGTCAAGAAGTCGTGCACGGCCGGATACGTTGCGGCCGTCCAGTGGATCCGGCCGGTGCGTGCCGGACGGCGCGGCAGCAGCAGCCCGTCCTCGCGCAGCGACAGCAGCACCTGACGGGCCGAGCCGAGCTCGGCGAACCGGCGGAACACGGTCGCGATTGCCTCCACCACCGCCTCATCGGCGCTGAGGACGACTTTGTCGTCGTGGTCGTAGTCGAACCCGACCGGGAGACCCTGGCGCAGTTCACCACGCTCAGCCTTGTGCCGCAGGCCCGCGGTCAACCGGGATCGGATCAGATGCAGCTCGGCCTCGCTCATCGTGCCCTTCAGGCCAAGCACCAGCCGGTCGTTGAACTCCCCGGGGTGATAGACGCCGTCGGAGTCGGCGATCAGCGTGTTCGTCAGCGCACACAGGTCCAGCAACTGGTACCAGTCGGTGTTGTTGCGGGCGAGCCGGCTGACCTCGATACCGAAGATGATGCCGACCTGTCCCAGCCCGACATCGGCGACAAGTTCCTTGAATCCCTCCCGCGCGGTGGCCTCTGACCCCGACCGTCCTAGGTCGGCGTCGATCACCTTGACCTGGTGCGGATCCCAGCCCAACGTCACCGCGCGTTCCCGCAGTTCGTACTGGCGGGCCAGGCTCTCGGTGTGCTCACGGACCTGGGTCAAGGTGGACTGCCGCACGTACACATAGGCGTCCCGACCCAGGTGGACCGGAGCGATCTTCGCCGGAATCAGCGTGGACGACTCAGGCATCGCCAGCCACCTCCCGCCGCTCCTCGGTGGCGTCGATCAGCACGCCACGGGCGATCAACACGGCCAGCAGTCCGAGCACGTGAGCGCGGGTCGCATCCGGCAGCTCCCACCAGCGGTCATTCGGATCGGTCAAGTCGGGGTCCGGAAGTGCAAGCTGGACGGACTCAGCGGCTACTCTCAGGGCACGCAAATAGGTTCACCTTCCCAAGGTTCGTTGGCGCGATCAGGGTGGGTCGAACCTATTTGTTGTCTCGGGCACCAGCGCGACCAGAACGGCGCGCCGGGCGCAGCCTCGTCACCATCGCGTGCAGGGCCCGAAGACCCTCCCCGTCGAGGACAACGCCCGCGAACTCCGCCGCTGAGGTCCCCAGAACGTCGGTTGCATCTGCGCGGATCGTGCCGGGACTCCCGTCCGGCAGGTCCACCACCAAGTACACGACCCCGTCCACCCGCCGGAAGTGATGCGCAGCCAGCAGGCAGCCGAACAACGGATGGGCTGAGACCGTCACCCGCACCTGGCAGGGCAGCACGGAACGCAAATGTTGCAGTCTGTCGGACTCACTGCCGGCACCGGGAAGTCCCACACCCTCATCGCGTTAGGTATCGCCGCGGTCGAGCACGGTCACCGGGTCCGGTACTTCACCGCCGCCGAACTCGTCGAGACCCTCTACCGAGGACTCGCCGACAACTCGGTCGGCAAGGTCATCGACACCCTGCTCCGCAACGACCTGATCCTGGTCGACGAGCTCGGATTCGCGCCCCTGGACGACACCGGAGCCCAGCTGCTGTTCCGGTTCGTCGCGGCCGCCTACGAACGCCGATCCCTCGGCATCGCGTCCCACTGGCCCTTCGAGTCCTGGGGACGATTCCTGCCCGAGCACACCACCGCGGTCAGCATGCTCGACCGACTCCTGCACCACTGCCACACCATCGTCACCGACGGCGACTCCTACCGCATGAAACAGGCCCGAGCGAAGGGAGGAACCCGACTCAACACCCACTGAACCTCAGCGGAGGGTGGGGACTTTCAGTTGGCCACCAGCGGGGACCGCAACATGGCCATTGACACGGCGATCTGGCAGCCCTGCTCGCCCAGGAACGGCAGATCGACTCGACCACGTGGCCCTCGGCCCGCAGCTCGTTGATGAACGCGACGATCAGCGGTTGCGGGGGTCGAGCTCCCCGCGAAGAAAATCGAGGCCCTGCGCAGGATCTCGTTGTCTTCCTCGAGCCGGCGGACCTTGGCCTTCAACTCCTTGACCTCGGCCAGTTCCTCACTCGTCATGCCTTGGCGTTGGCCGCTGTCGACCTGGGCCTGGCGGACCCAGCGCCGCACGGGACTCCGGTCCGACGCCTTCGCGACGGGCCACGGATTCACAGGCAGCGGTCATCGAGGGGTACTCGGCCAGGCGGTCCAGCACCAGACGGGCGCAGCGCTCCTTGACCTTCGGATCGATCTTCTTCGGCACGGTTCGCATCCTTCCAACTCGAAAGGATGCGGCATCAAACCTGGGGCGCTTCAAGTTGAGTCCGGAAGCGTTCTCCTCGGCGCGACCCGGTCATCACCGCATCGTTTCAGTTGCTCATGGGTTCAGGCACTCTTCGTCCGCTGCCTCGCAGTAGTGGCGGTACTCGACGGTGAACGTGTCGACGTCATAGGAATCGGGGCTCTCGGTTGAGAACGACCACCACAAGGCATCAGAGAGCCCGGGCAAGAACGGATGTGTAGCGAGGTCCGGCGTCTGCCATGGGATCGTGGTGGTGCCGTCACCCGGCACCGTGAATGTCGGCGCCTGCGAAGGCCCGTAGATATACCCCTGATCTGTCGTCCCATGCTCTGTCGGGCCACCGGTGACGGAAACGCGGAAGCTGTCCGCCGGTGCAGCCGCGAACGGTACGGAGTATGTGAAGTAAGCCCGCGTCGGACCGTCGAACCAGCAGGGGCGGAAGCTCAACCCGTCGGGGAAGCGATCGCTGGGGGTTGCTGCGCAGTAGTCCTCCTCGGCCACCCGGAACCTCCGCGTCTGACCCGCTGCGAGCGTGTCGGTGAAGACATCCTCGATCAGCTGCTCGTGAGACACCGTCAGCTGCCTCTTGAAGACCTGTCGGTTGCCGGCGCCGTCATGGACGATCATCCGAGCCCGGTAGTCACCGGCAGGCATGGCGCTGCCGTCCCCCCGACGCGCATACCACGCGAATGTCGGTGTGATCGCGTGTTTGACGATCCCGCGCCGGACCACGTCCCCGGAGCCGGAGCGGATCTCGAACACGACTCGGGGAACACCGTCCGCGTGGAACTCTGTCAAGTAGTCCCACCCTGGGAAGAGGTACACGAGGAGGACGCGGTCCGCGACCTGGTTCGCCTGGGGATAGACCGGGAGACGCGTGGTCACGAGCGAGCCGCGATCCATGGTCGTCACCACCGTCGCGTTGGCTACGTTGACCGTTTGCTTGCGCTCGCCACGGGTGGCCGTCACCATCACGGGATAGGTGCCGTCCGGTACGACGCCGCCGCCGTCGCGCTTCCCGTCCCAGCGCCACAGGTGCTCACCACGGGCCAGGCGGCCGAGCCTCACCGGGCCGCGCACCACCTCGCCGGTGATTTGGGAGCGGACGACCAACTTGACCCGCGCCGACTTCGACAGGAGGAACCTGATCCGGCCGGCGTCCTTGCGGCCGTCCCCGTTGGGAGAGAACTGGACGCGCCAATGCACCGTCTGGAGCAGTGGCTCTTGCTTCGCGTCGGTGGTGACGAGCGCCGACGCCGGCACGACGTGGAGCACAGCGGTGAGGAGGAGCAGGACGACCGGGCCGACTCGCCTCATGATGACCCCCTTCTGCGCCGACTTTACGTCGGATTGTTGTCGAATGTGGGTCGAACGAACGGGCACGCCGAGCCACTGACTGCCCGACAGCGCCCGTTACCTGTGCGGGCACACCGTGGCGAGGAGCCGACGCGGGCCGGCCAGATCCCGCTGTGAGTCATGCGCCTGATGCGCCACCGCATCCTGGGCGGCGTTTCCGGAGTTTCTCGAAACTCCGGGCCGGTTCAGACGACCTACGCCGAGTCGACGTCTCTGGTTTGGGCCGCGTCTTTGTGGGCGGTGTGCAGCACGGACGCCCGCGAGGCAGCGCGTCGGCGTCGCGCAGCCGTTCGACGCACACGCCGACCTCGTGCGGCGTAGACCGTCCCTCGAGCGAACCGTATGACCCTGAAAGGGGGACGAGCGACCTCGGCGTTCTCACCAGCGGGCGGAGGGCATCCGGCGTAGTGCTGCCTCGAGTTCATCGACGCGGATGCGGATTGCCCGACGGCCGCAGTGGTAGGCAGGGATCGTGCCGTCGCGGAGCGATACGCGATAACGCCGTCGAGGTGGCGAGACCGTGCGGCGCACCGACCATCAATGCCTCACATGTCGCGACGACCAGGTGTCCTCCCGTTTCTCGTTTGTGCGACACAGGTTTCCGTTGGGTCGAGGATCGACCCAACGGATCTCCCGTGCGTGGTGTCTGGAGGGTGAAAGGGGGTCCGAGGATGGACGTAGACGAGGCCTTCACGACCTACGTCGCGGAGCGACGACTCCAGCTGTTCCGCACCGCCTGCCTGCTCTGCGGTGATCCGCACCAGGCCGAGGACATCGTGCAGGACGCGCTGGCGCGGTTGTACGCCGCGTGGCCACGGGCGTCCCGCGCGGCCAACGTCGACGCCTATGTGCGTCAGGTCATCGTGAACAGTCATCTCAATCAGGTGCGGCGGCCGTGGCGCCGTGAGCGCGGCGCCGCGACCGTGGGCGAGAGCCCTGCTGCCGCTCATCTGCCCACCGAGGACCTCCAGGTGATGTGGTCGGCCATCCGGCAGCTGCCGCTCGGGCAGCGCAAGGTGGTCGTCCTCCGCCACTACCTGGGGCTGAGCGTCGAGGAGACCGCCGCCGACCTCGGCATCAGCGCCGGCACGGTGAAGAGCCAGACCAGCGATGCCCTGGCCGCGTTGCGCCGGGCGCTGGACGTCGACTTCGGCACCCCTGTTCGGGAGGGAGAGGACGCATGAGCATCAACGATTCCGACCTGATCGAGCGGCTGCACGCGGTGGCCGAGGGGTTCGAGATGAAGCCCACGCCACCGTCCGCCGACCTCTGGCGAGGACGCCGTCGGGTGCGCCGGAACCGGGGCCTGGTGGCGGGTGCCGCGGCGGCCGCCGTCGCTCTCGTCATCGGCGTTACCGCCACACTGGCTGGACAGGACCGTGCCGATACCGACCCGGTCGAGCAGCCCAAGCAGATCGAACAGATCGACCAGATCGACACGGGCATCCTTCGCAGGAGAGTCCCTTGGGGTGGTGGGGTTTGAGGTCCAACGGCGGGGCTGCGTGAAGTAGGCGGCCATCGGCGGGATCTTCGGTGTGAAACGACCAAGTCACGCACTGAAGGAGACCACCGATGGCCTTGTCCCAGTCTGCCCTGTCTGAGTTGCTCGAGGCGTTCCGTACCGGCGATGGCGTCGACATGATCCGCGAGTCGGTCCGCACCGTTTTGCAGGAGCTCGTCGAGTTCGAAGCCGCGGGCGTGATCGGCGCGGAGCGCTATGAGCGCACCGAGGACCGTGTCACCGAACGCAACGGAACCCGTCCCAAGCTGCTGGCCACCAAGGCCGGTGACATCGAGCTGCGGATCCCCAAGCTGCGCAAGGGCTCCTACTTCCCGTCCATCCTCGAGCCGCGCCGCCGGATCGATCAGGCGTTGTACGCGGTGGTGATGGAGGCCTACGTCCACGGCATCTCGACCAGGAGCGTGGACGACTTGGTCGTCGCGCTGGGCGCCGACAGCGGGATCAGCAAGTCCGAGGTCTCCCGGATCTGCGAGCAGCTCGATGAGTCGGTCGGCGCGTTCCGGACCCGGCCGCTGGACCACATCACGTTCCCCTACGTCTACCTCGACGCGACCTACCTCCACGTGCGCAACAAGCCCGGCAAGGGCGGCCAGGTCGTCTCGATGGCCGTGGTGGTCGCGACCGGGATCGCCGCCGACGGATCCCGCGAGGTCCTCGGACTCGACGTCGGGGACAGCGAGGACGAGACGTTTTGGCGCAGCTTCCTGCTCAGCCTCAAACAGCGCGGACTCGGTGGCGTGCAGCTGGTCATCAGCGATCAGCACTCCGGGCTCGTCAAGGCGTTGAAGCGGTCCTTCCAGGGCTCCGCGCACCAGCGCTGCCGAGTCCACTTCGCCCGCAACCTCCTGGCCCACGTCCCCAAGAGCCACGCCGACATGGTCGCCGCGGTGTTCCGCACGATCTTCGCCCAACCCGACCCCGAGGCTGTCGCCGCCGCGTGGGACGAGGTCCGCGACCAGCTCGCCGCCTCGTTCCCGAAGGTCGGGCCGCTGATGGACGACGCGAAGGCCGAGGTCCTCGCGTTCACCGCGTTTCCCAAGGCCCACTGGCGCAAGATCTGGTCGACCAACCCACTATCCGTTAACCGGCCCTCAGAGGACACGCTCCCGTTAGCGGCGTGAGGTCCCTCCACCGGCCGGCTGGCAGGTCGATGCTGACGGTGAGGGAAGGAAGCCGCGATGACGGTGTCGGTACAGGTTGTGGATGGCAGGCACTGTTTGGTCGGCGACTGGCCCGGCACGGGAGTAGGGAACGAGTTCCTGGCGCATCTACGGGCGCGGGCCTTCTCGCCGGCGACGGTCCGGGCCTATGCCTTCGACCTGGTCAACTTCGCCCGGTTCCTCGACGAGCGGGACCTCTCGCTGGGATCGGTCGAGCCGATGGACGTCTTTGCCTGGGTCGACTGGCAGGGCGCCCGCACACCGGGGTCGGGGAAGGTGGTCCGGCTCGCGCCACCCAGTGCCGCGCCCGCGACGATCAACCGCAGGGTCGCCGCAGTGCGCGCGTTCTTCGAGTTCCTGGTGATGAGCAAGGCCTGTGCGGCGAATCCGGTCCCCGCACCGCGTCGGGGCCAGGGGCTGCGGCCCACCGCCCGGGGCATGCTCGGCCATCTCGGCCCGGGTCGTGCACGTGGCGGCGGGCGTCTGGTGCGTGAGCAGCGTCGGCTTCCGGAGTCGCTGGATCTGGCCGAGGTGCAGGCCTTCATGTCGGGGTTGCGGACCCATCGGGACCGGGCGATGGTGCTGGCCATGCTGCTGGGCGGCCTGCGTTCGGCAGAGGTACGCGGTTTGCTGATCAAGGACGTCGACCAGGGACGACGACGGCTGCGGGTGGTCGGCAAGGGTGGACGGGAACGGGTGGTCCCGGTCGACGCCGCGTTCTTCGCCGAGCTGGTCGCCTATCTGCGTCACGAGCGACCCCGCGGACTCACCACCCCGGAGTGCTTCGTAGTGCTGCGCGGACCCACCACCGGCGCGCCGGTCAGCGAAGCGGGGCTACGGGCGCTGTTTCGGCGGCACCGGGACACCTCGGGAGCGACCAGGGTGCGACCGCACCGGCTGCGGCACACCTACGGCACCGAGCTTGCCGTCGCAGGGATCGACCTGCTGGCACTGCGGGAGCTGATGGGCCACGTCAGCCCGGAAACCACCAGCAGGTACGTGCATCTCTCCACCGAGCACCTGGCCGCCGAGTACGCGGCCGCCCGGGCGACCCTGAGTGAGATCCGGTGAGCACCGCCGTCGCAAGGACCGCGACCACCGCGGACCACGACTGGATGAGCGCCTATGTCGAGCACTGCCAGCGGCTCGGCTGCGGCGACCGGGCGCTGCGGGACCGGCTGCGTAGCGCCCGCGGGTTCCTCGCCGCTCACCCGGATCCGTGGGTCTGGATGGATCAGCCGACCACCACACGGGTCACCGAGCTGCGCCGCACCCGCGCGTGGCCGCTGCTGGTGTTCCTCATTGGCACCGGCCGGCTACGGCTCGACCTCGAGTTGGCCGCGGCCAAGAACCTCACCGGACTGGGCGCCATCGTCGAAGCCCACCATGGCGAGGACTTCGCCACCGCCCGGGCAGCCGGGCTTCGGCTGGGCTGGACCCCGACCTGGGTCGACACCGTGCTCGGTGAATGTCTCGCGGTCCTGTTGGCCTGGCACGGCGGCACGATCGCCGACCTCAGCCAGCAGATCGTCGCCGAGTTCGACGAGCAGCTGGGCCAGACGATGCAGCTGTCGCGGTCCTCGCTGCGTGCCTACCGCGCCCGGCTGGCCAGCCTGCGACAGCTCATGTTCGAGATCGGCGTCCATGACGCCCCGCCGCGGCGCCGGCCTTGGTCCCGGACGCTGGAGCAGCGCTTCGCCGACGTCGCGATGGCCGAGGCGATCCGGACAGTGCTGCTGCGCTACGTCCAGACCCGCGCGAGCGTGCTGCGCCCCCGCTCGGTGGAGTCCCTGGTCAACGACCTATTGCCGTTCGCGGAGTTCCTCACCGCGCACCACCCCGAAGTCACCACGCTGCGGGACCTGGAACGCCACCACGTCGAGGAGTTCCTGATCTGGAACCGGACCCGTTCGTGGCGCGGCCGCAAGGCCCGCCCCCAGCCGGTGTCGCCAGCGGTCACCCAGGCCGCCGTCCTGAGCCTGCGCAACCTGCTCGAGGACATCGCCGCCTGGGGTTGGGCCGAGGCACCCGCCGGCCGGCTGGTGTTCGCCGCCGACGTCCCCAAACTCGACCGGCTACTGCCACGAGCCCTCGCCCCTGACGTCGACGCCAGGCTGATGGCCGCCGTCGCCGACCTGCCCGATCGGTTCGCCCGGACCGGCCTGCAGGTGCTGCGCGGATCCGGCCTGCGGGTAGGGGAACTCCTCGACCTCGAGATCGACGCCGTCATCGACTACGGCCCCGCCGGGACCTGGCTACGGGTCCCGCTCGGCAAGCTCGCCACCGAACGATCCGTCCCGCTCGACGAGGAAACCCTGGCGGCGCTGGATCAGTGGGCCCACCACCGGGGTGTTCATCGACCCATCCCGCACCCCCGCACCGGCCGACCCACCGACTTCCTCTTCACCGAACACGGGCGACGGCTCGGCGCGACCCGGCTGCGCAACGGACTCCTCGCGGCCGCGGCAGAAGCCGGCCTATGCGGGCCCGAAGGAGGGCCGCTGACGATCACGCCGCACCAGCTACGCCACACCTACGCCACCGCACTGGCCAACGCCGGCATGTCCTTGCAGGCCCTGATGGCGTTGCTCGGACACGTCACCCCGGAGATGACCATCCGCTACGCCACGCTGGCATCGCCCACCCTGCGAGGCGCCTACGACGAGGCGATGGGCAAGATGCGCCGCCAGCTCACCCTCACCCCGGTAGGACGACCGATCGTGCCAGACAAGATCTCCTGGCTAGCCAGCGAGATGCTCAAGACCCGCGTGGCACACGGCTACTGCTCCCGCCACGAATCCCAGGGCACCTGCCCCTACGCCAACATCTGCGAGACCTGCGACAACTACACCCCGGCCGCCGAGTTCGAGCCGACGCTCACCGACCAACTCGCCGACATCCGAGCACTACAGACCGACGCCGAAGAACGGGGCTGGACCGCCGAACAGGAACGACACCGACACGTCGCGACAGCCCTCGAAGGACACCTGAACAGCATCCGGCCAAGATGAAACGACCGACGCACAACCTTGACCCCACCACGAGGGCCGGATAATGGAGCGAGTGAACAAGGAGATCAAGCGCCGCTCCCGCGTCGTGGGCATCTTCCCCAACGCCGCCGCGGTCATCCGGCTGGTCGGTGCGGTCCTGATCGACATGCACGACGAGTGGATCGCCGGCGACCGTCGCTACCTCTCAGAGGAGTCCATGGCGCTCCTCAACGACCCCGTGGATACTGGTGATCACGCCGCCATCGAGAGCGGCGAGTAGGGCACCGAGGATCCCCTCAAAGCCCACCACCCAGCGGGGCTCTGTCCATCTTCGCCGCCGTCCACGGCTGGCTGGTCTACGGGGATCGCAACGGGATCTGGGCGGTCGACCCGGGGCGACCCGACCAGGAGCCGAAGCTCGTGGCCGACGAGCCGGGGCAGCCACTGGGATGGTCGAGCGACGGGACGAAGCTGTTGATCGCCAGGGTGGACATCGACGGCACCGCCGAGGGGAGACTCGGCCTGGCCGTGCTGAACGCCGACGGCACCGAGTCTCGGGTCGCAAGCGGCACGACCTACCTCGGGGGCTCGATCTCCCCCGATGGCTCGCAAGTGATCTACTCCGACGCGTTCTCCGGCAAGCCCGGGATCTACACGGTCGGAGCCGACGGGGGCACGCCGCGTCTCCTGCACAGGCCTGAGCCGCGGCCGGATCCCGAGCCGGCTCCCGGTCAAGAGCCGGCCATGTTCGATCGGGAGACCTACTACCCGGTGTTCTCACCTGACGGCAGCCAGATCGCCTACTTCGACGGCCACGGGGACTGGGGCCACCGGCTTCGGGTGATGAACGCGGACGGAACCGGTAGCCGGACTCTGTACGAATCCGAGGGCCACATCAACGGGCTGGCGTGGGCCGCGGACGGCCAGCGGCTGATCTTCGGCAACGACGACGGGATGTGGCGCATCGGAATCGACGGGTCGGGGTTCACCCGGATGGACGTCCCGGGCGGATTCCCGGACTGGTCTGCGGACGGATCCTGGGTGCTTTACGTGCGGGCGCGCAGCCTCTACCTCGCCCGTGCGGACGGCACCCAGGCAACCGAGCTCTCCAACGCGCCCCTCGGCTGGGGGTACGCGCCGCCCGCGTTCCTGGGGGCGCGGTGGTCGAGAGGGTGGAACCCGCTCCCACTCGAGGGAGGTGCGGAATGAACAGATCCTGGTGCCGAAGGCCGGTGCTGTCGCTGGCGTTGATGTTCGTCCTAGCGCTCGCCGGGTGCAGCTCGGAGTCACCGGCCGGTCCAGCCACCAAACCTGCCTCACCGTCAGCCACGGAGACGCAGGCGACCCCGCCACCGGCGCCCGAGCCATTCCCGGTCCGCGCCTTCGCCGACATCAACGCGGACCCCGTGTCCGAGGACCGTGCCGCCGAGCTCCAGGCCGTTCTGGAGGAGATGAGCGAGGACGCGGACGGCGCCGGCATGTCGGCCACGGTGCTGTCACCGGAAGGCTCGTGGAGCGGAGCGATCGGCACGGCGGACGCGAGCGGCCGGAAGGTCGGGGTCCGCGACCAGTTCGCCATCGCCAGCGTCACCAAGACGATCGTCGCGACCCAGGTGATGCAGCTCGTCGAGGCCGGTGAGCTGGGCCTCGACGACCCGGCTGCCGACTACCTGCCCGCCGACCTCGACTTCGACAGCAACGGGGCCACGATCCGCCACCTGCTCAGCCACTACAGCGGCATCCCCGACTGGTTCGACGACGAATTCAAGGAGAAGCTCGCCACCAGGCCTGGGCGATCGTGGCGACTCGCCGAGGTACTGGCGACGATCGAGGAGGATCGCTGGCCTGCAGGCGAGACATTCGAGTACGCCGACACCAACTACAACCTGCTCGGGCTGATCATCGAGCAGGTCACCGGGCGGCCGCTGGTCGACGTGCTTCGCGACGGCGTCCTCGGCATCGACCGGATACCCAGGCTCATCTACCAGCCGGACGAGGCCCCGAGCGAGCCGATCGCCATGCCCTACGCGGAGCCGGTCTCCGCCCTCGAGGCCAGGGGCGGCACCCTGCCATCGCTGGCAGACTCGACATCCGCCGGCCCCGCAGGCGCGCTCGCGACGGACGCGTCGTCCTTGGCGCACTGGTGGCAGGCATTGTGCACGGGGCAACTCGTGTCTCCGGAGTCGCTCACCGCCATGGCCCGCGACGTGGAGACCGGTGAGCGCATCGACAGGTACGGGGACGGCCACGGCCTCGGACTGACGAACATGACCGGGTCGGACGCCAGGTCATTCGGGTACGGCGGATACAACCTCGGCTACCTCGCCTGGACGGCGTGCCTGCCGGCCAGCGGATCGGTGGTTGTCGTCCTGACCAACACCACGGAGGTCCCGGAGGCCTGGCCCAGACCGCTGGTAGCCGAGGTCGACTGCGGCGAGGCTGGGGCGACTCCGTGAGTGAGCCGAACCGCCGAGGTCGCTGCTGGAGCCGGCCGCAACGCGGTAGTCGTGTGCCTCAGCGCACGGGCAGGGTGAGGTTCAAGTCGTTGAGCTCGCCGCCGACGACGTCGAACGTTCCCGCGGCGTACGGCACCCCGCCGTTCCACTGGTGGGTCGAGACGGTGACCTGGTACCGCCCGGTCGGCAGCGTGATCCGGTACGACCCGTCCGCGCCGATCGCGGCCCGGTGGCCGTCGGGCTCGCCGGCGAACTCGACCTCGCCGGACGTGACGAACTGGCCGGTCCCGAGCGCGGGTCCGCCGTTGAGCGTCACGACACCGGTGACACTGCCGCGCTCGGTGTTCGGGTCGACGTAGGTGAAGGGTCCGACCCGGACCGCGGGCGGGGTCTCGCCGGCGCTGCACGCCGACCGTCCGAAGCCGGGGACCTCCACGGCCAGGCCCGGTGCGACCCGGAGCCGGACGGCGTCGTCGTCGACCGGTCCGCAGGCGTGGGAGGCGGCCCATCCGAACGTCACCTTCACCGAACGGTCGGGCAGGACCGTGAGCTGCCGGGCGTCGCCGAGGCTGCCGTCGGTGACGGTCGCGACGCCCGCAGGACGCCAGTCGGCGAGGACGACGACGAACGGGAAGCCGTCGACCGTGCACGGCTCGACGCCCGGGGCGAGCTCGAGGGTCGCGGTGAGGTACGTCGTACCGGCCGTCACCTGTCGGCTGGCACCGCCGGCGACGAGATCGCCGGCCGCGCACGGGTGCACTCCGGCCGACGCCTGCGTCGCCGCGGGGCGACCCGGCTCGGAGCCACCACGCGCCACGAAGTACGCCACCGCGATGACGAGCACCAGCCCGGCGGTCACCGCGGCAGCGACGTCGTCGCGGCGCCGCTGGCGCGGCGCCGGGAGTCGGTCGAGGTCGGTCACGGTGCACTCCGGTCGTCGAGGTTCTACGACCGGTCTACACCCGGCTACCGCACGACGTCGTAGATGAGCTTCTGCACGCCGTTCGCGTAGGACTCGCTCTCGGCCAGGCTCAGCTTCTGCTTGTCGGGTGAGGAGTCGGTGAAGAGCCGCTTGCCGGAGCCGAGCACGATCGGGAAGACCAGCAGGTGGTAGCGGTCGACCAGACCGGCGGCGGCCAGCGACTGAGCGAGCCGGGCGCTGGCGTGGACGGAGATCGGTCCGCCCTCGGTCTCCTTGAGTGCGGCGACCTCGTCCATGTTCCGGAGGATGGTGATGTCGCCCCAGTTGTCGACGAGCTCGTCCTCCTTGAGGGTGGTGGAGACGACGTACTTGGGCATCGCGTTGTACTTCGGGAACTCCTCGGTCATCTTCGGCCACACGGGTGCGAAGAGGTCGTAGCTGACCCGGCCGAGCATCAACGCGCCGGCCTCCTCCTGCTCCTGCTCCTTGATCGCGTAGACCTCGGGGCGGAACTCGACGTCCTTGAACGACCAGCCGCCGTGGGGGTGTCCCTCGTTGCCTCCGGGCGAGTCGATGACGCCGTCGAGGGTGATGAACTCGGTGACGTACAGGGTGCGCATCTCTGATCTCCTTGGGTGGGGGTTGCTTCAACCTCACCACGAACGGCACGGTTGGGATACGACAGGCACCCGCCAAAAATTTCAGGATCCTGCCAATCCGGAGCAGAGATGCCGGGTACGACGCGCGTCAGCGGCGCGCGGCGTAGATCCGTCGTACGACGTCCTCGATGTCCGGCTCCTCGACGGTGAGGTCCAGCACCTCCGCCCGCTCGCTGACGGACGCCAGCACCCGCGCGGCCGTGGTCGCCTCGGCGTCGAACGCCAGCCGCTGGCGCAGGCCGTGGCCCTCCGAGCCGAGATGGCGCGTGCCCGGGATGCCGGTCAGGTCCTCGATCGACTCGGCGAGGTCGACGACGAGGACCCGCTCGGCGCCGACGGTCCGCGAGAGTCCGGGCAGGTCGCCGTCGTAGGCGAGCCGGCCGCGGTCGATGACGAGGATCCGGTCGCAGAGCCGCTCGACGTCGCCCATGTCGTGGGTGGTCAGGAGCAGGGTGGTGCCGTGGGTCCGCCGCTCGGCGACCAGGAACTCGCGGAGCCGCTGCTTGGAGAGAACGTCGAGCCCGATCGTCGGCTCGTCCAGGATGACCAGCCGGGGGGAGTGGAGCAGCGCCGCGGCCATCTCGGCCCGCATCCGCTGGCCGAGGGACAGCTGACGCACGGGTGTCCCCAGGAACTCCGCCATCTCCAGCCGCTCGACCAGCTCGTCGGTCCGCTCCTTCTCCGCGGCCGCCGAGAGGTCGTGGATGGCCGCGAGGATCCGGAAAGACTCCCGCACCGGCAGGTCCCACCACAGCTGGGAGCGCTGGCCGAACACGACGCCGACCTGGCGGGCGAGCCGCCGCCGGTCCTGCACCGGCCGGAGCCCGCAGGTTGTCACGGAGCCCTGGGTCGGCACCAGGATCCCGGTCAGCATCTTGATCGTGGTCGACTTCCCGGCGCCGTTCGCGCCGATGTACCCGACCGCCTCGCCGGGCTCGATCCGGAGGGTGAGGTCGTCGACCGCGAGGACGGTGCGCCGCTTGAGCCCGTCACGGACCTTGAACTCCCGGGTCAGCCCGGTGGTCTCGATGATCGGTTCGGTCATCCTCCGCCTCCTTGGTAGTGCCGGACGCCGAGGCGCCAGCTCACGAGCGCCATCACCCAGGTCCACGCCGCGGCGACCGGCGCGCACCAGCCGACCCAGTCGGGAAGCCCGAGGGGTGCCTCCACGCCGAGGAGCCAGAGCGCCGGCAGGAACCCGGTGAACGCCATCGGGAAGAAGAAGCCGAAGACCGCCCACAGCGGCCGGTTCCAGACCGAGGCGGGCTGGGTCGCCGCGTAGCGGCCGCCGTACACGAACGCGTTGGTGGTCTCCGCGCCCTCGACCAGGAAGAACTGCGCGCCGCCCGCCCACACGAACATCCCGGCGAACATCGCGTAGCCGCTGACGATCGCGACGAGGAGCAACAGCACGTGGGCGGGACTCCAGGCGATGTCGTTGACAGTCAGGCCGACCACCAGTGCAACGGCTCCGACCGCCGCCCGGGCGAGGCGGCGCAGCGAGATGTCGCTGGTGACGAGCTGGAGCAGCAGCGGCTGGGGGCGGAGGTAGAAGACGTCGAGGGTGCCGGCCCGGAGGTACGTCGGCAGGTTGTCGCAGTGCCCGAAGGTCATGTCGGCGAGGGAGAAGCAGAGGTCGGCCAGGCCGAACACCAGCAGGATCTGGGAGAACTCCAGGCCACCGAGCTCGACGACGTTGTGGAAGAGCACCCAGATCTCGGCCAGCTCGATCACCCCGACCAGCATCGAGCTGGCGAGGTCGACCGCGAAGCTGGCCCGGTAGGAGCGCTGTGAGCGGGCCCGGGATGCGAGCACCGCGCGATAAGGGCGGGTCCGGGCGCCGAGCGAGTCAGCCACCCTGCACCTCCAGGTGGCGCCGACCGGCCCGGGTGAGGACCTGGCCGAGCGCGCCGACGCCGGCGAGCCAGGCGAGCTGGACCGCGAGCAGCACGAGCGACTCCGTGACGTCGACACGGCCCGAGATGATGTCGACGGGATACATCATCATCGACGGGAACGGCGTCGCCTGCGCGAGCATCTCCAGCCACTTCGGGAAGATCCAGATCGGCACGAACAGCCCGGCCAGGAATCCCGACACCACCATGTAGAGGATCTGCAGGCCGCGGGTCTCGACCAGCCAGAAGCCGGGTGCGGCCACCACCAGGTAGACGGTGGCGGCCGAGATCGCGATGCCGAGCAGGATGCTGACGGCGCCGAGGAGGTACGACGCCGGGTGGTCCGGCAGCGCCATGCCCACCACGAGGCCGCCGATGAGCACCGACGGGATGCCGCGCGGGATCAGGTTGAAGAGCGACTTGCCGACCTCGGTCGTGATCGCGGCTGCCTGTACGTCGAGCGGGCGGAGGAAGTCGACGGCGACGTCGCCGTCCTTGATCCGGTCGGCGATGTCGATCCGGCCGAAGAGGTTGACCGACCCGAGCAGGCCCTGCGAGACCCAGATGTAGGTGCTCATCAGCGCGACGTCGTACCCCTGCAGCTCGCCGCCGGCCGCGCGGACGGTTGCGAACAGGATCGCCACCTTGAGCAGACCGAACGTGGTGTTGGCGACGAGACCGCCGAACGCCGCCAGGAGGTAGGCCGACTGCCGCCGGAACCCGGCGACGAGGATGCGCCAGTAGACCCGGATCGTTCCACGCATGAGGAACAGCAACCTAAGCCTGCCCGCGCCCCGCGCCAAGTTCCGGCCCGTGCGCCCGAAACTTGCCTTCAAGTTGACTTGAAGTCCTACTGTCGTCGCATGAGCATGGAGTCGATCGCGTGGAGCCAGATGTACCGGCGGATGAGCGCACCGGACGAGCGGCGCGCCTTCAGCGCCGCGACCGCCCGCCGGATCCTGGCGTTCGCGAGGCCGCACCGCCGCAAGCTGATCGGCTTCCTCGTGCTCAGCGTGGCCGGCGCCGCGCTCGCGGTGGCGACGCCGGTCCTGGCCGGCCGGGTGGTCGACGCGATCGTCGCGGGCTCCGAGTCGAGGGTCGTGGTGCTGCTGGCGCTGGCGATCGCAGGCGTCGCCGTGCTGGACGCCGCGATGGGCCTGATCACACGGGGGCTCTCCGCGAGCATCGGTGAGGGGCTGATCCTCGACCTGCGGACGGCCGTGTTCGACCACGTGCAGCGGATGCCGGTCGCCTTCTTCACCCGGACCCGGACCGGTGCGCTGGTCAGTCGACTCAACAACGACGTGATCGGCGCCCAGCGAGCCTTCAGCAGCACGCTGTCGGGAGTGGTCGGCAACCTCGTGATGCTCGTCCTCACCCTGGTGGTGATGCTCGGCATCTCGTGGCGGGTGACGCTCCTGGCGCTGGTCCTGCTCCCCGTCTTCGTCGTCCCGGCGCGCCGGATGGGCAACCGGCTCGCCAGCATCCAGCGCGAGGCGGCCGATCACAACGCCGCCATGGGCAGCCAGATGACCGAGCGCTTCTCGGCACCCGGTGCGACCCTCGTCAAGCTGTTCGGCCGGCCGGACCAGGAGTCCGCCGATTTCGCCGTGCGGGCCCGGCGGGTGGCGCAGATCGGCGTCCGGACCGCCATGGTGCAGACGACCTTCGTGACCGCCCTCACGCTGGTGTCCGCGCTCGCGGTGGCCCTGGTCTACGGCCTCGGCGGCTACTACGCCCTGACCGGCCGGCTCGACGCCGGCGACGTCGTCGCCCTCTCGCTGCTGCTGACCCGGCTCTACGCCCCGCTCACCTCCCTCGCGAGTGCGCGGGTCGAGGTGATGGCGGCGCTGGTGAGCTTCGAGCGGGTCTTCGAGGTGCTCGACCTCGAGCCGCTCATCCGGGACCGACCCGGTGCCAAGGACGTGCCGGCGGGACCGGTGTCCCTGGAGCTCGACGACGTCCGCTTCTCCTACCCGTCGGCGGATCGGGTCTCGCTGGCGTCCCTGGAGGACGTGGCGACGCTCGACACGCGCGGCGGCGAGGAGGTCCTGCACGGGGTGACCCTGCGCGCGGAGCCGGGCGAGCTGGTCGCGCTCGTCGGCTCGTCAGGTGCCGGGAAGTCCACGATCGCGCAGCTGGTGTCCCGGCTCTACGACGTCGACGCGGGCGCCGTACGGCTTGCCGGCATCGACGTACGGGACCTCTCGGCGGCGGCGATCCGCGACACCGTCGGCATGGTGACCCAGGACGGGCACCTCTTCCACGACTCGATCCGCGGCAACCTGTTGTTCGCGCGGCCGGAAGCGACGGAGGAGGAGGTGTGGGACGCCCTGGAGCGGGCCCGCCTCGCCGACCTGGTGCGGTCGCTGCCCGACGGCCTCGCGACGGTCGTGGGTGAGCGGGGCTATCGGCTCTCCGGCGGTGAGCGGCAGCGGTTGACCATCGCCCGGCTGCTGCTGAAAAGACCGCGGGTGGTCGTCCTCGACGAGGCGACGGCGTCGCTCGACTCCACGTCCGAGGCAGCGGTGCAGGCGGCGCTCGCGGAGGTGCTCGCCGGGCGAACGGCACTCGTCATCGCGCACCGGCTCTCAACGATCCGCGCTGCTGACCGGATCCTGGTGGTCGAGGACGGGAACATCGTCCAGCAGGGCACCCACTCCGAGCTGCTGGCGGTCGGCGGCCGCTACCAGGAGCTCTACCGCACCCAGTTCGCGGAGACCGACGACGGCGTGCCGGCCTGAGCGAGGATCAGTCGACGGAGGCGAACCCGCTGCGGTAGGCGGCGATGACCAGCTGCACGCGGTCACGCACCCCGACCTTCGCGATCAGCCGGGCGACGTGGCACTTCACGGTCGCGGGGGAGATGAAGAGGGTGCGCCCGATCTCGGCGGTCGACTGGCCCTCGGCCAGGAGGCGCAGCACGTCGGCCTCCCGGCGCGACAGTCGCGCGGTCCACGGGAACGTCTGCAACCCTTCCGGCGTGCCGGCGTACGTCGGAGAGACGACCTGGAGGTGGCGGTACGCCGCCACCGTTGCGGTGGTCCGCTGCAGCTCCGTCATGCTCTTGCTCCTCGGTCTCCGCCCCCGCGGTCGCGGACAGTCCCTGGCTCGGGCCCTGTTGGCGAGGCTAGGGAGACCTCGCCGACCCTGTCCGGCAGGTCGGGGAAGGTGATACGGATCTGAGACGGGTTCTGGATGCTGGGACGACTGGTGGTTTCACTCGGTCCCATGTATCTTGACATCAAGAGATGTCGGGGATTGGTGGTCCCGACTTAGGGCAGCCTCACTATCCGCCCGCCGGTTGACGGCGGCAGGATGTGGCGGCAGACCTACCCCGACACAGATGTCGTTAGAGGACGGAGACGCGGATGGCCAGCAAGGACAGCTTCGGCGCCAAGAGCACCCTGGATGTGGAGGGGAAGTCCTACGAGATCTTCCGCCTCGACGCGGTGACCGGAGAGGGTCTCGATCAGGCGTCGCTGCCGTTCTCCCTCAAGGTGCTGCTCGAGAACCTCCTCCGCACCGAGGACGGCGCCGACATCACCGCCGAGGACATCAAGGCCCTCGCCGGCTGGGACGCGGACGCCCAGCCCGACAAGGAGATCCAGTTCACCCCGGCCCGGGTGATCATGCAGGACTTCACCGGCGTGCCCTGCGTCGTCGACCTGGCCACGATGCGCGAGGCGATGGCCGACCTCGGCGGCGACGCCACCAAGATCAACCCGCTGGCGCCGGCCGAGATGGTCATCGACCACTCGGTGATCGCCGACGTCTTCGGCACGCCCGAGGCGTTCGGGCGCAACGTCGAGATCGAGTACGAGCGCAACCGGGAGCGCTACCAGTTCCTGCGCTGGGGCCAGACCGCCTTCTCCGACTTCAAGGTCGTCCCGCCGGGCACCGGCATCGTCCACCAGGTCAACATCGAGCACCTCGCGCGCGTCGCGTTCACCCGCGAGGTCGACGGCGTGCTCCAGGCCTACCCCGACACCTGCGTCGGCACCGACTCCCACACCACGATGGTCAACGGCATCGGCGTGGTCGGCTGGGGCGTCGGCGGCATCGAGGCCGAGGCCGCGATGCTCGGCCAGCCGGTCTCCATGCTGATCCCGCGCGTCGTCGGCTTCAAGCTCAACGGCGACCTGCCCGAGGGCGCCACCGCGACCGACCTGGTGCTCACGATCACCGAGATGCTGCGCAAGCACGGCGTGGTCGGGAAGTTCGTCGAGTTCTACGGCCCGGGCGTCTCGGTGCTGCCGCTCGCGAACCGCGCGACCATCGGCAACATGAGCCCCGAGTTCGGCTCCACGATCGCGGTCTTCCCGATCGACGAGGAGACCGTGAAGTACCTCAAGCTCACCGGCCGCTCCGAGGAGCAGCTGGCCCTCGTCGAGGCCTACGCCAAGGAGCAGGGTCTCTGGCACGACCCCGACGCCGAGCCCCGCTTCTCGGAGAAGCTCGAGCTCGACCTGGCCACCGTCGTACCGTCGCTCGCCGGGCCGAAGCGCCCGCAGGACCGGGTGTCCCTGTCCGACGCCAAGGCGGCGTTCCGCGACGCCCTGGACGAGTACGTCGACGACTCCGGCGACCAGCAGGGGTACGACGAGGCCGTGGCCGAGTCCTTCCCGGCATCGGACTCGCCGTCGCACAACAGCAGCCAGTCCGACAGCTCGCCGGCTCCGCGCGACCACGGCTCGGTCGACCACACCGTCGCCGGCCGTCCGAGGAACCCCGCCCAGGTGGAGCTCGCTGACGGCACCAAGTTCGAGATCGACCACGGTGCAGTCACGATCGCCGCCATCACGTCCTGCACGAACACCTCGAACCCGTCGGTCATGATCGGCGCCGCGCTGATGGCCAAGAAGGCGGTCGAGAAGGGCCTGACCAGCAAGCCGTGGGTCAAGACCACGCTCGCGCCGGGGTCGAAGGTCGTGTCGGACTACTACGAGAAGGCCGGCCTGACGCCCTACCTCGACAAGCTCGGCTTCAACCTGGTCGGCTACGGCTGCACCACCTGCATCGGCAACTCCGGCCCGCTCATCCCCGAGGTCAGCCAGGCCGTCAACGACAACGACCTCGCTGTCGTCTCGGTGCTGTCGGGCAACCGGAACTTCGAGGGCCGGATCAACCCCGACATCAAGATGAACTACCTCGCGTCCCCGCCGCTGGTCGTCGCCTACGCGCTGGCCGGCTCCATGGACGTCGACCTGTTCAACGACCCGCTGGGCCAGGACACCGACGGCAACGACGTGTTCATGAAGGACGTCTGGCCGACCGCCCAGGAGGTCGAGGACGTCATCGCGACCGCTATCACCTCGGAGATGTTCACCAAGGACTACGCCGACGTCTTCGCCGGCGACGAGCAGTGGCAGTCACTGCCCACGCCCGAGGGCAAGACGTTCGACTGGGACCCGGAGTCGACGTACGTCCGGAAGCCCCCGTACTTCGACGGAATGCCCGACGAGCCGGCACCGGTCACCGACATCGAGGGCGCGCGGGTGCTGCTCAAGCTCGGTGACTCGGTGACCACCGACCACATCAGCCCGGCCGGTGCCATCAAGAAGGACTCGCCCGCGGGCAAGTACCTCGCCGAGCACGGTGTCGAGTCGCGCGACTTCAACTCCTACGGCTCGCGCCGGGGCAACCACGAGGTCATGATCCGCGGCACGTTCGCGAACATCCGCCTCCGCAACCAGATCGCGCCTGGAACTGAAGGAGGCTTCACCCGCGACTTCTCTGCGTCTTCAGCGGCCGACGCCCCGGTGACCACCGTCTACGACGCCTCGGTCAACTACCAGGAGGCCGGCATCCCGCTGGTCGTCCTGGCCGGCAAGGAGTACGGCTCCGGCTCGTCGCGTGACTGGGCGGCCAAGGGCACCTCGCTGCTGGGCGTCAAGGCGGCCATCGCGGAGTCCTACGAGCGGATCCACCGGTCGAACCTGATCGGCATGGGCGTCATCCCGCTGCAGTTCCCCGAGGGCGAGAACGCCGAGTCGCTGGGCCTGACGGGCGAGGAGACGTTCTCGATCACGGGCATCACCGCGCTCAACGACGGCACCACGCCGCGGACGGTGAAGGTCAAGGCCGACGACATCGAGTTCGACGCTGTCGTCCGGATCGACACCCCCGGCGAGGCCAACTACTACCGCAACGGCGGCATCATGCAGTACGTCCTGCGCAACCTGCTGCGCAGCTGATCCGCTGGTCGAGGAGGTCGCTCTCGCGACCGTCTCGAGACCCTGATGGCCCGTCACCGGTGTGGTGGCGGGCCATCGGCCATCTCAGTTGGGACGATGGCCTCATGCGCTCCATCGGTACGGCGACCCTCCTGATCGTGTTGACGGTGCTGAGTGTGCTGACCGGGTGCGGGTCGGACGGCGGTGACGCGGACGACGTACCGACGATCACGACGCGGCCGTCGACGACCGCGTCGAGCAGCCCGACGACCGACCTGCCGTCGGTGTCGGCGACCGAGACCTCGGTGAGCCCGCCGATCGCCTCGGTGACCACACCGACGGCCGGGTCCGAGACGCCGACCGAGACCGGGCCGTCCCCGGAGCCGCCGACCGATCAGCCGGTCGGGCCGACGACGTACCGCGAGGCGCTCCAGCGAGTCGCCGCCGGCGCGCCCGGCCAGGTCGCCGCGCGGTTCTCGACAGATGACGACGTCATCTACTGCCTGCTCGACGACGCCGTGATCGGCCCGGCCTGTGAGCTGCGTCGCGGCTTCATCAAGGACGCCCGCATATGTGGGGGCGCGGCCGAGGGCGTCGGTCGGATCGAGACGTTCGAGGGCAAGGCCCGTCCGGTCTGCCCCACCGACACCATCCGCGAGCCGGGGGCCGAGGTGATCAGCGATGACGGCGTCGTCGTGACGAACGGTGATGGTGTCGACTGCCTCGTCGAGACCGCCGGTGTCACCTGCGTCGACATCAACGCCGACACGGGCTTCTTCCTCGCACCGGGGGAGTATCACGTCTTCTGAGCACGCCAGTAGCGTGAGGCCATGCTCGTCGCCTTCAGCATCTCGCCGTCCGTGGCCGCCGACGAGACCGGCGGTGTCAGCGAGGCCGTCGCCGCGGCCGTCCGCGTCGTCCGCGAGTCCGGACTCCCGAACGAGACCAATGCGATGTTCACCAACATCGAGGGGGAGTGGGACGAGGTGATGGCCGTCGTCAAGCGAGCGGTCGAGGTGGTCGCCGAGGTGTCGCCCCGGGTGGGGCTGGTCCTCAAGGCCGACATCCGGCCGGGGTTCAGCGGCCAGCTGACCGCGAAGGTGGAACGGATCGAGAAGGCGCTCGAGGGATGACGGACCCCCGCCCCACCTCGTCGCCGAGCAGGGCACTGCCGATCGCCGTGGCCGTGGTCGCCGGCCTGCTGGTGGTGATCGCCGCGATCGTGCTGCCGCTGGTCCTGGGCGGCGACGACGAGGACGACGACTCCGGGAAGGACACTGCGGACGGCTCGAGCGTGGACACCAGCAACCTCGACCTGGTCGAGGAGTACGACGTTCCGCCGTACGTCCACGTGCGTGACGACGTCACCTACCCCCAGAGCCCGCCGGTCGGCGGTGACCACTGGGATCCGTGGCTCGAGTGCGGGGTCTACGACGTACCGGTGCTCGACGAGTACGCCGTGCACGACCTCGAGCACGGCTCGATCTGGTTGACCTACCGCGCGGACCTCCTCGACGCGGACGGGGTCGCGGAGCTCGCCGGCCAGCTGCCGGACAACGGGATCATGTCGCCGTACGCCGACCAGGACGCGCCGGCCGTGATCACCGCGTGGGGCCGCCAGCTCCAGCTCGTCGGCGCGGACGACCCGCGGATCGCGCTCTTCATCGACGAGTACGGCGCGGGCGGGACCGCTCCCGAGGCCTTCGCCTCGTGCGCGGGCGGCATCACCGACCCCGACGGCACCGACTCGGCTGCCGGCACCGCGGCCTGAAGGAGAACCAGTGGACAGCGAGATCCTCCACTTCCGGACGGGTGGTGAGGAGCGGGTCCTCGACATCACCCGCGACTGCGCCGTGTTCGTGTCCGCGCGTGGTGACGGCCTGCTCCACCTGTTCGTCCCGCACGCGACGGCCGGGATCGCGATCATCGAGACCGGCGCCGGCAGCGACGACGACCTGCTCGCCGCGCTGGCCGACCTGCTGCCCGCCGACGACCGGTGGCGGCACCGGCACGGGTCGCCCGGTCACGGTCGCTCCCACGTGATGCCGGCGCTGGTGCCGCCGTACGCCTCGGTGCCGGTCCTGGGCGGGCGCCTCGCCCTCGGCACCTGGCAGAGCATCTGCCTGGTCGACCTCAACGTCGACAATCACGACAGAGACGTCCGGCTGAGCTTCCTGGCGCACTAGCCTGGGCCCGTGGCCGCGCTGGCCGGTGCTCCGCTCCTCGGGCGTTCCGTCGCGCGTGCCCACCTGGAGCGGGCGATCGGGCGGGCTAAGGACGGGACCGGCTCGTTCCTGTGGATCAGCGGCGAGGCCGGCATCGGCAAGACCAGCCTGCTGGATGCGGCCACTGCTTTGGCGGCTGATCGTGGGGTCCGGGTGCTGCGGGGGACTGCGTGGAACGACCCCGGTACCCCGCCGTTCTGGCTGTGGGTCCAGGTCCTGCGTGACGCTGCGGGTCGTGCGGGGCGCGAGGAGCTGCTCGCTCGGTGGGGCCCGCGCTCGGCGGAGGCGCTGTCGCTCCTGCCCGAGCTCGCGGCCGCGTCGGGGCACCCGCAGGACGGGACGGTCGATCCCGAGCGTTTCGCACTCTTCGACGCGGTCGAGGGAGTGCTCGCGGCCATCGGCGCGGAGCAGCCGCTCCTCGTCGCCCTCGACGACCTGCACTGGACCGATCCCGGATCCCTGCGACTGCTTCGATTCCTGACCCGGTCGCCGGGCGCTGCTCCCGTGGTCGTCGTCGCGACCTGGCGCGATGCGGAGAAGGTGCCCGACGCGCTGGAGTCGCTCGCGACCGAGCTGGCCGCCCACTCCGAGCGGATCAAGCTCGCCGGTCTGGAGCGCGGCGAGGTCGCCGAGCTGCTGGACCGGGCCGCGGGGCTGCGCGTCGACAGCGAGGAGGCGGAGCGGCTGCGCGAGCGGACGGGCGGCAACCCGCTGTTCCTGGTCGAGCTCGCCCGCCTCGCCCAGGACCGCGGGGGCGGCGATCTCACGGCACTGGTTCCCACCTCCGCCGAGGCCATCATCGGGCGGCGGCTGGCGCGCGTGTCGCAGGCGTGCCACGAGATCCTGGCGGTCGCGGCGATCGCCGGCACCGCGAACACCGTCGAGACCGTCGCCGCGCTCGCTCAGCGGGATCCCGTGGACATCGTCGCTGCGCTGGACGAGGCCGTTGCCGCCGGCCTGGCTAGTGAAGCGGCAGGACGGGTCGAGATCGCCCACCCGCTGATCCGGGACTGCCTGGTGCGGTCGCTCGCGCCGACCCGGGCTCGTGAGGTGCACCTCGCGGCCGCAGAGCTGGTCGCCGACGATCCGGCCGCCGCGGCGGAGGCGGCGCACCACCTCCGGGCCGCGCTGCCGCTCGGTGACGTGGCCCGGGCACGGGAGGCTTCGCGGCGCGCGGCGGAGGTCGCGCACGCCGCCCGCGCCTTCGAGGAGGCCGTCCGGCACCGGGCCGTCGAGCTCGAGCTGGCCGGTGCGGACCTGGCGGCCCGGTTCGAGGCACTCCTCGGGCGGGGTACGGCGCTGCTCGCGCTCGGGGTGCTCGCAGGCGCACGTGACGACTTCGTCCAAGCCGCGACCCTGGCCAGGGCACGCCACGACCCCGAAGGGTTCGCGCAGGCCGCGCTCGGCTTCGCCGCGGGCACCACCGGCTTCGAGGTTCGGCTGTGGGACCGGGCACAGCTCGACCTGCTCGAGGAGGCGCTCGTCCTCCTGGGCGACGCCGACTCGGCGCTGAGGGTCGACGTGATGGCGAGGTTGTCGGTGGCGAGCGCCTTCGCGGCTGATGCCGATCGCCGTCGCGATCTGGCGGAGCAGGCGACCGCCATCGCCAGGCGCATCGGTGACCCGCGCGCGGTCGCCCATGCGCTGTCGGCCCATTGTGACGCGATCGCAGGACCGGCCGACTCCGGTCGCCGCGAGGCCGAGGCAGGGGAGGTGATTGCGAACGCGCGCCTCGCCGGCGATCGCGGCCTCGAGCTGCTCGGCCTGCGACACCGGATCGTGGCTCTGCTCGAGCAAGGACGGACGGTCGACGCCCGGGCGGACATGGCGGCCTTCGAGCTCGCCGCCGACCACCTGGGGCAGCCTCTCTACTCCTGGTACGTCCCGCTGTTCCGCGGCTACCTCGCTCACCTGGCGGGCGACATGACGACGACCCGCGCGTGCGCGGACGAGGTCGACCGGATCGGTGCACTGACCGACAGTCACAACGCGCGGATCCTCGCCGCCGTCCAGCGGTTCTGGTGCGCGATCGAGGAGCGCCGGACCGAGGAAATCCTGGTCGAGCTCCGACGGCTCGTCGACGAGTTCGCCGAAGCCGCGCCGGACGGCGACTCCCCGCTGCCGTTCTTCCCCGGGCAGGAACCGTCGCTCCGACGGGCTGCGTTGCCCTCGATCGCGGCGGTCGTCGCGGACCTGGCGCCGGACGCCGAGTTCCTGTCGACCCTCGGGCTGGTCACGCTTGCGGCGTACGACGCGGGCGACCCGCCTGAAGCGGCAGCGGTGCTCAGGGACGCGCTGATGCCGTACCGCGGCTGCTGGGCAGTCGACGGCATCGCGGCCGGAGCGATGGGCCCCGTGGATCGCTATCTGGGTGCGTTGGACCTGCTGATCGGGGACCTGGCTGCCGCCGAGGACCATCTCGCCGCGGCGCTCGCCGACGCGGCCAGCGCCGGCGCGCCGCTGGCCAGCGCCCACACGAAGGTGCTCCAGGCGGACGTCCTCGATCGCCGGGGTGGGTCGGGCGACGCCGTACGAGCGCGCGAGCTGCGGGTCGACGCGCTCGGCTTCTACCGGGCGCACGGCCTCGTTGCGCGGGCCCGTGAGCTCGAGGACCGGTTGACCGGGTCGGCGTCCCCGGCGGATGGACCGTCTGCGCCCGCACGTGCTGAGGGACGGTTCCGCCGGGAGGGCGACGTCTGGCAGCTCGCCTTCCGTGGCGCACCGGCGATCGTCCGCCACGTGAAGGGGATGACCGACCTGGCCATCCTGCTGGGCCGGCCGTCCGAGGAGACCCATGCGCTGGACCTGGCGGGTCAGGGCGGCCCACGGCAGGGGGGTACCGGCCCGGCCCTCGACGATCAGGCCACGGCGGCCTACCGCCGTCGACTTGCCGAGCTGGACGCGGACATCGACGAGGCGGACCGTGTGGGTGACGCGGACGCGGCCGCCCGCGCGGTCGCCGAGCGGGAGTTCCTGATCGCCGAGCTGGGTGCGGCGTACGGACTGGGTGGGCGGGCGCGTCGTACGAACGACGACGCCGAGCGTGCCCGGAGCACGGTCACCTGGCGGATCCGGGACGCCATCAAGCGGATCGAGGCGGCGCACCCCGCGCTCGGCGCGCACCTGCGGCGCTCGGTCCGCACCGGCACGTTCTGCAGCTACGACCCCGAGCAGGCCGTCGACTGGGAGCTGTGAGGGACCGTCCCCTTCCGGCGTGAGGCCCTTCCTCACGCCTCCTGGGTGTCCTGTCCCTCTCCAGAGGAGCCTCCGATGTCCTTCATCCAGATCGTTTCCTTCACCACCGACGACCCCACCCGGATCACCAAGCTCTCTCAGCGGTGGCGCGAAGAGACCGCCGGTCGCACCACCTTGCTGCGCGAACGGGTGTACGTCGACCGCGACGACCCGCGCCGCTTCGTCGCGGTCAACGAGTTCGCGTCCTCCGACGATGCCCGGGTCAACTCCGAGCTCCCCGAGACCTCGGCGCTCGCCGCCGAGCTCGCCGGCTTCGTGAGCGACCTGACGTACACCGACCTCGACGAGGTGGTCCTCGCGGCACCGGAGCAGCCGGTCCAGGACACCGAGACCGAAGCGGGTGCGCTCGTCGAGGCGATCTTCGGCCACACCGTGTCGACCATCGAGCTCGCCACCGTCTGGCTGGGCCTCAAGCTCGGCCTGTACGACGCCGTCGCGACCGGAGGTACGTCGACCGACGTCGCCGGCCGCGCCGGCATCATCGAGCGCTACGCCCGCGAGTGGCTCGAGCAGCAGACGATCGCCGGCCTCGTGTCGGTCGACGACCCGGGTGCGGCCGCGGAGGAGCGGCGGTACTACCTTTCGGAGGCGCAACGGCTGGTGCTGGCCGACGCCGACAGCCCGTTCTACGCCGGCGCGATGGCTCTTCTCGCCGGCGGCTGCGGCTCGGTGCTGCCGCGGGTGCTGGAGGCGTGGCGCAACGGCACCGGTGTCGCCTTCGGCGAGTACGGCGACGACGTACGGCTGGGTCAGGGCCTGTTCAACAAGGGGGACTTCGTCGGCTCGCTCGCCCAGGACTGGGTGCCGGCGATGCCCGAGGTCGCCGCGCTGGTCGCCCGTCCCGGTGCCCGCGCGCTCGACCTCGGCTGTGGCGTCGGGTGGTCGTCGATCTCCCTCGCCCGGGCGTTCCCGGGCCTCGCCGTGCTGGGCGTGGACAGCGACGAGGCGTCGATCCTGGACGCGCGGCGCAACGCGGCCGAGGCCGGGCTCGCCGACCGGGTCACCTTCGAGGTCGCGCGCGCGGACGAGGCGCGGCCGACAGCGTCGATCGACGTCGCGTTCTTCCTGGAGAGCCTCCACGACATGGCTCACCCGGTCGAGGCGCTGACCGTCGTGCGGCAGGCCCTTCGAGACGGCGGACGAGTCGTCGTGATGGACGAGCGTGCGGAGGAGGAGTTCGCCCCGAACGGCTCGCCGGTCGAACGGCTCTTCGCTGCCGGAAGCGTGCTGCACTGCCTGCCCGTCGGGCTCTCGGAGCCCGGCTCAGCAGGCACCGGCGCCCTGTTCCGACCCGCCACGATGCGGGCCTACGCCGGTGCAGCCGGCTACGCCGACGTCGTACTGCCGGACATCGAGCACGACGTGATGCGGTTCTACCTCCTGCGTCCCTGACGAGCCGCGGACCGGGACGGTCGGCGGGCAACAGCAGCGGCGACCCGCTCCAGCGGTCGCTACGGTGGCGGGCGTGACCCGGTTCTCCTCGATCGCCCTGGTGGATCCGCGCGGGTGGCTGCTGCTGCAGGAACGGGACGAGCACCCGGTCATCGACCCCGAGAAGTGGGGGTTCCCCGGCGGCGGCGTCGAGCCGGGGGAGACGTGGGAGGAAGCGGCCTACCGCGAGCTCGAGGAGGAGACGGGGATCGCGCTCGACGGCGGGCTGGAGCTCTTCGCCGAGTTCTCCGTGCGGCACGCCCACCGCGACACCGACGACAGCTTCTGCCTCTTCTTCGGGGCGACCGACTGCAGCGACGAGGACATCGACTGCCGCGAGGGCCGGCAGATCGTCTTCGTCGACCCCGCCGCGGCGCGGGGCCTGGACCTGACCCTCGCTGCTGCCAAGGCCCTCCCCGAGTTCCTCGCCTCGGACCGCTACCGGAGCCTGCTGCCATGAGCCTCATGGTGTGACCGGATCGGCAGCCTGGAGGAGCCCGCGATCGCCGTACTTGAAGTCTGACGGCATAAACTCGCCCGCATGGCTCTCCTCGACCGGATCTCCACGCCCCGCGACCTGCGGGACCTGTCCGAGGACGAGCTGACGACGCTCGCCAGCGAGATCCGTGACCTGCTGATCCGGACGGTCGCGACGAACAGCGGTCACCTCGGGCCCAACCTCGGCGTCGTCGAGCTCACGCTCGCCATCCACCGGGTGTTCGACAGCCCGCGCGACAAGGTCGTCTTCGACACCGGCCACCAGTCGTACGTGCACAAGCTCGTGACCGGGCGGGCCGCGGAGTTCGGCACGCTGCGCCGCGAGGGCGGGATGAGCGGCTACCCGAGCCAGGCGGAGTCCGAGCACGACATCGTCGAGAACTCCCACGCGTCAACGGCGCTCAGCTACGCCGACGGCATCGCCAAGGCATACGCCATCCGCGGCGAGGACCGGCACGTGGTCGCGGTGATCGGCGACGGTGCCCTGACCGGCGGCATGGCCTGGGAGGCGCTCAACAACATCGCGATCGCGCGGGACTCGCGCCTGGTGATGGTCGTCAACGACAACGGCCGCTCCTACACGCCGACCATCGGCGGCCTCGCCACGGCGCTCACCGGCCTTCGCACCAACCCGCGCTACGAGCAGGTCCTCGACCTGGTCAAGAAGCGCGTCAACGCGGTCCCGGCGGTCGGCCCGACGGCGTACGACGCCCTCCACGCGGTCAAGAAAGGCCTCAAGGACGCCCTCGCCCCGCAGGGCCTGTTCGAGGACCTCGGCCTCAAGTACGTCGGTCCCGTGGACGGTCATGACCGCCAGGCGATGGAGCAGGCCCTCCACCAGGCGAAGCGGTACGGCGGCCCGGTCATCGTGCACGCGATCACCCGCAAGGGCTTCGGCTACGACCCGGCCGAGCGGCACGAGGCCGACCAGTTCCACGCGCCGGGCCCGTTCGACGTCCAGACCGGTGCCGAGAAGCCGAAGGGTCTCATCTGGACCGATCACTTCGCCGAACACATCGTGCGGATCGGTGAGCGCCGCCCGGACGTCGTGGCGATCACCGCGGCGATGATGCACCCGGTCGGTCTGGACAAGTTCCAGACACGCTTCCCCGACCGCACCTTCGACGTCGGCATCGCCGAGCAGCACGCCGCGACCTCCGCCGCCGGCCTCGCGATCGGCGGCCTTCACCCGGTCGTCGCCGTCTACGCGACGTTCCTCAACCGGGCCTTCGACCAGGTGCTGATGGACGTCGCGCTGCACAGGTGCGGTGTCACCTTCGTGCTCGACCGGTCCGGTGTGACCGGCGACGACGGCGCCAGCCACAACGGCATGTGGGACATGTCGGTGCTCCAGGTCGTCCCCGGCCTCCGGCTGGCTGCGCCCCGCGACGTGACCCGGATGCGCGACCTGCTGGACGAGGCGGTCGAGGTCGCCGATGCGCCGACGGTCGTCCGGTTCCCGAAGGGCCCGCCGCCCGCCGACATCGAGGCGATCGACCGGATCGGCGGCGTCGACGTGCTCGTCCGCAGCGGCCGCCGTGAAGTGCTCGTCGTTGCGGTGGGCTCGATGGCCGGCGTCGGTGTCGACGTCGCGGAGCGCCTGTCGGCGCAGGGGATCGGCGTCACCGTCGTCGACCCGCGCTGGGTGAAGCCGGTCGACCCGGCTCTCGTGAAGCTCGCTGCCGACCACCGCCTCGTCGTCACGATCGAGGACAACGGGGTCGTCGGCGGAGTCGGCGCCGTGCTGCTCCAGACGCTATCCGCCGCCGGGGTCGACACCCCGGTGCGGCTGCACGGCATTCCACAGGAGTTCCTCGACCACGCGAAGCGGGCCGTGATCCTGGAGCGCGTGGGCCTCTCGGCCCAGACCATCGCCCTCGACATCGTGCACGAGATGACCGGGACGGCGACGGACGACGCTGCGGCGGCGGACGGCCGGGCGCTCCTCGATGCCGAGACGAAGGGCTGACCGCGCGGGCTCCCGGCACCGGATCGTCCCCGCGCTGCTGCTGCCCGCCCTGCTGGTCCCGACCCTCGCGGCGTGCAACGACGACTCACCGGTCGTGTCGTCCGACCCCGACGCCGATGCCGCGGCGAGCATCCAGCGCACCTTGCGGCAACGGGCTCGCGCGATCGTCGACCGTGACACCGTCGCGTTCGAGCGGACGTTGAAGCAACGCAACGCCGGCTTCGTCGCGGAGCAGGAGCAGTACTTCGACAACCTCGGCCAGCTGCCGCTCGGCACGGTGCGCCTCGAGGTCGCCGAGGAGTCGCTCGAGCCCGACGGCGACGCCTACTGGGCCGAGATCACCCTCCGCCTCGAGCTGCAGGGGTACGACGTCGCGCCCGTCGTCACGCGCGACCGCTGGCGGTTCACCCCCACGCGCGACGGTCGCCGCTACCTGCTGACGTCGACCACCGACCCCGACTGGGAGGCCCGGTCCGGATCCCAGCCGCAGCCCTGGGACCTGGGCGAGATCGAGGTGCGCGACGGCGCCGGCGTACTGGGGATCTTCGACGCCACGACCGTCGCGAACGCCGATGCGGTCCTCGACTCCGTCTCCGAGGCCCGGTTCGCCGTGCGATCGGTGCTGCCGGTCGACGTCGAGGATCCCGGCGGCGTGGTCGTCTACACGCTGGCCGACCCGGCCTTCGTCGAGTCACTGAAGGGGCTGCCTGTCGACGATCCCGATCAGCTCGACGGCGCGACCATCGCGGTGCCGACCGACGCAGCCGCCGGCAACGGGAAGGTGTCGTCGTACCGGATCTTCCTGAACCCGCACGTCATAGACGAGAGCGAAGCCGTGCTCGACCGGCTGGTCCGCCACGAGCTCACCCACGTCGCGCTGGGTGACCACGCCCGCGGGGTCCCGCTGTGGTTCACCGAGGGGCTGGCCGAGTACGTCTCGGTCCAGCCGATCGCACCCGCCGAGCGGCGGCTCCAGGCCGACGCCCTCAACCTGGTCGCCGGCGGCGTCGACGACGTGCCCTCCGACGAGGAGTTCGCGGGCGAGCACGCCGAGGGGTGGTACGCCGTCTCCTGGTGGGTGTGCGAGTACGTCGCGGCGAGCTACGGCGAGGACGCCCTGTGGGCCCTGCTCGACGGGTTCGCCGACGGGGCGGACCCGCAGACGGTGGTCTCCGAGCAGCTCGGGACCACGACGGCCGACCTCGCCCGAGGGGGCATCGCGCTGATGCGGCGCACCTACGGGTGAGCGCGCCCGACACCCCCGAACCCGGTGTCAGTATCGTTTCCCCGTGACCCCCACACCTCGCCTCGTGCACATCGTCGACGACGTGCCCGAGCTCGACGGGGTGGAGGAGCTGCGCATGGTCGTGGCTCTCGACGGGTTCCTCGACGCCGGCAACGCCGGCGCCATCGCCTGCCGGCACCTGGCGGCCGAGGGCGCAGACGGCGTGGTCGTGGCGACGTTCGACGTCGACCAGCTCCACGACTACCGCGCCCGCCGGCCACCCATGTCCTTCGTCCGCGACCACTACGAGGCGTACGACGCCCCGCGGCTGGTGGTCCGGCTGCTGCGCGACACCGGCGGTACGCCGTACCTCCTGTTGCACGGCCCCGAGCCCGACACCCGTTGGGAGGCGTTCTGCCGCGGCGTGCGCGAGGTGGTCGAGCGGTTCTCGGTGGCGCTGGTCGTCGGGATGGGGTCGGTGCCGATGGCGGTGCCGCACACCCGGCCGATCGCGATCACCCACCACGCCAACAACGTCGAGCTGCTCACCGGCACCAGCCCGTGGCAGGGCGAGCTCCGGATCCCGAGCAGCGCGCAGGCGTTGCTCGAGGTGCGGCTGGGGGAGTGGGGGCACGATGCCCTCGGCTTCGTCGCGCACGTGCCGCACTACGTCGCCCAGCTCGACTACCCGCGGGCGTCCCTCGCGCTGCTCGAGCAGGTCGAGCTCGCGGCGCGGCTGACGATCGACCTGACCGAGCTCGGCACCCTCGCCGAGGAGCGCGAGGAGGAGATCGGCCGCTACCTGGCCGCCAACAGCGAGGTCGGCGACGTCGTCGCCGCCCTCGAGCAGCAGTACGACGCGTTCGCCCGCGCCGAGGAGAGCGGCTCCAGCCTCCTCGCCGAGGACCAGCCCCTCCCGACAGGGGAGGAGATCGGGCAGCAGTTCGAGCAGTTCCTGGCCGGCCTGGAGCGCCCGGACGAGACCGGAGGAGCCGGATGACCCCGCACGTTGAGCCCGAGACCGAGACCCATGACCAGGCCGCGGCCGAGGGCAGCGACGCCACCCGACAGCTGGTGTCGCTGCTGGACCTCGAGCAGCTCGACACCGACCTCTACCGCGGCAAGCAGCCCGAGAGCGTGCGACAGCGGGTCTACGGCGGCCAGGTGGCGGCGCAAGCGCTGATCGCGGCCTCGCGCTCGGTCGACAAGGACTTCCACGTGCACTCGCTGCACTCGTACTTCCTGCTGCCCGGCGACTACAACGTGCCGATCATCTACGACGTCGAGCGGATCCGGGACGGCAAGTCGTTCGCCACCCGCCGGGTCCTCGCGCGCCAGCACGGCCGGCCGATCTACTACCAGTCGCTCAACTTCCAGCGTGCCGAGGATGGCTTCGAGCACCAGGACGTCATGCCCCAGGTGAAGACGCCGGACGAGGGCCTGAACCTCTTCGACCTGATGGAGGAGCACGGCTCCGACGACGGGCTCGGCAAGGAGTGGGCCGCGATGGACGTGCGCTGGCTCGGCAACTCCCGGCACGGCCTCGACCCCGATCCGATGCACCCGTCGAGGACGCAGCTCTGGATCCGGATCGACGGGCGCCTGTCCGACGACCCGCTCGAGCACCTCGCCACCTTCACCTACGCCAGCGACGTGTCACTGCTCGGCGCCGCGCTGGCTGCGCACGAGGCCGACCCGACCACCGTCCAGATGGCGTCGCTCGACCACACCATCTGGTTCCACCGGCCGTTCCGCGCCGACGAGTGGTGGCTCTACGACCAGTGGTCGCCCTCGGCCGGTGGTGCCCGCGGGCTCTCGCTCGGCCGGGTCTTCACCCAGGACGGCACGCTCGTCGCGACCACCGCGCAAGAGGGCCTCATCCGGCCGCGCACGCGGTAGTTCGGCCGGGCCGAGCAGTCGGACCGAACCGACAAGCCTTCCTGAATCACCGGACGCGCCGGTTGTGCGGTGCTACGTTCCGGGCGACAGGGGCGTGGGCTTCACAGGGGGAGAGAAGACGATCATGTCTGTTCGGAAGTGGGCTCTGCCCTTCGCGATCGTGCTCGCAGTGCTCGGCGTGCCGTCGCTCGCCGAGGCGGCGGACCCGATCCCGGTGACGATCACCGTCACCGGTGCGCAGAACTACGGCGGGCAGCCGGCCTTCGCCGGCTCGACCGGAGTCACGGGGCTGAGCGTGAGCGGGGTGACCTGCACCGGCCTCACCAGCGGTGCGACGATCGACCCGACGATCAAGGCGCTCGGGTCCTACACGATCTCGGGCCCCACCTGTAGCGGCGGCACGCTGTCGAAGCCGGGCTACACGATCCAGGGCTACTCCGGCTCGACGTTCTCGGTGTTCCGCGCCAGGCTGACGGTGACCGCAGAGAACCGGACGAAGGCCTACGGCGATGCCAACCCGGCGCTGGGCTACACGATCACCGGCTACGTGAACGGTCAGGACTCCTCGGTCGTGACCGGGACTCCGGCGCTCTCGACGACGGCGACCACGTCCTCGAACGTCGGCAGCTACCCGATCACGGTCTCGGCCGGCTCCCTCGCCGTGCCGAGCAACAACTACTTCTTCGCGTACCAGCCGGGGACGCTGACCGTGAACCCCAAGCCGGTGACGGTGACGGTCAACGGCGCCCAGAACTACGGCGGTACGCCGTCGTTCGCCGGCAAGACCGGGGTCTCCGGCGTGACGGTGTCGGGCATGACCTGCACCGGCCTGTTGAGCGGTCAGACGATCGCGCCGACGCTGCCGGCGGGCAGCTATGCGGTCGACCCGGCCACCTGTAGCGGCGGTGTGCTGTCGAGCACCAACTACGCGATCGCGGGGTACCAGTCCTCGTCGTACCTGGTCTTCAAGGCCGCGCTGACCGTGACGGCTGACGACGCGAGCCGGGCCTACGGTTCGGCGAACCCCGCGTTCGGCTACACGATCACCGGATTCCAGAACGGCGACGACGCCTCGGCGGTCTCGGGTGCGCCGGAGCTCACGACGACCGCGACCAGCACCTCCGACGTCGGCAGCTATCCGATCACTCCGGCGGTCGGCACGCTGTCCGCCGGCAACTACCGGTTCGTCTACCTGCCCGGCACGCTCGAGGTGACGCCGAAGCAGGTCGACGTGACGGTCAACGGCGCCCAGAACTACGGCGGTACGCCGTCGTTCGCCGGCAGGACCGGGGTCTCCGGCGTGACCGTGTCGGACGTGACGTGCACCGGCCTGCTGAGCGGACAGTCGATCGCGCCCACGCTGCCGGCGGGCAGCTATGCGGTCGACCCGGAGACCTGCAGCGGCGGTGTGCTGTCGAGCTCGAACCACGCGATCGCGGCGTACCAGTCCTCCTCGTTCCTCGTCTTCAAGGCGGCACTGACGGTCACGGCGGACGACGCCACCCGCATCTACCGCAACGCGAACCCGGCCTTCACCTCCACGATCACCGGCTTCCAGAACGGTGACGACGCTTCCGCGGTCAGCGGCGCGCCGGAGATCACGACGCCGGCGACCAGCACCTCGGACGTCGGCTCCTACCCGATCACGCCGGCGGTCGGCACGCTGACCTCCAGCAACTACCGGTTCGTCTACGTGCCCGGCAGCCTGACCGTCACCCCCCGGCCGGTGAACGTGACCGTGACCGGCGCCCAGAACTACGGCGGAGCGCCGGCGTTCTCGGCCACGACGACCGCCGCGGGGGTCACCGTCTCCGACGTCGCCTGCACCGCGCTCACGGATGGCCAGCCCATCGCGCCGACCCTGCAGGTCGGCTCCGGCTACGCGATCGACCCGACCTCGTGCAGTGGGGGAACGCTGTCGAGCGCGAACTACCTGATCAACACCTACAAGGGCTCGTCGTTCGTCGTCTTCAAGACGACGCTGACCGTCACTGCCGACGACCTGACCCGCACCTACGGCTTCGGCAACCCGGCGCTGACGTACTCGTTCTCCGGCTTCCAGAACGACGACGACGCCTCCGACCTCAGTGGGACGCCGTCGCTCTCGACCACGGCGGGCGTCAAGAGCAACGCCGGGACCTACCCGATCGACATCGTCATCGGCACGATGACGTCGCCGAACTACAGGTTCGTGCTCGAGCCCGGCACGTTGACCGTGGACAAGCGTCAGCTGACCGTCGCGGCCGACCCGGCGAGCCGGGCGTACGGCGCCGCGCCGCCGGCCTACACCGCGACGTTCACCGGGTTCCGCAACGGTGACGCGGCCGCCGGCCTGACGGGAGCCCCGGCGTTCAGCACGCCTGCGACGGCCACCTCCACGCCGGGCACCTACCCGCTGGACGTCGCCCAGGGGACCCTGGACTCGCCGAACTACACCTTCGGTGGGTTTGTGAGCAGCACGCTGACGATCACGCAAGGAACGGCCGACATCGCGACGACCAAGCTCAGCAACAGCACGCTGTCGGCGACGGTCACCTTCGGTGTCGACCACACACCCGTCGTGGGCTCGACGATCACGTTCACGATCGGCAACGGCGACAACCTCGCCTGCACCGCGGTCACTGACAGCACCGGGCGTGCGGCCTGCACGGTGTCGGGCTCCACGAAGCTCGCGATCCAGCTCAACGGCTACACGGCGCGCTTCCCGGGGACGGACGCGCTGCTCCCGGGTGAGAAGAAGCAGGGCATCCTCTGACATCACGTCGACCCGGCCCGTCCTGGGACGAGCCGGGCCGACGTGACGTGACGGTCAGAGCGCCGTCGTACGACCGAGCAGGTGGGGGGCGCCCGACTTGGGGTTCACCAGGGCGAAGTCCCAGCCGGCCGGGTTGGCCTCGGCGCCGAAGCGCGCCTTGCCCGGCAGGAAGATCGGCTTCTTGAAGCCGACCTCCACACGGACGTGGTCGGGCAGCCGGTTCTCCAGCGCCGCGACGCAGCGCGCCTTGCTCCACATGCCGTGGGCGATGTGGCGCGGGAACCCGAGCGCCTTCGCCGTCAGCGGGTAGAGGTGGATCGGGTTGCGGTCACCCGAGACGGCGCCGTAGGTGCGGCCGATGTTCTCCGGCACGCTCCACACCGGGCCCTTGGCCTCGATCGACGTGAAGGACGTGCCGGGGTCGCCTTTCTCCTTGTCGCCCTTGCCGACGCGGAGGTACGTCGAGACCGACTCCCACACGACCTCGTCACCGACGGTGCCCGTCACGTTCATGTCCCAGGCGCGCCCCTTGGTGCTGGCGCGCAGGTTGTCGGCCTTCAGCGACAGCGACACGGTCTCGCCGATCGCGACCGGACGGTGCTGGGTGATGGAGTTCTCCAGGTGCACCGAGCCGATGGCCGGGAACGGGAACGCCGCATCGGTCATCAGCTGCATGTGCAGCGGGAACGCCAGCATGTGCAGGTAGGGGACCGGTGCGACGTCCTTGCGCGGGAAGCCGCAGACCGCCGCGTAGCGGTCGACCTCCGAGCGCTCCACCCGCACGTCGTTGCGCTCGAGGGTGAGATCGGGCAGTGCGCCGCCGGTCTTCTTGATCCCGGGAAGCTGGTTCAGGCCCGGGACCGCAGGCAGCGCGGCCTTGAGCATCACGGGGAGCGCCATGTCAGGCACCCAGCATCATCTGGCCGCACACCCGGACCACGTTGCCGTTGACCAGGCTCGAGGCCGGGTTGGCGTACCAGGCGATGGTCTCGGCGACGTCGATCGGCAGGCCGCCCTGTGACATCGCGTTCAGCCGCTGGCCGACCTCGCGGGTCGCGAACGGAACGGCGGCGGTCATCTGGGTGATGATGAAGCCCGGCGCGACGGCGTTGATCGTGATGCCGTCCTTGAGCTCGTCGGCGAGCGAGTCGACGAGACCGATGACGCCGGCCTTCGACGCGGCGTAGTTGGTCTGGCCCACGTTGCCGGCGATGCCGGCGATGCTGGCGACGCCGATGACCGAGCCGCCCTTGTTGATCACACCCTGGTCGAGGAGCTCGCGGGTGATCCGCTCCGGCGCGGTCAGGTTGACGCCGAGGACCTGCGCCCACCGGTCGCCCTTGTCGCTGGGGGACATGTTGGCGAGCTTGCGGTCGCGGGTGATGCCGGCGTTGTGGACGACGACGTCGACGCCGCCGTGCTTCTCCGTGAGGTGGTGCGCGATCCGTTGGGGCGCGTCGTCCTGGCTGATGTCGAGCGTCAGCCAGTCGCCGTCGAGCTCCTTCATCAGGGTCTGCAGCTCGCTGGCGGCCTGGGGCACGTCGAGACCGACGACCTTCGCGCCGTCGCGGTGCAGGGTTCGGGCGATCGCCTCACCGATGCCGCGGCTGGCGCCGGTGACGAGCGCGACCTTGCCGGCGAGCGGCTGGGTCTGGTCGGCCACCTCGGTGACCTTGCCCTTGCCGTGGGCGCCGATCCGGACGACCTGGCCGGAGACGTAGGCCGACTTGGGGGAGAGGAGGAACCCGAGCGTGCTGGACACGCCGGCCTCTGCGCCATCGGCGACGTAGACCAGCTGGACGGTGCTGCCCTTGCCGATCTCCTTGCCGAGGCTGCGGGTGAAGCCCTCGAGCGCACGCTGTGCGACGCGCTCCGAGCCGGAGGTCAGCTCGGGCGGGGTGCCGATGACGACGACGCGCGCGCAGTCCTCGAGGCTGCGCAGGACCGGGGTGAAGAAGTCGCGGAGCGCGACCAGCTCGGTCGAGTCCTTGATGCCGGTCGCGTCGAAGACGAGGCCCTTGTAGCGCTCGCCCTCCGCGGCCGAGGTGGCCGACGCGATGCCGAGCACGTCGAGCAGCCCGGTCAGCGACTCGGCGAGCCGCCCGTTGCCGCCGACCAGCACGGTGCCGTCGACGAGGGGGTCGCCCGCGTTGTAGCGGTCGAGCTTGGTCGGGTTGGGGAGTCCGAGGTTCTTGACCAGCAGCTTGCCGATCGGGGACGAGACGAAGCCCTGGTACTTGTCGCTCATGATGGCGCTGTGCCTCCGCAGATGAGGTCGGCGCTCACGTTGCCACGTGCGCGCACGTTGAATCTAGGTCCACGGGCCGAGCCCGCTCACCGCTTATGTAACTAGATGTGTAACTCTGAGTCCACATTTCGTGACTTGGCCCTCAAACGGTTCTCTCGACGGGCCTGAAGCATGAGGATAGGAAACATGGCTGACTCTGTACGTCGGGCCGCCGTCATCGGCGGTAACCGCATCCCCTTCGCCCGCTCCAACGGGGCCTACTCCACCGCCTCCAACCAGGAGATGCTGACCGCCGCGCTCGACGGCCTGGTCACGCGCTTCGGGCTCGAGGGTGAACGCATCGGCGAGGTTGCCGGTGGCGCCGTGCTCAAGCACAGCCGCGACTTCAACCTGGTCCGCGAGTCGGTGCTCGGCACCAAGCTCGCGCCCGAGACCGCGGCGGTCGACCTGCAGCAGGCCTGCGGCACCGGCCTCCAGGCGATCAATTACATCGCCAACAAGATCAAGCTCGGTCAGCTCGACTCGGGCATCGGCGGCGGCGTGGACACCACGTCGGACGCGCCGATCGCGATCTCGGAGAAGCTCCGCAAGAAGCTGATCCAGCTCAACAACGCGCGGTCGACCAAGGACCGGCTCGCCGTGCTGGCCACGATCCGCCCCGGCGACATCGGTCTCGCGATCCCGTCCAACGGCGAGCCGCGCACCAAGCTGTCGATGGGTGACCACCAGGCCCTGACGGCGCTGGAGTGGCAGATCGCCCGCGAGGCGCAGGACGAGCTCGCCGTCACCTCGCACCACAACCTCGCCCAGTCCTACGTCGACGGCTGGCAGGACGACCTGGTCACGCCGTTCCGCGGCCTCGAGCGCGACAACAACCTGCGGGCCGACTCCTCGCTGGAGAAGCTCGCGAAGCTCAAGCCGGTGTTCGGCAAGGGCGAGGCGGCCACCATGACCGCGGGCAACTCGACCCCGTTGACCGACGGCGCGTCCGCCGTACTCCTGGCCTCCGACGAGTGGGCCGAGGAGCACGGGCTGACCCCGCTCGCCTACTTCGTCGACTCCGAGGTCGCCGCCGTCGACTTCGTCAACGGCCACGAGGGCCTGCTGATGGCGCCGGCGTACGCCGTCCCGCGGATGCTCGCCCGCCACGGCCTCACCCTGCAGGACTTCGACTACTACGAGATCCACGAGGCGTTCGCCTCGCAGGTCCTGTCGACCCTCGCCGCGTGGGAGAGCCCGGTGTTCTGCAAGGAGCGCCTCGGCCTCGACGCGCCGCTCGGCTCGATCGACCGCAGCAAGCTGAACGTCAAGGGTTCCTCGCTCGCCGCGGGTCACCCGTTCTCCGCGACCGGCGGCCGGATCGTCGCCAACACCGCGAAGCTGCTCGCCGAGAAGGGCTCCGGCCGCGCGCTGATCTCGGTCTGCGCGGCCGGTGGCCAGGGCGTCGTCGCGATCATGGAGCGCTGACACCAGGGACGCACACGCGCGGGCCGCTCCGGATTCGTCCGGGGCGGCCCGTGTCGTTCCGGCTGGCTCCTACGACGCCTGGGCGTCGCGCGTGACCAGGGCCAGCGCCGACGACACGACGTAGTCGCGGACCTGCTCGGCCGAGATCTGGCTGACGGTCGGGATACCCGGTGCGGCCTCGCTGACGAGGATCCCGAGACGCGCCAGGTGGAGGGCGCCGAGGCCACTGGCGTACATCGTGTTGGCCAGCACCACCGGGTCGGTGGAGATGGTGAACGCGCCCGAGGCACGGCCCTCGGCCAGCACCTCCGACAGGATCGTCATGCAGGACGTGATCCCGCGGCCGAGGCGGAAGAGCGCGCCCTCGGAGATGTCGTCGAAGAGCTCGTCTCCGGGGCGGACCATCAGCGACTGCGCGCAGTCGACGAACGCAGGGTGGGCCACGCCGTAGTCGATGAAGGATCCCACGACCGCCGCCAGCCGAGCGGGAGCCTCGTCGTGCGCGCCGGCGGCCGTCTGCATCGCCTCGTGCAGCTCGTCGAGGTAGCCGACCAGGGTGAGCGCGAACAGCTCCTCCTTGCCGGTGAAGTGGCGGTAGACGATCGCCCGGTTGATGCCGACCGCGGAGGCGATCTCCTCAATCTGCACGTCGCGCACGCCCTTGGAGTCGAACAGCTCCCGGGTCGCCGCGATGATCTGCTCCTTGCGGGCGCGCCGACGTGCCGCCGCAGCCTTGCGGCGTCCGTCAGTGTGGGGTGCCCGGGTCGCCATAGGAGTAACTGTACGAGATGTGCAACTCAGTGTTGCAACATCTGTGACGTGTCGAACTGCGGAGGCCGTGTCCGCGGACTGCACAGCGCACTCGCCACGAACCGGTCATCGCTGACCGATCGCGGCGAGTGCGCTGTGCAGTACGGACTGGGCCTACGGCACGCCGGTCACCGTCTCGCAGGCCGCCGTGTCGTTGCCGGTGCCTCCGTGGCAGGCGTCTTGACCGTCGTCGCCGAACAGTTGGTCGTCATTCTCGCCGCCCTGCAAGAAGTCGTCGCCGGGGCCGCCCCGCATGGAGTCATTGCCCAAGCCTCCGAACAACCGGTCGTTCTGACCCCTTCCGCGGATGATGTCGGCGCCGGCGACGCCGCCCAGGACGTTGACGAGCGCGTTCCCGTCGATGGTGTCGGCGTGCGGCGACCCGGTGACGTCCTCGACCGCGGCCAGGGCGTCGGCGCCCTCCCCGGTGGCCGTGCCAGTGGCCAGGTTCACCACCACGCCGGCGGGCGAGACCGCGTACGACACCACGTCGACCTGAGGTCCGCCGTTGACGATGTCGTCGCCCAGGCCCGGGATCAGGGTGTCGACGTTCCCCCCACCGAACAGCTCGTCGTTGCCGTCGAGTCCGCGGACCGTGTCGGCCCCTACGTGGCCGTAGAGCCGGTTGGGGCCGGCGTCTCCGGTGAGCGAGTCGTTGAACGCGGATCCTTGCAGGTCCTCCACTGCGGCGAAGCTGTCGCTGCCGTGCCCGCCGCTGCTGGAGTTGGTGTCCAGGTTCACGACCACGGTCGAGGGCGAGCTGCCGTAGTCGGCGATGTCGATGCCGGCCTCGCCCCTGATGTGGTCGTTGCCCTCACCGCCGATCAGCCGGTCGTCCCCGACCCAGCCGTCGAGCCAGTCGTTGCCCGCTCCGCCGTTGATCGTGTCGCCGACGTCGTCGGTGTCGCCACCACCCTGGTTGCCGAGGAGGGTGTCGTCGCCCGGGCCACCCTGGATGGTGTCAGCCTCGGGGCCACCGAACACGGTGTCGTTGGCGTCACCGGCGTTGATGGTGTCGTTGCCCTCGTCCCCGCAGATCCGGTCGTTGCCGCCGACGGAGCTGATGGTGTCGTTGCCCTCGCCGGCGACGATCACGTCGGCGCCCGCAGTGCCGGTGATCGTGTCGGCGCCCGCAGTGCCGAAGATCGTCGGGGTGATGCCCCCGCAGGTGGCTGGGTTGATCTCTGTGTGCAGGTTCAGCAGCCCGGTTGCCGCGCCGAACCCGTCCACCTTGATCCGGTACGTCGTACCGGCGTTCGCGAGGAAGGTGACCAGGCTGCGCAGCCCCGTCCCGCTGTCGTCGTCGAAGTCGACGACCTGGAGGGTGCCCAGGGTGTTGCCGGTGTAGACCGTCAGCGTCGTGTCGAAGGTGGTGGCAAAGCCGCCGCCGTCCTCCGTGGAGATCGTGGCCAGTCCGGTTGTGGAGGGCGTCCAGTTCCACCAGACCCCGTTGTCGATGCTGAACGGCCCGGGCTCTCCTGGCTCCGCATCGGAGCAGACGTTGAAGTCGAAGTCGTTGAACCCGCCGGCCGGCAGGGTCTCGGCATTGGCGAAGTCGTTGTTGTTGACCAGCCCGGTCGCCGCGTCGAGGATGTTGATCCGCTTCCGGGTGGCGCCGTTGTCGGTCACGTTCACCCCCGTGGCGTTGAGCCGGCTGACCGCAGTGGTCCTGGTGATCTGGACGCCGTTGCCGTCCACGCACTCACGCAGCAGCGCGAAGGCACCCGCCACGTGCGGCGCAGCCATCGACGTACCCGACTTGTTGGCGTGGGTGTTCGTGCCGGGGACCGCAGCGTCGATGTCCACCCCGGGTGCCCACCAGTCGGTGGAGGTGCCGGAGTTGGTGAAGCCGGCGGGCACGTCGGAGTCGTTCGTCGCGCTGATCGAGTACACGCTGGTGAGGCAGGCGGGGAAGCTGGAGCCGACCAGGTTGCTGTTTCCGGCCGCGGCGATGACCGCGACCCCAGCGTTCTGGAGGTTCGCGGAGACCGCCTGGGTCGCCGCGAAGTTGGCGTTGTTGCCGTCGCAGACCGCCTCCTGGGCGAAGCCGTCGATCCCGATGCTCATGTTCGCCGAGACCACGTTCGCCCCGCCGTTGCGGCGGTCGAGCACGAACTGGAGTCCCGCGATGATGTCGGAGAAGAAGGCAGTCCAACTGCTTCCGGCGCCGTCCGAGGCGACGTTGACCGCGATGATGCGAGCACCGCGGGCGACGCCCTCGTGACCACCGGTGTACGACGTGCCTGCGGCGATCGACGCCACGTGGGTGCCGTGGTCGCAGTCGGTCGAGTGGGTGCAGTTCTCACCGGCGTCGGCGCCGTTCTGGGTGGTGGTCCCGTTGGGACAGTTGGAGTTCGCAGATCGGCACGCTTCGGCTACCACGCGGCCGGCGAACGCGGCGTGGTCGTTGTCCACGCCGCTGTCGATGATCGCGACCTCCTGCGCCCCGACCGGGCTGCCACTCCATCCGTCGCCACTGGTGCCGGCGAGGTCGAGCAGGTCGGAGTCGATGACCCCGGTCGAGACGTTGAGGGTCGCGGTGGCGAACCCGTCCTCGGCGACCGATGTCACCCGGGGGTCGGCGACCAGGCGGTTGAGGCCTGCGCCGGTCACCCGGTAGGTCGCGAACGGGTAGACCTTGATCCGGCTGAGCTCGCGGGCACCGGGGCCGGCCACCCGCTGCGCGAGCGCGTCGAGCGTCCTGGCGACGTCGGCCTGCTGGGCCTTGCCGGCGCGGGTGGTGAGACCGCGCGGCGGGGTCACCGTCACGTTGACCCGTGCCCATCCATCGGCGGCGATGGTCTCTCGGATCTTGGCGACCTCGCGCTGCGAGAGTCCGTCCGGGTTGACGAGAGGGAGCAGCGGGTCGTCGTCGCGTGCGACGGAGCTCGCGCCCGGAACGTCAGGCCCGTACTCGGCCGACGCCGACGGCTCGTCGAACGCCTCGTCCGCCGGAACCGGGGCCTTCTTGCCGTCCTTGCCCTTGGTGGTCCCGTCACCACCTCGGTGCGGGCTCTCCGGACCGCCCTGCGGGTCCGACGCCGCTGCCTGGTCGTCGCTGGAGGGACGGTCAGGCGGCGCGCCCTGCGCGGTCAGGGTTGCCGACCCGGTCGTCGCGAGGAGCATCGACAGCAAGGCAACGGGGATGAAAGCGGGCCGTCCGGACAGTACGCATAGCGGTGGTCTCCCGTGCTAGTAGAGGCTTGCGGAACGTAACAGCGGGCAACCAGATGCGCGGGGAAAGTTCCACAATTTTGCAACAAATCATCCAGACGGATGAATTGATGCGGGGACACGACGCCGTTGGCCTCCCGCCCGGGGCGCTACCGAGCGTGTCCGGGAAGAAGGGCGCGGATCGTGCTGATGGTGTCGGCATCGTCGGGGCCCTTGTCGTCGCGGTAGCGCACGACGCGTGCGAACCGGAGGGCGAGGCCGCCCGGGTAGCGCGAGGACCGCTGGAGCCCGTCGAACGCGATCTCGACGACCTGCTCCGGCCGGACGGTGACGACCCACCCGTCGTCGGACACCCGCAGCTCCTGGAACCGCTCGGTCTGCCAGGTGAGCATCTCGTCTGTCATGCCCTTGAACGTCTTGCCCAGCATCACGAACCGACCGGGATCCTCCTCGTCGCGGGCGCCGAGATGGATGTTCGAGAGCATCCCGCGACGCCGGCCGGAGCCCCACTCGACCGCGAGCACGACCAGGTCGAGGGTGTGCACCGGCTTGACCTTCACCCAGGCCGCGCCGCGCCGGCCGGCGGCGTACGGCGCTCCGGCGGCCTTGACCACGACGCCCTCGTGGCCGTCGGCGAGCACCCGGTCCGCGAACGCGCGGGCGGCGGCCGGGTCCGTGCCCTGCCAGCGCGGCACCCGGTGCGGCTCGGGTACGAGGGCTTCCAGTGCGGACCAGCGCTCGGTCGCAGGGAGGTCGAGGAGGTCGCGTCCGTCGACGTGCAGGACGTCGAAGAAGTACGGCGTCACCGCGGTGACGCCGTCGGCCGCCGATGCGGTGCGCGCCGCCGTCTCCTGGAACGGCCGCGGGCGTCCGGCCTCGTCGAGCGCGATCGCCTCGCCGTCGAGCACCAGCTCGGAGGCCGGCAGACCGCGGGCCACCTCGACGACCTCGGGCAACCGGTGGGTGATGTCCTCGAGGCTGCGGGTCGCGATCAGCACCTCGTCGCCGCGCCGGTGCACCTGGATCCGGATGCCGTCGAGCTTGGCGTCGACCGCGATGCCGGACGGGTCCGACCCGACCTTCACCATCGCGGCGTCGAGGTCGGGCGCCGACGACGCGAGCATGGGCTCGACGGGACGGCCGACGGTCAGGGCGACCGCGGCCAGCGCGTCCCGCCCCTCGAAGGCCGCGCGCACGATCTTCGTGGCGCCGCCGGCGAGCATCGCCGCGCGCCGTACGTCGGCGACGGGCACGTCAGCCGCCTGCGCGAGGCCCTCGGTCATCACGGCGTCGAGCGCACCCTGACGGACCTCCCCGACGGCGGCCGATCGCAGCCACTGCTGCTCGGCCTCGGTCGCGCTCCCGAACAGGTCGGCCACGGCCGCCGCGCGCTGGGCGACCGAACCCGGCCCGGCCAGGGACGCGAGGTGCTCGAACGCGGCGTCGACTGCCTCGACGTCGAGCGAGGGCGCTGCGGCGGCGGGCGGCAGCGTCTGCAGGCCGCGCCAGCCCAGTCCGGTGCGACGCTGGCGGAGCCGGCCGCTGACGTAGTGGGCGACGAGCTCGCGCTGCCCTGGCTCGGCGCGAGCCAGCAGGCCGGCGATCAGGCTGGTCTTCTCCTTGCGCGACCGCGTGGCGGCGAGCCGGGCGGAGGCGTCGACGATCTCGTGCAGCAACACGCGACCGACGCTAGCCGTGACCGCCGTCAGTCGTGCGTGGCTTCGAGCACGGCGGCCGTCACGGCGCCGCGGATGACCATCTCGTAGACCGCGTCGAGATCGTCGTCGACGTCGCCGAAGTAGCCGGCCACCTCGAGCGAGACGAAGCCGTGGAGAGCGGCGAAGACGGCCATGCCCGTCGGCAGCAGGCGCTCCTCGGGGAGCCCGGCCGAGCGGACCATGACCGCGAGCGCCTCGATCGTGTCGACGGCCGCGCCGAAGAACGCCTCGCGGTCGATCGGCGGGCGGGTGATGGCGGCGTACCGCTGCGGGTGCGACCGGGCGAACGCGCGCAGCTCGTGGCTGAGCACCCGCAGGCCGTCGGCGCCGGCGTGGCCCATCGCGGCCCGTCGCACGTGCTCGCCGAGCAGGCGCATCGCCCGCACCTGGATCGAGGCCCGCAGGTCCTCGAGGTTGGCGACGTGGTTGTAGAGCGAGGAGACCCGGGTGTCGAGCTCGGCAGCCAGCAGGGTCATCGTGAGCGCGTCGTACCCCTCCCTGTCGACCAGGGTCTCGGCCGCCTGCAGCACCGCCTGCTGGTCGAGTCGGGGGCGGCGGGTGTCCGGGGGACTGCTCACGTTTCCTCCTCCCGGATGTCTCTCGTGTGGCGGTGAATGGGTTTCGTGTCCGTCTCAGAGCCTAGTGTTTCTCGTTGTGGAACAGCCGGATGCGACCAGGGTGTGGCGCCCGGACTGGCCGTGCGCGGTGCGCCACGTCCTCGCCCAGCAGCGCCGCGGGGGCGGGGACCCGACCTTGCGCCTGGCCGCGCTGGGGGAGAGGGGCCAGCACTGGCGTGCCAGTCGTACGCCGGAGGGCCCGGTCACCCTCGCGATCGAGTCCCGCGACCCGGCGGGCGAGGTGCGGGCCAGCGCCTGGGGGCCGGGTGCTGACTGGGCGCTCGACCAGCTCCCGGACCTGCTCGGTGCCGCCGATGACTGGTTGGGGTTCGAGGCCCGCCACCCGGTGGTCGCAGAGGCCTGGCGCCGCTATCCGCACGTGCGCCTCGGCCGTACCGCCCGCCCGTTCGAGGCGCTGGTGCCGACGATCATCGAGCAGAAGGTCACCGGCAAGGAGGCGTTCGCGGGTTTCCGCGCGCTGGTGCTGAAGTACGGCGAGCCCGCACCCGGGCCGGGCGCCGCGGTCGGGCTGCACCTCCAACCCACGGCCGAGGTCGTCGCGAACATCCCGTCCTGGGCGTGGCTCGGCCTCCACATCGACCCCGCACGATCGCGCGCCCTCGTCACCGTCGCTCGACACGCCGAGGCGCTCGAACGGATCGTCCGCGGGTCGACGTCATCAGATCTGAGATCGTCGTCGAAGCTCGATCGAGCGGTGCGGAGCGTGCCCGGTCTCGGGGTGTGGACCAGCGCTGAGATCCGGGCGCGCGCGCTCGGCGATCCCGACGCTGTCTCCTTCGGCGACTACCACGTGGCCAAGGACGTCGGTTGGGCGCTGAGTGGCCGGGAGTTCGACGACCGTGAGCTCTCGGACGTACTGGAGCCCTGGCGACCACATCGGGGCCGGGTTCCGCTGCTCCTGGGCGAAGCCGGGATCCGGCGTCCGAGACGTGGTCACCGGGCGTCTCTTCGTGGACACTTTCCCCACGTGTGACGTTTTCTCGTGATATCTGTTACACCGAGCAACAGGCACTCAGCCTGGGAGACATACCGAGCGACAGGGGTGGCGCATGGGACTCGCGAGCATGCTCTCCCACGCCACCGTCGCCGACGCGATGGCCCTGCTCAGCGATACCCCCGCCCCTGACCTGGTCGCCGCCGTCCGGGCCACCTCGGACGCCGATCTCCAGGCGATCATCGACCGTGACGAGATCCGCGAGGCGGCCACCGGGGCCCTCGTCGCCCGGATCGGCGACTTCACCCTGACCGACCAGGTCGCCGGGATCGACGGCCGCGCGCGGATCGAGCTCGTGCACCAGGGTCGCGTGGCGGCGCGGGCCGGTCTGCGGGTCGCCGGCGGCGCCATCACGACGATCCCCGCCGACGACCAGGTCGACGTGACCCTCCGGACCACCGTCCTCGGCCTGCTGCGCCTGGTGTCCGGCGAGCGCAACGCCGGGATGGAGTTCCTGACCGGGCGGCTCGAGATCGACGGTGACGCCGACCTCGCGCTCGCGCTGGGCGGGATCTTCCCGGCTCCGGCCACCGATGGTGCTGCCGTCGTTCCCGTCGACCCGCGAGCCCTCGACACGGTCGAGGTCGCGCGCGAGCTCTCCCACGTCGACATCGAGCACCTCCGGAAGGTGATGGCGTCGGGCTTCCGTCCGGTCGTGCTCGACGAGATCTTCGGCCGGCTGCCCGAGTTCGTGAACCCGCAGAAGTCCCGCGGCCTGCGGATCGTGATCGGCTTCCGGCTGACCGGCCGCACGGACGACATGGTCGACCGCTTCGTCGTACGACTCGACCGCGGAGCGGCCGTGGTGCTGACCGGTGCCGAGGCCGACGCGGTCGGCCGCGACGAACGCAGCGCGACCGTCACCTGCGGCGCTCACGACTTCCTTCGGCTGGCCACCGGGCACCTCAGTCCCGTGACCGGTGTCCTCCGCGGCCAGCTCAAGGTCCGCGGGGACAAGGCAGCAGCACTCCGGCTCGCCGGAGCGTTCGACATCCCGACGGCGATGGCTGGATGACCCCAGCCACGAGGTTCAGCTCCCGATCTTCGTACTCCCGCCTGATGAATGAGAAGGGGCCGCGATGACGGCAGTGTTGCTCGGCGGACGGTCGATGTTCGACAACCTGACCGGCCGGATGAAGGACGGCATCAAGACCACCGGCTCCCTGATGATCCTGGCGGCGGAGTCGATGCGCTTCATCGTGACCGACATCATCTCCCGCAGGTTCTCCTGGTCGGAGTTCCTGCTCCAGTGCTTGTTCATGACGCGGGTGTCGCTGCTCCCGACGATCCTGGTGTCGATCCCGTTCGGAATCATCACGTCGGTCCAGATCGGCGCGGCTGCCAACCAGATCGGCGCCCAGTCGTTCATCGGCGCCGTCAACGGGGTCGGCATCCTCCGGCAGGGCGCGCCGCTGGTGACCTCGCTGATGATCGCCGGCGCGGTCGGGTCCGCGATCTGCTCCGACCTGGGCGCACGCACCGTGCGTGAGGAGACCGATGCGCTGATGGTCATGGGCATCTCGCCCATCCAGCGGCTCGTCGCCCCCCGGGTCCTGGCCGCGTTGCTGATCTCGATGCTGCTCACAGTGATCGTGGCGATGTCGGCGATGACCACCGCTTTCGCCCTCGTGGTCGGCACCGGGCAGATCTCGGCCGGCACCTACCTGGAGTCCTTCGTCGGACTGGCCCAGCCGACCGACCTGTACCTCGCCGAGCTCAAGGCGTTGATCTTCGGCCTGATCGCGGTCGTTGTCGCCGCCCACAAGGGGCTCCAGGCCCGCGGCGGACCCAAGGCGGTCGCCGACGCGGTCAACCAGGCCGTCGTCCTGAGCGTGATCCTGCTCGCCGTGGTCAATGTCGGAATCACCCAGGTCTACGTGATGCTCGTGCCCCAGGGGGTGGCGTGATCCATGGCTAACGTCCAGCCACGAGCCCGCGGAGTGGGTGACCGCCTCTCCGACGGCCTGGTCGGAGTGACCGACTCGGTCATGACGGCGCTCGCCACCATCGGGTACTTCGCCTCCTTCTCCCTGGAGGTCTTCAAGTCGATCCCCTCGACGCTGGCGCTCTACCCCAAGGAGGTGCTCCGGCAGCTCAAGGACATCGCGTGGGGCAGCGGTGCGCTGCTCGTCGGCGGCGGCACGGTCGGCGTCATGGCGTTGCTGTCCGTCGCCGCTGGCACCTCGATCGGCATCGAGGGGTTCAACGGCCTCGAGATCGTCGGCCTGGCGCCGCTGACCGGCTTCATCTCGGCCAGCGCCAACACCCGCGAGCTCGCGCCGCTCATCGCCGCGCTCGCGCTGGGCGCACAGGTCGGCTGCCGGTTCACCGCGCAGATCGGCTCGATGAAGATCTACGAGGAGATCGACGCGCTCGAGGTGATGGCGGTCAGCCCCATGCGCTACGTGGTGACGACCAGGGTCGTCGCCACCATGCTCGCGATCCTCCCGCTCTACCTGATCGGCCTGATCGGCAGCTACGCCGCGTCGCAGATCTCGGTCGTCGTGCTGTTCGGGCAGTCCCCAGGTCAGTACGACCACTACTTCTCGACGTTCATCCAAGGGCGCGACGTGTTCCTGTCGGTGATCAAGATCCTGATCTTCGCCCTGGTGATCGCGCTCATCCACACCTGGTACGGCATGAAGGTCGGTGGTGGCCCGGCGGCGGTCGGTGAGGCCACCGGCACGGCGATCCGCGCAAGCATCGTGTCCATCGTCGTGCTCGACATGGGTCTCACACTTCTCTTCTGGGGCGGCGACCCCGGCTTCCGGATCTCGGGGTGATGACACGTGGCTAGAGATCTCCCACGTCACACGCTCGCCCGGCGCGGTCTCATCGTGCTGGTCGGGCTCGCGGTGATCGCTGCGCTGGTGTCCTTGCGGACCAACGGGACCTTCGGGACGAAGCCGCACGTGTCGACCGTGGTGACCGACGCCGGAGGCGCGTTGCGCAAGGGCTCCGACGTCAAGATGGCCGGCGTCCTTGTCGGCAAGGTCAGCTCGGTGGAGCGGGACGATTCCGGCGGCGTCCTGATCGACATGGAGATGTCGGAGGAGGACCTGGACCACGTTCCTGCGAACGTGGTCGCGCGGATCCTTCCGGCAACGGTGTTCGGTACGACGTTCGTCGACCTGGTGGTGCACGGGACGCCGGCCGAGGACAACCTCGAGGCCGGGGCCGAGGTGGAGGCCGACACCAGCCAGGAGACGCTGGAGTTCCAGCAGGCGCTGGACGACATCGACCGGCTGGTCAAGGCGCTGGGTCCGGCCGAGCTGGCATCGGCGATCGGCTCGGCCTCGCAGGCGCTGCAGGGTCGTGGGGACCAGCTGGCGGCGACGGTGAACACATTGAACTCGTACCTGGGGCGCCTCAACCCGCGGATGCCCGCGGTGCGGGAGGACCTGCAGGCGTTGGCGACCACGATTCGCGTGATGGACGAGACCGCGCCGGCACTGCTGGACGCGACCGAGGACGCGCTGGTGTTCACCAACAGCCTGATCCAGCAGGAAGCGGCGTTGACTGCGTTGCTCACCGGCGGCACCGAGCTCGCCGAGACGTCGACCGCGTTCCTCGCTGACAACCAGCAGCGGCTGGTGCGGTGGATCCGCGGCATGGGCGGTTTCATCGACGTGCTCTACGACAACCGGCGGGTCGGCATCACCGACGCCATGACCCTCAACCTGGCACTCGGCAACAAGCTGCCCACGGTCGTCAAGGAAGGCTTCATCGATGCCGACGCCACGCTGAACACCGACCTCCCGCCGTACTACGGCGGCGGAGATCGTCCGTCGTACCGCACGAGCTTCGGCTCGATGGTGGGAGGTGACCAGTGACCGGCATCAAGTCAGTCGCCGCCAAGGTCGCGGCGTTCGTCGTCGTGACCCTCCTGTTGCTGATGCTGCTCGTCAACACGATGAACAACGGCGTGTCCGGCGACAAGAACGAGTTCAAGGCCGAGTTCTCCGACGTCACCGGGCTGACCGTCGGCGACGACGTCAAGGCCGCCGGCGTCCGGGTCGGTCAGGTCACCGGCATCGAGGTGACCGACGACGGCGCCATGGTCGACTTCGTGCTCGTCGCGGACCAGAAGATCTACGACACCACCAAGATCATCATGCGCTACCAGAACCTGCTGGGTCAGCGCTATCTGCAGCTGCGGGAGGACGACTCTCGTGGGGACGAGCTCAGCGACGGCGCGAGCATCCCGATGGCCGTCGACCACGGCCCCCCCAACGACCGGTGGCGCACCAGCGCCGGCTTCGACCTGACCGAGCTGCTCAACGGCTTCCGTCCGCTGTTCGAGATCCTGCAGCCGGGCGACGTCAACCAGCTGGCGACGTCGCTGGTCAAGGTCCTCCAGGGCGAGGGCGGCACGATCGAGGGCCTGCTCGGACAGACCGCGGAGCTGACGAACTTCGTGGCCGACCGCGACGACGTGATCGGCGACGTCATGACCAACCTGACTCCGGTCCTCGAGAACCTCGCCGGGCAGGGCGGCGAGCTGCGGGCCACGGTGGTCGAGCTCAAGAACCTGATGACCGGGCTGGCGCGTGACCGCAAGTCGATCGGTTCCTCGATCGACGGCATCAGTCAGCTGGTCGGCGCGACCAGCTCGTTGCTCCGTGACGTGAAGGCGCCGATGACGCGGACCTCGGACCGGCTCGCGGCGGTTGCCGCGATGTTCGCCGAGTCGCGCGGAGAGCTCGAGGACTCGCTGGCGGCGTTCGGCACCATCTTCGAGTCCCTCGGAAGACTCGGGTCCTACGAGAACGCCCTCAACGTCTATCTCTGTTCGTTCACGATCAAGATCGGAAACCTCGGGGTCAACCCCGAGGGCGGGGACGGACCCTGGTCGGAGGTCTGCCGATGAAGCCCATGAATGCACGAGACCCGTTCAAGACCGGGTTGGTGGGCGTCGCGATCCTGCTGCTGATGGGCGTGGGTGTCGTCGTTCTCAGCGTCACCAACTTCGGCACCACGAGCTACACCGCGGAGCTCGAGCACACCGGCGGCCTGCGCACCGGGGAGGACGTGCGGGTCCATGGCGTCAACAAGGGCAAGGTCACCGGGATCACGCTCGAGGGCGACATGGTGATCGTGGACTTCGTCGTCGACAGTGACATCGAGCTCGGCTCGCGGACGCAGGCCGACGTCAAGGTGGCAACGCTCCTCGGCACGCACTACCTCGAGGTCGACCCCAACGGCAGCGGCGAGCTGGCTGACGGCACCATCCCCCTCGCCAACACCGGGGTGCCCTACAACCTCCAGGACGTCCTGGAGAGCGGCGCCGGGGCACTCGACGAGCTCGACCCCGAGCTGCTCGCCGAGGCGCTGACCCAGATGGCGGGCACGCTCGGTGCGTCCCAGGACCAGATCCGGCCGGCGCTGGAGGGCGTTGCCCGGCTGTCGGAGGTCATCGCGACCCGTTCGGACCAGGCAGGTGAGCTGCTCACGGCTGCTCGCAGTGTCACCGACCAGCTCGCGGCCAGCAGCGGCGACATCATCGCCATGATGAAGCAGACGAACCTGGTGATCACCGAAGTGACGTCTCGGCGTCAGGCGATCCACCGGCTGCTGGTCGAGACGACCGAGCTTGCCCGGGCGCTCGAGTCGATCGTCGCGTCGACCAGGGGGAAGCTCGAGCCGGGGCTGCGCGATCTCAACGACGTGATCAGGTTCCTCAACCAGCAGGACGAGGAGCTCCAGCACGTGCTCGACGTGATGGCCCCAGCTGTGCGCTACGTCGCCAACGCTGCCGGCAACGGACCGTGGGTCGACCTGTTCATCCACGAGCCAGGCATTCCCGCCGACGACACGGCGTGCCGACTGCGAGGTGACTGCACATGACGACGCAGGCCAGAGGGAGGATGACCGTGACGGTCGTCAAGGACGCGCCGCGCGGCAGCCGCTCTGGGTTCGCCCGGGGGATCGGGCTCGCCATGCTCGCCATCGTGGTGCTGCTGACGGCGGCGTGCAGCTCAGTGCCGGGCGGCGGTGGGAAGAAGGAGATCAACGCGTACTTCGAGGACTCGGCCGGTCTGTTCGTCGGCAACGACGTCGGCATCCTCGGCGTGGTGGTCGGTGAGATCACCGCGATCGAGCCGGACGGCGAACAGGTCAGGGTCACCCTGGAGATCGACGACGACTACAAGGTCCCGGCCGACGCCGGCGCCGTGGTGGTCGCCCGCTCGGTCGCGACGGACCGGTACGTCGAGCTCACGCCCGTCTACCAGAAGGGCCCCGAGCTCGAGGACGGCGACGAGATCAAGCTCGCGCGCACCCGGACGCCTGTCGACTTCGACCAGGTGCTGGCCTCGCTCAACGACTTCGCAACCGGGATCTCGAGCTCGAAGAAGGCAACCAAGGCGATCAAGCGGTTCATCAACCAGGGCGCCGAGACCCTCAAGGGCAACGGTCCGCTGATCAACCAGACCGTCCACGCCCTCCAGGAAGGCGTCAACGGCCTCCACTCGCAACGCGACAACCTCTCGTCCACGCTGGAGTCCCTGGACGTGCTCCTCGCCGCGGTCTCGGCCAACCAGGACACGGCGCGGACCTTCATCGACCAGGTGACGAAGGCGGCGGACCTGCTGGCGGACGAGCGGCACAACTTCCGCACAGCGCTCCGTTCGCTCGACGATGCCGTCACGGTGGTTGCGCAGTTCGCAGTCGACAACCGTGAGCAGATCGTCGAGGCGCTCGACGGCTCGACCCGGCTGATGAGGACGATCCTCGAGAAGCAGCGGTCACTCACCGAGATCCTTCGGGTCATGCCGCTCGCATTGCAGAACCTGGACCGCGCCAGTCACAACAAGCGCTTCAAGACCGTGTTCGACCCGTTGGTCCTCACCCCCTTGGGCGGGATCCTGCAGGACATCTGCGACCGGTTGCCGCCTGCCATCTGTCAGCTGATCGGCACCGACCCGCTGGGGGGCAACTGATGAGCAAGTGCACGATCAAGGGCGTCGTGGCCGCTACGGCCGCCGCCGGAGTGCTGCTGGCAGGATCGGGCTGCTCGACGACGATGCGGGACCTTCCCATCCCCGGCACGGGCGTGTCCGGCGACACGATCGAGATCAAGGCGGAGTTCGACGAGGCGCTCAACCTCGCCGAGGGTGCCCCGGTCAAGGTCAACGGCGTCGACAGCGGGAAGGTCACCTCCATCACGATCGACGACTACACCGCGATCGTGACGATGGACGTCCGCACCGACGCCAAGCTGCATGACGGCGCCACTGCCCGGCTGCGCTACACCACGCCGCTCGGTGAGCTGTTCGTCGACGTGACCAACCCGCCGGAGGGCAAGGAGATCGGGGACGGGGCCACGCTCACCCTCAAGGAGACGGAGACCGCACCCACGGTGGAGGACGCGCTCACGCAGGCGTCGCTGCTGATCAACGGCGGCGGGCTCGACCAGCTCCAGACGATCACCGAGGAGCTCAACACCGCGCTCGGAGGCAACGAGGATGACATCCGTCTGCTGCTCAACCAGGCAGCGACCTTCCTCACCCAGGCGAACGCGACGACCTCGAGCATCGACGTCGTGCTCACGTCCCTCGACTCCCTGTCAGGGACGTTGAGCGACCGGGAGGAGACGATCAACCGGGCCATGCAGGAGATCCGGCCGGCGGCCGCCGTTCTGCGCCGCGCGACCCCCGAGCTCACGGGCCTTCTCAACGCGGTCGAGCGGTTCTCGAGCGCGGCCAACAACACCGTCAACGCCACCCGCCAGCAGCTGTTCGCGCTGCTCGCCGAGACCGAGCCGGTGCTCGCGGAGCTTGCGTCCAACCGGGGCCGGTTCAAGGAGATGCTGCGCAGCCTGGGCACCGCTGCAGATGCGCTCCGCAGCGTGGTTCCGGGCGACTACGGGTCGATCGCACTCGACCTGCACCTGGATGGGATCCAGACCGGCAACCTGTCGGCACTCCAGGGCCTGCTCGACCTGATCGGCATCACGGCGCCGATCGCGGACGTCCTCGACCAGCTCGGCCTCAGGGGTCTCCTCGACCGTCTGCCGCTGCGCACGACCAGCACCCCGGGCTCCGACACGCCGGCCGGCAGCACCACGCCGTCCGGTGGGCCGGGCGGCGGGAATCCGACCCACCAGCTGTCGCTCGGAAGTCTGCTCAGCGGGCTGACCGGGGGAGGGGCCTGACATGCCGAGCTTGCGCAGCATCCTCACCGACCGCCTGTACCTCAGTGCGGTGGGCGTCGTCCTCGTGTTCATCATCGCGATCTCGTACATCTTCGCCGCCGTGCTCGACCAGCCGCTGACGTCGCGGGCCGTGACCGTCGATGTCGAGCTCGAGCAGACCGGCGGTCTGTTCGAGGGCTCGGCCGTCACCTACCGCGGTATCAAGGTCGGCAAGGTGACCGAGATCGTGCCCACTGACGACGGTGTGGTCGCGACGGTCCGCCTGAGCGCGGGCACCGACATCCCGAAGGACGCCTTCGTCCGCGTCCGCAGCCTGTCGCCCGTCGGTGAGCAGTACCTCGACTTCCAGCCGGAGTCGACTGACGGACCGTTCCTGGAGACCGGCGACGAGATCGGGGCAGAGTCCACGGACCTGCCGGAGAGCCTGAGCGAGACGGTGGTCGCTGTCCAAGGTGTGCTCGACCAGATCGACGACAAGAAGCTCCGGGTCGTGCTGGGGGAGCTCAGCACGGCGCTCGCCGGCACCGGCGACGACCTGGGCCGGATCCTCGACCAGGGCACCGACCTGCTCGCCACCCTCGACGCGGTGTGGCCCGAGACGAACCGCGTGATCACCAACGCCGGCACCGTCCTTCGGATCGTCAGCGACAACGAGGGCAACCTGCGCACGCTGGGCACGAAGGCCAAGCAGTTCGCGGCGTTCCTCCGCAGCTACGAGCCCGAGTGGCAGCGGGTCCTCGACCGCACTCCGGGTCAGATCGACGACCTGATGGAGCTGATCCGCGACGCTAACGAGGTGCTCCCTGGGTTCCTCGACGCCGGCGTGAGCTTCACCGACGTGGTGATGTCCTACGAGCCTCACCTACGCAAGATGCTCCAGGCGTACCCGCGAGGTCTCGGTGCGTTGGTCGCGGGCATTCACGACGGAAAGCTGCACCTCGAGCTGATTCCCGTCCGCACGGCTCGCTGCGACTACGGGACGACGCGGCACGAGCCCTACGACCCGGAGCGCTACGCGTTCCAGACCGGGGGCTCCTGCTCGGCCTCGTTCGCCCGCCTCCAGCGCGGTGCCGCCCACGCCCCTGGTCCGGTCCGATGAGCGTCGAGAAGGTGGTGGAGGACGACCAGCAGCGCGAGAAGGTCTACCGGCTGGTCATCCTCGCGCTCGTCGGTGTCCTCGTCGCGACCTGGGTCGCGGTGATCTGGCTCGTCCAGGGCAAGAACAGCGCGGAGGAGGAGCGCGACAAAGCGGAGGAGCAGGTCGACTCCTACGCCGTCGGTCCGGAGGCGCAGGCTGCTGCCGAGGAGATCCTCGGCGTGATCACCTCCTACGACTACCGCGAGATCGATGAGGTCCGCGACAACTGGACCAGGTACCTCGCGGACGACCAGAAGGACCACTACGCGAACGACGTCATCCCCAATCTGGTGAAGGCCGTCAAGCTCACCAAGACCGTGGCCGTTGGTGAGGTCGTGCACTCGGCGTACACCCTCGTCGACGACGACCACGTCAAGGTCCTTGCCTACGTGCGCCAGAGGATCAGGTCCAAGGACGACCCCAAGGGCGTGCTCGACGCGGAGTGGTACTCGATCGCGATGGTGCGCGAGGGCGACGACTGGCTCGTCGAGAAGGTGAACCCGTTCGACGTTCCGCCGCCCGAGTAGCGAGCGGGTCGCGACGTCGCGCGATCGCCTGCCCACTAGATTGACGCGTGTGGACAGGCAGGACGGGCGCGAGGGGATGGGACTCTCCCGGCTGATCCGCCGACTCCTGCTGACGATCCTCGGGATCCAGATCGGCCTCGCGGTCACCATGTCACTGGTCGACTCCTACCGGCGTCGTGGGAAGAAGCCCAAGCCGTTCCCCACCCGGGACCCGGAGACGGTCACGGTCGGCGACGGCGAGGTGACGACGTACACCTTCGGTCGCGACCTGTACGACGACATGATCGCGGCCATCGACGGCGCGCAGCGGCAGGTCCTCTTCGAGACCTACATCTGGAAGGGCGACGCGACGGGCGAGCGCTTCAAGCGCGCGCTGGCGGCGGCCGCGGACCGTGGCGTCGAGGTCTACTGCATCTACGACGGCTTCGCGAACCTCGTGGTGGCGCCGACGTTCAAGCGCTTCCCGTCGTCGATGAAGGTGCTGCGCTACCCGGTCTACTCCGCGGGCTGGCGGTTCTTCGACCTGCGCAGGTACGGCCGCGACCACCGCAAGATCCTGGTGGTCGACGACCACACCGGCTTCATCGGCGGCTACAACATCGGCTCCGCCTACGAGACGGAGTGGCGCGACACCCACGTCCGGGTCACCGGGCCGGCGGTCTGGGACCTCAAGCGTGCGTTCGCCGACTTCTGGAACCTCAACCGCCGGCGCCGCCTCCGCGCTTCCGAGCGCCCGCTGCTGCTCGAGACCGCCTCCACCTGGGAGCCGTTGATCCGCGTCCAGCGCAACGTGCCGCGGCTGTGGGTCTTCCCGATCCGGGGGATGTATCTCGAGGCCATCAACCGCGCCAGCCGCAACGTCTGGCTGACCCAGGCCTACTTCCTGCCGGACCAGGACTTCGTCGACGCGCTCAAGGACGCCTCCCGGCGCGGTGTCGACGTACGGCTCCTGCTGCCGCTCAAGTCCAACCACATCGTCGCCGACTGGATCTCTCGCGGCTACTTCAGCCAGCTGCTCGACGCGGGCGTGCGGATCCTCCGGTTCCGGGACGCCATGGTGCACGCGAAGACAGCCACCGTCGACGGCACCTGGTGCACGGTCGGCACGGCCAACATCGACCGGCTGAGCCTCCAGGGCAACTACGAGATCAACCTCGAGGCGATCGACAAGGCGCTCGCCGTCCAGCTCGAGGAGATCTTCCTGGTCGACCAGGCGAACTGCCTCGAGCTCACCAGCGAGGAGTGGGAGGCGCGCGACCTCCACCGCAAGTTCACCGAGGCCTTCCTCCAACCGCTGCGACCCCTGTTGTGATGACGATGATGAGACCTCCGGTCCGCGACCTGGCCGGCAAGAACGTCTTCGTCACCGGAGCAGCGAGCGGCATCGGGCGCGCCGTCGCGCTGCAGGCGGCCGGCGAGGGCGCGGTGCTGCACCTCACCGATATCCAGGCGGACCTCCTCGCGCAGGTCGCCGAGGAAGCGGCGGCCGCCGGTGGCCGGGTGGCACTCGCCGAGCAGGCCGACATCACCGACCACGACGCCGTACGACGGCTCGCGGCCCGCGCGACGGAGACGTCCGGGGCGATGGACGTCGTGAACGTCGCCGGCATCGCGATCTGGGGGACCGTGCGCGGGCTCGAGCACGAGCACTGGCGCTCGCTGGTCGAGGTCAACCTGATGGGCCCGATCCACGTGATCGAGGAGTTCGTGCCGCCGATGATCGAGGCGGGACGCGGCGGCCAGCTGGTCAACGTGTCCTCGGCCGCCGGCATCATCGCGATGCCCTGGCACGCCGCCTACAGCGCGACCAAGTTCGGGCTGCGCGGCATCTCCGAGGTCCTGCGCTACGACCTCCGGCGGCATCGCATCGGCGTCACCCTGGTCTGCCCCGGTGGGGTCGACACCGGCCTGGTCCGGACGATCCGGATCGCCGGCGTCGATGCCCAGGACCGCAGGTTCGTGCGGGCGCGGAAGCAGTTCCAGCGCCACGCGGTCTCGCCCGAGCGGGCGGCGGAGGCGATCTGGAAGGGCGTCCGGCGCAACCGCTACTGGGTCTACACGTCGGCCGACATCCGGCTCGTGCACTGGCTCCAGCGCTACTTCCCGCCCGGCTACGCGCTCGCGATGAGGGTCTTCAGCTGGGGCGCGCACCGGGTGCTGCCCGCCGTCGACCAGGCCCGCCGGGCCGACCTGCGATGACCGGCGACGGGCCGCGCGTGCCCCCGGGCACGTGGCGGCAGACCGGGCCGTTCGTCGCTGCCTTCGCGTACGCCGCCGGCCGGGTCACCGGCACCGAGTCGCCGGCGGTGTTCCGCACGCTGGGCCGGCACCGCCGGCTGTTCTGGGGGTGGCTGCACTTCGCGGGACGGCTGATGCCGGGCGGGCGGCTCTCGCGCCGGGAGTCCGAGCTGGTGATCCTGCGCGTCGCGACCACCCGCGGCTCGGACTACGAGCTGACCCAGCACCGGCGGCTCGGCCGCCGGGCCGGGCTCACCGCCGACGAGATCGCCCGGGTCGAGGCCGGGGGGCTGGACGGGTGGGCCGAGCCGGAGCGGACGTTGCTAGCGGCGGCCGACGAGCTGCTCGCCACGGACGACCTGTCCGACGACACTTGGGCCGCGCTGCGTGCGTCGTACGACGAACGCGCGACGATCGAGATCGTGATGCTGGTCGGGCACTACCGGATGCTCGCCACGGCGCTGCACACGCTCCGCGTCGCGCCCGACCGGCCGCGGAGCTAGTTGTCGGCGGGGCCTCGTACGCTCGTAGCCATGCGTCCGATCACCGACCTCGAGCGTCGCGTCGCTCCGTTCAAGGTGGAGTCCGACTACCGGCCGTCCGGCGACCAGCCGGCGGCCATCAAGGAGATCACCCGACGAATCGAGGCCGGCACGCAGGACGTCGTGCTCCTCGGCGCCACCGGCACCGGCAAGACCGCCACGGTCGCCTGGGTCGCCGAGCAGGTGCAGCGTCCGCTGCTCGTGATGCAGCCCAACAAGACCCTCGCCGCCCAGTTCGCCAACGAGCTGCGCCAGCTCTTCCCGAACAACGCGATCGAGTACTTCGTCTCCTACTACGACTACTACCAGCCCGAGGCCTACGTCCCCCAGACCGACACCTACATCGAGAAGGACAGCTCGATCAACGAGGAGGTCGAGCGGCTGCGCTACTCGGCCACCAACAGCCTGCTCACGCGGCGCGACGTGATCGTGGTGTCGACGGTGTCCTGCATCTACGGCCTCGGCACCCCGCAGGAGTACGTCGACCGCATGGTGCGGCTGAAGGTGGGTGAGGAGCACGACCGCGACTCGGTGCTCCGGCGGCTGGTCGACATCCAGTACACCCGCAACGACCTCGCGTTCACCCGCGGAACCTTCCGGGTGCGGGGCGACACCCTGGAGATCTTCCCGGTCTACGAGGAGATGGCGGTCCGGGTCGAGTTCTTCGGCGACGAGATCGAGCGGCTGATGACCCTGCACCCGGTCACGGGGGAGGTCCTGACCGAGGACACCGAGCTCTACATCTTCCCGGCGAGCCACTACGTCGCCGGTCCGGAGCGGATGGAGCGGGCGATCCGCGGCATCGAGGCCGAGCTCACCGAGCAGCTCGCCACCTTCGAGCGGCAGGGCAAGATGCTCGAGGCGCAGCGGCTGCGGATGCGCACGTCGTACGACATCGAGATGATGCGCCAGATCGGCACCTGCTCGGGCATCGAGAACTACTCGATGCACATCGACGGTCGTTCCCGCGGCTCCGCCCCGAACTGCCTGCTCGACTATTTCCCGGAGGACTTCCTCCTGGTGATCGACGAGTCGCACGTCGCCGTACCCCAGATCGGCGGCATGTACGAGGGCGACATGTCCCGCAAGCGCAACCTGGTCGAGCACGGCTTCCGGCTGCCGAGCGCCATGGACAACCGGCCGCTGCGGTGGGAGGAGTTCCTCGACCGGATCGGCCAGACCATCTACCTGTCCGCGACCCCGGGCAACTACGAGCTCGACAAGGTCCAGGGCGATGTCGTCGAGCAGATCATCCGGCCGACCGGCCTGGTCGACCCGGAGGTGGTCGTCAAGCCGACCAAGGGCCAGATCGACGACCTCATCCACGAGATCCGGCTGCGCACCGAGCGCAACGAACGGATCTTGGTCACCACCCTGACCAAGAAGATGTCGGAGGACCTCACCGACTACCTGCTCGACGCCGGCATCCGCACCCGCTACCTCCACTCCGAGGTCGACACGCTCAAGCGGATCGAGCTGCTGCGGGACCTCCGGCTCGGTGCCTACGACGTGCTCGTCGGCATCAACCTGCTCCGTGAGGGCCTCGACCTGCCCGAGGTGTCACTGGTGTCGATCCTCGACGCCGACAAGGAGGGCTTCCTGCGCTCGGACAAGTCGCTCATCCAGACGATCGGCCGCGCGGCGCGCAACGTGTCCGGCCAGGTGCACATGTACGCCGACCGGATCACGCCGTCGATGGCGTCCGCGGTCGACGAGACCAACCGGCGCCGCGCCAAGCAGATCGCCTACAACGAGGCCCACGGCGTCGACCCCCAGCCGCTGCGGAAGAAGATCGCCGACATCACCGACATGCTCGCCCGCGAGGACGAGACCACCCAGCAGCTGCTGCAGACCTGGGCCGATGCCGGGGTCAAGGGCCGCGCGGGCGGCGTGAACGGTCGCCGGGCTCCGGTGCCCACCCTCGGCGAGGGCGCCCTCGGTCAGCACGCCGGCGAGCTCGCCGGCTTGCCCAGCTCGGACCTGGCCGCCCTGATCCAGGACCTCACGGACCAGATGAAGGGTGCCGCGGCGGAGCTGCAGTTCGAGCTCGCGGCCCGGCTGCGCGACGAGATCAACGAGCTCCGCAAGGAGCTCCGGCAGATGGTTGAAGCGACCAAGTAGAGAACCGCCGAGCCTGTCGAGGCGTCCCCTACCGCGTCCGGCGGGCGCGGGTGAGGCCGACGAAGCGCGCGATGACCAGGGCGACGTAGAGCACCCCGGCGACCTGCTCCACCATCACCAGCGACCGGGCGTGGTCGAGGACGGGGTAGACGTCGGACAGGCCGACACTGGTGAGCGTGGTGAACGACAGGTAGAGCAGCTCGAACCACGAGATGTCCGCGCCCGGGTCGGTGCCGTAGCCGATGAAGGACCCCGGCCAGATCACCTGCGCGGCGGCGTACACGTAGGCGAACGCCCAGGCGACGACCGTGAACGCCGCGCCCACGGCGAACAGCTCGTCGCGAGTGACCTCGTCGTCCTCGAACAGGTAGCGGACCATCGCGTAGGACACGAAGAAGTAGAACGGCACGTGGAAGGCGGCCGAGGCGAGCACGATGGCGTCGGACTCGGGGGAGATCGCCTCGGCGATCGTCAGCACCATCGCCGGCGCGCCGAGGACCACCGCCACCCAGCTCAGCACCGGGGTCGACCGCACCGCCCACGTCGCGATGAGCACGACGCCCATCTGGACGACGCCGATCACCGCCCTCCCGGCCGTGGACTGGTCAAGGAACGGATAGAGCAGCACGACGACCAGCTGCGCGACGAGCAGGATGGCGGAGGGGTGTCGCCCGATGGTCCTGAGTCTCGCTGTCGTCGTCGTGCTCACGGTCCGTGATGGTAACGGGGTGAAATCCGGCATTCGGGAACCCGCCGTTTCAGGACAACTGACCCGATACCGTGACTGCCGCTGGTCCGGGGTCGTTAGCGATTTGTGTAACGCGTCACAGTATGGTTCGTTGTGCGCATAACAAGAACACGTTCTACTATTGATGCCGTTGCTACGACGGGGAGGTGACCGGGTTGGCGTTCAGCGCTACTTCGGTCATTCGCGGACCCGGGGAGCTCGCTCTGATGACCGTCGAGGTCACGAAGCGGATCTTCACCCGGCCGTTCCAGTTCCGCGAGTTCGTGGAGCAGGCCTGGTTCATCACGAGCGTGACCTTGATGCCGACGATCCTGGTGTCGATCCCGTTCGGCGCGGTCATCTCGCTGCAGGTCGGCAACCTCACCGGACAGCTCGGCGCGCAGTCGTTCGCCGGCGCCACCGCGGTGCTCGCCACCGTCCGTGAGGCGGCGCCGATCGCGGCGGCGATGATCATCGCCGGCGCTGCCGGCTCCGCCATCTGCTCCGATCTCGGCGCGCGCAAGATCCGCGAGGAGATCGACGCGATGGAGGTGCTCGGGATCGACCCGCTCGAGCGGCTGGTCGCTCCTCGCGTCGTGGCAACGATGTTCGTCGCCTTCATGATCAACGGCATCGTCATCTGCGCCGGCATCTTCGGCGGCTACTTCTTCACGGTCATCGTGCAGGACGGCTCGGCGGGTGCGTTCCTCTCGTCGTTCACGGCCCTCGCCTCGCTGCCCGACCTCTACATCGCGATGGTCAAGGCCATCATCTTCGGCTGGCTGGCCGCGATCGTGGGGGCGTACAAGGGGCTCAACGCCGGGGGCGGGCCGCTCGGCGTCGGTCGTGCCGTCAACGAGGCAGTGATCGTCGCCTTCATGCTGCTGTTCTTCCTCAACGCGGTCATCTCCGCGATCTACTTCCAGGTCGTCCCCCCGGTTGGTCTCTGACATGGCTGCGTTCACGGACTTCGTCGGCGACACCGTGCAGGCGCGACGCCGCTCGCTCGAGGGGTACGGCGACCAGCTGCTCTTCTACGCCAAGGCGATCTTCTGGGTGCCCCGCGCGATCAAGCGCTACCCGCGCGAGATCTGGAACACCCTCGCCGAGGTCGCGTTCGGCGCCGGTGGCCTGAGCGTCATCGCCGGCTCTGTCGGTGTGATCGCGTTCATGTCGTTCTTCGCCGGCACCGAGGTCGGGCTCCAGGGCTACGCGTCGCTGAGCCAGATCGGTGTCGCGAAGTTCAGCGCCTTCATCTCGGCGTACTTCAACACCCGTGAGGTGGCACCGCTGGTCTCTGCGATCGCGCTCGCGGCGACCGTCGGGTGCGGCTACACGGCCCGCCTGGGTGCGATGCGGATCTCGGAGGAGATCGACGCGCTCGAGGTGATGGCGGTGCCGTCACTGCCGTTCCTCGTGACCACCCGGATCGTCGCGGCGTTCATCGCGGTCATCCCGCTCTACATCGTCGCGCTGTGCGCGTCGTACCTCTCGCCGCGCCTGATCGTCGTCTACATCTACGGGCAGTCGGCCGGCACCTACGACCACTACTTCCTCCAGTTCCTGCCACCGATCGACATGCTCTGGTCCTTCTTCAAGCTGCTGTTCCTCGCGGTCGCGGTGATCCTGATCCACTGCTACTACGGCTACACCGCCTCCGGCGGGCCCGCGGGCGTCGGTCGCGCGGTGGGGCAGGCGATCCGGACCAGCATCGTCACCATCGTGGTGGCCGACTTCTTCCTCAGCTTCGCTATCTGGGGCTCCACGACCACCGTCAGGATCACGGGGTGAGCGCCTGATGCTGGTCAACATCCACCACGACTCCGCGAAGGAGCACAACCGGCTGCTGGTCGCCGGGGTTGCCTTCCTCGTGTCCTTCGCGCTGCTCCTCTGGCTCTCGATCGCCATCTACAACAAGGAGTTCGACCGGGTCACGACGGTGACGGTCAAGGCGGACCGGGCGGGTCTCCAGCTCGCCAAGTTCGGCGACGTGCGAATGAACGGCGCGCTGGTCGGCCAGGTCCGGGAGATCAGCCAGGACGGCGAGGAGGCCGAGATCCGCATCGCGCTCGACCCCGCCGCCGCGAAGGAGATCCCCGCCAACATCACGGTCGACATCCTGCCGACCACGCTGTTCGGCCAGAAGTTCATCGCGTTCAACCGGCCGCCCGAGCCCTCCTCGGAGTCGCTGGAGGACGGCGACGTGATCCCGGCCGACCGGGTCAACACCAATGTCGAGCTGAGCCAGATCCTCGCCGAGCTGTTCCCGCTGCTGCGCGCCGTCCGGCCCGCCGACCTCAACGCGACACTCAACGCAGTGGCCACCGCGCTCGAGGGCCGCGGGGAGCAGATCGGCGAGACCATGGACGCGCTGGGCTCCTACCTGGGCGAGATCGACGACCACCTGCCGACCCTGCGCCAGGACCTGATCGCGCTCGCCGACGTCGCCGACGCCTACGACCTCGCCGCACCCGACCTGCTCGACGTCCTCGACAACGTCACCGTCACCAGCCGCACGATCAGCGAGAAGGCCGCGGACCTCGACATCTTCTTCGCCGACCTCGCCGGCCTCGCCCGCACGTCGACGCGGATCCTGAGGGCCAACGAGCAGAACATGATCGAGGTCGGCCGGGTGACCGAGCCGGTGCTCGCGCTGCTGGCCACCTACTCCCCGGAGTTCCCCTGCCTGCTCAAGGGCGCCGCCGCCTACGCGCCGATCCTCTCGAAGACCTTCGAGGGCAACGTCGTCAAGCAGTACATGGAGTTCGGGCAGCGCCAGTACCGCGTCTTCGACGAGTCGGACCTCATGGAGTACGGCGAGGTCGGCCACGGACCGTGGTGCCTCGGCCTCCCGAAGTTCAAGGTCCCCGGCGACCGGGTGCCGCTCGACAACGGCAGCGACATCGACGAGAACCCGCCGGACAGCATGCTCCCGAACTTCGGCGTGCTGCCCGACCTCGACCTCGCCAGTGGCTTCGCCGGCAGTGAGGGCGACCAGGAGGTCGTCAACGCGCTGCTCGCCACCCAGACCGGCAACGAGCCGGAGCAGTACGGCGCGCTCGGGTCCCTGCTCTACGGACCGGTCGTGCGAAAGGGGGAACAGGCAGGATGACCTCCTCCCACAGCCGCAACCGGGTCTTCGCCGCGGCCGGCGTCAAGCTCGCGATCTTCAGCGTCGTCTCCTTGCTGACGACCGGGCTGCTCGTGGTGCTCATGGGCAACATCGGCCTCGGTGGCGGCAAGACCTACGAGGCGATCTTCACCAGCGCGAGCACGCTCGAGAAGGGCGACGACGTCCGCGTCGCCGGAGTCAGCGTCGGCGAGGTGAAGAAGGTCGAGCACTACGAGCGGGCGATGGCGAAGGTCACCTTCCGGATCGATGACGACATCGAGCTCACCACCGCCTCGACCGCCGAGATCCGGTTCCTCAACCTGGTGGGCGACCGCTACATGGCGGTGGAGCAGGGCAGGGGAGCGGCCGACGCCGAGAGCATCGACGAGGGGGACACCATCCCTGTCGAGAACACGCGCCCCTCGCTCGACCTCACCGTGCTCTTCAACGGCTTCAAGCCACTCTTCCAGGCGCTGACGCCCGACCAGGTCAACGAGCTCAGCATGAACCTGGTGCAGGTGCTCCAGGGCGAGGGCGGCACCGTCCGCGGCCTGCTCGAGCACACGGCCTCCCTCACCACGACGCTCGCTGACCGCGACCGGCTGATCGGCGAGGTCGTCACCAACCTCAGCGAGACCCTCGACACGGTCAACCGCCACCGCGAGCAGCTGAGCACCCTGGTGATCGAGCTCAAGGACTGGATGCAGGACCTGGCTCGCGATCGCAAGACCATCGGTGGGTCGCTCGACAACATCTCCGAGCTGACGGTCACGGTCGCCGACCTGCTGCGCCGGGGCCGCCCTTTGCTGAAGCGCGACATCGTGGCCTTGCACGACCTGGCCAAGCTGCTCAACGATCCTTCCCAGCGCGCCGAGGTCGTCGACCTGCTCGAGCGGATGCCCGAGGTCATGTCCGACCAGATCCGGACGGGCACCTACGGCTCCTGGTACCAGTACTACGTCTGCGCGAGCTCGGTGAAGATCGACTTCCCGGCCCTCGGCAACATCCCGATCGTCAACCAGATCGAGGCCGCATTCTCCAGCTACGAGTTCAGCTCCACGGCTCCGAGGTGTCAGGACCGATGAAGAACAACGACGCGCGCGTCCTGCGGCTCGGCGTCATCACCCTCGTGGTGATGGCCGTCGTCTCTGCCGCCACCTTCAACCTGAGCAAGTTCCCCGGGTTCCGCGGCACCACCTACTACGCCGAGTTCAGCGATGCCAGTGGCATCCACAAGGGCAACATGGTGCAGGTCGGCGGGATCCGGGTCGGCCGGGTGAGCGACGTGGAGCTCGCGGAGGATCGGGTGGTGGTGAAGTTCGAGATCGACGACGGGGACGTCGACTTCGGGCCGGACTCGACCGCGTCGATCGAGGTCCTCAACCTGCTGGGCGAGAAGTTCCTGGACCTGCAGCCGTCCCCGGAGGGCGAGCTCGAGAGCGGGGGCACCATCCCGCTCGAGAACACGGAGGCGGCGTACGACATCGTCGGCGTGTTCGGCGACCTCACCACCACCACCGAGGACATCGACACCCGCCAGCTGTCCGAGGCGCTCGACGTCGTCTCCGGCACCCTGAACGACTCCGCCCCCGAGATCGCCGCCGCCTTCGACGGGATCGCGCGGCTCTCCCGGAGCGTCTCCCAGCGCGACGAGCAGATCCAGACGCTCTTCGAGAGCTCGCAGCAGGTGACGAAGATCCTCGAGCGGCGCAGTGCCGACATCATCGACCTGATGGGCAGCAGCGACCTGGTGTTCAAAGAGCTCCGAAGCCGCAAGGCAGCCATCCACCGGCTGCTCGTCAACGCCCGGGTGCTCGCGATCGAGCTGCGGGGGGTGGCCGAGGACAACGAGGACGAGATCGGCCCGGCCCTGGCCGAGGTCAACGAGCTGCTCGACATGCTCGTCGACAGGAGGGACCAGCTGAGGGCGACGCTGCACCAGGTCGGCCCCTACGTCGAGATCCTCAGCAACATCATCGGCACCGGCCCCTGGTTCGACGCCCTGGCCATCAACATCGCTGGGTTCCCGACCGGCGAATTCGTCCCGACCCCGGTGGAGTGATGGTGATGGTGACGAAGATCTGGCAGCGCATCGACAGGCGGATCGTCTTCCTGGTCGTGCTCCTCCTCGCCGTGGGCGCGGTGTTCAGTGTGGCCTCCTCCGAGCACGAGACGAAGACCGTGACCGCGATGTTCCCGCGTGCCGTGAGCGTCTACAAGGACACCGACGTGCGGATCCTCGGCGTCAACGTCGGAGACGTCACCTCCGTCACCCCAGCCGGCAACGGGGTGCGCGTCGAGATGGAGTACGACGCGGAGTACGACCTGCCGGCCGACGCCCAGGCCGTCATCGTGACCCCGACCCTGGTGGCTGACCGGTTCATCCAGCTCACACCGGTCTACGAGGGCGGCCCCACCATGGCCGACGGCGCGACCATCGAACTGCCTGACACGGGTGTCCCGGTCGAGCTGGACCGCATCTACGGGAGCCTCCAGGCGCTGACCCGGTCACTCGGACCGAACGGCGTCAACAAGGACGGGTCGCTCAACCACCTGCTCGAGGCCGGCCGCAACGCGTTCGAGGGCCAGGGTGCGGCGGGCAACGAGATGATCCGCGAGCTGGCCCTGGCGGCCGAGACTTTCGGCGACAGCGCCGGCCCGCTGTTCGAGACGGTCACCAACCTGGCGTCCTTCACCGGGACGTTGGCCGAGAACGACGCCCTGGTGCGGGCCTTCATGCAGGACCTCGCAGGCGTCTCGCGGACGCTGGCAGCGGAGGGCAGCGAGCTGCAGGCGGCGGTCGCTGCGGTCGCGAGCGCGGTCGGCACGGTGGAGAGCTTCGTGCGCGACAACAGGGACGGGTTGTCGAAGTCCATCCGACAGCTGTCGTCGGTGATGTCGGCGATCGCATCGGAGAAGGACAACCTGCGCTCTGCGATGGAGATCGCGCCGACGGCGATGGACTCGCTGCACCTGGGCTTCGACCACTTCACGGGCTCCCAGAACTCCCGGGTCGGCATGGCCGGCAACATCTGGACGGCCGACGGCTTCATCTGTGGCCTGCTCCAGCAGAGGCCGGGTGTGCCGCGCGCGCTGAAGGACACTGCCTGCGACCTGGTGGCGCAGCTGTTGAGCCCCATCGTCGACAACCTGCCGCCGCTGCCTCCCGGCTACGCGCGCACCGACGAGCCCGCAGTGGCGACGAACGGTCGGATCAACGTGCCGGCCGCACCGGACATGGACTACGTCCCGGCCACCGACCCCTCCCTCACCGGTCTCCTCGGAGGTGGGTCGTGACCAAGACCCTCAGCGCGCTGCTCGCTGCGGTCCTCTCCGCCGGGCTCCTGACGGCGTGCGACTTCGACGGCGCCTACGACCTGCCACTGCCGGGCTCTCCGGTCGACGCCGATGAGGCGTTCGAGGTCACCGCAGAGTTCCGCGACGTGCTCAACGTCGTCCCGCGCTCGCCGGTGATGGTCGACGACGTCGTCGTCGGCGAGGTGACCGAGGTCGAGCGCGACGGCTGGCACGCGAGCGTCGTCCTCCGGATCAAGGACGGCACGGTCCTCCCGGACAACACCATCGCGGACATCCAGCAGGTGTCGCTGCTCGGCGAGAAGTACGTCTCCCTCGAGGAGCCCACGGAGCAGGCGCCGACCGGCCGGCTGGAGGAGGGCGACGAGATCCCGCTCGCCGTCACCGGGCGCAACCCGGAGGTGGAGGAGGTCCTCGGCGCGCTGTCCTTCCTGCTGAGCGGAGGTGGGGTCGCTCAGCTCGGGACGATCACCCGCGAGGCCAACCTGGTGATGACTGGTCGCGAGGACCGTCTCAAGGCCCTGCTGGGCTCGCTCGAGAGCGTCGTGGGCACGCTCGACGAGCAGAAGGGGGACATCATCCAGGCACTCGAGTCGATGAACAACCTGGCTGCCACGCTCAACGCCGAGAAGGAGACGATCGGCGACGCGCTGGACGCGATCGGTCCGGCGATCGACGTGCTCGCCGACCAGCACGACGAGCTGATCGACATGCTCGGCGCGCTGGAGGAGCTCGGCCGGGTCGGGACCCGCGTGATCAACGCCAGCAAGGAGGACGTGCTCAAGATGCTCGAGCACCTCTACCCGGTCCTCGACGGGCTGCACCAGGCTGGGCACAAGCTCGGACCTGGCCTCAACCTGCTCATCAGCTTCCCGTTCCCCAAGGCCGCCAACGACATCGTCCAGGGCGACTACGCCGACACGACGATGACGGTCGACCTGAACTTCGACAACCTGCTTCGCGGACTCGGCCTCCCCGACATCGAGCTGCCCGACCCCGAACAGATCCTCAATGCGGTGCAGAGGTGCCTGCGCAGCGGCAGCCTGACCAGTGCTGCGTGCGCAAAGGTGCTGCAGGACGCCAACCTGCTCGCCGACCTCAAGCGGCAGTGCCGCCGCGACGCCGAGCTGGCCGACTCGCCGGTCTGCCGGCTGCTCAACGCGCTGCCGGACCTCGACCTCGGCGGTCTGCTCAACCGCGGCCTGGCCGACCCGTCGCTGAGCGGTCCGTCGGGATGGGCGCCCAGCCTGTCCGGGGAGCTCGTCCGCGGCGCCGACCCCGAACCCTCCGACGATCCCTCCGGACTGCTGCAGGTGACGACATGAGTCGCGGAGTCCGGATCCGGCTGGCGATCTTCGTCGTGCTGAGCGCTGTCGGCATCACCTACATCGGCGCGACGTACCTGGGCATCGTCGACCGGGTCACCGGCAGCGGCCACACAGTGACTGCGCGCCTTCCCGGCTCCGGCGGCCTGTTCGAGGGCAGCGAGGTGACCTACCGCGGCGTCAAGATCGGCAAGGTGACCAAGATGACCCCGACCCGTGAGGGCGTCGACGTCGAGATGGCGATCGAGGAGGACGTGGAGCTCCCGACCGACTCGGCGATCTACGTCCACAACCTGTCAGCGGTGGGGGAGCAGTACCTCGACTTCCAGCCCGAGGACGAGGAGGGGCCGTACGCCGAGGACGGCACCGTCTTCACCGGCGACGAGTCCTCGCTCCCTGTCGACGAGGCGGACCTGTTGGTCGACCTCGACGACTTCGTGGGCTCCGTCGACAAGCAGAGTCTCCGGGTGACCGTCGAGGAGCTCGGGGTCCTGTTCGGCGACACCGGGCGCGAGCTCCAGGCGCTGCTCGACAACGGCTCGGTCTTCATCGACGAGGCGGCCGCCCACACCGACGAGACGATCGCGCTGCTGGACAACGGACTCACGGTGCTGCGCACCCAGCAGGGGCAGAAGGAGAACATCCGCTCCTTCGCCCGCGACCTGTCGACGCTCACGGCGGCCCTGCGGGGGAGCGACAAGGACCTCCGGAAGGTGCTGACCAGCACCCCCGGCGCTGCCCGCGAGCTCCAGAAGCTGCTCGAGGAGGTCGAGCCCACCCTGCCGGTGCTCTTCGGCGACCTGGTCACGATCGACCAGATCGTGCTCGCGAACCTCGACGGGCTCGAGCAGCTGCTGGTCACCTACCCGACGTTGATCTCGGGCGGTCCCACCGGAAGCACCCGGGACGGCTTCGGCCACATCAACCTCCAGTTCGACTACTCGGTGCCGCCCTGCACGGAGGGCTTCCTGCCGCCCAGCAGGTGGAGGTCTCCCCACAACCTCACCGACGCGCCGTACTTCCCCGCCCAGTGCAAGTCGGGTCCGCCGTACGTCATGCGCGGTCCGAAGTACGTGCCGCCCCGCCGGGGCAACGCGTCTCCGCCTCGCGTCTACAGTGGCGCCTACGACCCGGTGACGGGGGAGGTTCCAGGCGTCCGCGACGAAGAGGGCCGTCAGGTGCTGTTCCGTCAGCCGGGGAACTTGTCCGTGCTGGGAGGGGATGCGTGGAAATGGTTGCTCCTGGGTCCGGTGACTCGTTGACCCCGGGCTCGTCCGGGGATGGGAAGCGAAGCGGGTTTGGCCCAGACAAGGTGCTCGGCGCCGTCGCGCTGGTGTGCCTGGTCGCGGTGGTCGCGGTCTCCGTGCTCATGGTGAAGACGTACGACAACCGCGCCGATGCGGTGAAGGCGGACGGCTTCTGGGAGCGCGCCGGAGCCGTCGTGACCATCGAACGCGAGACGCGGCAGACCACCCGGGCCGGTGAGGACGTCGGCGACGGCGTCATCGAGGCAATGGAGGCCGCGCCGCAGGCGGAGCAGGTCCGCACGGCGGACCAGATCGAGGCTGCGACCAAGATGGCGAACGCCTTCCTCAACCTCGACCACGAGACCATCGAGGCCAACCTGGAGGCGGTGAAGGCGCTCGCGACCGGCCCCTTCCTCCGGCAGTACACCCGCGCATCGAAGGACCTGGTCAAGCTGACCCGGCGCGCCCAGGCCACCCAGACCGGCGAGGTGGAGTGGGCAGGCCTGGTCACGGGCGACGACGACAGCGCTACCGTGATCGTCGCCACCTCGGGCACCGTCGCCAACAAGCTCACCGAGTTCGAACCGGTCGCGCGGACCTACCGGCTCCAGCTCGAGGTCGACCTCGTCGACGGCCAGTGGTTGACCAGCGACCTCCAGTACGTCAGGTGATGCCCGCATGAGCCGACCCACCCCTCGCCGCCCGTCCCGCACGTCGACACCCCGGCCCCGGAAGATCGCGGGCCGGGTCGAACCCACCGAAGAGGACGCCGCCCGGCCGGCGACCACCCGTGCTGCGGCCGAGGACCCCGCCCGCACCCCGCCTGCGCCGCCCAAGCCGCCGCGCCGGCCGGTGAGCCGCTCGGGCGACGACGGCAAGGCCCCGGTCGAGGACCCCCGCGGGCGGATGTCGACCCTGCTCGCGCTGATCGGTCTGCTGGTCCTGCTCCTCCTGCTGCAGTGCGGCTGGTTCGTGTGGAATGCCACGCGCGACGAGAAGGTCCCTGCGTCGTCCGCGGCCGCCGCCGACGACGAGGACGACGCACCGATCCCCGTACCGTCGGGAAAGCCGGTCGTCCTGAACCAGCTCGCGGTGCAGGAAGGTGTGGAAGCGGCCGCCGCTGCGGCCGGGAGCATGTTCGGCCGCAACTGGAAGAACTACGACGAGGGTGTCGAGAGCGCGGTCGCCCTGATGACCGAAGAGTTCGCCGAGCAGTACCGAGCGACGACGGACGACGTGCGACAGGAGTTCATCCGCAAGAAGACCGAGGTGCAGGTGCGGGTGGTCGCGCAGAGCGTGGTCCGCGCCAACGAGGCCGAGCTCGAGGCACTGATCTTCCTCAACCAGTACGTCTTCCGCGGGGAGGGCGACGACGCGAAGTCGACCTACACGCCCTACCGCGCGCTTCTGACCATGGTGCACACCGACGCGGGATGGTTGGTCGACGGCGTCGAGACGAAATAGGAGATGGGTCATGTCCCACGAAGAAGTAGAACACGTTACAGTTTCTTCCGTGGAACCTGACCTGGTCATCGTGGGCGCCGGCCCGACCGGGCTGTTCGCTGCCTACTACGCGGGCTTCCGCGGCCTGAGCGTGGCGGTCGTCGACTCGCTGCCGGAGCTCGGTGGGCAGATCACGGCGATGTACCCCGAGAAGGCGATCCTCGACGTCGCCGGCTTCCCCGACGTCAAGGGCCGCGACCTGGTCGCGGGCCTCGTCGAGCAGGCAGCGACGGCGGCGCCGTCGTACCTCCTCGACCGCACGGCCACCACCCTGGAGCAGGACGCGGACGGCGTGACGCTCGGCCTCGACGACGGTACGACGGTGCGCGCGAAGGTCATGATCATCACGGCCGGCATCGGCAAGTTCAGCCCGCGACCGCTGCCGTCCGGCGACGGCTGGCTCGGGCGGGGCATGGAGTTCTTCGTCCCGAGCTTCGAGCCGTACGTCGGCAAGGACGTCGTGATCGTCGGCGGCGGCGACAGCGCCTTCGACTGGGCGCTGCACCTCGAGCCGATCGCCAACTCGGTGGCCCTGGTGCACCGGCGCGACGCCTTCCGCGCGCACGCGCGCACCGTCGAGCAGGTCCGCGCGTCGTCGGTCGAGATCATCACGAAGGCCGAGGTCACGGCGATGCGGGACGCCGCGGGCGGCAGCGACGGCACGCTCGCCGAGGTCGAGATCACGGTCGACGGCGAGCCGACGACGCGCAAGGCGCAGGCCGTCGTCGCGGCCCTCGGGTTCATCGCCGACCTCGGCCCCCTCCAGCAGTGGGGCATCGAGACCAACAAGCGGCACCTGGTCGTCGACTCCTCGATGCGCACCAACCTGGAGCGGGTGTTCGCGGCCGGTGACATCACCGACTACCCCGGCAAGGTGCGGCTGATCGCCGTCGGGTTCGGCGAGGCGGCCACCGCCGTCAACAACGCCGCGGTCGTGATCGATCCGACCGCCCACGTGTTCCCCGGTCACTCCTCGGAAGGGTCATGAGCCATGGGTAGCGGACGCGATGCAGTCAAGATGAGCGACGAGGAGATCGAGGCGCTCCTCGGGGAGAACCTGAAGGTGCAGGTGGCGAGCAACGGGCCTGACGGCGTCCCGCACCTGTCCACGCTGTTCTACATCGTGCGTGACGGGAAGATCGCGTTCTGGACCTACGGTCGGAGCCAGAAGATCCGCAACCTGGAGCGCGACCCGCGGGTGAGCGCGCTCGTCGAGGACGGCACCGACTACTTCGAGCTGCGCGGGGTCTCGATCAAGGGCAAGGCGGAGCTCGTCCGCGACTACGACGCGATCTACTCGATCGGCTCCGAGGTCGCCACCCGGATGGTGGGCGCCGAGTCGTTCGAGTCGCTCGGTGACTTCGGTCGGGAGACCGTGGAGAAGCAGGCACAGAAGCGGGTCGGCGTGATCATCCATCCGGAGCACGTCGCCACCTGGGACCACCGCAAGATGGTGTGAGGAGAGTCAGATGAGGATCAAGGTCGACTTCGACCTCTGTGAGTCGAACGCGATGTGTGAGGCACTCGCGCCCGACGTGTTCGAGCTGGACGACGACGACTTCCTCCAGCTCAACACCGACGAGGTGACCGACGAGAACGAGCAGCGGGTGCGGCAGGCCGTGGCGGCCTGCCCGCGGGCCGCGATCTCGCTGGTGGAGGACGAGTGACCACCAACCTCGACGGCAAGGTCGCGATCGTCACCGGCGCCGGGGCCGGGCTCGGACGCGCGGAGGCGCTGGCCCTGGCCGACGCCGGCGCCCGGGTCGTCATCAACGACCTGCCCGGAGCGGGGGAGGAGGCCGCGGAGGAGATCCGCGGCCGTGGCGGCGACGCCACCGTCGTGGCCGGTGACGTCAGCGAGCGGGCCACCGCGGACGCGATGGTGGCTGCCGCCGTCGACGGGTACGGCGGGCTCGACATCGTCGTCAACAACGCCGGCATGACCCGGGACCGGATGCTGTTCAACATGGCGGACGAGGAGTGGGACGCCGTCATCGCGGTGCACCTCCGAGGCCACTTCCTGCTGAGCCGCAACGCGGCGTCGTACTGGCGCGGGCGGTCGAAGGAGACCGGTGCGCCGGTCTACGGCAGCGTCATCAACACTGCCTCCGAGGCGTTCCTGGGGGGCTCGCCCGGGCAGCCGAACTACGCGGCGGCCAAGGCCGGCATCGCGGCACTGACCCTGTCCACCGCGCGCGGCCTGTCGCGGATCGGCGTCCGGGCCAACGCGATCTGCCCCCGCGCCCGGACGGCGATGACCGCCGAGGTCTTCGGTGAGGACACCTCGGGCCGAGCGATCGACCCGTACTCACCCGACCACGTCGCGCCCCTCGTCGCCTATCTCGCGTCGCCGGCGGCCGAGCGGGTCACCGGCCAGGTCTTCGTCGTCTACGGCGGCATGGTGGCCGTCGTGGCGGCGCCGGTCGTCGCGCAGCGGTTCGACGCGTCCGGCGACGTCTGGACGACCGACGACCTCGACAAGCAGCTCGGCGGGTTCTTCGCCGACCGCGATCCCTCGGTCGGCTTCGCCGCCGACTCGATCATGCAGCTAGGAGTCTGAGATGGGCCGTCTCGACCACAAGGTCGCCATCGTCACCGGTGGCGCGATGGGGCAGGGTGCGGCGATCGCGCGTGCCTACGTCGCCGAGGGCGCCAAGGTCGTCATCGCCGACATCGCCAAGGACGAGGGCCAGGCGCTTTCTGATGAGCTGACAGCCGCGCTGGGCGAAGGGCTTGTGCACTTCGCGCACCACGACGTCAGCGACCCGGCGTCGTGGGCGACCGTCGTGGAGGACGCCAACACCCGGTTCGGTCCGGTCAACGTGCTCGCCAACAACGCCGGCCTGCTGCGCTTCGGCCAGATCGAGCACATGCCGCTGGAGGAGTTCCAGCTGCTGGTCAACGTCAACCAGGTCGGGGTCTTCCTCGGCATGCAGGCGGTGGCCCGCACGATGCGCAAGAACGGCGGCGGCTCGATCATCAACGCGTCCTCGATCGAGGGCATCGCGGGCATGCCGTCGTGCACGGCGTACGCCGCCACCAAGTGGGCGATCCGCGGCATGACCAAGTGCGCGGCGATGGAGCTCGGGCCGAAGGGGATCCGGGTCAACTCCGTGCACCCCGGGATGATCGACACCCCGATGACGCGGGTGCACGGCGGCGACGCCGCGATGGAGTACGGCGCCTCCAAGGTGCCGCTGCGGCGGGTCGGCCTGCCGGAGGACATCGCGCCGGTCTACGTGTTCCTGGCCAGCGACGAGTCGTCGTACATGAACGGCGCCGAGCTCACCGTCGACGGCGGCGTCACCGCCACCCACGCCTTCGGCGCCTGACTGACCCGTCAGTCAGACCGGGGTGATCGGCAGCGACCGGCGCGGGTGGAAGGCGAACTCGACGCCGGTGCTGAACTTGGTCACCGTGACCTCCTTCGCCTCGGCGGCGGGCTGGTCGCGGCGGACGACGGTGAGCGACCAGGCGTCGTCGCCTGCAGCGGCGACCTCCACGGCGAGGTGCGGGTCGAGCGCCTGCACGATCACGGCGAGCGCGCCGGTCCACTCCGGGCCGCAGAGGGAGATCCAGGCGCCGTCCTCGTGCGCCGGAGAGCGCCGTACGACGACCGCGGCCCCTGGAGCGCCGAGGTCGGCGTCGACGTAGGCCGCCGGGTTGAGCAGGGGGTGGAGCGCCAACAGCCGCCGGGCGCCCTCCTCGTCCGGGCTGATGTCGAGCGCGCGGGCGATCCGGAGCGCGCCGACGCCGGCAGCGCCGGTCAGCTGCTGTCGGCGGATCCGGGTCAGCTGCTCCGCGCTCTCGCACCGCTTCTCCAGCGCGATCGCGAACGCCCGGTCGAGCAGGTGCATCTGCAGGCACACCTCGTCCGCGATCCGCACCAGGGCGGAGTGCGAGAAGGCGGAGAAGTCGAGGTCGCTGACCAGCGGGCCGGCGTAGTCGCCGGCACCCTCGTCGGCCGGGTCGATCGGAGCGAGCGCGAGCGCCGCCGCCCGGGACCGCTCGTTGACGGCCAGCGCCGGGATGCCCTGGGCCTCGGGGTGGGTGTCGTCGATGATCACCGTCCACGCGCAGTGCGGCTGGCGGTCCGCGGGGGTCCGGGGCGGGCGGTGGATCGGCCGCACCTGGGCCTTCGGGTGCGAGGCGATCGCGGTGGCGTCGAAGGTCGGGTCCTCGATGTCGTGGCACATGCCCTTCACGTAGTCGGGGCCCATCGGCTCGACGTCCATGAGTGCGCCGCAGTGGTCGAGGTGGAACTCGCCGTGCTGGGGGTCGTGGACGGTGTAGCGGAAGTCCATGAACTGTGGGGGAGCGCCGATGTCGAGCTGCAGCCCCTTGAAGATGGTGACCACGTCGCCCCGGCCCGGCACCGCGGGCGCGAACCCCAGCGCGCGTTGCATCCGGCGGGTGTAGATCGGGCTGGCCGCCGCCCATTCCTCGATCGCGATCTGCAGCATCTCGTCGCGGCCGAACTCGGAGATGCACCACGCCATGCCGGACCGGTCGATGAGCTGCCCCATCAGGAGGAGCTCCGGCACGAGGACCGCGAGGTCCGCGCGCGAGAGGTCGGCGTACCGGCTGTGCCGGTCCGGGGCGGTCACGCAGTCAGTCCCAGTCGGCCGGCCATCTTGTCGAGGTAGCCGAGCACGGTGTCCTTGTCCGCGTCGGGGACGCCCCAGATCAGCTCGGAGGGCCCGGCGGCGGTCCAGTCGGCGAAGTCCTCCGCCGTCGGCCGCTTCGCCACGAGGATCCGGATGTCCGGCTGTCCCTCGCGGCCCGCGTCCGCCCACGCCTTGCGCAGCAGGTCGGCGTTGGCGGCCACGTCGGTCGTCGTCGGGGTGGTCATCCAGCCGTCGGCGTTGCGCGCGATCCACTCGAACGTCTTGGGGCCGGCGCCGGCGCCGATGATGACCGGTACCCGGCCCTGCGGCGGCTTGGGATAGGCCCAGGAGGGTCCGAACGAGACGAACTCGCCGTCGTACGACGCCTCCTCCTCGGTCCAGAGCGCGCGCATCGCCTCGAGGTACTCCTTGAGCACGGTGCGCCGCTTGGCCGCCGGGACGTGGTGGTCGGTGAGCTCGTCGGTGTTCCAGCCAAAGCCGGCGCCGATGGTGACGCGTCCGCCCGAGAGATGGTCGAGGGTGGCGATCGTCTTGGCCAGCGTGATCGGGTCCGACTCGACGGGCAGGCAGACCGCGGTGGACAGGCCGATCCGCTCGGTGACGGCGGCGCAGGTGGCCAGGGAGACCCACGGATCGAGCGTCCGCAGGTAGCGGTCGTCGGGCAGGTCCTCACCCCCGGTGGGGTGGAGGGCGTCGCGCCGCACCGGGATGTGGGTGTGCTCGGGCACGTAGACGGTGTCGAAGCCGCGTTGCTCCGCGGCCACGGCGAGGTCGGCCGGCGTGATGCCGCGGTCAGAGGTGAAGAGGACGATCCCGTTGCGCATGTCACAAGAGTAGAACTTGTTCTAGAAAAGTCTTGCTCCCTGCCGAAACGTCTCCTATGTTGGACACATGTCCAGTCAAGTGTCCGACGCGCCCCGGCGCGGCCTCAACGCTCGGCAGGCCGACACTGTCGAGCGGCTGCTGGCCGCCGGGCTCGAGGAGCTCCGCGCCGTCGGCCACGAGGCGCTGACCGTGCGCAACGTCGCCCAGCGGGCCGGGGTCTCGCCCGCGACGGCGTACACCTACCTCGCGTCCAAGAACCACCTGTTCGCCGAGCTCTTCCTCCGCCACCTCACCACCGGGCCGTCGGGCGTGAGTCGCTCGTCCTCGGCGACGAAGCGGGTCCAGTCGGCCGCCCGGGCGCTCACCGAGCGGATCGTCGAGGAGCGCGCCCTGGCGGCGGCGGTGACGCCGGCACTGCTCGGCACCGACCCCGACGTCGAGCGGCTCCGGCTGCGGATCGGCGGCGAGATCTTCGCGCGCTTCGAGTCCGCACTCGTCGACCCCGCGGAGCCCGACCAGCCGGCGGACCCGGCGGTGCTCGAGGTCCTGGTCCTCACGTTCACCGGTGCGCTGCTCCAGGTCGGGGTCGGCGTCATCACCTACGAAGAGCTCACGGACCGGATGGAGAGCTGTGTCGACGTGATCCTGAGGGGCAACTCATGAGCATCTCGACAAGCTCGACCACCGACACACGGCCGCCGCTGCTGTTCGACCCCTACGACTACGACTTCCACGAGGATCCCTACCCGCTCTACGCGCGGCTGCGGGACGAGGCGCCGCTCTACTACAGCGAGCGCGACGACTTCTGGGTCCTGTCGCGGCACGCCGACGTCTTCGCGGCCTTCCGTGACGACGTGACGTTCTCCAACCGGATGGGCGTCACGCTCGACCCGAGCGCCTGGAACCCCGAGGCACACCGGGTCATGTCGTTCCTCGCGCTCGACGGGAAGGCGCAGAGCCGGATCCGCAAGCTGGTCTCGGCGGCGTTCACGCCGCGCCGGGTCCGCGAGCTGGAGCCGCAGGTCCAACGGCTCACCGAGCACTACCTGGAGCGGCTCTTCGCCGGCAACGCCGCCGAGGGTGAGGCCGACTGGATCGGCGAGCTCGCCGGCAAGCTCCCGATGGACGTGATCTCCGAGCTGATGGGCGTCCCTGTGGCCGACCGTGACGAGGTACGGCGCCTCGCGGACCTGCTCGTCCACCGCGAGGCCGGCGTCCGCGACGTCCCGCCGGCCGGCATGGAGGCCGCGATCGAGCTCTTCAACTACTACGGCGCGATGGTCAAGGAACGACGGGTCCGCCCGAGCGACGACCTGACCTCGGCGCTGGTCGAGGCCGAGATCGACGGCGATCGGCTCACCGACAACGAGATCAACGCGTTCCTCTGCCTGATGGTGGTGGCCGGCAACGAGACGACGACGAAGCTGCTCGGCAACGCGCTCTTCCACCTCGCTGCCCACCCGGACCAGCGCGCCGCCGTGCTCGACCGCGGCGGACCGGACCTGGTGGTGCCGTGGGTCGAGGAGACCCTGCGCCACGACAACTCCACGCAGATGCTCGCCCGCTACGTGACCGCCGACGTCGAGCTGCACGGTCGCACGCTGCCGGCCGGCTCCAAGCTGCTGCTGCTGATCGGGTCGGCGAACCGGGACGAGCGGGTCTTCACCCGCCCCTCCGAGTACGACATCCACCGGTCCAAGGACGAGCTGGGCGAGAGCCTGGCCTTCGGGACGGGGCGGCACTTCTGCCTCGGTGCCAACCTGGCGCGACTCGAGGCGCGGGTCGTCCTGGCCGAGCTGGTCCGACGCGTCGAGCGGTTCGAGGTGCACGCGGACCGCGCCGTACGGGTGCACTCGGTCAACGTGCGCGGCTTCGCCCAGCTCCCGACGACGTTCACGGAGCGGGGTGCCCGATGAGCAAGTACGACCAGCCCTCCCGCCGCCCGGCGGTGATCGCCGGCGCGTCGTCGGGGATCGGAGCGGAGACCGCGCGGGCGCTCGCCGCCGCGGGTTTCCCGGTCGCGCTCGGAGCGCGACGGCTCGAGCAGTGCGAGGAGATCGCGTCCGCCATCCGCGCGGACGGCGGCGAGGCCGTCGCGCACCGCCTCGATGTCGCCGACGAGCAGTCGGTGAGCGACTTCAAGGCCAAGGCGGCTGCCGACCTCGGCGACGCCGAGGTCGTGGTCAGCAACGCGGCACTGATCGGACCAGGGGCGGTGCTCGACACCGACGCCGAGCGGCTCCGCCGGGAGCTGGACATCAACCTGCTGGGTCCCCACCGGTTGATGCGCGCCTTCCTGCCGGACATGGTCGGGCGGCACCGCGGCGACATCGTCTTCGTGTCCTCCGACGTCGCGCTCCGGCCGCGCCCGTTCATGGGCGGCTACAGCGCGAGCAAGGCCGGGCTCGAGGGCCTGGTGGGCTCGCTGCAGATGGAGCTCGAGGGCACCGGAGTCCGCGCGTCCGTCGTACGCCCTGGTCCGACGTGGAGCGAGATGGGCATGGACTGGGACCCGGAGGCGGCAGCCATGGTGCTCAACCAGTGGGTCAAGTGGGGCCATGCCCGCCACTCGCACTTCCTCAAGGCCCGCGCCATCGCGGACGCGATCACGACCGTCGTCAGCGCACCGCGCGGCGTGCACATCAGTCCTGTCGACGTGAACCCCGAAGCTCCCGTGGAGGAGAAGTGACGACCTCGACCAGCTCGACCAGCTCGACCACCGAGATCCCCGAGGTCTCCCTGGCCCTCGACGACCAGAGTCCCGACGTGCCCGAGATCATCCGCGGCACCGGGCACCTGCCGGAGATGCGGGTGGACCCGATCGGCCTGTTCGCCCGGGTCCGCGAGGAGTGCGGCGACATCGGCAGGTTCCGGCTGGCCGACAAGGAGGTCGTGCTGGTCACCGGCGCCGAGGCGAACGAGGCGTTCTTCCGGGCACCCGACGCGGTGCTCGACCAGGCCGCGGCGTACCCGTTCATGACGCCGATCTTCGGCAAGGGGGTCGTCTTCGACGCCTCACCCGAGGAGCGTCAGCAGATGCTGAAGAACCAGGCGCTCCGCGGTGACATGATGCGCGGCCACGCCCAGACCATCGAGGCCGAGATCAACCGGATGGTGGCCGGCTGGGGAGACGAGGGTGAGATCGACCTGCTCGACTTCTTCGCCGAGCTCACCATCTACACCACCTCGTCCTGCCTCATCGGCAAGCCGTTCCGGGAGGAGCTCGACTCATCGTTCGCCCAGCACTACCACGAGCTGGAGCGGGGCACGGACGCGATCGCGTACGTCGATCCCTATGCCGACATCGACAGCTTCCGGATCCGCGACGCCGCCCGCGAACGGCTGGTCGCGCTGGTGCAGGGGATCATCGACAAGCGCAAGGAGCGGGGGACCGTCCCCAAGGAGGAGCGCGACCTGCTCGACGTCCTCATCTCGATCGACATGACCGCCGACGTGGTCACCGGGATCTTCATCTCGATGATGTTCGCGGGTCACCACACCAGCAGCGGTACGGCGTCCTGGGCGATGATCGAGCTGCTCCGCCACCCCGACGTCATGGCCGATGTCGTGGCCGAGCTGGACCAGCTCTACACGGACGCCGACGGCACTGGGCCTGTCGAAGTGTCGTTCCAGGCGCTCCGCTCGATCCCCGTGCTCGAGTCGGCGCTCAAGGAGACCCTGCGCCTGCACCCGCCGCTCATCATCCTGATGCGGCTGGTGCAGGAGGACTTCGAGCTCGCCGGCACCACGATCCCGGCCGGCACGGTCGTCGCGGCCTCTCCGCGGGTGTCCAACCGGATCGAGGAGGACTTCCCGAAGGCGGACGAGTTCGATCCCGGCCGCTACATCGACCCGCGCCAGGAGGACCTGCAGAACCGCTGGACGTGGATCCCGTTCGGTGCCGGCAAGCACCGCTGCGTCGGCAACGCGTTCGCGATGATGCAGATGAAGGCGATCTTCTCGGTGATCCTGCGGGACTTCGAGTTCGAGGCCGCGCAGCCGCTCGACTCCTACCGCGACGACTGCTCCAAGATGGTGATCCAGCTGGAGCAGCCGTGCCGGGTCCGCTACCGGAGGCGGGTCCGATGAGGGGCTACACGGTCCGGGCCGACACCGGCCTCTGCCAGGGCCACCAGCTCTGCCAGGGCGAGGCCCCTGACGTCTTCGGCTTCGACGAGGACGGCGACGTGGTCGTCATGCTCGAGGAGCACCCGGCGGAGTCGCGTCGTACCGACGTGCAGACCGCCGTGAGGTACTGCCCTGCTTTCGCACTCTCCATCGAGGAGGACTGATGTCCCTGTCCCGTGCCGAGATCGAGGAGTTCTGGGACTCCTGGCTCGCGATCAACCGTGAGGCCGAGCGCACCGGCGACTGGCGGGTGATGGCCGAGTGGTACGCCGAGGACGCCACCTACGGCTGGATGTACTCGGTCGACGAGCACTTCATGGCGGTCGGGCGCGACCAGATCCGCGACTGGGCGATCGGCATCGAGATGGACGGTCTCGACGGCTGGCACTACGACTACCAGGCCACCGTCATCGACGAGAAGAACGCGATGATCGTCGGCTTCTGGAAGCAGAAGTCGGGGATCGTCAACGACGAGACCGGGCAGGAGTACGAGATCCTCGGCATCGGCGGCTCGTGGTTCGGCGTCGAGCGCCAGACCGCGGGAGCGGACGCGGGCCAGGTGAAGATCGCCTGGCAGCGCGACTGGTTCGACATGCCGTCGACCGCGCACACGTTCCTGGAGATCATCAGCGCCGGCAAGGCGCCCGAGACCCTCCTCAAGCGGATGTCCGTGACCGGTCACGACGTGCCCGGTCACTACCACCACGCCGACCTTCCCAGCAGCGTGTGGCCGCCGCCGGTCGAACGCGGCGACCACCTCACCCAGGAGTCCGTATGACGTTGACGAACCCGCCTGCCCAGCAGTTGGTGGACGGCAAGCTGACCGGCGCGAGCGACGGAGCGTCGTACCCGATCCTCAACCCGGCGACGGGGGAGCAGATCGGCGTCGCTCCCGACAGCACCGCGACCGACGTGGACGCGGCGATCACGGCTGCTCGGCGGGCGTTCGACGAGACGGACTGGTCGACCGATGTGGCGCTGCGGCTGCGGTGCCTCCGGCAGCTCCACCAGGCGCTGCTCGACCACGCCGACGAGTTCCGCGCGTTGACGACCGCCGAGGTCGGGATGCCGGGCTTCATGATGGGCGCCGCCGGGTTCGACGTCCCGGTCGAGGGACTGAAGTGGGTCACCGACCTGCTGGAGTCCTACGCATGGGAGACGGACCTCGGGGTCGCGCAGCCGATGGGCATCCCGACCCGGCGGACCGTCGTCCGCGAGCCGGTCGGTGTCGTCGCCGCGATCACCCCGTGGAACGTGCCGAACCAGATCAACCTGGCCAAGGTCGGCCCGGCCCTGGCGGCCGGCTGCACGGTGGTGCTCAAGCCGGCGCCGGACACTCCGTGGGTGGCCTGCGAGCTCGGCCGGTTCGTCGCCGAGCACACCGACATCCCCGCCGGCGTCTTCAACGTCGTCACCCCGCGATCCAACGAGGTCGCTGCGGTTCTGTCGTCCGATCCCCGGGTCGACATGGTCTCCTTCACCGGCTCGACCGCGACCGGACGAGCGATCATGGCGGCCGCAGCGCCCACGCTGAAGAAGGTCTTCCTCGAGCTGGGCGGGAAGTCCGCGGCGATCGTCCTCGACGACGCCGATGTGGCCGCGGCAGCGGGCGCCACGGCGTTCGCGGCCTGCATCCACGCCGGCCAGGGCTGCGCGCTGACCACGCGCCTCGTCGTACCTCGGGAGAAGTACGACGAAGCGGTCGAGGTCGCCGCCGCCACGATGGCGTCGATCGGCGTCAACGACCCTGCCGATCCCAACGCGATCTGCGGGCCGGTGATCAGCCAGGTGCAGCGCGACCGGGTCGAGAGCTACCTCCGTCTCGCCGAGGAGGAGGGTGGCCGGATCGTCACCGGCGGCCGGATCGTCGACCAGCCCGGGTTCTGGGTGGAGCCGACCGTGGTCGCCGGTCTCGACAACACGTCGCGGCTGGCCCAGGAGGAGATCTTCGGACCGGTGCTGGTGGTGATCCCGCACGACGGCGACGACGACGCCGTACGGATCGCGAATGACACCGAGTACGGCCTGTCCGGCTCGGTCGACTCTGGCGACCTCGAGCGCGCGAAGAGCGTCGCCCGGCGGATCCGCACCGGGACGCTGGCCGTCAACGGCGGCGTCTGGTTCAGTCCGGACGCACCGTTCGGCGGCTACAAGCAGTCCGGGCTCGGGCGGGAGATGGGTGTGGCCGGGTTCGAGGAGTACCTGGAGATCAAGACGATGGCGGAGCCGGCATGACCGGGAGGTGCAGGAATCCCCGGTCGACCGGGGAACCCTGCACTTGTCGGCCGTTGCAACACCAGACAAGTGCAGGAACCCCCGGTCAACCGGGGATTCCTGCGACCCATGTGGCAGGAGCGAGATGAGATTCCAGGACAAGGTCGTCGTCGTCACGGGCGCGGCCCAGGGCATCGGCGAGACCTATGCGAAGGCACTGGCCTCGGAGGGCGCGCGGGTGGTCGTGGCGGACCTCAACGCCGACGGCGGCGAGCGGGTCGCGAAGGAGATCGAGGCCGACGGCGGTCGGGCCATGTTCGTCCCGTGCGACGTGTCGAGCGCGGAGTCGGCGGCGGCGTTGGTCGAGCGGGTCGAGGCGGAGTACGGCGGCATCGACGGGCTGGTCAACAACGCCGCGATCTACGGCGACATGCAGTTCGACCTGCTGATCACGGTCGACTGGGACTACTACCGCAAGTTCATGAGCGTGAACATGGACGGCGCGCTCGTGATGACGCGCGCCGTCTTCGGGTCGATGCAGAAGCGCGGCGGGGGAGCGATCGTCAACCAGTCCAGCACCGCGGCGTACCTCTACTCGGGCTTCTACGGGCTGGCGAAGGTCGGCGTGAACGGCCTCACCCAGCAGCTCGCCCACGAGCTCGGCGGCATGAACATCCGGGTCAACGCGATCGCGCCCGGGCCGACCGACACCGAGGCCACCCGGACCCAGGCCGGTGACGCGGCCAAGGACCTCGTGAAGGGGCTCGCGCTCAAGCGGATGGGTCAGACCTCGGACATGGTCGGCGCCTGCCTGTTCCTGCTCTCCGACGAGTCGTCGTGGGTCACCGGCCAGATCCTGGCGGTCGACGGCGGCCAGACGTTCCGGCTATGACCACGACCAGGGTCGGGTTCGTCGGGCTCGGCAACATCGGGAAGCCGATGGCGCTGCGGCTCGCCGCCGCCGCGTCATCGGGGGACGTCGAGCTGTGGGTGTACGACGTCGCGCCCGAGCCGGTCGCCGAGCTGACGGCTGCGGGGGCGAAGTCGGCCGGCGGCATCGGTGAGCTCGCCGCCCTGGTCGACGTGGTCTGCGTGATGGTCCGCGACGACGACCAGGTCCGCGCCGTCGCTGAGGAGGTGGGTCCCGGCACCGTGCTGGTGATCCACTCCACCGTGGCCCCGGGAACCCCGGCCGAGCTGAAGGCGCGGGGACTGACCGTGCTCGACGCCCCCGTGAGCGGTGGTCCGATGGGTGCGGCCGACGGCTCGTTGGCGATCATGGTCGGCGGCTCCGACGACGACTTCCTGGCCGCACGGCCGGCGCTGGACGTCATGGGGTCGAAGGTCGTGCACGCCGGCCCGCTCGGGGCGGGGACGCGGATGAAGCTGGCGCGCAACCTGATCCACTTCGTCGCGTTCACCGCTGTCACCGAGGCGCAGCGGCTCGCCGAGGCAGCCGGACTCGACCTGCGGCAGCTCGGCGAGATCGTGCGGCACACCGATGCGATCACCGGTGGCCCCGGAGCGATCGCACTCCGCGACACCACGGCGCCGCTGGCGCCCGACGACTTCTGGACCGGCGTGTTCCAGCACGTGGCGGCGCTGGGGGAGAAGGACCTCTCCTTCGCCATCGCGCTGGCCGACGAGCTGGGCGTCGACGTGCCTCTCGCTCGAGAGGCGCTGCCGCGACTGGGGAAGGGACTGGGACTGTCATGAGCAAGTTCGATGACCTGCCGGAGGCGCGGCGACGCGGCCTGGAGAAGATGGAGGAGGTCTACGGCTTCGACATGTCCGACGGTGAGGGTGACTTCTTCCGCTACACCGCCGACCACCTCTTCGGTGACATCTGGCAGCGCCCCGGACTGTCCGACCGCGACCGCCGGCTGTTGCTGATCGGCCTGCTCGCCGGACAGGGCGCTGCCGATGTGCTCGGCATCCAGGTGCCCGCCGCGCACGCCAACGGAGAGCTCGACGACGATGCGCTGCGGGAGATCGTCGTCTTCCTCAGCCACTACGCCGGCTGGCCGAACGGGGCCAGGCTCAACTCCATCGTCGAGGAGACGATCGCCAAGGCTCGCCGCTCGTGACTTCGACGGCCGCCTAAGGTGTGATCTTGCGTCGCCTGGTGACGCAAGATCACACGTGAGGAAGCTTGGATGGGCGGATTCGGACGTCTGGCCGTGGCCGGCCTCGCGGCGCTGGCCATGCTGCTCGGGTGCGGCACGGAGACCGATCCGCCGGACCGGGACGCGACGAGCCCCGGCGCCGGGTCCACCGAGTCGACCGCGAGGGACACGACGGCGGCTGACGGCGCCTTCTCGGGCCTCCCCGTCGGTGATCCGCCGGAGCTGGCGTACGTCCGCTCGGGCACCACCGTGGTCCTGGGCGACCAGTCGATCGATCTCGACTGGGAAGTCGTGGCGATCGAGGGCGACCTGGTCTACGACGAAGAGGCCGGGGCGATCTACCGGTTCGGTTCCGGCGGCATCACGCTCCTCAGCGGCGCCGCCACGGCTCCGCCGGTGACCGACAGCACCGTCACCTGGATCGAGAACGACACTGAGATCGTCCGTCATTACGGACGGGCGCCCGAACGCCAGCCACTACCGGACGGATGCTGCCAAGACGCCCGGTTGCTCGGTGTCGATGTGGACATGGACCCCGACGTCTTCGTCGTCGCTCCGGAGGGTGCCTGGATGTGGGACACCTACGAGGGGCGCGAGGGCCTGACCGATCCTCCGCCCGACTCCCAGAGCCACCTCTGGCCCGTCGGCGGCCTGGGCGGCGGCACCCTCGCTGGCGTCGGCATCTCCTCGGAGGTCCTCGTGGAGTATCCGGGAGGCGAATGGGGTTGGGGATACGTCGCTGGCCCGCGCGATCCGGGGAGTGACGCGCCGGTCGAGTACCTCGAGCAGGAGCGGATCAGCGCCGAGCGGGTGTGGCTGACCTCGAACGCGATCATCGCGCTCGACACGGAGGGGCAGGTCGTCGTACTCGGCTCCGAGAGCCGGGACGACCAGGCGAGTCACCACTGGCGGGGGCTGACGGGGGAGCGCACCCCGCTCGGCCTGCCCGACGGCCTGCAGGTCGACGGGGTCGTGGCCGAGAACCGTCGTACCGTCCTGGTCGACGCGACCGACGGCTCAGGCCAGCGTGCCTGGGTGCGCTGTCATGTGGGCCTGTTCGCGTGCGCGGTCGCGACCGAGCTCGGCGCCGACGACATCGTGCCGCAGCGGTAGCAGCACCAGCGGCGGCGCGCTCAGCGCAGGATCAGCCGGACGGCCGTCTCCATGTGCTGCGCGGTCTCGGGTGCGCTCGAGCGGCCGGTGACCCACGCCATCAGCGCGGAGAGCCAGACGTCGCCGATGACCCGGGCGAGGACGATGTCCTCGTCGGTGATGGCCTCGCTGTCGGGCACGGTGCCGTGCATCGCATGGGTGACGATCGACGTCATCGACATGCCGACCGCGTGGATCTCGTTGGCGACGCTCGCGTCGGCGAACATGAACGCGCGGGTCAGTGCCTCGGTGAGCTTGGGGTCGCCCTGCATGCCTCGCGTGAGTCGCTTGAGGACGTAGAGGACGCGGTCGCCGGGCGTGTCGCCGGGGATCTCGCGGGCCTTCAGCTTGACCTGCGCGTCCTCGAACTCGCGGTCGAGCGCGGACACCAGCAGGTGGATCTTCGACGGGAAGTAGCGGTAGAGCGTCCCGAGGGCGACATCGGCCCGTTCGGCGACAGCCCGCATCTGGACGGCGTCGAAGCCGCCGTCCTTGGCCAGCTCGTAGGTCGCGTCGAGGATCCGCTTGCGGCGGTCGCGCTGGGCAGCGCTGCCGGCGCTGTCGGTGCTGGCGGTGTTGGTTGAGCGGTCGTCGGTCGACAGCGAGTTGGCGATGGTCACGACGGTCCTCCCGTGCGACGTCGGCGAGCCCGGAGTATGCCTCACGTCACTGGAATGGCACGTCCCGGGCCTGGATGTTGAGTTCGTCAGCGCCCGCCACGATGGCTCGTGGGTGGACGCTCGAAGATAGGCTACTCGTACGTATCCCATAATAGGAACACGTTCTACGTTCTGACGGCCCCGCTCCACTCCGGAGCTCGGCGCCGCGACTCAGCGCAACGAGCCAGCGCCGGGATAGAGGAAGAGGAGTCGGCATGCGGATCGCAATGCTGTCGTACCGCAGCAAGCCCCACGTCGGCGGGCAGGGGATTTACATCCGGCGGTTGAGCCGCGAGCTCGTAGCGCTCGGTCACACGGTCGAGGTGTTTTCGGGGCAGCCTTACCCCGATCTCGACGAGGGCGTCATCCTGACGAAGGTGCCGAGCCTCGACCTCTACCGGCCTGGCGACGAGTTCCGGAACCCGCGTCCCAGCGAGTTCCGTGACCTCATCGACGTCGAGGAATGGCTCCGGATGCGCAGCGGCGCCTTCCCCGAGCCGCTGACGTTCGCCAAGCGCGTGGTCAAGCTGCTGCGCGGGCGACGCGAAGACTTCGACATCGTCTTCGACAACCAGACGCTGGCGACGCCGATCCTCGACGTGGAGGGCTTCGGCCTGCCCCTCGCGTCCACCATCCACCATCCGATCACCATGGACCGCGCGATCGAGCTCGAGGTGGCCCCCTGGGTCCGGAAGAAGGCGGGCTCGCGGTGGCGTGTCGAGTTCCCCAAGATCGGCGTCTGGCGCTGGTACTCGTTCCTCAAGGAGCAGAAGCGCACCGCGCCGCAGCTGCGGCAGGTCCTCGTGCCGTCCGAGTCCTCCAAGCGTGACGTCGTGCGGGAGTTCGGCGTCGATCCGGCGCGCGTCGCGACGATCCTGCTCGGGGTCGACGAGGAGTTCCGTCCGCCGACGACCCAGCGGGTGCCCGGTCGGATCCTCGCGATGGCGAGCGCGGATGCTCCCCTCAAGGGCATCCACATCCTGCTGGAGGCGTTCGCCAAGCTGCTCACGGAGCGTGACCTCGAGCTGATCCTGGTGACGAAGCCGAAGGAGGGTGGCGTCACGGAGAAGCTCATCGACAGGCTCGGCATCGCCGGGAACGTCCGCTTCGCCAACGGCCTCACGGACGACGAGCTCGTCGCGCTGATGGGCTCGGCCGAGCTGGCCTGCGTCCCGTCGCTGTACGAGGGCTTCTCGTTGCCGACAGCGGAGCTGATGGCCTGCGAGACCCCACTCGTCGTGTCCCGCGCCGGCGCCATCCCCGAGGTGGTCGGCCCCGACGGTCTGTGCGCGGACGTGGTCGAGCCCGGCGACGTCGGCGCGCTCACGCACGCCGTCGCCGCCCTTCTCGACGATCCCGAGAGGCGGGCGCGGATGGGGGCTGCGGGCCGCGAGCGGGTCAAGGACCTCTTCAGCTGGAGCGCCGTCGCGGTCAAGACCGCCGACGTGCTCTCCGACGTGATCACCCGGTACCACGAGGAGCAAGCACATGCTGACCGTTGATTTCGACCGACTCGGCCTGAAGCCGGGCGACAGGGTGCTCGACATGGGTGCCGGCGCGGGCCGGCACAGCTTCGAGATGTACCGCCGCGGCGCCGATGTGGTCGCGTTCGACATGGACGCCGACGAGCTCGAGAGCGTCCAGAACCTGTTCGTCGCCATGAAGGAGGCCGGCGAGGTGCCCGAGGGCGCCGAGGCCGACGTGAAGCAGGGCGACGCGCTCGCGCTGCCCTTCGGTGACGGCGAGTTCGACCGGATCGTCGCCGCCGAGGTGCTCGAGCACATCCACGCCGACGTCGACGCCATCAAGGAGCTGGTCCGGGTGCTCCGGCCCGGTGGCACCCTGGCGATCTCCGTGCCCCGCTGGCTGCCCGAGGTCATCAACTGGAAGCTCTCGGACGACTACCACAACGCCGAGGGCGGCCACATCCGGATCTACACCGACCACGAGCTGATCGACAAGGTCACCAAGGCCGGCCGCTTCAACGACGGCACCCCCGGCGACGCGATGATCTACCAGGGGAAGGACTACGCGCACGGGCTGCACTCGCCGTACTGGTGGATCAAGTGCGCGGTCGGCGTCGACAACGACGCGCACCCGCTCGCCAAGGCGTACCACAAGCTCCTGGTCTGGGAGATCATGAAGCAGCCCACCGCGCTCAAGCTCGCCGGCAAGGTGCTCGACCCGCTGATCGGCAAGAGCATGGTGCTCTACTTCACCAAGCCGGCCGCGGCCGCGGCGACAGCAACGGGCGATGCCGCAGAGGTTGCGCAGAGTGCCTGAGGTCTCGGAGATCCCTCTCGCGCGCCTTCCGTACGTCGACGGTGTGCTGAGCGCCGTCGAGATCGCCGACACGGCGGCGTCGATCGCCGCCATGCAGGAGCCGTGCGGGGCGATCCCGTGGACGATCGGGGAGCACGTCGACATCTGGAACCACGTCGAGGGCGCGATGGCGATGCTCGTCGGCGGACAGGTCGAGGCCGCGGAGCGCGCCTACGCGTGGGTCCCGACGATGCAGCGCGCGGACGGCTCGTTCCCGATGAAGATCGTGGACGGCCGGCCCGATGACGAGCGCGGCGAGGTCAACATGTCGGCTTACTTCGCCGTCGGCCTCTGGCACCACTGGCTGGTACGTCGGGACATCCGGTTCGTCCAGCACTACTGGCCGTCCGTCCGGGCGGCGCTCGACTGGGTGGTCTCGCTGCAGGAGCCGTTCGGCGGCATCCGGTGGACGCCGGTCGACGACTTCTGCCTGCTGACCGGCAACTCGAGCATCTACCACTCGCTGCGGGCGGGCGTCGCGCTCGCGGAGCTGATGGACGACCCGCAGCCGGAGTGGGAGCTCGCGGGTGGCCGCCTCGGGCATGCCGTCCGGGTGCACCGGGACCGGTTCGCCGACAAGAGCACGTTCTCGATGGACTGGTATTACCCGGTCCTCGGCGGCGCGGTGCGCGGCCGGGACGCCTTCGAGCTGCTCGACTCGCGGTGGGACGACTTCGTCGTGCCCGGGCTCGGCATCCGGTGCGTCGACACCAATCCCTGGGTCACCGGCGCCGAGACGTGTGAGCTCGCGATGACGCTCGACGCGCTGGGCGACCACCGTCGCGCCCGGCACCTGTTCACGGAGATGCAGCACCTGCGGGATGAGGGCGGCAAGTACTGGACCGGCTGGGTCTACGGCGCCACGACCCAGGAGGTCGAGGTCACCAACGCCGCCGGCGAGGTCGAGCCGCGCAACGTGCACTGGCCCGACGAGCACACGACCTACACGGCGGCTGCCGTGATCCTCGCCGCGGACGCGCTCGGGGAGACCTTCGGGCACAGCTCGCCGGGCTCGGGCATCATGCGCGGGACGTCGCTGGCGCCGCACTTCCAGGAGCTGGCGCTGGAGTGCGACTGCACGTCATCCTCCGAGCGGCTCGCCCGCCGTACCTGACGTCCGACGCAGCACCCGCATCGAGCCGACCACGGCGATCTCCTCGAAGGCCCCGCTCGCGAGGGCGGGCAGGTAGATCTGCTCGTACGGCGGCCGCCCGCCGTCCGCGGGGTCCGGGAAGACGTCGTGGATCGCGAACAGCCCGCCGGGCATCACCCAGTGAGCCCACGCCTCGAAGTCGTCGCGGGCCGGCTGCTCGCCGTGCCCGCCGTCGATGAAGAGCAGGGAGAGGGGCGTGCGCCAGTGGGTCGCGACCGTCGTCGAGCGGCCGACGACGGCGATGACGTGGTCCTCCAGCCCGGCCCGCGCGATGGTCCGGCGGAACGTCGGGAGCGTGTCCATCAGGCCGAGCTCGGGATCGACGACGCTCGGGTCGTGGTGCTCCCAGCCGGCCTGGTTCTCCTCCGAGCCGCGGTGGTGGTCGACGGTGAACACGACGCTGTTCGGGCCGCCCACCTCGCGGGCTGCCGCGCCCAGGTAGACCGCGGACTTGCCGCAGTAGGTGCCGACCTCGAGTGCCGGGCCGTGGGGGAGTCGCTCCCGGGCGACCCGGTGCAGGAGCGCGCCCTCGTCGGAGGGCATGAACCCCTTCGCGGCGAGCGCGTGCTCGAGGAGGTCGGGCGGCATCGTGTCGGTCACGGCTCGACTCTAGTAGTCTTAGAACACGTTCTAGTTTTCGACCAGCAGTGAGGTGCCATGTCGATCGGGATCACCGACGAGCAGGAAGAGCTCGCCGCGAGCCTGCGCAAGTGGGCGGCCAGCCTGGGCGCCATCGAGGCGATCCGTGCGGCCGAGGACCGGGTCGACGAGCGCTTCGACGACATCTGGGCCGCGGCCGACGAGATGGGCGTGACCGCGATCGCGGTGCCCGAGTCGGCCGGCGGCGGGGGCGGCACCCTGCTCGACCAGGCGGTCGCGCTCGAGGCCTGCGCCTACGAGCTGGTGCCCGGTGGGCTGCTCGGAGCGGCGATCGGCGGGTTGGTGAGCGGACAGCCCGATCGCTACGGCGTCGAGCTTCGGCCCGGCGGTCCGGTACTGGACGGCGGCACGTCCGAGGACGTGATTGCCGCCGATGGGTCGTTCTTCGAAGGCCGCTTCGAGGCCGCCCTCGGCGTCGACCTCAGCGCGCGACACGGGCGCGTCATCGAGGGTGGGGCGCAGACGGCGGACGAGCGCGTCCGTCGTACGGCGGTGACGCTCGCGGCAGCCGAGGCGTCCGGTGTGGCTCGCTGGTGTCTCGACACGGCGGTGGGGTACGCCAAGGTGCGCGAGCAGTTCGGGAAGCCGATCGGCTCCTTCCAGGCGATCAAGCACCTCTGCGCCGAGATGCTGGAGACCGCCGAGGCGGTCACTGCCGCGGCGTGGGACGCGGCGTCCGCCGCTGCGGTGCTCGACTCTGGCCAGGGCGACGACGAGCAGTGGGCCTTCGCGGTCGACGTCGCCGCGGCCGTGTGCTTCGAAGGCGCGGTCGAGGTGGCCAAGTCGTGCGTCCAGGTGCTCGGCGGGATCGGCTTCACGTTCGAGCACGACGCCCACCTCTACCTCCGGCGCGCGGTGTCGCTGCGAGCGCTGTTCGGCTCTGCCGACGAGGCCGCGGCGCGGCTCACGGCGGCCGCCGTCACAGGAGTACGACGACGCGTCGACGTCGACCTCGGCGGTCTCGACGAGCCGATCCGCCCGGACGTCCGGGCGGCCGCCAAGCGGATCGCGGCCCTGCCGGCGGAGGAGCAGCGCGCCGCTCTCGTCGAGACCGGCTACCTCACCCCGCACTGGCCGGCGCCGTACGGACTGGCCGCGGACGCAGTGACCCAGGTCGTGATCGACCAGGAGCTCGCCCGGGCGGGCGTCACGCGCCCGGACCTGGTGATCGCCGGGTGGGCGGTCCCGACGATCCTGCAGCACGGCACCGACGAGCAGCGCGACCGGTTCGTGCGCCCGTCACTGCTCGGCGAGCTCGTCTGGTGCCAGCTGTTCTCGGAGCCGGGCTCCGGCTCCGACCTCGCGTCACTGCGCACGAAGGCGACCCGCGTCGAGGGCGGCTGGTCGCTCTCGGGCCAGAAGGTCTGGAGCTCGGTCGCCGAGCGCGCGGACTGGGCGATCTGCCTGGCCAGGACCGACCCGGACGTGCCGCAGCACCAGGGCATCACCTACTTCCTCGTCGACATGACGTCGGCCGGGATCGACGTCCGCCCGCTCCGGGAGATCACCGGAGAGGCGCTCTTCAACGAGGTCTTCCTGGACGACGTCTTCGTGCCGGACGAGTGCGTGGTCGCGGAGCCCGGCGACGGGTGGCGTCTCGCGCGGACCACGCTCGCCAACGAGCGGGTCGCGATGGCGAGTGCCCGGCTCGGCAAGAGCGTCGAGCGGGCCGTCGATCTGGCCACCGCCGGTCTGGGCCCGGTCGAGACCGCCCGGGTCGGGCACGCGGTCGCGCTGGCGACCGTCTGCGGCCTGCTCGGTGTCCGCACGACCCTGCGGGCGATCAGCGGTCACGGTCCGGGCGCGGAGTCCAGCGTGGCCAAGCTGCTCGGGGTCCGCAGCCGGCAGTCGTCCTCCGAGCTGGTGGTGGAGCTGCAGGGCGACGCCATCGCCGCGCTGGGTGCGATCGACCGGTTCGCCGACGGGCTGTCGGCCGACGTCTGGGAGATGCTCAACACCCGCTGCCTGTCGATCGCCGGCGGCACGACGCAGATCCTGCGCAACGTGGCGGGGGAGCGGATCCTCGGGCTGCCGCGCTAGCTGGGCTGGTGCGCGGCGCGCTCGCGGCGCCAGCCGTTCCAGTGCCAGTGCAGGTAGCGGTCGATGGCGCGCACGACGTGCTGCGACCGGATCGACGGGAAGACGTCGAACGCGTGCTGCGCGTGGGGGAGCTCGGCGTAGACGACCGACTGCTTCGACGTCTCCCGGAGCCGCGCGACGAGCTGGCGCGCCTGCGCGACGCCGACGAGCGTGTCGTTGCGGCCGTGCAGCACGAAGAAGTCGGGTGCCTCCGGAGTGACACGCAGCAACGGCGACGCGGCCTCGTAGACCTCGGGCACGGCGGCGTACGGCTGCTGGACGACGCGCTTGGCGAGGAACATGTCCCGCATCAGCTCGACCTGGCGCAGCCCGCTCACCCCGGCGAAGTCGTAGACCCCGTAGTGCGGGACCGCGACCTGCACGGTCGTGTCGGCGTCCTCGAAGCCGGGCTGGAAGTCGGGGTCGTTCGGCGTGAGGGCGGCGAGCGCAGTCAGGTGTCCGCCGGCAGAGCCGCCGGTGATGGCGATGTAGTCGGGATCGCCGCCGTAGTCGGCGATGTGCTCCTTGATCCAGGCGATCGCCTGCTTGACGTCGACGATCTGCGCCGGCCACGGGTCGCGGGGCGCCAGCCGGTAGTTGACCGCCACGCAGACCCAGCCCTTGGCGGCCAGGTGCTCCATCAGCGCGAGGCCCTGCTCCTCCTTCTTGCTGATCATCCAGGCGCCGCCATGGACCTGGAGCAGCACCGGAGCGCCGGACTTCGGGGTGTTGGTCGAGGTATAGATGTCGAGCATCCCGCGCTTGCCGTACGGCGCGAACGGCACGTTGCGGTGCACCTCCACGCCGGCCCGCCGGCGCTCGCGCCCGAACATGAACGGGTTGGCCACCCGGCGCCACGGGACGGCGAGGTCCGCAGGGCTCGGTGCCTGGTCGAGCTGCTCCACGTAGTCGACGCCGAGGGCCTCGGTGAGGGCGTCCTCGACGACCTCGATGGCGCGCCGGCTCTGGCCGATGAGGTAGCCGAGCCCGGCGGCGCTGGCGCCGGCGAGCGCCAGCCCGAGCGGGTCGCGCCGCCCGCGCGCCAGGTGGCTCGCCGTGTCCGCCGCCGTCAGCGCGAGCACGTGGGGCGCCAGCTCACCGGTCAGCCAGCCGGCGAAGAACGCGGGGACCCCGACCCGGAAGCCGGGCAGGGGTCGGATCGCGTTGGCGGTGAGCGCGGCGGTGACCGTCTGGCGCGCGACGTAGCCATTGACCATGATGAGGAGATTAGCGCTCGGCTGGGGCAGAATAGAACCCGTTCTAGTTCACGGGCGCGGATGGGAGCCAGGCATGGACCGGTTGTCAGGACTCGACGCGAGCTTCCTCTACCTGGAGACGCCGGCGCAGCTGATGCACGTGTGCGCGGTCATGGTCCTCGACCAGAGCACCATGCCGGCGTCGTACTCCTTCGGCGCGCTGATGGAGCACATCGACGAGAGCATCCACGACGTGCCGGAGTTCACGCGCAAGATCCGCCGCGTGCCCCTCGGCCTCGACCACCCGGTGTGGGTGCGGGACCAGCAGTTCGACATCGAGCGGCACGTGCACCGGCTGGCGGTGCCGAGCCCCGGGAGCTACCGCGAGCTGATGGACCTGTGCGCCCACCTGGCGGCCCTGCCGCTCGACCGTTCCCGGCCGTTGTGGGAGATGTGGGTCATCGAGGGCTACCGGCCCGACGGCGAGGAGGGCGACGAGAGGGTCGTGGTCTTCTCGAAGATGCACCACGCGACGGTCGACGGCGTCTCTGGCTCCAACCTGATCTCGCACCTCTGCGCGCTGGAACCTGACGCCGCGCCGCTGGCGCGGGACGAGGAGCAGAGGCACCCGCGTGACCCGGAGCGGGTCGAGCTGCTGGCGCGGGCGGTCATCGGCACCGCGACCAAGCCGGTCACCCTGGTCAAGGTGCTGGGGCCGTCGGCGGAGCTGATCACCAAGAGCATCGGCCGGGCCCGGCAGGGCACTGCGATGGCGGCGCCGTTCTCGGCGCCCCGGACCTCGTTCAACGGCACGATCACCGCCCACCGCAGCATCGCGCTCGCCGACATCGACCTCGACGACATCCGCGACATCAAGAAGGCGACCGGCAGCACCGTCAACGACGTGGTCCTCACCCTCTGCGGCGGCGCCCTGCGGGCCTATCTCGACGAGCGCGGCGAGCTGCCGGAGACGTCGCTGATGGCGAGCGTGCCGGTGAGCGTGCGGGAGTCGTCGAAGCGCTCCCAGGGTGCCAACAAGGTGTCGGCGTTCTTCACGAAGCTCGGCACCGACATCGAGGACCCGCTCGAACGGCTCGAGATGCTCGCCGAGCGCAACCGGCACGCGAAGGACCACCACAACGCGATCAGCGCGGACGCGCTCCAGGACTGGGCGGAGTTCGCCGCCCCCCGGACCTTCGGGCTCGCGGTGCGGACCTACGCCAACCTGCGGCTCGCGGAGAAGCACCCGGTGGTGCACAACCTGGTGATCTCCAACGTGCCGGGGCCGCCGATGCCGCTCTACTTCATGGGCGCCCGGATCGAGGCGCTCTACCCGCTGGGCCCCGTGTTCCACGGTGCCGGCCTCAACATCACGGTGATGTCGAACGCCGGCATGGTGCACGTCGGCGCCATCGCCTGCCGCGAGTCCGTGCCCGACGGCGACGCGCTCGTGCAGCACTTCCCGCAGGAGCTGGAGCGGCTGCGCAAGGCTGTCGTCGCCCGCTGAGTGCGCATCAAACTAGAACACGTTACAGTTCTGTCTGTGGACCCTCATGAGATCAGCGCGGTGCGATCGGTCGTCACCGAGGTGTTGGACCGCGCCGGAGACTGGTCAGCCTGGCGTTCGTCCGGGCTGACGGCACTCGCACTCCCGGAGGAGTACGGCGGCGACGGGCTCGGCCTCGAGGCGATCGCAGTCCTGCTCCGCGAGTCCGGCCGGTGCGCGCACCGGCTGCCTGCGTGGGAGACGCTCTGCTGCTCCGTCCTGACCCTCGCCGCTCACGGCACCGAGGCCCAGCGCAAGGAGCACCTGTCGGCGATCGCCGAGGGGGCGGTGCTCACGCCGGCCCTGCGCGACCCGAGGGGAGCGACCACGTCGTACTCCGGCGGCCGGGTGACGGGGCGGAAGACCGCGGTCACCTATGCCGACACGGCCACGGCGCTCCTCGTCGTCGCCCAGGACGGTGACGCCGAGGTCGTCGTACTCGTGGACCCGCAGGGGCCCGGTGTCACGCTGCTGCCGGCCAGCGCCTCGGCCGACACCCCGACGTTCACCGTCGTGCTCGAAGACGCGCCCGCCGAGCCACTGGAGGAGGGCGCGGCGCCGTACCTCCGCGACCTGGCTGCGGCGGGGCTGGTCGTCACCGCGGCCGGCGTGCTCGCCGGCGCCCGCGACCTGACCGCCGACTACGTGAAGGGGCGCGAGCAGTTCGGGCGCGCGCTGGCGGAGTTCCAGGCGGTCTCGCTGCAGATGGCGGACGTCTACGTCGCCAGCCGCACCCTGGACCTGGCCGCCGACAACGTCGTGTGGCGGGTGGCGAACGGACTTCCCTCGGCCGACGACCTCGCGGTCGCGGGCTACTGGGTGAGCCGGGTCGCGCCGGCCGCCTTCCGGACCTGCCACCACCTGCACGGCGGCATGGGCGTCGACGTCACCTACCCGCTCGTCGGCTACACGAGCTGGGGCACCGACCTCGCCCACGCGCTCGACACCCTGCCCGGCCAGGTGCCGGTCGAGGACCCGGCCGGCAAGAACCTCGAGCTCTCCGAGTCGCAGCGCGCGCTCAAGGCCGAGCTGCGGGAGTGGTTCGCCGGGCTGTCCGCCGAGTTCGGCCACCCGAACGACCCGGGCGCGGTCGAGGGGGCGTGGGACCGGCACGGTCCGTCGTACCAGCAGCTGATCAAGCGGATGGGCGCCGACGGCTGGATGGGCGTCGGCTGGCCGAAGGAGTACGGCGGCCACGGGCTCGGTGAGGTCGAGCAGACGATCTTCGCCAACGAGGCGCAGTACCACGACGTGCACCTGCCGGCGGTCACGCTGCAGACGGTCGGACCGACGCTGATCCGCTACGGCACCGAGAAGCAGAAGCAGATGTTCCTGCCGCGGATCCTGGCCGGTGACGTGCACTTCGCGATCGGCTACAGCGAGCCGGACGCCGGCACCGACCTGGCGTCGCTGCGGACCACCGCCCGGCTCGATGGCGACCACTACGTCGTCAACGGCCAGAAGATGTGGACCACCGGCGGCCACCAGGCCGACTACCTCTGGCTCGCGGTCCGCACCGACCCGGACGCCCCGAAGCACAAGGGCATCTCGATCCTCATCGTCGACACGAAGGATCCCGGCTACAGCTGGACGCCGATCATCACCGCGGACGGCTCGCACCACGTCAACGCGACCTACTTCAACGACGTCCGCGTGCCCGCCGACATGCTCGTCGGCGAGGAGAACCAGGGCTGGAAGCTGATCACCACCCAGCTCAACCACGAGCGGGTGATGCTCGGCCCCGCCGGCCGGATCGAGGGGCTGCGCGACCGGGTGGTCCGCTGGGCCGAGACCGCCGGTGTCCGGGACGAGCCCGACCTGGTGGCGCTGCTCGGCGAGGCCACCGCGATCTTCCGGGTCAACGAGCTGCTCAACTGGGAGGTCGCGCGCGCGGCCGAGGGCGGCTCGATCAGCGTCGCGGACGCGTCGGCGTCGAAGGTGTTCGCCTCCGACCACGTGCAGCACCTGATCGCCGACCTGATCTCCGCGGTCCACCGGTACGGCGACGCGGGCGAGCCGGCGACCAAGGAGCTGCTCGACTACCTGGACTCCCAGGCGAAGCGCAACCTGGTGCTGACGTTCGGGGGAGGCGTGCAGGAGGTGCAGCGCGAGCTGATCGCGATGTTCGGGCTGGGGCTGCCGAGGGTGCCGCGATGAGCGATGAGCGGCACGGACGGATCATGGCCGAGGCCGAGCGGATCATGGCCCTCGGCGAGGCATCGGAGTCGCGTGCGCCGTACCCCGTCAACGAGGCGACCATCGGCAACTGGCTGGACGCGATGGGCTACGACAACGAGCGGTTCCGGTCGGGGGAGGCCCCGCCCTCGATGGCGCAGGTGTGGACGATGCCCGGCCTCGGCCGCAAGCGTGCGGACGACGACCCGCTGCACGCGATGATGGGGATCCTCACGGCCGAGGGCTACACCGCCGTGCTCGGGACGAACTGCGAGCAGACCTACGAGCGCTACCTCAAGGTGGGCGAGGAGCTCCGGGTCACCACCGCGCTGGACTCGGTCGTCGGGCCGAAGAACACGGGGATGGGCCTCGGCTACTTCGTGACATCGCGCAACCGGTGGTACGTCGGCAATGAGCTCGTCGCCACCATGCTGTTCCGGGTGCTGAAGTTCGTCCCGAAGGACCGCACATGATCCGGCCGATGGTCAACCGCGACAGCGCGTTCTTCTGGGAGGGCACGCAGAAGGGCGAGCTGCGGATCCAGAGCTGCAACGCGTGCGGCGTACTCCGGCACCCCCCGGGGCCGGCCTGTCCCGCGTGCGGCGCGCTCGACCGCGGCTACGTCGTGGCTTCCGGCCTCGGCACCGTCTTCTCGTACGTCGTGCACCGGCACCCGCCCGTCCCCGGCAAGGAGCTGCCCCTCGTGATCGCGCTGATCGACCTCGACGAGGGCGTGCGGATGGTCGGCGAGGTCCCGGGGGTCGAGCCTGAGGAGATCGCGATCGGCACCCGGCTGCAGGTCGACTACAACCGGGTCGACGACGAGCTGACGCTCCCCATCTGGAGGCGGGCATGAGGACCTTGGAGCCCGGTCAGGTCATCCCGGAGTGGAGCCTGCCGATGACGCCGACGACGATCGTGAGCACCGCGATCGCGACCCGCGACTGGCAGGACGTCCACCACGACCGCGACGTCGCGCAGGCCGCCGGGTCGAAGGACATCTTCATGAACATCCTGACCACCAACGGGTTGGTCGAGAAGTTCGTCGCCGACTGGGTCGGCCACGACTGCGAGCTCAAGGGGATCGCCATCCGGCTCGGTGCGCCCGCGCACCCCTACGACACGCTGACGTTCAGCGGCCGGGTGGCCGACGTGTCCGACGGCATCGCGACCCTCGACATCGTCGGCCGGGTGTCGCTCGGCGACCACGTGACCGGCACCGTGAAGGTGGCCGTATGAGCCGCACCCTCAGCGGCAAGGCCGCCATCGTCGGCATCGGCGCGACCGAGTTCTCCAAGGAGTCGGGTCGCTCGGAGCTGCAGCTATCGGTCGAGGCCGTCCAGCATGCACTGGCCGACTGCGGCCTCACTGTCGCCGACGTCGACGGGCTGACGACGTTCACGATGGACACCTCGTCGGAGATCGCGCTCGCGCGCGAACTCGGTGTCGAGGAGCTGCGGTTCTTCAGCCGGATCAACTACGGCGGCGGGGCTGCCTGCGCCACCGTGCAGCAGGCCGCGATGGCGGTCGCCACCGGCGTCGCCGACGTGGTCGTGGCCTACCGCGGCTTCAACGAGCGCTCGGAGTCACGGTTCGGCCAGGTGTCGGTCGCCGCGGCGACCCAGGTCAACACCAACGGTCTCGACAACGCCTGGACCTACCCGATGGGGCTCGGCACGCCGGCGGCGACGGTCGCGATGCAGGCCCGTCGCTACCTGCACGAGTACGGCGCGACCTCGGAGGACTTCGGCCGGGTCGCGGTCGCCGACCGCCGGCACGCGGCCACCAACCCGAACGCGTTCTTCTACGGCAAGCCGATCACCCTCGAGGACCACCAGGCGTCCCGGATGATCGTCGATCCGCTGCACCTGCTCGACTGCTGCCAGGAGAGCGACGGCGCGGTGGCGCTGGTGATCACGTCCGCCGAGCGCGCTCGCGACCTGGCCCAGACGCCGGCGTACGTCGCCGCCGCGGCGCAGGGGAGTGGGCGCGACCAGTTCGTGATGACGTCGTACTACCGCGACGACATCGGCATCCCCGAGATGGGCGTCGTCGGGCGCGAGCTGTGGCGCCAGTCCGGGCTGGCCCCGGCGGACATGCCGATGGCGATCCTCTACGACCACTTCACGCCGTACGTCCTCATGCAGCTCGAGGAGCTCGGGTTCTGCGGCCGCGGCGAGGCCCCGGACTTCGTGAAGGACGGCGCCATCGAGGTGGGCGGCCGACTGCCGCTCAACACCCACGGTGGCCAGCTCGGTGAGGCCTACATCCACGGCATGAACGGCATCGCCGAGGGCGTACGCCAGATCCGCGGTACCTCGGTCAACCACGTCGCCGACGCCCACCACGTGCTGGTCACGGCCGGCACGGGCGTGCCGACGAGCGGGCTGATCCTCGCTGCGGGATGATGGCCGCATGGCTGCTCGAGCGGTCGAGGTGCGGATCACCGGCCAGGTGCAGGGCGTGTTCTACCGTGCCCGCTGCGCCGAGGAGGCCGCGCGTCTCGGCGTGACCGGCTGGGTGCGCAACGAGTACGACGAATCGGTGCGCGGGCACTTCGAGGGCCCGTCCGACGCGGTCGACGCCCTGGTGGCCTGGTGCCACGAGGGGAGCCCGCGTGCCGTGGTCGATCAGGTCGAGGTGACCGACGTGCCCGCGGAGGGACTCACCCGTTTCGCCACGGAGTGAGCCGTGGCCGCCAGCGGGGGACCGCGGCGGCATAGGCGTCGTACGACGCCCCGTACGTGCGGCGGAGCGTCGGCTCCTCGTAGGCGAGGGTGAAGGCCGTCGTCGCGAGCACGAACGCGACGAGCCACAGGCCGACCCCGACGCTGGCGAACAGGACCGCCTGGCCGGCGATCGACGTACTCACGCCGAGGTACATCGGGTTCCGCACCCACCGGTAGAGCCCGCCGACGACGAGCTCCTCGGTCGGCGCCACCGGCGCTGGCGTACCGCGGCCCTCGAGGACGAACTGGGCGAACGCCGCGACGACCAGCAGCGTCCCGGCAGCGACGGTGACGGCTCCCACGACCTGTGCCCAGCCGGGCGCATCGCCGTCCCAGCGGGTGATCAGCCAGGGCACCAGTCCCGCCGTACCGCCGGGTGCGACGAAGAAGAACACGATCGTCCCGATCGCGGCTCTGGCGCGGGTCTGGGACACCCGCGCAGCGTACTTCGGGCGCTCCGTAACCTGACCCGGTGAGCAGCAACCATCCGGACTACATCGCCTCGGAGCGCAAGACCCTCGTCGACCTCCTCGCCAGCAATCGCGCCGAGATCCTCGAGCTGCTCGACGGGCTCACCGAGGAGGAGGCACGGCGCAGCCTGGTGCCCTCCTTGACCACGCTGCTGGGCCTCGTCAAGCACGCGGCGTTCGCGGAGCAGGTGTGGTTCCACGTCACGCTGCCCGGCCGGACGCGTGCCGAGCTCGGGGTACCCGACGACATCGACGACAGCTTCCGGCTCGCGCCCGACGACACCATCGCCTCGATCGGCGAGAACTTCCGCAAGGTCTGCGCCGAGTCCGACCGGCAGGCCTTCGACCACGACCTCGACGACACCGGCACCCACGCCCGCAGGGGCCCGGTGAGCCTGCGCTGGATGTACGTCCACATGATCGAGGAGCTAGCCCGGCACGCCGGCCACGGCGACATCCTCCGCGAGCAGATCCTCGCCGCACGCGAGGCCTGAAGCGCCGACCTCGGTTGGGCGCGGGAGCGCCCGCATAATGCCGAGTAGAGCGCGCCAGGGATCGCGTGCGAGAAGATGCCGCTGTGCCTGACCGTGCCTTCCCGTTCTCCCCGAAGTCGTCGACCCGTCTAGAGGTAGGCGACCTGATCGCGATTCCGTGCGACGAGGGCGATTGGGCCGTCTTGCAGGTGAGCGCACTGCGACGCACAGGACCAGGAGCGCGGACGACCCTGGGCGTTGGAGTCCTACCGTGGCGCGGCGATGAGCAGCCCACCGCTGAGGCGATCGCAGGTCTGGCGTTCATCGAGCACGGTCAAACGGCTATCGAGATCTTCACGGACGGTGGCGCGGAAGTCGTCGATACCGCTCCACTGGCCGGTGGGGTGCAGTCCACCCTGCACGACATGAGCGTTGGAGTGCGGCACAAGGTGTGGGGTTGGCGCACAGCGATGGAACGCGCACGCTCTGCTGGCTCGAACTGATCCGAGACGCCCGCTATTGCCGCACGGCGCGTGCCGATCAGTGAGCGTCGCGACCCGCGACACCTGTCACCCTTACGGGCGTGATGTCAGAGATTCCGGGCGTTTCTTCGACCGCTTCGCCGAGAGACATCGGTGACGCCGTCGCTCGCTACCTCGTCGATTGTCTGACCAGTGGCCCTTGGCAAACAACCGCGAAGGGGCTCAAATCGACCCAAGGCGACCAGACGACCGAGATCCGAATGAGGCGGTTGCCTCGACCGACGCAGACCGGCGTCGGAGTGTGGTTTGAGCCGATGCTGGCAATCCGGGACCGCTCTCTGCGGACGTGGCGCCGACAACACCCTGACCTGGCGACTATCCAGGACGACCGCATGTGCGAGTGGACCCTCTCCGAGCTTGGCCCGACCTACCGAAACCCGGTCGTCCTCACGACAGATGACCCCGAATGGGTGAACATCGCCAGCCGACGCTCTTCGATCGATGACTTGGCCTCACACCTCAACGATTGGATCCTGCCGATTCGTGAATACCTGCGTTCCCCGTCGGGCCTCTTGAGCCTTCCCGACCCGTGGATCGACACTGGGTGGCTTCTTCAGTTGGTTGAGTTTGCCGTTGCCCGTGGAGAACCTGACGTGACGATGCCGTTGCTTGCCCGTACGAGATGGCTCGAAGATCCGGCGTTCAAGCGAGGCCGCGAGATGGCGCTCGCCGGGAAAGATCCGGTGCGTGACTGGCCCCAGGTGTTGGGATACCGGATCGCGAAATTGGGACTTCACTATGACCTCGGCATAGCGACTTCCGAGACCTAAACGCGATTCGTCGGCTCGCGGAGCTGCACGCCGTGCGGCCAGTAGCGTGCAGTTCCGCGAGCATCGGCTCCCCATCACAATGAGTGGGTGCCTAACGTTTCGCGACATGGGGTGAAAGCTGGCGGGCAATTTGAGGTTCCCCCCGGACCGTAGAGGCATCGACAATGAGGATCGAGATGCCAGAGAAGCGGAAGAAGTACGACCGGGAGTTCCGTGAGGGAGCTGTCCGGATCGTCGAAGAGACCAACAAGCCGAT
>NZ_QXGH01000033.1 GCF_003515065.1 Nocardioides immobilis
CGTTCAACGACCACAAGCAGTGGCGAGGGATCGCAACCCGCTACGACAAGCTCGCCGCCGTCTACCGAGGAGCCGTTGTCCTACGCGCCATCACCATCTGGCTCGCGACTTAGGAGACACGCCCTAGACCCATGCGTGCCGCCCTCGGCTTCGCGCGACTCGTGCTGGCCTGGGTCGTCATCCTCGGCGCCGGCGGCATCCTCGTCGTGGCCGTGGTGGTGCCCTGGCTCGCCGGGGCGACGCCGTACCACGTCCAGACCGGCTCGATGCGGCCCTCGCTGCCGCCGGGGACGCTGGTCGTCGTCGAGCCGGTCGAGCCCGAGGAGATCGGGATCGGGACCGTGATCACCTACCAGATCGAGTCGGGCCGGCCGGAGGTCACGACCCACCGGGTGACCGAGATCGGGATCAACAACGTGTCGGGCGACCGCACCTTCCGGACGAAGGGCGACGCCAACGAGGCGGTCGATCCCGACCTGGTCCGTCCGGTCCAGGTGCGGGGAAGGGTCTGGTACGCCGTGCCGTACGTCGGGCGCGTGAACGACCTCGTCACGGGCCCGCGACAGGTTCCGCTGCTCGTGGCCGTCGGCGGACTGGCCTGCTACGCGGGATGGATGTTCGTGGGAGCGGCTCGTGACAAGCGCAGGGGCCGGAAGCAGAACGACCTGGAGCGGAAGGAAGGGGAGCTCGTCGCACCATGACGGGATGCCGGTTGATCCTCGGGACGATGCTCGCGACGATCGCACTCGCGACCGCCGCGGCCCCGGCGCGCGCCGACGACGAGATCGCCCTCAGCGCCGACGGCGTGACCTGGGGTGACGAGCTGAGCTCGCCGCTCTTCGGCCGGGGGCGGGACTGGGTCCCGGGCGACGCCGCGACCCGGTCCTTCTACGTCCGCAACGACGGCCGCAGCGATGCCCGGCTCCGCATCTCGGTCGTCACCCGCGACCGTGACCGGCTGGTCTCGTACGGGGACGTCGCGCTCTCGGCGCGGGTCGCGGGCGGCGGCTGGAGCGCTCTGGACAACGGTCAGGACGTGGCGCCGTTGGTCCGGACCGACCTCGGCGAGGACCGGTCGGTGCGGGTCGACGTACGGGCGTCCTTCCGGTGGGCTTCCCCCAACGAGTCCATGGTCGAAGCGCTGCCGCTCAAGATCACCGTGACCCTGGTCCAGGACGGCCCGGTCGACGGGTCCGACGGCGACGCCGGACCGGACGGGCTGCTCCCGGAGACCGGGAGCGCCGTTCCCTGGTGGCTGGTCGTGGCCGGTGCCGGCTTCATCCTCGGAGGCGTGATGCTCGTGGCGGCCGGCCGTCGGCGGGAGGACCAGCATGAGTAGGCACGTCGCCCGCCGTCGTACCGGCCGGGTCCGGGCCCTGCTCTGCCTCGCGCTGCTGGGTGGGCTCGGTGCCACGACCAGCCTCGCGTACTGGACCGATGACGTGTCGATCACGGGCTCGACGTTCACCGCAGGAACCCTCGACCTCGAGGTCGACAACGCCGATCCGTTCGCCGGGGCGACGGTTCTGTCGATGACCAACATGGTCCCGGGCAACACCTCGGCCCAGGTGCTGACGATCGGGAACGCCGGCACCGCGCCGCTCAAGTACACGCTCACCGGCGGCCTCACCGGGGCCGGCGCGACGGCCCACAACACGGCCGCCTCGTTGAGGCTGACCATCGTGCTCAACGGCACGACGTCAGGGACCGGGAACACGAGCACGTGCACCGGCGGTGCGGTCATCTACGGACCGACCGCCCTGACGAGCACCACGACGACCTCGATCCTGCCCAAGCGGCCGGCGGCCCCGCTCGCCACGACCGCCACCGAGTCGCTCTGCTTCCAGGTCACCTTCGACGCCGCCGCGCCGACCACTCTGCAGGGGACCTCCGTCAGCGCGGTCTTCACCGCCACGGGCACCTCGGACGTGTCGTGACCGGCCGCCTCCGCGCCGCGGGTCGTATCGCCGGCAGCACCGCGCTCAATCTGGGCGCGGCACTCGGGCTGCTCGTGCTCGCCGCGCTGGTCGCAGGCGTCGCGTTCGGCGTGCGGCCGATCGTCATCACCTCCGGGTCGATGGAGCCGTCGATCGGGACCGGAGCCCTCGTCCTGGCGCGCACGGTCCCCGCGTCCGACGTCGAGGTCGGCGACGTGGTGACCGTGCCGACCGCGAGTGGCACCCGCGTGACCCACCGGGTGGTGCAGGTGGACGACGGGGGAGCGGGCCTCGCGGTCCTGACGCTCCGCGGCGACGCGAACGCGACGCCCGATGCCGAGCAGTACCCCGTTTCCTCCGCGGACCGGATGCTTCTCGACGTCCCGCTGGTGGGCTACGTGCTGGGCGCGATGAGGAGCCCCGCCGGGCTCGTCGTGGTCGGCGGTCTCGCGGCCCTCCTCCTGGTGCTCATCGTCGGTCCCCGCGGGCGCGACCGCGGCGGCCGGGACGGCCCGGGTGGCCCGCGTGGGAGCGGCCGGCACCGCGCCCCCCACGCTGCGATCCCTGCGGGGAAGGCGGCCGCCGGTGCCCTCACCACCCTCTCGGCCGCTGCCGTACTGGCGGTGCCGAGCAGTGCGGCGTGGACCGACGGTGTCGACGTGAGCGGTACGACGCTGGCGGCGTACGACGTCCCGAAGCCGGCGATCCAGAGCTGTACCGTCACCGGCCCCGCTCTCGGCCAGAAGTCGGCCACGATCGTCTGGCCCGAGGTGTCCAGCCCGTACCCGATCGTCTACACCGCCCGGATCGTCGAGACCGGTCAGGCGATGACGGTGACGGACAACGGCACGACCCGGCAGACCGTGTTCTCGGCGGGGCTCCTGGGGACCGTCGTCAACCAGACCTACAACGTCCGGATCACCGCCTCGCTGCCGGCCCCGGGCACGTCGTGGACCGACACGGCGAACCAGCCGGTCACGGTCGGCTCGCTCGGGCTCAGCCTGACCTGCGGGGTCGCGAGCTGATCCGGTCGGGCCGGTGACTAGCCTCGTGCCGTGGCATCGGTCGGAGTCTTCGCACTGCAGGGCGACGTTCGCGAGCACCTGGCGACGTTGACCGCGCTGGGCGCAGAGGCGTTCCCGGTCCGCCGCCCCGATGAGCTCGCGCGCTGTGACGCGTTGGTTCTGCCCGGCGGCGAGTCGACCACCATGGTCAAGCTGGCCCGCACGTTCGAGCTGCTCGACCCGCTCCGCGACCGCGTGCGGTCCGGCATGCCGACCTTCGGCACCTGCGCGGGCATGATCCTGCTGGCCGACCGGATCCTGGACGGAGCGGTCGGCCAGGAGACGATCGGCGGGCTCGACGTGACCGTACGGCGCAACGCGTTCGGCCGCCAGGTCGACTCGTTCGAGGCCGACCTCGCCCTCAAGGGTCTCGACGCCCCCGTGCACGCGGTGTTCATCCGCGCACCGTGGGTCGAGGAGGCGGGTGCCGGCGTGGACGTGCTCGCCGAGGCAGCAGGGCACCCGGTCGCCGTACGCCAGGGACACCTGATGGCGACGTCGTTCCACCCGGAGGTCGCCGACGACGGGCGGATCCACCGGCTCTTCCTGGATCTGGTGCAGGGATAGGATCGACTGCTGTTGTCGAGTCGGAAGAGGGATAGATGTCTGGCCACTCCAAGTGGGCGACCACGAAGCACAAGAAGGCCGCGATCGACGCCAAGCGCGGCAAGCTGTTCGCCAAGCTGATCAAGAACATCGAGATCGCGGCCAAGATGGGCGGTCCCGATCCCGCCGGCAACCCGACCCTCTACGACGCCATCCAGAAGGCGAAGAAGCAGTCCGTCCCCAACAAGAACATCGACTCCGCGGTCAAGCGGGGCGGTGGCCTCGAGGGCGGCGCCGTCGACTACGAGACGATCATGTACGAGGTCTACGGCCCGCAGGGCGTCGCGCTCCTCGTCGAGTGCCTGACCGACAACCGCAACCGCGCCGCGATGGAGGTCCGGACGGCGGTCACCCGCAACGGCGGCACGATGGCCGACCCGGGCTCGGTGTCGCGGCTGTTCAACCGCAAGGGCGTCGTCGTCGTACCCAAGGCCCAGGAGGGCAGGGACGTTTCTGAGGACGACGTCCTCGAGGCCACACTCGATGCGGGCGCGGAGGAGGTCATCGACCTCGGCGACGGCTTCGAGGTGCAGTCCGAGGCCAGCGACGTCGTCGCGGTCCGTACGGCGCTCCAGGCGGCCGGCATCGACTACGACTCCGCCGAGGTCCAGTTCGTCGCATCGATGGACATCCCGGTCGCCGACCCGGAGGCCGCGGGCAAGGTGTTCCGACTGGTCGACGCGGTCGACGACCTCGACGACGTGCAGAACGTCTTCTCCAACGCCGACGTGCCGGACGAGGTCATGGAGGCGGTCGAGGCCTGACGCCGCAGACCGGGCGTGTCGTCCGCGGCCGCCCGGCCGCGTCGCGTTAGCCTGCGAACAGATGTTCGACAGGAAGGTGGGGCCGACGATGCGTGTGCTCGGGATCGATCCGGGCCTGACCCGCTGCGGGATGGGCGTGGTCGAGGGTGACGTGGGTCGACCGCTGTCGCTGGTCGACGTCAATGTCATCCGTACGTCGTCCGACGTGCCGGTGCCGCAGCGACTGGTGACCATCGAGCGCGGCATCGACGCGTGGCTCGACGAGCACCAGCCCGACGCCGTGGCAGTCGAGCGGATCTTCGCCCGCTCCGACGTCAGCACGATCATGGGCACCGCCCAGGCGGCGGGCGTCGCCATGGTGTGTGCCGCCCGGCGCGGGCTGCCGATCGCGCTCCACACCCCGAGCGAGGTCAAGGCAGCGGTCTCGGGCAACGGCCGTGCCGACAAGGCGCAGGTCGGGATGATGGTCACGCGGATCCTGCGCCTCGACGCCGTGCCGAAGCCGGCCGACGCCGCTGACGCGCTCGCGCTCGCGATCACCCACATCTGGCGGGGCGGGGCCCAGGCCAGGATCGATGCGGCGGTCGCCGCCGCAGGAGGGCGCAGGTCATGATCGCGCACGTCCGTGGCCGGGTCGCGGCCGTCACGCTCTCGAGCGCGGTGCTCGAGGTCGGAGGCGTCGGTCTCGAGCTCATGTGCACGCCCGGCACCCTGGCCACCCTCCGGACCGGTACGGAGGCCACGCTGCCCACGAGCCTGGTCGTCCGCGAGGACTCGCTGACCCTCTTCGGCTTCGTCGACGACGACGAGAAGTGCGTCTTCGAGCTCGTGCAGACGGCGTCGGGAGTCGGTCCGAAGCTGGCCCAGGCGATGCTCGCCGTACTGTCGCCGGACGGGGTGCGCACCGCGATCGCGACCGACGACGTCAAGACGCTGACCAGGGTCCCGGGCATCGGCCAGAAGGGCGCCCAGCGGATCATCCTCGAGCTCAAGGACCGGATCGGAGCGCCGACCGGACGCGTCGGCGCCCTTCCGACGCTGCCCACAGCGCCGTGGCGGGACCAGGTCACCCAGGGCCTGGTCGGTCTGGGCTACAACGCCAAGGACGCCGACAAGGCGATCGACGCGGTGGCCGACCAGGCCGGTGACGCCCCCGACGTCGGCGTGCTGCTCCGCGCCGCGCTCCGCTCCCTCTCCAAGGCCTGATCGGAGGCCCACGCATGCCCTTCCACGAGGACGAGCTCGACGTCGCGGAGCAGTCGCACCTGCAGTCGCTCACGGCGCTCGAGGCCGAGGGCGACGAGCGCGCTGTCGAGGCGGCGCTCCGGCCCCGCAGCCTCGACGAGGTCGTCGGCCAGACCCGGGTCAGGGACCAGCTGGGGCTGGTGCTCGAGGCCGCGCGGCGCCGGGGGAGGGCACCCGACCACGTCCTCCTGTCGGGTCCTCCCGGTCTCGGCAAGACCACGCTCGCGATGATCATCGCCCACGAGATGAACACGCCGCTGCGCCTCACCAGCGGCCCGGCGATCACCCACGCCGGCGACCTCGCGGCCATCCTGTCGGGCCTCAACGAGGGCGACGTCCTCTTCGTCGACGAGATCCATCGGATGTCGCGGCCGGCCGAGGAGATGCTCTACATGGCGATGGAGGACTTCCGCGTCGACGTCGTGATCGGCAAGGGCCCCGGCGCCACCGCGATCCCGCTCGAGATCCCGCCGTTCACGCTGGTCGGCGCCACGACCCGGGCCGGTCTGCTGCCTGGTCCGCTGCGGGACCGGTTCGGCTTCACGGCTCACCTCGAGTTCTACGAGGCCGCCGACCTCGACCGGATCGTGCACCGGTCCGCCGGGCTGCTCGACGTGGCTCTGACGGGCGAGGGCTCGGTCGAGATCGCGACCCGCTCCCGCGGCACGCCGCGGATCGCCAACCGGCTGCTGCGGCGGGTCCGTGACTACGCCCAGGTCCGCGCCGACGGCGTCGTGACCCACCCGGTCGCCCAGGCCGCGCTCGCCCTGTACGAGGTCGACGAGCTCGGCCTCGACCGGCTCGACCGTGCCGTGATCGACGCGCTGTGCCGGAGGTTCGGCGGCGGGCCCGTCGGGGTGTCCACGCTGGCTGTCGCCGTCGGTGAGGAGCGCGAGACGGTGGAGGAGGTGGCGGAGCCGTTCCTCGTCCGCTCCGGGTTCCTCGCCCGGACTCCGCGCGGCCGGATCGCGACGCCCGCCGCCTGGGAGCACCTCGGGCTGACACCGCCTCCGATGGCCGCCGAACCGGTCGAACCCACGCTCTTCGAAGAGTAGGGAGCGTCGCGGGCGCGACGCGGTCCGCGACCGCCGTACGGCGATGTGGGCTGCCTAACACGCACGGCTACACTTGCCCGTCGGCCCGCCCAGGGGTCCGTGCGGCTGCCCGGATCCGGTCGTGTGGCCATGTCCTTGGACCGTTTTCGGAAGGCTCTTTGGTGGAAGAACTCGCCCCCTTGCTGTGGATCGTCGCCATCGCGCTGATCTTCTGGCTGCTGATCATCCGCCCGGCACAGCGGCGCCAGAAGGAGATCGCCCGGGTGCAGGCGTCCATCGCCCCTGGCGAGACCGTCGTCCTCACGTCGGGGATCTTCGGGACCGTCGTGTCGACCGATGACGGCTCCCTGATGGTCGAGATCGCCCCCGGTGTCGCGGTCAAGGTCGCGCGCGGCGCGGTCGGGTCCGTCGTACGCCCGGAGGAGGCGGCCGCCGTCGACAGCGCCGACGAGGCCGGCGAGGCGCCGGCCGAGGACGCTGCGGACCAGGCCCCCGACGCCGACAACGAGGAGCGCTGAAGTGGCGACCCGTCGTCACCGGCCCGGCCGGACCCTGGTCGTCTTCTTCCTGGGTGTCGCCGTCCTGTTCGGCCTGGTCGCCCTCGGTCAGACCTGGAAGCCAGCGCTCGGCCTCGACCTCCAGGGCGGACTCCGGATCACGCTGACGGCTCTCGGCGACCCCAGCGACGAGAACTTCGAGGAGGCGCGCCGGATCATCGACCAGCGCGTCAACGGCTCGGGTGTCGTCGAGGCCGAGGTCACCGCGCAGTCCGGCGAGTACATCGTCGTCGAGATCCCGGGTTCCACCGAGAACCGGCGGGAGACCGAGGAGCTCGTCCGGCGCCAGGCACAGCTGCGGTTCCGGCTGGTGGCGTGCGGCGAGCAGTCCCCGGTCAACCCGTGCGCGTCCGGCGCGCCGTTGGGTCGGGCCCCGCTCACGCTGGAGCCGTCGGACAAGCCCGGTGGCAAGAAGGGCAGGAACAACGAGCCGTCGTACACGACCAGCCCGACCGATACCGCGAGCCCGACCGACACCGCGAGCCCGTCGGACACAACGAGCCCGACGGACGGGCCGGCCGAGGACCCGGAGGGTGAGGCGGGACCGGAGGTCCGCACCGCGCAGGACGAGATCACCTGGGCGGCGTCGCCGGACCAGGAGTCGATCGCGCTCTACAACTCGTTGCAGTGCAACGACGAAGGCGCCGTTGTCATGACGGACGAGCAGGGCGAGACCGTCCCGGCGCCCCAGCCTGACGACCCGGACCAGCCGCTCGTCTCGTGCGGCTTCCGCGGCGACACGGTGGTGAAGTACCTGCTGTCGCGCTCGGTCATCGAGGGCACCGAGCTCTCCGACGCCAGCGCCGGCATCCCCCAGGGCGACGTCAAGTGGGCTGTGTCGATCGACATCGGAAACGACAAGGACAAGGCCCACCCGATCTCACCCGAGCCGTGGACGTGCGACGGCGACGGCAACATCGTCGACGAGGACGACAACGTCGTCGATGCCAAGCCCGCGGGCGAGGGTGACCCCTGCGCCGGCGGCGAGGACGACTTCGAGACCATCTCCTCCCAGCTCGTCGACACCGAACGCCAGTTCGCGATCGTGCTCGACGGCACCGTGCTCTCCGACCCGACGATGGAAGCGGTGATCTACGACGGCAAGTCGCAGATCACGGGCGACTTCACCGAGGAGGAGGCGTCCAACCTCGCCAACAGCCTCAAGTTCGGCGCCCTCCCGATCGCGTTCGACAAGGACGTCACCACCGAGGACGTCGGTCCGTCGTTGGCGGGCGACCAGCTGACCGCCGGTCTCACCGCCGGTGGCATCGGCCTCGGAATGGTCATGCTCTACTGCCTTCTCTACTACCGCGGCCTCGGCATGGTCGTGGTGGGCTCGCTGTTCGTGGCGGCCGCCGTCACCTACGCGATGGTCCTGCTGCTCAGCGAGGCTGCCGGCTTCACCCTGACCCTGCCCGGCATCGCCGGTCTCATCATCGCGGTCGGCATCACCGCGGACTCGTTCGTCATCTACTTCGAACGGATCCGCGACGAGATGCGAGAAGGCAAGTCGATGCGGGTCGCGGTCGAGACCGGGTGGGCCCGTGCTCGGGTCACCCGGATCGCGGCCAACACGGTGTCGATGCTCTCGGCGGTGGTCCTCTACATCTTCGCGACCGGTGCCGTGAAGGGCTTCGGCTTCGCGCTCGGCCTGTCGACGCTGATCGACCTCGCGGTCCTGTTCTGGTTCACGAAGCCGCTGGTGTCGTGGCTCGCGCAGTTCAAGCTGTTCAACTCGGGTCACCGGCTGTCCGGTCTCAGCCGCGACACGCTGGGTCTCGACGCGCCGCCGGCCCGCGCCGCGACCCCGGCTGGAGGGAACGCCTGATGGGCAAGATGTCGAGGCTCGGCAACGAGCTGTACAACGGACACAAGTCGGTCGACTTCGTCGGCCGGAAGGCCCTCTTCTACGTGATCAGCCTCGTGATCGTCGGCCTGGCGATCACCGCGATCGCGGTGAAGCCGCTGAACTTCGGCGTGGAGTTCCGCGGGGGCACCGAGCAGAAGATCCAGGTCGCCTCCGGCGTCGACCAGGCAGAGGCCGACGAGCTCCGCGAGGCGATCGCCGATGCCGACATCGAGGGTGCCGCGAACCCCTCGGTCACCACGGCCGGCGACGACTCCCTGGTGCTGACCACCGAGTCGTTGTCGGAGGAGGGTGAGGACGAGACGGAAGCCGTCATCCTGGACCTCTACCCGGAGATCGACCCCGAGCAGGACATCTCGGTCCAGGACGTCGGTCCGAGCTGGGGCCGTGAGGTCGCCGAGCGGGCGCTGATCGGTATCGCGGTCTTCCTGGTCCTGGTCGTCCTCTTCATCTGGGGCTACTTCCGCGAGTGGAAGATGTCCGCGGCGGCACTGGCTGCGCTCTTCCACGACGTGGCGATCACGATCGGCGTCTACGCACTCTCCGGCTTCCAGGTGACGCCTGCCGCCGTCACCGGTCTCCTCGCGATCCTCGGCTTCTCGCTCTACGACACCGTCGTCGTGTTCGACAAGATCAAGGAGAACACCACCACCCTGCGCAAGAGCACGGAGTCCTACTCCGACGCGGCCAACCTCGCGGTCAACCAGACGTTGGTGCGGTCGATCAACACCAGCATCGTGGCCCTGATCCCGATCGGCGCGATCCTCTACGTGAGCGCCGTCCAGCTGGGCGCGAGCTCACTGCAGGACCTCGCCCTGGCGCAGTTCGTCGGCATGGCAGCCGGCGTCTACTCCTCGGTCTTCCTCGCACCGCGCATCCTCGTGCACCTGAAGTCGAGCGAGACCGAGGTGGTCGAGCAGGCGCGCCGGGCCCGGGCCCGGAAGCGGGCGCTGGCGGACCGCTACGCCGCGGTGCCGGTGTTCAAGGACGACATGCCGATCGTCGACGGCGAGCCTGCCGAGCAGCGACCGGCCACCGGCGGCCTGCCACCGGCCGACGAGGAGGAACCCGGCAACCGGGCGCGCCCCTCCGACGAGGCACTGGGCAAGGGGCGGGTCGCCCCGGCGCAGACGCGTCCGGTGAGCCAGAGCAGCAGCTCCGGCCGGCAGCAACCGGTCCGGCAGACGCGGTCGAAGCGCGGCAAGAAGTAGCCGCGGACGTGCCGGGGGAGCCGACGGCGGCGATGCTGGCCGCGGGGGAGGCGCTCGAGCGGTTGGTCCGCGACGTCGCCGACTTCCCCGAGCCGGGCATCGTCTTCAAGGACATCACGCCGCTGCTGGCCGACCACGTCGCGTTCCGCACGATCGTGACCGCACTGGCCGACGCCGGACGTGACGCCGACGGCCGCCCCGTCGTCGACAAGGTGGTGGGGATGGAGGCCCGGGGCTTCATCCTCGCGGCGCCGGTCGCGCTCGCGCTCGGCGTCGGGTTCGTGCCGGTCCGCAAGGCCGGCAAGCTCCCCGGCGAGACGCACGCCGTCGCCTACGCCTTGGAGTACGGCGAGGCGGTGCTCGAGGTCCATCGCGATGCCATCGGGGTCGGCGAGCGGGTGCTGGTCATCGACGACGTCCTGGCGACCGGCGGCACGGCCCGGGCGACGGCGGACCTGGTAGCCGCGTGCGGCGCCACCGTCGCGGCGATGGCGTTCCTGATGGAGCTGTCGTTCCTTCCCGGGCGCGCGGCTGTCGGCGACGTACCGATGACCACGCTGGCCGTCGTCTGACCACCTGCGAGCAGACGAATAGACTCCGTGTATGAGTGAGGAACGGGCCGGCGACCGCCCCGTTCCCGCGCGCCCGGCCGAGGTGCCGGCGTCGACGAGCGAGGCTGCCGGTGGCGGCCGCGGCATGCGCGCCCGGCTGGCCCGGATGGGCACCCGCACGCCCAGCTCCAACCCGGTGCTCGAGCCCCTGTTCCGTGCGGTCCGGGCCAACCACCCGAAGGCCGACCTGATCCTGCTCGAGCGCGCCTACGCGACGGCTGAGCGCCTGCACGGCACGCAGATGCGCAAGAGCGGCGACCCCTACATCACCCACCCGCTCGCGGTGACGACGATCCTCGCCGGGATCGGCATGACCGAGCCGACGCTCGTGGCCGCTCTGCTGCACGACACCGTCGAGGACACGCCGTACACCTTGGAGGAGTGTCGCCGCGACTTCGGCGACGAGGTCGCCCGCCTGGTCGACGGCGTCACCAAGCTCGACAAGGTCGTCTACGGCGACTCCGCCCAGGCGGAGACCATCCGCAAGATGATCGTGGCGATGTCGCGCGACATCCGGGTGCTGGTCATCAAGCTCGCCGACCGGCTCCACAACATGCGGACGCTGCGGTACGTGCCGCAGAAGAGCCAGGAGCGCACCGCCCGCGAGACGCTCGACATCTACGCGCCGCTGGCCCACCGGCTCGGCATGAACACCATCAAGTGGGAGCTCGAGGACCTCGCGTTCGCGACCCTTCACCCCAAGATCTACGACGAGATCGTGCGGATGGTCGCGGAGCGGGCGCCCTCGCGCGACCAGTTCCTGGCCGAGGTGATCACCCAGGTCGAGAAGGACCTGCGCGAGGCGAAGATCAAGGCGACCGTCACCGGCCGCCCGAAGCACTACTACTCGATCTACCAGAAGATGATCGTCGGCGGCCGCGACTTCTCCGACATCTACGACCTGGTCGGCATCCGGATCCTCGTCGAGGAGGACCGCGACTGCTACGGCGTGCTCGGTGTGCTGCACTCGCGGTGGAACCCGGTCCTCGGCCGGTTCAAGGACTACGTCGCGATGCCGAAGTTCAACATGTACCAGTCGCTCCACACCTCGGTCATCGGCCCGCAGGGCAAGCCGGTCGAGATGCAGATCCGCACCTTCGCCATGCACCGTCGTGCCGAGTACGGCGTCGCGGCGCACTGGAAGTACAAGGAGGACGGCCGCGCGGGCGCCGACACCGACAAGCGCGGCGACGTCGACGACATGAGCTGGGTGCGGCAGCTCCTCGACTGGCAGAGCGAGGTCGACGACCCGGGGGAGTTCCTCGAGTCCCTGCGGTTCGAGATCAACCAGACCGAGACCTACGTCTTCACGCCCCGGGGCGACGTCATCGCGCTGCCGTCGGGCTCGACGCCGGTCGACTTCGCGTACGCCGTCCACACCGAGGTCGGGCACCACACGATCGGCTCCCGGGTCAACGGCCGCCTGGTGCCGCTCGAGTCGACGCTCGAGAACGGCGACGTGGTCGAGGTCTTCACCTCGAAGTCCCCGACCGCTGCCCCGTCCCGCGACTGGCTCAACTTCGTGAAGTCCCAGCGGGCCCGCTCCAAGATCAAGCAGTGGTTCACCAAGGAGCGCCGGGAAGAGGCGATCGACCACGGCAAGGACGAGATCGCCAAGCTGATGCGCAAGGAGGGGCTGCCGCTCAAGCGGCTGCTCACCCATGAATCGCTCAACACGGTCGCCGAGCACTTCCGGCTCGCGGACGTCACCGCGCTCTACGCAGCGGTCGGCGAGGGCAACCTCGGCGCCCAGGCCGTCGTCCGCCGGGTCATCGAGATGCACGGCGGCGACGAGGGCGCCCAGGAGGACCTCGCCGAGGCCGTCACCATCACCGGCCGTCGCAGCCGCCCGCGCCGCTTGGCCCCCGGCACCGACGCCGGCGTCGTGGTCAAGGGCGCGCCGGACGTGTGGGTGAAGCTCGCGAAGTGCTGCACCCCCGTCCCGCCCGACGGGATCCTCGGGTTCGTCACCAAGGGGGGCGGGGTGTCGGTGCACCGGACGGACTGCACCAACGCCAGCAACCTCCTGGGGCAGCCGGAGAAGGTGCTCGAGGTCGAGTGGGCGCCCACCGGCCAGACGACGTTCCTCGTCAACATCCAGGTCGAGGCCCTCGACCGCTCACGCCTGCTGTCCGACATCACGATGGTGCTGTCCGACGCCCACCTCAACATCCTGTCGGCGAACCTCACCACCACCCGTGACCGGGTCGCCAAGACCCGCTTCACGTTCGAGATGGCCGACGCCAAGCACCTCGACACCGTGCTCAAGAGCGTGCGCAGCATCCCCGGCGTCTTCGACGCCTACCGCGTCACGCAGTAGCCCGCGGGCGGGGCGCTGGGCTGCGGGAGGACCGTCGTGCAGGAATCACCGGTGCACCGGTGAATCCTGCACTTCTCGGCCGATGCGATGGCCGAGAAGCGCAGGATGCGGCGGGGAGGATCGCGGTTTCACGCTGCCATCCACAGGTCAGAAGGGCACCGGTTTGGGACGAATGTTGGCGGGGGCAGCCCTCTTGCATGTACGTCAAGCCCGACGATCCCCGTCTCCTGCCGATCTCCCTGCGCTCCGAACTGCTGGCGGCCGGAGAGTCCGACCGCAGCCTTGCCCGTGCGATCCGGACCGGGTCGCTTGAACGACCGCGGCGTGGCGCCTACGTGGATGGGGAGCTTTGGCGGTCGATGACAGATGAAGAGCGGTACGCCGTACGTTGTCGGGCCGCCTACCGCCAGGCGGAGGCCGAGGTGTTCCTGAGTCACGCGTCCTCGTTGCCGTTACTCGACGGCCCTCTCTGGGGCCTCGAGCTCGGCGATGCGCACCTGACCCGCTTTGACGGGAAGGCGGGCCGCCGGCAAGCGCGGATCCGCCAGCACTGCGGTGCCGTGTCCGACGGAGACGTGGTGTCAGCCCATGGAACGCGATTCAGTTCACCGATGCGGTCGGCGCTCGAGGTGACGATGGTCGGCTCGGTCGAGTCCGGGCTCGTCGTGGCCAATCACTTCCTCCACCGAGGCGACTTCACGCTCGCTCAACTGCAAGAGCGCTACGACGGCGCGATGACCCGATGGCCGTTCTCACTCAAGACGGACCTTGTTGTCAGGCTGGCCGATCCGCGGATCGAGTCGGTCGGGGAGAGCCGTACCTTCCACTTTCTGTGGGCGTGGCACTTTCCGCGACCGGATCCCCAGTTCAAGGTCTACGACAATGGTCTTCTCGTCGCGCGGCTCGACTTCGCACTCCCGGAGCACCACGTGTGGATCGAGTTCGACGGCAAGGTCAAGTATCAGGGCTCACTTCGCGACGGCGATGACGTGACTGCCGTCGTACTCCGGGAGAAGCGGCGCGAGGAGCGGATCGCTGAGATCACCGGTTGGCGGTGCCTGCGCATCACCTGGGCGGATCTGGCGAACCCCGCGCGGCTCGCGGCGCGGCTTCGGAACCTCATCGACTCCGTCGCGCGGTCTCGCCGGCCCCGCTGAACGCTACTCCTGTCCCACTATTCACATCACCCAGGCAGTTCTGGCACTTCTCGGCCGTTGCATTGCCTGATAAGTGCAGGAATCACCGGTGCACCGGTGATTCCTGCGCCCCCGGTACCTGCTCCCTCGCCCCCGCGGCTCGGCTGACTCGACCCGCAGGCTCAGCGGTAGTCGGCGCTGGCCCGCTTGGCCATGTCGAGGAAGGAGCGGCGGCCCTCGAGGTTCTCCTCGAGCTCGCGGATCTTCTTGGCGTCGCCGGCGGCGCGGGCCTTCTCGAGCTTGGCCTCGGCCTCGGCGATCGCGGCCTCGAGCTTGGCGACCATGTCGTCGGCACGGGCGGACTTCTCCGGATCCGTGCGCTTCCACTGCTCATCCTCGACCTTGCGGATCGCCTGCTCGACGGTGCGCATCCGGCCCTCGAGCTCCTTGATCCGGTCCCGGGGCACCTTGCCGGCCTCGTCCCACCGGTCGGCCAGGTCGCGGAACGCGGTCTTCGCCGCCTGCAGATCGGTGACCGGGAGCAGCGCCTCGGCCTCGAGGATGAGCTGTTCCTTGACCACCGCGTTGGCGGCGAACTCGGCATCGAGCGCGGCGTTGGCCGCGTCGCGGGCGCCGAAGAAGGTGTCCTGGGCGGCGCGGAACCGCTTCCACAGCTCGTCGTCGACGCCCTTCGGCGCCGGTCCGGCCGCCTTCCACTGGCGCATCAGCTCGCGGTACTGACCGGCGGTCGGTCCCCAGTCGGTCGAGTCGGCGAGGCTCTCGGCCTCCTTGGCCAACCGCTCCTTCACCACGCGCGCGGCGTCCCGCTTCTCGTCCTGCTCCGCGAAGTGCAGCTTGCGCGCCTTGGTGTACGCCGACCGCGCCGACGAGAACCGCTTCCACAGCGCGTCGTCGGCCGCCTTCTCGATGCGGGGGAGCTGCTTCCACTGCTCGAGCAGCTCACGGAGCCGGTTGGCGCCGTTCTTCCAGTCCCGGCCGCTGGCGATCGCCTCGGCCTCGACCGCAAGCTGTTCCTTCTGCTCCTTGGCCTCCGTCGTGCGCCGGGCCTTGTCGGCGCGGCGGGCCTCGCGCTGGACGGCGATGACCGGGCCCAGCTCGTCGAGCCGCGCGCTCAGCCCGGCCAGGTCCCCGACCGCATGGGCGTCGGACAGCTGCGCGCGCACGGTCTTGACCGCGTTCGCCGCCTCCTCCGGCGACAGAACGCCGGAGTTCACCCGCTTGTGCAGCAGGTCCACCTCGAGCGCGAGCGCGTCGTACCGCCGCACGTAGAAGGCCATCGCCTCCTCCGCCGGGGCATCGGGCATCTGCCCCACCGGCCGTTCGCCGTCGGCGGTCTTGACATAGACGGTGCCGTCGTCATCGACGCGGCCCCACTCGCTCGCAGTCACAATGGGCAATGCTAAGGGAGACGTGCCTGGCCGATAGGCTGGGTCGGTGCTGATCGCCGGCTTCCCCGCAGGACCGTGGGGCACCAACTGCTACGTCGCGGCCACGAGCGCGGGCGCGGAGTGCGTCGTGGTCGACCCCGGCAAGGACGCTGCGCCCGGCATCGCCGAGGTCATCCGCGAGCACCGGCTCAAGCCGGTTGCGGTGCTGCTGACCCACGGCCACGTCGACCACATGTGGAGCGTCGCCCCGGTCGCCGGGACGTACGACGCCACCGCGTGGATCCATCCCAACGACCGACACCTGTTGACCGACCCCCTGGCCGGCGTCTCCCGCGAGTCCGCGGCGATGCTGCTCGGGATGCCCGAGGGCAAGTTCGAGTTCGCCGAGCCCGACGACGTCCGTGAGCTGGCCGACGGCGTCGACCTCGAGTTGGCGGGCCTGCGGTTCGTCGTCGACCACACGCCCGGCCACACCGAGGGATCGGTCACGTTCCGCACGCCCTACGACCACCCCGACGTCAGCGAGGTCATGTTCTCCGGCGACCTGCTGTTCGAGGGCTCGATCGGCCGGACCGACCTGCCGGGCGGCGACCACCCGACGATGCTGCGCAGCCTCGCGACCAAGGTGCTGACGCTCGCCGACGACATCGTGGTGCTCCCGGGCCATGGCGGACAGACGTCCATCGGTCGCGAGCGCGCGACCAATCCCTTCCTGCTGGAGCTCCAGGACTCGAGCACCGCAGGTCAAGTCACGCGAGGACTCTGAATTGAGCAAGCCGACGCCGCTGAGCGGCTTCCCCGAGTTCCTGCCTGCCCAGCGTGTCGTCGAGCAGCACGTGGTCACGACGCTGGCGGCGACGTTCGAGCTGCACGGCTTCGCGAACGTCGAGACCCGGGCCGTCGAGCCGATGGACCAGCTGCTCCGCAAGGGCGAGACGTCCAAGGAGGTCTACGTCCTGCGTCGCCTCCAGGAGGAGGACACCTCCCGGGACAAGGGGATCGGGCTCCACTTCGACCTGACCGTGCCGTTCGCCCGCTACGTGCTGGAGAACGCCGGCAAGCTCGAGTTCCCGTTCCGCCGCTACCAGATCCAGAAGGTCTGGCGCGGCGAGCGCCCGCAGGAGGGCCGGTTCCGCGAGTTCCTCCAGGCCGACATCGACATCGTCGGCCGGGACGAGCTGCCGTTCCACCACGACATCGAGGTCACCCGGGTGATGCTCGACGCCCTCGGCAAGCTCGCCGACCCCGATTCGATCGGCCTGCCCGGGTTCCGGCTCCAGGTCAACAACCGCAAGCTGATCCAGGGCTTCTACCTCGGGATCGGAGCGACCGACGTCGACGAGGTGATGCGCCTCGTCGACAAGCTCGACAAGCTCTCGCCCGAGCAGGTGGCCTCGCAGCTGGTCGCCGAGGCCGGCCTGACGCCGGAGCAGGCCGAGCAGTGCCTCGCCCTTGCCGCCATCCGCTCCATCGACGACTCGTTCGTCAAGGAGGTGCGCGCGCTGGGCGTCGACCACCCGCTGCTCGACGAGGGTCTCGACGAGCTCGCGCAGCTGCTCCGCGGCACCGTCGGACTCGCCACCGACAAGGTGCGGATCGAGGCGGACCTCTCGATCGCCCGCGGTCTCGACTACTACACCGGCACGGTCTTCGAGACCCGGCTCGACGGCTACGAGTCACTCGGCTCGATCTGCTCGGGCGGGCGCTACGACGCCCTCGCCAGCGACGGTCGTACGACGTACCCGGGCGTCGGCATCTCCCTCGGCGTCAGCCGGGTGCTGGTGCCGCTGATCCAGCGCGGCGTCGTGACGGGGGACCGGTCGGTGCCGAGCGCCGTCCTCGTCGCGCTCGCGGACGAGGACTCCCGACCGCGGGCCGACGAGGTCGCGACCGCCCTGCGGGCCCGGGGCATCCCGTGCGAGGTCGCGCCGTCCGCCGCGAAGTTCGGCAAGCAGATCCGTCACGCCGACCGGCGCGGCATCCCCTACGTGTGGTTCACGTCCGTCGACACCGACGGCCCGGCCGCCGACAGCATCACCCACGAGGTCAAGGACATCCGCAGCGGAAACCAGGTGCCGGCCGACCCGGCCACCTGGGAGCCTCCTGCTGGGGACCTGCGACCGACCATCAAGGTCTCGACAAGCTCGACCAACGAAACGGAGACAGTTCAGTGATCCGCACCCACGACGCCGGCGCCCTCTCGCTGCCTGCGCACGTCGGCCAGACCGTAACCCTCGCCGGCTGGGTAGCCAACCGGCGCGACCACGGCGGGGTTGCGTTCATCGATCTGCGCGACGCCAGCGGCGTCGTCCAGGTGGTGATCCGCGACGAGGCGGTCGCCCACGCGCTGCGCGCCGAGTACTGCCTCAAGGTCACCGGTGAGGTCACCGCCCGCAAGGAGGGCAACGAGAACCCCAACCTCCCGACCGGCGCCATCGAGGTCGTCTCCACGGACGTCGAGGTCCTCTCGGCGGCGGCACCGCTGCCGTTCCCGATCAGCGACCACGTCGACGTGGGGGAGGAGGTGCGGCTCAAGCACCGCTACCTCGACCTGCGTCGTACGGCGCCCGGCGCCGCTCTGCGGCTGCGCAGCAAGGTCAACCAGGCCGCACGTGCCGTCCTCGACGCGCACGACTTCGTGGAGATCGAGACGCCGACCCTGACCCGCAGCACCCCGGAGGGGGCCCGCGACTTCCTGGTGCCCGCCCGGCTGCAGCCCGGCAGCTGGTACGCCCTGCCGCAGAGCCCGCAGCTGTTCAAGCAGCTGCTCATGGTCGCCGGCATGGAGCGCTACTACCAGATCGCGCGCTGCTACCGCGACGAGGACTTCCGTGCCGACCGGCAGCCCGAGTTCACCCAGCTCGACGTCGAGATGAGCTTCGTCGAGCAGGACGACGTCCTCGCCCTGTCGGAGGAGATCCTTGCCGCGCTGTGGCAGCTGATCGGCTACGACCTGCCCCGTCCGATCCCGCGGATCACCTTCGCCGAGTCGATGGCCCGCTACGGCTCCGACAAGCCCGACCTGCGGATGGGCCAGGAGCTCGTCGACTGCACCGACTACTTCAAGGACACGCCCTTCCGGGTGTTCCAGGCGCCGTACGTCGGCGCCGTGGTGATGCCGGGCGGTGCCAGCCAGCCGCGCAAGCAGCTGGACGCCTGGCAGGAGTGGGCCAAGCAGCGCGGTGCCCGCGGGCTCGCCTACGTGCTCTTCCAGGAGGACGGCGAGCTGGGCGGCCCCGTCGCCAAGAACCTCAGTGACGAGGAGAAGGCCGGCCTCGCCGCGCACGTGGGCGCCCAGCCGGGCGACTGCGTGTTCTTCGGCGCCGGCGCCGTGAAGTCCAGCCGCGCGCTGCTCGGTGCCGCCCGGCTCGAGATCGGCCGTCGCTGCGGGCTCATCGACGAGAGTGCCTGGAGCTTCGTCTGGGTCGTCGACGCGCCGCTGCTGGAGCCGGCGTCCGAAGCGACGGCAGCAGGTGACGTCGCTGTGGGTCAGGGCGAGTGGACCGCGGTCCACCACGCGTTCACCAGCCCCCAGGACGCCGAGGGCTTCGACAAGGACCCCGGCACTGCCCTGGCCTGGGCCTACGACATCGTGTGCAACGGCAACGAGATCGGCGGCGGCTCGATCCGTATCCATCGCGAGGACGTCCAGAAGCGAGTGTTCGCGTTGATGGGCATCGGCGAGGAGGAGGCCGAGGAGAAGTTCGGGTTCCTGCTCCAGGCCTTCAAGTACGGCGCGCCCCCGCACGGCGGCATCGCGTTCGGATGGGACCGGATCTGCGCGCTCCTCGCGGGCACCGACTCCATCCGCGAGGTGATCGCCTTCCCGAAGTCCGGCGGCGGCTTCGACCCGCTCACGGCGGCCCCTGCTCCCATCACTCCCGAGCAGCGCAAGGAGGCCGGAGTCGACGCCGTTCCGGAGGAGGATGTTCGGGCTGACGCCTGATCCGCGGGCAAAGCCCTGCGAACACCCGGCTCCGACCGGATGCGGGCACCGAGACCAGATCGTTACGCGTCAGTGATCTGGAACACGGTGGGGCTCGCCTAGAGTCTCGGACGGCGCCGCATCGGACGGTGCTGCCGGGGTGACCCGGGCGGGTGTTCCTGCGGAGGGATCGGATGACATTGCCGGCGGGGGACCTCGAGGTCCACGGCGAGACCGTCGCACGGCCCCCTGAGGCCGAACGCAAAGCCATTGCCGGCAGGTCCCCGACGCGGATCGCGTTGGACCGGCTCCGCAAGGACCCGATCGCCGTCGTCTGCTTCCTGATCGTCGTCTTGTTCGCAGCGATCGCCGTGTTCGGCGGCCTGATCCAGGACTTGCTCGGGGTCTCCACGGAGACGGTGCGGGCGACCGACGTCATCCATCCCGTCACGCGGCTGCCGCTCGAGGGCCCGCCGACCGGCACTTTCGACCCGGACCACCCGTTCGGGGTCGCGCCCGGCAACGGCACCGACAACCTCGCCGTGTGGATCGAGGGCTGCCGGACATCGCTCTACCTGGCAACCGTGGCCGCCGTGCTGTCGACCATCATCGGGGTGACCCTCGGTCTGATCGCCGGCTTCATGGGCGGCATCGTCGACTCGATCATCTCCTTCGCCACCGACCTGTTCCTGACCTTCCCGTTCCTGGTGATGGCGCTGGCGATCTCGCCCATCCTCAACGACCGGTTCGGCGACGACACCGACAAGCTGAGATTCGCGAGCTTCTACTCGCTGGTCGCGATCCTGGTGGTCTTCGGCTGGATGGGCGTCGCCCGTCTGGTGCGCGGTGAGGTGCTCTCGTTGCGCGAGCGCGAGTTCGTCAAGGCGGCGCGGGTGATCGGCGTGCCGACCCATCGGATCCTGATCCGCGAGATGCTCCCCAACCTGATCGCGCCGATCGTCATCTCGTTCTCGCTGGGCCTGCCCGCTTTTGTCGCGGCCGAGGCCGGACTGTCCTTTCTCGGCATCGGCGTGTTCGGGCGCGAGTCGTGGGGTCAGACCATCAACGCGGCCACCACCTGGTGGGAGGACTACCCGCTGTACCTGCTCGAGCCCGTCCTGGGCATCGCCATCCTCGTCGTCGCGCTCAACCTGCTCGGCGACGCCCTCCGCGACGCGTTCGATCCCAAGACAAGACGCTGAAGCGGCAACCTGATCGTCGGTCGAGCGGACGCTTCGACCAACGCAACAAAGAGAGGCTGGACACATGAAACGCACTAATGCGTTGGTCGCCGGGCTCAGTGCGGCGACGCTCGCACTGACCCTGGCCGCCTGTGGTGGTGGAGGGGACGACGATTCCGGTGGCGACACCGAATTCAACCAGGGCGGCACCAGCGCGGGAGGCAAGAACCCGACGGCCGTCGGCCCTGCCCCCGAGCTCGAGGGTGCCCAGGAGGGTGGCGAGCTCACGGTTCTCGCACCGGACCCCGACGACGGGCCCACCAGCCTGGACCCGGCCGCCCTGTGGTCGGTCACGGACAACGGCATCGCTCAGGACCTGTTGTTCCGGTCGCTGACCACGTTCCGTCAGGCCGAGGACGGCTCCTACGAGCTGGTTCCCGACCTGGCCACCGACCTCGGCACGCCCAACGAGGACTTCACCGAGTGGCGGTTCACGCTCAAGGACGGCATCAAGTGGGAGACCGGCGACCCGGTCACCGCTGAGGAAGTCGCCTTCGGCATCAAGCGGTCCCTCGACGGTGACACGTTCGCGACCGGCCCCGGCACGGCGTACTCGAAGCCCTATCTCGAGGGTGGCGACGAGTACAGCGGCCCGTACGCCGACGGCGAGAACTTCCCGGCCGTCACGACCGAGGGCAACGACATCATCCTGAAGTTCGGCACGCCGTTCGCGGAGATGGACTACTACTCCATCTTCCCGGCGATCGGCCCGGTGCCGCTCGACGCGAGCCAGACCGACTACGGCCTCGACCCGCTGTCGACCGGTCCCTACAAGATCGAGAAGTTCGTCCCGAACCAGGAGCTGGTCCTGGTCCCGAACGACCAGTGGGACCCTGCCACCGACCCGGCGCGTCGTCAGCTGATCGACAAGTACACCTTCAAGTTCGACGTCAACCCGCAGGTCGCGGGCGAGACCGTGCTCAGCGACGCCGGCAACACGACGGTCGTCACCGCTCTCCAGGCGACTGACTACAACAAGGCGCGGGACGAGGGCCTCGAGGACCAGATCCTGGTCGGCCCGCAGCCGTGCACCGGCTTCGTGATGCCGAACTACGAGAAGGTCAAGGAGCTCGAGGTGCGGCAGGCGCTCGCCTATGCGTACGACTACGAGAGCATCTGGCTGGCCGCCGACGAGGTGGTCGGTGTGACGCTCGCCAACGGTGTGACCGACGACTCGCTGGGCTTCGGCCTGCTGCCGCCGGGCATGGCCGGACGTCAGGTGTGGAACGGTCCCGACGGTGAGGGCATCTCGTTCGACCCCGAGAAGTCGAAGGAGCTCCTCGCGGAGGCCGGCTACGACCCGGGCGAGTACGAGGTCTCGTTCGTCTACGACTCGACGACCGAGACGGCCGAGGCCGCTGCGGAGCAGCGCAAGCTCAGCTACGAGGATGCCGGCTTCAAGGTGCAGTCGTACCCCTACGGTGGCGGCAGCCTGTACGACGTGTGGACCAACCCGGACCACAAGCTGTACAAGAAGATCAACCTGCTCGGTACCGCGTGGTGCCAGGACTGGCCGTCGGCGGCGACGTTCCTGCCGCCGATCGTCGAGACCGGGTCTGCCTACAACACGGGCAACTTCTCGGAGCCCGCGATCGACGACGAGATGGACCGGATCCGGTCGCTCCCCGTTGACGAGCAGGCTGAGGCCTGGGGTGAGCTGGAGCAGACGGTGATGACGGACTACCAGCCCGTGATCAACACCGGCTACTACCAGAACATCTTCGGGTTCGGTACCGACATCGGCGGCTTCGCCAACGACATCTCGGTCGGTGGCGCGCCGGACTACCGGTCGATCTACATCAAGTAGTCCGGGCCAGCCCGGTCAACCAAGCGGTGAGCCGGGTGGGGTCCTCGCGGCCCCATCCGGCTCACCGCAAGCCACCACTGAAGAGGGACAGTCACACCGATGTTCGCGTTCCTGGTCAAGCGCATCCTGTCCGGATTCTTGACGATCATGCTCGTGTCGATGATCGTCTACGCGCTGTTCTGGTACGGGCCGAAGAGCCCGGCGCTGCAGCTGTGCGTGCAGGAGACCAACGGCCGGTGTGGGCCGACCTCTCCCCGACTTGCCGACTACGAGGAGCGGCTGGGCTACAACAACCCGGTCTACGAGGAGTACGGCAAGTGGGTCAAGGGCCTGGTCATCGACCGCACGATCATGCTCGGGAAGACGCCCTACGAGTGCCCGGCTCCGTGCCTCGGCCTGTCGTTCCGCGACAAGACGCTGGTGAGCGAACAGCTCAAGGACAAGTTCCCGGTGACGGTGAGCCTCGCCGTCGGCGCTGCGAGCCTGTACCTGTTGATCGGCGTCACGGTCGGCGCTCTGGCCGCGCGAAGACGCGGGACCCTGGCCGACAAGCTGCTGGTCTCGTCGACCCTGGTCTTCAGCTCGATCCCCTACTACCTGGTCGCCTTGCTCAGCTTCCTGTTACTCACCCTCAACACATCGATCTTCCCTGACGTCGCCTACACCCCGCTCCTCGACAACCCTGCGAAATGGGCGTCCGGGCTGTTGCTCGTGTGGCTGGTGATGGGCATCTTCGGCGCGACCTCCTATACCCGCTACTCCCGAGGGGCCATGGTCGAGTCGCTGAGCGAGGACTACGTCCGCACGGCCAAGGCCAAGGGCCTCTCGGCGCGGACGGTCGTCGTCAAGCACGCCCTGAGATCGGCCCTCGTCCCCGTGGTGACGATCTTCGGCCTCGACTTCGCGTTCCTGCTGTCCGGGACCGTGTTCACCGAGCAGATCTTCGACCTCGAGGGCATCGGCAAGTGGGGCCTGGACGCCACCTACATCCAGGACCTGCCGGTGGTCCAGGCGACGTCGCTGGTCCTCGCCGTCGCCGTGGTGGTCGCCAACATCGTCGTCGACATCATCTACAGCTTCCTGGACCCGAGAGTGAGACTTTCATGAGCGGCGCTGCCCGCCCTGTGGAGGGCGAGCCCTACCTCGCCGTCGAGGACCTGACCGTCCGGTTCCCCACTGCAGACGGATTGGTTCAGGCCGTGACCGACCTGAGCTACTCCGTCGAGCTGGGCAAGACACTCGGCATCGTGGGGGAGTCGGGATCCGGCAAGTCCGTGTCCAGCATGGCGGTCCTCGGCCTCCATGACCGGCGCTCGGCGCAGATCACGGGTTCGATCAAGGTGGCCGGCACCGAGGTGGTCGGCCTGTCCGAGTCGAAGCTGCGCGACCTGCGAGGCAACGCCGTCGCGATGATCTTCCAGGACGCCCTCGCCGCGCTGCACCCCTTCTACAAGATCGGCAAGCAGCTGGTCGAGGCCTACCTCGTCCACCACCCGCAGGCCACCAAGCGCGAGGCGCGGGCCCGCGCGGTCGAGATGCTCGACCGTGTCGGCATCCCGCAGCCGGACCGCCGGGTCGACCAGTACCCGCACCAGTTCTCGGGCGGCATGCGACAGCGCGCCATGATCGCCATGGGGCTCATCAACGACCCCTCGTTGCTGATCGCCGACGAGCCGACCACAGCGCTCGACGTGACGGTGCAGGCCCAGATCCTCGACCTGCTCCAGGACCTCCAGCGCGAGTTCAACTCTGCCGTGGTCCTCATCACCCACGACCTGGGCGTCGTGGCCGAGGTCGCCGACGACGTGCTCGTGATGTACGGCGGTCGTGCAGTCGAGTACGGCACCTGCAAGCAGGTGCTCACCCGGCCGGAGATGCCCTACACCTGGGGCCTGTTGTCGAGCGTGCCGGACATCGGTGCCGACACCGGCGCGCGGATGATCCCGATCCCGGGCAACCCTCCCAGCCTGCTCGCTCCTCCGACGGGGTGCGCCTTCCACCCGCGGTGCGCACACAAGGACAAGGTGCCCGGCGACCTGTGCTCGACCACGCTTCCCGAGCTGCTGCCCGGCTCGGAGGGCGAGCGGCACGTGAAGCGCTGTCACCTCGCTGACCCCGACGCGATCTTCGCAGCCGAGGTGCTGCCCGAGATCGCCCCCGACCTGGTGGAGGAGCCACGATGACGGACGAGACCACGGACGTCGTCCAGGACGGAGAGGTCACGTCGTTCACCGAGCTCGTCGGCCAGACGCACGCGGCGGCGGAGCTGAAGGCCGACGCGGAACCGATCCTGACGGTCGAGAACCTGCGGATGTACTTCCCGATCAGGTCGTCCCTCCTCAAGCGCACGATCGGGCAGGTCCAGGCGGTCGACGGGGTGTCGTTCGTCGTACCCAAGGGCGGATCGCTCGGCCTGGTGGGCGAGTCGGGTTGCGGCAAGTCGACGACGGGCCAGCTGATCACGCGGCTCTACAAGCCGACCGGCGGGTCGATGCAGTTCGAGGGCCAGGACCTGGCGCAGCTCAGCAACCGCCAGATGCGGCCGCTGCGTCGCGACATCCAGATGATCTTCCAGGACCCCTACAGCTCGCTGAACCCCCGGCACACGGTCGGTTCGATCGTCGGCACGCCGCTGCGGGTCCACGACGTGGTGCCGCGCTCGAAGACGCTCGCCCGGGTGCAGGAGCTGCTCGAGGTCGTCGGCCTCAACCCGGAGCACTACAACCGCTACCCGAACGAGTTCTCCGGTGGCCAACGGCAGCGCATCGGCATCGCCCGGGCGCTGGCACTCCAGCCGAAGCTGATGGTGGCCGACGAGCCGGTCTCGGCGCTGGACGTGTCGATCCAGGCCCAGGTGATCAACCTGCTCCAGGACATCCAGAAGGAGTTCGACGTCGCCTTCCTGTTCATCGCGCACGACCTCGCTGTGGTGCACCACTTCTGCCCTGAGGTCGCGGTGATGTACCTCGGCAAGATCGTCGAGATCGGTGACCGCGAGAGCATCTACTCCAACGCCCACCACCCTTACACCCAGGCGCTCCTGTCGGCGGTCCCGGACATCAAGCAGGCCGTCACCGGCGAGCGACGGGAGCGGATCCGCCTCACCGGCGAGGTGCCGAGCCCGATCGACCCGCCGTCGGGCTGCCGGTTCCGGACGCGGTGCCCGATCGCGCAGGAGATCTGTGCTCGCCACGAGCCGCCCCTCCTCCAGATCGGCAAGAGGCACAAGGTCGCGTGCCACTTCGCGGGTCGGCTCGGCGAGCACCCGCGCGAACCCCTCACCGCCCGGCTCCTCGGGGTCGACGCGTCCGGACAGCCAGACCCTGGCGCCAGCCCGGTCACGGACCTGGTCGAGCAGCCCGGGTACGCCGACACCTGGTTCGACCTGGACCAGAAGACGATCGGACGCGCGTAACCAGTCCAGCCGACGACCCGTCAGAATGGCGGCGTGTCCGACGACGCGCTCTTCGACGCCCCTGATCCCGGCCGCACCGCGGCACCCGGGACCGGGGGCTCGCTGAGCGACTCCGTCCACGCGGCGGCCCCGCTCGCCGTACGGATGCGTCCGCGCGACCTCGACGAGCTGGTCGGGCAGCCGCAGCTGCGGGCCCCCGGGTCCCCGCTGCGGCAGCTGGTGGAGGGCGACCGGGCGATGTCGCTGCTGCTGTGGGGCCCGCCGGGCACCGGCAAGACGACGATCGCGTCGATCCTGAGCCGGCAGACCGGCCGCCGTTTCGTCGAGGTCTCGGCGGTCTCCGCGGGGGTGAAGGAGGTGCGCGCGGCCATCGACGCCGCGCGGGCCACCCTGGTCGGCTCGGGACGCGAGACGGTGCTGTTCGTCGACGAGGTGCACCGCTTCAGCAAGGCGCAGCAGGACGCTCTGCTGCCCGGCGTGGAGAACCGATGGGTGACCCTGGTCGCGGCGACCACCGAGAACCCCTCGTTCAGCGTGATCTCGCCGCTGCTGTCCCGCAGCCTGCTGCTCCGCCTGGAGTCGCTCAACGACGACGACATACGCGAGGTGGTGGTCCGGGCTGTGACCGACGATCGCGGGCTGGCGGGGGAGTTCAAGCTCGACGACGACGCCCTCGACCACATCGTCCGGCTCGCGGGTGGTGACGCCCGGCGGGCGCTGACCTACCTGGAAGCTGCGGCCGGGGCCGCGGGGCTCGCCGGCTCCACCCGGATCACGCTGGAGACGGCGGAGACCGCCGCCGACATGGCCGCGGTCCGCTACGACCGGGACGGCGACCAGCACTACGACGTGATCAGCGCGTTCATCAAGTCGGTCCGCGGCTCCGACGCCGATGCCGCGCTCCACTACCTGGCGCGGATGCTCGAGGCGGGGGAGGACCCCCGGTTCATCACCCGGCGGCTGATGATCCTCGCGAGCGAGGACATCGGCCTCGCCGATCCGACAGCCCTGACGACCGCGGTCGCCGCGGCCCAGACCGTGCAGCTGATCGGGATGCCGGAGGCGCAGCTCACCCTCGCCCACGCGACCATCGCGCTGGCCGTGGCCCCCAAGTCGAACGCGGTGACGACTGCGATCGGCGCCGCGATCGCCGACGTACGCGCCGGGAAGATCGGGTCGGTGCCGCCGCACCTGAGGGACGCGCACTACCCGGGGGCCTCCAAGCTCGGTCACGGTACGTCGTACCGCTATTCCCACGACGAGCCGTTCGGCATCGCCGAGCAGCAGTACGCCCCGGACGTGCTCGCCGACGCCGAGTACTACCGTCCGACCGAGCTCGGCGCCGAGGCGGCGGTCAAGCAGCGCTGGGAGCGGGTCCGGCGGATCATCCGCGGTCAACGCGACTGAACGGGGCCGATAGTCTTGCGTCCCATGACGAGCGCGCTGGTGGTCCCTGGCTTCTTGGCCTTCCTGACGGTGCTCCTCGTCATCGGCCTGCTCGCCGCTGTCGGCTGGCTCGTGAGCGAGCTGAGGCGGACCCGGGACCAGGGCGAAGAGGTGCTGGCGAACGCCGCGGCCGACCTCGACGCGCTGCGCGAGGAGCTCGACGCGCTCCAGGCCCGGCTGCACGAGGAGGCGGAGCAGCTCGAGGAGGCGCGCAGGACCCTGCGTCTGGCCGACCTGACGATCGTCGACGACAAGGAGTACCGCATCACCGCGCTCGGTGAGCGCCGTGGCGGCGGACCGCTCGCGCTGGTGCCGACCGTTCCCGGCCCGCAGTTCGTCGACGCGATGCTGCGCGAGAGCCTGATCCGCACCGCGTCGATCGCGGCCGGCCTGCGGCGCGCGCTCGCGCCCGAGGTGCGCAACCGGATCCGGTTCGAGATGAAGCGTGAGGTGAAGCGCTCGCGCAAGCAGCGCAAGACCGACATGAAGCAGGCGCGACGCGAGTGGGAAGCGCGGCAGCGCGCGGCGATCCCGGCGTCGGAAGTGTCTCGATGAGCCCCTGGGCGGAGGACCGATGAGGCGCGGCTTCTGGTTCGTCGCCGGTGCCGCGACCGGCGTCTACGGGGTGGTGAAGGCGCGGCGGGTCGCGGAGGCGTTCACCGCCGACGGCGTGCGCGACCGAGCGAGTGCCGCGTCCGTCGGAGCCCGGATGTTCCGCGAGGAGTTCCGCGAGGCACGGACCGACGCCGAGGCCGCGCTCCGCGAGAGTTATGAGGTCGCGGCAGCGCGGCACCGGGAACTAACCTCCGGAGCCCGACCCGCGATCGAAGGATCCGAGACCGAAAGAGGCCAGGACTAAATGGGACTGATGGGCAGCGGCCTGAGCACGGCGGACATCCGTTCGCGATTCCTGGCGCACTTCGAGGCGGCCGGGCACACCGCGGTCCCGTCGGCGTCGCTGCTGGCCGACGACCCGAACCTGCTGTTCGTCAACGCCGGAATGGTGCCGTTCAAGCCGTACTTCCTGGGCCAGGAGACCCCGCCGTACTCCCGCGCGACCAGCGTCCAGAAGTGCATCCGGACTCCCGACATCGAGGACGTCGGCAAGACCACCCGTCACGGCACGTTCTTCGAGATGTGCGGCAACTTCTCGTTCGGTGACTACTTCAAGGAAGGCGCCATCGAGATGGCGTGGAACCTGGTCACCAAGCCCGTCGAGCACGGCGGCTTCGGCCTGGACGCGGACCGGCTGTGGCCGTCGATCCTGCACGGCGACGACGAGGCTCTCGAGCTTTGGATGCAGGCCACCGGCCTTCCGGCCGAGCGGATCGTCAAGCTCGGCAAGCGCGAGAACTACTGGTCGATGGGTGTCCCCGGGCCGGGGGGCCCGTGCTCGGAGATCCTCTACGACCGCGGCCCGTCGTACGGCCCGGACGGCGAGTTCGCGACCACCGAACGGCTCGCGATGCCCACCGAGCTCGAGGACCGCTACCTCGAGATCTGGAACCTGGTCTTCATGCAGGACGAGCTCTCCGCTGTCCGCAGCAAGGAGGACTTCGACATCGCCGGCGCGCTGCCCAAGCGCAACATCGACACCGGCATGGGTCTCGAACGCGTCGCCTTCCTGCTCCAGGGCAAGGAGAACATGTACGAGATCGACGTCATGTTCCCGGTCATCGAGAAGGCCGAGCAGCTCACCGGTAAGAAGTACGGCGCCCACCACGAGGATGACGTTCGGTTCCGGGTGATCGCCGACCACATCCGCTCGTCGATGATGCTGATCAACGACGGCGTGACGCCGGGCAACGAGGGGCGGGGCTACGTCCTGCGCCGGCTGGCCCGGCGCGTCGTACGTTCGATGCGGCTGCTCGGCTACGAGGACCCGTGCCTGCCCGAGCTGCTGCCCGTCAGCCGCGACAAGATGGGCGAGACCTACACCGACCTGTTCACGAACTGGGAGCGGATCTCGACGGTCGCGTACGCCGAGGAGGACGCGTTCCGCGCCACGCTCCGGGCGGGCACGACCATCTTCGACGTCGCCGCGGGCGAGGTGAAGGGCTCGGGCGGCAAGGTCTTCTCCGGCGACAAGGCGTTCCAGCTCCACGACACCTACGGGTTCCCGATCGACCTCACCCTCGAGATGGCCTCCGAGCAGGGCCTGCAGGTCGACGAAGAGGGCTTCCGCCGGCTGATGACCGAGCAGCGGGAGCGGGCGAAGGCCGACGCCAAGGCCAAGAAGGGCTCCCACCGCAACACCGACTCCTACCGCGCGATCGCCGACACGATGGGCGGGACGGTCGAGTTCACCGGCTACGACACCGTGGTCGACGAGGGCACGGTCCGGGGCATCGTCGCCGGCGGCGCGGTCGTCGGCGCCGCCCACGAGGGCGACGAGGTCGAGGTCGTGCTCGACCGCACGCCGTTCTACGCGGAGGGCGGCGGCCAGCTCGCCGACCAGGGAGTGATCGAGCTCGCCAACGGCGCGGTGCTCCGGGTCCGCGACGTGCAGTCGCCGATCACGGGGCTCGTGGTCCACAAGGCCACGGTGCTGTCGGGCGAGCTGGCCACGGGTGTCGCCGCGCAGGCGCTGGTCGACACCGACCGGCGACTGGCGATCTCGCGGTCGCACACGGCGACCCACATGGTCCACAAGGCGTTCCGTGAGGCGCTCGGCGAGACGGCGACCCAGGCGGGCTCGGAGAACTCGCCGGGCCGGTTCCGGTTCGACTTCTCCGCCTCCGGCGCGGTGCCCGCGTCGGTGATGGCCGACGTCGAGGCTCGGGTCAACGCCGTCGTGCTCGACGACCTCGCCGTCCAGGCCGAGGTGATGACCCAGAAGGAGGCCGTCGCCTCCGGCGCGATGGCCCTCTTCGGCGAGAAGTACGGCGACAAGGTGCGCGTGGTGTCCGTCGGCGACTGGGCCCGGGAGCTCTGCGGTGGCACGCACGCCCGGAGCTCGGGACGGCTCGGCGTGATCAAGCTGCTCGGGGAGTCGTCGATCGGCTCGGGCGTGCGCCGGGTCGAGGCGCTCGTCGGCACCGACGCCTACCAGTTCCTGGCGCGTGAGCACGTCCTCGTCGCGCAGCTCGCGGAGACGCTCAAGGCGCGCCCGGAGGACCTGCCGGCGCGGGTCAACGACCTGGTCGAGAAGCTGCGTGCCGCCGAGAAGGAGATCGAGAAGATCCGGCTCGGCCAGCTGCTCGCCGGCGGGGCCACGCTCGCTGCGGGCGCTGCCGACATCAACGGCGTGAAGGTGGTTGCTCACCACGTCGACGGTGCGGGTGGCGGCGACGTCCGCACTCTCGCGCTCGACGTGCGCGGCCGCCTGCCGGGCGACGCGCCCGGTGTCGCGGTGATCATCGGTGTCGCCGAGGGCAAGGTCTCGGTGGTGGCGGCAGTGAACCCGGCGGCGAATGCGCGCGGCATCTCGGCCAACGAGCTGGTCCGGGCCGTGGCGCCGTACGTCGACGGCCGCGGCGGTGGCAAGGACGACGTCGCCCAGGGTGGCGGCACCGACGCCTCCCGGATCGACGAGGCGCTCGCAGCCGTCACCGCGACGGTGGCGACTGGGTGAGGCGCGGCGTACGGCTCGGCGTGGACCCTGGTGACGCCCGGATCGGCGTCGCCCGCTGCGACCCGTCCGGGATGCTCGCCACCCCGGTCGAGACGGTCCGCCGCGGCAAGGGCGATCTCCGGCGACTCCGTCAGCTCGTCGTCTCCGAGGAGGCGGTCGAGGTCGTCGTCGGGCTGCCGCGGTCTCTGTCGGGCCGCGAAGGACCTGCTGCGGTGAAGACCCGGGAGTTCGCCGGCCGGCTCGCGGAGCGGATCGCGCCGGTGCCGGTGCGCCTGGTCGACGAGCGTCTCACCACGGTCACCGCGGAGGCTATGCTCCGCGATCAACGCAAGGGACAGCAGCGGCGCGCCGTGGTCGATCAGGTCGCGGCCGTCGTGATCCTGCAGCACGCTCTCGACACGGAGCGCGCGACGGGTCGTGCACCGGGAGAGGTGGTGGCGGTGCCCGGGGCAACCGTCGACGACGCTGCAACCGACGTCGAGGAGACGCATGAGTGACCCGCAGAGCCTCGGGGAGAGCCTGGCTCGGCTCGACGACCACAGTGCACCGAAACGCGCAGGCAGGCGACGCAAGAGGCGCCTCTCGGGCTGCGTGCCGATGCTGGTGTTCATCGCCGTCGCCGTGGTGCTGATCGCCGCTGCCGGCAACTACGTCGTCCGGCCGTGGTTCGAGGACCTGTTCGCCGACCCGGAGGACTACCCGGGGCCCGGCGAGGGCGAGGTGATGTTCGTCGTCGAGAGCGGCCAGACCATCCAGTCGATGGGCGACGAGCTCGAGGACCTCAACGTGGTCGCCTCGTCGGAGGCGTTCGTCGACGCCGCCGAGGAGCGCGACGAGGAGACGCGCGGCATCCAGGCCGGGACCTACCTGCTGATGGAGGAGATGAAGGCCTCCGACGTGGTCGAGGTCCTGATCGACCCGGGCAACCTCGCCCAGGCGACGGTGACGATCCCGGAAGGACTGCGGGCCGTCGACATCATCGACAGGCTCGCCGCGGGCACCGACTTCCCGAAGAAGCAGCTGCAGCGGGCACTGGCCGACACCGAGGCGCTCGGCCTGCCCGCCTATGCCCGGGGCAACCCGGAGGGCTACCTCTTCCCGGCGACCTACACGATCAGGCCGGACGACACCGCCGCGTCGCTCCTCCGCTCGATGGTCGAGCGTTGGGAGCAGGCGGCCGGCGACCTCGACTTCGAGAGCGCGGCTGCCGAGCTGGGCTATCGACCGCACGAGGTCATGACGGTGGCGGCGCTGGTGCAGGCCGAGGGCCGCGGCCGGGACATGTCGAAGATCGCGCGGGTGATCTACAACCGGCTGGAGAACCCGGGAACCGCCGGGCAGATCGGCCGGCTGCAGATCGACGCCACGGTCGACTACGCGCTCAACCGACCGCTCACGGTGGGACTCACCCAGGAGGAGCGCGAGAACACGCAGTCGCCGTACAACACGTTCCTCCACGCGGGGCTGCCGCCGGGTCCGATCGGCAACCCCGGCGAGGAGGCGATCCGCGCTGCACTGAAACCGACGGCCGGGGACTGGTACTACTACGTCACGGTCAACCTGCGCACCGGCAAGACCAAGTTCGCCGAGTCGTACGCCGAGTTCCAGCAGTACCAGGCGGAGCTGCGCGACTACTGCGCCACCCAGTCCCGCGCGTGCTGAGCCGGGCCGGGTGACGTCGTGAAGTGCGCCGTGCTGGGCGATCCGATCGCCCACTCGTTGTCGCCGGTGCTGCACCGGGCGGGCTACGCCGCGGTCGGCCTCCAGTGGGAGTACGACGCCGTGCGGGTGCCGGCCGGCGGACTGGCCTGGTTCGTGGCCGGTCTGGGGGAGGAGTGGCGAGGCTTGTCGGTGACGGCGCCGCTCAAGCGCGAGGCGATGATCCTCGCCGACGTGGTGAGCGATCGGGTCACGCTCGCGGGTGCCGCCAACACGCTGCTCATGGCGGGCGGTGAGGTGCACGCCGACAACACCGACCTGCCGGGCGCGGTCGCGGCCATCCGGGAACGCTACGACGGTCCGATCGGCGACGCGCTGATCCTCGGCGCGGGAGCAACGGCCGCTTCGACCGGCCTCGCCCTCGCGGAGCTCGGGGCGACCCGGATCGCGATCGCTGCGCGGTCGGCGTCGCGCGCGTCGGACACCGTCGCTGCCATCGCGCGGCATCCGAGCCGCCCCCAGATCCGGGTCCTCGATCTCGCCACCGTCGAGCTTCACGACGAGGGCATCGTGGTGTCGACGATCCCCGTGGTGGCACAGACGCCGGGACTGGTCGCGCGCGTCGGCGACGTCGCGGTCCTGTTCGACGTCGTCTACGACCCCTGGCCGACGCCGCTGGCGCTGGCCGCCTCTCGCACGCTCGTGAGCGGGCTCGACCTGCTGGTCCACCAGGCGGCGCTCCAGTTCACCGCGTTCACCGGCATCGCCGCGCCGCTCGCGGCGATGCGCGCCGCCGGCGAGGCGGCGCTGCGGGAGCGGTCGAGGTGAACGAGCACCTGGCAGCGGCACTGGTCGGGCTGGTCGGGTGCAGCCTCGGGGGCGCGCTCACGCCGTACCTCATCCGGCGCCTGCCGGAACCACCGCCGGACCCGGAGCCCGAGGAGGGCGCCGAGCTCACCGCCGCCCAGAAGGCGCGGCTCGCGGAGGGTCCCAAGGAGCTGTACGCCGACCTCGGCCGCCGCCCGCGGCTGGGGCTGGTCGCCGCGGCGATCTCCGCAGTCGCCGGCGCCGGCGTCGGGGCAGCGCTCGGCTGGGACTGGCTGCTGTGCCTGCTGCTGCCGCTGGTGCCGGTCGGCACCCTGCTGGGCATCGTCGACCACCGGACCCGGCTGCTGCCGTCGATCGTGGTGCTGCCGGCGACCCTTGCCGCGCTGGGCTACGGCGGCCTCCGCTGGGCGCTGACCGGCGCAGCGGACGACCTGGTCCGTGGCGTCGTGTGCCTGCTGCTGGTCCGGACGGTGTTCTGGCTGCTGTGGTTCATCCGGCAGGCCGGCATGGGGTTCGGCGACGTACGACTCTCTGCCCTGCTCGGCTGCACGCTCGGGTACGCCGGGGCCGGCCCCCTGCTGGTCGGCCTGTACTCGGCGTTCCTGATGTTCGCGATCCCGGGGTTGGTCATCGCGATCGCCAAGCGGGACCGGTCTGTCTTGAAGCGGGCCTACCCGTTCGGACCGTTCCTGCTGGTCGGGGCGTGGCTCGGCGTCGTGGCCGGTGAGCCGATGGTCGCCGCGATCTGGGGCTGACGCGGTCTCGCGCCACCACGCCCATGACGCGGCGCCCGAGCCCGGATGGGAGAATGTGACGCATGTTGCGCTGGCTGACTGCGGGGGAGTCCCACGGACCCTCCCTGGTCGCGATCCTCGAGGGCCTGCCGGCCCACGTCGAGGTCACGACCGATGACATCTCCGACTCCCTGGCGCGGCGGCGGCTGGGCTACGGCCGCGGCGCCCGGATGAAGTTCGAGGCCGACGCGGTGCGGGTCGTCGGGGGAGTCCGGCACGGCCGCACCCAGGGCGGCCCGGTGGCCATCGAGGTCGGCAACACCGAGTGGCCCAAGTGGGAGCAGGTGATGTCCGCCGACCCCGTCGACCAGGACGTGCTCGACGGGCTGGCCCGCAACGCGCCCCTCACCCGCCCACGCCCGGGTCACGCGGACCTGGCGGGCATGCAGAAGTACGACTTCGAGGACGCGCGTCCCGTGCTGGAGCGCGCCTCTGCCCGCGAGACCGCCGCCCGGGTCGCGCTCGGCCGGGTCGCCAGCAACTTCCTCGAGCAGGCCGTCGGCGCGCAGATCGTCTCCCACGTGATCGAGATCGGTGGCGTGCGCGTGCCCGCCGGCCTGTGGCCCGAGCCCACGGACGTGGAGCGCCTCGACGAGGACCCGGTCCGCTGCCTCGACCCCGACACCTCGAAGCTCATCGTCGAGCGGATCGACCAGGCCCACAAGGACGGCGACACCCTCGGCGGTGTGGTCGAGGTCGTGGTCCACGGACTGCCCCCCGGCCTCGGGTCGCACGTGCACTGGGACCGCCGGCTCGACTCCCGGCTGGCCGGCGCGCTGATGGGCATCCAGGCGATCAAGGGCGTCGAGGTCGGCGACGGCTTCGAGCTCGCCGCGACGCCCGGCTCGCTCGCCCACGACGAGATCGTCCCGACCGACGAGGGCCTGCGCCGCGTCTCCGGCCGCTCCGGCGGCACCGAGGGCGGCATGACCACCGGCGAGATCCTCCGGGTCCGCGCCGCCATGAAGCCGATCGCGACCGTGCCGCGTGCGCTGCGCACGGTCGACGTCGCCACGGGCGAGGAGGCCGTCGCCCACCACCAGCGCTCCGACGTGTGCGCAGTGCCGGCCGCCGGCATCGTCGCCGAGGCGATGGTCGCGCTGGTCCTGGCGGACGCCGTGATCGAGAAGTTCGGCGGCGACTCGGTCCAGGAGACCCGGCGCAACGCCGAGAGCTACCGGGCCTCGCTGAGGTACAAGTGAGCCAGCCCGTCGCTGTCCTGGTCGGCACCATGGGCGCCGGCAAGACGACGGTCGGCCGGTTGCTGGCGGCCACGCTCGGTGTCACCTTCCTCGACAGCGACCACGCGGTCGAGGCCCGCGCCGGGAAGCCGGTGCAGGAGATCTTCGTCGACGACGGCGAGGCGGCTTTCCGCACGTTGGAGCGGGAGGCGGTCGCGGCAGCCCTCGACGAGCACGACGGTGTCCTCGCCCTGGGTGGGGGAGCCGTGCTCGATCCGGCGACCCGCGCGCTGCTCGAGGGCCACGCGGTGGTGTTCCTCAGGGTCGGCCTCTCCGACGCCGTGAAGCGGGTCGGGCTCGGTGCCGGCCGTCCACTGCTCCTGGGCAACGTCCGGGCGCGGGTGAAGCAGCTGCTCGACGAGCGGACGCCGATCTACGAGGGCCTGGCGCGGATCTCGGTCGACACCGATGGCCGGAGCCCGCAGGATGTGGCTGCCGAGATCGCTGCGGGTCTCGACCGGCTTCCGCACCGAACGGAGGAGCGATGACCGACACCGTCCTGCACGTGGGAAGCGCTTCGCCGTACGACGTCGTGGTCGGCCGCGGCCTCGCCGACCGGCTGCCGGGGATCCTCGGCAGTGAGGTGCAGCGGGTCGCCTTCCTCTACGCCGCGGAGCTCGACGAGCTTGCGGAGCCGGTGCTCGACGCGCTGCGTGCGGACTACGACGTGCTCGCGCTCGGGCTGCCCTCCGGCGAGGCGACGAAGTCGGCCGAGGTGGCGTTCCAGTGCTGGGACGCGCTCGGCGAGGCCGGGTTCACCCGGTCCGACGCGGTCGTGACGTTCGGTGGTGGCGCGACCACCGACCTCGGCGGCTTCGTGGCTGCGACCTGGCTGCGGGGGGTGCGGGTCGTCCACGTCCCGACCACGCTGCTGGGGATGGTCGACGCCGCCGTGGGCGGCAAGACCGGCATCAACACCGGGGCCGGCAAGAACCTCGTGGGCTCGTTCCACGAGCCGGCCGGCGTGCTCGTCGACCTCGACACCCTGCTCACGCTGCCCCGTGAGGAGCTGGTCGCCGGCATGGGTGAGGTCGTCAAGTGCGGCTTCATCGCCGACCCGGTGATCCTCGACCTGGTCGAGGCGGACCCGGCGGCGGCGACCGACCCGGCCGGCAAGATCCTTCCGGAGCTGGTCGAGCGGGCGATCCGGGTCAAGATCGACGTCGTCGTCGCCGACCTCAAGGAGACCGGTGGTGGCGACGGTCATCCCGGGCGCGAGGTGCTCAACTACGGCCACACGATGGCGCACGCGATCGAGCGGGCCGAGGGCTACACGATGCGGCACGGCGAGGCGGTGGCCATCGGCTGCTGCTACGTCGCCGAGCTGGCCCGGCTCGAGGGGCACCTCGACGACGCCACCGCGGCCCGGCACGCGACGGCGTTCGCTGCCGTGGGCCTGCCGACGACGTACGCCGGCGCCGGGTTCGACGAGCTCCTGGCCGCCATGCGGGTCGACAAGAAGGCGCGCGGCAACACGCTCCGGTTCGTCGTCCTCAACGGGGTGGCCGAGCCGGTCGTGCTGTCCGGTCCGTCCCAGGAGCACCTGCGGGCGTCGTACGACGTGATGACAGGCGGTGCGCGATGAAGGTCCTGGTCCTCAACGGCCCGAACCTGGGGCGGCTCGGCCGCCGCCAGCCGGAGATCTACGGCCACACCACGCACGGCGACCTCGCGGATCTGTGCCGCAACTGGGGCGAGCAGCTCGGCCTGGAGGTCGAGGTCCGGCAGACCAACCACGAGGGCGAGCTCCTGGACTGGCTCAACGCCGCGGCCGACACCGAGACCCCGGTCGTGCTCAACGCCGCCGCCTGGACCCACTACTCGTACGCGATCTTCGACGCCTGCGCCCAGCTGACCACGACCCTGGTCGAGGTCCACATCTCCGATCCCTCGCAGCGCCCGGAGGTGTTCCGGCACTCGTCGGTGGTCACTCCGCACGCGACGAAGGTGATCGCCGGCCAGGGGATCGACGGCTACCGGCAGGCTCTCGAATTCATTGCCGCCGAGGACGACGACTAGACTTCCCCGCTGGCCCGACTGGCCACCACGACCCCTGTTGAAATTGACATCTGCATCGAAGAAGGCTGACGCATGGCAACGACGAACGACCTGAAGAACGGCATGGTTCTCAAGCTGGAAAACCAGCTCTGGCAGGTGGTCGAGTTCCAGCACGTCAAGCCCGGCAAGGGCCCTGCGTTCGTGCGCACCAAGCTCAAGCACGTCGAGTCGGGCAAGAACGTCGACAAGACCTTCAACGCCGGCACCAAGGTCGAGACCGCCACGGTCGACCGCCGCACGATGCAGTACCTCTACAACGACGGCACCAGCTACGTGTTCATGGACACGGGCACCTACGACCAGATCGAGGTCGACCCCGACATCGTCGGCGGCGCCAAGAACTTCCTGCTCGAGAACATGGAGGCGATCGTCGCCACCAACGAGGGCCGCGTGCTCTTCATCGAGCTTCCCGCGTCGGTCGAGCTGACGATCACCTACACCGAGCCGGGCGTCGTGGGCGACTCCGCGACCGGCCGCACCAAGCCCGCCACCCTCGAGACGGGTGCCGAGATCCAGGTGCCGCTGTTCATCGAGCAGGGCGAGAAGATCAAGGTCGACACCCGCGACGGTGGCTCCTACCTCAGCCGCGTGAAGTCCTGATGGCTGCTGGTGGCGCGCGCTCCAAGGCCCGCAAGCGGGCCCTGGACCTGCTCTTCGCCGCTGACCTGCGGCGGGAGTCGGCCGGCGAGACCCTCGACCGGTCCATCGCCGAGGGCGCGGCCCCGACCAACCCCTACACCGAGACGCTGGTGCGCGGCGTGGTCGACCACCTCACGCGCATCGACGAGGTGCTCGCCAGCTACGCCCAGGGCTGGACGCTCGACCGGATGCCGGCGGTCGACCGCAACGTGCTGCGGATCGGCGTGTTCGAGCTGCTGTACGTCGACGACGTCCCGGACGCGGTCGCCGTCACCGAGGCGCTGGCGCTGGTGCGGGAGCTCTCCACCGACGAGTCGCCGTCGTTCGTCAACGGCGTCCTCGGCGCGATCGTGAAGAGCAAGCCCAGCCTGATCGCCTGAATCGTCCGTCTTAGATCCGCAAGTCGGTTCCGTCCGGCGCCCGCTCATGGAATGTTTGACCAATGAGCGAGAGCATCGACGTCGCCGTCATCGGTCTCGGCCCGGGAGGGGAGCACGTCGCCGCGCAGCTGGCGCAGGCCGGGCTCACCGTTCTCGGCGTGGAGAAGAACCTGGTCGGCGGTGAGTGCCCCTACTACGGGTGCATCCCCTCGAAGATGATGATCCGGGCGGCCAACGCCCTCGCCGAGGCACGCCGGGTGCCCGACCTCGGTGGATCGGTCGAGGTGACACCCGACTGGACTCCGGTCGCGAAGCGGATCTCCGACGAGGCGACCGACGCCTGGAACGACCAGGTGGCGGTCGACCGGCTCATCGACAACGGTGGCCGGTTCACCCGCGGACACGGCCGGTTGGCCGGACCGGGCAAGGTCGTCGTGGAGACCGACGACGGCACCGAGGAGTACGACGTGAGCCGCGGCGTCGTGCTCAACGTCGGCACGTCGCCCGCGGTCCCGCCGGTGCCCGGGCTGGCGAACACGCCGTACTGGACCAACCGCGACGTTGTCCAGGTCAAGAACCTCCCGGACACCATGATCGTGCTCGGCGGCGGCGCGATCGGCTGTGAGATCGCGCAGGCCTTCGCCCGCTTCGGCGTCCAGGTCACCATCCTGGAGGTCGCGGACCGGATCCTCGGTCCCGAGGAGCCGGAAGCGAGCGCGGTCGTTGCCGAGGCAATGGCTGCGGAGGGCATCGACGTGCGCGTCGGTGTGCAGATCACTCGGGTCGACCACACGCCCCGGCCCGGATTCACCGTCTCTCTTGACGGCGGCAGTGCCATCGCGGCGGGGGCGCTGCTCGTGGCCGCCGGTCGCCGTACCAACCTGTCCGACCTGGGCCTCGACTCCGTCGGCCTCGACCCCTCCGCGCGGTTCCTGGACACCGACGAGCAGATGCGGGCCGGCGACAACCTCTGGGCGGTCGGTGACATCACCGGCAAGGGCCTGTTCACCCACGTCTCGATGTACCAGGCCGAGATCGCTGTGCGGTCGATCCTCGGAAAGGACGGGCCGTGGGCCGACTACACGGCGGTCAGCCGAGCGACGTTCACCGACCCGGAGGTGGGCTCGGTCGGGCTCACCGAGGCGCAGGCGCGCGACGCCGGCATCCGGGTGGCGACCGGCAGCTACCAGCTGCCGTACTCGAGCCGGGGGTGGATCCACAAGAGCGGCAACCACGGCGTGATCAAGGTGGTCGCCGACGCCGACCGCGGCGTCCTCGTCGGCGGTACGACGGTGGGCCCGTCGGGCGGGGAGATGATCGGGCTGATCGCGACGGCAGTGCACGCCGCGGTGCCGGTCTCGAAGCTGCTGACGATGCACTACGCCTACCCGACCTTCCACCGGGCGATCGAGAACGCCATCAAGGAGCTCGACATGTGATTTTCGGCCGAGCTTGTCACGTGCCGATTTTCAGTGCTTCGCCCCCGGGTTAGGGTCTGGCCAGTCGTTCCGCCGCTTCTCGGGAGGTAGCAGTGAGCCAGCCGTCCGCCGACTCCGACACCGGTCACAACACGTCCGACCGGCTCTTCACGCCCGAAGAGCTGGAGATCTTCGCCCGTCGCCAGGTCGAGGCTGCGCGCACCGGCGCGGACGTCGATCCGCTCAGCGACCCGATCGACGCCGATCCGCTGGCGACCGCCACGGTCCCGCGCGGTCCGATGCCCTCCGGCCCGCCTCCGTCGGCGCCGCCCACGGCACCACCTCCGTCGGCGCCGCCCACGGCACCACCGCCGTCGGTGGTGCCCCAGATCCAGAACCTGGTCCCCGCCGAGCCACGCCGGTTCATGACCGCGACCGACTTCCTCGACCGCCGGGCGAACGACCTGCACCAAGGGCCGGCCACCTGGGGCTGGAGGGGCAGGGTCCGCAGGGCCAGCGGCGGCCTGGTCAAGCCGAAGATGGGCGCCAAGGAGCAGGCCTACCACGCGGATCGGCAGGCCATCCAGAAGGACTTCGCCGGACCGCGCACGATCGCGTTCATCAACCCCAAGGGCGGGGCCGCCAAGACGACCGGCGTTCTCGCGGCCGGCTTCACGTTCGGCACCGTGCGCGGTGGCGGGGTGGTGGCGTGGGACAACAACGAGACCCGCGGCACGCTCGGCATCCGGGGCCAGCGCAGCAACCACCGCAACACGACCCGGGAGCTGCTCGAGGACCTGGGCCGGTTCAAGGACGTCTACCAGTCCCGCATCGGCGACCTGGGTGCCTTCGTCCGGTCCCAGGGGGACGCCCACTTCGACGTGCTCGCCTCGGACGAGCGGCCCGACGTCACCGGCATCATCCACGCCGCGGACTTCGCCGACGTGCACGGCCTGCTCCAGCGGTTCTACCGCTTGATCCTGGTCGACACCGGCAACAACATGCGGGCCGAGAACTGGCTCGCCGCCGCGGAGGCGGCCGACCTGCTCGTCGTCACCAGCACCGTCCGCGAGGACACCGGCTACAGCGGTCTCTGGATGCTGGACGCCCTGCAGGACGCCGGCTACGCCAACCTCAAGCACAAGACGATCACCGTGCTGTCCGACCCGAGCGACAAGGTCGACACCCGGCTCGCGAACGACCTGGTCCAGGTCTACGAGCAGCGGACCCGCGGGGTCTACCGGGTGCCCTACGACCCGGCCCTCGTGTCCGGCTCGGTCGTGCCCTACAGCCAGCTCAGCGAGGCGACCCAGCGGTCGTGGCTGGCGGCGTGCGCGGCGATGGCACAGGCGCTCTGAGCCTGAGCGCGCTCATCCGCCGGGCGTCGAGCGGGGCAGCAGGATCGCTCCCGGGTTGAGGATGCCGTCGGGATCGAGCGCGTCCTTGATGCGCCGGGTCAGCGCGATCACGTCGTCGCCGAGCTGGTCGGGGAGCGCGGCCCGCTTGGCGCGCCCCACGCCGTGCTCGCCGGTGATGGTGCCGCCGAGCCCGATCGCCAGCGCCATCACCTCCGCGAACGCGCGACGGGCGCGGTCGACCGAGTCGGGATCTGCGGCGTCGTACACGATGATCGGATGGGTGTTGCCGTCGCCGGCATGGGCCACGACAGCGATCTCGACACCGGATCGGGCTGCGATGGCGGCAACGCCGTCGACCAGGTCAGGGAGCAGCGGCACCGGGACCCCGACATCCTCGAAGAGCACGCTGCCCCCGCTGCTCGAGAGCGAGGAAGGCGTTGCGGCGGCCGGCGACGAACATCGAGGCCTCCTCCGCGTCCGTCGTGGTGAACACCTCGACGGCACCGGCCGCCTCACAGCTCTCCCGCATCAGCTCGACCTCGGCCGCGCAGGCGGCACCGGGCGCGTCGGACTGGGCGATCAGCAACGCACCCGATGCCCGGTCCAGGCCGTGGGAGCGCCAGTCCTCGACGGCGTTGATCGTCGCGTGGTCCATGAGCTCGAGCATGGAGGCGCGGACCCTGCTGCGGATCGCCACGACCGCCCGGGACGCGGCGGTCATCGTCGAGAAGCTGCTGACGAGAGTGGCGCCGGCGGTCTGGGCCGGGATCAGCCGAAGGACGGCCCGGGTGATGATGCCGAGGGTCCCTTCGCTGCCGACGAAGAGCTTCAACAGCGAGAGCCCGGCGACGTCCTTGATCTGCTTGCCACCCAGGCGGACCAGGCTGCCATCGGCGAGCACCACGTCCATGCCGAGGACGTAGTCGGTCGTCACGCCGTACTTCACACAACAGAGGCCGCCGGCATTGGTCGCGAGGTTGCCACCGATCGAGCAGATCTCGTACGACGACGGGTCCGGCGGGTACCACAGGCCGTGCTCGGCCGCTGCTCCCTTGACCTCGACGTTCAGCGCACCCGGCTCGACGATCGCGACCTGGCTGGCGGGGTCGATCTCGATCGCGCGCATCCGGTCCAGCGAGATCGTGATGCCGCCGTCGACCGCGGAGGACCCGCCGGACAGGCCGGTGCCCGCGCCGCGGGGCACCACCGGCACCCGGTGAGCAGCGGCCCAGCGCAGGGCGGTCTGGACGTGGGCGGCGGTCTCGGCGCGGACCACCGCGATCGGGGTCCCGGCCGAGCCGTCGCGCGCGAAGTCCTCGCGGTACTTCTCGATCGCGGCCGCGTCGCTGACCACCACCCCATCGGGGAGGTCGGCGACCAGTTGCGCCAGTGCGGCGCCGAGCGGCGCGGTGCCATGCGATGCAACTCGCGGAGTGCTCACAGCCGCAGCCTAGTGAGGCGGCTCCCGCTGATAAGCAACATTGATCGAGCGATCCAATGTTGATCTTTGACGCCCCGGACACCGTCGGAGGACGATGAGGAGGCGGCGCTCGGCCGCAGGACAGAGGTGCAGTGAAGGCGATGCGTGCCACCGACGACCCGAAGGACGACCTGTCCGTCAAGCCGCCGAAGGAATGGGCTGCCGGGGTGCCGGGAGTCGCTCACGCGCTCGAGTACTCGCTGGCACAGAGCGGCCCCCGTCGTACGGCGTTGACGCTGCTGAACATCAACCAGGTCAAGGGTTTCGACTGTCCGGGGTGCGCCTGGCCGGAGCCCGGCCACCGGGTCAAGAACGAGTACTGCGAGAACGGCGCCAAGCACATCAGCGACGAGGCGACGAAAAGTCGGATCACCCGCGCCTTCTTCGCCGAGCACCCGGTCGCCGAGCTCGACGAGAAGTCCGACTACTGGCTCAACCAGCAGGGACGGCTCACCGAGCCGATGGTGAAGCGGCCCGGTGCCACGCACTACGAGCCGATCGGGTGGGACGCGGCGTTCGACCTGATCGCCGGCGAGCTCCGTGGCCTCGGGTCACCTGACGAGGCGATGTTCTACACGTCGGGACGGGTCAGCAACGAGGCGGCCTTCCTGCTGCAGCTGTTCGTCCGGGCCTACGGCACCAACAACCTCCCCGACTGCTCCAACATGTGCCACGAGTCGAGCGGCTCGGCGCTGGGGGAGACGCTCGGTATCGGGAAGGGATCGGTGTCGCTGGAGGACATCTACGAGGCCGACCTGATCTTCGTGGTGGGCCAGAACCCCGGCACCAACCACCCCCGGATGCTCTCGGCGCTCGAGCAGACCAAGAGGAACGGGGGGAAGGTCGTCGCCGTCAACCCGCTGCCCGAGGCCGGGTTGAAGCGGTTCAAGAACCCGCAGAAGCCACGCGGCGTCGTCGGGCGGGGTACGACGATCGCGGACGACTTCCTGCTGATCCGGCCCGGCGGCGACCTGGCCCTCTTCCAGATGCTGAACAAGCTGCTCCTGGAGGCCGAGGACGCGGCGCCCGGCACGGTCCTCGACCACGGCTTCATCGAGCGCGACACGGCCGGCTTCGACGCGTTCGCCGAGCACGTCCGCAGGACCGACTGGGACGACGTGCTCACCGCCACCGGGCTGTCGCGCGAGGAGATCGAGCGGGTCCACGAGCGCGTGCTCGCCAGCAAGAAGATCATCGTGTGCTGGGCCATGGGGCTCACCCAGCAGCGGCACGGCGTGCCGACGATCCGGGAGATCGTCAACTTCCTGCTGCTGCGCGGCAACCTCGGCCGGCCGGGCGCCGGTGTGTGTCCGGTCCGGGGCCACAGCAACGTCCAGGGCGACCGCACCATGGGCATCTGGGAGCGGATGCCCGACGCCTTCCTGGACGCGCTCGGTGCGGAGTTCTCGTTCACGCCCCCGAGGAGGCACGGCTACGACTCGGTCAACGGCGTGCGCGCGATGCGGGACGGCAAGGCGACCGTCTTCGTCGGCGTGGCGGGCAACTTCGTCCGCGCCATGTCGGACAGCTCGGTCACCGAGGACGCCCTGCGCCGTTGTCGGCTCACGGTCCAGATCTCCACGAAGCTGAACCGTTCGCACACGGTCTGCGGCGAGACGGCGCTGATCCTGCCGACCCTCGGTCGCAGCGACCGCGACATCCAGGAGAGCGGCGAGCAGTTCGTCACCGTCGAGGACTCGATGAGCATGGTCCACGCCTCGCGAGGCCGTCTGGAGCCGGCCTCCCCGGACCTGCTCAGCGAGGTCGCGATCATCGGCCGTCTGGCTCGCCGGACCCTCGGTGAAGGCGGCGCGATCCCGTGGGAGGAGTTCGAGCGCGACTACGGACTCATCCGGGACCGGATCGCCCGGGTCATCCCGGGGTTCGAGGACTTCAGCGAGCGGGCCCAACGGCCCGGTGGCTTCCGCCTCCCGAACCCCGTCAACGAGGGCGTCTACCGGACGCTGAGCGGCAGGGCCGAGTTCTCCTGCAACGAGCTGACGATGCTGACCGCGCCCGAGGGCTACCTCGTGCTCCAGTCCCTGCGCTCGCACGACCAGTGGAACACCATCCCGTACGCGATGAACGACCGCTACCGCGGCATCCACGATGCGCGACGGGTGGTGCTGGTCAACCCGGAGGACCTCGCCGCGCTCGGGCTCGCCGACCAGTCCTTGGTCGACATCGTCAGCGTCTGGGAGGACGGCACCGAGCGCCGGGCCGAGGGGTTCCGCGTGGTCGGCTACCCGGCGGCCCGCGGGTCCGCGGCGTCGTACTATCCCGAGACCAACGTGCTGGTGCCGCTCGACAGCGTCGCCGACATCAGCAACACGCCGACCTCCAAGGGCGTCATCGTGCGCCTCGAGCCCGTACCGGAGGCGGGCTGACGATGGGCAGGGTGACGGTACGGCGTCCGGTGCTGCGGGTCCGCGACGGCGCGACCAGCCGCCGCCCGGACTCCTTGGCCGCCGAGGAGCCGATGGAGATCAGGGTCGACGGCCGGGCGTTGACCGTGACGATGCGGACGCCGGGTGACGACTTCGACCTGGCGGTCGGGTTCCTCGTCAGCGAAGGTGTCGTCGGCGCTGTCGAGGACCTGGCATCCGTGCGCTACTGCGCCGGCGCCACCGCAGACGGCGGCAACACCTACAACGTCGTCGACGTCGCGCTGGCACCGGACGTGCCGCGGCCGGACCCGTCGCTGGAGCGCAACTTCTACACGACGTCGTCCTGCGGGCTGTGCGGCAAGGCCAGCCTCGACGCGGTCCGGACGACTGCGCGGTGGACCGTCGCGGACGACCCGCTGCGGATGAGCGCGGACCTGCTTGCCGCACTTCCCGATCGGCTCCGCGCGGCGCAACGGGTCTTCGACCGGACCGGCGGCCTCCACGCCGCCGGCCTCTTCTCGGCCGACGGCGAGCTGCTGTGCCTTCGGGAGGACGTCGGGCGCCACAACGCCGTCGACAAGGTGATCGGGCATGCGCTGCGCACCGGTCTGCTGCCCCTCCGGGGCACCGTGCTGATGGTGAGCGGACGAGCGTCCTTCGAGCTGGTGCAGAAGGCCGTCATGGCGGGGATCCCGATGATGTCGGCGGTCTCGGCGCCGTCCTCGCTTGCCGCGGACCTTGCCGACGAGGAGGGTCTGACGCTGGTCGGGTTCCTCCGGGGCGCGTCGATGAACGTCTACACGGGGTCGGAGCGCGTGCTCACCGAGTGAGTGCGGCGCGGAGGCCGGCGCCTCCGGCGACCTCGACGAGCGCACGGGTGAGCATCGACTCGGGACCGTGTCCGGCGAGGACCAGGCCGACCTGGAACGAGCGACGGGGCTGGGGGAGCGGGGTGACCCGGGTGCCCTCGGGTACGCCGAACGCCGGCAGCCAGGTGTGCGGCACGATGCTGGACAGACCCATCGAGGTCACGTGCTCGTAGATGGCCGAGATGGTGTCGGTCTCCACGACCGGCTGCACGTCGACCCCGGCGTCGGCGAAGTAGCCGTCGAGGATCCGCCGGTTCTGCATGACCGGGGACAGCAGGCACAGCGGGGCCGACGCCGCCTCGGCCCACGTGACGGAGTCCCGGGCGCCCAGCTCCCCGGTCACCGGGGTGAGGAACAGGTAGCGCTCCCGGTAGAGCGGGATCACCTTGACCTGCCCGAGCGGCTCGCCGTCGACGTACGTCATGCCGACGTCGATGTCGAAGTCGTTGAGGCTGCTGACGATCTCGCGCGACGACATCGAGGCCAGGTGGAAACGGACGAGCGGGTGCTGCTCCCGCAGCGGCGCGGTGAGGAGTGAGGCGACGCTCAGTGCGGTGGGGATGGCCCCGATCCGCAGCGTGCCCGTGAGCTCGCCGCGCATACCAGCCAGCGTCTGGCCGAGCGCCTCGCGCTCCGCGAGGATCCGCTGCGCCCACTTGAGGACCTGGGCGCCCTCCGGCGTGAAGCCCTCGAACCGTTGGCCGCGCTGGACGACCTGGACGCCGAGCTCGGTCTCGAGCTTCCGGATGCCGGCCGACAGGGCCGGCTGGGTCACGTGGCACGCCTCCGCGGCGCGACCGAAGTGACCCTCACGGGACAGTGCCGTGAGGTACTCCAGTTGGCGCAGCAGCATGGCGCCATGAATACCAGAGTGGCGCGGAGCCGGGGCGTTCCCGGGCTGACCCGGATCGGCACGCTCTCGTCGGGTACCTCCCGGGATGAACGCACATCCGAGCGAGAGGAGATGTCGTGGGCAACCAGGACAAGCTCGAGAACATGGCAGAAGAGAAGGTCGGCGAGGCCAAGGAAGCCGTCGGCCGCGCGTCGGACGACAAGGACCTGGAGAGCGAAGGCAAGGTCGACCAGACCAAGGCCAACCTCAAGCAGGCCGGCGAGAAGGTCAAGGACGCCTTCCGCTGATCTGCAGCTGTCGATGACGAAGGGACCCGGCACCCGCCGGGTCCCTTCGTTCGTCAGTCGCTGGGACTGATCGTGATCCGGTGGATGTAGACCGAGCCGATCGTGGCTCCGTCGGGTCTGGTGAGGAAGAGGTTGGCGGTCTCGCTGCCTTCGGTGGCGGCGTCGTCGACGATCTCGAGATCGAAGGTCGCGGCGCGCTGGCCGGGTGGGATGGTCAGCCGGGTCTCGGTGACGTAGTCGGCACCTGAGGTTGCGGTGCCACCGCGGCCGAGGGCGACCGTCACGGACCTTCCGGAGACCGCGCTCAGCCGCACGGTGAGCTCGATGAGGCCGGTGGCTTCGGTGGCCGCGGTGGTCGCGGTGGTGAAGTTGATCCGGGGTGGGTCGTCGTTGTCGCCGATGGAGCCGGACACGAGCCCGTTGCCGCCGAGGAGTACGCCGACGGGGTTGCTGAGGCTGAGCGTGAACCGTTCGCTGTTCTCGTCGAGGGCGTCGTCGAAGACCGGGACGGTGAAGGTCTTGATGGTGTCGGCGTCGGCCCAGGTCAGGGCGCCGGCGACGTCGGTGAAGTCGGCGCCGAGGGTAGCGGTGCCGGGTGCGGAGTCGTACTGGACGCTCGAGGTACCGCAGTTCGTGCCGTGCCGGGTGACCGTGGCGGTGATCGACGAGGACTCGCCCTTGGCGTAGCCCGGGTGGGCGAACTCGATGGCGCACATCACGCTGGTCCGCTCGACCTCGACGTTGTTGGCCGGGACGGGGTCGACCTGCGCCTCATAGACGCGGGCCTGGTGTTGTGCCGGGCCGGCGACGCTCGGGGCGGCATAGGTCAGCAGCAGGCCGGGAGCGACATCGCCAGCCGCGATCGTCGTGGCGAGCTTGCACGTGATCTTCGTGGTGGGAGCGCCACAGGTCCACCCGGCTCCGGAGGCGGAGAGGAACGTGGCGCCGTCGGGCACCGCGCTGACGACGTAGACGCCACTGGCTGCGCCGATCGCGCCGTCGATCGCCTCGACGCCGGTGACGTCGGCGTCGTCGTTCAGGTTGGTGACGCGGACCCGATAGCTGATCCGACCGTCGACGGCGACCGGGTCGGTGTTGTCGGACTGGGACAGCGCGAGGTCGACGGTCTCCGGGCCCCGGAACCGACGGGCGAACACATCTTGGTACGAGTCCTGCTCAACACTGCTCCAGGTGACGACGTAGTCGCCGTCGGCGTCCATGGCCGCGCTCGGCAGGTACTGGCTACCGGCGGTGGTGGCGGTCACCCGGGTCTCTTGACCTTGGGGAGCGCCCGTGGCGACGAAGCGCTGGGAGTACACACCGAAATCGCTGCCGTCCTGGTGCAGGCTGGTCCAGGCGATGACGAAGTTGCCGGCGGCGTCCATCGCCACCTGCGGGTCGCTCTGACCGTTGGCTGTCGTGGTGTTGACGGGAGTCTCGGCGCCTTGCGGTGTGCCTCCGGCGCTGTAGCGCTGGGCGTAGACGCCGAAGCTGCTGCCGTCCTGTTCGGTGCTCGTCCAGGCGATGACGTAGCGACCTTCGGTGCCCATCGCGATCGACGGTTCGAACTGGCCGTAATTCGTGGTGGTGTTGACGAGGGTCTCGGTGCCTTGGGGGGTGCCGGTGGAGCTGTACCGCTGGGCGTAGATGCCGTAGATGCCGTACCCGCCGGCGTCCTGATCGGAGCTGGTCCAGGCAATGACGTAGTCGCCATCGGCGTCCAGGGCGACCTCGGGGTCACGCTGACCGGAGAAGGTAGTCGTGTTGATGCGGGTTTCGGTCCCTTGGGGGGTGCCGGCGGAGTCGTACCGCTGGGCGTAGACGCCGTACCCACTGCCGTCCTGACCGAGGCTGGTCCAGGCGATGACGTAGTCGCCATCGGCGTCCATGGCGACGCTCGGCTCGTGCTGGGAATCGACGGTGGTGGTGGGGACGAGCGTCTCGGGTCCTTGGGGGATGCCGGCTGCGCTGTAGCGCTGTGCGTAGACGCCGGTGCCGCTGCCGTCCTGCACGTGGCTGGTCCAGGCGATGACGTAGTCGCCATCGGCGTCCATGGCGACGCTCGGCTCGTACTGGGGACTGACGGTGGTGGTGGGGACGAGGGTCTCGGGTCCTTGGGGGATGCCGGCTGCGCTGTAGCGCTGGGCGTAGACGCCGGTGCCGCTGCCGTCCTGCACGTGGCTGGTCCAGGCGATGACGTGGTCGCCATCGGCGTCCATGGCGATGTCCGACTCCGACTGGTCGAAGCTGGTGTGCGTGTTGACGCGGGTTTCAGCCGCGGCCGCCGGCCCCGCAAGAGCCGGCGGGGTCGCGCCCGCCACGAGTAGCGGAGCCGCTGTCGCGGCGAGGAGCAACAGCAGGTAGCGACGGGTGCGGCGGGAATCTGGGTTCATGGCGACGTCCTTAGCGAGGTGCGACGACGGTAGAACCGCCGAGCGGTGGTCGGACCCGGAGCGCGGGAATCCAATCCCTGCGGATGAGAGAGCCCATCCATAGGGATGAGGCGTGCCGGTTCGTCCGGCTCGGACCGGAGCCGCTAAGGTGGACCTAGTTCGACATCCTTTAACGAGCCGTCCCGTGAGGCGGAGAAGGAGGTCCGGCGCGCTGATGCCTGCCGCTCCGTCGGCCCAGATGGGCCGCACCGTTCTTGACGCCCGTGACATCGCCCGGGCTCTCACCCGGATCTCCCACGAGATCCTCGAACGCAACAAGGGCGCGGGCGACCTCGTGCTCCTCGGCATCCCACGGCGCGGCGTCCCGCTCGCGCACCGGATCGCCGCCCGGATCTCCTCCGTCGAGGAGTACGACGTCCCGGTCGGATCGCTCGACATCACGATGTACCGCGACGACCTCCGGATGAAGCCGGCGCGGACCCTCATGCACACCGAGATCCCGGGGGACGGGATCGACGGGAAGGTCGTCGTACTCGTGGACGACGTGCTCTACTCCGGCCGCACCATCCGGGCCGCTCTCGACGCGCTCAACGACGTGGGCCGGCCGCGGGCCGTCCAGCTGGCGGTGCTCGTCGACCGCGGCCACCGCGAGCTCCCGATCCGCGCGGACTTCGTCGGCAAGAACCTACCGACATCGGTCGCGGAGCGGGTGAGCGTGCGGCTCTCCGAGCTGGACGACGACGGCGACGCCGACTCGGTCTCGATCGTCGTGCCGGCACCCGAGGACAACGGAGGGACGGCATGAAGCGACACCTGCTGAGCGCGGCGGACCTGACTCGCGACGACGCCGAGCTGGTCCTGACCACCGCCGCCGAGCTCCGCTCGCTGGCGGACCGGCCGATCAAGAAGCTGCCGGCCCTGCGCGGCCGCACCGTCGTCAACCTGTTCTTCGAGGACTCGACCCGCACCCGGATCTCGTTCGAGGCGGCGGCCAAGCGGCTGTCGGCCGACGTCATCAACTTCGCGGCCAAGGGCTCGAGCCTGAGCAAGGGCGAGAGCCTCAAGGACACCGCGCTCACGCTCGAGGCGATGGGCGCCGACGCGGTCGTAATCCGGCACAGCGCGAGCGGCGCGCCGCACCGGCTCGCCCACTCGGGCTGGGTGCGGTCCAGTGTCGTGAACGCCGGCGACGGCACCCACGAGCACCCCACCCAGGCGCTCCTGGACGCGTTCACCCTCTGGCGGCACCTCGGCGAGTCGAAGCCGAGCGGGCTCGAGGGCCGCCGGGTCGCGATCGTCGGCGACGTGCTGCACAGCCGGGTCGCCCGCTCCAACGCGCTCCTGCTCCAGACGCTGGGCGTCGACGTGACGCTGGTCGGCCCGCCGACCCTGCTGCCGGTCGGCGTCGAGTCCTGGGGCGTCGACACCAGCTACGACCTCGACGCCGTGCTCCCGAAGGTCGACGCGGTGATGATGCTGCGGGTCCAGCGGGAGCGGATGCAGGGCGGGTTCTTCCCGACCCCGCGGGAGTACTCCCGCCGCTACGGCCTGGACGGTCGCCGGATGGCGACCCTGCAGGACCACACGATCGTCATGCACCCCGGTCCGATGGTGCGCGGCATGGAGATCACCGCCGACGTCGCCGACTCCGACCGCTCGGTGATCGTCGAGCAGGTGACCAACGGTGTCGCCGTCCGAATGGCCGTCCTTTACCTCCTCCTGGGTGGAAGCGAGAACCCCGAATGACCAGCGTGACCAGCCCGAGTTTTCTCCTCAAGAACGCAGCGATCCTCGGGGGTGAGCCGACCGACATCCGGATCGCGGACGGTGTGATCGCCCAGATCGGCGCCGGACTCACCGCCGACGGCGCGGAGGTGATCGAGGCCGACGGCCTGATCGCCCTCCCCGGACTGGTGGACCTCCACACCCACCTGCGCGAGCCCGGCCGCGAGGACGCCGAGACGGTCGAGACCGGCACCCGCGCCGCCGCACTCGGTGGCTTCACCGCGGTGCACGCGATGGCCAACACCGACCCGGTCGCCGACACCGCCGGTGTCGTCGAGCAGGTGTGGCGGCTCGGCCGGGAGGCGGGCTACTGCGACGTCTTCCCGATCGGCGCGGTCACCGTCGGCCTCAAGGGCGAGCGGCTCGCCGAGCTCGGCGCGATGGCCGACTCCGCGGCCCGCGTGCGGATCTTCTCCGACGACGGGCACTGCGTCAGCGACCCGCTGCTGATGCGGCGCGCGCTGGAGTACGTCAAGGCGTTCGACGGCGTCATCGCCCAGCACGCGCAGGACCCGCGGCTCACCGAGGGCGCGCAGATGAACGAGAGCGAGCTCTCCGGACGGCTAGGCCTGGCCGGGTGGCCGGCGGTCGCCGAGGAGGCCATCATCGCCCGCGACTGCCTGCTGACGGCTCACGTCGGCTCACGGCTGCACGTGTGTCACGTCTCCACGGCGGGCTCGGTCGAGATCGTCCGCGACGCCAAGCGCAAGGGCTGGAACGTGACGGCGGAGGCGTGCCCGCACCACCTGCTGCTGACCGACGAGCTGGCGGCGACGTACAACCCGATCTACAAGGTCAACCCGCCGCTGCGCTCGGCCGCCGACGTCGAGGCGCTGCGCGCCGGCCTGGCCGACGGGACGATCGACATCGTCGCCACCGACCACGCGCCGCACCCGCACGAGGACAAGGACTGCGAGTGGGCGGCCGCGGCGTTCGGCATGCTCGGCCTCGAGACGGCGCTGTCGATCGTGCAGCACGCGATGGTCGACACCGGCCTGCTCGACTGGGAGGGCGTGGCCGAGCGGCTGTCCTACGCGCCGGCCCGGATCGGCCGGGTCGCCGACCACGGGCGTCCGATCGAGGTCGGGGCGCCGGCCAACCTCGCGCTCTACGACCCAGCGGCTACCAGGACGATCGACGCCGCCGAGTCCGCGTCCCTCTCGCGGAACACGCCGTACGCCGGCATGGAGCTGCCGGGAAGGATCGAGGCGACGTTCCTCCGGGGCCGGCCGACCGTGCTCGACGGCAAGCTGTACAGCCTGGACGGGAAGGTGGCCTGATGGCGATCTTGGTGCTCGAGGACGGACGGACCTTCCACGGGGAGACGTACGGCGCCGAGGGCGAGACGTACGGCGAAGCGGTGTTCAACACCGGCATGACGGGCTACCAGGAGACCCTGACCGACCCGTCGTACCACCGCCAGGTCGTCGTGATGACGGCTCCGCACATCGGCAACACCGGCGTCAACGACGAGGACCAGGAGTCCCGCCGGATCTGGGTGGCCGGGTACGTCGTCCGCGATCCCGCGCGGCGCGCCTCGAACTGGCGCTCGCGCCGGTCCCTGGACGACGAGCTGCGGTCGCAGGGCGTGGTCGGCATCAGCGGGATCGACACCCGCGCGCTGACCCGGCACCTGCGCGAGCGCGGCGCCATGCGCTGCGGCATCTCCACGACCGAGACCGACCCGGGCGCGCTGCTGGCGCGGGTGCTGCAGCAGCCGGAGATGAAGGGCGCGGACCTCGCCGGCGAGGTCAGCACGATGGACTCCTACGTCGTCCCGGCGGTGGGGGAGAAGCGCTTCACCGTCGCGGCCGTCGACCTGGGCATCAAGGGGATGACCCCGGCGCTGATGGCCGAGCGCGGGATCGAGGTGCACGTGCTGCCCTCGACGGCGACGATCTCTGATGTGATGGCCGTCGGGACGAATGGTCCCGACGGGGTCTTCTTCTCCAACGGTCCGGGCGACCCGGCCACGGCCGACGTCAGCACCCTGCAGGCGGTGCTTGAGCGGGGGATCCCCTACTTCGGCATCTGCTTCGGCAACCAGCTCTTCGGGCGCGCACTCGGGTTCGGCACCTACAAGCTGACCTACGGCCATCGCGGCATCAACCAGCCGGTGATGGACCGCACGACCGGCAAGGTCGAGGTCACCGCGCACAACCACGGCTTCGCGGTCGACGCCCCGCTCGACACCGCCACGGAGACGCCGTACGGATCGGCGACGGTGAGCCACATCTGCCTCAACGACGACGTCGTCGAAGGGCTCGAGCTGCGGCGGGACGACCGCCTCGTGGCCTTCTCGGTGCAGTACCACCCCGAGGCCGCGGCCGGGCCGCACGACGCCGCCTACCTGTTCGACCGGTTCATTGATCTGATGGGGGCACACGCCTGATGCCGAAGCGCGACGACATCAAGTCGGTCCTGGTGATCGGCTCCGGACCGATCATCATCGGCCAGGCCTGCGAGTTCGACTACTCCGGCACCCAGGCGTGCCGGGTGCTCAAGGCCCAGGGGCTCCGGGTGGTGCTGGTCAACAGCAACCCGGCCACGATCATGACCGACCCGGAGTTCGCCGACGCGACCTACGTCGAGCCGATCACCCCGGAGTACGTCGAGAAGGTGATCGCAGTCGAGGCCGAGCGCGGCTACCCGATCGATGCGGTGCTCCCGACGCTCGGTGGCCAGACCGCCCTCAACACGGCGATCGCGCTGCACGAGAAGGGCGTCCTGGAGAAGTACGGCGTCGAGATGATCGGCGCCAGCTTCGACGCCATCCACCGCGGCGAGAACCGCGAGACGTTCAACGCGATCGTCCAGAAGATCGGCGGCGAGGTGGCGCGCAGCTTCGTGTGCCACTCGCTCGAGGACTGTGAGAAGGCCGTCGGCGAGCTCGGCTTCCCGGTCGTCGTACGCCCGTCCTTCACCATGGGCGGGACCGGCTCCGGCATCGCCTACGACGACGAGGACCTGGCCCGGATCGCCGGCTCCGGCCTCGACGCCAGCCCGACGACCGAGGTCCTCATCGAGGAGTCGATCATCGGCTGGAAGGAGTACGAGCTGGAGGTGATGCGCGACAAGGCCGACAACGTCGTCATCATCTGCTCGATCGAGAACCTCGACCCGATGGGCGTCCACACCGGCGACTCGATCACGGTCGCGCCGGCGATGACGCTCACCGACCGCGAGTACCAGCACCTCCGCGACCTCGCCATCGGCATCATCCGCGAGGTCGGCGTCGACACCGGCGGCTGCAACATCCAGTACGCCGTCAACCCGCGTGACGGCCGGGTGATCGTGATCGAGATGAACCCCCGCGTGTCCCGGTCGAGCGCGCTGGCGTCGAAGGCCACCGGCTTCCCGATCGCGAAGATCGCCGCGATGGTGGCGATCGGCTACACCCTGGACGAGATCCCCAACGACATCACCGAGGAGACGCCGGCCAGCTTCGAGCCGACCCTCGACTACGTGGTCGTCAAGGTGCCGCGGTTCGCGTTCGAGAAGTTCCCGGGCGCCGACCCGACCCTCACCACGCACATGAAGTCGGTCGGCGAGGCGATGGCGATCGGCCGCAACTTCACCGAGGCGCTGCAGAAGGCGCTGCGCTCGCTGGAGGACAAGAAGGCGCCGTTCGACTGGCACAAGGAGCTGGTCGAACTCGACAAGGAGAGCCTGCTCGAGGAGATCAAGAAGCCTCACGACGGCCGGCTCAAGAAGGTCATGGACGCGATCCGCGCCGAGGCGACGCCGGAGGAGGTCTTCGAGGCCACCGGCATCGACCCGTGGTTCGTCGACCAGCTGATGCTGATCAACGAGACCGCGCAGGACCTGATCGAGGCCGACGAGCTGACGCCCGCGCTGCTCCGCAACGCCAAGCGGCACGGCTTCTCCGACGTCCAGATCGGCAAGATCCGCGGCATGACGCCCGACGTGGTCCGCGGTGTGCGGCACGCGCTCGGCATCCGGCCGGTCTACAAGACCGTCGACACCTGTGCGGCGGAGTTCGCCGCGCGGACGCCGTACCACTACTCCTCGTACGACGAGGAGACCGAGGTCCAGCCTCGCGAGAAGCCGGCCGTGATCATCCTCGGCAGCGGACCGAACCGGATCGGCCAGGGCATCGAGTTCGACTACTCCTGCGTCCACGCCAGCATGGCGCTGAGCGCGGCCGGCTACGAGACCGTCATGGTCAACTGCAACCCCGAGACGGTGTCGACCGACTACGACACCTCCGACCGGCTCTACTTCGAGCCGCTCACGCTCGAGGACGTGCTCGAGATCGTGCACGCGGAGGAGAAGGCCGGGCCGGTGGCGGGCGTCATCTGCCAGCTCGGCGGCCAGACCCCGCTCGGACTCGCGCAAGGGCTCAAGGACAACGGCGTGACCATCGTCGGCACCAGCCCGGAGGCGATCCACCTCGCCGAGGAGCGCGGCGCGTTCGGCCGGGTCCTCGCGGAGGCGAGGCTGATCGCGCCGCAGCACGGGATGGCGACCAGCTTCGAGGAGGCCCGGGAGGTCGCGGACCGGATCGGCTACCCGGTGCTGGTGCGGCCGTCGTACGTCCTGGGCGGCCGGGGCATGGAGATCGTGTACGACGAGCGCTCGCTCAGCGACTACATCTCCCGTGCCACGGAGGTGACGCCCGAGCACCCGGTGCTCGTCGACCGGTTCGTCGACGACGCCGTCGAGATCGACGTGGACGCCCTGTACGACGGCGAGGAGCTGTTCCTCGGCGGAGTGATGGAGCACATCGAGGAGGCCGGCATCCACTCCGGCGACTCGTCGTGCGCCCTGCCGCCGATCACGCTCGGCGACTCCGAGATCCAGCGGATCCGTGAGGCGACGCTCGCCATCGCGAAGGGCGTCGGGGTCCGTGGCCTCATCAACATCCAGTTCGCGCTCGGCTCCGACGTGCTCTACGTCCTGGAGGCCAACCCGCGGGCCAGCCGCACGGTCCCGTTCGTGTCCAAGGCGACCGGCACCCAGCTGGCGAAGGCCTGCGCTCGGGTGATGATGGGCTCCAGCATCGCGGAGCTCCGCACGGACGGCCTGCTGCCGGCCGAGGGCGACGGTGGCTCGCTGCCGCCGGACCAGCCGATCGCGGTCAAGGAGGCGGTGATGCCGTTCAACCGGTTCCGCACGCCGGACGGCCGCCAGGTCGACACCGTGCTCGGGCCGGAGATGAAGTCGACCGGCGAGGTCATGGGGCTCGACGCCGACTTCGGCACCGCCTTCGCGAAGGCGCAGGCCGGGGCGTTCGGTTCGCTTCCGACCAGCGGCAAGGTGTTCGTCAGCATGGCCAACCGCGACAAGCGGCACATGATCTTCCCGATCAAGGTGCTCGCCGACCACGGCTTCCAGATCCTTGCGACCAAGGGCACCGCGGAGGTCCTGCGCCGCAACGGCGTGGAGACGACGATCGTCCGCAAGCACTTCGAGGGTGAGGGCCCGGCGGGGGAGAAGACCACCGTCCAGCTGATCCTCGCCGGCGAGATCGACCTGGTCATCAACACCCCGCACGGCGCCACCAGCGGCGGCTCGGCGCGGCTCGACGGCTACGAGATCCGCACCGCCGCGGTCCGGGCGAACATCCCGTGCATCACCACCGTGCAGGGGCTCGGCGCAGCGGTGCACGGCATCGAGGCCCTCCATCGCGGCGAGATCGGCGTGAAGTCCCTCCAGGAATGGGCTCCGCGGTGACCCTCCCGATCTACAGCACGGTCTTCAAGCACGGGCTGGCCCGACTCGACGCCGAGATCGCCCACCACCGCACCTTCGACGCGCTCCGGGCAGCCGGCCCGGTGCTGCGCCGGGTGAAGGTGCCGGCCGGGACCCCGGTCCAGGCGATGGGCCTGACCTTCCCCAACCCGCTCGGCCTGGCGGCCGGCTTCGACAAGACGGCCCAGGCGTTCGAGGAGCTCGGCGCCTTCGGGTTCGGTCACGTCGAGATCGGCACGGTGACCGCGCTCGCCCAGCCCGGCAACCCGAGGCCCCGCCTGATGCGGCTGGTCGAGGACCAGGCGGTCGTCAACCGGATGGGCTTCAACAACGACGGCGCCGCCGCGGTCGCGCAGCGGCTGGCGAAGCGGGGTCGCCGTGCCGGCGGACCCGTGCTCGGCATCAACATCGGAAAGTCCAAGGTCGTCCCCGACGACGACCAGGCAGCGGTCGAGGCCGACTACGAGGCGTCGACGAGGCTGCTGGCGCCGTACGCCGACTACCTGGTCGTCAACGTCAGCTCGCCCAACACGCCGGGACTGCGCAACCTGCAGGCGGTCGAGAAGCTCGCTCCGCTCCTCGCCCACGTCCGTCAGGTCGCGGACCGGGCCGCCGAGGACGGGGGACGCGACCGGATCCCGCTGCTGGTCAAGATCGCGCCGGACCTGGCCGACGAGGACGTGCTCGAGGTTGCCGACCTCGCGCTCGCCCAGGAGCTCTCCGGGATCATCGCGACCAACACGACGATCAGCCGCGACGGACTGCGGTCGAAGCCGGACCTGGTCGGGGCGGCGGGTGCCGGCGGGCTGTCCGGAGCGCCGCTGCGCGAGCGGGCGACCGCCGTCGTGTCGCTGCTCCGCGGTCGGGTCGGACAGGAGCTGACCCTGATCGGCGTCGGCGGCATCTCGACGCCCGACGACGCACGGGAGCGCCTCGCTGCCGGTGCGGACCTGATCCAGGCCTACACCGGCCTCATCTACGGTGGCCCGATGTGGCCGCGCCGGATCCTGAAGGGGCTTTGATGACCGCACCGTTCGGCGAGAGGTTCGCGGCAGCGCTGGCGGAGCGCGGCCAGTTCTGCGTCGGGATCGACCCCCATGCGGGCCTGCTGCACGAGTGGGGTCTCGACGACACCGTCGAGGGCCTGGAGAAGTTCGCGCTCACGGCGGTCGAGGCGGTGGCGCCGTACTGCTCGGTCGTGAAGCCGCAGTCGGCGTTCTACGAGCGGTTCGGCAGCCGGGGGATCGCGGTCCTCGAGCGCGTGATCGCCGAGTCCCGCGCCGCGGGCGCACTGGTGCTGCTCGACGTCAAGCGCGGTGACATCGGCTCGACGTCGCAGGCGTACGCCGAGGCCTACCTCGACCCGGCCTCGCCGCTCGCGTCCGACGCGATCACGACCAGCCCGTACCTGGGCTTCGGCTCGCTGGTGCCGTTCATCGAGGTCGCCCGGATCAACGGCGCCGGCCTGTTCGTGCTCGCGGCGACCTCCAACAAGGAGGGCCCGGAGGTGCAGGAGGCGGTGACCAGCGACGACTTCGGCGGGCGCACGGTCGCGTCGGCGATGCTCGACCACCTCCGCGAGCTCAACCGCGGCGCGCAGCCGGTCGGTTCGTTCGGCGCCGTCGTGGGCGCCACCATCGACGGTGGCTTCTACGACTTCGCGAGCTCCCCCATCAATGGCCCGATCCTGGCGCCCGGGTACGGCGAGCAGGGCGGCACCGCCGCCGACATCGTCAGGATCTTCGGGGCGTCTGCGCACAACGTCGTGGCCAGCTCCTCCCGCGGCGTGCTCAGGCTCGGTCCCGACGCGGTCGCGATGCGCGGCGCCGTCGACCGCGCCAACGACGAGCTGCGGAGCCTGCTCGGGTGAGGCGCAGCGCTTGCGTGCGGCTGGGTGTCGCGGCTGTCGCCGCGATCGCCCTGCTCGGCGTTGCTGGCTGCGGTGGGGATGACGCCGACGACCCCTACGCGATCCCGGACGAGTTCCAGGACTACTGCGAGGAGGTCGACGAGCAGCAGGCACCACTGAGCGCCGCGCTCGCGGCGGGAGGCAGGTCGAGCGGGCTGATCGAGGCGCTGCCCATCTTCGAGACCCTTGCCGCCAAGGCGCCGGAGGACATCGCCGATGACTGGGAGATCGTCATCGAGCGGATCCACGACCTCGTCGACGCGCTCGACGCCGCGGGGGTCGACCCGGCCAGCTACGACCGTCGCCACCCGCCCGCGGGGCTCGACCAGGAGCAGCGGGACACGATCGACGCTGCCGCTGTCGCCTTGGTCTCGAGGACGACCGGAGAGGCGATGATCGGCGTCGAGCAGCACGCCCGCGACGTCTGCAAGACGCAGCTGGCCCCCTGACCCCGAGCTGACAGCCGGAACTGCACGCGAAAGCTGCCCGGCCCGCGTTGCCCGCCCATCGACCACGTGACTAGGGTGGCGGCTTGGTGGCTGGTCCGGCCTCCTCCCGTCGTTGTCACCGTGCTGTCGCTGCCCGCGCTCGACATCTGAACAGAAGGATCCGTGTACGTGGCCCTGCCTCCCCTCACCCCCGAACAGCGTCAAGCTGCGCTTGTGAAGGCTGCCGCCGCCCGGCGCGAGCGGGCCGAGGTGAAGAACCGGCTGAAGAACTCCGGAGCCTCCATCGCAGACGTCCTGGCCGAGGGACAGAAGAACGACGTCGTCGGCAAGATGAAGGTCCTCGACCTGCTCCAGGCGGTGCCCGGTCTTGGGAAGGTCCGCGCCGGCCAGCTCATGGAGCGGCTCGGCATCGCCGAGTCCCGCCGGGTCCGTGGACTCGGCGCGAAGCAGATCGCCGCCCTGGAACGCGAGTTCGCCCCGGGTGACTGAGTCTCGACCGGCTCGACCACCCAGCGTGACCGGACCGAGCCGTCTCGTCGTACTCGCCGGGCCGACGGCGGTCGGCAAGGGAACGGTCGCGGAGGCGGTCCGGCAGGACCATCCCGAGGTCTGGATCTCGGTGTCGGCGACGACCCGGGCACCGCGGCCCGGTGAGGTCGACGGCGTCCACTACCTCTTCATGGACGACGCCGAGTTCGACCGGCTGGTCGCCGAGGACCAGCTGCTCGAGTGGGCCGTCGTGCACGGGACCCACCGCTACGGCACACCGCGGGGGCCGGTCGAGGCCGCTCTTGCCTCCGGGCGCCCGGCAATGCTCGAGATCGATCTCCAGGGCGCGCGGCAGGTACGACGGACGATGCCGGAGGCGCTGTTCGTGTTCCTCAAGCCGCCGTCGTGGGACGAGCTGGTACGCCGGCTCGTCGGCCGGGGCACCGAGACCGACGCGGAACGCGAGCGGCGGCTCGCGACCGCGGTCGAGGAACTGGCCGCCGAGGCGGAGTTCGACGTCACCATCGTCAACCACGAAGTTCACGATGCAGCTGCCGAGTTGGTAGCCTTGATGACGCTCGGTGACGGCTCCGTCCGTTGACCCTGTTCAGGGGGTCGAGATCGCCGTCCGGGCCGCCGCTCTGATTCCCCTACCGACCCTGTGAGGCCAACCGCGTGTCTGCCCCGAACATCGACGCCGTGGGTGTGACCAACCCGCCGATCGACGACCTGCTGACCAAGACCGACAGCAAGTACAAGCTGGTCCTCTACAGCGCCAAGCGCGCCCGGCAGATCAACGCCTACTACTCGCAGCTCGGTGAGGGTCTCCTCGAGTACGTCGGCCCGCTCGTGGACACCCACGTGCAGGAGAAGCCCCTGTCGATCGCGCTCCGCGAGATCAACGAGGACCTGCTGACGTGTGAGGACATCGACCCGGCCGAGCTCGCCGCCGAGGAGGCAGCCGCCGCGGCCGTCACCAACGTGGCCCGCGCCGACGCCGCCGAGTGATCTGAGCTCTCCGATGCCGCGGCAGCGCGTGGTGCTCGGGGTCTCCGGCGGCATCGCCGCCTACAAGGCCTGCGAGCTGCTGCGCCGGTTCACCGAGTCCGGGGGCGGCGCCGACTTCGAGGTGACGGTCGTGCCCACGGCTGCCGCGCTCGAGTTCGTCGGCGCTCCGACCTGGGCGGCGCTGTCCGGCAAGCCGGTCGCCACCGACGTCTGGACCGCCGTGCACGAGGTGCCCCACGTCCGGATCGGCCAGGAGGCCGACCTGGTCGTGGTCGCCCCGGCGACCGCCGACCTGCTGGCCAAGGCCGCGCACGGTCTCGCCGACGACCTGCTGACCAACACGCTGCTGACGGCGCGGTGCCCGGTGGTGATGGCGCCGGCCATGCACACCGAGATGTGGGAGCACGCGGCCACGGCCGCGAACGTCGCGACCCTCCGGTCCCGCGGTGTCCTCGTGATCGAGCCCGCCGAGGGCCGCCTCACGGGCGCCGACACCGGCAAGGGGCGGCTGCCCGAGCCGGAGGAGATCTTCGAGCTCTGCCGCGACCTGCTCGAGCGGGCCTCGACCGGCGCGACGACCCAGAGCGCGGTGGGCGACCTCGACCTCGCCGGCCGTCACGTCGTGGTGTCGGCCGGGGGCACCCGGGAGAAGCTCGACCCCGTCCGATTCCTCGGCAACCGCTCGTCCGGCCGCCAGGGCTACGCACTGGCCAGGGCCGCCGCCGCCCGGGGGGCCGAGGTCACGCTGGTCGCTGCCAACGTCACCCTGCCCGATCCCGCCGGCGTGAAGGTCGTCCGCGTCGAGTCCACGGCCGAGCTGCGGGACGCCGTACTCACGGCCGCCGCAGGGGCCGACGCCGTCGTGATGGCGGCGGCTCCGGCCGACTTCCGTCCCGTGCACCGCTCGGACACCAAGATCAAGAAGTCCGACGATGGCTCAGCCCCCGTGATCTCGCTGGAGCAGAACCCCGACATCCTCAAGGAGCTCTCGGCCCACCGTCCCGGCGCCCACACCGTCGTCGTCGGGTTCGCTGCCGAGACCGGCGACGCGAGCGGCTCGGTCCTGGACCTGGCGCGCGCCAAGCTGGCACGCAAGGGATGCGACCTGCTCGTGGTCAACGACGTCGGCGGTGGTGCGGTCTTCGGGTCAGACGACAACGAGGCGGTTATTCTGGCCGCCGACGGCACCGCGGTCGACGTGCCGCGGGGGAGCAAGGGAGCTCTCGCCCACGTCATCTGGGACCAGGTCTCGGCACGCCTGGCTCCTGCGTGAGACTGCCCCGCGTCACCTGTCGATCCCCGTATCGTTGGATCGGCAATCGGCCCCTGACAACCCCCTAAGACGCCCGATGCGAAAGCGAGAAACCAACGTGGCTGGACGCCTCTTCACCTCCGAGTCCGTGACCGAGGGGCACCCCGACAAGATCGCTGACCAGATCAGCGACACCGTGCTCGACTACCTGCTCGAGCACGACCCGAAGAGCCGGGTCGCTGTCGAGACGCTCCTGACCACGGGTCTCGTCGTCGTCGCCGGTGAGGTGACCACGTCGGCGTACGCCCCGGTTGCCCAGCTGGTGCGCCAGAAGATCCTCGAGATCGGCTACGACTCGTCCGAGAAGGGCTTCGACGGCAACTCCTGCGGCGTGCAGGTCGCGATCGGCTCCCAGTCGGCCGACATCGCACAGGGCGTCGACGACGCGTTCGAGGAGCGGGTCGGCGGCTCGGACGACGAGCTCGACCGTCAGGGCGCCGGCGACCAGGGCCTGATGTTCGGCTACGCCTGCGACGACACCCCCCAGCTCTTCCCGCTGCCGATCAAGATCGCGCAGACGCTGGCCGAGCGGCTGACCGAGGTCCGGAAGGACGGGACGCTTCCGTACCTCCGCCCGGACGGCAAGACCCAGGTCACCATCGAGTACGACGAGGACGACCGCCCGCTGCGCATCGACGCTGTCGTGCTGTCCACCCAGCACGCCGAGGACGTCAGCCAGGACCAGCTGGCCAAGGACATCGAGGTCAACGTCATCGAGCCGGTCCTCGAGCAGTTCAAGGCACTGGTGCCGTCGGAGGGCTACAAGCTCTACATCAACCCGACCGGCCGCTTCGTCATCGGTGGCCCGATGGGTGACGCCGGCCTGACCGGTCGCAAGATCATCGTCGACACCTACGGCGGCATGGCCCGCCACGGCGGCGGCGCGTTCTCCGGCAAGGACCCGTCGAAGGTCGACCGCTCGGCCGCCTACGCGATGCGCTGGGTCGCCAAGAACATCGTCGCGGCGGGCCTGGCCCGTCGCGCCGAGGTCCAGGTCGCCTACGCGATCGGCAAGGCCGCCCCGATGGGCGTCTTCGTCGAGACGTTCGGCACCGGCGTCGTCCCGGACGAGAAGATCCAGGAGGCCGTGCTCGAGGTCTTCGACCTCCGCCCGGGCGCCATCCTGCGCGACCTCGACCTGCTCCGGCCGATCTACGCCAAGACCGCCGCCTACGGCCACTTCGGCCGCGAGCTGCCGGAGTTCACCTGGGAGCGGACCGACCGGGCCGAGGCCCTGAAGGCCGCCGCAGGCATCTGATCCACCTGCCGGGTCGGCGCGTCTTCGGTACCGGAGATGCGCCGACCCGTTGCAATTCCCGTGCCGGGATGAGCCGGCTCGACGAGTCGTCGGGCGTCGCTGGTAGACAACGCGCATGACCGCCGACGAGCAGGACGCCGCCCTCCCCGGGCTGGCGCGTGCCGCTGCGCGGCGCTCGGGGGCGGCGGCCCGTGCCCGCCGGGCGAAGCAGGCGACGCCCGTGGAGCTGGCCGAGGTCGATCCCGTCGCCCGGGTCCTCGTCGACCTGCCCCTGACCCACCTCGACCGGCCCTTCGACTACGCCGTGCCGGCGGCGATGGCCGACCAGGCCCGCCCCGGGGTGCGGATCAAGGTCCGCTTCGCCGGTCAGGACGTCGACGGCTACGTGATCGCGCGCGCGGCCGCCACCGACCACGACGGTCGGCTCGCGCCGCTCCGGCGGGTGGTCAGCGACGAGCAGGTGCTGACGCCGGCCGTCGCCGAGCTGTGTCGCCGGATCGCCGAGCGCTACGCGGGCGCGAGCTCCGACGTACGACGTCTCGCGGTGCCGCCTCGTCATGCGACGACCGAGAAGGAGCCCGCGTCGCCGGAGCCGCCGTTCGAGGACCGGCCCGTCGGCGACGGGCAGAACGCCTGGGCGGCCTACACGGCTGCGCCCGCGTTCCGTCGTCACCTCATGACCGGTGCCTCGCCGCGCGCGGTCTGGAGCGCGGCACCGGGGGAGGACTGGCCCCGTCGCCTCGCCGAGCTGGCCTCGGCGACGCGGGTCAACGGCCGCGGCGTGCTGATCTGCGTCCCCGACCACCGCGACGTGGCCCGGGTCGGCGCGGCGCTCACGGAGGTGATGGGACCCGATCACCACGTGACGCTGCAGGCCGACGCGGGGCCGGGCCCTCGCTACCGCGACTTCCTGATGGTCAGCCGCGGCACGCGCAAGATCGTGGTCGGCACCCGCTCCGCGGCCTTCGCGCCCGTCCACGACCTGGGCCTGGTCGTGCTCTGGGACGACGGCGACGACCTGCACGCCGAGCCGCGGGCGCCCTACCCGCACAGCCGTGAGGTGCTGCTCGAGCGGGCGGAGATCGAGGGCTGTGCCGTGCTGGTGGGCGGCTTCTCGCGCAGCGTCGAGGCCGATCAGCTGCTGCAGACCGGCTGGGCCAAGGAGATCGCAGCACCTCGCCCGACCGTGCGGGAGCGGGCACTGATCGCGGTCACGGGCGGCGACTCCAAGCGCGACCCCCACGGCGGCGGGGCGCGGGTGCCGAAGGAGGCGCACGACGCCGTCCGCTGGGGGCTGGAGCGTGGCCCGGTGCTCGTCCAGACGCCGCGGGCGGGCTACGTGCTGCGGCTGTCCTGCGACCGCTGCCGGACGCCGGCCCGGTGCACCGCCTGCAGCGGTCCGCTGCAGCTGACGGGTCCGACGACGCCCCCACGGTGTCGCTGGTGCGCGACCGAGGCACCCGGCTGGGCCTGCGCCGAGTGCGGCGGGCGCGGGCTGCGGGCGCCGGTGATCGGCGACGCCCGCACCGCTGACGAGCTCGGTCGGGCGTTCGCGCCGGTGCCGGTGGTCACCTCGAGCGGGGACAGGATCCGGGCCACCGTCGACGCCGAGCGCCGGATCGTCGTGGCCACGCCGGGCGCGGAGCCCGTGGCGGAGGAGGGCTACGCCGTCGTCGTACTCCTCGACACCTGGCTGCTCCTCGCCCGCGACAGCATGCGGGCGGCCGAGGAGTCACTGCGCCGGTGGAGCAACGCCGTCGCGCTGCTCCGGCCCGGAGGGCGGGCACTGGCGGTGGGCGACCCGGGGGAGCCCGCCCTGCAGGCGTTGGTGCGGTGGGACCAGCCCGGGTTCGCGGGACGCGAGGCCGAGGAACGGCGGGAGGCCCGGCTGCCGCCCGCGACCCGGGTCGCGGTCCTCCGGGCCGCGCCCGGAGCGCTCGACGACGCGCTGACCCTGCTCGCCCTGCCGGAGCACGGCGACGTCCTGGGCCCGCTCGCGCCGCTTCCGGGCGCCGCCGACGACGAGGAACGCGCGGTGGTGCGGGTGCCGCGGGCGGAAGGCGCGGCCCTGTCGGCCGCGCTCGGGGAGCTGCAGCGCGTGCGCTCGGCGCGCAAGCTCGATCCCGTGCGGATCCAGGTCGACCCCACGGAGATATGAGGGACACGGAGTCCCACTAGACTCGCCGCGTGGCTATCCGACCGATCCGCCTCTTCGGCGATCCCGTGCTCCGGCGGCGGGCGATCGAGGTGGTCGACTTCGACACCGAGATCCGGCAGCTGGTCACCGACCTCACCGACACGATGCTCGAGGCGCCCGGCGCGGGCCTCGCCGCGCCCCAGATCGGCGTGGGTCTGCGAGTGTTCACGTGGTACGTCGACGACGAGGTCGGGCACCTGATCAACCCGTCGCTGGACCTGTCCGAGGAGGTGCAGGACGGCCCCGAGGGCTGCCTGTCGCTCCCCGAGCTGACCTACGACTGCATCCGCGCGCTGTCGGTCGTCGCGACCGGCTTCAACATGTACGGCGATCCCGTGCGGATCGAGGGCTCCGAGCTGCTCGCACGCGCGATCCAGCACGAGACCGATCATCTCGACGGAGTGCTCTTCATCGACCGGCTCGACGCCGAGGCGCGGAAGGCGGCGATGAAGGAGATCCGCGAGTCGGAGTGGTTCGGGATGGAGCACCCGACGGTGAGGGTGTCACCCCACGCGACACGGGGCTTCGGGCTATGAGAGTGGTCTTCGCCGGCACGCCCGAGGTCGCCGTACCGGCCCTCGACGCGATCGCCGGGTCCGATCACGAGCTGGTCGGCGTCGTGACCCGTCCGGACGCGCCGGCGGGACGCGGGCGGAAGCTGACGGAGAGCCCGGTGGCGGCGCGAGCGGCCGAGCTCGGCGTACCCGTCCTCAAGCCCGACCATCCGCGCGACCCGGAGTTCCAGGCGGCGCTGCGCGACCTGGCGCCGGACTGCTGCCCGGTCGTCGCGTACGGCGCTCTGATCCCGCGCAGCGCGCTCGACATCCCGCGGCACGGGTGGGTCAACCTGCACTTCTCGCTACTGCCGGCCTGGCGGGGTGCGGCTCCGGTCCAGCACTCGATCTGGGCGGGGGACGAGATCACCGGAGCGACGACGTTCCGCATCGTCGAGGCGCTCGACGCCGGTCCGACGTACGGCCTGATGACCGAGGGAGTGCGCCCGACCGACACCGCCGGTGACCTCTTGGGGCGGCTCGCCCAGGGCGGCGCCAGCCTGCTCGTCGCGACCCTCGACGGGATCGCCGACGGGTCGCTCGAGGCCAGGGACCAGCCGTCCGAGGGCGTCAGCCTGGCGCCGAAGATCACCGTCGACGACGCCCGGGTCGACTGGAGCGAGCCCGCCGCCGCCACGGATCGCCGGATCCGTGCCTGCACCCCCGGGCCTGGTGCCTGGACCACCTTCGAGGACGAGCGGGTGAAGCTCGGGCCGGTGACCCCCGTCGCCAACGCTCCGGAGCTGGCGCCCGGCGCGCTTGCGGTCGGCAAGTCCGAGGTGCTGGTCGGCACCTCGACCGTCCCGGTGCGCCTCGGCGACGTCAAGGCGTTCGGGAAGAAGCAGATGCCGGCTGCCGACTGGGCACGCGGTGCCCGGCTCGCCGACGGCGCGAAGTTCGCGTGAGCCGGCCGGGAGCGCCGATGCCCGACCCCCGGAGCGGCCGACGACCGGCACCGCACTCGCGGCCGGTGGATCCCGCGCGCAGCGCGGCGCTCGAGGTGTTGCGCCTGGTCCGGACCGAGGACGCGTACACCAACCTGGTGCTGCCCGCGGTCGTCGCCCGTCACGGACTCGACACCCGCGACGCCGGGTTCGCCACCGAGCTCGCGGCCGGCACCATCCGCCGCCAGGGGACGTACGACGCGATCCTCGCCTCCTGCATCGACCGGCCCCTGCGCCGGGTCGAGTTCGGGATCCTCGACCTGCTACGGCTCGGCTGCCACCAACTGCTGGCGATGCGGGTACCGCCGCACGCCGCGATCAGCAGCACCGTGGACCTCGCGCACTCCAAGGCCGGGCCGGGCGGCGCCGGCTTCGTCAACGCCGTGCTCCGCTCCGTGGCGCGCCGCGACCTGGACTCCTGGGTCGACGAGGTCGCGCCGGATCCCTCCGGATCGCGGAACGCCCGGATGGATCACCTCGCGATCCAGCACAGCCACCCGCGGTGGGTGGTCGACCTGCTCGACTTCGCCGCGCCCGACGGCGAGCTCGACGCGCTGCTTGCCGCGGACAACGTCCCGCCGAAGGTGACGCTCGTGGCGCGACCCGGCCGCTCCGAGGTGGCCGAGCTCCCCGGCACACCGACGCCGTACTCGCCGTACGGCGTGGTCCTCGACGGCGGTGACCCGGCGAAGGTCCCCGCGATCGCCGAGGGACGCGCCGGTGTCCAGGACGAGGGTTCCCAGCTGGTGGCCCTCGCCATGGCGACCGCACCCCTCGAAGGGTCCGACCGGGTGTGGGTCGACCTCTGCGCCGGCCCCGGCGGCAAGACCGCGCTGCTGGCCGCGCTGGCCGCCGAGCGCGGTGCCGGCGTGCTGGCGATCGAGCAGCACTTCCACCGCGCCGGCCTCGTCCGGCGCGCGGTCGGAGGCACCAGCGGCGTGCCGGGCATCATCGGCGTCGTCGCCGCCGACGGCACCAGGCCCCCGTTGGCGCCCGGCACCGCAGACCGGGTGCTCGTCGACGCGCCGTGCACCGGGCTCGGGGCGCTGCGCCGCCGCCCCGAGGCGCGGTGGCGCCGGAGTCCCGACGACCTGTTGACGCTCGTGCTCCTGCAACGACGCCTGCTGGCCAGCGCACTGACGCTGGTCCGGCCGGGAGGCGTGGTCCTCTACGCGACCTGCTCGCCGGTCCGGGCGGAGACCGGCGACGTGGTGTCGTCGATGCTCGGGTCCGGCGGCGAGGTCAGGCTCGAGGACGTCCGGGCGGTGCTGCCCGGGGTCACCGATGCAGACGGCCCGGTGGCCGGCACCGCCCAGCTCTGGCCGCACCGGCACGGCACCGACGCGATGTTCCTCGCGCTGCTCCGCCGCGGGAGTCCCCGGGACGCCGGAGCCTGAGCTCCGCTCACTCGACCCAGACCAGGCCCTCACCGAGCGCCTGGATCTCGGCATCGGTAGTGCCTCGACCCGGCTGGACGCTGATGAAGGTCCCGTCGTGGGCCTCGGTCAGGTAGACGGCGGGGTCGGCGCCCTTGTCGGGATCCCCGACCCACGCCTCGCGATCGGCGGCGTCGCGGATCACGAGCCCGGCAGTGCCGCCATCGGCGGCCTGGCACGCGGCCTTGTCGTCGTCCAGGAACCACTCGCACGTCCAGCCGTCGGGGACGGTGACCGGAACCTTGTCGACCTTGCCGAGCATCCCGAGCGCCTCTGCATCGGCCATGGTGACGGCGACGGTGATGCCGGGGTAGTCGCTGGTCAGGGTGCCGAAGCCGCGCGACCACCAGTCCTCGACCGCTGACGTGGGGCCGTCGGCGATCACCACGAACCCGCTGCCCGAGCCCCGCAGCGTGCTGCCACCGAGCACGTAGACGCCGGCCTCGTCGTCGGTGACCGTCCCGGTCACGCCCTCGCCGAGGTCGAGCTCCTGCCCGACCTGCGGGCCGGGCGGCGCCTCCGGGGACTCGCTGCCGGCGGCCCAGCTGTCGTCCTCGGCGACGGTGGGCGCGTCGTCGCCGCTCGTGACGACGACGCCGAACACGCCGACACCGGCGGCAGCGCCGACCCCGACGAGCGCGATGCCCGCCCGGCGCAGGTTGCGGCGGCGGCGACCCGACGCGATGGCGCCGTCGGTCAGCCGGTCGAGGTCGGGCATGGCGTCGTCGCGAGAGGCGCGGAGCTGGGCGGAGAGCCGGTCGTTCACGGTGGTCACACCTGTACGACGCTCCGAGCGCCTGCGGGGTGACACTAATCTTCAGATGTGTCCGATGCCGTGGAGATCGAGGTCGACAACCGGGTCGTGCGAGTGAGCAACCCGGACCGGGTGTACTTCCCGGACGCGGGGGCGACCAAGCTCGACGTCGTCGAGTACTACCTGGCCGTCGGCCCGGGCATCGTCAACGCGCTGTGGGAGCGGCCGTGCATGCTGCACCGCTTCCCTAAAGGACTGGCGGGGGACAAGGTGCACCAGAAGCGCCTCCCGGCCGGCGCCCCGGACTGGGTGGAGACGGTCCAGCTCTACTTCCCCCGCTGGGGCCGCACCGCCGACGAGCTGTGCGTGACCGAGCTCGGAGCGGTGATCTGGGCGGTCCAGATGTCCACCGTGGAGTTCCATCCCTGGAACAGCCGGCGCGGCCAGACCGAGCAACCCGACGAGTGGCGGATCGATCTCGACCCGGGCCCGGAGTCGTCGTACGACTCGGTCCGCAAGGTCGCCCACGTCGCGCACGAGGTGCTCGCCGAGCTCGGCGCCGTCGGCTACCCGAAGACCAGCGGCAGCAAGGGGCTGCACGTCTACGTGCGGATCCGCCCGGACGGCGACCACAAGGTCGTACGGCGTGCCGCGCTCGCGTTCGCTCGTGAGGTCGAGCGCCGCGCCCCGGACCTAGTCACGACGACCTGGTGGAAGAAGGACCGCGACCCCGAGCACGTCTTCGTCGACTACAACCAGAACGCCCGTGATCACACGATCGCGGCGGCGTACTCCCTCCGCGGCCTGCCCGACGCGCGGGTGTCCACGCCGATCCGCTGGGACGAGATCGACGACGCCGACCCACGGGACTTCACCATCCACACCGTGCCGAAGCGGTTCGCGGAGATCGGCGACCTGCACGAGGACATCGACGACCACGTGTTCGACATCGCGCCGCTGCTGGAGTGGGCGGACCGGGACGACGCCGAGGGCGCGTCCGAACCTCCGCCGGTGGACGAGGACCCGGCCGACGCTCACTAGACTCCGCGCCGTGGGCCACCTCCAGATCACTCCGTCGATCCTCAACGCCGATTTCGGCAAGCTCGCCGACGAGGTGGCCAGGATCCCCGGTGCCGACTGGATCCACGTCGACGTCATGGACAACCACTTCGTCCCAAACCTCACGTTCGGCCCGACGATGGTCGAGGCGCTGGCCCGGTCGACGGAGACCCCCCTCGACGCGCACCTGATGATCGACGACGCCGACCGCAACGCCCCGGCGTACGTCGAAGCCGGCTGCGGCTCCGTCACCTTCCACGTCGAGGCCGCCAAGGCGCCCGTCCGGCTGGCCCGGGAGATCCGCGCCGCGGGCGCCCGGGCCTCGATGGCGCTCAAGCCCGCGACGCCGATCGAGCCCTACGAGGACCTGCTGCCCGAGCTGGACATGCTGCTGATCATGACCGTCGAGCCCGGGTTCGGCGGGCAGAGGTTCCTCGACCTGTGCCTCCCCAAGATCCGCCGCGCCCGCGCGCTGATGGACAAGCACGGCATCGAGACCTGGCTCCAGGTCGACGGCGGTGTCTCCCTCGACACGATCGAACGCTGCGCCGAGGCCGGTGCCGATGTCTTCGTCGCGGGCAGCGCCGTCTTCTCCGCCGACGATCCCGACGCGATGGTCGCTGCCCTGCGGGCGAAGGCCGAGGAAGCCGTCCGCGCCTGACCCCACCATCGGGAACGCCGACCGTCCGAGATCAGGGCCACGTTGCGGGAATACCCCTGCCCTGTGCCACCATTGACCTCACAAGAGCTCGCGTGCTCTGGGGTCGGTGAAACTCCGAGCCGGCGGTAACAGTCCGCGACCCGATCGCAGCCAGCGATCGGTTGACCAGGTGAAACTCCTGGACCGACGGTCAAAGTCCGGATGGGAAGTGCACGCACGAGCGGCCGACGCCGGTGGTTCTGCCACGACGTCCACCGCCCCTCATCCCCGGAGTCCGAGCAGAGGACAGTACGGACAGGGGAAGAGGACAGAGGAGTGGCGGAGACCTTCGCCCAGGAGTTCGACGCGATGGAGCGGGCGCTGCAGCTCGCTGCGTCGCCCGGTGTCCCGCTGCGCCCCAACCCACGGGTCGGGTGCGTGGTGATCGCTCCCGACGGGACGATCGCCGGTGAGGGCTACCACCATGGCGCCGGAACGCCGCACGCGGAGATCGAGGCGCTCAAGGACGCAGGCGACCGCGCTCGCAGCGGGGTCGCGGTCGTGACGCTCGAGCCGTGCAACCACACCGGCCGGACCGGGCCGTGCACGGAGGCCCTGATCGATGCGGGCGTTGCGAAGGTCGTGGTCGCCCAGCGCGACCCGAACCCGATCGCCGGAGGCGGCCTGGAGGCGCTCGCCGCCGCAGGCGTCGAGGTCGAGCACGGCCTGCTGGTCGACGACGCCCGCGCGCTCAACCCGGCATGGACCTTCGCCCACGAGAACGGCCGGCCGTTCGTCACCTGGAAGTTCGCGTCCACCCTCGACGGCCGCAGTGCCGCCCGGGACGGTACGTCGCGCTGGGTCTCCTCGCTCCCCGCGCGTCGGGACACGCACGCTCTGAGGGCGCTCTGCGACACGATGCTGATCGGCACCAACACGGTGGAGGTCGACGACCCCCACCTCACGGTCCGCGACGCCGACGACCAGCTCCTGGCCGACCAGCCGCTCCGCGTGGTGATGGGGGAGCGCGACCTCGACCCCGAGCGCCGGGTGTTCGACGACGCGGCCGAGACCGTCCAGCTGCGCACCCACAGTCCGCTCGAGGCACTCACCACTCTCTACCGCGACTACGACCGCCACCACGTGTTCTTCGAGGGAGGCCCGACCCTCGCCGCGAGGTTCCTCAAGGCCGGCCTCGTCGACGAGGTCGTGACGTACGTCGCACCGCTGCTGCTCGGCGCCGGCAAGTCAGCGGTCGGGGGCCTCGGCATCCACACCCTCAGCATGGCGATGCGGCTCGAGATCACCGACGTGGCGGTGATCGGCGAGGGCAGCGAGGCGAACGTCCGGCTTCGTCTCACCAGGTTCCAAGGCGCCCACCTTGACACCTCGGCCGAGCCAGGAGGCGCCTGATGTTCACCGGCATCGTCGAGGAGCTCGGCAGTGTCACCGCGATCGAGGAGCAGTCCGACGCGGTCCGGCTGACCGTCGAAGGGCGCGTCGTGTCGACCGACGCAGCGCTCGGCGACTCGATCGCGGTCAACGGCTGCTGCCTCACCGTCTCCACCCGCGGTGACGGGACCTTCACCGCCGACGTCATGAAGATGACGCTCGACAAGACCTCCCTCGGTGCGCTCGCCGTCGGTCACCGGGTCAACCTCGAGCGCGCGTGCACGCCGCAGACCCGGCTCGGCGGTCACATCGTCCAGGGCCACGTGGACACCACCGGGACGATCCTCGACCGGTCGCCGGGGGAGCACTGGGACCTGGTGGAGATCGCGCTCCCCGAGCAGATCCGGCGGTACGTCGTCCTCCACGGCTCGATCACCGTCGACGGCATCTCGCTCACCGTCGCCGAGCTCCGGGACGAGAGCTTCGTCGTCTCCCTGATCCCGGAGACCCTTGCCCGCACCACGCTCGGCTTCAAGCAGCCGGGGGACCCGGTGAACCTCGAGGCGGACATCATCGCCAAGCACGTCGAAAGGCTGATTCAGAAATGACTGACACCAACGGCAAGGTGCGGCTCGACCCGGTCGAGCGTGCGGTCGCCGACATCGCCGCCGGCAGGGCGGTCGTCGTCGTGGACGACGAGGACCGGGAGAACGAGGGCGACATCATCTTCGCCGCGGCGAAGGCGACGCCGGAGCTGATGGCCTGGACGATCCGCCACAGCAGCGGCGTGATCTGCGTGCCGATGCCGGGCGCGATGCTCGACCGGCTCGAGATCCCGCTGATGACACCGCACAACAAGGACAGGATGCGGACGGCGTACACGATCTCCGTCGACGCCCGCGACGGCGTCTCCACCGGCATCTCCGCCGCCGACCGTGCTCACACCGCACGGGTGCTCGCCGACTCGGCCACCGAGCCCTGGGAGATCACCCGGCCCGGTCACGTCTTCCCGTTGCGCTACCGCGAGGGCGGCGTCCTCGTCCGGCGCGGTCACACCGAGGCAGCGGTCGACCTGGCGAAGATGGCCGGGCTCACGCCGGCCGGTGTGCTGGTCGAGGTCGTCAACGACGACGGCACGATGAAGCGGGCCGCCGAGCTGCGAGAGTTCGCCGACGAGCACGGCCTGGCGATGATCTCCATCGAGGAGCTCGTGAAGTACCGCCGTCGTACCGAGCTCCACGTCATCCGCGAGGCCGAGACCCGGCTGCCCACCAGCCACGGCGACTTCGTCGCCTACGGCTACACGATCACCGTCGACGGCAGCGAGCACGTCGCCCTCGTGTACGGCGACCCGGCGTCGCTGGCGGACGGGAAGCCGGTCCTCACCCGGGTGCACTCGGAGTGCCTCACCGGTGACGTCTTCGGCAGCAGCCGCTGCGACTGCGGCCCCCAGCTCAACGAGGCGATGGACCGGATCGTGGCGGAGGGCCGCGGTGTCGTCGTCTACCTGCGTGGGCACGAGGGCCGCGGCATCGGCCTGGTCGCGAAGCTGCAGGCCTACCAGCTCCAGGACGGCGGCCGCGACACCGTGGACGCCAACCTCGACCTCGGGCTACCGGCCGACGCGCGGCACTACGGCGCGGCGACGCAGATCCTGCGCGACCTCGGCATCGGCCAGGTCCGGCTGCTGACGAACAACCCGGACAAGGTCAAGAACCTCGAGGACTACGGCATCAAGGTCGCCGAGCGGGTGCCTCTCACGCCCCACCCCAACGACCACAACCTGGCCTACCTGCTGACCAAGCGGGACCGGATGGGCCACCACCTTCCCGACCTGGACCTGCCCGTCGCCGGGCAGGCCCCGTCGGACGACCTCAACGCAGGAGCAATCTGAGATGGCCGGACACGGAGCCCCGACCGCACAGCCGACGGACTGCCACGACCTCCGGGTGGCGGTGGTGGCGGCGAGCTGGCACCCCCAGCTCATGGACGGCCTGCTCGCCGGAGCTGACCGGGCGTTCAAGGACCACCAGGTCGAGGCGCCCGTCGTGGTGCGGGTGCCGGGCGCCTTCGAGCTGCCGGTCGTCGCGGCAGCGCTCGCGTCGCAGCAGTACGACGCCGTGATCGCGCTCGGCGTCGTCATACGCGGAGGCACGCCGCACTTCGAGTTCGTCTGCAACGCCGCGACCGACGGGTTGGGCCGGGTCGCGCTCGACCACCAGGTCGCCATCGGGTTCGGCGTCCTGACCTGTGACAACGAGCAGCAGGCGCTGGATCGGGCCGGGCTCGAGGGCTCGCAGGAGGACAAGGGCTACGAGGCGACGTCGGCTGCGCTTCTCACCGCCCAGACCCTGCGCAAGGTCAAGCGGCACACGCCGTAGCCTTGACCCCCGTGAAGACGTTCGAGGAGCTCTGGGCCGAGCTGAGCGAGAAGGCGCAGACCCGGCCCGCCGGTTCCGGCACGGTCGCCGCGCTGGACGCCGGCGTGCACCAGATCGGCAAGAAGCTGGTCGAAGAGGCCGCCGAGTCGTGGATGGCCGCGGAGCATGAGGGCAAGGACCGGGCCGCCGAGGAGATCAGCCAGCTGATCTACCACGCCCAGGTCCTGATGCTCGCCCTCGGCCTCGAGCCCGCCGACGTCTACGCACACCTCTAGGAAGATCCCATGCCCAGCCTCAAGATCGCGATCCCCAACAAGGGGGCGCTCTCCGCAGCCGCGACCGACATCCTCAAGGAGTCGGGCTACCGGCAGCGCACCGACTCCAAGGAGCTCCGGCTCGTCGACGCCGAGAACGACGTGGAGTTCTTCTACCTCCGCCCGCGCGACATCGCACTGTACGTAGGCGAGGGCACCCTCGACGTCGGCATCACCGGCCGCGACCTGCTGCTCGACTCCGGCGCCAAGGCCGAGGAGGTCATGCCGCTGGAGTTCGGCCGGAGCACCTTCCGGTTCGCCGGCCCCCAGGGTGCGTACGACGACCTCGCGCAGCTGGCTGGCAAGCGGATCGCCACGTCCTACACCGGCATCGTCCAGACGTTTCTCGACAGCCGCGGCATCGAGGCCCAGGTCGTGCGCCTCGACGGTGCCGTCGAGACCAGCATCCAGCTCGGCGTCGCCGACGTGATCGCCGACGTGGTCGAGACCGGGACCACGCTGCGCCAGGCCGGGCTCGAGGTGTTCGGCGACGCGATCCTCCAGTCCGAGGCGGTGCTGATCACCCGTGCCGGCAACGGCTCGCCGGCGTTCGACGTGTTCAAGCGCCGCGTCGAGGGCGTCATGGTGGCCCGCGGCTACGTGATGATGGACTACGACATCGAGGAGTCGCGGGTCTCCGCCGCGGTCGCGCTGACCCCGGGCCTGGAGGGCCCGACGGTCTCGCCGCTCCGCCGCGAGGGCTGGGTCGCCGTCCGGGCGATGGTTCCCCGCGCCGGCTCCCAGCGACTGATGGACGAGCTCTACGACCTCGGCGCCCGCGCGATCCTGCTCACCGACATCCACGCGTGCCGCCTGTGACGGACCTCCCGAGGACCTGGCGCCCGCTGGGCCCGCGGATCGCGGCGCTCGTCTTCGGCATCGTCCTGGTCGCGGCCTTCGGCGGGCTGTGGATCACCTTCCCGCAGGAGACGAAGGACGCGGTCAGCCCGCTCCAACGCGCGACGGTCATCTTCTTCATCGGGCTGGGACTGGTGGCCCTCAACGGTCTGGCGCGGTCCCGGATCACCGCGGACGAGGCCGGCCTGACCGTCGTCAACGGCTACCGGAAGCGTCAGCTGGAGTGGGCGCAGGTGGTCTCCGTCCAGCTGCCGCCGGGTGCGCCGTGGCCGACCCTCGACCTCGACGACGGCACCACCATCTCCGCGATGGGCATCCACGGCTCCGACGGGGCCCGGGCCCGGACCGCGCTCACCGAGCTGAAGGCGCTCCTCAACCAGAGGTGACCCGGCGCGCCGGACGGTCGCCCGTCCCGTCGACGACGATGTCGGCCCGCTCCGCGGTCCGCTGGGTCGCGAAGTGGGCGTCCTCCTGACGCATCCACCCGTCCCACTGGGGCGCGACCGCCTCGCCGTCGCGGGCCAGGCCCCGCTCGCGGCGCAGCGGCCGCGGCGCGGTGACCCAGACCAGCACGGTGATCATCGTCGCGAGCTCGGCCCGGCCCGATCCGACGCCCTCCAGCACGAGCAACGGGACCGGCTCGACGTCGACCGTCTCGGCGAACTCGCCACGATGCCAGTCGTAGCGCCGGTAGAACCCGGCCCGGCCCAGCGCGAGCGGACGGACCAAGGTGCTGACCTGCCGGGCGACGGAGCCGAGTCCCTTCCAGCCGTCGTACAGGTCGTCCATGTGGACCACCCGCGCTCCGGGGTCGAGCTCGGCGATGCCGGCCGCCAGCGTCGACTTGCCGGAGCCGGCCGGACCGTCGATCGACACCAGCCGGGTCTCCCCGAGGGTGGGACGCCGGGAGAGTGCGAGGTCGAGGACGAGCTGCGCCGTCTCCTGCGGCGAGCCCGGCGCGGCCGCCGGCTCAGAACGCGAGGCCATGTCCACGGTAGGTCCGCACGCTCTCCAGGAGGCGCTCCCCGGACAGCAGGTGCACGGTGGTGGTGTGCTCGAACGGCTCGCCCGACTTGGCGTGCCGGAACCACACCAGGTCGCCCACCCGCAGCAGTGCCGCAGGATGACCGGTCAGCGGGGTCTGGACCTCGCCGGCGCCCTCGAGCCCGGTCACGTGCAGCCCGGCCGGCGCCCAGGGCACCGGCAGCCGGTCGGCGGAGCCAGGGCCGCTGGCGATCATCCCGCCGCCGTGCACGGTCGCGATCTCCGGCGAAGGACGCCGGGTCACCGGGAGCCCGAAGTACGACGCCGGGCGCGGGTCGAACGCCTGGTAGTGGTCGAAGAGAGTCGGGACGAGCAGCCCCGACCCCGCGCTCAGCTCGGTGACGACCGGGTCGGAGGTCGAGGACTCGAGCGATCCCGACCCTCCGGCGTTCCAGAAGCCGATCTCGGTGACGGGGCGCAACGCCTCGGCGATCGCGGCGCGTCGCGCCCGCAGCTGGGCGACGGACGCGTCCTTGACGCGTCGGACCACCATCGACCGGGCGCGCTGGTGGGGCACCGCGTCGGGGACACCGGCGACCTGGCCCTCGTAGGTCATCACGCCGGCAAGGTGGAATCCCGGCCGGTCGAGCACCGTGCGGGCGAGCGCGACCACCTCGGACGGGTCGTACAGGGAGGACCGCTTGGGGCCGACGTGGCGGCCGCCGACGACCAGCCCGGCGTCGATGTCGATCGCGACCCGCACGGGCACCGCCGTCGAGGCCCGGAGGGCGTCGACCGCGTCGAGGTGGACGACGTCGTCGATCATCAACGTGATCCGCGACGCCGCCCGCGGCGACGCGACCAGCCGGGCCAGGGCGGCGCGGTCGACCGTCGGGTACGCGACGACCAGGTCGTCGCAGATGTCCTGCTCCTCCAGCCACAGGGCCTCGGCGAGGGTGTACGAGAGCACGCCGCGGAAGCCCTCGTGCGACAGGGCCCGCCGGATCAGGGCCGGCACCCGCAGCGACTTCGACGCCACCCGGATCGGCTTGCCGGCCGCCCGCTTGACCAGGTCCGCGGCGTTCGCGTCGAAGGCGTCGACGTCGACGACGAAGACAGGGGCCGGCAGCGGCTCACCGTGCTCCCGGACTGCGGCGTCGAGCCGGGCCGCGAGACGGTTGCGCGAGATCGAGTCGGTCCCCATCGGAGCATCGTTTCACGCAGGTGACGCGGAGTAGGGCGACCGACACGGGCGATGGGACGATGGGTCGGTGACCGAGGAGCATCCGAAGCAGCGCCTGATCCAGGGGTCGTCGTACGTCGATGACGACGGCAGCGCTGACGACGAGCTGTTCGCCGAGCTGCTGGCGTGGGCGGACGGCTCGACGTCGTACCCCCAGGTCCTGGCGGCCGTCGCCGGGGCCCGGCTGCTGGTGCCGGTGGTGGCACTCCTCGGCGAGGTCGAGTACGACGACGCCGGCCTCGCGCATGACAAGTCCAGCGACATGGCGGCCGTGCTGCTCACCCGTCCGGACGGACGGCGGGCGCTGCTGGCCTTCTCGAGCACGGCAGCGTTGGCGCAGTGGGACCCGGAGGCCCGCCCGGTGCCCGTGGCTTCGTCGCTCGCGGCGGCCACGGCGGTGCAGGAGGGCGCCGACGCCCTCGTCGTCGACGTCGGCGGCCGGGCGCCGTTCACGGTCTCCGGCGACGATCTCCACCGGCTCGCCGCCGGCTGGCGGCCGGTCCGCCTCGCCGACGGGGAGTGGGCCTGGGCCGGCGCCGTTGGAGATTCGCGCGGTGAGGAACAACTCGGGTAGCATCTGACGTTGACCGATCTGTCATCCCCGGATGACTGATCTACAAGCGGGGACCAGCAGCATCCACGTCTCCCACCCGCATCGGCCGCCCCAGCACCAAAGGTCGTCGGGTCCGGTCCGTGAACCTGGTCGTGCGCGCGAGCGCCCGATGACGAGGTTGCGACTGGCTTCCGCTTGAACAAGCGGGAGCCGTTCTTGTTTTTCGAGGCGGGCGCGGGGCCCGACACCAACAACACTGGAGGACACATCAGCACTGAGCTGCGTATCAACGAGCGGATCCGGGTACCCGAGGTCCGGCTCGTGGGACCCAACGGCGAGACCGTCGGGATCGTCCCGACCGACCAGGCACTCAAGCTGGCCCAGGAGGCCGACCTGGATCTCGTCGAGATCGCTCCGATGGGCAAGCCGCCCGTCTGCAAGCTCATGGACTACGGGAAGTTCAAGTACGAGAACGCCCAGAAGGCCCGTGAGGCGCGACGGAACCAGACCAACGTCATCATCAAGGAGATGAAGCTCCGGCCGAAGATCGACCAGCACGACTACGAGACCAAGAAGGGTCACGTCGTGCGGTTCCTCAAGGCAGGCGACAAGGTCAAGATCACCATCATGTTCCGCGGCCGCGAGCAGCATCGCCCCGAGCTCGGGTTCCGGCTGCTGCAGAAGCTGGCCGAGGACGTCCAGGAGCTGGGCTTCGTGGAGTCGTCGCCCAAGCAGGACGGCCGCAACATGATCATGGTCCTGGGACCGAACAAGAAGAAGGCGGAGGCAAAGCTCGAGGTGAAGGCCGCCAAGCAGGAGGCCGCCGCCGAGCGGGATGCCGAGAAGGCCGCCGAGCACGCCGAGCGCGTCGCACACCAGCCCTCGACGCAGCGCAAGCAGAAGCGCGCGAACGAGGCGCTCGACCCCGACATCGACCTGTGAGAGAAGGAACATAGAGATGCCGAAGAACAAGACGCACTCCGGTGCCAGCAAGCGGTTCAAGGTGACTGGCAGCGGCAAGATCCTGCGGGAGAAGGCCGGCAAGCGCCACAACCTGGAGAAGAAGCCCTCGAAGGTCACCCGGCGGATGACCGGCACCGTCGAGGTTGCGAAGAACGACGTCCCGCGCGCGAAGAAGATGCTCGGTCTCTGACCGGCGCCGCACCTGAGCACTGATACAAGGAGTTAAGAGATGGCACGCGTCAAGCGCGCAGTAAACGCGCAGAAGAAGCGCCGGACGACCCTCGAGCGCGCCAGCGGCTACCGCGGCCAGCGCTCGCGCCTCTACCGCAAGGCCAAGGAGCAGGTCACCCACTCGCTGGTCTACAGCTACAACGACCGGAAGAAGAACAAGGGCAACTTCCGCCGCCTGTGGATCCAGCGGATCAACGCGGCTGCCCGCGCCGAGGGGATGACCTACAACCGGTTCATCCAGGGCCTCAACATGGCCGGCATCGAGGTCGACCGCAAGATCCTCGCTGACCTCGCGGTCAACGACCCGGCTGCGTTCTCGGCGATCGTCGCCCAGGCGAAGGCCGCCCTGCCGGAGGACGTCAACGCTCCGGCCCAGGCCTCGGCCTGACCCGAACGCATGCCCCCCTCCCGGCGAGCGCTGTGCTGAGTTTCAACAGCGGTCGCGTGAAGGAGGCAAGGAAGTTGAGCCGCCGCTCGGTGCGATCCGAGCGGCGGCTCTTTCTTGCCGACGGCCCGAAGGCCGTCGAGGGCGCCCTCGAGGTGCCCGAACGCGTCGTCGAGGTCTTCGCCACGCCCGCAGCGGCGGAGCAGTACGACGCGCTCCTGGCCGGTGTCGACGTCTCGCTGGTCGACGACCGGGCGCTCGCGTCGCTCTCCGACGCCGTCAACCCCGCCGGGGTGGTCGCCGTCTGCCGGCACTTCGACACGCCCCTGGACGCCGTCCTCGCCGAGGGTGCGGCGACCCTCCTCGCCATCTGCGCCGACGTGCGCGATCCCGGCAACGCCGGCACCGTGATCCGCTGCGCCGACGCGGCCGGCGCCGACGGCGTCGTGCTGGCGGGTGACTCGGTGGACGCCTACAACCCGAAGACCGTCCGAGCCAGCGTGGGCAGCCTGTTCCACGTGCCGTTCGCGATCGAGCGCGACCCGGTGGCCGCCGTACGGGCCGCCCAAGCCGCCGGACTGACCGTCCTGGCCGCCGACGGCGGGGGAGAGGTCGACCTGTTCGAGGCCGACGACCTGCTGGCCCGACCCACCGCCTGGCTGTTCGGCAACGAGGCCTGGGGGCTGCCCGCCGAGCTGGCCGCGCTGGCGGACCACGGGGTCCGGATCCCGATCCTCGGCCGCGCCGAGAGCCTCAACCTCGCGACCGCCGCCGCGCTGTGCCTCTACGCCTCCGCCCGCGCCGGCATGCGGGGCCACTAGATTCGGCTCATGCCGCAGCGAGCGATCGATGCCATGCCGGACGGGGTGGTGCTCGCCGGCCCGGACGGGATGGTCGAGCTGACCAACGTCGAGGCACGCCGGATGCTGCGGATCGACGGCTCCGGCGCGGGCCGGCCGCTTGCCGAAGTGCTCGCCCTCAGCGACATCGACGGCAACGACTGGGTCACCAGCAACGACCCCTACGCGGGTCTCCGGACGCGGAAGGCCGTGCCCGAGCAGTCGTGGCTGCTCCCGGACGGCACCGAGGTCCTGGTGGCCGCCAAGCTGCACCGGCCGGGACGCGGCGAGCCGATCGACCGGGTCGCGGTGACGATCAGGTCCGGGCGCTGGCGGGCCCGCCTCGATCGTGAGCGGTCGGACCTGGTCGCCACCGTCGCGCACGAGCTGCGGTCGCCGCTGACCGGCGTCCGCGGCTTCGTCCACGCGCTCCTCAACCGGTGGGACCAGCTCAACGACGACCAGAAGAAGCTGATGCTCACCACCGTCGCGGCCGACGCGGACCGGCTGACCCGGCTCATCGCGGAGCTGCTCGACGTCGCGCGGATCGACACCGGGCGCCTGCATGTTCATCCGCGGCCGTGCGACCTGGTGGTGCTGAGCCAACGCGTGGTCGAGTCGGTCCAGCACGCGACGGCGCGGCGGATCACGCTCGACGCCCAGGAGGTGCCGCAGATCGTGGCCGACCCCGACAAGGTCACCCAGGTCGTCACCAACCTGGTCGAGAACGGCGTGCGCCACGGTGAGGGCGACGTCGCAGTGGCCATCGGGCTCGACCCGGCCGACCCGTCGTACGTCGCGCTCTCCGTGACCGACGAGGGCGACGGCATCCCGGAGGAGCTGCGTCAACGGGTGTTCACGAAGTTCTGGACCGCCAGCTCAGGCGGGGGTTCGGGACTCGGGCTCTACATCGTCAACGGCCTGGTCCGCGCCCACGGCGGCACCGTCCTGATCGGCGACCGGCCGGGCGGCGGGGCGGTCGTCACGGTCACCTGGCCCGTCCACGCCCCGTAACCGGTTCGCTGCTGGTGAGGGTCGGTTCCTAGACTGACCACTTGTGTCCGGACCCAACACCGATTACGACCCCGTGGAGGTTGCTGCCGTGCAGCCGGAAGAGGTCGATGCGGCCCGAGAGGCGGCTCTCGCCGCGATCGCCGCAGCCGCCGACCTGGAGGATCTGAAGCGGGTCCGGACCGAGCACACCGGCGACCGTTCGCCGCTCGCGCTCGCCAACCGGGAGATCGGTGCGCTGCCCCCGCAGGCCCGCAAGGAGGCGGGCCAGCGGGTCGGCCGCGCCCGGGGTGAGGTCAACCAGGCCCTCGCCGCCCGGCAGGAGGTGCTCGAGGCCGAGCACGCGGCGCGGATCCTGGTGGAGGAGACGGTCGACGTCACCCTCCCGACCGACCGGCTCCCCATCGGCGCGCGGCACCCGATCACGACCGGGGCCGAGCTGATCGCCGACATCTTCGTGGCGATGGGCTGGGAGGTGGCCGAGGGCCCGGTCATCGAGGCCGAGTGGCTCAACTTCGACGCGCTCAACCTCGACGCCGACCACCCGGCCCGCACGATGCAGGACACGTTCTGGACCGCCTCGTCCGACCGCACCGGCCCGGCCGACGACGTCCACGGAGCCGGCACCGGTGTGGTGCTGCGGACCCAGACCTCCCCGGTGCAGGCCCGGACCATGCTCACCCAGGAGCCGCCGATCTACGTGGTCGCGCCCGGCCGGGTGTTCCGCACCGACGAGTACGACGCCACGCACAGCCCGATGTTCCACCAGGTCGAGGGTCTCGCCGTCGACGAGGGCATCACGATGGCGCACCTCAAGGGCACGCTCGACCACTTCGCCACCCAGATGTTCGGCGAGGGCGTCACGACCCGGTTCCGTCCGTCGTACTTCCCGTTCACCGAGCCCTCTGCCGAGGTCGACCTCAAGTGCTTCGTCTGCAGGGGCGTGGACTCCGCGTCGTGCCGCACCTGCAGGGGCGAGGGCTGGATCGAGTGGGGCGGCTGCGGTGTCGTGAATCCGCGGGTGCTCATCGCCTGCGGCGTCGACGCCGAGCGCTACACCGGCTTCGCCTTCGGCATGGGCATCGACCGGACCCTGATGTTCCGGCACGGTCTCGAGGACCTGCGCGCGCTCTTCGAGGGCGACGTCCGTTTCACCACTGCCTTCGGAAGCGAGCTCTAGGACCCATGAAGGCCCCACTCTCCTGGATCAAGGAGTACGTCGACCTGCCGGCCGAGGTCACGACCGAGCAGCTCACCGACCGGCTGACCGACCTCGGGCTCAAGCTCGAGGCGATCCACAGCGCAGCCGACGCCATCACCGGCCCGCTCGTCGTCGGCAAGGTCCTGACGATGGACCCCGAGCCGCAGAAGAACGGCAAGACGATCAACTGGTGCACCGTCGACGTCGGCGCCGCCAACGGCTCCGGCGAACCGCAGGGCATCGTCTGCGGCGCCCACAACTTCGAGCCGGGCGACCTGGTGGTCGTGATCCTGCCGGGTGGCGTCCTCCCGGGGAACTTCCAGATCTCCGCTCGGAAGACCTACGGCCACCTCTCCGCGGGCATGATCTGCTCCGCCGCGGAGCTGGGCCTGGGCGACGACCACGACGGCATCATCGTGCTTCCTCCCGACGCCGGTAAGCCAGGCGACGACGCCTTCGACGCGCTCGGCCTCCGCGAGGAGGTCATCGAGTTCGAGATCAACCCGGACCGCGCCTACGGGCTGTCCCTGCGTGGCATCGCCCGGGAGGCGGCACTGGCCTTCGGTGCGCCGTACCACGACCCGGCGCTGCGCGAGACGCCCTCGTCGAACGGTGAGGGCTACTCGGTGCTCGTCGACGACCCGGCGGGCTGCCCGGTCTTCGTCGCGCGCACGGTGACCGGGTTCGACCCCGCGGCGCCGACCCCCGCCTGGATGGTCGAGCGGCTCACCCACGCCGGCATGCGCCCGATCTCGCTCGCCGTCGACATCACCAACTACGTCATGCTCGAGACCGGTCGGCCGATCCACGGCTACGACCTCGACAAGCTGCAGGGCGCGATCCGGGTCCGGCGCGCGAACGAGGGCGAGCGGATGACCACCCTCGACGGCGCCGAGCGCACGCTGTCGCCCGAGGACCTCGTCGTCACCGACGACTCGGGCATCATCGGCCTCGGCGGCGTGATGGGTGGTGAGACCACCGAGATGTCGGAGACGACCACCAACGTGCTGATCGAAGCTGCGCACTGGGACGCGGTCTCGATGTTCCGCACGGGCAAGCGCCACAAGATCAGCTCGGAGGCCGGCAAGCGCAACGAGCGCGGCGTCGACCCGACGATCTGTGCGGCCGCGGCCGACCGGGTCGTGGAGCTCCTGGTCCAGCTCGGGCGCGGTACGGCGGAGCTCGGCGTCACCGTGTTCGGCACGCCGCCGGAGCAGCCGCCGATCCGGATCGGCTACGACCTGCCCGCCCGCATCAGCGGCATCGACATCGACGCGGGCACCGTGGTCGACAACCTGAAGGCGATCGGAGCTGCCGTCGACGCCGACGCGGACGGCGTCACCGTGACCCCGCCGCCCTGGCGGCCTGACATCACCGACCCGTTCGACCTGGTCGAGGAGGTCGTCCGGATCGTCGGCTACGACCAGGTGCCGTCGGTGCTCCCTCGAGAGGCGGCCGGCCGCGGGCTGACCCGCACCCAGAAGCTGCGCCGCCGGATCGGCCGCACCCTGGCCGGTGCGGGCTGCGTCGAGGTCGTCAGCTTCCCGTTCGTCGGCGCCGCGACCTTCGACGCGCTCGGCCTGCCCGCGGACGACGTACGACGGCAGACCGTTCCGTTGGCCAACCCGATGTCCGCGGAGGAGCCGGCCTACACGACGACGCTGCTTCCGGGCGTCCTCAAGGCGGCGGCACGCAACATCGGCCGCGGTGCGCCGGGGGTGGCGCTCTTCGAGACCGGCACCGTCGCGTTCCCTGTCGACCGGGGCCCGGCACCGATCTACGGCGTCGACCGCCGACCGGACGAGGCCGACCTGCAGAAGCTCTTCGACGCGCTGCCCCGGCAGCCGCTGCACCTGGCGGTCGTGCTGGCCGGCGAGCGTGAGCGGGCCGGGTGGTGGGGAGCGGGCCGCGCGGCCGGCTGGTCCGACGCGGTCGGGCTGGTACGTCGCCTCGCCACCGAGCTCGGCGTCACCGTCGAGGTCCGGCGGGCCACGACGATGCCGTGGCACCCGGGGCGTTGCGCGGTGTTCCTCGTCGACGGCGTCGAGCTCGGCCACGCCGGCGAGCTGCACCCGAACGTCTGTGCGGAGCTCGGGCTGCCGGCCCGGAGCGCCGCCGCCGAGATCGACCTCGACCTGCTCATGGCCCACGCGACGGTCGTGGCGACGGGGCCGGCGTTCTCGTCGTTCCCGCTGGCCAAGGAGGACGTCGCGCTCGTCGTCGCCGACGACGTCGCCGCCACCACCGTCGAGACCGCCCTCCGCGAGGGCGCCGGCGGGCTTCTCGAGTCGGTACGGCTGTTCGACGTCTACACCGGCGAGCAGATCGGGGAGGGCAAGAAGTCGCTGGCGTTCGCCCTGCGCTTCCGGGCTCCGGACCGGACCCTGACCGAGGCGGAGACCAGCGCTGCGCGTGATGCGGCCGTGGCCCGGGCCGCCGAGGTCGTCGGCGCCGTCCAGCGCTCCTGACCCGGCGGTACCTCCGGAAGGTCGATGACGCAGCCGCCGCGCGCCTGACAGGATGTGCGGCATGGCCCTCCACGACTCCCTGCGCGAGCTGGTGACCGTTCGTGGTCCCGGTGTCGTCGACGAGGCAGAGGAGCTCCGCGGCGCCCTCGACGACTTCCTGGCCGAGGACGAGGCGACGCTGGGGGAGCTGAACCTGCTCGTCGACGCGGTACGGCTGGGGGCGCTCCGGCGGGTGCTCGACGTCATGGACCACGGCGCCGAGCCCGAGGCCGCCATCCGCGAGGCCGGCGGCGCACTGGCGCGCGACCGCGGCACCGACGATCCGACGCGGTCCTGCTGGGCACTGGCGACGCTCGGCTTCGCGCTCGGCAAGGTCGACGAGTCGATGGTGCGGATGTTCCGCGGCGATGCGGGCACGATGCCGGCCCCGCACCCGCCGACGGGTCCGCACGGACGGGCGCCAGAGGCGGCCCCGTCCGGCCCGGCCGACTTCTCGACGGCCGATCGTCCGCCGACCCGGGTGATCTCCGAGGAGGCGCCGGCCTCCTCCCAGCCGACTCCACCGCCGATCGGCTCCCAGCCGACGCCGCCCCCGATCGGCTCCCAGCCGACGCCGCCCCCGCTGCCGATCTCGGTCCAGCCGCCGGCGCCCACCGTCGAGATCCACGCGCCGCCGCCCCCGCCCAAGTACGTCGGGCCCGTGCCGCCGGTGATCCCCGAGGAGAAGAAGCCCAGCCGGGCCGGCAGCTACGTGCTGGTCGTGCTGGTCGCGCTGTTGCTGGGCGGCTTGGTCGCGGCCGGTTACATCCTGCTGCGCTCCGATGGCGACGACGACCCGACGGCGTCCGACGGCCCGACCACGGCAGTCGGCTCCGACAACTCCGGCACCAGCGGACAGGTCGAGGAGAAGAAGCCGGTGCCGAAGGACGCGATGCTGGTGCCTTACGTCGAGAACGACGTGTCCCGGATCTTCCAGGTCGACGCCACCACCGGACGATCCAAGCCCCTGACGCCGGAGGGCGTCGATGCGAAGCTGCCGACCATCTCGCCCGACCGCACCACGATGACCTACCAGGTCGGACAGTCGCCGACGGCCGTGATGGCCGTCGACCTGGCGACCGGCGAGCAGCGTGCGTTGTTCGACCCTGACGGGCCCTGCGGACGAGCCGGCCGACCCGCCTGGAGCCCGGACGGCAGCCGTCTCGTCACGCTGTGCGATCCCGACGGCGATGGGGAGACCGACGGGATCTGGCAGGCCAACGCCGACGGCAGCGGAGTCACCGGACCGGTGGTCGACAACCCCGAGGTCGGCGGCTCGCCGACCTGGATCTCGGCCACCGAGTTCGTGTACGGCGTCGATGATCCCGACACCGACACGACGTACTGGCGGACAGACGTCGAGGGCGGCAGCGGCGTGCAGCTGCCGATGGACATCGAAGGGCACCTCAGCCACATCGACTGGTCGTCGGAGGCTGGGCGGTTCCTGGTCCTGGCGTCGCCGGGCAATGAGGAGGAGGGCGCGATCTGGACCGTGGACGCCGACGGCCTGGACCCCGTGCTGGTCGGCGAGGGGCCGTTCGCCCATCCCGTCTGGTCGCCGGACGGGGACGCCATCGCCGCGACTCTCAGGAACGAGTCCGTGCTGGAGGTGCTGGTCGCGGTCCCGCTCGACGACCCCGCGAACCCCGTGGTCGTCCCGAGCCCGCCGCCGGGCGAGGTCGGGATCCCCGTGTGGGGCACCCGCTGACTCAGCGGTCGCGATCGGTCACTGCTGGAGGTACCGCTCGATCGTCTGCCGTCCGAAGGCCACGATCCGCTCAGCCGGGAAGGTCTCGGGCTCCGCGAGCACGAGCCGGCCGGCGTCCCAGAACAACGCGAAGAGGGCCCGGGCCAGCATCTCCACGTCGGTCGCCGGGTCGAGACCGTCCGTCATCGCCCACCGGATGATCTGCTCGAACGCCCCGATCACCAGCTTCTGACCAGCCGCGACGCGCGCGCGGAACTCCGGCGTGCTGGAGTCGACCAGCGAGAAGATCGCCTGCCAACGCTCCGGCGCCTCCCGCACCGCGCTGAGGAACTTCGCCAGTGACTCGATCGCGACTTCGGCGGGTGAGCCGCCGTCCATCGCGGGGAGGACCGTGGCCAGCTGCGCGAGGGCCGCCTGCTCCTCGCGCACGAGAGAGGCGCGGAGCAGCTCGGCGCTGTCGGCGAAGTGGCCGTAGACCACCGGCCGGGTCACTCCGGCCTCCTTGGCGACGGAGTCCATCGACACCTTGTGGACGCCCTGCTTGACGATCACCCTCAGCACGGCGTCGAGCAGTTGCTCGCGCCGTTCCTCCGGCGCCATCCGTGGCGCGTACGGGCGGGTTCTGCGCTCCACCGTGTCGGTCATCACTCGTCTCCTCGCTCGATCGGCTCTTGACAGCACGATCGCTTCTGCCGCAATCTTACACATACTGTAACTACAGTCAGTGTAGGAAATGGAGAAGCCCATGACGATCGTGGACCGCAGTGACCGCGTCTGCGTGATCGGCGCGGGGTACACCGGCAACGGGCTGGCGTACGCGCTGAAGCAGGCCGGGATCGCCTACGACCAGCTCGAGGCGACCAACCGGATCGGTGGGAACTGGTCGCACGGCGTCTACGACTCCACGCACCTGATCAGCTCCAAGAGCTCCACCCAGTACGTCGAGCTCCCGATGTCGGAGGACTACCCGACCTTCCCGAGCGCGGCGCAGATGCTGGCCTACCTGGAGTCCTACGTCGACCACTTCGGTCTCACCGAGAACCTGGAGCTGGACACCGAGGTAGCGCGGGTGCGGCCGGTCGACGCCAACGGCATGGAGGGTTGGCTGGTCGAGCTCGCGACGGGCGAGGTGCGCCGCTATCGCGCGGTCGCCGTGGCCAACGGCCACTACTGGGAGCGCAACATCCCCACCTATCCCGGTGAGTTCACCGGCCGCCAGCTCCACTCCAAGGACTACAAGCGACCGGAGGACTTCGGTGAGGGTGGCAAGGTCCTCGTCGTCGGCGCCGGCAACTCGGCCAGCGACCTGGCCGTTGAAGCTGCGGCGACGTTCGGGACCGCCGACATCTCCATGCGCCGCGGCTACTGGTTCATCCCGAAGACGATCTTCGGCATTCCGTCGTCGGAGTGGGACCGCGCTTGGTTGCCGATGGGCGTGCAGCGCTTCGGGTTCAAGCAGCTGCTCCGCCTCTCCTACGGCGACTACCGCCGCTACGGGTTGCGGAAGCCGGACCACAAGCTCTTCACCAAGGACGTCACCGTCAACTCGTCCCTGATGTACGCCCTTCTCCACGGCCGGGTCCAGCCGCGACCAGAGATCGCGCGGTTCGACAGCGAGGTCGTGCACTTCAAGGACGGGAGCCAGGGCAAGTACGACACCATCGTCTGGGCGACCGGCTTCAACACCAGGTTCCCGATGCTCGACGAGTCGATGTTCGTCTGGGAGAGCGGCCAACCGCTGCTGGTCGAGCACGTCCTCGTGCCGCGCGTCGCCAACCTCTACGTCTGGGGACTGGTCGCTCCGCGGTCGGGTGCCGGCCGGATCATCTCCCACGGCGCCGCGTTCCTCGCCGAGGCGATCACGGCCCAGGAGCAGTTCGACGAGCCGCTCTCCGACGTCATCGCCCGCTGGATCCCGGCGCAGTCGTCCATGCTGGCCGGGTCCGCCGAGATCCTCGGCAGGATCCGGCTCGCCCGCCGAGCGCTCCGTCTGCTGACCGCCCGCGCATCTCGCACCACGATCCCCGAGGAGATCTCCGCATGAGCCTGCCCACCCCGTCCTCCTCCGCTCGCGCCGTTGTGACGGGCGCGTCGAGCGGCATCGGCGAAGCGCTCGCCGAGAGCCTCGCGCGGCGTGGTCACTCGCTGACCCTCGTCGCACGCCGGCAGGACCGGCTTCGTGCCCTGGCAGACCGTCTCGCGGCTCAGTACCTCGTGACCGTCGACGTCGAGGCGTGCGACCTCAGCGATCGCGCCCACCGGGAGGCGTTGCTCGCGAAGCTGGCCCACGTCGACGTCAGCATCCTCTGCCTCAACGCCGGGTTCGCGACGTACGGCGGACTGGCCGCACTCGATCCTGCGCGTGAGCGTGAGCAGGTCGAGCTCAACGTGACGGCTGTCCACGACCTCACCGTGGCCCTGCTCCCGCGTCTGCTGGAGCGCGGCTCCGGCGCGATCCTGATCACCGGGTCCACCGCGGGGAACCAGCCCAGCCCGTACAACGCGACGTACGCCGCGACCAAGGCGTTCGCCAACACGCTGGCCGAGTCGCTGCACGGCGAGCTCGCGGGCACCGGGGTGACCTGCACCCTGCTCGCCCCCGGCCCGGTGCGCACCGAGTTCGCCGAGGTCTCGCACCTCGGCAAGGTCGAGGAGATGCTGCCTGCCTTTGCCTGGGTCACCGCCGGAGAGGCCGCCGAGGCGGCCGTCCGGAGCATGGCGTCCGGCCGGCGCCGGGTCGTGCCCGGCGCGACCGCCAAGCTCCAGAACATCGGCGGCCAGCACGCGCCCCGGAGCATCTTGAACCCGATCCTGAGGAAGGTCTACGGAGGCATGCGATGAAGGACTCGAAGGAGTACGGCGTCCGCGGCGGGGTGCGGCAGCTGATGAAGCTCGCCCCGCCCCGCGGGATGCTCTACAAGGACGCGCACTACCTGGCCGCGACGGTCGAGGTCGACCCGAAGGCGATGCGGCGCTGGCTGCCGCCGACGATCAGGCTCGCCGAGCCGGCGCGCGCGGACCTGTTCTGCGCATGGTTCCCCGACTGCACCTATGGGTCCGTCTACCACGAGGCGGGCCTGTTCGTGCACATCAAGACCGCCCGCGGCACGGGCATCCACTGTCCGTGGATGATCCTGGACGACGACGTCGCCCTCATTCTCGGGCGCGAGCTCCTTGGCTACCCCAAGAAGCTCGGCTCCATCACGTGGGACATCGACGGGGACCGGATCGAGGCAAGTGCCTCGCGACGCGGGACCAAGCTGATCAGCATGACCGGGACCCTCGGCGAACGCATCGACGACGCTCCTCCGATCCTGGGCCGCCCGCACCGCAACGTCACCGGCACGCTCGGCTTCGCGCTTCCCCGCATCATCGGCTTCACCCCTGGGGAGCACCCCATCGAGACCCGCCGGGTCGACCTCGACCTGACCGTCGACGGCTCCGAGCGCGATCCGCTTCACCTCATGGGACTCGGCGCGGTGGTCGACGCCCGGCTGCACCGGGTCGACCTGTCGGCAGGCCGACCGCCAGTGCCGCTCCGGCCGCTCACTCCGCTGTTCTCCGTCACCCGTCTTCGACCGAGAGTGCTTTGACATGACGACCTCACCCGCCCTCGCCACTCCGCTCGCCCTCCCGTGCGGGGTCGAGCTCCCCAACCGGATCGCCAAGGCCGCGATGAGCGAGCAGCTCGCCCGCCGCGACGGCACGCCGAGCGAAGGACTGCGCCGGCTCTACGCCGTGTGGTCGGGCAGCGGCGCCGGCCTCCTGATCACCGGCAACGTCATGATCGATCGGGATGCCCTCACCGAGCCCGGCAACGTCATCCTCGACGACGCCCGCGACATCGACGGTGTCCGCGCCTGGGCATCCGCGGCGCAGCAGGGGGGCGCGCACGTCTGGATGCAGATCAACCACCCCGGCAAGGTGGCGGTCGCTCCGTTCGACAAGCGTCCGGTCGCACCGTCGGCCGTCCGCAGTGGCGTCCCGGGCTACAACCTCCGCAGGCCGCGCGAGCTCACCACCGCCGACATCGACCGGATCATCACGCAGTTCGCCCGGACTGCCGAGCTCGCCGTCGCCGGTGGTTTCAGCGGCGTCCAGGTCCATGCCGCCCATGGCTACCTGGTGTCCCAGTTCCTCTCGCCGCTCTCCAACAGGCGCGATGACGACTGGGGTGGCGACCCCAAGCGGCGGATGCGGTTGCTGCTCGAGATCGTCGCCGCGGTGCGCGAGTCCGTCGGCCCGTCCGTGCCGGTCTCGGTGAAGCTCAACTCCAAGGACTTCACCCACGGCGGCTTCAGCGACACCGACTCCCTCGACGTCGCAGCCGCATTGGCCGACGCCGGCATCGACCTGCTCGAGATCAGCGGCGGCGGCTACGAGGAGCCCGCCATGCAGGGAGTCGCCCGGGGCCAGAGCACGCGAACGGGGGAGGCGTACTTCGCCGACTTCGCCCAGCAGGTCCGCCAGGTCTCGCCGGTGCCTCTGCTGCTCACCGGCGGCCTGCGCACCGCGGACTACATGGAGTCCCTCGTCGCGGCGGGGACGGTCGACGCCGTCGGCATCGGCCGCCCGATGACCTTCGTGCCGAACTACCCTGCACGGGTCCTCGCCGGCGAGTCGCCCACCCTGCCGAAGAACCCGCCCCACGTGGGATACCGGCCGCTGGACGGCTACCTGGAGCTCGCCTGGCACAACGACCAGCTCCACAAGATGGCCGGTGGCCGCACCCCGCAGCGCAGGCCCGGGACCCGCACCATCGCCCGTGCCGCAGGACGCATCACCAAAGCCGCGATCAAGCAGACGACGATCCCCGACTGACCGGAGCCCATCATGACGAACACCCAGCCTCGGCTCGGGGCGAGGACGGACCTCGCCTCCATCGGCGCCCGGGCCATTCCTGAGTTCGACGGGGTCCACGAGGTCTGGCCCCGCGGCCGGAGGCTCGAGGCGGTGCGCGAGGCCGCGGCGGCGTACAAGCCACGGTTCAAGGCCCAGGGCCAGGTGACGGCCGTGAAGTCGGTCGACATCGCCGCGGCGCCGTACCCGGTCTCCTTCGCGTTCCACGGCGCCGTCACCGCTCCGCACCTGCCCCTGATCTCGATGATCAACCGGATGATCGTCGTCCAGTACGACGACTTCGACGGCCGGGCGCGCACCCTGGTGTTCGAGCCGACCGTTCCGGACGGATCCGCCGAGGCACCCTTCTACGCCAACCTGGTGGCGCTGACCGAGAAGGTCCCGTTCGGCAGGCGGGTCACCGAGGCGCTGGTGCTGAAGTACTACAACCAGCCCGAGGACGTGCTCGACCAGCTCGGGCTGGGTCCTGACGACATCGACTTCTGCACGTTCGACCACCTCCACGTGCAGGACCCGCGGATGATCCTCGGCTCGACGTCGGTCATCCCCGGTGAGAGGGAGCCGCGACGCCCGCTCTTCGGCAACGCGCGCATGTTGGTGCACTCGCGGGAGCTGGCCACCCTCGAGTCGCTCCACCCCATGCAGTGGGCCTGGTACGTCGAGGACGGTCTGGACGGCGTCGACCCCGACCTGTTCGTCCGCTTCGACGGGGACATCGAGCTCGGCCCCGGCGTCGCGTTGCTGTGGACCCCCGGCCACACCGACGGCAACCACTCACTGGTGCTCAACACTCCCGATGGCGTCTGGGTCTCCAGCGAGAACGGCATCTCCCTGGACAACTGGCAGCCCGAGCTGTCCAAGATCCCCGGCGTGCGGCGCTACCACGAGGTCTATGGCCGTGAGGTGTGCCCCAACGCGAACACCCTCGAGGACTCCTTGGACCAGTACGACTCCATGGTCAAGGAGAAGACGCTCGCCGACCCGAGCCGCCACGACCCGCGCTGGCTGCAGATCCTGCCGTCCACCGAGCTGGCGCCGTGGCGACGGTTCTGGCCGGTGACACCCACGTTCGTGCACGGCGGCATCAGCTATGGCGAGATCCGCTCGCCGTCGAGGGGGTGACGTGGTGGGAGGCCCGTTGTCCGGCGGGCGGCTGCGCAGCACGCTGCGGGAGAGCTTGTTCTCCGCGATGGACGAGCTCGTACGGCGCGACGGGTGGGCCGCGACGTCGATCGCGAAGCTCGCCATCCACACCGGGGTGAGCCGGCAGACGATCTACAACGAGTTCGGCACTCGGGACGGGATCGCCCAGACCTACCTCCTGCATCGGATCGACGTCATGCTGGACGCAGCCGAAGCCGCGGTCCTCGCGAATTGCGACAACGTCGAGGTCGGGCTGCGCGCGGGGCTCGAGATCGTGTTCGACCAGTTCGACCAGCCGCTCGTCCAGACGGCGCTCGCCAACGGCGGGATCGGGTCCGAGGAGCTGGTCCCGCTCGCCCGGGCGACCAATGCGCACGCCACCGCCAGAGTCGCGAACCTGCTCCTCGAGCTGCAGCCCGATCTGGTGGAGCCAGCAACGACGACCTTCGCCGACGCGCTGGCCCGGGTCGCTCTCACCCACGCGCTGGTTCCCACGCACGACCGGGACGAGGCCATCGACCGGCTGGTCAGGGTGGCGATCGTCTTCCTCGGAGGACCACGATGACCGTCGAAGCCACGACCGTCGCCGGCGACGTCGCCCTCTTCTACCGGGGATCCGTCCGCGCCGATCCGTACCCGGCGCTGGCACGGCTCCGGGCCGCATCGCCCTGACGAGGTTCGCGCAGCGGTTCCGCAGCCCGGTCCTCGTCCAGGACCCGCCGGTCTACCGGCCGAACATCAGTCTCCGCGGACCCGACAGTCTGGAGATCCGGTTCGACGACATCGTGGCGGCCGGCCGCTGACAGGCGCTCAGCGCAGCTGGGCGTCGAGCCCGGCGAGTGCCGTGTCGAGATCGGACGCGACGACCAGGGCGTCGACCGTGCTCCGGCTCATGAACTCGTTGTCCGCGAGCCGCTGCAGGGTGTCGACCAGCGGGTCCCAGAAGCCGTCGCTGTTGAGCAGGCCGATCGGCTTCGTGTGCAGCGAGAGCGTCTGCCAGGTCCAGACCTCGAAGAGCTCCTCCAGCGTGCCGAGCCCGCCCGGCAGGATGAGGAACGCGTCCGCGCGCTCGGTCATCATCGCCTTGCGCTCGTGCATGGTCTCGACGACGTGCATCTGTACGCCGGGCTCGTGGAGCCGGCCCCACTCCCGCTCGACCATGAACCGGGGGATCACGCCGTAGACCCGGCCGCCGCCGTCGAGGACTCCCTGCGACACCCGGCCCATCAGCCCGCACCCACCACCCCCGTAGACGAGCTCGATGCTGCGGGTGGCGAGCTGCGCGCCGACGTCGTACGCCTCTTCGGCGAAGCGGGCGTCGGAGCCGTCGCGAGAACCGAGAAAGATCGCGAGTCGCTGGATCACGCAGCAGACCGTACGAGGTCAGTCGATCCCTTGGTCGAGCACCCCGCGGGCGTGGTCGTAGGTCGCGCGGTCGCCGGTGACTGTGATACCGGCGTCGTCCCGGCGCTTCCACAGCCAGGCATCCAGGGCGGCGGCGTCGCCGGTGACCACGACGTCCGCCGGCACTCCCGGGTCCGGGACGACGTGCATGTCCTTCTCGTCGGTGAACACCTCGCCGTCGTCGGGTGCGGTGCCGGAGAAGACCCCGATCTGGGTCCACACCGAGGTAGCGGCGTCGGAGATCCGGAACTCGAGGTAGCGCGGCTGCGGGTCGAAGGTGCCCCAGGCCGGAAGGTGGCCGTACATCACGTCGAGCGCCTCGTCGACCCCGTCCGCGGCGAGGTCGGCGTCCAGCGGGGTGACGCAGTCCGCGGTCAGCTCGGCATCGAGCCGGTGGATGAGCGCCTCGTGCGCCTGGCGCCGGTAGGTGAAGCCGACGGTGTGGTCGCTCGGCTTGGCAGACCACGAGTAGGCCGGCTCAGCGGGGTCGGCCGCCTCGAGGGCCGCGAGGAACGCCGCGTGAGTGTCGTCGTAGGCGGCGAGGAGTGCGTCGTACGTCGTGGGGCGCTCGGGCTCGACGTAGCCCATCTCCTCGCCGGACTGGGGGCGGTTGGTCACCATCGCGCACCACCAGTGCTGGACCGTGGTGAGGTGCCAGAGCAGGTCCGCAGCGGACCAGTCAGGGCAGGAGGGGACGCGCGCCTCGGGGTCGCATCCCGCCAGCACCTCGCGGAACCGGGCGGAGTCGCGGCGGATGTGGGCGAGGTAGTCGGCATACTCGAGTCGGGCCACGGCGGGGACAGTACGGCGCGGCACCGACAGCCGCTACTCCTTTCAGACTCGATTACGCAGGAACATGCAGAGGTCTGTATAGTCATGCACATGAACAAGGTCAGGGTCGCCGTCGCGGGAGCCAGCGGGTACGCCGGGGGCGAGGTGCTGCGCCTGCTGCTCGGACACCCGTTCGTGGAGATCGGTGCCCTCACCGCGGGCAGCAACGCGGGCGAGCAGCTCGGCACCCTGCAGCCCCACCTGACCCCGCTGGCCGACCGGGTGCTGGAGGAGACCAGCCTCGCGACGCTGGCCGGCCACGACGTCGTCGTACTCGCGCTGCCGCACGGCCAGTCCGGACCGCTCGCCGCGCAGCTCGGTGACGACGTCCTCGTCATCGACTGCGGCGCCGACTTCCGGCTCACCGACCCGGGGGACTGGGAGCGGTTCTACGGCAGCGCGCACGCCGGCACCTGGCCCTACGGCCTGCCCGAGCTGCCCGGTCAGCGGGAGCTGCTCGCGGGCGCCAAGCGGGTCGCGGTCCCTGGCTGCTACCCGACCGTGTCGACGCTGACCCTCGCCCCGGCGGTGGCCGCCGGCCTGGTCGAGCCCGACGTCGTGGTCGTCGCGGCGTCCGGCACCAGCGGGGCCGGCAAGGCCCCGAAGACCAACCTGCTCGGCAGCGAGGTGATGGGCAGCGTCTCCGCGTACGGCGTCGGCGGCGTGCACCGGCACACCCCCGAGATCACCCAGAACCTCGGCGGCCTCACCGACGCTCCGGTGCGGGTGAGCTTCACGCCGCTGCTCGTGCCGATGCCGCGGGGCATCCTGGCGACCGGCTCCGCGCCGCTCGCCGGACCGGTCACCGCGGCCGAGGCCTACGACGTCTACGCCAAGGCCTACGCCGACGAGCCGTTCGTCCACCTGCTTCCGCAGGGTCAGTGGCCCCAGACCAAGTCGGTCCTCGGGTCCAACGCCGTGCACCTGCAGGTGACGGTCGACGAGGCGGCCGGACGGCTCGTGGCCGTCGGCGCCGTCGACAACCTGGCCAAGGGCACGGCCGGCGCGGCCGTGCAGTGCCTCAACCTGGCACTGGGGTACGACGAGGCCACGGGCCTCTCTGCGGTAGGACTGGCTCCGTGACCACCTACTCGCTGTCCCGCTTTCCCGAGTCCCTCGCGATCGTCCAGCTCGGCCCCGGCGCCGAGATCCCGGAGTGGGCCGAGTCGTCGTCGATCTTCTCGGTGACCGCCACCGCGACCGAGACGTCCATCGTGTGCGCGGCCCGGAGCGTCCCCGTCAAGGCACGCAGCCACAAGCCCTACACGGCCTTCGCCGTGGAGCCCGAGGAAGGCTCGGCCGACTTCGATCTCTCCTCCGGAGTGACCGGCGTCCTGGTGGCACTTCTGGCGCCGCTCGCCGAGGCGGACGTGAGCGTGTTCGCCCTCTCCACGTTCGGCACCGACTGGATCCTGGTGCCCAAGAACGACGCGGACAAGGCCGAGGAGGCGTGGCGACGATCGGGGCACGCCGTCGCCCCCGCCGTCCCCGTCTGATCTCTCCGAAGGAAATACCCTGCCATGAGCGTCACCACCCCTGCCGGCTTCGTCGCCGGCGGCGTCCACTGCGGCCTGAAGTCCAATGGCAATCCCGACCTCGCTCTGGTGGTCAACCAGGGCCCGCACTTCGACTCCGCGAGTGTCTTCACCGCCAACCGGTGCAAGGCCAACCCGGTGCTGTGGAGCGAGCAGGTCGTCAAGGACGGCACCGTCAAGGCCGTCGTCCTCAACTCCGGCGGTGCCAACTGCTACACCGGCGCCGAGGGGTTCCAGACCACCCACGAGGTCGCCGAGCGGGTCGCCTCCAACCTCGGGATCGGCGCGATCGACGTCGTCGTCTGCTCGACCGGACTGATCGGGCTCCGCAACGACCGGCCGACCCTGCTGGCCGGCGTCGACGCGGTCCACGCCGCGCTCAAGGCAGACGGCGGTGACGACGCGGCGCACGCGATCATGACCACCGACTCGGTCAGCAAGCAGGTCGTGGTCGATCGGGGTGGCTGGTCGATCGGTGGGATGGCCAAGGGCGCCGGCATGCTGGCGCCCCAGCTCGCCACCATGTTGGTCGTCATCACCACCGACGCCATCGTGCCGGCGGCCGAGCTCGACGCCGCGCTGCGGGCCTCGACGCGGGTGAGCTTCGACCGGCTCGACTCCGACGGCTGCATGTCGACCAACGACACGGTGACCGTCATGGCCAGCGGCGCCAGCGGGATCACGCCGAGCGTCGAGGACTTCACCGCGGCACTGACCGAGGTCTGCTCGTCCCTGGCGATGCAGCTGCTCGCCGATGCCGAGGGTGCCGACCACGAGATCGCGATCACCGCCGTCAACGCGGCGACCGAGGACGACGCCGTGGCCGTGGGCCGGAGCGTCGCGCGGAGCAACCTGTTCAAGGCCGCCGTCTTCGGCAACGACCCCAACTGGGGCCGGGTGCTCGCTTCCATCGGTACGACGGACGCCGCGTTCGACCCCGCCGACCTCGACGTCGCGATGAACGGCGTCTGGGTCTGCCGGAACTCCGGCCCGGGGGAGGACCCCGCGACCATCGACCTCAAGCCGCGCAAGGTCACCGTCACCATCGACCTCAAGTCGGGATCGTGCGAGGCGACCGTCTGGACCAACGACCTGACCCACGCCTACGTCCACGAGAACAGCGCCTACTCCTCATGAGCGACGACATCAGCACCAGCATCGACATCGAGACCGTCACCTACAAGCCGGGCAAGCCCGACCCCGCGAAGGCCCGCACCCTGGCCGCGGCGCTGCCGTGGCTGAAGGCCTACCACGGCAAGGTCGTCGTGGTGAAGTACGGCGGCAACGCCATGACCGACCCCGACCTGAAGAAGGCGTTCGCCGAGGACATCGCGTTCCTCCGCTTCGCCGGGTTCAAGCCGGTCGTCGTCCACGGCGGCGGTCCGCAGATCTCCCAGATGCTCAGCCGGCTGGGCATCGAGTCGGAGTTCCGCGGCGGGCTCCGGGTCACCACGCCGGAGGCGATGGACGTCGTCCGGATGGTCCTGGTCGGCCAGGTGCAGCGGGAGCTGGTCGGGCTGATCAACGAGCACGGCCCGCTCGCCGTCGGCCTGTCCGGCGAGGACGCCGGCCTGTTCACCGCCGAGGCGACCAACACCGTCATCGACGGCGAGGAGGTCGACCTCGGCCTGGTGGGAGAGGTGGCGCAGGTCCGGCCCGAGTCGGTGCTCGACCTGATCGAGGCCGGCCGGATCCCGGTCGTCTCGAGTGTCGCGCCCGACGCCGACGGGGTCGTCCACAACGTCAACGCCGACTCGGCCGCCGCCTCGCTCGCGATCGCCCTTGGCGCGGAGAAGCTGCTCGTCCTCACCGACGTGGAGGGCCTCTACCTCGACTGGCCGGACCCCGAGGAGGTCATCGGCGAGATCGGACCGGAGGCGCTGGAGGAGATCCTCCCGACCCTCGCCAGCGGGATGATCCCGAAGATGGGCGCCTGCCTGCAGGCGGTGAAGGGTGGCGTGAAGCGGGCCACTGTCGTCGACGGGAGGCAGGCGCACGCCGTACTCCTCGAGCTGTTCACTGACGAGGGCGTCGGCACGCAGGTGCTGCCCGGCGTGACCACCAAGACCCGGAAGGCGAGGGAGATCGAGTCATGACCAACGCCGACTGGACCGAGCGCTACGCCGGAGCGCTCATGAACACCTTCGGCCCGCCCAAGCTGGTGCTGACCAAGGGCGAGGGCGCGCACGTGTGGGACGCCGACGGCCGGAAGTACGTCGACCTGCTCGGCGGCATCGCGGTCAACGCGCTCGGCCACGCACATCCGCGGCTGACCGCGGCGGTCACCGATCAGCTCAGCACCCTCGGCCACATCTCCAACTTCTTCGCGAGCGCCCCGCAGATCGAGCTCGCCGAGCGACTGATCGCGTTGCTGGTCGAGGGTTCGCACGCCGAGCCCGTCGAGGCGCGCGTCTTCTTCACGAACTCCGGCGCCGAGGCCAACGAGGCGGCGTTCAAGCTCACCCGGCGCACCGGCCGCACCAAGGTCGTCGTCACCGAGGGCGGCTTCCACGGCCGGACCATGGGCGCCCTCGCGCTGACGTCGAAGCTCGCCTACCGCGAGCCGTTCGAGCCGCTGCCGGGTGGCGTCGTCTTCGTCCCGTACGGCGACGTCGCCGCGCTGGAGGCGGCCGTCGACGACACCACCGCCGCGGTGCTGGTCGAGCCGATCCAGGGGGAGGCGGGCGTCGTCGTACCCCCGACCGACTACCTGCCGTCGGCCCAGCGGATCGCCCACGAGCACGGCGCGCTGCTGTGGCTCGACGAGATCCAGACCGGCGTCGGCCGGACCGGCGCCTGGTTCGCCCACCAGCACCCCGACCTGGTGAGCGGTCGGGTCGTGCCCGACATCGTCACCCTGGCCAAGGGTCTCGCCGGTGGCATCCCGATCGGCGCCTGCATCGCGACCGACGGGTCCGGCAAGCTCTTCGACCCCGGCAACCACGGCACCACGTTCGGCGGCAACCCGGTCGCGGCAGCGGCGGCGCTCGCCGTACTGAACACGATCGAGGACGAGCGGCTCCTGGAGCACGTCACCCAGCTCGGTCTCCGGCTCCGCGAGGGCCTCGCCGCCGACCCGCGGGTGACCTCGGTGCGGGGTGCCGGCCTGCTGATCGGCCTCGACCTGGTCGAGCCGAAGGCGGCCGACGTGGTCGTCGCCGCCCAGGACGCCGGCTACATCGTGAACGCCCCGACGCCGGAGCGGATCCGGCTTGCGCCGCCGCTGGTGCTGACCGATCCCGACGCCGACGGGTTCCTCGCCGCCTGGCCCGCCATCCTCGATGCCGCGGGAGTCGCGGTCTCGACCAGCTCGACCACCGTGGAGACCCCATGAGGCACTTCCTGCGGGACGACGACCTGAGCCCGGCCGAGCAGGCCGAGGTGCTGGCGCTCGCGGCGGCGATGAAGGAGAAGCCGTTCGAGCAGCAGCCCTTCGCCGGGCCGCGCACGGTCGCGATGATCTTCGACAAGCCGACCCTGCGCACGCAGGCGTCCTTCGCGGCCGGCATCGCCGAGCTGGGCGGTCACCCGCTGCTCGTGGAGGGGAAGCTCGCCGGCATCGGCCACCGCGAGTCGGTTGCCGACGTGGCACGGGTGCTCGGCCGCCAGGCCTCGGCCATCGTCTGGCGCACCTACGAGCAGAGCCGCATCGACGAGATGGCGGCGTACGCCGGCGTGCCGGTCGTCAACGCTCTCACTGACGAGTTCCACCCCTGCCAGCTCCTGGCCGACCTGCTGACCGTCCAGGAGCACAAGGGCGCCCTGGCCGGGCTCAAGGTCGCGTTCCTCGGTGATGCGGCCTGCAACATGGGCAACTCCTGGGCACTCGCCGGCGCGATCGCGGGGATGGAGGTGACGTTCGGGTGCCCGGACGGCTTCGCGCCGGCGTACGGCTCCTCGACGGTCACCGACGACCCGGTCGCGGCTGTGGCGGGTGCCGACGCCGTCGTGACCGACACCTGGATCTCGATGGGCAAGGAGGAGGAGGCCGACGCCCGGCGGGCCACGTTCGCGCCGTACTCCGTCACCTCGGACCTGATGGGCCACGCGAAGCCCGACGCGATCGTGCTGCACTGCCTGCCCGCCTACCGCGGCTCCGAGATCTCCGCCGACGTGCTCGACGGGCCGCAGAGCGTGGTGTGGGACGAGGCCGAGAACCGCCGCCACGCGCAGAAGGCGATCCTCGCCTGGCTCGAGGCGCAACGCCATGACTGAGCGAGCCCTGACGCCGCTCACCAAGAGCGCGCGGCAGCAACTGATCACCGACCTGCTCGGCAGCCGTGAGGTGCACTCCCAGTCCGAGCTCGCCGAGCTGCTGGGCACCCGGGGAGTGCACGTCACCCAGGCCACCCTGAGCCGCGACCTGGTGGAGCTGGACGCGCTGAAGGTCCGGCTCCCCACCGGGGCTCTCGTCTACGCCGTCCCGGCCGGGGGAGGCGACCGCACCCCGGTCCGCACCGACAGCGCAGCCGCGGCGCACAAGCTGGCCCGCCACTGCGCGGAGCTGCTCGTCAGCGCCGAGGCGAGCGCCAACCTGGTCGTGCTCCGGACGCCGCCCGGCGCCGCGCAGTTCCTCGCGAGCTCGATCGACAGGGTCGACCTGCCCGACGTGCTCGGCACCATCGCCGGCGACGACACCGTCCTGGTGATCGGTCGCGACCCCGGCGGGGGCCAAGCCCTCGCCCAGCAGTTCACCGCATTCGCTGAAAGGAACCAGTAAGTGTCCAAGGTCCTCACCGCCCTGCCCAAGGGTGAGCGCGTCGGCATCGCCTTCTCCGGCGGCCTCGACACCTCCGTCGCCGTGGCCTGGATGCGCGACAAGGGCGCGGTCCCGTGCACCTACACCGCCGACATCGGCCAGTACGACGAGCCCGACATCACCGGCGTCCCGGTCCGGGCCCTCGAGTATGGCGCCGAGATCGCCCGCGCCGTCGACTGCCGCCGCGAGCTGGTGGAGGAGGGTCTCGCCGCGATGGCCTGCGGCGCGTTCCACATCCGGTCGGGCGGCCGCGCCTACTTCAACACCACCCCGCTGGGTCGCGCGGTCACCGGCACCATGCTGGTCCGCGCCATGCACGAGGACGGCGTCGACATCTGGGGCGACGGATCGACGTTCAAGGGCAATGACATCGAGCGCTTCTACCGCTACGGCCTGCTGGCCAACCCGGAGCTGCGGATCTACAAGCCATGGCTCGACCCGGAGTTCGTCTCCGAGCTCGGCGGCCGCGCCGAGATGAGCCAGTGGCTCACCGAGCACGAGCTGCCCTACCGGGACAGCAAGGAGAAGGCGTACTCCACCGACGCCAACATCTGGGGCGCCACCCACGAGGCCAAGACCCTGGAGCACCTCGACGTGTCCCTGGAGACGGTCCAGCCGATCATGGGCGTGAAGTTCTGGGACCAGTCCGTCGAGATCGCACCGGAGGACGTCACGGTTGCCTTCGAGGCCGGCCGGCCGGTTGCCATCAACGGCCAGCGGTTCTCCGGTGCCAACGGCGCGGTGGACCTGGTCCTGGCGGCGAACGCGATCGGCGGTCGGCACGGGCTCGGAATGTCCGACCAGATCGAGAACCGGATCATCGAGGCGAAGTCCCGCGGCATCTACGAGGCGCCCGGGATGGCGCTGCTGTGGATCGCCTACGAGCGGCTGCTCAACGCTATCCACAACGAGGACACGATCGAGAACTACCACAACAGCGGCCGGCGACTCGGCCGGCTGCTCTACGAGGGCCGCTGGCTCGACCCGCAGGCGTTCATGCTGCGGGAGTCGATCCAGCGCTGGATCGCGTCCCTGGTGACCGGTGAGGTCACGCTCCGGCTGCGGCGCGGCGAGGACTACACGCTCCTGCGCACCGACGGCCCGGCGTTCTCCTACCACCCCGACAAGCTCTCGATGGAGCGCACCGAGAACGCCGTCTTCGGTCCGACCGACCGGATCGGCCAGCTCACCATGCGCAACCTCGACATCGCCGACTCGCGGGCCAAGCTGGAGCAGTACGCCGAGCAGCCGATCCACCAGGGCCTGGTCGCCGTCGAGAACGGCGTCCTCTACGGCGAGATCGAGGCCGGGGGTGCCGAGCAGATCACCGCCAACCCGGACCTCACCGGCGAGGAGGAGGCACTCCTCGAGGAGGCCGCGATGGAGGCGGGAACCGACTGATGCGCCACGAACCGACCCGCCGTACCGTCGCACGGGTGCTGCCCGTCACCCGCGACGGCCGGGTCCTGCTGCTGCTCGGGTGCGATCCCGCGCTGCCGGAGACCCAGTACTGGTTCACCATCGGCGGCGCGACCGACGAAGGCGAGTCCCTGGCCGAGGCCGGTGCCCGCGAGCTGCGCGAGGAGACCGGCATCGCGGTCGAGCCCGCCGATCTCGGGGAGCCGTTCGGCACCTACGAGGTGGAGTTCTCCTGGGACGGCCGCGACTACGTCAACGACTCGACGCTGTTCGCCGTGGCGCTCGACGAGACGCCGGTGTCCTTCGAGGGCCTCGACCTGCTGGAGTCGCAGTCGATCTTCGACGCCCAGTGGTGGACGCCCGAGGAGCTCGACAGCCAGGGTGGCGCGGTGGACCCCCGCCTGGTCGACCACATGCGGGCCGCGATCGCGCACGTCCGGGAGGGAGCGGCATGACCGCCGACGAGGCCACCAACAAGGGCAAGCTCTGGGGTGGCCGGTTCGCCGGAGGGCCGTCGCCCGAGCTCGAGGCACTCTCGCGGTCGACCCACTTCGACTGGCGGCTCGCTCTCTACGACATCGCGGGCTCCCACGCCCACGCGAAGGCGCTGGGAGCGGCCGGCCTGCTGACGGCCGACGAGGAGGCCGAGCTGCACCGTGGCCTCGACGTCCTGGCCGAGCAGTACGTCGCCGGGACTCTGCTTCCGGAGCCCTCCGACGAGGACGTCCACGGCGCCCTCGAGCGGCTGCTCATCGCGGCGGTCGGCCCCGACGTCGGAGGCAAGCTCCGGGCCGGACGGTCACGGAACGACCAGATCGCGACCCTGTTCCGCTGCTACCTGCTCGACCACTCGCTGACCGTGAGCGACCTCCTGCTGGACCTGGTCGACGCGCTCGCCGGCCAGGCGGAGCAGCACCTCGGCGCGATCATGCCGGGGCGGACGCACCTGCAGCACGCCCAACCGGTGCTGCTGTCGCACCACCTGCTCGCCCACGCGTGGGCACTGCTGCGCGACGTGGACCGGCTCGCCGACTGGCGGCGTCGTGTCGAGTCGGACTCGCCGTACGGCTCCGGCGCGCTCGCCGGCCAGAGCCTCGGCCTCGATCCCGAGCTGGTCGCGCGTGAGCTCAACTTCACCGGGTCGACCGCCAACTCGATCGACGGCACCGCGTCGCGGGACTTCGTCGCCGAGTTCGCCTTCGTGGCTGCCCAGGCGGGTGTCGACATCAGCCGGATCGCCGAGGAGATCATCCTCTGGGCCACGAGGGAGTTCGGGTTCATCACCCTGCACGACTCGTGGTCGACCGGGTCGAGCATCATGCCGCAGAAGAAGAACCCGGACATCTCCGAGCTCGCCCGTGGCAAGGCGGGCCGTCTCGTCGGCAACCTGACCGGCCTGCTCACCACGCTGAAGGCACTGCCGCTGGCCTACAACCGTGACCTGCAGGAGGACAAGGAGCCGGTCTTCGACTCCGTCGACACCCTCGAGGTGCTGCTGCCCGCCTTCAGCGGGCAGATCGCCACCCTCACGTTCGACACCGCTCGGATGGCCGAGCTCGCGCCCCAGGGCTTCTCGCTGGCCACCGACATCGCCGAGTGGCTGGTCCGGCAGGGTGTGCCGTTCCGGATCGCCCACGAGGTGGCAGGGACGTGCGTCCGGGACTGTGAACAGCTGGGCATCGAGCTCCACGAGCTGTCCGACGAGCAGTTCGCGGCGATCTCGCCGGCCCTCACTCCCGAGGTGCGCTCGGTGCTGACGGTAGAGGGCTCGGTGTCGTCGCGCAACGGCCGGGGAGGCACGGCACCCGAGCGGGTGGCCGAGCAGCTCGCCGAGCTGCGGGCCAGGGTCGCCGGTGCGCGTGGCGTCCTGGAGGAAGTGCGTGGGCGCGCTCGCTGACCTGCTTGACGGACCCGTCGACCAGGTCGCCCCGCGGCTCCTCGGCGCGGTTCTGCGGCACGGCCAGGTCGCCGTACGTCTCACCGAGGTCGAGGCGTACGACGGCCCCGACGACCCCGCGTCGCACGCCTACCGCGGACGCACCGCGCGCAACGGCGTCATGTTCGGCCCACCCGGTCACCTCTACTGCTACCTGAGCCACGGCATCCACACCTGCGCCAACGTCAGCGTGGGGCCGGACGGGCGCCCCAGCGCGGTGCTGATACGGGCGGGGGAGGTCGTCGAGGGGATCGAGGTCGCGCGCGCATTCCGTCCCGGAGCTCCCGACCGCGACCTCGCACGCGGGCCCGGCCGGCTCTGCCGCGCGCTCGGGATCCGACTGGAGCACGACGGCACCGACCTGGCGCGCGGAGAGGTCACGCTCACCCCGGGTGGGCTCCTGGACGCGATCGCGAGCGGCCCACGGACGGGCGTGCGGTACGCCGCGGACCGGCCTTGGCGGCACTGGATCGTGGGCGACCCCACCGTCTCGCCGTACCGCCGTCACCCGCGTGCAGACAGCGTCTGAACGGCGTACGAACGCCGATGTGCGCCCCGATTTGCCAGGGTGCCCCCGTGCCCTGCTAACTTCCTCCTCGTCGCAGCACGCGGCTCCCAAACCCCGCCGAGAGGCACAAGGTCCCTGGGTCGTCGTGTGCCTGGACACCGGTCGAGATCCATGGCCGACAACCCCGCAGAACTAGGTGATGCGGAGTTGACGAGCCAAACCGACACCGGTAAAGTTTCACAGGTTGCCCCGGGGGCAAAGCGAGAGCCGGACCCCGAGCGCGTGTGATGTTTGAGAACTCAACAGTGTGTCATGCAATTTATGTCGTTGTGATTTGTTTGTGCGGCATTCGCATCTTTGGTGTGGGTGTCGTGGGTTTTTGGCAAGTCAAATGATTCTGGCGATAA
>NZ_QXGH01000034.1 GCF_003515065.1 Nocardioides immobilis
GTCGTGACCAACTGGAAGCAGGCCCTGGGCCAGCTCGCGATCGCCTACCCCGACCGCATCAACCCCTACCTGTAAGCGAAATCAACAACAAGGGATCGATCACTTACACAGAAATCTTGACAAGCTCTGGCCCTGCTCAGTCAGTTCCTTGCGCATCCGCAGGACCAACTCGACGGTCGCGGCCGCGGTGGCGTTCGGCGAGGAATGCGGACGTCGCGACCGGGGCTCGAACGCGGCTTCGCCCTCCACCTTGTAGCGGGCCACCAGCCGGCTTATCCAGCCCTGGGAGACGTTGTAGGTGCGGGCGACCTCGCTTTGTGAGGCCCCAGCGAGCACGGCGGTGATGACAAGGCGGCGTTTCGACACCGATCAGGGTCGAACCACGCACCGCCCCGTCAGGTCCGCCATGCCGATGACCCGACACATCCCATTCCGATGTCGCGAGACACCCCATTCCGATGTCCTGCGCCAGGACACTACCCGGGGAGCTCACCGCGGCTACCATCCAGGCGTGCGCCTTCCCACGGGTCTCCGTCACGGCCGCCGATGACGAAGCTGGTGATGGGGGCCAGCGGCTTCCTCGGATCGCACGTGACCAGGAAGTTGGTGGGACGCGGCGACGATGTTCGCGTGTGGATCCGGCAGTCGAGCTCGACCGTGGCGTTCGACGACCTCGACGTCGAGCGGAGGTACGGCGACCTCGGCGACCGTGAGGCGCTCCGGGAGGCGATGCGGGACGTCGAGGCTGTCTTCTACTGCATCGTCGACACCCGGGCATGGCTGCGCGACCCGACGCCGCTCTTCGCGACCAACGTCGAGGCGTTGGGAGGGGTGCTCGACGTCGCGGTCGAGGTCGGCGTCCGGAGGTTCGTCTTCTGCAGCACCGTCGGCACGATCGGGATCGCCGAGCACGGCCTCGCCGACGAGGACCTGCCGCACAACTGGCGGCATCTCGGCGGGCCCTACATCGAGTCGCGGCTCCAGGCCGAGGACCTCGTGCTGGCCTACCACCGCGACCGCGGGCTGCCGGCGGTCGTTCTCAACGTGGGCACCACCTACGGGCCTCGGGACCACGGACCGACCCCGCACGGCAAGCTCGTCCGGGCAGCCGCGCAGGGCACGATGCCGGCGTACGTGCGGGGCACGGCGATGGAGGTCGTCGGGGTCGAGGACGCGGCGGAGGCATTCCTCCTTGCCGAGACGCGGGGTCGGGTCGGCGAGCGCTACATCGTCTCCGAGTCCCACCTGCCCATCAAGGACCTCTTCGACATCGCGGCCGACGAGGGTGGCGTGCGGCCACCTCGGATCGGCATCCCGCTGCCGGTGATGCGGGTGATCGGCGCGGTCGGCGGCGCCGTCTCCCGGTTGCGCGGGACCGACTCAGTCGTCACGTCCACCAGCGTGCGGCTGATGCACCTGCAATCGGCACTCGACCACACCAAGGCCACCCGCGAGCTCGGCTGGCGGCCCGAGCCGACGGAGGCAGCGATCCGCGCGGGCGTGCGGTGGTTCCTCACCGAGCCTCGCCGTACGACGACCTAGTCACTCGCGCCTTGTTCGTTTCGTGGACGGCAACCTGTGGAGGCCTTACGGTGAGCTGGCCACTCGGGAGAAGTGTTTGCTCGTCCTGCTCCAGGGGTGCTCATGTCTCACCGATTCCTCCGGGTCGTCCTCGGCCTCACCCTGGCCGTCCTGCTGCTCGGCGCGGGAGCCGTCCCAGCCGGCGCCGCCGCAGGAGTCGGTGCCGTCGCGAACCAGTCGCTCGACGACCCGCCGGTCGACTCCGACGGTGACGGAATCCCCGACGACACGGACCAGTGTCCGGGCGAGCCGGGCTCGCCCGCCTACATCGGCTGCCCGGTGCCGGATTCCGACGGTGACGGTCTCACCGACGACATCGACGCGTGCCCGGACCTGCCGGGTCCCTACGACGGCTGTCCGTTGCCCGACCTGGACGGCGACGGCGTGTACGACGACGGCAGCGACCTGTGCCCCAACGAGTACGGCGTGCCGGAGTACGGCGGCTGCCCGGCCCCGGACAGCGACGGGGACGGGATCACGGACGACGTGGACTCCTGCCCCGGTGAGTACGGCGTGCCGGAGTACAACGGATGTCCCTACACCGACCCCGTCGACTCCGACGGTGACGGCATCGCCGACGACGTGGACCAGTGTCCGTTCGAGCCGGGTGTCCCGGAGAACTACGGGTGCCCCTATCTCGGGCCGATCGACTCCGACGGCGACGGCGTCTACGACGACACCGACCAGTGCCCGAACGAGCCGGGCTCGCCGGACTACAACGGCTGCCCGGTGCCGGACTCCGACGGCGACGGCCTGACCGACGACGTCGGCCAGTGCGACGACACCCCGCCAGGCACGCCGATCGACGGCAACGGCTGCTCGCTGCAGGAGGTGACGGCAACGGCGCCCACCTTCACCGACCGCTGCGGCAAGGGCCAGGACACCGTCCTGGTGCCGACGAGCACCGGCGTGGTCTACCGCCTCGGCGGGAACGTCGTCGCGGCGGGCACCTTTCGCGTCAGGGGCACCGTGACGGTCGTCGCCGAGGCCGCGGACGGCTACGTCCTGTCCGGTGGCACCGAGTGGACCTCGGTGATGACGAACAAGGTCTGCCCCCATGGCCGGGTGAAGGTGCACAGCCCCGCCCGCGGCACGCTGCGGATCGTGAACCGCGAAGACGTCGCGATGACGATCCGGCTCGGGTCCAACGTCCGGAGGCTCGACCCGGGTGAAGCACGCACCTTCCTGAGGCGCAGCGGCACCACGATCGAGTGGGGTGCCCGGTGGAAGAGCCCGCTGCTCACGGCCCGATCGGGCTCGGTGCAGGTGCTCTGACGAACGACGCGGGCAGTCCAGCAGCTCGCGCGTCCGACTACCCCCCGAGGATCTCCCGCACCTCGGGGGAGGCGTAGAACGGCTCGAGCGCCGCGCGGACGACCTTCTCGAGCTCGCCGGACTCGTGGGCGGCGGCGATCAGCTGTGGTGCGAGGGCGGTGGCGTGGGCGATCGCGTCGTCCCGGGTGACGCCGAGGTCGTCCAGCAGGACCCCGATCGGGTGGTCGCCGTACACCCCGAGGAAGCGGTCGACGAGCCGGTCGGCCAGGGCCAGCACGGGCTCGCTCGCCACGACCTGGATCGCGACGTCCTGGGCGAGACCGGCGACCCGTACGGCGTCGTCGCGGCTGCCGAGGCCACCCGCGCTGATCGGCTGGTCGGCGTAGAGGTCGAAGATCTCGATCAGAGCAGCCCGGGCGGCCGGATCCCGCAGCGTGTCGACGAGGACCTTGTTGAGGCGGCGCATCGCGAAGACCGCGCCCTTGCCGGCGGTGCCGCCGACGAGCGCTCCGAGCTGCTTGTCGGCCGCGCCCATGGCCAGGCCGGCCGCGCCGGCGCCCAGCGAGACCAGCGACCCCATGCCGGGGATCTTCTCCGCCACCGCGCGGTTGGTCTGGAGCACGTCCTGCACGATCCGGCTGAGGAATCGCGAGGCGAGGGTGGCCACCTCGGGGCTGCGGGTGAGGTCGTCGAGGGTCGCCTCCAGCAGCTCGGTGTTGCTCAGCAGCTCGTCGACGATCCGCTCGACCTGGGTCCGGTCGATCACCTCGCCCAGCGAGAACGGCCGGTCGGGCCCGTCGTGGATCGTCTCGGCGACCACCTCGGCGAGGGTGCTGGCGGCTGCGCTCGGCGGCAGCTGGCGGGCGAGCTGATGGATCAGCGCCTTCAGCTCTTCGGCGGCGACGGCAGAGCCGAGCTGGGTGCGCGACGCGGCGCCGAGGATGCGGTCGACGTGGTCGGGGATGATCTCGGTGAGCTCGGGTCCGGTCAGCCTCCGGATCGTCCACCCGACCTGGGCGTCGAGGAGGCGGCGGGCGAGGTCGTCGGCGGTCACCGCCGCAGACTACGGGCTCCGGCGAGCCGTAGGCTCGGGGCCATGGCTGATCAACTGACTGTCATCGTCCTCGCCGCCGGTGGCGGCACCCGGATGAAGTCCAAGACGATGAAGGTGCTGCACCGCATCGGCGGGCGCAGCATGATCGGCCACGTCCTCGGCGCCGTCGGTGTCCTCGAGCCGACCCGGGTCTGCGCCGTCATCGGCCACCAGCGCGACCAGGTCGGCCCGCACATCCTCGAGTGCCTGCCGGAGGCCGTGCTCGCGGTCCAGGAGGAGCAGCTGGGCACCGCTCACGCCGTCCGCGTCGCGCTGGAGGCCCTCGCCGAGCAGCAGGCCGCCCCGGAGGGCGGCACCGTCCTGATCGCGTACGGCGACACGCCCCTCCTCGAGGGCGGCACGTTGCGGTGGTTCGCCGCCGAGCACGAGGCGGCTCAGGCGGCGGTCAGCATCCTCTCCGGCGTCGTCGAGGCCCCGCAGGGCTACGGCCGGATCGTCCGCGACGCCGACGGTGACGTGCTCGCGATCGTCGAGGAGAAGGAAGCGAGCGACGAGCAGCGCGCCATCAAGGAGATCAACTCCGGCATCCTCGCCTTCGACTCAGGCTTCCTCCTGGACGCGATCGGTCGGGTCGGCAACGACAACGCCAAGGGTGAGTACTACCTGACCGACACCGTCCAGCTCGCCCGCGACGCCGGCCTGACCGTGACCGCCTTCCCCGTCGACGACGTGTGGCAGACCGAGGGCGCCAACGATCGCGCCCAGCTCGCGGACCTCGGCCGCGAGCTCAACCGCCGGATCGTCACCCGGTGGATGAGGGACGGCGTCACCGTCATGGACCCCGCGACGACCTGGATCGACGCCGACGTGGTGCTCGCCGAGGACGTGACGATCCTCCCAGGCACCCAGCTGCTGGGCACGACCGTCGTCGCCGAGGACGCCGTGATCGGGCCGGACACCACGCTGGAGGACTGCGAGATCGGCGCGGGCGCGCGCGTCGTACGGACCCATGGCCAGCTCGCCGTGATCGGCGACGGTGCCACCGTCGGCCCGTTCTCCTACCTCCGCCCCGGCACGAAGCTCGGTGCCCACGGCAAGATCGGGGCGTTCGTGGAGACCAAGAACGCCCAGATCGGCGACGGCGCGAAGGTGCCGCACCTGTCGTACGTCGGCGACGCGGAGATCGGCGAGGGCACCAACATCGGCGCCGGCACGATCTTCGCCAACTATGACGGGGTCAACAAGCACCGCACGAAGGTCGGGAAGCACGCCCGTACGTCGTCCAACAACACCTTCGTCGCCCCGGTCACCATCGGCGACGGTGCCGCGACCGGCGCCGGCACCGTCGTCCGCAAGGACGTCCCGCCCGGCGCGCTCGCGGTCAGCGCCGGGCAGCAGCGGAACCTGCCGGGCTGGGCGCAGACCAAGCGCGCCGGGACGCCACAGGCGGACGCCGCTGCCGCGGCAAGCCCAGCCGGGAAGGACCCTGACGACGCCTAGCGTCGGCGGCGGGGGTGGGAGCCGTCTCATGAACAGTCCGAAAACACGCGGCGACTTGGGGCTGGCCGTCGGTAAGGGGCAGAATCAGGATTGCTCCACGCCGGCCGACCACAGGAGTCTTGCGTGACTGGAATCCAGCGGACCACCGAGAAGAACCTGATGGTCTTCAGTGGTCGGGCCCACCCGGAGCTCTCCGAGGAGGTCGCCGAGATCCTCGGGATCTCGCTGGTGCCGACCCAGGCCTACGAGTTCGCCAACGGCGAGATCTACGTCCGCTTCGAGGAGAGCGTCCGCGGCTGCGACGCCTTCGTGATCCAGAGCCACACGGCTCCGATCAACGAGTGGATCATGGAGCACCTGATCATGGTCGACGCGCTCAAGCGCGCGTCCGCCAAGCGGATCACCGTCGTCATGCCGTTCTGGGGCTACAGCCGTCAGGACAAGAAGCACCGCGGCAGGGAGCCGATCTCGGCCCGGCTGATCGCCGACATGTTCAAGACCGCTGGCGCCGACCGGATCATCACCGTCGACCTGCACGCCGACCAGCTCCAGGGCTTCTTCAACGGCCCGGTCGACCACCTGATGGCGCTGCCGATCCTCGCCGACTACATCAAGTCGAAGTACGGCGGCCAGCCGCTCGCGATGGTCTCCCCGGACGCCGGCCGGATCAAGGTCGCCGAGCGCTGGTCCGCCCGGCTCGGCGGGGTCCCGCTGGCGTTCATCCACAAGACCCGGCGTGCCGACCGGCCCAACGAGACCGTCGCCAACCGGGTGGTCGGTGACGTCAAGGGCCGGATCTGCGTCCTGACCGACGACATGATCGACACCGGCGGCACGATCGTGCAGGCGGCCGAGGCGCTCGCCGCCGAGGGGGCCGCAGGCGTCGTCATCGCCGCCACCCACGCGATCCTCTCCGATCCCGCCGTCGACCGGCTCAAGAACTGCAGCGCGGTCGAGATCGTCGTCACCAACACGCTCCCGGTCGGCCCGGAGAAGCAGTTCGACAAGCTGACGACGCTGTCGATCGCCCCGATGGTCGCTCGCGCGATCCGCGAGGTGTTCGAGGACGGCTCCGTCACGAGCATGTTCGACGGGCACGCGTAGAGCACAAATGAGCGGCGCCGCGCGTCGCTGATCGCCTAGCCTCGGGCGGGTGACCGCCGTCGAGGCTCGGGACCTCCGCCGTACCTTCCGAACGCGCACGGGTGTCCTTCGCCGTACGGCGACCGAGGTCGAAGCCGTTCGCGGCGTCAGCTTCGACATCCAGCGGGGCGAGCTGTTCGGCCTGCTCGGCCCCAACGGCGCCGGCAAGACGACGACGATCAAGATGCTGATCACGCTGCTGCTGCCGACGTCCGGGACGGCGCGGGTGCTCGGCCACGACGTCGTGGCCGACGTGCGCGAGGTCCGGCGCCGGATCGGCTACGTCTTCGGCGGGGACCGGGGCCTCTACGAGCGGCTCTCGGCGCTCGACAACCTCCGCTACTTCTCCGAGCTCTACGGGGTACCGCCGCGCGAGCAGAAGGCGCGGATCGGCGAGCTGCTCGAGATGGTCGGGCTGACCGGTCGCGAGCGGGAGCGGGTCGAGGGCTTCTCCCGCGGCATGCGGCAGCGGCTCCACATCGCGCGCGGGCTGCTGCACGACCCCGAGGTGCTCTTCCTCGACGAGCCGTCGATCGGCATCGACCCGGTCGGCGCCCGCGAGCTGCGCGCGACGATCGCGTCGCTGATCGACGTGGGCAAGACGGTGCTGCTCACCACCCACTACATGTTCGAGGCCGACGAGCTCTGCGACCGGATCGCGGTGATCCGCGCCGGCGAGATCGTCGCCGAGGGCACGCCCGGCGACCTCAAGCGACTCGTGACCGTGGGGAGCGTCGTGGAGATCGAGACGTACGGCGTCGGGGAGGCCGCCGTCGCCGACCTCGGTGCGATCACCGGCGTCCAGTCCGTCGCCGTCGAGGAACGCGGGCAGATGCAGGTCCTGATCCTGCACTGCGCCCGGGACGCCGAGGTCACCCAGGCTGCGCTGTCGCGGCTCGACGGCGTCCGCGTCGGGCGGGTCGGGACCCGCGAGCCGACGCTCGAGGACGCATACGTCGAGCTGGTGAGCCGGACGTGAAGCAGCTGCTGCGGCAGCAGCTCGTCTGCTACCGGCTCCAGCTGAAGGTCATCACGACGTCGTGGTTCGACGGTGCGCTGGCCGTGTTCTTCCCGCTCATGTTCGCCACCGCGACCCTGCTGATCTACGGGGTCCGGGACGACCCGGAGGCGATGCAGTTCGCCGGGCTGGGCGCGGCGATCATGGGGATGTGGACCTGCCAGGGCGTGATCGCCTCGTCGCTGCTGACCCGTGAGCGCTGGGCCGGGACCCTGGAGCTGGTCGTCGCCGCTCCGACGTCGATGGGCCGGGTGCTCGTCCCGACGACCCTGGCCCTGTCGACCATCGGCCTCTACACCGTGGTCGCCACGATCCTCTGGGAGCGCTGGGTCTTCGGCCTCGAGCTCCGGATCGAGAGCTGGCCGCTGTTCGTGACGAGCGTCCTCGCCTCCGCGCTCACCCTCGCCCAGTTCGGCTTCTTCCTCGCCGTCACCGCCGTGCGGTACCGCGCGTCGTGGTCGCTCGGCGCCGCGCTGGAGTACCCGGGCTGGCTGCTGTGCGGCTTCGTCATCCCGGTCGCCACGCTGCCGGACTGGCTGCACCCGCTGTCGTGGTCGATCCCGACTACCTGGGCGATGGAGGCGGTGCGCGAGTCGGCCGGCGGCGGGAGTCCGTGGCGCGATCTGCTGGTGTGCCTGGTCCTCGGGTCGGCGTACGCCGTGCTCGCCTCGTTCCTCGGCCGGCAGCTGGTCGACTCCGCCCGCCGGCACGCGACCCTGGCGCTGACGTGAGGCACCGCCGATGACGACGCTGCGGATCCTGCTCGTGGGTGGGCTGATGAGCTATCGGGCGATGTTCAACTGGCTCAGCCCGTGGATCCTCATCCCGTCGATGATCGTGTCGCCCATCTGCCAGATCCTGCTGTTCGCCTACATCGGGCGCAGTGCGGGCGTCGGCAACGACGAGTTCTACGTGATGGGCAACGCCCTCAACTACGCGGCGATCCCGTGCCTGTTCGCGATGAGCGCCACCATCGAGGGGGAGCGCGAGGGCCGCACCCTCAGTGTGGTGCTGACGACCCCCGCCGCCCGGATCCCGCTGTTCCTGGGCCGCGCGCTCCCGGTGATCGTCAACGGCTGGGCGGTCGCGATGGTGGGTGTCGTCTTCGGGCTCCTCGTGCTCGACGTGCACATCCCGGGCAGCTCCTGGCCCGCCCTGCTGCTCGTCATCACCGTCGCCTCGGCGTCCTGCACGGGGCTCGGGCTGGCGATGGGAGCGGTCGCGCTGCGGGTCCGCGAGGGGGCGGTCCTCGGCAACGTGCTCTTCTGCCTGCTGCTGGTGTTCTCGGGGGTGAGCGTCGCGGTCGACGACCTCCCGGGGTGGATGGCCGCCGTCTCGCCGTGGTTCCCGCTGACGCACGCGATCGAGGCTGCGCGGGAGGTCGCGGACGGTGCGGCGCTGGCCGACGTGATCGGACTGGTCGTCCGGGAGATCGGCGTGGGCGCGCTCTACGCCGCCGCCGGGCTGCTGCTGCTCCGCTGGCTGGAGGACCAGAGCCGGCGGCACGCCACCCTCGAGCGGGTCTGACGACTACTTCAGCTCCACCAATCCCTCCCCGGTGAGGAGGGAGCGGTCGGGCTGCCGGCCGGAGGACAGCATCAGCAGCTCCTGGATCGGACCCTCGATGGTCGGTCCGCGGCCGCGGGTCCAGTCGACGTCCGTCGCCACCATCCGGACCGAGCGCAGCAGGCGCCGGGTGCCCATGAGGAACGACAGCCGTCGTACCCGGTCGGCGGCTATGGCGGCTGCCTCCGGCGGCATGGCTCGGGTCAGGCCGAGTGGCCGGACGATGTCCTGATGGTGGAGGAGTGCGTCGATGAGCGGCTCGACCGAAGTCGTGGTCGGGACGTGGTGAGTGCTGGCGGCGTACCTCTCGTAGTCCGCGAGGATGCTCTCGCGGGTCTCCTGCGCGGAGAGGCGCTTCACCTCGCGGAAGATGATGGTGTTGTAGCCGCGCCCGAGGTTGCGGACCGACATGGCGGCGATCTCGCCCCAGCCGATCTGCGGCGTCGAGATGACATGGGCCGCGACGTCGTGCACCGTCCAGCCGGCGCAGAGCGTGTCGTGGGACCAGTCCTCCTCAGGGAGCGCGGCGAGCGTCGCGGCGAGGGCGGCGCGCTCGGCGTGGATGTGCCGCCAGACCTCTGCCTTGTCCATCGCGGCGCCTCCGGAGCGGGTGTCGAATCAGTCAGGATGACTGACTGATATAGTCAGTTCTGCTGACCAATCTGTCAAGGGGGAGTCGATGGCCGACCTCAACTCGGCGCTGCTCATGTTCATCAGCGCGCGGAGCGCGGAGACCCGGATCCACGAGGCGGTCAGCGCTGCCGGGTACGACGACCTCAGCCCGGCCATGGGTCGGATCGCGGCGCAGATCGCCGAGGAGGGGAGCCGGGTGACCGAGCTCGCCGACCGAGCGCGGATCACCAAGCAGAGCGCGAGCGTTCTGGTCGACCAGCTCGAGCGGGCGGGCTACGTGGCGCGCGTCCCGGATCCGGCGGACGCCCGCGCGAAGCGCGTCACGCTGGCCCCGCGCGGCCGCGAGGTCCAGCAGGTCGCCCGCCGGGTGGAGCGCGCGATCGAGCGCGACTGGACCCGTCATCTCGGCGCCGAGCGGATGCGCGTCCTCCGCGAGACGCTCACGGACCTCCGGGCGATCACCGATCCCTACGCCGACTGAGATCCCCCGTGGATTTCGTCCTCCGTCCTGCGACCGGGTAATCTCGTCCGGTTGCCTCGGCGAAGGAGCACACCCGCTTCTGTGACTCCGTGATCGACTGGGCCGGTTCGTCTCGTACGACGCCGCGCGCCCACCGGTCACCGGGTGAGGGAAGCGTGGCGTTCTTCGTCTCCGGGGTCCCCGACCACCACCACGAGGAGAATCCCGAATGAGCGAGAAGATCACCGCCGAGCTGCGCACCGAGTTCGGCAAGGGCGCGGCCCGTCGCATCCGTCGCGAGGACAAGGTTCCTGCGGTCGTCTACGGCCACGGCAACGACACGATCCACCTGACCCTGCCGGGCCACGAGACGATGATGGCGATCAAGCACGGCGGCGCCAACGCGCTGATCGAGCTCGAGATCGAGGGCAAGACCCAGCTCGCCCTGACCAAGCAGGTCCAGATCGACCCGGTCCGCCGGCTGCTCGAGCACGTCGACCTCGTCGCGGTGCGCCGCGGCGAGAAGGTCACCGTGGACGTTCCCGTCCTCATCGTCGGCGACGCCGCCTCGGAGACCCTGGTCGTCACCGAGAACACGACCGTCCAGGTCGAGGCCGAGGCCACGCACATCCCCGAGTCCTTCGAGGTCGACATCACCGACGCCGAGGCCGGCACCCAGTTCCTGGCCGGCTCGCTGACGCTGCCGTCGGGCACCACGCTGCTGACCGACCCCGAGACCCTCGTGGTCAACGTGACCGCCGCGCAGACCGCCGAGGCGCTCGAGGCCGAGCTGGAGGAGGCCGAGGCCGAGGCCGGCATCGAGCGCGACGAGGCCGAGGTCCCCGAGGAGGCTGCCGACGAGGCGCCCGCCGAGGGTGGCGACGAGGAGTGACCGTCACTCGGCTCAGGTGGTTCCTGGGCCGACTGATCTCCCCGGCACGCAGTGTCGTGGCGGGGAGCATCCACTCCTTCGACAGGGGTACGACGACCGGCGCCGATGCCGGGGAGGACACGATGAGCGACCGCGCCGAGGGGGCCGACGGGCCCGGTGTGTGGTTGGTTGTCGGCCTGGGCAACCCCGGTCCGTCGTACTCCGGGCACCGGCACAACATCGGCTACCTCGTGGCCGAGGAGCTCGCGAGCCGGATGGGGAGCGGGTTCCGCGCCCACAAGTCCGGCCGTGCGGACGTGGTCGAGGGCCGGCTGGGCGCGCCCGGCACGCCTGGCCCGCGGGTCGTGATCGCCAAGGCGCGGTGCTACATGAACGAGTCCGGTGGCGCGATCAAGGCGCTGACGACGTTCTACAAGGTCCCGCCGACCCGGGTGATCGCGATCCACGACGAGCTCGACATCCCGTTCGGGACGATGCGCATCAAGCTCGGCGGCGGCGACAACGGCCACAACGGGCTCAAGTCGCTGCGCTCGTCGTTCGGCACCGGTGACTTCAACCGGGTCCGTGTCGGCATCGGTCGCCCGCCGGGTCGGCAGGAGGTCGCCGACTTCGTGCTGTCGAACTACTCGGCGACCGAGCGCAAGGAGATCCCGTTCCAGGTCGACGCCGCGGCCGACGCGGTCGAGACGCTGATCGCGGAGGGTCTCGAGCGGACCCAACAGAAGTTCAACTCCTGAGCGCCACTACCCTGACCGCGTGACTTTCGACGCTGGTACCCCCGCTCCTGAGGTCGTCGCCGACGACCACCTGCTCGCCGCCTGGCTGGCCGAGGCCGCCGGTCGCCGCCTGCTCGAGGTGCGGGCCGAGGGCCTGGAGGGCAAGGAGCTCAAGGACGCCGGCGACCGTGCCGCGCACGAGCTGTTGATGGGCCTGCTGGCGACGTACCGACCTGAGGACGCGGTCCTGTCCGAGGAGGCACTCGAGACGGCCGACGACAAGGACGCCAGGCTCCGCGCGGAGAAGGTCTGGATCGTCGACCCGCTCGACGGCACCCGGGAGTACAGCGAGGTGCCCCGCGACGACTGGGCCGTGCACGTGGCGCTCTGGGAGGGCGGCACCCTCACGGCCGGAGCCGTCGCGCAGCCGGTCATCGGCGAGACGTTCAACACCGGCACCCCTCCCGTGGTGCCGGCGCGGACGTCGGTCAAGCCGCGGATCGCGGTCAGCCGCAGCCGCCCGCCTGCCTTCGTCTCGGCGCTGGCGGAGAAGCTCGACGCCGAGCTGGTGCCCATGGGTTCGGCCGGCGTGAAGATGATGTCCGTCGTGCGCGACGTGGCCGACGCCTACGTGCACGCCGGCGGCCAGTACGAGTGGGACTCCGCGGCGCCGGTCGCTGTCGCGCGGGCGGCGGGTCTGTTCACCAGCCGGGTCGACGGCAGTGAGCTCGTCTACAACCAGCCCGACGTCTACCTCCCCGACGTGATCGTCTGCCGGCCGGAGCTGGCCGACGACATCCTCGCGTTCATCGCCGAGCACGGCACCGACTGACCGGCTGAGCGCCTGAGCCCAGGCGGCCGCCACAACGGCGGCAACTAGGCCGAACGGATGGTTTGCGCGCCTCGTCATGCCCATCGGGGCCCGCCTACCCCTAGCCTGACCGGCATGAAGCGCCTCATCGCGTCGGCGTTCGCCTTCGCCCTCATGGTGGGCATCCTCTGCATCCCCGCCCTGTTCTACGACGTCGACTTCGAGTCGACCGACACGCTCAGCGAGACGACCACGATCACGTCGTACAAGGCCGACTTCACGGTCGACGAGGACGGCGGCCTCGACGTCGTCGAGACGCTCACGGTCTCCTTCCCGACGTCGGACAAGCACGGCATCTTCCGGTTCTTCGACCGCCAGGACCCGTCCGACCCGGACCTCCGCCACGTCGTCGAGGACTTCGAGGTCACGGCCGACGGCGAGGAGACCGACGTCGAGCACACGGTCGAGAAAGGCCGCTACGACAACTACCGGATCGGCGATGCCGACACGACCCTGTCGGTCGGGGAGCACGTCTACGTCTTGACGTACCACCTCGACCACGCCCTGACACCGGGCGGGAAGTACGTCGACACGGACACGCAGCTCTACTGGAACCTCATCCCGTCGGGATGGGCGCAGGACATCGAACGGTCCGAGCTGAGGGTGCACCTCCCGGAGCCGGCCGAGGAGGTCACCTGCTGGATCGGGCTGGGTGAGGTCGAGGACGGCGCGAGGGAGTGCGACGTCGAGGGCGTCGGCAGCAACGACCTGACGATCCGGACCAACCGGTTGAGCTCGCACACGCCGGTGTCCCTGGTCGCCGGCCAGGACCTGCCCACGCCGGAGCAGGCGACGCTGCCCTGGACGCCGCGGTTCGACAACGTGTTCGGCACCAGCATCCCGGTGCTCGGTGTCGTCATCGGGATCGCTGTGCTGCTGGGCGGGCTGGGGCTGTTCCTGAGCTGGCTGGCCTTCGAGCGGGAGCCGCGGTTCCCGCTGATGTACGGCCCGCCGGACGGCGTCGGACCTGCCCAGGCCCAGTTCATCCTGAAGGAGGGCGTCGACCGGCGCGCGTTCGTCGCCAGCCTCATGCACGCGGCCGAGCACGGCGCCATCGACCTCCAACGCGGTGCCGACCAGAGCTGGACGATGACGGACAAGGCCGGTGCCCAGGGCTGGGCGGGCCTCGACCCGGTCACCACGAGCGTGGCCGGGCTGCTGCCGGGGCCTGGCACCCAGTTCGTGGCGCGCCGCAGCGACGTCCTGGGGGGCCAGGCGCTGCAGAGCCAGGTCGCCTCCTTCACCAGCGGCACCAAGATCTGGGCGACCAGCAACGGCTTCCTCACCCGGGCGGGCATCGGCGGACTCGGTGGACTGCTGGTCCTGGGCGGTTTCGCCGCGGTCGTCGCGCTGACCTTCTGGCGCCCGTTCAACATGTCGATGGTGGCGCTGCCGATCGCGGCCTTCGCGGCGGGAGCCGTCTCGCTGCTGCAGCCGGGCTCGGCGACGAAGCGGACGCCGACCGGCCGTGAGCTGTGGTCCCGGGTCGGCGGCTTCAAGCGGGTGCTGTCGACCCCGTCGAGCAAGGACCGGTTCGACTTCTCCGGCCGCCAGGAGCTCTACACCGCCTACCTGCCGTACGCCGTCGCGTTCGACTGCGCGAAGGAGTGGGCGGAGAAGTACCACGTCGAGACCGGGCAGGAGCCGCCGACGCCGTCGTACTTCTACGGCTACGGGGCCGGGGTCGGCGCCGGCTACCACGTCGACTCCATGGTCGGCGACTTCGACAGCACGCTCAGCAGCGCCATCTCGTCGTACGAAGCAACCCAGAGCTCGTCGTCCAGCGGCGGTGGCGGCGGGGGCGGAGGCGGAGGCGGCGGTGGGGGTGGTGGCGGCTCCTGGTGAGCCCCGCGCCTGGTCCCGGCCGCGCGAGGCTCGCGCTGGCGCCGTACCTCACCTAGATTTCCAGCAACTCCGAGAGAGGGTTCCTACCCCATGATCTACGTCATCATCGCCGTCGTCGTCCTCGTCCTGCTCGTGCTGTTCTTCGTCGTCGGCTTCAACAAGCTGCGCAAGCTCGACGTCGGCGCCGAGGAGGCATTGGGCGGCATCGACGTCCAGCTCACCCGGCGGTCGGACCTGATCCCCAACCTCGTGCAGACGGTCAAGGGGTACGCCGCGCACGAGTCGGGCGTCTTCGAGGAGGTCACCCAGGCCCGGGCCGGCGTCGCAGCCGCGGCCGCCGGCGACGACGTACCGGCGAAGGCTGCGGCCGACGCCGCCCTCCAGCAGGCGCTGGTCAAGGTCAACGCGGTCGCCGAGGCCTACCCGGACCTGAAGGCCGACGCGAACTTCCGCGACCTGCAGGACCAGCTCGCGAAGACCGAGGACCAGATCGCGTTCGCGCGCCAGTACTACAACGACGCGACCGCGCAGCTCAACGAGTCGGTGCGCACGATCCCGTGGATGTTCTTCTCCGGCGTCGCGGGCGTCAAGGAGCGGGAGTTCTACGACGCCCCGGCCGAGCACACCGCCGCGCCGGGCGTGGAGTTCTGACGCTCGTCGCAGGACGCCAAGCAGCCGCAATCACTGACCGCGTCAACTGCGACACGCTCGGGCAATTAGGTCAGAAGACGTTCAAGGGCCGGAACTGGACCGAGATCCTCGGCCCGGCCGACGCCACCTTCGGCACGGCGTGCTCCCAGGTGCGCTGGCAGCTGCCGCCCATCACCAGCAGGTCGCCGTGTCCGAGCTCGAAGGAGATCGACTCCGCGCCGTCACCCCGCTCGCGCGGCCGCAGTGCCAGCCGGCGCGGGTCGCCGACCGAGACGATCGCGACCATGGTGTCGGTCGTGGCGCCGCGACCGATCGTGTCGCCGTGCCAGGCGACGCTGTCGCGACCGTCGCGGTAGTAGCAGCAGCCGGCGGTGCGGAACGGCTCGCCGAGCTCGGGCAGGTAGCGGGTCGTCAGCGCCTCGCGCGCCGCAGTGAGCACCGGGTGGGGGAGGTCCTCGCCGATCATGTAGGTGTAGACGAGGCGCGGTACGTCGACCATCCGGTCGTACATCCGGCGCCGCTCGGCCCGCCACGGCACCTGCTCGACCAGCGTGGTGAACACGTCGTCAGGGTCGGTCAGCCACCCGCGGGCGACGTCCACCCAGGCGCCGGCGCCGAGGTCGTGGCGCTCGAGGCCGTCGAGACCGAGCCCCGCAGCCGGCTCGCTGGCGAAGAGGGTGCTCTGGAAGTCCACCTCCCCGAGGCTACCCCAACGTTCGAACAGATGTGCGATCTGTACGGCGCGTCGCCTGCGGGCAGGGGGCAGTTTCGTTGTTCTCGGGACGTGCGTCCGGCCCGGGCCTAACCTTCGAATGTGGAGACAGTCGACCGGGGGACGGCTGACCGTCGCGCACTCAAGCACGTGGCGATTCGGGAGTACGTGCGGGACCTGGTCTCCGGGTGCGCAGCCGGTACGGCCGCCCCATCAGAGCGTGACCTCGTCGAGCGCTTCGGCGTGGCACGAATGACCGTCCGGCAGGCGCTGGACGCGCTCGTCGCCGAGGGCGTCCTGCAGCGCTTCCCTGGCCGCGGGACGTTCGTGGCGCCACCGCGTCGTCAGCCGAGCCGGATCGCGAGCTTCACCGAGGACATGGCCGGCCGGGGCACCGTCGCCGAGAGTCGCACGATCCTCGCCGAGCGGGTCAAGGCCCCCGCCGGCGTCGCCCGCGCGCTCGGCCTCACGCCTCGCGAGCCGGTGCTGCGCTGGCGCCGGCTGCGGCTCGCCGACGGCAGCCCGGTCTGCCTGTCGGACGCCTACCTGAGCGCGTCGCTCCTCCCGGGCCTGCTCGACGGCGCCGACCTGCCGGCCAGCCTGTACGACGAGCTGAGCTCCCGCGGCCGACGCCCCACCTGGGCGGAGGACTCGTTGTCGGCCGGCGTCGCCACGCCCGAGGAGGCGGCGTTGCTCGAGTGCCAGGAAGGCTCGGTCGTCATCCGGCTCACCCGGCGCGCCCTGTGGGAGGACCGGCCGATCGAGATCTCGCGCAGCGTCTACCGCGCCGACCAGCACACGATCTCCTTCCAGCTCGGCAGCTGACCACCCCCCTGGTTCAGCTGCCGCTGGAAGGCTCCAGCCGGCCGAGCTCGGCGACGACGGTGCCGGACTCGTCGCAGACCCACGCCGGGTCGGGGCCGCCGAGGTCCGGTTCGATGTGCAGCGCGTGCAGCGGTGCCTCCCCGCACCGCTCGCACAGCGGCCACAGGCCCGTGGGCCCGTTGCGTCCGTGCTCGTCGATCAGCGCGTCCTGCACGTCCTGCGCGATCAACCCGGCGATGTAGGCCGCGCCCTCCGGCCACTGCTCCACCCACCACCGGCGCTGCGAGCAGGCCTCGTCCAGCACGGAGACGGTGCCGGCGTTGGCGACGCCGCGGGCAGTGAGGTCGGCCAGCACCGACGCTCGGGCATCGAAGATCACGCGGTCGTCCACAGGCTCATTGTGCTGCGGTTTGGCAAACCCTCCGGTCCGGGCACCGAACCCGCCGAGCCGCCGTGCCATCGAAGGGGTCGCGGCGTCGTACGGAAGGAGCTGCCATGACCGACCATCCGCGCACCGCCGACGACACGGAAGCCGACAGCACGGCCGGGGCCGTCGTCGACGACCTGCTCGACGACGGCGACATCGACATCACGTCGTGGACCGACCTCGACGGGTTGCCGGACCACATCGACGTGCTCGCCACACAGGCGCACGAGATCTTCGAGCACGCGCGCACCTGGGTGTGCCAGCGCAGCGGCTTCGAGCCGAGCCCGGTCTGCCTGCTGGCACCGATGGCCGACCTGATGGACGTCTTCGCTGCGGGCTTCTCCGAGGTGGAGCGGTTCGCCGTCGGTGACTGGGCGTCGATCCGCGAGGCAGTGGTCGCCACCACCGCCGACCTGAAGGCGATCGACCAGCTGGTCGCCGACTGGCTGCCGGTGGTGGCCTGAGATGGGCACGTCCTTCCTCGAGGAGGTCACCGGCCGCACCGGCCTGCTCGATGCGACCCCGCTCGACCTGACGGCCCCGGAGCTCGGCGGGCACACCCGCAGGCACGACGCGGAGTTCGAGGCGCTCGACGGCACGCTCTGCCGGATCCGGGACACGATCAACCTCGGGATCGACGCCCTCAACCAGGCCGGACTCGGCCTGCGGAAGCTCCCCGACGGCAGCCTCGAGGAGCTGCTCGTGATGCCGCTGACCGGCGACTACCGGCGGATCAGGCAGAACGCGCTCGCCACCTCGCAGCTCCGCGACGCCCTGCGCATCTACTCCGAGAACGCAGTGCTCCTCTCGGTCGCCGCCGAGCCCCGGTGGGGAGGGCAGGCGGCCGCGTCGTTCCTGCTGCGGGTCAACGGTCACGCGCTCGCGGCGCGCGGCCTCGGGGTGCTCGTCGCCGAGGCCGCGCCGCTCTTCGAGACCGTGGCCGACTGGAGCGAGCGGCTCGCGATCGAGGTCGAGGAGCTGGTGATGGAGCTCGTCGAGCGAGGGGAGAGAGTGGTCCGGAAGCTGCTGTCCCGGGTGTCCGGCCCGGCCGGCTGGGCGATGTGGGCGGCCGAGCTCGCGGTCAAGGGCCTCGACGCCGTGACCGACATCGTCGAGGACATCCAACGGCTCCTCTGGATCATCGACCGGCTGCTGGAGCTGAAGGGCGAGGTGACCGACTGGGTCGAGGAGCAGCGCGAACGGCTCTCGATCCTGCTCGACCTCGTCGACCTGGCCCGTCGGGAGCTGCCCGGCGGCGGCTCGTGGTGAGGCCGTGCGGGCCGTCGCTACGCTCGCCGGATGATCCTGATCGACCCGCCGAACGTCTCGGGCCATGGCCGGATGTGGTCGCACGTGGCGAGCGACGCGTCGTACGACGAGCTCCACGCCTTCGCCCGGCTGGCCGGGATCCCGGAGCGTGGCTTCGACCGGGACCACTACGACGTCCCGGCCGAGAGGTACGACGACGTGGTCGCCCTCGGTGCCCACCCGGTCACGTCGCGGGAGCTCGTCGGGCGCCTCCGCGAGGCCGGGCTGCGACGGCGGAAGCCGGCCTCACGCCGCCAGGACTGAGAGCTCCCGCTCGACGTTGCGCCGTGCCGGCTCCTCCCACTCCGACAGCCCGTGGGCGGTGTGGAACAGGCGTGGCTTGGCGACCAGGTCGCGCAGCACGTCGGCGCGGCCGGCGGTGAACACCGCGTCGCTGAGGTGGCTGTACTCGGCCCGCACCGCCGCGGCGTACTCGTCGTAGCGGGAGCGCGGTGCCGCCAGGATGCCGAGGTCGGCATCGGACAGCGCGCAGCCGTTCGCGTCGCCGTCGTCGGGGCGGTGCGACTCCGTCAGCCGCACCAACCGCGCGACCTCGGCCACGGTCGCGGCGTCGAGGAGATCCGGCAGCGCCTCCTCGGCCCAGGCGGCCGAGCGCTCCTCGGCGTCGCGCTCACCGTCGTAGATCGCGTCGTGGAACCACGCGGCGAGCAGCACCGGCGTCCGGTCGTACGTCGCGCCGGCGGTCGCGAGCTCGTCCAGGCGTGCGAGCACCTCGGCCAGGTGCCGCACGTCGTGGTAGCCGCGGGCCGGGTCGGCGTACGCCGCGAGCAGGGCGTCGCGCAGGTCGAGCGCGTCGGCGAGGGGCCACGGCAACGCGGTCTGGTCGGTAGGTCTGCCGTCCATCGTCCCTGATTGTGACCCATGCCGCCGCCGAAAGGGAGGGGTCGGAGAGGATGGACCTGTGACACCAGACGAGGCACACCAGGAACTGCTGAGACTGCGGACGAGCATCGACAACCTCGACGCCGCGCTCGTGCACCTGCTCGCCGAGCGGTTCAAGTGCACCGAGCAGGTCGGGCGGCTCAAGGCGCATGCCGGGATGCCGCCCGCCGACCCCGAGCGCGAGGCGGTGCAGATCGCCCGGCTGCGGGCGCTGTCGGAGACCTCGGGCCTCGATCCGATGTTCGCGGAGAAGTTCCTCAACGTGATCATCGCCGAGGTGATCCAGAACCATCGGCAGTTCCTCGACGAGTGACGGGTCCGTGATGGCCCAGCCCGATGCCGACCCGGCACGTGAAGCGCCGGTCCCAGTGCCGGGGGTGCAGGAATCACCGGTCCACCGGTGATTCCTGCACTTGTCGGCCAATGCAACGCCCGATAAGTGCCAGTTCTGCCTGGGTGAGGTGACGGACGAGGCCGATGTGACCGGCCGTCCGCGTGATGGGGAGCAGGAGCGGCGGGGACGTCGCTACCCGGACGCCCACGACGTCGCCCTCGACGTGGGGACGGGCGTCGTCGTGCGGCTGTACCCGGTGGGCGGCGAGCGCGACGCTCCCTGGATCGAGGTCGACATCCTCGAGGTCGACACCGACCTCGACGCGCAGTTCGGCTGATGCGGGAGCCGCCTCAGATCGCCGTACCGAGCGCGTCGGCGTCCACGATCCGGTAGGCGTAGCCCTGCTCGGCGAGGAACCGCTGCCGGTTCTGGGCGAACTCGGCGTCGACGGTGTCGCGCGAGACCAGGGTGTAGAACCGAGCGACCTTGCGCTCGCCGTCGGGGCCCGGCTCCCCGGGACGGAGCAGGCGGCCGAGCCGCTGCGCCTCCTCCTGGCGGGAGCCGAACGACCCCGACACCTGGATCGCGACCTCGGCCGAGGGCAGGTCGATCGAGAAGTTCGCGACCTTGGAGACGACGAGCAGGTCGATCTCGCCGTGGCGGAAGGCCTCGTAGAGCCGCTGGCGCTCGCGCACCGTCGTGGCGCCGGTGATCACCGGCGCGTCGAGGGTGGTGCCGAGCTCCTCGAGCTGGTCGAGGTACTGACCGATCACAAGCGTCGGCTGTCCTCGATGGCGGGTGACCAGCTCGCGGGTGACGGCGACCTTCTCGCGGGTGCACGACGCCAGCCGGTAGCGCTCCTCGGGCTCGGCAGTCGCGTAGGCCAGCCGTACGGCGTCCGGCAGCGTCACCCGCACCTCGACGCAGTCGGCCGGCGCGATCCAGCCCTGCGCCTCGATGTCCTTCCAGGGCGCGTCGTAGCGCTTGGGCCCGATCAGGGAGAACACGTCACCCTCCCGGCCGTCCTCGCGCACCAGGGTGGCGGTCAGCCCGATCCGGTGCCGGGCCTGCAGGTCTGCGGTCATCCGGAAGATCGGCGCGGGCAGCAGGTGCACCTCGTCGTAGACGATGAGCCCCCAGTCGCGGGCGTCGAAGAGCTCCAGGTGCGGATAGACGCCCTTCCGGCGGGTCGTCATCACCTGGTACGTCGCGATCGTGACCGGCCGGATCTCCTTGACGGCGCCGGAGTACTCACCGATCTCGTCGGCCGTGAGGGACGTCCGTCGTACCAGCTCGTCCTTCCACTGCCGCGCGCTCACCGTGTTGGTGACCAGGATCAGCGTCGTCGCCTGGGCCTGCGCCATCGCGGCCGCGCCGACGATGGTCTTGCCGGCGCCGCAGGGGAGTACGACGACGCCGGACCCGCCGTGCCAGAACGACTCGGCCGCCTCCTCCTGGTAGGCGCGCAGCTCCCACCCGTCCGGTGTGAGGGCGATCGCGTGCGCCTCCCCGTCGACGTAGCCCGCGAAGTCCTCCGCCGGCCAGCCCAGCTTGAGCAGCGCCTGCTTGAGGTTGCCGCGCTCGGACGGGTGCACGGCGACCGTGTCGTCGTCGATCCGGTCGCCGAGCATGCCGGCGATCTTCTTGGCGCGCAGCACCTCCTCGAGGACCGGGCGGTCGGTGCTCGCCAGCACCAGCCCGTGCACGGGGTGCTTCTCCAGCCGGAGCCGGCCGTAGCGGGCCATCGTCTCCGCCACGTCGACCAGCAGGTTGTGGGGGACCGCGTAGCGGCTGTAGGTGAGCAGCGTGTCGACCACCTGCTCCGCGTCGTGTCCGGCCGCCCGCGCGTTCCACAGCCCCAGGGGCGTGAGCCGGTAGGTGTGGATGTGCTCCGGGCTCCGCTCCAGCTCCGCGAACGGCGCGATCGCCCTCCGGCACTCGGCTGCCTGCTCGTGATCGACCTCCAGCAGCAGCGACTTGTCCGACTGCACGATGAGAGGTCCGTTGGTCACTTGCCGAGTTTACGGGGGTGGCGGTGCTGCACCCCAGTCACCGGACGGGCGTCACCCGCTGGATCCGGTGCACAGCGAACGTCCGTACGTCGTCCGCGGTGTGGTCGTGCGCGGTGAGCTGGCCGCCCTCGACCGAGATCGGGTCGATCACCCGCTCGCCGACCACCCCCTGGTTGTCGGTGAAGCCGATGACGACCGACGCGCGGCGCTCGATCGCGTCCCGGAGCGCGGAGAGGGCGCCGGCCGGTGACACGGCCGCGGCCGGTCGGACCCGGGCCGCGGCGTCGCCGGCACGCAGCGAGCGGACCGCGGCCGCGACCTGCACCGCGTGGCGGGCATCGTGGTGCGCGGGTCCGCGTGCCCTCGGTGTGCGCGCCCGGACCTCGTCGGGGCGGCCGACCCGCACGGTGCCGTCGGGACCTTCCACGACCGGCGCCGCCCCGAGGTCGCGCAGCCGGATGAGGAGCAGGTCGACGGGCGTGGTGCTCACGACGACGGTCGGCGCGATCCGGCGCAGCCCCAGGGTCGCGGCCTTGGGGTGGTGGAGCAGGGCGGCCAGCGCGGCTTCGTCGTCGGACCGGATGAACGACTCGGCGGCACCCACCCGCACCTGACCGAACGTCCGCACCGCGTCGTCGACGAGGTACGTCAACGGCTGCGGGACCGGCGTGCGTGAGGCCGATGCCAGGAAGGCGTGGACCTCGGCGGCGGTCCAACCGGCATCGAGCGCGCGTCGTACCGAACGGGCCGTGAAGCGGTAGACCGTCGCCGCGCCCCGGGACTCGACGTCGGCCAGCAGCTGCAGAGACCGCGCAATGCCCGACTCCAGCGGTCCCGGCGCCACCGCGGTGAGGTCGGCCTGGATCAGCACGTGGTCGACGGGCTCCGGGAGCAAGGGTGCGAGGACGGGGGCCGGGTCGTTGCCGGCGACCAGCGCCCGGCCGTACGGCGACAACGCGTCCAGCCCGGTCACCCCCAGCGCCGCCGCCTCGGCCACCGTCCAGGACACCTGGTCGGTGCGCGACCGCGGCCGTCGCGGGCGCAGCCAGGCCAGCCGGGCGACGAGCGACGGCAGGCCGGTGCCCGAGGCCAGGGCGTGACCGGCGGGGACCTCGGCAAGGGCGGTGAGCGTCATCAGCCGGGTCTCGGGCATCAGCGTCGACGACAGCTCGGGGGTCAGGGCGTTCCACGGCTTGTCGTCGGCGGCGCGACCGCCGACGAGCCCGGGCAGCCGGGTGCTCGCGAGCCACGCGCGGGCGAGGATCGCCCAGCGATCGGCCACCTCGGCGTCCAGCCAGCGGTCGAACTCGTCCGTCGGCACCCACACCGGGTTGCCGTCGGCGTCGGCCCGGGTCGCGATCAGGCCCGCGGTGGCAGCGGTCTCGATCACCAGGGCGGCGTCGGGCTCGGACAGCTGCAGGTGGGCCGCGGCCGCCTTCAGCTCGCGTACGCCGAGCCCGCCGGTCCGGAGAGCGGCCGCCGGCCGGGTGCTCCACCACTCGAGGAGGAGGTCCGTCCGGCGGCAGAACTCCGCCGCGCCGCCCGCCGCCGCGCCGTCCGTGAGCCGGGCCGGCCGCTCGGCGCTCGCGACCTCCGGTGGTTGGTCGACCGGCTCGGTCGTCGTCCGGCCGCCGCGCAGCGCCAGCCCGACCTCGCCGGGGACCACGAGCAGGTCGTCCCGGCTCGGCACCAGCAGGTCGCGGGACAGGAGCTCCTCCGCCGGGCTGGCGGCGTCCTCGGGGCGCACCGTCCGGCGGGCGGCGCCTGCCGTGGCCTCGCCGCCGTGCGCGAACACGTGGTCGAGCATCGCCCTCGCCGGGTCCGACAGCTCCGCGATCCGGCGCGCGACGACGTCGGGCGGCGGCGCGTCCGGCGTACGTGGCCGGAGTCCGCTCACGCCGGCCTCGGGACCGCCGACCAGGCAGTCGGCCACGCCGGTGAGGGCCCGGAGCCCCTCGGGGGAGTCCCACGCGAGGGCCAGCGCGCGGAGCCGGGCCAGCGCCGCGACGACGTACTCCTCCTCGGCGTGGACGATCGATACGATCTCGGCGTCGGTGGTTTGTCCGGCAACGACCAGGGCATCAAGCACCGAGAGCTCGCCCCGGGTGAGCGAGTCCAGAGCGCGGGCGAGGGAACTCCGGATCGCGGCGCGCGAGGCCAGCTGAGAGAAGTCGTGAGGGGCGGGAGTGGTCAGGTCCGGACGCGACGTGAGCAGCTGGCTCACCTGTTCGTCGGTCCACGACCGCAGCTGGTCGGCCAACGACCGGTGCCCCACCGCGACTGACGCTCCACTGCCCACCCGCCCCACGCTACCGACGGACGGTGCGTGGTGACCCAGGTCGACCTGAAGTACGGCGCCGCCACGCACGTCGGCCTGGTGCGCGTCGGCAACGAGGACGCCCACCTGGTCGCACCGCCGGTTTTCGTCGTCGCCGACGGCATGGGCGGACACGACCACGGCGACGTGGCGAGCGCGTTCGCCGTCGAGGAGTTCGCCCGGCTGGCGGACGAGGGGATCGACGCGGCCACCGTGGCCGACGCGGTGTCCGCGGCCCTGACCGCGGTCCACGCCCGGATCGACGAGTACGACGCCGTCCACCACGCCGCGGGCGAGCTGCTCTTCGGCGCCGGGACCACCGCGGTGGCCGCGGTGCTGGTGACCGACGTCGCGGAGCCGTACTGGCTGGTCGCCAACCTCGGAGACTCGCGGGCCTACCTCTTCGCCGACGGCGAGCTGGTGCAGCTCACCGTCGACCACAGCCTGGTGCAGGAGCTGGTCGACGCCGGGACCATCGCCGCCGCGGATGCCGCGGGCCACCCGGACCGCCACATCGTGACCCGTGCCCTGGGCGGTCCGGTGCGCCACGAACCCGATCTCTTCCACGTCCCGGTCGAGGTTTCCGGGCGACTGCTGTTGTGCTCCGACGGGGTGAGCGAGATGCTCGCGCACGACGACATCGGTCGGATCCTCGCCGAGCGAGGGGAACCGACCGCCGCCGCGGAGCAGGTGGTCGCGGCAGCGGTCGAGGCCGGGGGCCGTGACAACGCCACCGCCGTCGTCGTGGATGTGGTGGGATTGACCAGGGAGAGGCCGCACGACAACGACGTGCGGCAGCCGAGTACGGAGCAGGAGACAGGGGCACACCCATGAGTGCGATGAGCTCAACCGGCGCAGCAGGCGCGTGGTCCTACCGCACCGGCCCGTGGTTCGCGGCGTTCGGGCCGCGCGTCACGGTGCTGTTGCCCGAGTCGCAGCGCGACCAGGTCGTGGGGGTCTGGTCCCTCGTCGACGGCGGCGCCGCGTTCGACGAGGTGCTCGACGCGCTCCTCGCCTCCGGGTTGAGCCGGCTGCCGGGCTTCGTCCTGGTGAGCACCGACGAGGGTCCCACCCGGGTGCTGCTGCGCGGCTCCGGGGTGAGCGCGACCCTCGCCACCGACGGTGAGGACGTGACGATCGACGGCGCCGCGGGCGGCACCTGGGTCGAGCGCAGCGTCGAGGGCGTCACCTCGCTCACCGTGGCGCTGGCCGATGCCGACGTCGACGCCGAGCACGCCGAGACCGACTTCGGCGTCGTCACCGGCCTGGTCCGGGTCTCCCGGATCGACCGCCCGCCGTACGTCGAGCAGGCCGAGGCCGACGTGGCCGACGTGGCCGACGACGCCGAGGCGGCGCCGGTCATGGCCGGCGCGGAGGCTGTCGACGAGCCCGCCGAAGAGGCTGCCCAGGCCCAGGCTCCGGAGGAATCCGCAGACGACCAGATGCCTGACCTGGACGCCGGCGGTGTGGTCGTGGCCGCCCCGTTCGGCGGTGCCTTGGCGGCGGACGCGGCTGCCGGCGACGACGTCGAGGCCGCAGACGGTGCGATGGCAGACGGCGCGGCGGCGAGCGACGACGCGATGGCCGCCGAGGCGGAGGTCGCGGCCGACGAGCCGTCGCCACTCGACGAGCCCGCGCCGTTCGACGAGCCGTCCGCGGAGGGCGAGTCGATGACGTCGGGCGAGCCCGAGATGGTGATGCCGCCGGGCGGCGACCCGCTCACCGACCCGATGCCCCACGCGCCCGCGCCGAGCGACTGGGTGACGCCCTGGGACACCCCGCCGCCCCCCGCAGCGCCCGCTGCGCCCGCTGCGCCCGAGCCCGAGCCCGCCGACGAGCTGGCGATGACCGAGGAGATGCCGGCCGCAGCCGACGAGTCCGCGATGGCCGACGAGGCTGCGCCGATGACCGACGACGCGCCCGCCACGCCCTCGGCGGAGGAGCCGGTGACCGAGTTCGCGCCGCCGTCGTACGCCCCGCCCCCGCCTGCCGCCGACGCACCGCCGGTCGACCTCCCGCCCCCGCCGCTGCCGGTGGGCTCCTGGGAGCCGATCGGTGCGTTCCCGCCCCCGCCGCCGGCCGCGCCCGAGCCCGTGGCGACGCCCCCAGCTGCGGGTGCACCGGAGGGTGACGCGGTCGCCAAGCTGATGATCAGCGACGGCCAGCAGGTGCTCGTCGACCGGGTGATCCTGATCGGCCGGGCCCCGGAGGCGCGACGCTTCACCTCGACCGAGCAGCCGCACCTGGTGACGGTGCCGAGCCGCCTGCACGAGATCTCATCGACCCACGTCGAGGTGCGTCCAGGCACCGGAGCCGATCAGGGCAGCGCGGTCGTCACCGACATGGGCTCGACCAACGGCACCGTGCTGGTGCAGCCCGGCCTCGGTCCTGAGGACCTCAAGCCCGGCATCGCCGTCCAGCTGGTGCCGGGGGCGATCATCAACCTCGGCGACGGGATCACGATCCAGGTCACCCGCGCCTGACCTCGGGCGTCAGCCGCGCGCCCACTCCTCGCGCAGCAGGCCGTAGACAGCGCTGTCGCTCCAGGTTCCGTCGGCCTCCGGCCAGTCCTGACGCAGGTGCGCCTCGAGGGTCATCCCGAGGCGCTTGCACAACGCCGCCGACCGCTCGTTGCGAGGGTCCAGGTTCGCGTAGAGCCGGTGCAGCGGGTAGTGGTCGAAGGCCAGCGCGATGAGGGCGCGGGCGGCCTCGGTGGCGAAGCCGCGACCGGCGTACGCCGGCGCGAACGCCCAGCCGACCTCGGCCACCGACGGCGGGCTCTGGTCGTCGGTACGGGTGCGAAGTCGCAGCATGACGTCGCCGACGAGCACGCCGTCGTGGACGACGGCCAGCGCAAGCACGTCGTCGGGCTCCGACGGCGCGAGCCGCTCGGCCATCCGTGCGACCCGGTCCGCCAACGCCGCCTCGTCGGCGGGCGGGAACGGCAGGTAGCGGCAGACCTCCGGATCCATGTAGTAGCGCAGGGCATCGAGGTCGGCTGCGGTGATGTAGCGCAGCAGCAGGCGCTCGGTGCGGACCGGCAAGGGAGGCGGCGCCAGCCTCGGCGCCGTGGCGACCTCGGCGTGGGTCATCGGGTGATCACCACGGCCAGGCGGGTCTCGTCTCCGTGCGCACTGTTCCAGGCGACCGTGCCCTTGTCGGTCGCGCGGGGAGCGGCCGGCAGGCTGATCGTGAAGGTCATCGTCCGGCCCGGACGGACCAGCCCGGCCGACGGGGTGATGTGCACCGGGCTGTCGAACCCGACGAGGTGGGTGGTCAGCCACAGCGGCCGGGGGCCGGTGTTGGTGATGGTGCGTCGCACGACCAGGCGTCCGGTGCGCATCAGCGCCTGCGGCAGGTCGAGGTCGGCGCGCCGGCCCACCAGCCAGCCCCGGTAGTGGCGCGGGTCGACGAGGTAGGCGATCGGGGGCACCCGGCTGATCCGGACCTGTCCGGTGCCGCCGCGGAGCCCCGACTGGCGCCCGATCGGGGTGGTCGACGTGAGGAGCGCGGAACGGACCTCGGCGGGGGTGTTCCGCCGGTGGGAGAGGAGCAGCGCGGCGACGCCGCTCACGTGGGCGGTCGCTGTCGACGTACCGCTGACGACGTCCCAGCCGTCGGTCGTCGCCGCCAGGACGCCGGTGCCCGGGGCGACCAGGTCCGGCTTGATCACCGACCAGGTCGGGTCGCCGCCGCTGCTGAACCGGGCGACCCGCAGGGGAGCACGCTCGCGCCCGACGGACACCAGGCGGACCTCGGGGCGGCGGCGGTCGCTCGCCCACGCGCGCAGCGCGCGGCCGTCGCGGGCGGAGAGGTGGACGGTCGGTACGGCGTGGAGGTCGGCGTCGGTCGAGCCGGCAGCCGTGTTGACCAGCACCATGCCGGCGCCGTCGGCGAGCCGCACGGTCATCGACTTCTCGACCCTCGCCACGTCCCCGCGCTCACAGAGGACGACCGCTTCGTGGACCTTCCGGGCGTCGAGGCTGCCGGGAGCGCAGATGGCCGCGTCGGCGCGGCTGACGCCGGGCGCGGCCGCGTCCTCGCCGAGGACGAGGGGAGCGGGGCGCACCGGGGCTGTCGCCGCCATGGCGCCCTCGAGCCGGGGACCGTTGGCGGCCACCACGGCACCGACCCGTCGCGCGGACATCGACGCGCCGACGGTGATCACCCAGGGTGACGGGTGCGCGGCGTACGCCGCCGACCCGCTGTTCCCCGCGGCGGCGGTCACGACGATGCCGGCCTCGGTCGCGCCCAGCAGGGCTCGCTCGACGGTGTCGATGGTGCCGGAGGGACCGCCGACGGACAGGTTGAGTACGTCGACGCGGTCGCTCGTGGCGCGGTCGATCGCCGCGACCAGATCGGCGGTGGCGCAGCCGTCGTCGTCCGGGTCCGGCGCCGACCAGCAGGCCTTGTAGACGGCGATCCGGGCGCGCGGCGCCACGCCGGAGAACCGGCCGAGCCGGTGCTGCCCGGAACGGACCGCGACGTCGCTGGTGCCGGCGGCGATCGACGCGCTCGCGGTGCCATGTCCGTCGGTGTCGCGGGGCGAGAGCGCGGAGGCCGACCGCAGCGCGTCGGCCCCGAACCCGTCGACGTAGAACTGCGCGCCGACGACCTTCGCCGAGCAGTCGGTCTCGGCCCAGCCGCCGTCGTCGGGGGCGTCGGTGCAGCTGCCGGCGAACCGTCGCGGCGTGCGGCCGAGCGCCGCCACCTCGGAGAAGGCCGCGCTCGCAGGATCGATGCCGGTGTCGACGAAGCCGATCACGGTGCCCGCGCCGCCCGTCCGGTCCGCACGCCGATCCGGCCGGGTGGCCGACCCCGCCGGCGCGCTGGCGACCCTGGCCAGCGGACGGACGGCGTTCTCCTCGACCAGAGCGACCCGGTCGTCACCGACGAGCGCTTCGTGCTGCGCCTCGGTCAGCTCGACGGCGAACCCGTTGAGCGCGGTCGTCCACTGGTAGACGGGATCACCAGCCCCGATGTCGTCGAGGAGGTCGGCCTGGAGCGCGAGCATGCGCTGGGCGACCACGTCGGGAGCCGCTGCTCCCTGGCGGCCGGCGGTGCCCGGCCCGCGGAGCGTGACGAGGTGCAGGCTGGTGGAGTCGTCGTCCTCGGCGTGGCTGGGGACGGCGACGAGCGTCGATGCAGCGACGATCGCGGCGATCGCGGCGGCGCGCATGCGTCCCCTCCTCCTGTGCCGGCCCGCCCTCACGGCGCCGGAACGGTCCATTGTGTCCCAGCGCACCAGGCCTGAGAAGTCCTGACGGAGAAAGCCGTTCGTGGTCCGTCGGCCCGATGTCCTACGCTTTCAGGTCGCGCCCCGGACCGACCGGGGCCCCGCTGCGAGAGAAGGGTCGAGACCGTGCCGACTGGCAAGGTGAAGTGGTACGACGCGGAGAAGGGCTTCGGCTTCCTCTCCCAGCCCGAGGGCGCGGACGTCTACGTCCGCTCCGACGCGCTGCCCGAGGGCGTCACGACCCTGAAGGCCGGGACCCGCGTGGAGTTCGGCATCGCGCAGGGCCGCCGAGGCGACCAGGCGCTCCAGGTCAAGGTGCTCGACGCTCCGGCCTCGGTCGCGCGCAACCAGTCCCAGGCGAAGCGGAAGAAGCCCGAGGAGATGGTTCCGATCGTGGAGGACCTGATCCGTCTCCTCGACGGCGTCGGCGAGGCCTACCGCCACGGCCGCCACCCGGACCGTCGTACGTCGCAGCCCGTGGCCAAGCTGCTGCGCGCGCTGGCCGACGAGCTCGAGGCCTGAGCGAAGGCGTCACGCCCGCCCGGCCTGTCGAGGCGCCTCGACAGGCTCGGCGTGCGGACCCTCCGGCCGCTTCGGGGTGACCCGTAGCGCGAAGACGGCCCAGCCGACGACGATGAGCGCTGCCGTCGGCAGCCCGAGCGTCGGGAACCACGACATGATGACGCCGAGGAACCCGCCGATCACCCACGCCATCTGCAGCGTGGTGTCGCCACGGGCGAACGCGCTCGCGTGCGCCCGGACCGGGACCTCGGTCTGGATGGTCGAGTCGAGGGACACCTTGGCCAGGTACTGCATGAGACCGGCCGTCAGGCCGAGCGCCACCAAGGTGAGCAGCTCGTAGAACACCGCCGCGACGACGAGGATCGCGACGTCGGCGAGCAACGCGACGATCACCATGATCGACGGGTTGATCTTCTTCGCCAGCGAGGCGACGAGGATGCCGAGGGTGTTGCCGAGGCCGGCTGCGCCGATCACCAGGCCGAGGAGGAGCGTCGTCTTGTCCTCCCACCCGTCGATCGGGTCGGTGCGGAGCACGAACGCCATGTACATCGTCAGGAACCCCGACAGCAGGCGTGGCCCGCAGTTGGCGCGGAGCGCGAACGCGACCTTCGGTGGGAGGCCTCGCCGGCGCGGGCCGCCGGTCTTCCCGGCGGGGATCGGCACCTCTCCCTCGGTCTCGTCGACCTTCGCCGGCAGCAGGATCGCCGCGACGGTGCCCAGCACGAAGACCAGGAACGCGAAGCGCAGCGCCCACTCGGGACCGAAGTAGGCGGCGCCGCCGGCCAACGGCGCGGAGACGGCGGCGCCGACGACACCGGCCAGGGAGACCCGGCCGTTGGCCTTGACCAGGGTGATCTCCGGCGGCAGGAGTCGGGGCACTGCGGCGGCCTTGGCGACGCCGTACCCCTTCGACGAGATGAGGACGCCGAGCGCGGCCGGGTAGAACCACAGCGAGTCGGTGGTGACGGCGCCGGCGATGACCCAGCACAGGAACGCTCGCACGGCGAACGTGGCACCGATGGCCCATCTGCGGCCATGGCTGAACCGGTCGAGGAACGGGCCGAGCAGCGGGGCGACCACGGCGAACGGCAGCATCGTCAGGCCGAGGAAGAGCAGGACCGGGCCGCGCTGCTCGCTCGTCGCCCCCGCGAAGAAGATGGTGCCGGCGAGGGCGATCGCGAACGCGGCGTCGCCGGCCGCGTTGCACGCGTGCAGCTCGATCAGCCGGTTGAGACCGGAGCGGTCGGCGCCCTGCGCGCCGGCGGCCCTGCGCGCATGCCGGAAGGTGGCGCGGCTGAATCGCCCGGTGCCCCGCGCGACACCGCGCAGCCCCCGCGCGGTCGCCAGCGCCCCGGTGCCGACGCTCTGCCCCACGGTGCGTGCCGGGACCTCGTCGGCCGGGACCATCGTGGGCGGCGTCTCGTCCGACGGGGGCGGCGGGTACGCCGACGGCGGTGGCGGGGGAGGAGGGGGGTACGACGACCCGCCGGCCCCGCTCGGGGGCGGGTGCTCGGGCGGCTGGGACGTCACGTGCCTATCTTGCCTGCTGGGGCCGACGTGACGAGCACCTCCCCGATGGGGGAAACTCCTCGGGTGACGACTATCGAGCGCAAGACGACGGACGCTGTGGCCGTTGCCGCCGTCGACGAGGCTCGCGCTGCGCTGCTCGACGACGTCGACGCCGCCGATGTCGGCGACTACCTCGGTCACCAGATCGAGGGCCCGCGCGTCGTCACCCACCTGTTCAGCTGCGCCCGCCGTGGCTACGTCGGCTGGCAGTGGGCCGTCACCCTCACCCGCGCCTCCCGGCAGAAGCGGGTCACCGTCGCCGAGGTCGTGCTGCTGCCCGGCCCCGAGGCGATCGTCGCGCCGCCGTGGGTGCCCTACCGCGAGCGGATCCAGCCGGGCGACCTGTCGCCGGGCGACCTGCTGCCGGTCGCCGACGACGACCCGCGACTGGTGCCGACGTACTCCTTCGGCGACGACCCGCTCGACTCCGACGCCAAGGCCCAGGTGCGCCAGGTGGCCAAGGACCTCGGCCTCGGCCGGGTCCGCACCCTGTCACCGGAGGGCCGCGACCTCGCGGCCGAGCGGTGGTACGACGGCGACGGCGGCCCCGACTCGCCGGTGGCCAAGTCCGCGCCCGAGACCTGCACGTCGTGCGGCTTCCTCGTCCGGATCGCCGGCCCGCTGTCCGAGCTCTTCGGCGTCTGCGCCAACGGCGACGCCAACGACGACGGCCGCGTGGTCTCGTTCGACCACGGGTGCGGTGCGCACTCCGAGGTCCGCCTGAGCAAGCGGCACGCGCCGGTCCCGCCCGCGCCCCCCGTCGTCGACAACCTGAGTCACGACAACCTCGAGACCTTCTGAGCGGCTACGTAGCGGCGCGCAGGATCCACACGGCGTACTGGTCGTCGACCGGCCGCAGGTCGTAGCCGCCGAACCGGTGGTCGACGAGCAGCCCCGCCTGCGCGACCTCAGCAGCGAACTGCTCGGGCGTCACCCGGCGGGCGGTCTCCGGGCCGCCCTGCAGGTGGAAGCCGACCAGGATCCGCCCGTCCGGCCTCAGCAGCTCTCCGAGCCGGCGCAGCACAGCGACCTCGGTGCCGTCCGCCACGAACGTGACCACGTTGCCGACGCACACGACCAGGTCGAACGCGTTGGGCGCACCGGCCGCGGCGAGGACGTCGTCGGTGAGGCCGAGGATGTCGTGGGGGAGTACGGCGAGGTCCGGGTACATCTGTCGGGACTGCTCGACCAGGCGGTGGTCCGGCTCCGCCGCGACGACCCGGTGGCCGCGGGACTGGAGATAGGCGGCCACCCGCCCCATGCCCGAGCCGGCGTCGAGGATCCGCGCGTGGCGCGGGACCAGGGTGTCGGCCAGCCTGGCCTCGCCGTCCACGTCCGCGCCGGACTCGACCAGCTCGGCGAACCTCCGGGCGTACCCGGTGTTCTTCTCGCCGCCCTGCTCCCAGCGTGAGAGCGGAGCGTCACTCATCGGCAGCGGCGAGCTCGGTGCGGTAGCGGCGCCGGCGCTTGCAGTACTCCATGCCGAGCAGGCCCAGGCCGACGCCGGTGAGGCACATCCACAGCAGCCAGGTGTGTCCGGACTCCTCGAGCCGGCCGTAGAACGGCAGCAGTCCGAGGAAGCCGAGGAAGAACAGCGCGGTGCCGACCTGGACCGTTCGCACCCCGTCGACGTCGAGTGGTTCGACCGGGGCGATCAGGTAGGTCCGGTTGCCGATCTCGTGGTGCGTCGGCTGTTCGTCACGCAGGTCCACATAGCCACGTTACCGCTCTGGCGCTCGACAGGGAATGATTAGCAAGGGTAATGACTTATGCTAGTGACATGCCGACCCCCGAGAAAGCACTGCGCACCGACGGTGGGCTCGCCAGCGAGCTCCGCCTCTCGGTGATGCGGCTGCGCCGCCGACTGGCCGCGGAGCGCCATCCGGACAACCCGTTGAGCATGGGCCAGATGGCGGTCCTCGGCGCGCTCTACCGCAACGGCGACCAGACGGTCGGGGAGCTCGCGTCCCACGAGCGGGTGCAGCCCCCGAGCATAACCAGGACGGTCAACTGCCTGGCCGAGGACGGGTACGTCACCCGGGGGCCGCACCCCACCGACGGCCGCCAGGTCGTGGTGACCCTGACCGACGAGGGGCGGGCCGTGCTGCTCGCCGACCGGGGAAGGCGCGACGAGTGGCTGTCCCGGCGCCTGGCCGGCCTCACTGCCGAGGAGCGGGACGTGCTGCGCCGCGCGACGCCGATCCTGCAGCGCCTGGCCCAGACCGACTGACAACGAGACCGACGAGGAGCCCACGACGAGTCCCACCTTCCGATCCCTGTCCCACCAGAACTACCGCCGCTACTTCGCCGGCAGCATCGTGTCGAACGTCGGCACCTGGATGCAGCGCGTCGCGCAGGACTGGCTGGTGCTGACCATCCCGGGCAACGGCGGCGCCGCCCTCGGCATCGCCACCGGGTTGCAGTTCCTGCCGATCCTGCTGCTGTCGCCGTACGCCGGTGTCGTCGCGGACCGCTTCCCCAAGCGTCGGGTGCTGCAGCTCACCCAGGCGACGATGGCGCTCGCCGCGCTCCTGCTCGGCGTGATCGCGGCACTCGGCGTCGCCGAGACCTGGCACGTGTACGTGATCGCGTTCGCGTTCGGCGTCGGTGCCGCGTTCGACGGGCCCGCGCGGCAGGCCTTCGTCTCCGAGATGGTCGGTCCCGACGACGTGACCAACGCCGTCGGGCTCAACTCGGCGGCGTTCAACACCGCCCGGATCGTCGGGCCGGCCATCGCCGGGCTGCTGATCGGCCTGCTCGGCGGGGGCATGAAGGCGACCGGCTGGGTGATCCTGGTCAACGCGGTCTCCTACCTTGCCGTGATCTGGCAGCTGGAGCGGATGGACACCCATGCCCTCCACTCGCCGGCACGCGTCGCCCGTCGCCCGGGCATGCTCCTCGAGGGCGTGCGCTACCTGCGCGGCCAGCCGAAGATGCTGATGATCCTGGTGCTGGTGTTCTTCGCGGGCACCTTCGGCATGAACTTCCAGATGACGTCGGCGCTGATGGCGACCGAGGTCTACGGCAAGGGCGCCAGCGAGTTCGGGCTGCTGGGTTCGGCACTGGCGGTGGGGTCGTTGGGCGGGGCGCTGCTCGCCGCGCGGCGTCCCCGGGTGCGGCTGCGGCTGCTGGTCGGTGCGGCGATCGGCTTCGGCATCGCCGAGATCGTGGCGGGCTCGCTGCCGTCGTACCTCGCCTTCATGCTGTTCTGCCCGCTGATCGGGCTGGCCACCATCACGCTCCTCAACTCGGCCAACGCCACGCTGCAGGTCGAGTCCGACCCCGAGCTCCGGGGCCGGGTGATGGCGATCTACATGACGATCGTGATGGGAGGCACCCCGCTGGGCGCCCCGGTGATCGGCTGGATCGGCGAGACGTACGGCGCCCGCTGGACGCTGTTCGTCGGCGGCACCCTGGTCCTGGTGGGCGTCGTGCTGGCGCTCCTCGTGCACCGCGCCGCTGATCCCGGCCGCCGGCCGCCGCCGCGCGTTGCCTCACCGGTCGGCCGGTCCAGGTCTGACATGCTGCCCTCATGAGCAGTCCGGTGACCGCGGGCACGTCCGTGCTCGACCGCTACTTCCACATCACCGAGCGGGGCTCCACGACCGCTCGCGAGATCCGGGGAGGCATCGTCACGTTCCTGACGATGGCCTACATCATCGTGCTCAACCCGATCATCCTGCTCGGTGGCACGGACATCGACGGCGAGCTGCTCGCCGGTGGCGACGGGGCGCAGATCGCGGCCGCCACGGCGCTGGTCGCCGGCGTGCTGACGATCCTGATGGGGGTCGTCGCCAACTTCCCGCTGGCACTGGCGACAGGCCTCGGTCTCAACGCCTTCGTGACCTACTCGGTCGCGAGCCAGATGACCTGGGCCGACGCGATGGGCCTGGTGGTGATCGAGGGCCTCATCATCTTCGCGCTGGTGCTCACCGGCTTCCGCAAGGCCGTCTTCAACGCCGTGCCGCCACAGCTGAAGGTGGCGATCGCCGTCGGCATCGGGCTCTTCCTCACCATCATCGGGCTCGTCGACGCCGGATTCGTGCGGAGCACCTCCATCGCCGTGCCCCCGATCCAGATCGGCATCGGCAACCAGCTGCAGGGCTGGCCGGTCGCCGTGTTCTGCTTCGGCCTCGCGCTGATGGTCGCGCTGTACGCCCGCCGGGTGCCAGGCGCGATCCTCATCTCGATCCTGGTGACGACGGTGGTCGCGATCGTCGTCGAGGCCGTCGCCGACATCGGTCCGACGTTCGTCGACCCGGCGACGACCAACCCGACCGGGTGGAACCTCAACGTCCCCGCCCTCCCGGACGAGGTCGTTGCGGTCCCGGACCTCGGGTTGCTCGGGGAGTTCAGCCTGCTCGGCTCGTGGGAGCACGCGAGCGTCGTCACGGTGTGCCTGCTGATCTTCACGCTGCTCATCTCGGACTTCTTCGACACGATGGGCACGATGACCGCCATCGGCGAGGAGGCCGGACTCCTCGACGAGGACGGCAGACCGCCCCACACCCAGCGCATCCTGCTCGTCGACTCGGTCGCCGCGGCCGCGGGAGGCGCGGCGGGAGTCTCCTCGAACACGTCCTACATCGAGTCCGCCGCGGGTGTCGCCGAGGGCGCGCGCACCGGGCTGGCGAGCGTGGTCACCGGGCTGCTCTTCCTGGCGGCGACCTTCGTGGCGCCGGTCGTCACGGTGATCCCGAACGAGGCCGCCGTACCGGCCCTGGTGCTGGTCGGCTTCCTGATGATGCAGCAGGTCAAGGGCATCGACTGGGACGACCTGGAGATCGCCCTCCCCGCCTTCCTGACGATCGTGCTGATGCCCTTCACGTACTCGATCTCGGTCGGCATCGGCGCCGGTTTCGTCAGCTATGCGTTCCTCAAGCTGGTGCGCGGCAAGGTCGCCGAGGTGCACCCGCTGCTGTGGGTCGTCGCCGCCCTGTTCGTCGTGTACTTCGCGATCAACCCGCTGACCGACTGGCTCACCTGAACCGGCCCGGACCACGCCTGCGGCCGCAGTTTTGCGTCCGTCTGGGGCGGCCGGTAGCCTCGTTCCTTGTGTCTGGGTGCCCCAGGCACGTTATGCGCGCCCTCAGTCTGGGGTTCTAGGCCGGCGCAATCCACGGCACAAGCAACAACGCAGTACTCCCGTGCCCGGCAAGGTGCCGGGCCGTGATCAGCAAACAGGAAAGGGAACCACCAGGTGCCCACCATCAACCAGTTGGTCCGCAAGGGCCGCCAGGACAAGGTGTCGAAGAACAAGACGCCTGCCCTGAAGGGTTCGCCCCAGCGACGCGGTGTGTGCACCCGCGTCTACACCACCACCCCGAAGAAGCCGAACTCCGCCCTCCGCAAGGTCGCCCGTGTGCGTCTGAGCAGCGGCGTCGAGGTCACCGCCTACATCCCGGGTGAGGGTCACAACCTCCAGGAGCACTCGATCGTGCTCGTGCGCGGCGGTCGTGTGAAGGACCTGCCGGGTGTTCGTTACAAGGTCATCCGCGGCGCTCTGGACACCCAGGCCGTGAAGAACCGTAAGCAGGCGCGCAGCCGCTACGGCGCGAAGAAGGAGAAGAGCTGATGCCGCGCAAGGGCCCCGCTCCGAAGCGACCGCTCGACGTCGACCCGGTCTACGGGTCTCAGCTGGTCACCCAGCTCGTCTCCAAGGTCCTCATGGACGGCAAGAAGCAGGTTGCGCAGCGCATCGTCTACGGCGCGCTCGAGGGCACCCGTGAGAAGACCGGCACCGACCCGGTCATCACCCTGAAGCGTGCGCTCGACAACGTTCGCCCCGCGATCGAGGTCAAGTCCCGCCGTGTCGGTGGTGCGACGTACCAGGTCCCGATCGAGGTCAAGGGCACCCGCGGCACCACGCTCGCGCTCCGCTGGCTCGTGGGCTACGCCGCCGAGCGCCGCGAGAAGACCATGAGCGAGCGCCTCATGAACGAGATCCTCGACGCCTCCAACGGCCTCGGTGCCGCGGTGAAGAAGCGCGAGGACACCCACAAGATGGCCGAGTCCAACAAGGCCTTCGCCCACTACCGCTGGTGACGGAGCCGGCGGGCGCCGTACGACGGTGCCCGCCCGGCACCCACCTGCCCACTACTTCTAAGGAACGCTGACTCACGTGGCAGTCGACATCACGACGGACCTCAACGTCGTCCGCAACATCGGCATCATGGCGCACATCGACGCCGGCAAGACCACCACCACCGAGCGCATCCTCTTCTACACCGGCATCACCTACAAGATCGGTGAGGTCCACGAGGGTGCCGCAACGATGGACTGGATGGAGCAGGAGCAGGAGCGCGGCATCACGATCACGTCGGCCGCGACGACCTGCTGGTGGAAGAACCACCAGATCAACATCATCGACACCCCCGGCCACGTCGACTTCACCGCTGAGGTGGAGCGCTCGCTGCGCGTGCTCGACGGCGCGGTCGCGGTGTTCGACGGCGTCGCCGGCGTCGAGCCGCAGACGATGACGGTGTGGCGTCAGGCCAACAAGTACTCCGTGCCCCGGATGTGCTTCGTCAACAAGCTCGACCGCACCGGTGCCGACTTCTTCCGCTGCGTCGACATGATGGTCGACCGCCTCAACTCCACGCCGCTGGTCCTGCAGCTCCCGATCGGCGCCGAGTCCGACTTCATCGGTGTCGTCGACCTGGTGGGCATGCGGGCGCTCGTCTGGCGCGGCGAGACCACGATGGGCGAGGACTACGCCGTCGAGGAGATCCCGGCCGAGCTGGCCGACCAGGCCGCCGAGTACCGCGAGAAGCTGCTCGAGACGCTCGCCGAGGCCGACGACGAGATCATGGAGAAGTACCTCGAGGAGGGTGAGTTCACCGTCGAGGAGCTCGAGGCCGCGATCCGTCGCGCCACGCTCGCCGACAAGCTGAACCCCGTCCTGTGCGGCACCGCGTTCAAGAACAAGGGCGTCCAGCCCCTGCTCGACGCCGTCGTCAAGTACCTCCCGTCGCCGCTCGACATCGACGCGATCATCGGTCACTCGGTCAAGGACGAGAACGAGGAGATCAAGCGGCTCCCGTCCGACGACGAGCCGTTCTCCGGTCTCGCCTACAAGATCGCGACCGACCCGCACCTCGGCAAGCTGATCTACGTCCGGGTCTACTCCGGCAAGCTCGAGGCCGGCTCGACCGTGGTCAACTCGGTGAACGGCCGCAAGGAGCGGATCGGCAAGGTCTACCAGATGCACGCCAACAAGCGTGAGGAGATCGCGTCGGTCGGCGCCGGCCAGATCGTGGCCGTGATGGGCCTCAAGGACACCAAGACCGGACACACCCTGTCCGACCCGCAGAACCAGGTGATCCTCGAGTCGATGACGTTCCCGGCCCCGGTGATCGAGGTCGCGATCGAGCCGAAGACCAAGAGCGACCAGGAGAAGCTCGGTACGGCGATCCAGCGCCTGTCCGACGAGGACCCGACCTTCACGGTCAAGTCCGACGAGGAGACCGGCCAGACCATCATCGCCGGCATGGGCGAGCTCCACCTCGAGATCCTCGTCGACCGGATGAAGCGCGAGTTCCGCGTCGAGGCGACGGTCGGCAAGCCGCAGGTCGCCTACCGCGAGACCATCCGCAAGGAGGTCGCGAAGCACAGCTACACCCACAAGAAGCAGACCGGTGGGTCGGGCCAGTTCGCGAAGATCCTCGTCACCCTCGGGCCGAACGTCGACCCGGAGACCGGCCAGGGCGCCGGCTACGAGTTCGTCAACAACGTGTCCGGTGGTCGCGTGCCGAAGGAGTACATCCCCTCGGTCGACCAGGGCGGCCAGGAGGCCATGGAGTTCGGCGTGCTCGCCGGCTACCCCATGGTCGACGTCAAGTACACGCTCGAGGACGGCGCCTACCACGACGTCGACTCCTCGGAGCTGGCGTTCAAGATCGCCGGTCTGCAGGCCTTCAAGGAGGCCGCCCGGATGGCCAAGCCCGTGCTGCTGGAGCCGATGTTCGCCGTCGAGGTCGTCACGCCCGAGAGCTTCCTCGGCACGGTGATCGGTGACATCAACAGCCGTCGCGGCCAGATCCGCGCGCAGGAGGAGCGTCACGGCGACATCGCCGTGGCGGCCCTCGTGCCGCTGTCCGAGATGTTCGGGTACGTTGGCGACCTGAGGTCCAAGACCTCCGGCCAGGCTTCGTACTCGATGGAGTTCGACTCGTACGCCGAGGTTCCTGCGAACATCGCCGACGAGATCATCAAGAAGGCACGCGGCGAGTAGTCGTAGGCCCTCGGCACCACCCCTTTAGTACGAGTCAAGTAACACACCAAACCAGGAGGAGCCCCCAGTGGCTAAGGCGAAGTTCGAGCGGACCAAGCCGCACGTGAACATCGGGACCATCGGTCACATCGACCACGGCAAGACGACGCTGACCGCGGCGATCTCGAAGGTGCTGCACGACAAGTACCCGGACCTCAACGAGGCCTCGCCGTTCGACGCGATCGACAAGGCTCCCGAGGAGCGGCAGCGCGGCATCACGATCTCGATCGCTCACATCGAGTACCAGACCGAGGCGCGCCACTACGCGCACGTCGACTGCCCGGGTCACGCCGACTACATCAAGAACATGATCACCGGCGCGGCTCAGATGGACGGCGCGATCCTCGTGGTCGCCGCCACCGACGGCCCGATGCCGCAGACCCGTGAGCACGTGCTGCTCGCGCGCCAGGTCGGCGTGCCGGCCCTGGTGGTCGCGCTCAACAAGTGCGACATGGTCGACGACGAGGAGCTCATCGAGCTCGTCGAGATGGAGGTGCGCGAGCTCCTCTCCGAGTACGAGTTCCCGGGCGACGACGTCCCGGTCGTGCGCGTGGCTGCCTTCCCGGCGCTGAACGGCGACGCGAAGTGGGCCGAGTCGGTTGCCGAGCTGATGTCGGCGGTCGACGAGTACATCCCGACCCCCGAGCGCGACACCGAGAAGCCCTTCCTCATGCCCGTCGAGGACGTCTTCACGATCACCGGTCGTGGCACCGTGATCACGGGCCGCATCGAGCGGGGCATCGTGAAGGTCAACGAGGAGGTCGAGATCATCGGCATCCGCGAGGGCTCGCAGAAGTCCACCGTCACCGGTGTCGAGATGTTCCGCAAGCTGCTCGACGAGGGCCAGGCCGGTGAGAACGTCGGTCTGCTCCTCCGTGGCACCAAGCGCGAGGACGTCGAGCGCGGCATGGTCGTGATCAAGCCGGGCACGACCACCCCGCACACCAACTTCGACGCGTCGGTCTACATCCTGTCGAAGGAGGAGGGCGGCCGTCACACGCCGTTCTTCAACAACTACCGTCCGCAGTTCTACTTCCGGACGACCGACGTGACCGGCGTCGTGACCCTCCCCGAGGGCACCGAGATGGTCATGCCGGGCGACAACACCGAGATGGCCGTGGAGCTCATCCAGCCCATCGCGATGGAAGAGGGCCTGCGGTTCGCCATCCGTGAGGGTGGCCGCACCGTTGGTGCTGGTCGCGTCACCAAGATCACCAAGTGATCGACTGATCGTCTGATCGAACGCAGAGCCCCCCGAGCCGCCAGGCTCGGGGGGCTCTGCCGTTCGATGAGCCGTCCGGGCTCTTCTTGGGAGCCGAGTCGGCGCACCTTGTGCGCCGGCGCAGCGCCCCCTTCCGGAAGCTGCGCCGACTCGGCGAGCCCGCCAGCGGCGCGCATCCAGAGCGAACCTCGCGCGCCGTACAAGATGAGCCGACTCGGCGTTGTTCGGAGCCGGAGATGAGCCGACTCGGCGTCCTGTTTGTTTCCCCGGAAGCTCCGGATGGGAGGATTCGGGCATGAGCGAGCAGCCGCCGCAGGACCCCGACCCGGCGCCCCAGAACCAGGGGCTGGCGAACCAGCCGCCGCCGAACCCGTACCAGCCGTACGCGCCCGGCTACGGTCCGACCGGCTTGCCGATGTGGGCGCCCGACCACCCGCAGGCGACCACGGTGCTCCTGCTGGGGATCCTCGGGATGGCGGTCTGCCAGGTGGTGGCGCCGTTCGCGTGGGTGATGGGCTCGCGGGTGCGCAAGGAGATCGACGCGTCCGGCGGTCAGATCGGCGGCCGCAGCCAGGTTCAGATCGGCTACGTCCTCGGCATCGTCGGCAGCTGCCTGCTGGCCTTCTACGTCCTGGGCGGTCTCGCCTACATCGGCTTCGTGGTCGTCGTGATCGCCGCCGGCGCGTGACCGACGACCGGCGGGGAGTCACCCCGGCGCGCCCGCACCAGAAGCTGACCGAGGACGGTCGGCGGATGCGGGAGGTGCTCACCTACAGCAGGCGCGGCAGCCGGTTCACGCCGACGCAGGCCGCCGCCTGGGAGGCGTACCACGAGCAGTGGGTGATCCCGGACGAGGCGGTCGACGCCGAGGACTTCTCGCTGGACGCCTGGTTCGGGCGCGGCCCGGAGGACCGGGACGGGCTGATCGTCGAGATCGGCTCCGGCGTCGGTGAGGCGACCGCGGCGCTGGCGGCAGCGCGGCCGTCGTACGACGTGCTCGCCATCGAGGTCTGGCGTCCGGGGGTCGCGGCGACGCTCGGCCGGCTCGGGGAGGCCGGCGCCGCCAACGTGCGGCTGTGCAGCGTCGACGCGGTCTGGTCGCTGGAGCACCTGCTCGGACCGGAGAGCGTCGCCGAGCTGTGGACGTTCTTCCCCGACCCGTGGCACAAGAAGCGGCACCACAAGCGCCGGTTGGTGACGCCGGCGTTCGCGGCGCTGGCCGCGAGCCGACTCCGGCCGGGCGGGGTCTGGCGCCTGGCGACGGACTGGCAGGACTACGCCGAGCAGATGCTCGAGGTCCTGGACACCGAGCCCGCGCTCGACGGAGGCGTGGTCGAGCGGTGGGACGAGCGGCCGGTCACGAAGTTCGAGCGCAAGGGCGTCGCGGCCGGCCGGGCGATCACGGACCTGCGGTACCGCCGCCGCTGACGTCCTGGAGGAGCGCGATCTCCTCGTCGACGTACGGATCCTCCTCGCCGAGCGCGACCAGCTCGGCCTTGAGCGCCTGCTGGAGTGCGAGCGCCTCCTCGTGCCGGCCGAGGTTGCGCAGTGCCCAGGCGACCATCCAGCGGGCGACCCGGGTGCGACCGGTGTCGCCGATCCGCTCGCGAGCGGCCAGGGCGTCCTCGAACACGACCAGTGCGCGGCGGAAGTCACCATTGTCGGCGTGCGTCATGCCGAGGTTGTTGAGCAGGGAGGCGTCCCAGTCGCGGGCTCGGGGATCGGCGGACGCGGCGGCAACGGCGAGCGCGCGTTCGATGACCGCTTCCTGCTCGGCCGGGTCGCTCACCAGGGCCAGCATGTGCAGGGCGTCGACGCGCAGCTCGTCGAGCCCCGCGCGCTCGGCGACCTGCGCCGCCTCGACGAAGAACCGCCTAGCGTGGTCGGGATCCCCGGACGAGCGGTAGACCCGCCCCTGCTCGAGCAGCAGCCGGCACTCCACCTCCGCCGACCCGTCGGGCGGGAGGTCGTCGAGCACGGCGTGCGCGTCGTCGTACCGCTCCTGGAGGCCGAGCGCGCGTGCGAGCTGGGTCAGCAGGATCCCGCGCTGCTCGCCCTCGGCGGCCGCCGAGGCCGCGCGGAAGCGTTGCTCGGAGCCGGCCGGGTCGTCGAAGTCCCACAGGTCGCCTGGGTGCATGACGCCAGTGTGTCCTGCGCGCGGCCGATCCTTCGGAAGATTTCGGCCGCGTGACGTTCATCCGCCGTTGGGGCGTGTCGCAGAATCGACCGGCCGCAGCGGGGTAGTTTCACAGGCACTGGCGGGTGGGGAAGCCCGCTAGATCGGGAGGCCCGTTCGTGACCAACGACTGCATCACCCGTCGCGGGTGCCAGGGTCCTCCCTGCCGCGCGCACCGGGTGATCGGGCGCCGGCACTCCGGCGTTCGGGCCCGTGCGACTGCTCCGGCAACCGCTTCCTGGTCCGACTGCGAGGATTAGGACCGGGCGGGAGTGCGCGCGCGGTCTGATGAGGTGCGAAGTGCCCAACACAAAGTCCCGCGCCGCTGTCAGCCCTGACGCCACGCAAGCCGACCAGTCCACAGCTCCGGCCTCGGGTCGCCGGACCTACGTGCTCGACACCAGCGTGCTGCTCGCCGACCCCGGCGCGCTCCGCAGGTTCGCCGAGCACGAGGTGGTGCTGCCGGTGGTGGTGATCACCGAGCTGGAGGGCAAGCGGCATCACCCCGAGCTGGGGTACTTCGCCCGCAGCGCGCTGCGGATGCTCGACGAGATGCGGATCAGCCACGGCCGCCTCGACACGCCCGTCCCTGTGGGCGACGAGGGCGGCTCCTTGCGGGTCGAGCTCAACCACACCGACGCGGCGTCGCTGCCCTCCGGCTTCCGGTTGGGCGACAACGACACCCGGATCCTCGCGGTCGCCCGCAACCTCGCCGACGAGGGCTACGACGTCACCTTGGTCTCCAAGGACCTGCCGTTGCGGATCAAGGCGTCTGCGGTCGGGCTCGAGGCCCAGGAGTACCGCGGCGAGGCGATCAGCGACTCGGACACCGGCTACACGGGGATGGCCGAGCTCGACGTGGCGGCCGAGGAGCTCGACGAGCTGTACGACGACGGCTCCCTCGACCTGGAGGCGGTGCGCGACCTGCCCTGTCACCAGGGCCTGGTGCTGCTGTCCGACCGCGGTACGGCGCTCGGCCGGGTCGGTCCGGACAAGCAGGTCCACCTGGTGCGGGGTGACCGCGAGGCGTTCGGCATCCACGGCCGCTCCGCCGAGCAGCGGATCGCGCTGGAGATGCTGCTCGACCCGGAGGTCGGCATCGTGTCGCTCGGTGGCCGGGCGGGCACCGGCAAGTCGGCGCTCGCGCTGTGCGCGGGCCTGGAGGCGGTGATGGAGCGTCGCCAGCACAAGAAGGTCGTGGTGTTCCGTCCGCTCTTCGCGGTCGGCGGCCAGGAGCTCGGCTACCTGCCGGGGTCGGAGTCGGAGAAGATGTCGCCCTGGGCACAGGCGGTGTTCGACACGCTCGGTGCGCTCACCTCGCGCGACGTCATCGAGGAGGTCCTCGACCGCGGCATGCTCGAGGTGCTCCCGCTGACCCACATCCGGGGCCGGTCGCTGCACGACTCGTTCGTGATCGTCGACGAGGCCCAGTCGTTGGAGCGCAACGTCCTGCTGACCGTGCTCTCGCGGATCGGCGCCAACTCGAAGGTCGTGCTCACCCACGACGTCGCCCAGCGCGACAACCTGCGCGTCGGCCGCCACGACGGTGTGGTGGCGGTGGTCGAGAAGCTCAAGGGCCACCCGCTCTTCGCCCATGTCACGTTGACCCGGTCCGAGCGGTCGCCGATCGCGGCTCTTGTCACGGAGATGCTGGAGAACGTCGTCGTCTGAGCCGGCCGTTCCGCAACGTCATACGTCTCGCACCGCTGGCGGTGCGAGACGTATGACGTCCCGGGTGCGGGGCGGACCGATTCAAGCGGCGTTGCGGGCGGCGGAAGCGGAATCAAGCGCATCCGCGATCTGCTGGAAGAACTCGTCCGGCTGAAGTCGGAGGCCGAGGAGAGGCACTCCAAGGACGACGTCGCCCGCCATCGCGAGGGAGTTCTGACGCAGCGCATCGGCGACGACGTTCTCGGCCCAGGTGTGGTGGATCCCGTCGATCTCGACCACCACACCGAGCTCGGGCCAGTACAGATCGAGGTAGTTGCGCCCGCGACGGTCCTTGCGGAGCACCTGCCGGGCCGGCGGTGGGAGCCCGCGGCGGCGCAGCTCGCGAACGACATCGGCCTCGCTGAGTGTTCGAGCGCCACTGAGAAGGTCGTTGACAAGCGTGTGCAATAGGAGCCGCCGCTTGTCGCGATTGATGCGCAGGAGCTGTTCGCCGAGCTGCGCTGGCGTCGCCATGCCCTGCTGGACGGTCAGGGTCATCACGTAGCCGGCCTGCTTGTCCGTCTTCGCCCACAATGCGGCCCGGACGGCGGCGACCGCTGGTCGGGTGCGCGGGATGCCGGTCGGCGCAATATCGTCGGCGTGCCAGCGACGGGTCTGACGGATGTCGTAGCGACGGGTACGGCGCACCCGTGCTCCTCGGGGGACGGACACCCGGATCCGGTCGATGGTGAACCGCTCCAAACCGGATGCGAGGAGGGCCGCCGTACCGTCGAGCATTGCCCGCGGGCCAGCATGGAGGACGGCCGCCCAGCGGTGTCCTTCGGCTGTCAACGGACCGTTGTGCAGTGCCACCACCTGGCCGGTGACCTTGCGCCATCGTCGGGCTCGTAGATGACCGGTGATCTCCCAGCGGGGCACGCCTGCATCGATCAACTGGGCGCGGGACATCACCCCACCCTGCTCGCGGGCAAGCGCGAACACCGGCGCCCAGCACTCGTCGGCGAAGATTCTGGAGGGTCCGTTGTTGGGCATGGCGCAGAGACTGTGGCCCCTCACACGACGATGCGACCTCGCTCGTCGGCGCTTGTGGAGAGCTCGCGGCGAGACCGACGCTGTGGATGCCAACTGGCGCACCGCGGACGTCATACGTCTCGCACCGCCGGCGGTGCGAGACGTATGACGTTGCGCGTCGGGATGTGACGGGGGTGCAAGATTTGTGGTGGGTGTGACCCGTGTGACGAACGGGGTCACCTGCGCGGCCTATCCGGCGCGGGTCGGTTTGCGACTGCGAGTGAAGTCAGGCAGTGTGTCCCGCGTTGCCATCGCTCAGGTCTGTCGACCTGATCATCTCGGGGGGCAACCGTTCTCTGTCGTCGACCACGGATTGTGCCCTTGTCGAATCACGCGAAGCCTGCCCCCAAGCACCGCGGCAACCCCAAGCACGCACACCTGAAGGAAGCGCCGAAGAAGGCCGCACGCAACACCGTCGTCCTCTCCGGAGTGGCGCTCGCCGTCACCGGCATCACGATCGGCGGTGGCCTGCTCGGCAAGGGTGAGGCCAAGGCGCCGAGCGTCTCGGCGGACCTCGACGCCGCCGTCGGTGACCTCCGCTCCGAGGTCAACCCCGCTGACACCGGCGAGCGCCTGCCGGTGGTGTCCCGCAACGACCGCCGCGGCGCGGCGGACCCGAGCAAGCAGGCCGGCCTGGTCCAGAGCGAGGCGGCGGCGGTCACCGAGTCGGAGCAGCTCTCGCAGTCCGACCCGAGGGACATCGCCCGCGCCCTGATGGGCGACTTCGGCTTCGGCCAGGACCAGTTCGGCTGCCTCGACCTGCTCTGGACCCGCGAGTCCAACTGGAACGTCTACGCCGACAACCCGACCTCCTCGGCCTACGGCATCCCGCAGTCCCTGCCCGGCTCGAAGATGGCGTCGGCCGGCAGCGACTGGGCGACGAACCCGGTCACGCAGATCACCTGGGGCCTCGGCTACATCCAGGACCGCTACGGCAGCCCGTGCTCCGCCTGGGGCCACTCCCAGTCGGTTGGCTGGTACTGAGCCGGCGTGCGTCACCGGCCGCAGCAAGGCATCCTGAGCCGGTGAGCACCGAGGTCACCGACTTCCGTGCCGACCGGGTCGGCTCGGCTCTCGCGGGCACCAACCCGACCGTGCTCCGCCGGCTCCGCGCCGGCTTCGCCGTCATCGGCGACGTGCAGCACCTGCCGGGCTACTGCGTGCTGATCACGGACACGCCGGGCGTCGACCAGCTGATCGACCTGCCGGCGGACCAGCAGCTGCTGTTCCTCGAGGACATGGCGATCCTGGGCCGGGCCGTGGCGGAGGTGTGTGCCAGTCGCGACCCGCAGTTCCGGCGGATCAACCTGGAGATCCAGGGCAACACCGACGCCTTCCTGCACGCGCACGTCACGCCGCGCTACCACTGGGAGCCGCCGGAGATCGTGGGCTGGCCGCAGGCGCTGCACCACTGGACCAAGGCGATGACCGACCCGGCCACCCAGCAGCTCGGCCCGGAGCACGACGAGCTGCGGCACGAGCTCGGCGACGAGATCGACCGACAGCTGGCCCAGGCCCGCCTGCGATAGACCGCTCAGCGAATTAGCCAATATGGCGGATGCCGTCGCGGCCGCCCGGCCCTAGCGTCACCGGTAGCCCCGAGCCGTTCGGGGCCCGGTGCCTGGGGACGCCGGAGCTCCCGAAAGAAGCCCGCCATGAGAACGCACTCGCTCAACCGGACGGGGCGACGGCTGGTCGGAATGGTCGCGGTGGCATCGCTCGCCGCGGCCCTGCTGACCGGTACGCCGAACGCCCACGCCGTACCCACCCCGGATCCGGACCGCACCAGCACGACACCGACCTCGTGGGGGTGGCACACCAACGCGTCGACGAGCACGATCTCGTCGTACGTCGGCCAGGGCAACCGGATCATCGACCTGGAGCCGACCTCCGGGACGCCGACGTTCACGGTCTCGTACGCGAAGAACTCCGGCAGCTATGCGCGCACGTGGTGGTGGTACTACAACCTCACGGCGGCCCAGATCGGCAGCAAGGTCACCGAGCACAACGGCCGGATCATCGACATCGAGCAGTACTCCACGCCGAGCGGCGTGCGCTACGCCGTCGTCCTGGTGCACAACGTCGACCCTGCCAACAAGGCCTGGGGCTACCACATCAACGCCTCGCCGACGACCATCAGCTCGTACATCTCGTCGAACAACATGCGGATCATCGACATCGACCGCACGTCGGCCGGCGGGTTCAACGTCGTCTACATCTCCAACACGGGCGCCGACGCCAAGTCGTGGTGGTACTACTACGGCCGGACCTCCGCCCAGGTCAGCAGCCTGCTCCAGGCCAACCAGGCGCGGCTCATCGACATCGAGCGCAACAGCAACGGCACGTTCGACGTCGTCATGCAGCGGACCTCCGGTGAGGCCTGGTGGTGGTTGGTCGGCGTCACCCAGAAACAGGTGAGCGACTTCGCCGCGCAGACCGGGTCGCGGATCTACAAGGTCTCGTCCTTCGTCTCGGGCGGCACCCGCTACTACGACGCGCTCTTCATCGACAACGCCAACCCGGAGACCCGCCGCATCCGCAACGCGGTGTCCTCGGGCGCGATCGGGCAGTGGGGCTTCTACGCCAAGCGGGTCGGTGGCTCGCAGCTCGTCGGCCTCAACCACAGCACGAAGTTCGAGCCGGCCAGCATGATCAAGATCCTGCACGCCGTGCACATGATGCGGGACGTCCAGCTCAACTCCCCGACGATCAGCTCGAGCGTCACCTGGTACGCACACCCGAACTACCCCGCTCGCTACCAGGGCGACACCAACTACCTCCGCGACAAGAACGTGTGCGCCTATTCGGACACTGGGACGCTCCTCACCAGCAGGACGTACTCCGACTCGATGGGACTCATCATCGAGCAGATGCTGGAGTCGTCGGACAACCGGACCACGGACGCCGTCGTACGCCGCTACGGGTTCACCGCGCTCAACCAGACCAGGGTGCTCGCCGGTATGACCAACAGCGACCTCAACCACCGGATCGGGTGCCCGGGCGCGGCATCACCGCAGCCGCAGGAGCCCAACGTGCTGACACTCGTCGACGCCGGCAGGATCTGGGAGGGCATCGAGAGCCGGACTCTCCTGGACACCACGCACCGCACGCTGCTCTACAACCGGACGGGCGGATGGACAGGCGCGGGCGGTGCCCTGCGAACCATGATCCTTCAGGAGGCGGCCAACGCCGGCCTCACGAACGCGGAGGCGAATGCGTTCGCCGACGGCATCCGCCGGAAGGCGAAGGGCGGCGGCTACGGGTTCTGCCGCAACGGCGCCGTCTGCACCCAGCTGCGGATCATCAGCACCGACGGCGGGATCCTCTGGGTGCCGGTGAAGGGCCGAGGCGGCCTGATCGTCCCCAGGGCCTACGTCCACGGTCGGTTCATGGACACGCACGACACCTACGACTGCACGTCGTCCGACTACAACGAGGTCTGCCAGCCGGCGCTCAGCGACTTCACCTCGGAGATCGACCTCGAGGTGGTACGGACGATCGTCCGCGACGCCTTGAAGACCTACTGAGCAGGTTCGCGCGACCGTCCAGCCCCCGGCCTCGGCCGGGGGCTGGACGGCCTGCGGCTAGGGATGCGTCATGTCCTCGACGTCGAGCGCGGCGTCCAGCTGGTCGAGCGTGAGGTCGCCGCGGTCGACGTACCCCATCGCCAGGACGGTCTCGCGGATCGTCGCGCCGTCCGCCAGCGCCTGCTTGGCGATCTTCGCGGCGGCCTCGTAGCCGAGGTAGCGGTTCAGCGGGGTGACGACCGAGGGCGATGACTCGGCGTAGCGGCGCATCCGGTCGGCGTCGGCGGTGATCCCGTCGACGCAGCGGGTCGCGAGGGTCCGGGTGGAGGTCGACAGCAGCCGGATCGACTCCAGCACGTTGCGCGCCAGCACCGGCATCGCGACGTTGAGCTCGAAGCTGCCGCTCGCGCCGGCGACGGTCACCGCGGTGTCGTTGCCGATCACCTGCATGCAGACCATCAACGTGGCCTCCGGCAGCACCGGGTTGACCTTGCCCGGCATGATCGAGGACCCCGGCTGCAGGTCGGGGAGGTGGATCTCCGCGAGCCCGGTCGTCGGGCCGGAGCCCATCCAGCGCAGGTCGTTGCACACCTTGGTGAGGCCGACGGCGATCGTACGGAGCACCCCGCTGAGCTCCACGAGCGAGTCGCGGGTGCCCTGGGCCTCGAAGTGGTTGCGCGCCTCGGTGAAGGGCTCGCCGGTCTGCTCCGCGAGCGCCTCGATCGCCGCGGCCGCGAAGCCGGCGGGGGTGTTGATGCCGGTGCCGACGGCGGTGCCGCCGAGGGGGAGCTCCCGCACCCGGGGGAGTACGGCGTCGAGCCGCTCGACGCCGTACCGGATCGTCGCGGCGTAGCCCCCGAACTCCTGGCCCAGCGTGACCGGGGTGGCGTCCATCAGGTGGGTGCGGCCGGACTTCACCAGGTCGGCGAACTCGACCGCCTTGGCCTCCAGGGAGGTGGCCAGTACGTCGAGCGCCGGACGCAGGTCCTGGGTCACGCCGAGCGTGGCCGCCACGTGGATCGCCGTCGGGAAGGTGTCGTTGCTGGACTGACTGGCGTTGACGTGGTCGTTGGGGTGCACCTCGACGCCGGCGGCGGTGCTGAGGGACGCGATCACCTCGTTGGCGTTCATGTTCGAGCTGGTGCCGGAGCCGGTCTGGAAGACGTCGATCGGGAACTGGTCGTCGTGCCGGCCGTCGGCCACCTCGAGGGCGGCCGCCGCGATCGCTTCGGCGGTCGCGGTGGGCAGGACGTCGAGCCGCCCGTTCGCGGTGGCGGCAGCCGCCTTGACCGCTCCGAGCGCATGGACGAGCGCCGGCTCGATCGGCGTGCCGCTGATCGGGAAGTTCTCGATCGCGCGCTGGGTCTGCGCCTTCCACAGGGCGGTGGCGGGGACCCGCACCTCGCCCATCGAGTCGTGCTCCACACGATAGCCATCGGAATCACTCACGCCTCCGACGCTACCGGCTTCCGGTTGACAAAATGGTAACTAATCAGTTACCAATGACCCATGGATGCCTTCGCCGCGCTGGCCGACCCGATCCGTCGGGCGCTGCTGGTGCGGCTCGCTGCCGGACCGACTCGCGTGGTCGACCTGGCCGCAGAGCACGAGGTCAGCCGCCCGGCGATCAGCAAGCACCTGCGGCTGCTGACCGATGCGGGACTGGTCGAGGTCGAGGACCGCGGGCGCGAACGGCACTACCGGCTCGAACGGTCCGGCCTCCGCCCGGTGCGCGACCTCGTCGACGCTCTGGCGACGCCACCGCCGTTCTCGGAGCACGACCTCGACGCCCTCGAGCTGGAGGTCCGTCGAGCTGGCCGCGACCGTCGCGCCGGCCGCCACCAACAGGAGGAGACCGCATGATCATCCCGACCGCGACCGGCCGCAAGGAGATGCGGCACGGACGCCCCTACCTCGTGATGACCCGCCAGTTCCGGGCGCCCATCGAGGACGTCTGGGCGGCCGTCACGGAGTCGGACCGGCTCGCCCGGTGGATCGGCACCTGGTCCGGCGATCCCGCGGACGGCACGGTGCAGTTCCAGATGCGCTACGAGGGTGACGAGGCCTCCGCCGAGGAGTTCGTCATCGACGAGTGCGAGCCGCCGGCGCGCCTCGCGATCACGACCGAGGCGCCGTACGAGGAGGAGTCGGTGACCTGGCAGCTCGAGCTCGACCTCGCCGAGTCCGACGGTGTCACCACCCTGACCTTCGCCCAGTCCGTGCCCGACCCGGCGATGGCGCTGAGTGTCGGGCCGGGTTGGGAGTACTACCTCGACCGGATGGTGGCTGCCGAGAGCGGTGGCGACCCCGCCGAGATCGTCTTCGACGACTACTACCCGGCGCAGTCCGGCCACTACGAGGGCGAGTTCACCCCCTGACCCGCCGCGGTCAGGAGCCGCCCTGGACGGCGCAGCCCTGGCCGCCGTTGACGCTGCAGGTCCGGCCGTCGGGGACGTGGACGGTGATCGGGGCCGGCCGGTTCGCGTCCCACGCGTCGTGCCACGTGCCGGTCAGGTAGAACACCGTGTGGCCCGGCACCAGCGAGGTGTTGCTGACGGCCGTCCCGCTGAGGCCGCCCGGTGCCGTCCAGGTGATGTCGTCGTAGGTGCCGTCCACGAAGCCGTCGACCTTGAAGGTCGCCGTCGATCCGGGCTCGGCCCAAGGGTCACGGAAGCCGCCGGTCACCAGGAAGTCGCCGTCCTCGGCACCGGGCTGCCAAGCCCAGTGGTGCCGGTAGAGCTTTCCGTCGCGCTGGTAACCGCTCATCACGACGTCGACCATGGCGCCTTCGCCGGTCGTCGGGTCGGTGCCGCGGATGCGGACCGGGTAGAAGAGCTCGCGGCCGCCCCGCGGCAGCGCACCGATCACCCAGGGCTCGCCCGTGAGCTCGGCCCTCTCCACAGCCTGGGGCTCGTCGTCCCACAGGCAGATGATGACCCCGCACTCGTCCGGCGGCTGTACCGGGTTCCTGCCCTCCTGGCACTTCCAGTCGCAGCGCGGCGCCGCGGACGTCGCGGTGGATGGCGAGGCCGCCGGCGGTGCGTCGGTCCCGGAGTCGCCGGCACCGCCCGTCAGCAGCACGGTCGGTACGACGATGGCGGCCGCCGCCGCGAGCGCCGTACCGCCGATCAGCGAACGGCGTCGGGCGAGGCTCTGCCGGCCGGAGCCGATGAGCGCAGGAAGGTCGGGCGATCCCGCGTGGGCAGGATCGGCATCGACGATCCGGCGAAGCTCGAGGGTGTCGTGGTCGGTCATCGCGTCTCTCCCTGGGTGGTGGTGGACGAACGCAACCGGGCCAGTGCGCGGGACGCCGTGCTCTTCACGGTCCCGACCGAGATGCCGAGCCGCTCGGCGACCTCGGCCTCGGGGGCGTCGAAGTAGTAGCGCCACACGATGATCGTGCGTTCACGGGGAGACAGCGGGGCGAGCAGCTCGGTCAGCTCGCTGCGGTCGTCGATCGAGTCGTCGGCCGCGACCGCCCGGTCGGGATCGCGCTCGACCGGCACCGGTCGCCGTCGCCGCGTCCCGTCGATGTAGGCGTTGACCACGGCCCGGTGCACGTACGAGTACGCGTCGTCCTTGCGGACCCGGTGCCAGCGTGCGTAGGTCGCCGCGAGCGCCGTCTGGACCAGGTCGTCCGCCTCGTGCGCGTCGTGGCTGAGGAGGTAGGCCGCCCGGCGCAGCCGTGGCCACGCCGCGACGACGAACTCCTCGAACTCCTGGTCCCGCTGGCCTCGCCGCACCCGTCGCGTCCCTTCGTCCGCCCTGCTGTCTCACCCGTCCCTACGCAGCAAGGGGACGCGGGGTTGAGTGCGTCCGGCACCCGCGCTCGTCGGAACGCCGGTCAGCCGTCGCCGGGGCACGGGGCGTCGATGCCGAAGGGGATCAGCATCTCCTCGTCGATCTGCACCTCGCCGTACTCGCCGTAGCCCTCGGTGCCGTTGTTCTGCCAGCCCCAGAAGAGCTGCCGGCCGCCCTGGTCCTGGATGACGGCGTCGTAGGCCGTGTCGAGGAAGGGACAGCTGGTCGGCGTGCGGTCGACCTCCGTGTAGTCGCCCTCGTGCTCGGCGAGGAGCACGAGGAAGGCCTCGGTGTCGTCGCGGACCAGCTGCACACGCACCGTCTTGCCGGCCTCGGACATCTCGATCTCGTCGAGCAGGTCCTCGCTGCCCGGGGCGCCCGAGTCGCCGCCATCGCTGGTGGCCTGGTCGTCGGCCGTGTTGTCAGGGGAGTCGTCGTCGCGCAGGAAGAGGAGTGCGACGGCGACGATCGCGACCACGGCCAGCACCGCGACCGCGCCGAGCAGCAGCGGATTGGTACGCCGACCGCCGGGCCGGCCGGGCTCCGGCGCGGCTGCCGTCGGACGGTGCGGGTCTGGTGACGGCTCCTTGCCGGCCACCCGGGTGGCGTCGCCGAAGGCCGTCGGCGACGGACCGGCCCGGTCGACGGTGGGCCGGTGGGTCGGACCCGGATCGACGACGTCGGAGCCGGAACCGGTCGGCCGGTCGGGTGTGCTCAGCGAGTCCGGGACGGCGGGACGGGTGAGCACCAGGTCGGCGGGGATCGCGCCGGATGCGTGGGCGAGGACGGAGAGCGCCCACCGGGCGCCGTCGGACTCGCTCGTCCCGCGGTCCCGCGCCAGCAGGTCACCCTGCGCTGCGATGGAGGTCGCGGGGTCGGCGCCCAGCGCGAGCTGGTCCTTCAGGCGCTGCAGCGCGCCGGTGGCGATGGCGCCGACCAGCAGGCTCACCTCGCCGGTCGACGCGGAGCCTTCGGAGACGAAGTCGTCGAACGCGGCGCGGAAGGCGACCGGGTCGTCGAAGATCTGCGGACCGACCTGGGCGCGGAGGTCGGCGAGCTCGTCGTGCAGGGCCACGCCCACAGCATGTCAGAGCGGGAGGCCGCCGGTGTCCGCATAGGCCATCAGCCGCTCGGCCAGGTAGCCGCCGTCGTCGTCGGCCGACGTGGCCGTCCGGCCCTGGTCACCGGCGTTCGTGACGCCGTCTCCCGCGGCGTCGCACGGACAGGTCGTGTTGTGCCGGCCGCCGTCCACCCCGAAGACGATGCCCATCGCGCCGGCGTCACGCAGCGCGACGAGGTTGGCGAAGTCGTCGCCGGCGAGGATCCACTCGGCCCAGCTGTCCTGGAAGTGGAACTCGGAGTTGTCGAGGGTCCGGTAGACGGAGTTGCCGACCGGCACGTTGTCGAGGATGACCCGGGTGTCGGTGGCCGTGCTGATGCCCTCCACCCACGTCAGCAGCCGGTCGAAGAAGCGGTCGTCCGGGATGTACTGCTCGCCGCGGGAGCCGCCCTCGTCGTACACCATGATGTTGTCGAGGTAGTCGAACCGCGCGCCGAGCGTCGCGTAGGACTCGCCGAACGACGCGGCCCACTCCGCCGCCTGCGCCTCCGTGGGCAGGTCAGGGATGAAGTCGTTGTTGATCTGCCACGGCGAGACGGTCAGCCCGATCCGGACCTGCGGTGCCAGCTCGTCGCGGAGGGTGATCCAGGCCTGCGCCCAGCCGGCGAACGTGTCCGGGAGGCCGGCCAGCCCCTCGACGCCCGTCTCAGCGACCGCGAACGGGATGGTGGTGGCGTCCGGCGAGCCGGAGAGCAGCTCGCCGGCCACGTCCTGCTCGATGAGCAGCTCGACCGGCGCGCCGGCGCTGCCGAGCTCCCTCAGCAGGTCGCGGACGTTCGTCCAGTAGGTCGCCATCTCGTCGGTGTCCTGCACCAGGTCGAGCAGGTCACCGCCGCCGGCCTCCCCGCCGTCCTGGCCGGTCAGGCGGAGCGCGTAGTACTGCACCCGTGCGGGGATGCCGGCCGCGACCAGGTCACGAACCCGCGCGCCGGTCGGCTGCGGACCGGACTCGGCCTGGGCGTGGGGTGACTGCGGGTCGCCACCCGCGAAGACCTCGGTGGCCACCCCCTGGCCGAACCGCGCCGCGATCGACGACGTCAGCTCCGCAGGGAGCCGGACGGTGAACTCGAACGTCTGCGGGAACCCGGATGGCAGCGCGGGCAGGCCGCTCGGTGGGGCGGGCATGCTGGTTCCGCCGCTGCCCGCATCCTGTCCGGACTCGGTGCGTCCTGCCTCGTCCCGGGCCTCCTCCGGCTGGTCGCCGTCACCGAGCAGCACGACGCCGACGACCACGCCGACGGCGAGGGCCAGGAGGACGGCGATGATCGCGACGAGGCGGCCGCGGCCCTTGCCGCCGGACGGTGTCGTCGGGGGACCGGCCGGGGGCCGGGTCACGGTCGCGTCGGTCGCGGGCAGGGGCGCCGGTGTGGACGGGGACGCGGGCGGAGCCGGTACGTCGGCGCTCGGGCTGATGAACGTGCTCTCGAACCCGTCGGGGCTCAGCGCCGGCGGGGGTGCGGCCGCGGGCTCCGACTCGGCTTCCGTGGCAGCGGGCTTGCCGAGGGCGGACGGCCGGGTCGTGACCCGCCCGACGCCGGCCAGGCCGCGGGCGTATGCCAGGGCGGACAGCGCCCAGCGGGCGCCGTCGGTCTCCACCGTTCCCCGGTCACGGGACAGCCGCTCGGCCTCGAGCGCGATCGCTGTCGACGGGTCGGCGTGGATCTCGAGCTGCGCGACCAGACGCTGGAAGGAACCGGTCGCGATCGCGTCGACCAGCAGGCGTCGCTCGCCGGTCGTGGCCGCACCCTCAGGGACGAAGTCGTCGAACGCCCCCCGGAAGGTGTCCGCGTCATCGAAGACCTGGGGACCGACCTGCGTGAAGAGCTCGCGAAGCTCGTCCTGAAGCGGCACGCCAGCGATGCTACTCGCGGGCGACCCCCGCGGAATCGCTCAATCGAACAGTTCGCTGAGCCAGCTCTCCTTCTTGCGCTTCTTGTAGTAGCCCTGCTGCTGGGGCGGGTACTGCGGCGCGCGGCGGTCGTCGTACCGGTCGTACTGCGCCGGCTGGGGTGCCTGTGGCGCCTGCGGGGCGGGCGGTGCGACCGGCTGCTCCATCGACACGGACCGGTCGATGATCTTGTCGAGCTCGCCCCGGTCGAGCCACACGCCTCGGCACTCCGGGCAGTAGTCGATCTCGATCCCGCTCCGCTCGCTCATCACCAGCGTGGTCTCGTCGTTCGGGCAGCGCATCGGGTCTCCTCGTGCGTCGGGGGCTACTCCGTGTCCAACGTAGCCGGAGACGCGTGGGTTCCCGGTGCGGTGGGGTCCGCTGGGACCGTTGCCGGGTCGTCGGCCCCTGTCTAGTGTGAGTGGACTTGTCTGGATATCGAGCGCTCGGGAGCAACAGATGTCGATGGATCGCAGGACTCTGGTGAAGTCTGCCGCCGCATTCACCGCGGCCGGCCCGTTCGCGGGACTCGCGGTGTCGGACGCGGTCCAGGCGCCGCCGGAGGCCGCGGCGCTGGTGGCGGTGAGGGACAAGCGTGACGGTGTGGTCCGGCTGCATCTTCCCCGCGGGTTCAACTACCGCTCGTTCCACGACACGGAGGCTCCGGTGGTGCTCACCGACGGCACCCTCCTGCCGGGTCGCCACGACGGCATGGGCGCCTTCGCGGGGCCGGACGACAGCGTGATCCTCGTCCGCAACCACGAGGTCAACAACCCGCGCCCGGCGTTCGGCCCGACGGGCACGACCGCCCCGGCGCCGTACGACGCCATGGCCGGCGCGGGCACCACGACGGTGCAGGTCACCCGGCGCGGTCAGGTGATCCGTTCGTTCACCAGCCTCAACGGCACGATGATGAACTGCTCCGGCGGCCAGATGCCGTGGGGAGCCTGGGTCACCTGCGAGGAGACCGTCAACGGCCCCGACGTCGGCCCCGACTTCACCGGCGCCTCGAAGGTTCCGCTCACCCAGCCCCACGGCTACGTGTTCGAGGTGCCGGTCAGCCACCAGCCGGGCGAGGGGCAGTCCGCCCGCCAGCCGGTCCGCAGCGCGGGCCGGCTCGCCCACGAGGCCGTCTCGTTCGACCCGGAGGACGGCTACCTCTACCTCACGGAGGACAACTTCGCCTTCGCCTCGGGCTTCTACCGCTACCAGCCGCCGTCGCACCCGATGGAGGTCGGTCGGCTCGAGGACGGCGGCACGCTGCAGATGCTCAAGGTGGTCGGCATCGACAACGCCCACCTCGAGGGCGCGCAGCCGGCCGGCACGACGTACGACGTCGAGTGGGTCGACATCGCCGAGCCGGACGTGCTCTACCCCTACACCCCGGGCCAGACCGCCTCGACGCCCAACGACACCGCGATCATCCACGTCAGCAGCCAGGGCTGGGAGCAGGGCGCCGCCTTCTTCTCGCGGCTCGAGGGCCAGGTGTACGACGACGGCGTCGTCTACTTCACCTCGACCCAGGGCGGCGGCCTGCCCGAGCCGGGCTCCCACAACCCTGCCGGTTTCGGCCGCGGCTCGGGCCAGGTGTGGGCCTACGACACCCGCGCCCAGACGCTGCGCGTGGTGTTCCAGTCGTCGGGCCCGCTCGAGCTCGACCTGCCCGACAACATCACCACCTCGGCGGCCGGGACGCTGGTCGTGTGCGAGGACAACGTCAACGACAATTTCATCCGCGGGCTCTCGCCGGACGGCTCGATCTGGGACATCGCGCTCAACCGGCTGCGCAGTGCTGCCGGCGCCGACCGGAGCAACGACGAGTTCGCCGGGTCGACGTTCAGCCCCGACGGCCACACGCTGTTCGTGAACATCCAGGCCAGTGCCGGCATGACGTTCGCGATCTGGGGGCCGTGGCGCTCGATCGGGGTGTAGGCATTGCTGGACTACTCCGCCGAGCGCACCCGGATCCCACTGATCGGCACGTTCACCGCACCGGACGGGTCGGTGAAGAAGTCGTTGCCCTTGTCGTCGACGACGATGAAGGCGGGGAAGTCCTCGACCTCGATCTTCCAGACCGCCTCCATGCCGAGCTCGGGGTACTCCAGCACCTCGACCGACTTGATGCAGTCCTGGGCCAGGCGGGCGGCTGGCCCGCCGATCGAGCCGAGGTAGAAGCCGCCGTACTCCCCGCATGCCTCGGTCACCTGCTTGGACCGGTTGCCCTTCGCCAGCATCACCATCGAGCCGCCGGCCGCCTGGAAGCTCTTGACGTAGGAGTCCATCCGGCCGGCGGTGGTCGGACCGAACGAGCCGGACGCCATGCCGGACGGCGTCTTGGCCGGGCCGGCGTAGTAGACGGGGTGGTCCTTCAGGTACTGCGGCATCTCGTCGCCCGCGTCCAGGCGCTCCTGGATCTTGGCGTGGGCGATGTCGCGGGCCACGACGAGGGGGCCGGTGAGCGACAGCCGGGTCTTGACCGGGTGCTTCGAGAGCTCGGCCAGGATCTCGCTCATCGGCTGGGTGAGGTCGATCTTGACGACCTCGCCGCCCTGGATGAGGTGCTGCTCCTCGGTGTCGGGGAGGTAGTGCGCCGGGTCGGTCTCGAGCTGCTCGAGGAACACGCCCTCGGCGGTGATCTTGCCGAGCGCCTGGCGGTCGGCCGAGCACGAGACGGCGATCGCGACCGGGCAGCTGGCTCCGTGGCGGGGGAGCCGCACGACCCGGACGTCGTGGCAGAAGTACTTGCCGCCGAACTGGGCGCCGATGCCGAAGGACTGGGTCAGCTTGAAGACCTCCTCCTCCAGCTCCAGGTCGCGGAACCCGTGGGCATCCATCGAGCCCTCGGTCGGCAGGTTGTCGAGGTAGTGCGCGCTCGCGTACTTGGCCGTCTTCAGCGCGAACTCCGCGCTGGTGCCACCGATCACCACGGCAAGGTGGTACGGCGGGCACGCGGCGGTCCCGAGCGAGCGGATCTTCTCGTCCAGGAAGCTGAGCATCCGCTTGGGGTTGAGGATCGCCTTCGTCTCCTGGAACAGGAACGACTTGTTGGCCGAGCCGCCGCCCTTCGCCATGAAGAGGAACTTGTACTCCGGGGTGCCGTTCTTGGTGGGAGTTGAGTAGAGCTCGATCTGCGCCGGCAGGTTGGTGCCGGTGTTCTTCTCCTCGTACGTCGTCAGCGGTGCGAGCTGGCTGTAGCGGAGGTTGAGCTTGGTGTAGGCGTCGTAGACGCCCTGGGCGATCGCCTCCGCGTCGTCGCTGCCGGTGAGCACGCCCTCGGACTTCTTGCCCATGACGATCGCGGTGCCGGTGTCCTGGCACATGGGCAGTACGCCGCCCGCGGAGATGTTGACGTTCTTGAGCAGGTCGAGCGCGACGAAGCGGTCGTTGCCCGACGCCTCGGGGTCGTCGATGATCTTGCGCAGCTGCTGGAGGTGCGCGGGCCGCAGGTAGTGGCTGATGTCGTGCATCGCCTCGGCGGTCAGCTGCTGGATCGCCTCCGGGCTCACCTTGAGGAACGTCTGCCCGTCGACCTCGAAGGTCGAGACCCCCTCCGTCGTGATCAGCCGGTAAGGAGTGTCGTCCTTGCCGGTCGGGAGGAGGTCGGAGTACCGGAACTCAGCGTCAGCCACGAGAGATCAGGATACGCCGATCGACCGAGGGGTGTGTCCGGAGACCACGACGGGGGACTGCGTGCGGATGAACGTCTCGATTTCCGCCGGGGGCAGTGCCGTCGAGTAGAGGAAGCCCTGTGCGGAGCCGCAACCCAGCCGGAGCAACGTCGTGCGCTGCTGCTCGGTCTCCACGCCCTCGGCCACGAGGTCGAAGCCGAAGGTCTCCCCGAGGCGGATGATCGCCTCGACCAAGGCCTCGTCGTCGGGGGAGTGGCCGAGTCCCGCGACGAAGCTGCGGTCGATCTTCAGGGTGCTCACCGGGAACCTCCGCAGGTAGCCGAGAGCGGCGTAGCCGGTGCCGAAGTCGTCGACGGCGAGACGTACGCCGAGCTCGTGCAGCTCGGTCATCGCCAGGCTGATCCTCGGGTCCCGGCCGGCGAGGATGCGTTCGGTGATCTCCAGGACGAGGGCTCCGGCCGGGAGGTCGTGCCGCTCGAGTGCGGAGACCACCGTGCTGACGAAGCCGGGTTGGGCGAACTCCCGCGGGGTGACGTTGACGTTCATCCTGAGGCCGCCACCCGTCGGTGAGCTCCGCTGCCACTCGGCCGCCTGGGCGATCGCTCGGTCGATGACCCATTCCCCGACGGCGACGGCGAGGTCGCTCTCCTCCACGACGGCGATGAAGTCACTGGGCATCAGCAGTCCGCGCTCGGGGTGCTGCCACCGCAGCAGGGCCTCCACGCCGATCACGGCGCCGGTCTCGAGCGCCACCACCGGCTGGTAGTGCAGCACGAGCTCGTCCCGTGCGATGGCCCGGCCGAGCTCGCGCGCCGTACGGGCGCGCAGCTCCATGATGTCGATCAGCTCCGGGCGGAACAGCTGTGCCACGCCCTTGCCGGCGTCCTTCGCGGCGTACATCGCGAGGTCCGCCTGGAGCAGCAGCTCCGACGCGTGCGCGCCGAAGGTGTTGGTGGTGACGCCGACGCTCGCCCCGGCAGTGACCACCTCGCCGGCGATGTCGAACGGCACGCTGAGGTGCCGGATCAAGCGCTCGGCGATCTCGCGGGCCTCCTTCTCGCTCTTCAGCCCCGTGGCGAGGATGGCGAACTCGTCGCCACCGAGACGTGCACAGGAGTCCAGCGGGCGCAGCACGGTCTGCAGTCTCCGGGCGACATGGCTCAGTAGCGCGTCCCCAGCGGCGTGCCCGCGGGTGTCGTTGATGACCTTGAAGTCGTCGAGGTCGATGAGGATCACGGCCAGCTCCACCTCGTTCCGCCCCGTACGCGAGAGGGCGCGCTCGACCCGGTCGAGGAACATGGTCCGGTTGGGCAGCTGGGTCAGCGAGTCGTGGTAGGCCTGGAACTGCAGGTCGCTCTCGAGCCTGCGCCGCTCGGTGATGTCGTGGAGCGTGACCACGACGCCGCCGAGGCTCGGGTCGTCCATCAGGTTGCGGCACGAGACCTCGAACTGGCGGATATCACCCGCAGCGTCCGGGATGCGCCACTCGTCGGCCGGCTCGACACCGGCCTCCACCCCCCGTTTCAGCACGCGGTCGAGCAGGTTGCGGGCTGCCTTCGCGTCGCCATGGGCCACCATCGAGTCGATGGGCCGGTCCCTCGACTCCGATGCGTCCCAGCCGAGCACCGCTGTGGCCGAGGGTGTGGCGTACCGCAACCGCAGCCGTCGGTCGACCACGAGGATGATGTCGGCGGCGTTCTGGAACAACGACCGGTAGTGTGCCTCGCTCCTGCGCTCGGCGACCTGCTCGGTGAGCTCGATACTGTCGAGCGCGAGCACCATCTGCGACGCCAGGCTGCAGATCGGGTCGACGCTCTCCGGGCGGTCGACCGATGGCCCGCTGATCACCAGCAGTCCGCTGATCTGCTCGTCCCGGATCATCGCGGCGAGCAGGACGGTCGCCTCCGGGCCCAGCGCTGCGGCGAACGCCGGACCACAGTCGGCCGCAGACGTGAGGACGAACTGCTGCCGGCGCAGCTCACCCTCGTGCCGTTGCAGCAGCTGGTCGAGGGACTCGTCCTTCGACTCCTCGTCCCCGGCGGAGTCGAACACCAGCCGCAGGGGCGACCCGGTGGCGACGAGCAGCCGGGTCGGAGGGCGGGTGATCTCGCCGATCGCGGTGAGGGCGACGTGGAACACCGTGTCCGGGTCCGAGGCGGCCACGAGCGCTTCGCCCGTGCGCCGCATGGAGGTCTCGCGGTGCGCGGCGCGACTCGCCGTGTGAACGAGCCCGGTGAAGCGGAGGGACACCAGCAGGAAGAGAACGGCCGAGCCCGCTGCGGTGACCGGCAGGTCGGCGGTCCCCTGCGAGATGCCCCAGATCTGCAGACCGGGTACGGCGAGCGGGATGAGCGTGAAGAAGAGCAATCTGCGGGGCGACGATGTGGGCGATTTCGGCCGCACGGGATCGGTGAGTCGCGTCATGTCCGGGGACAGCGCGGCAGCTCCCCAGGCGCCGTAGAAGAGCACCCAGCCCAGGTCCAGGACGCCGCCGGTGGACCAGGTCCCGTTCAGCTGGCCGAGACCGTAGACGACGTCGGAGGCGAGCAGGCCCACCGTGCCGATGCTGAGCAGCCACAGCGACCGTGGACGACGATCACCCCCGATCATCAGTCGTGCCAGCACGGCGAGGATCATCACGTCGCCCAGCGGGTAGCCGATCGAGACCGCCTTCTGGAGCCAGGTGAGCGTGGGGTCCTGCACGTAGGGTTCGACCAGGTAGACCCACACCAGGAGCCCGACGGCCACGGTGACGATGGCCGCGTCGATGACCGCGGCCTTGTCGCCGAGAGGGGTGGTCAGCCGGACCAGCACCAGCAGCCCGCCCGCGATCAGGGGGTACATCGCCAGGTAGATCGCGTCCGCGGCGGAGGGGAACGGGTTCTCCTCCCCGAGCACGCTGGCCATCACGTCGTAGGTGGTGTCGCCGAGCATCAGCGCCGCCACCCCGGCGCTTGCCAGCCACCACGGCAGCTGGCGGCGGGGTCGGTTCACCCTGATGCCCACCACGAGGCCGACGAGTGACAGCAGGCCGATGGCGGCCCACAGGTAGCGAGGTGGCTCGGGCAGCGCGATGTACACCGCGTACAGCGGCGCCGCCACCATCAGGTAGAGGCGGAGCCAGGGTCGGGGCGTCGATCGCCCGGGGAGCGAGTCCCCGTGCTGATCAGGCCCTCGTTCGGAAACGAGGGGCGCCATCGCCAGTTCGGCCATCGTCTTTCCCCTGCGGTCGTCGGTCCGTGGTCTTACCCCCGTTCACCATCGGTGACAGAGCGCACGAGGGCGACCTTTCCCGCAGACCAAGGCCCCTTTGTTTCCTCGATCCAGTCAGGAAGAGCCTGACGGTCTGGTCATTTCGGGCTAGAGATCCGTGTCAGGGCGTGGCGGGGCGCCGCGCGGCCGGCGCCGTACGGCGAACCAGGCCGCGCCGGCCGCAGCCACGGCCAGGAGCAGCCAGATCGACCAGGCCAACCAGGGCGGCTCCGTGCTGGCCACCTGGTCCCCGTCGGTCCAGATCGTCGTCTCCTCGAACGCCTGGAACCGCTTGCCACACAGCTGGTGCCAGGCCGTGTGGCGCTCGCCGTCGCGGTCCCAGCTGAAGCCGTACCGCCACTCGTCGCCGATCAGGCAGTGCCCGGACTCCCCGACAGCGACCACCCGGGCATCCGTCTTCTCGGTCCGGAACAAGACGTGGGAGACCCCGCCCAGCAACGGCACCGAGGCGACGACGATCGCGAGGAACACCGCAGCGACGACAGCCAGGGTGCGGGTCCGGGTCATGGCTGACTTTCTACGGCATACCTGCCGCGCCATCGTTGTTCCCCTCTCATGCATGTGTCCGACTCCCTCGTGATCGGTGCCGGCCAGGCCGGTCTGTCGGCGTCGTACCACCTCCGCCGGCTCGGCCTCGACCACGTGGTGCTCGACGCGGACCCGGACCCGGGCGGTGCGTGGCGGCACCGCTGGGACTCGCTCACGATGGACGACGTCCACGGAGTCGCCGACCTGCCGGACTCGGCCGCGCCGGGTCGTGGCGGCGATCGCGCCAACGCGGTGATCCCGGACTGGTTCGGCGACTACGAGCGCGCGCACGACCTGCCGGTGCTCCGGCCGGTGCGCGTCGACCGGGTCGAGAGCGTCGGTGACCTGCTCGTGGTCCGCGCCGGCGACCGCTCCTGGACGACCCGCACCCTGGTCAACGCGACCGGCACCTGGACCCAGCCGTTCGTGCCGTACTACCCCGGGGGCGACACCTTCCGTGGCGAGCAGCTGCACACGGTCGACTACCCGGGGCCGGAGCACTTCGAAGGCAAGCGGGTCCTGGTCGTCGGGGGCGGCGCGTCGGCGGTCCAGTTCCTCGGCGAGCTCGCGCCGCGCACGGACGTGCTGTGGGTGACCCGGCGGGAGCCGGTGTGGCGGGAGGAGTGGGACGCGCAGGCCGGCCGCGACGCGATCGCCCTCGTCGAGAAGCGGGTGCGCGCGGGCCTGCCGCCGGCGAGCGTCGTCAGCGTCACCGGGCTCGGGCTGCGGCCGCAGGAGCAGGAGGCTGCCCGGCTCGGCGTGTACGACGCGCGGCGGCCGATGTTCGCCCGGATCGAGCCGGACGGCGTCCGGTGGTCCGATGGCTCGTTCGAGCCCGTCGACGTGATCCTCTGGGCCACCGGGTTCCGCCCAGCGGTGAGCCACCTGGCGCCCTTGCGCCTGCGCAGCACGCACGGTGGCATCCCGCTGCTGTCGATCGGCAAGGACGTGCAGACCGCGGTCACCGCGGCTGCCGACCCCCGGGTGCAGCTGGTCGGCTACGGGCCGTCGGCGAGCACGATCGGCGGCAACAGAGCCGGACGCGCGGCGGCGATCGCCGTACTCCGCTATCTGCGGGAGCAGGAGCAGGCCGCAGCGGGCTGATCCAGGCTCAGCGCACCGAGCGATGCACCGACTCGCTCTCGCTCGGCCCCGGCTGCCACGGGCTGATCCACGGTCCCGTGCCCTCCGACTGGTCGAGCACACCCTCCTCGAGCCAGGTGAAGTCCCCGTCGAGCACCCGCTGGCTGATCCGGACGTCGAGGTCGTCGGTGTTGGACCAGAGCCCGTCGAAGAGCGCCTCGACCCGCAGCCGCGCGTGCTCGCAGCAGGCGTCGGCGAGGTCGTACGCTGTCTCACCCTGCTCCGGGTTGTCGATCCGCAGCATCTCGGCCCGGGTGCACGCCGCGGCCATCGCGAACAGCTCGGCACCGATGTCGACGATGCGGGCCAGGAAGACCTGCTTGTACTCCAGCTTCGCCTGCCACCGGGACATCCCGTAGAAGGTCTGCCGGGCCAGCTTGCGCGACGACCGCTCGACGAAACGCAGGTGCCGGGCCAGCGGACCGAACTCGGCGTACGACGTGGGCACGGTGCCCTTGCCGGCAGCGAGCTGCGGCAGCCAGGTGGCGTAGAACCGTCCGGCCTTCACCGCCGCCTTCGCCTTGCGCTGCAGGTCGGCGTCGGCGACCGCGAGGTCGCCGGCCGCAGTGAGGTGCGCGTCGACCGCCTCGCGGGCGATCAGCAGATGCATGATCTCGGTGGAGCCCTCGAAGATCCGGTTGATCCGCAGGTCCCGCAGGATCTGCTCGGTCGGCACCGCCCGTTCGCCCCGAGCGGCCAGCGAGTCCGCGGTCTCGTAGCCGCGGCCGCCCCGGATCTGCACCAGCTCGTCGGCCACCTTCCAGGCCATCTCGCTCGACCAGAGCTTGGCCAGCGCCGCCTCGATCCTGATGTCCTTCGAGCCGGCGTCGGCCAGCTCGGTCGAGAGCTCGAGCACCGCCTCCAGCCCGAACGTCGTGGCCGCGATGAACGAGATCTTCTCGGCGACCGCCGCGTGGCGGCCGACCGGGCGACCCCACTGCACCCGCTCGGCCGACCACTCGCGGGCGATCTTCAGCGACCACTTGCCCGCCGCGGCGCACATGGCGGGAAGGGACAGCCGCCCGGTGTTGAGGGTGGTCAACGCGATCTTGAGGCCCTGGCCCTCGCGGCCGAGCCGGTTCTCGACCGGGACCCGCACCTGGTGGAACCGGGTGACGCCGTTCTCGAGGCCCTTGAGGCCCATGAACGAGTTGCGGCGCTCCACCGTGATGCCGGGGGAGTCGGCCTCGACGACGAACGCGGTGATGCCGCCCCGTCCTCCGGCATGCTCCGGCACGGTGGCCATCACCACGACGAGCTCGGCGATGACGCCGTTGGTGGTCCACAGCTTCACCCCGTCGAGGAGGTAGCCGCTGCCGTCGTCGGTCGGCGTCGCGGTGCTCGCCATCCGGGCCGGGTCGGAGCCCACGTCGGGCTCGGTGAGCAGGAACGCGGTGATCGCGCCCTTGGCGCACCGCGGCAGGAACCGCTCCTTCTGCTCGGCGGTGCCGAAGACCTTCACCGGCTCGGGTACGCCGATCGACTGGTGTGCCGACAGCAGCGCGGCCAGGCTCGGGTGCACCGAGCCGGTCAGCATCAGCGCCTTGGCGTAGGCGGTCACGGAGAGCCCGAGCCCGCCGTACTCCTGCGGGATCTTCATGCCGAACGCGCCGATCTCGGTCAGCGCAGCGAGGTACTCGTCGGGGATCCGGTCCTCCCTCTCGATCCGGCCCCCGTCGAGCGAGGTGCAGACCTCGCGCAGCACGTCGAGGAAGGCGTTGCCACGCTGGACGTCCTCGGCGGATCCCCGCGGGTGCGGATGGATCAGGTCGAGGTCGAAGTGGCCCAGGTAGAGGCCCTTCGCGAAGCTCGGTCTCTCCCACTGCTGCTCTCGGGCAGCCTCGGCGAGCTCGCGCGCCTCGCGCTCGGTCGCGGCTGCGCGACCGGTCGCCGGGTCGGGGCTCGTGGTGGTCGGGGACTGGTGTGTGGTCATGGGCCGTCGCCCTCCTCGAGAGACCCTCCAGTCATACTCCTCGTTCGCGCGCGAAGGAAGGGACGGCGGCCTACGCTCGCTCGCGTGAGCTACGGATGGCGGGAGCTGGACGGCGTGGCCGTCGAGGTGTGTGACGAGTGCGGGTACGACGGGCGGGAGGTCGTCGACGGGGACGCCGCGCTGGCTGCCGCCCTCGCTGCCTTGGCCGGCCTGCTCGATCGGGGCGAGGCGGACCGCAAGCCGTCGGAGAAGATCTGGTCCGCCCGGGAGTACGTCGACCACTGTGTCGAGGTCACCGACGCGTTGCTCGGCTACATCACGGACCGGCTCGGCACGGCGAGGGTCGACTGCTCCGATCTCGAGGCGTGCCGCGCGGGCATCGCGACGACGGTGCCGCTGCTCACCGCGGACCAGCGGGCGGCCGTGATCGAGGACGTCTACCCCTGGCCGGTCACCGTCCAGTTCGTCCTCTTGCACCTGCTGCACGACCTCGGGCACCACGTGCTCGACATCCGGCGCGGGTACGCCGGCTTCGTGCTGGCTGACAACGAGGGCGGCGCGACCAACCAGCGGTGACTGCTCCGACCGGCTGCGCTAACGTGGGCGCATCCACCACGGGAGTCCGCGGCAGCGGACTGAGAGGGAGCTGGAGCCGCTCCGACCGTCGAACCTGATCCGGGTCATGCCGGCGAAGGAAGCGAAGGAGCGTCCCATGGGCCCTGTTGAAGTCCGCGTCCCCCGCTTGACCTGCCTGGTCTCCGAGCGGGACGACCTCTCCCTGTTGCCCGCCCTTGCCGACGCCGGGGTCGACGGCTTCCAGGTGCGCGCGAAGTCGCTCGACGGCCGGGCGCTGACGGCGTTGGTGGAGCGGGTCGTGGGCGCCGTTCGGCCGGAAGGAGCGATGGTCCTGGTCAACGACCGGCTCGACGTGGCGCTCGCTGGCGGCGCCGACGGAGTCCACCTCGGGCGGGTCGACGTACCGGTCGCCGCCGCCCGCCGGATCGCCCCGGACCTGGTCGTCGGGGCCACCTGCCGGACCCGCGCCGAGGTCGAGAGCGCCGCCCGGGACGGGGCGAGCTACGCCGGCTTCGGGCCCGTGTTCGCGACCGCCAGCAAGGAGGGGCTCCCCGACCCGCTCGGCCCTGCGGCCGTGTCGGCGGCCGCCGGGGTGCTGCCGTTGGTCGCCATCGGCGGCATCGACGCGGCCCGGGTCGCCGCTGTCGTCGCTGCCGGCGCCCATGGTGTCGCCGTCATCGGCGGGATCTGGCGACAACCGGATCCGGTGTCTGCAGCGAAGGAGATCGCCAGCCAACTGGGTGGTTGAGGTGCGAGGAGCGCGAGCGACGAGCCTCGAAACGATGGCGATGAGGATCAAGATCCTGGGTGCGGGCATCGTCGGGCTGTCCGTCGCCGACGAGCTGCTCCGGCGCGGTCATGCGGTGACCGTGGTGGACCCCGCGCCCGGCAGGGGCGCGTCGTACGCCGCCGCCGGGATGCTCAGTCCGTCCGCCGAGCTGTGGCACGGCGAGGAGGAGCTGCTGCGGCTCGGCGGTGAGTCGCTGGCACTGTGGCCGGAGTACGCCGGCCGGCTCGGGGTGCCGCTGCGCACGGACGGCACCGTGCTCGTCGGGTACGACGCCGGCGACCTGCAGCAGGTCGAGCGTCAGGTCGATCTCCTGGGCCGGCACGGGGCGGCTGTCGAGGTGCGGGATGCGGGCGGGGTCGCCGTACTGGAACCGGGGCTCGGTCGGGTGCAGGGCGGGGCGTTGCTCCGTGACCCGAGCGTCGACCCGCGCGCTGTCATGGCCGGGCTGCTGCGGCGGGTCCCTGTCGTCCCGGCCGACGCCGGCGGCGAGCACGACGCCACGGTCGTGGCGACCGGCAGCCGGCTGCCGGCGCCGTACGACCTGCTGGTGCGGGGCGTCCGCGGCGAGATCCTGCGCCTGCACTCCGACGACCCGCCCACGCGGACCGTGCGCGGCTGGGTCCGGGGTGAGCCCGTCTACGTCGTGCCGCGGGCGTCGGGGGAGGTGGTCGTCGGCGCCACCAGCGAGGAGCACGACGAGGCGCCGGTCGTGACCGCCGGCGGGGTGCTCCGGCTGCTGGCCGCCGCGCGCCTGCTCTGGCCCGCCCTCGACCGGGCCGAGCTCGTCGAGGCAACGGCCCGCGATCGCCCCGGCACCGCCGACAACCTGCCACTGATCGGACCGGCCGGCGACGGGGTGGTGCTGGCCGCGGGGCACTACCGGCACGGGGTGCTGCTCGCGCCGCTGACCGCGCGACTGGTGGCCGACCACCTCGAGACCGGCGCCGTGGACGGCGCTGTCGACCCGCGCCGGCTCTCGACCCTCGACCAGCGAACCGAAGGAGAACGATGCTGATCACCGTCAACGGACAGCCGACCGAGCTCGCCGGCGCGACCGTCGCCGACCTGCTGACCGCCCGGATGGACGACCCCCGCCCGAACGGCATCGCGGTGGCGGTCAACGACGAGGTCGTCCCGCGCGACGACTGGCCGCGGTGGCCGCTCAAGGCCGGGGACACGGTCGAGATCGTGACGGCGGTGCAGGGCGGATGAGCGCGCTCACCATTGCCGGACGAGCGCTGTCGTCCCGGCTGCTCCTCGGCACCGGCGGGCTGCCCAGCCTCACCCTCCTCGAGCCGGTGCTGGCCGCGGCACGGCCCGGCCTGGTGACGGTGTCGGTACGGCGCACGTCGTCGACCCGGGACGGGGGACTGCTCGACGTGCTCCGACGGCTCGGCGTACCGCTGCTGCCCAACACGGCCGGCTGCCTGTCCGCCCGCGAGGCGGTGCTGACGGCCGAGCTCGCCCGCGAGGCGCTCGGCACCGACTGGGTGAAGCTGGAGGTGATCGGCGACGAGGCGTCGCTGCTCCCGGACGCGGTCGGCCTCCTCGAAGCCGCCGACCAGCTGGTCCGGCGCGGGTTCACGGTGCTGCCCTACACCACCGACGACCCCGTGCTCGCGCGGCGCCTGGTCGACGTCGGGTGCGCCGCGGTGATGCCGCTCGGCTCCCCGATCGGGTCGGGCCTCGGCATCCGCAACCCGCACGCGATCGAGGCGGTCCGGGCCGCGGTCGACGTCCCCGTCGTCCTCGACGCGGGCATCGGGACCGCCAGCGACGCTGCGCTCGCGATGGAGCTCGGCTGCGACGCCGTGCTCGCCGCGACGGCCGTCACCCGCGCCGACGACCCGGTCGCGATGGCCCACGCGCTGTGCCTCGCGGTCGAGGCGGGGTACGCCGCCCGCCACGCCGGCCGGATCCCGCTGCGCTCCACCGCCCGCGCCTCCAGCCCGGTGTCCGGGCGGATCGCATGAGCCGGGCCGAGGAGCTGCCGCGGTTGCTGGTGCTCACCGACAGGTCGCAGCTGCACCTGGGACGGGCGCTGGTGCGGACGATCGAGGAGTGCGTGGGTGCGGGGCTGCGGGCGGTCGTCGTACGCGAGCACGACCTGCTGGCCGCGACCCGGGCCGCCCTGGTGGCCGACCTCGCGTCGATCGACGGGCTCGCGGTGATCTCCTCGCGCATCAGCGACCCGGCGGCCGACGCCGTCCACCTGGCCGCCGACCAGCCGGCCCCCGACGGCGGCGTGCGCTGGGGGCGCTCGTGCCACTCCGCGGCAGAGGTACGACGAGCCGCGGCCGACGGGGCGTCGTACGCGACCCTGTCGCCGTACGCCGCCACCTCGAGCAAGCCGGGCTACGGGCCGCCGCTGCCGGAGGGTGCCTTCGCCGACCTGTCGCTGCCGACGTACGCACTCGGGGGCATCACGCCGGCCAACGCGAGCAAGGCCCGCGCGGCCGGGGCCTACGGCGTCGCGGTCATGGGCGAGGTCATGCGCGCCGACGATCCCGCCGCCGTGGTGGCCGACCTGCTGGCGGTGCTGGCATGACCCCTCCTGTCGTGCTGGCGGTCGCCGCCACCGACCCGGGCGGGGGCGCCGGCCTCGCCGCCGACCTCGCGACCTTCGCCGCCCTCGGCGTGCACGGCGGGTGCGTCGTCACCGCGATCACGGTCCAGGACACCCGTGGCGTCCACGGGATCCATCCCGTCCCGGCCGATGTCGTCGCCGCCCAGCTCGACGCGGTCCTGGGCGACCTGCCGGTCGCGGTGATCAAGACCGGGATGCTCGCGACGCCCGAGGCGGTCCGGCTCCTGGCCGAACGGGTCGTCCTTGCCAGGGTGACCTCAGGGTCACGCGGGCAAGGACGACCCCTGCTCGTCGTCGACCCGGTGCTCCGCGCCACCACCGGCGCCACGCTCGCTGACGCCGCGGTGGTCGCGGCCTACCGGGAGCACCTGCTGCCGCTCGCCACCGTCGTCACCCCGAACGCCGACGAGGACGCCGTCCTCGGCCGGGGGCACGGCGCGGCAGTGCTCCGCACCGGCAGCGGCGCCCCCGACGTGCTCCACCGGCCGGGTCGCGAGCCGCTCGACATCCCCCACGCGCGCGTCGCCACGACCAACGACCACGGCACCGGGTGCACCCACGCCAGCGCGCTGGCGGCGTACCTCGCCCTCGGCCACGACCTCGCCACCGCTGCTCACCGCGCCGCCGACTTCACCTCCCGCCGGCTCGCCACCAGCTCCACCTGGGACCTCGGCCGCGGCCGGGGCCCGATCGCCCACATCTCGACAAGCTCGATGACCGAAACAGAAGGAGTCACCGCATGACCGTTCACCCCGCCCACACCCGGGTCTACAAGCGTGGCGAGCACAGCAACATCGAAGTGCCGTACACGCGGGTCGCGCTCACCAACGGCGAGACGTTCGACCGCTACTGCACCGAGGGCCCCGGCAGCGACCCGCAGGTCGGCCTGCCGCCCTTCCGCGTCGGCTGGATCGAGGACCGCGGCGACACCGAGACGTACGACGGCCGCGCGACCCAGCTGGTCGACAACGGCCGTGCCGCGATCCGCAGCGGTGCTGCGCGCGGCGAGTGGCAGGGGGAGAAGCGGGAGCCGCGCCGCTCGACCGGTGGAGCGGTCACCCAGATGGCCTACGCCCGGGCCGGCATCGTCACGCCCGAGATGGAGTACGTCGCGCTCCGCGAGTCCTGCGACGTCGAGCTGGTGCGCAGCGAGGTCGCTGCCGGCCGCGCGATCATCCCCGCCAACGTCAACCACCCCGAGTCCGAGCCGATGATCATCGGCCGCCGCTTCCTGGTGAAGATCAACGCCAACATCGGCAACAGCGCCGTCACCAGCAGCATCGAGGAGGAGGTCGACAAGCTCACCCACGCGATCACCTGGGGCGCCGACACGGTGATGGACCTCAGCACCGGCGACGACATCCACACCACCCGCGAGTGGATCATCCGCAACAGCCCGGTCCCGATCGGGACCGTCCCGATCTACCAGGCCCTGGAGAAGGTCAACGGCGAGGCCGACCGTCTCACCTGGGAGATCTTCCGCGACACGGTGATCGAGCAGTGCGAGCAGGGCGTGGACTACATGACGATCCACGCCGGCGTACTCCTGCGCTACGTCCCCATGACAGCCCGCCGGGTCACCGGCATCGTCTCCCGCGGCGGCTCGATCATGGCCGGCTGGTGCCTGGCGCACCACGAGGAGAACTTCCTCTACACCCACTACGACGAGCTCTGCGAGATCTTCGCGCAGTACGACGTCAGCTTCTCCCTCGGCGACGGGCTGCGCCCCGGCAGCACCGCCGACGCCGACGACGAGGCCCAGCTGTCCGAGCTGCGCACCCTGGCCGAGCTCACCGCGCGTGCCTGGGAGCACGACGTCCAGGTGATGGTCGAGGGCCCCGGTCACGTGCCGCTGCACCTGGTCGAGGAGAACGTCCGGCTCCAGCAGGAGTGGTGCCACGGCGCGCCGTTCTACACGCTCGGCCCGCTCGCGACCGACATCGCTCCCGGCTACGACCACATCACCTCGGCGATCGGCGCCGCCACGATCGCGATGCACGGCACCGCGATGCTCTGCTACGTCACGCCGAAGGAGCACCTCGGGCTTCCGAACCGGGACGACGTGAAGACCGGCGTCATCACCTACAAGCTCGCCGCGCACGCCGCCGACATCGCCAAGGGTCACCCGGGCGCCCGGGACTGGGACGACGCGCTCTCGAAGGCGCGCTTCGAGTTCCGCTGGCGCGACCAGTTCGCACTCTCGCTCGACCCGGTCACCGCCGAGGAGTTCCACGACGAGACGCTCCCGGCGGACAACGCCAAGACCGCGCACTTCTGCTCGATGTGCGGTCCCAAGTTCTGCTCGATGCGGATCAGCCAGGACGTGCGTGACCGGTTCGGCGCCGACCTGACCCCGGAGGACGCGGCGCTCGGCATGAAGGAGAAGTCCGCAGAGTTCCTCGAGCTCGGCGGCACCGTGTACGTCGAGGAGGATGTCCCCGACCGGCTCTAGGCTCTCGGTCGTGGAGTTCCAGTTCTCGGCCGCGGTGATCGAGTGGCGCGGCCCGGCGCCGTTCTACTACGCCGACATCCCGGCCGAGGACAGCGACGACGTCAAGGACGCCGCGAAGGGTCTCGAGTACTGGGGCCAGGTGCCGGTCGTCGTCCGGATCGGCGACACCGACTTCACGACCGCGCTGTTCCCCAAGGACGGCCGCTACCTGCTGCCGCTGCGCGACGCCGTACGTCGGGCCGAGGGCATCGAGCTCGGCATGACCCTCGACGTGGGGATGAGCCTCAACCGCGACCGGACCCGGCCCGACGTGACCCGCCGCAATCTCGGATGAGGATCGACCGGTGCCCTCCTACGATCGGGACGTGACCGACGACCCCTGGCAGATCGACCGGCTCGACCTCGACGGCTACCTCGCGCGGGTCGGCCTCCCCGCGCGGCCGCCCGACCGCAAGGCGCTCGACGAGCTCCACGAGGCCCACGTCCGCACCTTCACCTTCGACAACATCGACGTCCTGCTCGACCAGCACCCCGGCGTCGGGCTCGACGTGCTGAACGACAAATTCGTCGGCCGGGGGAGAGGCGGCTACTGCTTCGAGCACGGCACCGTGTTCGCGGCGGTCCTCGAGCGGCTCGGGTACGACGTACGCCGCCACCTCGGTCGCGTCGGCGACCCCGCGACCGGACCCGTGCAGGGCCGCACCCACATGACGGTCGAGGTCCGGATGGACGGCGAGCGCCTGTTGTGCGACCCCGGCTTCGGGATGAGCCTGGTGCGGCCCGTCGCACTGGCCGACGGGGCCGAGAGCGACCAGCGCGGCTGGCCCTACCGGGTGCGGCGCACCGACGCCGGGGAGTGGGAGCTGCAGCGGCTGCGGGAGGCGGGCTGGGAGGTCGGCCACACGGTCGACGACCTCCGCGTGCTGCCGGTCGACGTCGTGATGGGCCACCACTACACGAGCACGTTCCCGACCTCGCACTTCCGCAGCGGCCTGATGATCACCAAGCACGAGGACGGCCAGCACGTGTCCGTCACCGAGAAGACGGTGACCGTACGACGCCCCGGCAAGCCCACCGAGCACCGCGAGCTCGAGCAGGGCGAGCTCGCCGACTGGCTCCGCGTGCTCGCCGTACCGCTGACGGACGACGAGGAGACCCGGCTCCTCGCCCGGGTGGCCCCCTAGACCGTGGCGGCCTCGCGCGGGATGTGACCGGCGTGCTCGTTATCGACGGTGAGGTTCTCGCCGGTCGCGGGGTCGAAGAGGTGCATCTTCGCCGAGTCCACCCAGATCTCGGCCTCGGTGCCGGCGGTGATCCGGCTGGAGCCGTCGAGCGAGACCACCAGCTGGGTGCGCAGCGCCTCGCTGTCGAGCTCCTTCTCCAGCTGGGCCAGCTGCTTGGTCACCTCGGGGGGCGCCTCGAACGGGATGTAGGCGTAGGTCTCGTTGCCGAGCCACTCCACGACGTCGACGTTGGCCGAGAACGTCGCCGTACCGGTGGCAACGCCCTTGCTCTCGGCCAGCTTCGCGTCCTCGAACGCCTCGGGCCGGATGCCGGCGATGAGCAGCCCGCGGCCCTCGGCCCGGGCGGCCTTCTCGGCCGGGATCTCGACCTCGCCGAACGGCAGCTTCACCTTGTTGCCCGTGACCTCGGCCGGCAGGAAGTTCATCGGCGGTGAGCCGATGAAGCCGGCGACGAAGAGGTTGCCGGGGTTGTCGTAGAGCTCCCGCGGCGTGGCGAGCTGCTGGAGCAGTCCGCGCTTGAGGACGGCGACCCGGTCGCCGAGCGTCATCGCCTCGGTCTGGTCGTGGGTGACGTAGACCGTCGTGATCCCGAGCCGCTTCTGCAGGCGCGCGATCTCGGTGCGCATCTGACCGCGGAGCTTGGCGTCCAGGTTGGACAGCGGCTCGTCGAACAGGAAAGCGTCTGCCTGGCGCACGATGGCCCGCCCCATCGCGACCCGCTGCCGCTGGCCACCGGACAGGTTGCCCGGCTTGCGCTCGAGGTGCTCGTCGAGCTCCAGCGTGGACGACGCGTCGCGCACCAGTCGGTCCACCTCGGCGTTGTCCAGCTTGGCCAGCCGGAGCGGGAACGCGATGTTCTCGTAGACGGTGAGGTGGGGATAGAGCGCGTAGTTCTGGAAGACCATCGCCAGGTTGCGGTCGCGCGGCGCGAGGTCGTTGACCCGGCGCTCGCCGATGGTCAGCTCGCCCGACGTGATGTCCTCCAGGCCGACGATCATCCGGAGCAGGGTCGACTTCCCGCAGCCGGACGGCCCGACGAGGATCATGAACTCGCCGTCGGCGATGTCGATCGAGACGTTGTTGACCGCCGGGAAGCCGTCGCCGTACTTCTTGACGAGGTTCTGGATGTTGATGGATGCCATGACGGTCCTATCCCTTCACTGCGCCGGAGGTGAGTCCGGCGACGATCTTGCGCTGGAACAGCAGCACGATGATGATGATCGGGACGGTGACGACGACCGAGGCCGTGGCCAGCTGCCCGTACGGCGGGTTGAACGGATCGGGTCCGACGAAGAAGGACATCTGCGCCGGGACCGTGCGTGAGTCCGTCGTGGAGGTCAGCGAGATCGCGAGCACGAACTCGTTCCACGCGAAGAAGAAGGTCAGGATCGCCGCGGTGAACACGCCCGGTGCCGCCAACGGGACGATGACCTTGCGGAACGCCTGCCACGACGTGGCGCCGTCGACCTGGGCGGCCTGCTCCATCTCCCACGGGATCTCACGGAAGAACGCCGACAACGTCCAGATCGCCAGCGGCAGCGTGAAGGTCATGTAGGGGATGATCAGCCCCGGCCAGGTGTTGAACAGCTGGAACGTGCGCCACATGTCGAAGAGCGGCCCGACGAGCGACACGACGGGGAACATCGCGATCGCGAGTGCGAGCGAGAGCACCAGCCGCTTGCCCTTGAACTCCAGCCGGGCGATCGCGTAGGCGGCCAGGGTGGCGAAGACCACCGAGAGCAGGGTCGCGATCAGGGCGATGCCGAAGGAGTTGATCAGCGCCTGGATGAAGTCGTCGGAGACGGCAGGGTCCGGCTCGGTCCCATCGCTGAGCGTCCCGACGCCGAGCAGCGTCTTGTAGTTGTCGAGAGTGGCGTCCTTCGGCAGGAACTGCGGGCTACCGGCGCCGGTCTCGGCCGTGGACTTGAACGACAGCGAGATGATCCAGACCACGGGCAGCAGGCACCAGATCATGATCAGGACGAAGCCGATCCCGGTGCCCGCCTTGGTCTTCGTGTCCGTCTTCATGGCCATCAGCCCTCACCCCTCGCCTGGGCCAGATCGACCCGGAACAGCTTGACGATCAAGAACGCCAGCAAAAGGACGGTCAGGAACAGCAGCACCGAGAGCGCGGACCCGAGCCCGAGCTGGAACTGCTCGATCACCTGGCGATAGGTCAGGAACGACGACGACTCGGTGTCCTGTGCACCGCGGGTCATCACGAAGATGTTGTCGAAGATCCGGAACGCGTCGAGGGCCCGGAAGAGGACGGCGACCATGATCGCCGCGCGCATGTTCGGCAGGATCACCTTCCACAGCCGCTGCCACCAGGTGGCGCCGTCGACCTTAGCTGCCTCGATCATGTCCTCACTGACCTGCGACAGACCCGCGAGGAGCAGCAGCGACATGAACGGCGTGGTCTTCCAGATCTCGGAGACCATGATCGCGAACATCGCCGGCCAGTGGTCGCCGAACCAGTTGGTGTCCTCCGCGATCCACGGCAGCCAGGCGAACCAGCTGTTGACCCAGCCGTTGGTCAGGCTGAACGTGAACTGCCAGGCGAAGGCCGAGACCACGGTGATGATCCCGTAGGGGATCAGGATCGACGTGCGGACCACGCCGCGAGCGAAGATCACCCGGTGCATCACCATCGCGAAGGCGAACCCGATCACGAGCTCGACCGCCACCGTGACCACCATGATGATCACCGTGTTGACGGTGTCCTTCCAGAACAACCCGTCGCCCAGCACGGTCACGTAGTTGCCGAGCCCGACGAACTCCTTGTCGTCGGGCGACGTCAGCCGGTACTGGAAGAGCGACAGGTAGAGGGCCTGGATCATCGGCCAGGCCGTGACCAGCAGCATCACGATCACGGCCGGAGCAACCAGTCGCAGGCCGAGCCGGTTCTCCGCGGAGGAGCGGTCGCTGGTGACCGGCGCCCGACGGGTCTTGGTAGGGGCTGGCGCGGTCGCGGTCACAGCAGGCTCCTTTGCTGCAGCACGTCCTCGATGAAGGATTGTGCGTCCTCCGGTGTTTCGTCATCCACTGAGGACGGTGGGTGGAACCGGCTCAGGAGGGCGCCGGAGATGTCGCTCCAGTACGGCGAGACCGTGCGTGGTGCCGCGGCCTCGAGGCTCTGCTGGAAGAGGTCGAGCAGGTCCTGCGGGTAGATCTCCTTGAGTGCTGGCCAGTCGTATCCGGCCGCACTGGACGGCATGTTGCCGGTCAGCTCGGCGTTGAGGCCCTGGTTGTCCGGGCTGGTGAGGCACTCGAGCGCCTCGATCGCCTGCTCCTTCTGGTCGGAGAACTCGCTGACCCCGATCCCGATGCCGCCGTACGGAGGACGGGATTCCTCGCCTTCCACCGACTGCGGGTACCTGGTGTAGCCGATGTCCTTGACGACGTCCTCCGGGTAGCCGGCCCCGGTCAGCACGTAGGTCCAGTTGACCATGAATGCGCCCTGCTCCCCGCCGAAGGTCGCTCCGGCCTGGCCTTCCTGGGCGACGGACATGTCGTCCGGCGCCGCGGTCGAGCCGGCAAGCTCCTCGATGATGCCCGCGGCCACCCTGCCGGGTTCGGAGTCGACCTCGATGGTCGCTTCGGCGCCCTTCTCGGTGTCGGTCGCGATGTCACCACCCGCGCCGGCGATCAACGCGTTGATCCAGACCGAGTAACCCTCGTACTTGTTGGACTGAACCGCGACCTTGCCGCCGCCCTCGGCGGCCGCCTGGATGATGTCGTCCCAGGTGACCGGCTGGCTCATGTCGAGGTTGGTCTTCTGGACGAACGACTTGCGGTACCAGAGCACCTGGGTGTTCGACCAGAACGGCGCGACCACGAGCTGGTCGTCCCACGTCGCCGCGGCGGCGGCGCCCTCGAACGCCTGCTCGCGCATCCGCTCCTGCATGTCGGCGGGGATCTCGGCCAGGTAGCCGGCGTTGGCGAACTCCGCGGTGTACGGCGGGTCGATGCTCATCAGGTCGATCGCCGGGTCCTCGGCCGCGAGGCGTCGGGCCAGCTGGATCCGCTGCTCGCCTGCCGCCTGGGGCAGGACCTGGGTGGTGATCTCGAAGCCGAGCTCGTCGCTGCACGCGGCCGCGACGGCCGCCTGGCCGCCGGCATCGGGGTTGATGTACCAGACCAGCGCGTCAGAGTCGCTGCCGCAGGACGACAGCAGGGTGGCGGTGAGGCCGAGGGTCGCAGCAGTTGCCAGGCTGCTGCGCCACTTTCGTCGAGATCTACTCCCCCTCCGCCGTCCCGGTTCAGGGGACGCCGGTCCTCCCGAGCGATTCGTCATTGAATCCTCCCGTTGGTGTGACCAGTGCCACCGTCCTACGGAAGTTGATGGTTTGTCTAGACCGGAGTGAAACGATCATTTCCGGGTAGCCCGATCCGCGGTACGCCGAATGGCCGACGCGATCGTCTCGAACAGGGGTTTCGGGAAGTCGTGCCCCATCGCGTCGATCAGCAGGAGCTCGCTGCCGGGCACGGCTCTCGCGGTCGATCGCCCGCCGGAGACGTGCACCATCCGGTCGGCCAGCCCGTGGACGACGAGCGTGGGCATCGTGAGGCTGCGCAGCTGCGCGGTGCGGTCGGGCTGGGTGAGCACGGCCATCATCTGGCGCATCACGCCGCTCCGGCTGACGCCGCGGTCGAACGTCTCGTTCCCACGGCGCTCGAGCTCCTCGAGATCCGGCGGGAACCCGGGCGAGCCGATCAGCCGCCAGACCCGCAGGCCGCCGGCGACGTACGCCTCCCGCTCCGGACCGCGGCGCGCGATCAACGTCGGCAGCAGGACCGGGCTCTGCCAGCCCACGGTGCGCCGGCCGGTCGACGACATGATGCTGGTGAGCGAGTGCACCCGTTCGGGGTGGGCGATCGCCATCGTCTGGGCGATCATCCCGCCCATCGAGGCGCCGACGACGTGCGCCGCGGGGAGGTCGAGGTGGTCGAGCAGCCCGAAGGCGTCGTCGGCGAGGTCCGCGATGGGGTACGGCGCCTTGACCGGGCGCCCGGCGAACGCGCGGATCAGGTCCGACGGCTTGACCCGCCCGGGGTCGCGGGACGAGCGCCCCGTGTCGCGGTTGTCGTAGCGGATGACGAAGAATCCGTGCTCGGCGAGCAGCGTGCAGAGCTCGGTGTCCCACCAGTTCATCGGGCCGCCCAGGCCCATCACCAGCAGCAGCGGGTCGGCGGTCGGCTCGCCGAAGGTCTGGTAGCAGAGCTCGATCCCGCTCGGCAGGGGGGCGAATAACTCTTCGGACGCCGAAACGTTGCTCTGGTCAGGTGACGCGCTCATGAACTCAAGTTTGCCGGATTGCCACAGGTTCACGATTCAACCAGTTAGGGTCGGGTATATGACCACCGTGCTGGCGCCTTACTTGCTCCCCGACGGCTTCGGTCGTCCGGCGCTGGCTGCGCTGCTGCGGGAGGGCAGCCTCGTCACCGAGGCCGGCCGCCTCGCCGTGCACAAGGGCGCGGCGCGCCGTACCCGCTGGAAGACGCCGTACGCCGCCCGCAGCGTGTCCCGGGCGGCCGAGCCGGTGCTGCTCATCCCCGGCTTCCTCGCCGGAGACTGGACCCTGCGGCAGATGGCGGCCGGCCTGCGCGAGCGCGGTTTCCGCACCTATCGGTCCCACATCCACGCCAACGTCGGCTGCACGCTCGACGCGGCAGCGCTGGTCGAGGCGCACCTCGAGCGGATCGCCGAGCGGCGCGGCTCGCGGGTGCAGATCGTGGGGCACAGCCTCGGCGGCATGATCGCGCGCGGCATCGCCGCACGTCGTCCCGACCTGGTCTCCGGCATCGTCACCATGGGCAGCCCGATGCTGGCGCCCGCCGCCCACCACCGCCTGCTGACCGGCGGCGTCACCGTGCTCAACCGGCTGTCGGCCGCCGGCCTCCCGGGCTTCATGTCCCAGGAGTGCGTGTCCGGTCCGTGTGCCGAGGCCAGCTTCCACGAGGTCCGCCAGCCGCTGCCGCACGGCGTCGCGATGACGAACGTCTACTCGCGCCGTGACGGCATCGTCGACTGGAAGGCCTGCATCGACCCTGACGGCGTCGCCGTCGAGGTCCGTGCGTCCCACATCGGCCTCGCGGTCGACCCCCGCGTCCTCTCGGTCGTCGGCGAAGCCCTGGTGCGGCAGACGACGGGCGTTGCTGCCCTGACGGCCGTCGAGACTGCCTAGGCTGCGCTTCCGCAGGAATCACCGGTCGACCGGGGATCCCTGCACTTGTCGGCCGTTGCAATGCCCGACACGTGCCAGTTTTGCCTGGTCGCTGGGACAGATGAGGCTCGTGTGGCGAACGGCCCTAGTCGAAGTCGATGCTGCTGAACTGCCGCAGCTTCTGCAGCTGGTGCTCGGAGGTGATGGTGCGGATCGTGCCGCTCCGTGACCGCATCACCAGCGACTCGGTGGTGCATCCGCCCGCGCGGTAGCGGACGCCGCGCAGCAGCTCGCCGTCGGTGATCCCGGTGGCGACGAAGAAGCAGTCGTCGCCGGTGACCAGGGTGTCGGTGGTGAGCACGTAGTCGGGGTCGAGGTTGTGGCCGGCGTCGATCGCGCGCTGCCGCTCCTCGTCGTCGGTGGGCCAGAGCCGGCCCTGGATGGTGCCGCCGAGCGCCTTGATCGCGCAGGCGGTGATGATGCCCTCAGGGGTGCCGCCGATGCCGAGCAGCAGGTCGACGCCGGCGTTGCCGCGGGCGGCGGAGATGGCGCCGGCGACGTCGCCGTCGGTGATGAACTTGATCCGCGCGCCCGTGGCCCGGATCTCGTCGACCAGCTGGGCGTGCCGCGGCCGGTCGAGCAGGACGACGGTCACGTCGGACGGCTGGGCTCCCTTGGCCTTCGCCACCTGGTTGATGTTCTCGGCGACGGGGTAGCGGATGTCGACCACATCGGCGGCCTCGGGGCCGGTGACCAGCTTCTCCATGTAGAAGACCGCGGACGGGTCGTACATCGAGCCGCGCGGCGCGACGGCGAGTACGGCGATCGCGTTGCTCATGCCCTTCGCGGTCAGCGTGGTGCCGTCGATCGGGTCGACCGCGACGTCGCACTCGGGACCGGTGCCGTCGCCGACCCGCTCGCCGTTGTAGAGCATCGGGGCGTCGTCCTTCTCGCCCTCGCCGATCACGACCACGCCGTTCATGCCGATCGTGGAGATCATCACCCGCATCGCGTTGACGGCCACGCCGTCGGCGCCGTTCTTGTCGCCGCGGCCCACCCAGCGCCCGGCCGCCATCGCGGCAGCCTCGGTCACCCGCACCAGCTCGAGGGCGAGGTTGCGGTCGGGGGCCGGCGGTGCCACGGCAAAGCTCTCCATGAGGCGAACCTTATCCTCCGCGACGCCCTCGTCCGTCAGTCGGAAGCCGCCTCGGGACGGGCGTCGTACGTCGTCACGGCTGTCTCCTTCACCGACAGCCACACGTGCTGCCCCGGAACCAGGGCCAGCTCGCGCGAGGCCGCGGGTGTGACGTCGGCGATCAGGTCGCGTTCGCCGCTGACCTGGAGCCGGATGGCGTCGCCGTGGGGTGCCGCGCCGCGGACGACGCCCTGCCAGCGGTTGCGGGTCGAGTCGGTGGGTGCCTGCAGCGAGACGGTCACCGCGGCGGGGGAGAAGGCCCGCAGCCGGTCGCCGTCGCGGATCACGTTGAGCCCGACGAGCCGTGCGACGTGCTCGGTGCGTGGCCGCGCGGCGACGTCGGCCGGGGTCCCGATCTGCACGACCCGGCCCTGGTCGAGCACCGCGACCGAGGTGGCGAGGGTGAGGGCGTCGAGCGCGTCGTGGGTCACGAGCACCGTGACGCCGCCGAAGTCCGCGAGGTGGCGGCCCAGCTCGATCCGCAGCGTCGCCGCGACGCCGACGTCGAGCCCGGTGAACGGCTCGTCGAGCAGCAGCAGGCCGGGGTCGGTCGCGAGGGCGCGGGCGATCGCCACCCGCTGCGCCTGGCCGCCGGAGAGCTTCGCCGGCTTCCGCTGGGCGAGGTCGGCGATGCCGAGCCGGTCGAGCCAGACCTGGGCCTTCGCCCGGGCGGCCGGCTTCGCGTCCCCCCGCGAGCGGGGTCCGAAGGCCACGTTGTCGAGCGCCGAGAGGTGGGGGAACAGGCGCTGGTCCTGGAAGACGACCCCCACGGCGCGGTCCTGGGGTGCGAGGGGGAGCAGGTCGTGACCACCGAGCAGGACCCGGCCCTCGGCCCGCTGGAGCCCGGCAAGAGCGTGGACCAGGGTGCTCTTGCCGGCGCCGTTGGGCCCGACCAGGGCGACGACGTCGCCCTGCTGCGCGGCGATCTCGACGTCGAGCCGCCCGGGGACGACGAGCGTGGCTTCGAGGGTCATGCCGTCACCAGCCAGCGGTCGCGCAGAGCGACCAGGACGCCGACCGAGACCAGCAGCATGACCACGCTCAGCGCCAGCGCGGCGTCGGCGTCGGACTGGCGCGCGACGTAGATCAGCGTCGGCATCGTCTGCGTGGTGCCCGGGTAGTTGCCGTTGAAGGTGATCGTCGCCCCGAACTCACCCAGCGACCGCGCCCACGCCAGCACCATGGCCGCCGCGATGCCGGGCAGCGCGAGCGGGACGGTGATCCTCCGGAACGTGGTCCAGCGTCCCGCGCCGAGGGTGGCGGCGGCGCCGTCGTACCCGATCCCGGTCGAGCGGAGGGCGCCTTCGGTGCTGATCACCAGGAACGGGAGCGCGACGAAGACGTGCGCCAGGACGACGCCCCAGGTCGTGTAGGGGAACGCGAAGCCGGTGGCGTCGAGCAGCGGCTCGCCGAGCAGGCCCGAGCGGCCGAACGCCGACCGCAGCGCGATACCCGCGACCACGGGCGGCAGCACCATCGGCACGATCACCAGCGCGCGCACGAGGCGGCGGCCGGGGAAGTCGACGCGGGCCAGCAGCCAGGCGAGCGGCAGTCCGATCACGAGCGAGACGAGCATCGCCGCCGTCGACGTCGTGACCGACAGCCACAGCGCGTCCCGGGCGGCCTCGGACGTCAGCGCGTCGACGAGGCCGCGCGGATCGGTGGCCGCGACCATGGCGACGAGCGGGATCAGGAGCACGCAGGCCGCGAGTGCTGCCGGGACGACCAGGATCCACGGCGCGCGGCCGAGTGGGTCGCGGCCGGTCATGGCAACCCGAAGCCGGCGTCGGTCAGCGCCGCCTGCCCCTCGTCGAGCAGGACAGCCGCCCAGAACTCGTCGGCGAGCTCGGGGTCCTCGGACTGGCTCAGGGTCGCGATGAAGTACGACGACGCCACCCGGTCGGCCTCCGGGACATCGACCGTCGTCACCCGATCACCCGCCGCCACGCTGTCCGACGCGTAGACCAGGGCCGCGTCGGCCTCGCCGGCCACCACCTTGTCGAGGGTCGACCGCGCGTCCTCCTCGAGGCTAGACGGCTCCGACGGCTGGCCGATGCCTGCCTCCTCGAAGAGCCGCGTCGCCGCGCGACCGCACGGGACCTCGTCCGCGCACCGCACCCAGGTGACCGCGGCCAGGTCGGCGAGCGAGTCGATGCCCTCCGGGTTGCCCGGTGCGGTGACGATGACGAGGTGGTTGGTCGCGAACTGCTTCGCGTTGAGCGCGACCTCTGCGTCCTCCGCCAGCGTCATCGACTCCTGGTCCGCGGTCGCGAGCACGTCGCCCGGCGCCCCGTCGGCGGCCTGCTCGGCGAGGTCCGTGCTGGAACCGAAGGACAGCTGGACGTCCACCCTGTCGTGGTCCGCCTCGAAGGTCGCGGCGAGCTCGGTGAAGACGTCCGTCAGCGACGATGCGGCCAGCACGTGCAGCGTCTGGTCGTCCTCGCCGCCGCAGCCGGCGATCGGCACCAGCAGGGTCAGCGCTGCGAGCGTCGAGCGGAGGGTTGTCGTACTCATCGCGGCCGCTCCACGACGACACTGGTCGACTTCACCGACGCGATCGCGCGGACGCCGGGCTCGAGACCCAGCTCGGTGGCGGCCTCGGCGCTCATCAGCGACACCACCCGGTAGGGGCCGCAGACCATCTCGATCTGCGCCATCACGGTGTCCTTGACGACGCGGGTGACGATCCCGGTCATCCGGTTCCGGGCGCTCACCGAACCGGCCCGGGTCCGCTCGCGCTCCGCCTCGTCGACCAGCGAGGCGGCGAGCGTGGCGAGGTCGGCGCCCGGGATCACGGTCCGGCCCTCGCGGGTCGCGCTCGGCACGCGGCCGGCGTCGACCCAGCGCCGTACGGTGTCGTCGCTGACGCCGAGCACCTCTGCGGCTTCCGCGATCCGGTAGTCAGTCACCCGCACATTGTTCCGCAGATGAGGCATGTTTGCCATTATTCCGCCGCATCTGCGGCTAGCGATGATCGCCGAACGGGTCCGGTGCCGCGATCTCCCGGACGGGCTGTGAAGATAGGCGGGCTATGAGTACGTCGAGCGTGGGCCGCCCGGGCAAGTACCAGCGATCCGCCGGCGGGCTGGTCGCCGCGCTGGTGATCACGGTCGTGATCGTCGGCGCCCTGCTGTGGTTCCTCGGCCTGTTCCGGACCGACACCGACATCGACCCCGAGGAGATCGACTACCTCGGGATCGCCGGCGAGGCCCAGGACGCCGGCCTCGAGCCGGTCTATCCGACCGCGCTGCCGGAGGGCTGGATCGCGACGGGGTACGACGTCACGGCGGTCGACGGGCAGGCCCTCGAGATCCGGATGCTGACCGACGACGACAACTTCGTCGGCATCCACCAGGAGGACGCGTCGGTGTCCGCGCTGGTGCGCGAGTACGTCGACGAGGAGACCTCGTCGATCGACATCTACACGACGGACGGCTCGGTCGCCGAGGCCTGGGAGGGCTACGAGGACGAGGACGGCGACACGGCGTACGCCACCCAGGTCGGCGACCAGACGGTGCTCGTCTACGGCTCGGCCTCGCCCGAGGAGCTGCAGGACCTGATCGACCGGCTCACCACGAAGCCGGTGGCGAAGGACTAGTCCTCGTCCTCCGCTCCGATGACCGCGTCCAGCCGGGCGCGGGCGCCGTCGAGCCACTCCTGGCAGATCGTCGCCAGCTGCTCGCCGCGCTCCCACAGGGAGAGCGACTCCTCGAGCGTGGTGCCGCCGGCCTCGAGCCGGCGGACGACCTCGACCAGCTCCTCGCGGGCCTCTTCGTACGACGGACGCTCGTCCGCTTCAGTCGCCATCGGTCTCCTCGAGCAGCTCGCTGCGGGTGGTGGTCACGTGGATCCTTCCGTCGGCGACCCGGACGCTCATCGCCGCCCCGGTGGTGACGCCGGCGGCGGACGTGACGACGTGGCCGGCGTCGTCCTGGAGCACGGCGTAGCCGCGCTGCAGGGTCGCGAGGGGAGAGAGGGCGCGGGCCCGGGCCCGGTGGTGGGCGATGTCGTCGGCGGCACGGTCGAGCCGGTGGCCGAGGGTGCGCCGGATCCGCTCGCAGTACGCGGCCAGCTCGTCTTCGCGGCGGTCGAGCAGGGTCCGCGGGTCGGCGAGTGCCGGCCGGGAGCGGAGCGCGTCGATGCCGGCCTGCTCGCGCGCGACCTGGGCCCGGAGCGCGCGCCGCAGCCGCTCGCGGGCATGGGTGACGCCGGTCGTCTCGGTCGCCACGTCGGGGACGATCAGCTTGGCCGCGTCGGTCGGCGTCGATGCCCGGACGTCGGCGACCAGGTCGAGCAGCGGGGTGTCGGGCTCGTGCCCGATCGCGGACACGACCGGGGTCCGGGCCTTGGCCACGGCACGGACCAGACCCTCGTCGGAGAACGGCAGCAGGTCCTCGACCGAGCCGCCCCCGCGGGCGATGACGATGACGTCGACGTCGGCCCGCCCGTCGAGCCGCTCCAGCGCCTCGATCACCTCGAGCGCCGAGCGCGGCCCCTGCATCGCGGCGTAGACGGTCTCGAAGGCCACGCCCGGCCACCGCCGGGTGGCGTTCTCGAGCACGTCCTTCTCGGCCGCCGACCGGGGCGCCGTGATCAGGCCGACCCGCCCCGGCAGGAACGGCAGCCGGCGCTTGCGCTCCTGCGCGAACAGGCCCTCCGCGGCCAGCAGCTGCCGCCGCTGCTCGAGCCGCGCGAGCAGCTCGCCGAGCCCGACCATCCGGATGTCGCGCGCGTAGAGCGAGAGCGTGCCGCGGTTGGCGTAGTAGGACGGCTTCGCCTGGATCACGACGCTCGCGCCCTCGACCAGCGGCGGCTGCAGGCCGTCGAAGAGCACCCGCGAGCAGGTCACCGGCACCGAGATGTCGGCGACCGAGTCGCGCAGCGTCATGAAGACGGTGTTGACCCCGGGACGCCGGCTCACCTGCGCCACCTGGCCCTCGACCCACACCACGCCGAGCCGGTCGATCCAGCCCGCGATCGCGTTGGCGACCGACCGGACCGGCGCCGGCTTCTCGAGCGAGGTCTCCAGGGCCATGGCCCGACCCTATTTGATCCGGCCGACACCGCTGCGGAAGTACGCCGTGCGGCGGACGACGCCGTCCGGCAGGAGTATCGTCCACGGTACCTGTGACGACTCGGGCGTCGAACCGGACGGACGACGAGGACTCTGATGAGGCAGGTCAGGCGCACAGTCGCGGCACTCTCGACGCTCGTGCTCACGGGAGTCCTGGGCGTCGTCGTACCGACCGCGGTCGCGCCCCCGGCGGCTGCCTACATCGCATGCGGATACGGGACGAGCGCCAGCGTCAACCTGCCGATCCCCGACAACGGAAGCGTGATTTCGTCCATCGACAAGACGGGCCTGACGGCCGACGACCCGCTCTACGACCTCGACGTGACGATCAACATCGCGCACCCGTTCGTCGGGGACCTGATCGTCACCCTCTCGTACGGAAACCACACGGTCCTGCTCACCAACCGCCGCGGCGGCGGCGGCGACAACTACACGAACACCCGGTTCAACGACGGCGCAGCCTCCCACATCAGCGCGGGCACCGCGCCGTTCACGGGTGACTTCCGGCCCGAGCAGAGCCTCAACGCCTTCGACGACCTCAACCCGTCCGGCGTGTGGGTCCTGAAGGTCACCGACGCGGTTACCCACGACACCGGGACGCTCCAGAGCTGGTCGATGAAGTTCACCACCAAGTGGTGCAACGACCTCGACCGTGACTACGTCAAGGACGAGTACGACCGCTGCATCGACGTCCGGGGGGTCCTGCCCCACGGGTGCCCCGAGCGCGCCCGCACGCTGACCACCTTCTACAAGAGCTCGGTCAAGGAGTTCCGCGGCTACCTGAAGTGCTCGGCCGCGCCGCGTTGCGCCGAGCGGCAGCCCGTCCGGATCTACAAGGTTGCGGCCGGCGAGGACCCGCTGGTCGGTCGGACGTTCAGTGACACGAGCGGCTACTACTTCCTCAGGAAGCAGGGCGTGAGCGGTCAGTACTACGCGGTCGCTCCCCGGGTCCTCGAGGAGGACGTGGCGGAGTGCCTGCGGATCCGGTCCGCCAACATCGCGGTCTGACCGCTCAGGGTGGTCAGAGGCCGCCGAGGTACTCGTGCACCAGCGGTACGACGGACGACCCCTCGCCGCTCGCCGCCGCGACCCGCTTCATCGACCCCGCCCGGATGTCACCGACGGCGAAGACGCCGGCGACCGTCGTACCGAGGCTCGGCGGCGGCACCCCGTCGGTCCAGCTCTCCGCGGGCACGTCCCGGCCGGTGACGATGTAGCCACGCTCGTCGCGCGCGATCGCGCCGGGCAGCCAGGTGCTGTGCGGCTCTGCGCCGAGCAGCAGGAAGAGGCCGCCGGCCGGCACCGTGTCCTCCGTGCGGTCGCGCCGGTCGCGCAGGGTCAGCCACTCCAGCCGGTCGCTGCCACCACCGTCGACGACGTCGGTGAACGGGCGCACGTTCATGCGGTGGTGGTAGCTGATCTCCTTGATGAGGTACGACGACATCGTCGCCTCGAGGCCCTCACGGCGCACCACGATCGTCACCGACCGTGCGAACCGCGCGAGGTGGAGCGCGGCCTGTCCGGCCGAGTTCCCGCCCCCGACGACCACCACGTCCGCGCCCTCCATCTCGCGCGCGACGGACATGGCGCTGCCGTAGTGCACCCCGCGGCCGATCAGCTCCTCGATCGGCTCCACGCCGAGCTTGCGGTAGGTCACGCCGGTCGCGAGGACCACGGTCCTGGCGTGCAGGTCGCCGCCGTCGGTGTGCAGCACGTGCGGCGCGCCGTCGCTCCCGGGCGTGAGCCCGGCGACCTCCCAGCCGGTGAAGAACCGGGTGCCGAACCGGATCGCCTGGCTCCGCGCCCGCTGCGCGAGCCTCATGCCGGAGACGCCGCGCGGGAACCCCAGGTAGTTGCGGATCATCGAGCTGGTGCCTGCCTGGCCGCCGATCGCTTCTGCCTCGACGGCGACCGTCGTCAGGCCCTCCGAAGCGCCGTAGACCGCGGCGGCGAGCCCGGCCGGGCCGGCGCCGACGATGCAGAGGTCCACGATGGTGTTGGCGCCCTCGGGGTCGATCGAGTCCGGCCGGCCGTAGAGGATCGCGGCGACCTCGCGGACGCTGGTCGGGGCGATGACGCCGCCCCGGAGGCTGCGCACGACGGGGTACGTCGGCTCCTCCCCGGTCTTGGCCCGCAGCTCGTCGGCCGCGGACCTGCCGATCTCCGAGTCGGGGAGGTACGTCGCGCTCGGTATGCCCATCCGGGCGAAGAACTCCCGGATCCCCACCGCGAGCGCGTTCCCGGGGTCGGCGACGACCTCGGCGGTGGCCACCTCCGGCGCTGCGACGGTCGATCCCCAGTCCGACAGGAGCTCGCAGACGGCGGTGTGGAACTCCTCGTCGCGCTGTCCGCGCGGCATCAGCAGGAAGGCGTCGTACTTGCCGGTGACCAGGCCGGGTCGCAGCGCATCGGCCTCCGCCAGGAAGTCGTCCCAGTGGGCGGCGACCATGCGGCGCGCGGTCGGTACGACGACCCGCCACCGTTGGAGTGCGACGAGGACCGGCGCGTCGGGCAGCCGGGCCTCGGTCACGAACAGGGCGACCGGCTGTCGCTCCTCGACGAGCCGCTGGGCGAGGGACTCCGCCTCGGCCGCGGACGTCACCGCGAACAGCTCGTAGTCGCGGACGTAGCGCCCGAACTCGTCGAGGAGGAAGTCGGCGCGGGTGGCGGAGACCAGGATGATCGCGGGGTGCTGTGGCACGCGTGAAGTATGGCGGGGGCGTGGCTGCGCAGGGCAGAGTGACGGGATGGACGGCGTTGCCCTGGTGGTCGGCGAGGCCCTGATCGACGTCGTCGTGGCTGCCGACGGGTCGGTCGTCGAACGGCCGGGTGGGAGCGCGGCCAACGCGGCGGTGGCGCTGAGCCGGCTGATGCGGCCGGTGCTGCTCGCGACGTCGTACGGTCCGGACGAGCACGGTCGGCTGCTCTCCGAGCACCTGGTCGAGAGCGGGGTGGTGCTCGCGACCGAGCCGCACGTCGTGGGCCGGACGTCGGTTGCTCGCGCCCGGGTCGGCGCGGACGGTGGGGCGACGTACGACTTCGACGTCGTGTGGGCGCTGGGGCCGGTGACCGTCGACGACGTCCAGGTGATGCACGTCTCGTCGTTGGCGCCGGTGCTCGAACCCGGCGCCGCGCAGGTGCTGGCGCTCGTCGACCGGCTCGCCACGACGACGGTGACCTACGACCTCAACGTCCGCCCGGCGATCACCGGCACCGGTCCCGACGTGAGGGCGCGCGTGGAGCGGATGGCGGCCCGGGCCGACCTGGTCAAGGCGTCCGACGAGGACCTCGCCGCGCTCTGGCCCGAAGCCACGGAGGACACCGCCGTCCAGGGTCTGCTGGAGCTCGGCGCCGGCAGCGTCGTGGTGACCCGGGGCGCCACCGGTGCGGAGTGGATCTGGGGGCGCCGGCGGAGCGACCGGGTCGCGGTGGCGGCGCCGGCGGTCGACGTCATCGACACCATCGGAGCGGGGGACACCTTCGGCGCCGGCCTGCTCGACGCGGTGTGGGAGCACCTGGGGAGTCGCCGGCTGGCCGGCCTCGATCCTGAGGCGCGGGGCGCCGCGCTGACGCACGCAGCGGCGTGCGCGGCCGTCACCGTCTCCCGCGTCGGCGCCGACCCACCCTGGCGACGGGAGGTTCAGACGCCGACGTAGGCGCGGGCGATCGCCGCGCCCAAGCGGGCGTTGGCGCGCACGAGCGCGATGTTGGCGGTCAGCGACGCCCCGTCGGTGAGCTCGACGATCCGGCCCAGGAGGTACGGCGTGATGTCCTTGCCGCGGACGCCGCGTGCGTCCGCCTCGGTGAGCGCCCGGTCGATGACCGCGGCGATCTCGTCGGCGGCGATCTCGTCCTCGGGAGGGATCGGGTTGGCCACGACGACGCCGCCGGCGAGCCCGAGATCCCACTTCGTGCGCATCACGGCCGCGATCTCAGCGGCCGAGTCGACCCGCATCGGGGCACCGTGTCCGGACGAGCGCGAGTAGAAGGACGGGAACTCGTCGCTCGCGTGCACGAGGACCGGTACGCCGAGGGTCTCGAGCCGCTCCAGCGTGAGCCCGATGTCGAGGATCGACTTGACCCCGGCGCTGACGACCGCGACATCGCTCGCGGCGAGCTCGGTCAGGTCGGCCGACTCGTCGAAGGACGTGCCGGCACCGCGGTGCACACCCCCGAGCCCGCCGGTGACGAACACCGCGATCCCGGCCAGTGCCGCCAGCCGCATGGTCGAGGCCACGGTCGTCGCTCCGTGCGCGCCGCGCGCGACGACGTACGGGAGGTCGCGGATGCTCACCTTCGCGACGTCCGGGTGCGAGCCGAGCAGCTCGAGGTCGTCGTTGCCGAGGCCGATCCGGGGGACGCCGTCGAGGACGGCGATCGTGGCCGGGACCGCGCCGCAGTCGCGGACGATTCCTTCGACCTCGCGGGCCATCGCCACGTTGCGGGGGTACGGCATGCCGTGGCTGATGATCGTGCTCTCCAGAGCGACGACCGGCGCACCCTCGCGGAGGGCGGTCGCGACCTCGTCGGTGAGGCGAAGCAGTTCGTTCACAGGAGACTGCCTACCAGCCGATCGGTGAGGTCGGGGCGGACGGTGTGGTCGCTCGCGACGGTGAGGGCCGCGGCCGCATGGCCGTACGCCGCCGCGTGGGCCGGTGTCGCCCCGCCGAGGAGTGCGTGGCAGAAGGCGGCCAGCATCGCGTCGCCCGCGCCGGTCACGTCGACGACATCAGCTCGGATCGAGGCCAGTCGGGTGCGGCCGTCGGGCCCGCTCAGCACCGAGCCGTCCAGTCCGAGCCGGACCCACACGAGCTCGGCACCGGCCTGGTGCAGTCGGTCGATGCGCTCGTCGAGGGTGCCGTCCTCGCCGGTGAGTGCGACCAGCTCGTCGTGGTTGGGGGTGATCGCCCGGACCGGCCGGCCGAGGAGCGGCCGCAGCCGCGCCGCCTTGGGCACGCTCACCGGCTCGACCACGACCGGGACCGTCGCCGCCGCAGCCAGGTCGAGCGCGCGGCCGATCGTCGCTGCGGCCAGGTTGCCGTCGACCACGAGCAGGGCGGCGTCGGCCAGCAGGTCGTCGGGGAGGTGCTCCGGCGCCAGGGCGTCGGTCGCCGCCATGTCGGCGACGGCCACGGCGAGCTCGCCCTCGGGGCTGAGGACCGCGGTGTAGGTCCCCGTCGCGAGCGCGGGCAGCCGGTGGACGCCGGTCATGTCGACCCCCGCGGCCGCAGTGTCGGTGAGCAGCTGGTCACCGAGGGCGTCGTCGCCGACAGCGGCCACCAGCCGGGTCGGTGTGCCGAGGCGCGCCAGGGTCTCCGCGATGTTGCGCCCGACCCCGCCCGGGGTGATCCGGGTGCTCCCGGGATTGCTCGTGCCGGCGAGCGGCGCTGCCGCCGAGCGCGCCTTGACGTCGACGTTGGCCCCACCGACGACCACCACCTCGCTGATCACGCGGCAACCGTAGGCGACACTAGGCAGGTGCGGCTCCGGATCGACCTCGCCTACGACGGCACCGACTTCCACGGCTGGGCGGCACAACCGGCGCTGCGCACCGTGCAGGGCGACCTGACGACCGCACTCGCGACGGTGCTCCGCAGGCCCGCGGGCGGGCTCCAAGTGGTCTGCGCCGGTCGCACCGACGCAGGGGTCCACGCCCGTGGCCAGGTGGCGCACGTCGACCTCGTCGACGAGGTGCCCGAGGGCCTCGACCGGCTGGCCCGGCGCGTCAACGGCGTGCTCCCGCCGGATGTCCGGGTGCACCGGATCGTCGTCGCCCCCGACGGCTTCGACGCCCGGTTCGCGGCGCTCTGGCGGCGCTACGCCTACCGGATCGCGGACTCCGCCGACGTGGTGGACCCGCTGCACCGGCGGCACGTCCTGGCCTGGCCGCGCCCGCTCGACCTCGACGCCATGAACGCGGCATCCGCGCCCCTGGTCGGGCTCCACGACTTCGCGTCGTTCTGCAAGCAGCGGCCCGGCGCCACCACGATCCGCACCCTGCTCGAGCTCTCCTGGTCGCGGGACGGCGCCGGCGTCGCCGTCGGCAGGGTGAGGGCGGACGCGTTCTGCCACTCGATGGTGCGCGCGCTGGTGGGCTGCCTGGTCGCCGTGGGGGAGGGCCGCAAGCCGCCGGAGTGGCCGAGGGAGATCCTGACGGCCGAGCGCAGGGACCCCGGCGTCGTCGTACTCCATGCGCACGGGCTGACCCTCGAGGAGGTCGCCTACCCGCCCGACGACGAGCTGGCGGCGAGGGTCGCACAGGCCGCCGCCCGCCGGGTTGCTGCGGAGACCGACGCATGAGCGAGGACCACTACTTCACCGCCGACCCGGCGGCGCCGTTCCAGCGCACCGCCGTCCGGGCGGAGGTCTGGGGCCACGACCTCGACCTCACCAGCGGCTCGGGCGTGTTCGCCAACGGGCGGCTGGACATCGGCACGTCGGTGCTGTTCCGGGAGACCGAGCCGCCCGCCGGTGGGCGGATCCTCGATCTCGGCTGCGGGTACGGCGTCATCGGGCTGGCCATCTGCGTGGCCGCCCTGTCGGCACGCGTGACCGCGGTCGACGTGAACCAGCGCGCCGTGCTGCTCGCCAACGAGAACGCCGCCGCCCTCGGGGTCACCGACCGGTACGTCGCGGTCACGCCGGAGCAGGTTCCGGCCGACGAGCAGTACGACGAGATCTGGTCCAACCCGCCCATCCGGATCGGCAAGGCAGCGCTGCACGAGCTGTTGCTCACCTGGCTGCCGCGGCTCGCGCCCGGCGGCCGCGCCGTGATGGTCGTCGGCAAGAACCTCGGCGCCGACTCGCTCCAGCGCTGGCTCGGCGAGCAGGGCTATCCGACCGAGCGGCACGCGAGCGCCAAGGGGTTCCGGGTGCTGGAGACCCGGGCGGCGACCCCTACGGAGTGACGGCGGTCGCGAGCAGGCCGGCCGCTGCCGTGTCCTCGACTGGCGCGCGCTTCCACAGGGCCAGCAGGAGGTACGACGCCGGCCCGGTCAGCTCCGCCACTGGCTCGCCGCCGCCGATCTCGAGCGGGTCGGCGTCGACGTCGGTCGGGACCAGGCGCAGGCTGCCCGCCATCGGGGCGATCCGCTCGAGCCGGACCTGACGGGGGTAGAAGAAGGTCGCGACCTCGTCGACGCCGTCCCAGGCGAGGGCGCGGTCGATCGTCCAGTCGTCTGTGCGCCCGACCGCCGCGAGCGCGTCGTACTCATGGACGACGGTCTCGTGCACCTGCCGCCGCCGCCAGAACGCCGCGACCTTCTCGGCCCCGAAAGTCCAGGCCGGCGCGTCGGGCCCGCGCGTCGCGAGCACGTCGACCAGGTGCCGCGCGCTGTCGCGGTACCACTCGACCATGTCCGGCGGGTCTCCCGCGTAGGGGCTGTTGCCGTCGGGCGTCCCGTCGGTCACCGCGTGCGCGGCCCAGCGGTGCACCCAGCCGAGGTGCCCGACCAGGTCGGCGAGGGTCCAGCCGGGGCAGGTCGGCACCGGCGCCTCGAGGTCGCCGGAGGCGGCGGCGTCGGCGAACCGGCCGGTCGCCTCGTCGAGCAGGGGGATCCAGTCCATCCGCGGATCCTGCCACCTCCCACCGGCTACGGTCCGTTCATGGCCACCGAGATCACCGTGCGCGGGTCGTACTCATCCTTCCTGCCTCCCGAGCGGGCGACCGTCCGGGCGACGCTCGGGTTCGAGGGTCCGCAGATGCAGCCCGTCTACGAACGCGTGGTCCGGGACCTCGAAGCGGTGAAGACGTCGATCGCTCCGATCCACGACCCCGAGCAGGGACCGGTGACGTGGTGGTCGACCCAGCACGTCCGCACCTGGGCCAACCGTCCGTGGAACCAGGACGGCAAGCAGCTGCCGCTCGTGCACCACGCCAGCGTCGGGGTCGAGGTGAAGTTCCGCGACTTCGGTGAGCTGTCACGTTGGGTCGGGCGGCACGTCGAGGGGACCACCGGCTTCACCCTCGACGGCGTCGAGTGGGCACTGACCGAGGCGCGCAAGCACGAGCTGGCCCGCCAGGTCCGCGCCCGCGCGGTGCAGGACGCGGCGGCGCGGGCGCAGGAGTACGCCGACGCGCTGCAGCTCGGCCCGGTGCGGGCCCTCGCACTGGCCGACGCCGGCATGCTCGGAGACGGGCTGCACCCGATGGCGGTCGCGGAGTCGGCGTACCTGCGGGCGAGCAAGGACATGGACGGAGCTGCCGAGCTCACCCTGTCGCCCGAGGACATCGAGGTGTCCGCGGTCGTCGACGCGCGGTTCGCGGCGGGCTGACCGGGCCCTTCGCAACAGTGCGCTCGCAACAGGATGGGGCCGGCGAGCGTTGGTGGGTCATGGAGGCAACGATGGACGAGGTCGGCGCGCGAGCGGTGCCGGCATCGTTCGACGACTGGGTCGAGGCGCGCGGCCCGGCGCTGCTCCGCCTCGCGTACGTGCTGACCGGCAACGCCGCCGATGCCGAGGACGTCGTGCAGGACGCGCTCTCCCGGGCACTGCCCCGGTGGGACCGGATCTCCCGCGTCGAGGACGTCGACGCCTACGTCCGGCGGATGGTGGTGAACGCGCACACCTCGTGGTGGCGCAAGTTCCGCCGCCGGGAGTCGCCGGCCGCCGAGGTGCGGCCTGAGGGGGTGGTCGCCGGCCCGGGCGAGGGGCTCGGCGCCGATGAACGGCACCTGCTGTGGGCCGCCTGCCAGGCGCTGCCGGTCGACCAGCGCACCGCCGTGGTCCTCCGCTACTACGAGCAGCTCGAGTACGGCGAGATCGCCGCGCTGACCGGTGTCCGCGAGGGCACCGTCCGCTCCCGGGTGTCCCGCGGGATCGCCGTACTGCGTGACGCGATGGGTGACGAGAGGGGTGAGCGTGATGGGTGACTTCGAGGACCGGGTGGGCCGGGCACTGGGTGCCGGGGCCGAGGATGCGCCGGCCGCACACGGGCTGGCGGACGGCGCCCGCCGCCGGTTGCGGGCCCGACGCCGGCGGCTCGCGGTGGCGGGCGTGGCCGCGGCCGTGGTGGCCGTGGTCGTCCCGCTCGCGGTGTTCGGTCAAGACGGAGGGGACCACAACGTGTCGGACCCCGTGCCGCCTGCGGACTCGCTGGAACCCGATGCCGCCGACACCGAGGTGAGCTGCGTGGGCTGGGTGAGCTGGCCCGTGTCGGCCATGGTGGAGGGGATCCCGAACGACGTCGAGGAGGCCGACGTCAGGGACGCGTTCGTGCGGCTCCAGGCAGCCCCCGGCATCGACGCGCCGAGGGCGATCCAGGAGCAGGGCGGGGACGCGGCGCCCTACATCGTGCTCGCCGTCAGCGACCGCGTGACCGTCGTCGGTGTCGGCGAGTGGACGTCCGACGGTCCACGGGCCGACGCTCAGATCGTCGAGCTGAAGCAGACCAGCAACGGACTCAAGGCCGTCGGTTGGAGTGACTGCCGACGGCTTTCGGTCGCACTGCCTGAAGGCAGGTCGCGGGTCGAGGTGACCGCCCCGGCGGGAGGCGTCGATCCGACGACGACGTCGCCCCAGGTGCTGGTCCACGAGGGCGCGTGCACCAGCGGACGGGATCCTCGCGCCCACCTGGGTGAGCCGCAGGTGACCGAGACCGAGGGCGGCGTGTACGTCACCTTGTCGAGCCAGGCGTTCGACGGCGCCGCCACGTGCGTGGGGAACCCGCGCGTGCCGCTCACGCTGCACCTCGACGAGCCGCTGGGCGACCGGCAGCTGTACGACGCGGGCACCTGGCCCCCGACGCCGATCCGGGTCGCGCGCGCGGACGAGCAGTGGCAGACGGTCGCGCAGGACCACGCGCGCGCCGAGCTCCCGCCCGGCTGGCACGAGGTCGAGTGCGGCTCCGACGGTGGCGAGCATCCCGTCTTCGGTCCGACCGACGTCGACCCGTGCGAGTTCGGCGCGTACGCGGCCTTCTACGGCGGGGCCACGTACGACGCCCTGCAGTTCTCTGGTGAGGTGACCCGCTCCGAGGAGGACGGCGAGGTGAGGTGGAGCGGCTACGTCTACGCGGGCGACTGGGTGCTCTCCGCGGCCTCACCGGACCGCGACGTCACCCTCCGGATCCTTGCTTCAGCGCGCACCGACGGCCAGCCGGTCGTCGTCGCCGACCAGTGGGCGGCAGGTGCGGCCGGGGACGCCGAGTGGCGGTACCCCACCCGCTGGGGACTCGGCGGCGACCCGGATCCGACGTACGGCGTCGAGGTGTCGGCGCGCCCCGGCGGCGAGCGCGTCGAGCAGAGCCTGCCCGAGCAGCTGGACCAGGCGCACGTGCGGATGTACGGCGACGTCGGCACCCACCGGATCACCGTCACGGCGCCGAGCCGGGCCGTGGCCGAGCTGGTGCTGTCGTCCGTCGTCGCCGGCGAGGGTTGAGCGCCTGCAGGCATGCCGATGGCCCCGCCGTGGGCGGGGTTCGGGGCGTGGTGGCTACTCGTCGGGTGGGTCGGCCGGGCCGGCCGGGTTGGTCGGCGGCTCGGTCGGCTGGGTGGCGCCGGGTCGGGGTGTGAGGTCGTAGGTGCCGGTGGGGTCGACCAGGTACAGCCCGCTGGGCAGGGTCCACAGGTAGGTGCCGGGTGAGAGGATCCGGCAGGTCGCAAGGCCTGAGGTTCCCCCCGGACCGTAGAGGCATCGACAATGAGGATCGAGATGCCAGAGAAGCGGAAGAAGTACGACCGGGAGTTCCGTGAGGGAGCTGTCCGGATCGTCGAAGAGACCAACAAGCCGATC
>NZ_QXGH01000035.1 GCF_003515065.1 Nocardioides immobilis
TCTGACTCCAGCGCGACCGGCTCACAACCCCACACCGGCTCTTCGGACAAGCCACTTCCCGGACCCGCCAGACCCCACCCTAGAACCCCGCTACCGACTGCGTCTTGACACAGAGGGGTGCCAGTAGCGTGCAGCTCCGCGCACGCAGGGCGGCATGAGCGGATGATGGGGGCTCCGGTGCGCTGCCGGGTGACAAGGGGGTCCGGTTTCGGTGACGCTTGGACGCATGACCACGCGCATCGACTCCGACGTGCTGATTCCCGGACGCGGTGACCCGATCTCCCAGGGTTCCGTGGTGTTCGACGAGAAGATCCTGTTCGCAGGTCCAACTGCGGACGCACCTGACATCCTCGGAGCCGATCTCGTCCGGTCCCCGGCTGTGATGCCAGGCATGTGGGAGTGCCACGGCCATTTCCTTGGTATGCGTGCTACCGGGTTGGGCACGTATTACACCGACAGTCTCCCGTTGCGGACGGCCCGGTCGGTCAAGGACGCGGAAGCCGCACTGCAGGCCGGTTTCACCAGCGTGCGGGAGGCAGGTGGAATCGGTGTCCATCTGGCCCGGGCCGTTCGTGAGGGCACCGTCAGCGGTCCGTCGATCTATGCACCCGGTGCGATCTTGTCGACGACCGGTGGGCACGGCGACCTGCACACCATCCCCCTCGACTGGGTGCACGATCTCACCAGTCGTTCCGGAGAGCTGCGCGTCTGCGACGGGGTCGACGACTGCATCCGGGCCGTGCGCGAGCAGCTGCGACTGGGCGCCCAGGTGATCAAGATCTGTGCGTCTGGAGGGGTGCTTTCGGAGATCGACGACCCGATTCACCAGCAGTTCCGCTCCGACGAGCTGCGCGCCATCGTCGAGACCGCAGCCCTCGCGGACCGCGTCGTGATGGCGCATTGCCACGGCAAACCCGGCATCATGGCCTCTCTCGAGGCGGGGGCCCGCACCATCGAGCACGGGACCTATCTCGACGACGAGGCATGCGCCGCGATGCGTGAACTTGGCGCCATTCTCGTGCCAACCCGTTACATCGTCGTGCAGCTGTTCAAGGCGGGGATCGCCTCGGGGCTGAGCGCCGAGAACTACCGCAAGCTGGAGGCGATCGCCAGCATCCATGCCGAAGCGGTTGCTCGTGCTCACGAGGCCGGTGTCACCATTGCCGCAGGAACCGACGTCTACCAGAGCGGCGCCGACCTGCCGGTGGCCTGGGGCCAGAACGGGGCAGAGCTCCCACTCCTCGTCGAGGCCGGGCTCTCACCTTCCGATGCCATTGCCGCGGCCACCGCGAACGCCGCCGCCACCCTCGGCCCCCAGGCACCCCGTGCCGGTGTGCTCGCCGAGGGCTGGGACGCCGATGTGATCACGGTGAGCGGAAACCCGCTCCACGACATCGCACTGCTCGCGGATCCCGGCAACATCTCCGGCGTGTGGAAGCACGGGACCCAGTTGAAGCAACCCAGACAGGACACTCCGTCCTAATCAGCCCGCCCTCGGTGAGTACCCAGTCCGCGGGGTGGGCTCCAACGCGGGGTCCCCGCCTCGTAAGCGGACATCCGCACATCGGCAGTGGCGCTCGGTCTTGCCGAGTAGCGGGCGCCCCATTATCTACGATGCGGGGCATGGGGGTTCTCTTCGACTACTTTGCCGCTCCCAATGACGCGGACGCTGCCGCGACCATCGACCGCCTCGGTGGCCCCGCAGCGGCGGGCGCGGCCATAACTGAGTCGGGCCGGCGAGGGCTGTTCCGACGCCGCTCGAAGGTGGCCGAGACGGTTCCCGAGGGACCTGCCTACCCCACCGTGGGAGACACCGGCATTGATCCCGTCGTGCAAGCCGGCACGCTGGAGGAACTGCTCACAGGCCGTCCCTACGAGGATATCGAGCAGGACCCGCGCTGGGGGCGCTCACTGGCGGTGCGCGACGGCGGTGAGGGGATGGTGCATACCCTGACCGATGGGCTCGTGGACGCTCTCGCCCAGGCAGAGGCTGACCGCCTCGCTGAGGTAGCAGTTCCCTGGTCCCAGACCGAGGAGTTCTGGGGCGCAGGTGATCCCGAGGAGTTGACCGCCCTGCTCCAGGACCTGGCTCAGCTAGCCCGGGAAGCACGCGCACGCAACGAATCCGTGTATTGCTGGGTTTCCGTCTGAGCGCCCGCTCACTGGGCGAAGGTCTATCCGTCGGTGGTTGTCGTCGGGCACGTTGAGTGGTGTCGGCGGTGTGGGCCGCCGGTGCATTCCCTGGTTCCCGTTGGGTCATCGCCACGCCCGCAAGACCCTTGAGGTCCTGCAATAGATATGCGAGGCCCGACGGCCCAGGACACGCCGACTGGCGACAGGGCTGAGCGCCACCAGAGCGCCGATCAGTGAGCGACCGGCAGTCGTGTCCCGAACCGTCGGGAGTGCCCCATCTGCTGCTGCAACAGCAAAGGAGAGCACACCAATGAGTGTCGAACACGAAGCGATCCAGGAGAAGAGGACTCAGCTCACCGCCGGGATCGACTGGGCCAGCGCCGACCACGCGGTGGCGATCGTCGACGCCGCCGGGATGCAACAAGACCCGGTTCGTCATCCCGCACACCGGCACCGGGTTAGGACAGCTGGTGCGGCGACTGCGACGCGCCCGCGTCTGGGGCGTGGCGATCGAACGGCCCGACGGCCCGGTGGTCGACGCGCTGCTCGAGGCCGAGCTGACAGTCTTCGTGATCGCACCGAACCAGCTCAAGAACCTCCGCAGCCGCTACGGGTCAGCCGGCAACAAGGACGACGGCTTCGACGCCTACGTCCTGGCCGACACGCTGCGCACCGACCGCCTCCGGCTCCGTCCGCTGACCCGCGACAGCGAAGCCACGATGACCCTGCGGATGACCGTCCGGGCCCGCCAGGACCTTGTCGCCGCCCGGGTGGCGATGGCCAACCAGCTCCGCGCGCACCTGCAGACCACGCTGCCCGGCGCGATCGGCCTGTTCCGCGACATCGACTCCGCCATCACCCTGGCGTTCTTGACCCGGTTCCCCAGCCAGGACAAGACCGACTGGCTCAGCCGGACCCGGCTGGGCAACTGGCTGCGCTCGGTCGGCTACAACCACCTGGCCAACCTCGACCGGCTCTGGACCCCCCTCAACAACGCCCCGGCCGGCACCCGCGGCCCCGAAGCCGCCGCCCGGGCCCAGGTCACCCTGGCCCTGGTCGCCGCCCTCACCGCACTTCGCACCCAGATCAAAGCCCTCGAAGCGCAGATCGCCGTCCAGCTCGCTCAGCATCCCGATGCCGCGGTCTTCACCTCACTGCCCCGCTCCGGCACCGTGCGCGCCGCCCGACTACTGGCCGAGATCGGCGACGCCCGCGGCCGCTACCCCACCCCTGAGGCCCTCATCTGCCTGGCCGGCGCCGCACCCTCGACCAAGCAATCAGGCAAGGTCAAGGTGGTCACCTTCCGCTGGGCCGTAGACAAGCAACTCCGCGGCGCCGTGGTCGACTTCGCCGGCGACAGCCATCACGACAACCCCTGGGCCGCCGACCTCTACCAACGAGCCCGAGCCCGCGGCCATGACCATCCCCACGCCGTCCGCATCCTGGCCCGCGCCTGGCTCCACATCATCTGGCGCTGCTGGCAAGACGGTGTCCCCTACGACCCCGACAAACACCACGCCCTACAACGCGTCCTCGCCACCACTACTTGACACAGGGCTACTACTGCCGCGGATGGTTCGTCCCAATCGCTTACGCCGCGGCGAGCGGGGTGTCACGATGCGGAGCATGTCGTACGACCTGGCTGTCTGGGATGGCCCGAAGCCCGCAACTAACGCCGATGCGTCCGCCGAGTACGAGCGCCGCATGGACTCGATGGAGAAGGCCCTCGACGGCGCCGGTGAACCCGCCGCCCCGACCGAAGCAATCAAGGCTTTCATCGAAGCTGCTTTGGCCCGCTTCCCGGAGTTGGACGACAACTCGGCTCCAGAGTGCCCGTGGGCGTCGTCGCCTCTGGCGGGCGAGGCGGTAGGTGACCTCATCTACTTCCCGATGACCTTCTCGGGTGCGGAGCTTGCGCGCGACGAGCTCGCAGACATCGCCGACTCCTTAGGCCTCGTCTGCTTCGACCCTCAGATCGAGCAGCTGCTTCCGGATGCCGAGGCGGTCCCCGCCTCCATGGTGTCGGCATCCGCATACGCGGCACTCGCCCAGCACCTTCAAGCGGAGCAGCCGGCGCAGGGATCGGGCTGGTTTGCACGACTCTTCAAGAGGAAGCATCAACCTGGCGATGACTCTCCGCGCTCCTTAGCGGATCCGATGGAGGCTACGCATCGGGCGACTCTCGAGTCGGGTGAGACGATCGACGATCCGTCCGAGGACAGTCTGTTTCTGCTCTTCGAGGACGTTGAATCAGGGCGCTGCGGCTACGTGATTGTGGACGACCTGCGCGACTCCAGCGGTCACACGTACGCGCAGTCGAGCCGAAATGGCGATGGCACCTACTTGGTCGAGTACCGCGCGGGCGGGGCAGACCGTCACTTCCGCACCACCGTTGCTGACATGCGAGCTGCGCATGCACTCATGGCGGGTTGGGCCTTTGACGTGCAGGGCTGGCGCGAGACGGCTGCGTGGGAGCCAGTGACGTTCTAACTGCCTTGGGGACGAGGCCAGAATCCCCGCGCCAAAGCGCGCTCATCTGCCGCGGCGAGTGCGCGACTCCACCGATAAGTGGCTACGAAACGTGGGAGACCACCTGACACGATGCTGGCATGGACGCACTCGTCTGGGTTGACGCCTATGAGGTGCAGTGCTGTGGTGAGCCCTTCACCGTAGGACTGAACGTGACGTGGCCGATGAGCGGCCAACTCAACATTGCAGCGTTCATGGAACTCACTGGAGCCGACACCGCGGCCTCGGTTTCGATGGCGGTCGATCGGCACGCTCGTCGAGCAGAGGACACGGTCGATCACACTGGCACGGTCACGCGCATCGAGCGTTACCGCTGTCGCCACGCCCAGGGCCACGTGGTTCCTGGAACGGTGGAGGTACGTCCGATTTTCGAAGCGGATGGCTGGGAGCCGGAGGAGGACGGTGTCGACTTCGTTGGTTATCTCGTAACTCTGACTGACATTCAGCGAGCAGTCGAGGGTTGAACTGCCGGCGTCTCAAGCGCTGGTGATGCGCACGCTACTGCCGCCCTGTGCGCTCACTCTTCGACGGTGAGCACGGCGCAAGCGGGAATCTTCCCGGGTCGCGGCGCGGGTGCGCACACCTCGTAGGTCCCCGGCTCAGCAGCATCGGGGACCACCGCAGGGTGAGACGCGATTCGCTTGAACTCGCCCGACATCATCACGACTGGTCCCTCGGCCTCTGCCCACGCGCCTTCGTCGCCTTTGAGAAACAGCGCGAACTTCGGGGTGCACTCGCCGCTGGAAATTCGGCTCATAAACAACTGCCCCATCGTTGGTGCCAGCGAGGGATAGCGCACGACGAGCCGTTGACCCGGTTGCGCAGTGCTGGGCTCCAATACGAGCGGCTGATACTCGTCAAGGCAGGGTACGGACTGGACGGCATCGGTGGAAGCAGGCTGGTCGTCGCCGCAGGCCGTCATGATGATTCCCATCCCGAGGATGGCGGCGGCAACGGCGGAAGAACGCACAGATCGATGGTCGCACGCGCCACGGCGGCCACGTCCACTATCCCGCAACTTCGCGCAGACCATGCGGCAGTAGTAGCCCTGTGTCAAGCCGTCGATGCGAGGACGCGTTGTAGAGCGTGGTGTTTGGCGGGGTCGTAGGGGACGCCGTCTTGCCAGCAGCGCCAGATGACGTGGTGCCAGTCTCGGGCCAGGATCCGCACGGCGTGGGGGTGGTCGTGGTTGCGGGCGCGGGCGCGTTGGTAGAGGTCGGCGGCCCAGGGGTTGTCGTGATGGCTGTCGCCGGCGAAGTCGACCACGGCGCCGCGGAGTTGCTTGTCTACGGCCCAGCGGAAGGTGACCACCTTGACCTTGCCTGATTGCTTGGTCGAGGGTGCGGCGCCGGCCAGGCAGATGAGGGCCTCAGGGGTGGGGTAGCGGCCGCGGGCGTCGCCGATCTCGGCCAGTAGTCGGGCGGCGCGCACGGTGCCGGAGCGGGGCAGTGAGGTGAAGACCGCGGCATCGGGATGCTGAGCGAGCTGGACGGCGATCTGCGCTTCGAGGGCTTTGATCTGGGCGCGGAGGCTAGTGAGCGCGGCGACCATGGCCAAGGTGACGTGGGCGCGGGCGGCTGCCTCCGGGCCGCGGGTGCCGGCCGGGGCGTTGTTGAGGGGGGTCCAGAGCCGGTCGAGGTTGGCCTGGCGGTTGTAGCCGACCGAGCGCAACCAGTTGCGCAACCGGGTCCGGCTGAGCCAGTCGGTCTTGTCCTGGCTGGGGAACCGGGTCAAGAACGCCAGGGTGATCGCGGAGTCGATGTCGCGGAACAGGCCGATCGCGCCGGGCAGCGTGGTCTGCAGGTGCGCGCGGAGCTGGTTGGCCATCGCCACCCGGGCGGCGACAAGGTCCTGGCGGGCCCGGACGGTCATCCGCAGGGTCATCGTGGCTTCGCTGTCGCGGGTCAACGGGCGGAGCCGGGGGCGGTCGGTGCGCAGCGTGTCGGCCAGGACGTAGGCGTCGAAACTGTTGTCCTTGTTTCCGGCCGACCCGTAGCGGCTGCGGAGGTTCTTGAGCTGGTTCGGTGCGATCACGAAGACTGTCAGCTCGGCTTCGAGCAGCGCGTCGACAACCGGACCGTCGGGTCGTTCGATCGCCACGCCCCAGACACGGGCGCGGCGCAGTCGCCGCACCAGTTGGCGTAGACCGGTGCCGGTGTGCGGGATGACGAACCGGTCTTGTTGCACTCCGGCGGCGTCGACGATCGCCACCGCGTGGTCGGCGCTGGCCCAGTCGATCCCGGCGGTGAGCTGAGTCCTCTTCTCCTGGATCGCTTCGTGTTCGACACTCATTGATGTGCTCTCCTTTGCTGTTGCAGCAGCAGATGGGGCACTCCCGACGGTTCGGGACACGACTGCCGGTCGCTCACTGATCGGCGCTCTGGTGGCGCTCAGCCCTGTCGCCAGTCGGCGTGTCCTGGGCCGTCGGGCCTCGCATATCTATTGCAGGACCTCCCGCGGTCTTGCGGGCGCGGCGATGACCCAACGGGAACCAGGGAATGCACCGGCGGCCCACACCGCCGACACCACTCAACGTGCCCGACGACAACCACCGACGGATAGACCTTCGCCCAGTGAGCGGGCGAGTCATCTGTCAACTCAGCCGCCGCGCTAGAACCCAGGATCAGGATCAATAGACCTTGGTCTTGTGGCGAAGTCGGGTGACACACTCGTGCCATCCTGGACAGGAACAGAGCATGGAATCCACGACACCGTCGCCGCGGGAGCGTGAACAACGCTTCCGGGAGCTTTACGACGCGGCGTACGTCGATCTGCTTTGTTTCGTACGCCGACGAGTCCATTCCACTCACGCCGAGGACGTGCTCGGCGACGTCATGCTCGTCGCGTGGCGCCGCCTCGACGATGTGCCCGCCGACCTGTCGGCCGCGCGCGCCTGGCTCTTCGGCGTGGCCCGCAAAACCCTCCAGAACACCCGGCGCCGCGAGGACAGGCACGATGCCCTAACGGTCCGTCTCTCTGAGGTCCGGCGCGGTCCCGCCGATGAAGGCCTCCACCCGGATCTGGTGAGCTGCCGGGTCGACGTCGCCGCGGCTTGGCCGCTACTGAGCGCGACTGACCAGGAGGCGATCGCACTCTCTGTGCTGGACGGGCTCACCGCGCCCGAGGCGGCGGCGGTGCTGGGCATCTCATCCACCGCCTTCCGGCTGCGGTTGTCCCGTGCCCGGCGCACCCTGCGACGCCATGTCGACTCCACCACCGCCGGCGACCCCCTGCCCGGCCACCCAGCCTCCGAGAGGAGCCACCGATGAAAAGCCAAACCACCGACACCGTGATCACCGCAGCTCTGCGACACCTCGACGGCGCACCGAGGACCGACCTGACCGAGGCGGAGCGTGAACGTGCCGACGCGACACTCGCCCGCATCGTGGCGACGCCCACCGACGAACCCATCCCGGTCGAGCCGAACCGACCGCACAGGCGTCGGGGTCGACTGCTGGTGACGGTCGGCCTGGCCGGCGCCGCCGCGGTCGCCGGCGTCGCCATCCCTGGACTGCTGCTCGATGGAGGCGAGGCGTACGGATCGTGGACGCCTACGCCCGAACCCCTGTCGGACCCGGCCGCGGCCGAGGCCGCCACCACCTGCCGCTCCACCCTCGGAGCACCAGACGGAGGGCGCGTTGCGATAGCAGAACGACGTGGCGAATGGACCTACGTACTGCTCGCCGGCCCAGGGATCGAGGCCGTCTGCCTGATGCCCGACGACAGTGTCGGGCACACGATCGCCGACGGGGAGGACTTCTTCGGGAGCTACACCCCGGACCCCGCCGCGCCCCCGACCCTAGTGAGCGACCGCATCGACGAGACCACGAGCCAGGACGGCAGCACCGACGAGGGATGGTTCACCCGGACCGAGGGGTATGTGGGCAGCGACGTCACCGGTGTCACCGTGCACACCTCCTCGGGGCTCGACATCGAGGCCTCGGTTGTCGGCAACCGGTTCGCTGCGTGGTGGCCGTCCACTGAGCAGAACTCCGACCACCCGGCCGAGACGTGGTCGTACACCGTGCACATCGCCGACGGGAGCACCCGACGCACCACCGGCTGACGTCCAACAGACGCGCGCGCACTAATCGGCAGTGGCGCTCGGTCTTGCCGACTAGAGGAAGCCGTTAACGTGGCGAGCAGAGTCGAAGGAGGTGCACGAGGGTGCAAGTGAAATCACCGATCGAGCAGTTGCTCTTCGCTACCGTCCGCATCACGACGAAGGTTCCCGGGGGAACTGGGAGGGGAACCGGTTTCGTCTTCCAGGCAGACATCGACGAGACTCACTCGGCTCTCGTTGTGGTGACGAACAAGCACGTCATCGAGGGCGCTAGTGAGGTCGAACTGCACTTCATCCGTAGCACGCCAGACGGCCAGTCCCCGCTGCTCGGGCAAGAGTTCGTCGTGTCCTGTAGCCCCACATCGTTCTTCGGTCACTCGGACCCGGATATCGACGTCGCGGCCCTCGGTATCGGCGGCACCGTGGACCAACTGAAGGCACAGGGTGTCAGGCTTTTCTACCGGTCGATCCCAGCCGAGTACGCGGCCACCCCGGCCGCATTGGAGAATTTTGAGCCGATCGAGCCGGTCACTTTCATCGGTTACCCCAACGGGCTGTTCGACACCAGTTCCCTGCTTCCCATCGTTCGACGAGGGCACGCCGCAACCGCTCTGTCCGTCGACTACGAAGGCCGGCCCGTGTTCCTCATCGACGCATCGGTCTTTCCCGGATCTAGCGGCAGCCCAGTATTCCTCTACGTCCCGGCCTCGGTCCCGGACAAGCACGGCAACATCAATCTTGGGCTCGGACCGCAGTTGCTGTTCCTCGGGGTAGTTGCAGCAGTCCATCAGCGCGCGGTACCCGTTCTCCAGACCTCGGCCCACTCGATCCCGTATGTCAACGAACTCCTCGATATCGGTGTCGTCTACAAGGCATCGACCGTCTTGGAGACGGTGCAGGGCATGATCGACCAGCACCAGGCTCGTCAGGCGGGCAGCAACTAAGCGCACGCGACTGCCGCCTGGCGTGCTCGCGGAGCTGCACGCTACTGCCGCGGCGAGTGTGCGGGTGCCGAAACGCCGCGCTCCAAGGCAGGCCCAGCAGAGCGAAGGACGCGGCATTGGTGGCGAACGGCGGCCTCCGAGGCGGTGGTGGCGAGCGCCGCAATCTACGCCCTCCTGGCGATCGTCAGCGCTGTTCTGGGGCCCGGATCTGACACGGTCCCGGCATACTCGCGGGCATGACTCATCAGCCTGACACGACTGCTCCGACCGCACCATTGCTCTGCGCGGTCGTGGGCACTGTGCTCATGGCCGTCGGCGGCATGTTGTTCGTCAACGTCAATGAAGATCCCGAGTTCTTCATCGTGCTGACCGTGGCTTTCACAGCCCCGGGCCTCTACCTGCTCATCACAGGTGCTGTAGCGCACGGGATCAGGCTGGCACGCCCCTAGCCATTCGTGCCGGCCGGCGGAGCCTGCGGCCGGCCGTGGGCCCCGGGCGTCCTCACTTGGAAAAGCCGCTCTCACGTTCACCGATGAGTTCTCTGCTGGTGAGCGGTCCGTACACCGCTACCCAAACCGCACCCGGACCAGGAGGCACCTTTGAAACTCCTACTCACCTCTGGCGGCGTCACGAACCCGAGCATCGAGAAGGCGCTGATCGAGCTGCTGGGCAAGCCGATTGCCGAGTCCGATGCTCTCTGCGTCCCGACGACGCAGTGGGGGCACCCGAACCCGATGTGCGGTCCCGTCGGCGTGCGGGATTTCGTCGTCGGCGCGCCGCCCCGGCTCATGGCCGGCATGGGCTGGAAGTCGGTGGGCGTGCTCGAACTCACCGCGTTGCCCACCGTCGGCGCGGAGCGATGGGTGCCGTGGGTTCGTGAGGCCGACGTGCTGCTGGTGGACGGCGGGGACGCGACGTACTTGTGCCACTGGATGCGAGAGTCAGGACTAGCGGAGCTCCTGCCGTCACTGCCGGACAAGGTCTGGGTGGGATTGAGTGCCGGCAGCATGGTGATGACGCCGCGGATCGGTGCCGAGTTCGTTGAGTGGCCGTCCGCGCCCGATGACCGCACGCTCGGTCTCGTCGACTTCTCGATCTTCCCGCATCTGAATCACGAGATGATGCCGGAGAACACCCTGCCCGTGGCTGAGAAGTGGGCTAACGGGATCGATGGTCCGGCGTACGCCATCGACGACCAGACGGCCATCAGGGTGGCGGACGGCGCGGTCGACGTTGTTTCCGAAGGGCAGTGGAAACTGCTGCGCCCCTAGCTCGGCGAGGGAACTGGCGAAGCGTCAGCTGCGCCCGGAGACTCTTGCCTGCTGCCGATCAGGCGCCGAAGGCGGCGCGGCCCTGCAGGGCGGAGGTACCCAGATCGCTCGACGTGACCCCGGCGGGCCGCCGGTCATGTCACGAGAGAGCGTCAGGCAAGGACGGCATTGGCGCGTCCTCGGCTACGTGACGACGAACAGGACGAGCCAGACCGGGATCAGGAATGTCCCGATCTTGCCCATCGTGCGTCCGGCCTGCGCCCAGCTCCGTGCGCCCCAGCGGTGTGGCTCGGCGTCGTACTTGGTCAGCAACCTGTCGCCGAAGTACCAAGCACAGGGACCGAAGATGACGCCACCAAGGATGCCCAGGAGGCCGAGCACGAAGATCGTTGACGTGTCGGGGTGCGCGCGCCCGCTCGTCGTGTACACCATCTCGCTCATGGCGCCGAGCCTCTCATTCCGGCCAGGCGCAGCGCCACCACTTCAGAGTGAAGAGGCGCGGGCGCGCCGAAGCCTCTACGACGCCGACCGCCCGCCCCCGCGTCACTCGATCCCGGCGACCCGGTCGAGCTCTTGCAGGAGGTCGTGCGCCGCGAGCTCGACCTTCTTGTGGCGCCACTCGGCGGCGCGGTAGACGCAGGCGATGAGGCCGGTGCGGTGGACCCGGCGGAAGTCGCCGTACACGAAGGCGTAGCGCGCCTTGGTCTCGTCGTTGGCACCGACCGTCAGACCCAGGTGCCAGGCGGCGTAGTCATCCCACGAGTTGCGCTCGAGGAAGGCGTTGCCGGCCTCGGCGCCGGGCTGTACGTCGCCCCAGTCGCTGTCGAGCACGTACTGCCGACTCGCGATGAGCGCCCGCGCCTTGGCCACGGCCGCGTCGTTGACCTCGTAACGAGCCATGGCAACACCGTAGTCCGAGCCTGCTATGCGGTGCCTGACCGGTCAGTCAGTCCAGAAGTTGTCGTGCTCGGCCATGAACCGGTCGTACTCCTCCGGCGTCCACTCCTCGCCGCGCGCCAGCCGGTCGAGGCCCTCGAAGTAGGCCTCCCGCGGCGCACCCGGCGCGAAGTGCAGCAGCATCGACGCCTCCGCTCCCGACTCGTTGCGGAAGCCGTGCAGGCCGCCGGGCGGCACGTGCAGGAAGTCACCGGGAGCAGCCTTCACCCAGGCGCGGCCGTTGTACACGCTCACCTCGCCGGTGAGGATGTAGAAGGACTCTGCGATCGTCCGGTGGAAGTGGGCGCCAGGACCGCTGACCGCCTCGGAGAAATCCCACTTGTAGAGCCCGAACAGGTCGCCGGTGGTGCCGCCGGTCGCAAGGTAGGTGACGCGGTTGCCGTTCGGGTAGACCAGGTCGGGCGCGGCGGTGCCGGGTCGGATGGTCGCCGAGATCTCGCCCGAGTCGCCGTCGTAGAGCGGGGGTGGGTACGACATGCCCTTCAACCTAAGGGTCCGGGCAACCCGTTTTCCGTGCCGGCCGCCGGGGATACTTCCGTCGTGACTCCGACCGTCGTCTCGATCCACGTCGCCAAGGGCGCCCGTCTCCCGATGCAGGCGAAGGAACACGTCGAGGTCGAGGCGGGCAAGGGGATCGTGGGGGACCGCTACCACGGCACCAAGCACCGGCACGTCACCGTGCAGAGCAGGGAGAGCCTCGACGAGGCGGCGACGGTGTTCGGCGACGAGGTCCCGTCCCACCTGACCCGCCGCAACATCACCGTCAGCCACGGCACGATCCCCAGGGAGCCCGGCTCGCGACTCCGGATCGGCGACGTCCTGCTCGAGGCCGTCCGCGTCGCGGCACCCTGCAAGCTGCTCGACGACACCATCGGCGCCGGCGCCCAGGAGGCGCTCAGGCGCCGTGCCGGCACCGTCTACCGCGTTCTCGAGGGTGGGACGGTCAACGTGGGGGACGCCCTGCGCATCACTGGAGAGGGCGACCCGCCACCTCGTCGTACAGGTCCCTGACGGACGCGACCACGGCGTCGAGGTCGAACCGTCGCGACTCGCCGACGGCGAACACCTCGTGCAGCACTGCGCCGTCGACGAACACGACCTCGACGCCGGTGTACTCCTTCTCGCCCTGTGACCCGACGAGTGAGGCCGCCAGGACGCCAGGCACTCCGGGGACCTCGAGCGGGATCACCTCTGTCGACGGATCACCGCCCTCGGTGTTGCTGGCGAAGAGCCGATTCGCTTCGGCATCTGCGGCCGCTCGGTCCGCGTAGGCCACCGCCACGGAGATCGCGAAGTCGTCACCCTTGCCGGTGAAGAACAGCGATGACCCTGACAGGAATCCTGACTCCCGCAGCTCTGCAGGCGTCTTCTCGTGCGCCTCTGCGAAAGCGTGCAGGTCCTCGGCTCGCGGGCGTCCCTCGGGCTCGAAACCCGGGAGGCTGTCCCCATCCAGGACGTGATCGGTGATGGCCAGAGGCTCGGCCACGGATGTCGTCATCGAGGAAGGGTCCTTGCTGGTGTCGTCAGTGGTTGGGTCGTCGGCGCCACATGAGGTCAGGACGGCCGTGAGGCCGACGGTGGCGAGGGTGAGGACGACGCGGGTGGGGCTGGTGGTCATGACATCTCCTGGGTGATCGGTCGAGATGCCCCGACGCTAGGGATGGTTCGGGGCCGCCCGGCACCCGTCGCGCGAGGGTCACGCCCCTACTCGCGGCGGGGATGCATCCTTCCTGCGAAGGGCTCCGCGCCCGCCCTCCGGCGGCTAGCGTCCTCGACGTGAGCACCCAGACAGCGGGAGCGCCGCCGCTCGTGGAAGCAGGCAGCCACTGGCGGGCGCTCCTGCGCGACCTGTGGCTGCCAGTGCCACTCGCGATGGTCGCCGCCATCGAGACTGCCGCCGCAGGTGGCGAGCTGGACCTGTTGCGGACCGTCATCGCCGTCACGACGGTGCTCGGTCTTGTCGGGCGACGGCATCAGCCCGCGCTCACCGCTGCGTGGGTAGCGACAGGCCTGGCCGTCGAATCGGCGTCGACGGAGTCTCCGGACGAGATCGGCGTGCTGATCGCGATCATCGTCGCTGCCTTCTACGTCGGCGGCCTCGAGTCGCGTCGGGAGCTCGTCCTCGGGCTCGGGATGCTCGGACTCTCCGTCACGGTATCCATCGCCCTGGACCCGTCGGACAGCCTTGCCAACGTTCCGCCGACGCTCCTGCTCTTCCTGGGAGTGCCGGCGGGCTTGGGGGCCGCATTCGGCCGTCGAGGCCGCGCACTGGCCGGGATGGCGGTGGTGAACGAAGACCTCCGGCGCGAGGCTGCCGAAGCGGTCGCCGCCGAACGAAGGCGGCTCTCGCACGAGCTGCACGATGTGGTCTCGCACGCCGTCACCCTGATCGCCGTCACTGCTGAGGCCGGCGCGACCGTCGTACGCTCCGATCCGGGCGCGGCCGAGCGGTCGCTCGCCGCGATCGCCGACACCAGCCGGGACGCGCTCGCTGAGCTGCAGGCGTTGTTGGCGCTGCTGGAGGCCGACGCACCAGACCCCGCGACCGCAGGCTTGGCGCGCCTCGACGCCCTGGTCGGCGGCGTCCGCGCCACCGGTGCCGTCGTGGAGCTCATTCGGCACGGTCAGCTCCCGGAGCTCACCCGCGACGTCGATCTCGCTGCCTACCGGGTGGTCCAGGAGGCGATGACCAACGCGTTGCGCCACAGCCGTACGCCCCGACTCCGGGTCGAGGTCGTCGGCGACGAGGACCACGCCACGCTGAGGGTCGTCAGCAGTGGGGCGGCGCACCGGTCCACGTACGGCGGCACCGGACGGGGCCTGGTGGGCCTCCGCGACCGCGTCGAAGCACTGGGCGGTGAGCTCGCGGTGGGGCAGGCCGATGACGGGAGCTACGTGGTCGAGGCCACGCTTCCGGGTGCTGGCCGATGATCCGCGTTGTCGTCGTCGAGGACGAGACGTTGGTGCGTGAGGGCCTTGTCGCGATCCTGTCCGGCGCCGAGGACATCGACGTCGTCGGCACTGCGGGCGATGGGCGCGAGGCGCTGGACGTGGTCGCGGCGTCGCGTCCGGACATCGTGCTCATGGACCTGCGGATGCCGGTGCTGGACGGGATCGCGACGACCGAGCGACTCACCGCCGCGCCGGACAGCCCAGCCGTCCTCGTCCTCACGACTGTCGAGACCGACGAGGCCGTGGCGGACGCCTTCCGGGCAGGCGCGCGCGGGTTCGTCCTCAAGAGCAGTCCACGGGTCGAGCTCTGGAACGCGGTCCGCACGGTGGCCGGCGGGGGGATGGTGCTCGCCCCCAACATCACCCGGCGCCTGGTGGAGCAGCGCCTCGCGTCCTCCCGATCGGCGGTGCCGGCGATGCACCTGACCGAGCGCCAAGCAGAGGTCGTGCGGTTGGTCGCGCGGGGACTCTCGAACTCGGAGGTCGCCCGCGCGCTGCACCTCGCCGAGACGACGGTGAAGGGCTATGTCAGCGAGGTGCTGAACCGGCACGGGTTGCGCGACCGGACCCAGCTGGTGGTCGTCGCCTACGAATCGGGCCTGGTCGTTCCCGGGGAAGGCACCGAACGGCGCTGAGTCACGCGCGACCTTCGGCGTCCGTCAGCCCGACGCTCGACCGAGCACGTAGGCCCGCTCGGTCGACTCGTTGCGCGCGGCCACCGGCGCCCGCCGGTACCACTCGACGTCGACCAACCCCGCCCGCTCGAAGAGCGCAGCGACGTCCTTCGGCTCCTGGAGCACGAAGTCCAGGTCGACCGGCTCGTCGAACCAGTCGTCGCGATGCACGACCCCGCCTCCCGCGTGGCCGGCGTAGACCAGCCAGCCACCCGGCCGGAGCGGCCGCACCAGACCCGCGAGCACCTCGGGCATCTCCGCAGGAGTGGTGTGGACGAGGGAGTACCACGCCAGCACCGCGCCCCAGCCGTCCGCGGCCGGAGGGCGCATCAGCCGGCGCAGGTCGCCGACGTCGTACGACGCCTGCGGGTACCGCGCCCGGGCCTGCTCGACCATCCCGGGCGCCAGGTCGACACCGGTCGACCTGGCGCCCTGGTCGGCGAGATAGGCGGTCACGTGGCCCGGGCCGCAGCCCACCTCGACCACGGGCGCAGCGGCGGCGAGGTCGACGATCCGCCCGAGCAGCCAGCGCTCGAAGGGCAGTCCGTCGAGCTCGTCGGTCAGCGCGTCGGCGTACGCCTCCGCGACGATGTCGTACGACGACCGCACCCGCTCGTCGCGGGTCGTCAGGTCGATCTCCGGCGTCGCCGCCACCGGCGCGACCGCGTCGGCGGCCGGCTGGTCGCCGAGCAGGTGCACCCAGCGCGGGTCGCGCTCGCCGGCCCGGCGCGGCAGCACCCGCACCAGCGCGGGAGATGCAGCGGCCATCCGCTCCAGCGTCGCCTCGACGTCGCTGCGGTCGGGGAACGCGTGCAGGCGCTCGGTGCGGGACCGCAGCTCACCCGCAGCCTGCGGCCCGCGGAGGAGGAGCACGGTCAGCAGTGCCCGCTCGTCACTGCCGAGGTCGAGCGCCTCGGCGAGCACCTGGTGGTACTTGAGGGTCCGCGGGCCACGATCCGCCCACACGATCCGCACCAGGCCGCGGTCCTTGAGGTTGCGGCACGCGCCCTCGACGAGCGCGTCGTCGTACGACACCACCGGGTCGCGGCTGGAGCTCTGGTTGCACGCGGTCCGGAGGGCGTTGAGGCTCAACGGGTACGACGCCGGCACCGTGAGCTCCTTCTCCAGGAGGCTCCCGAGGATGCGCTGGTCGACGGCGCTGAGCACCGGCAGATCGGTCACAGCCCCGAGCCTAGAGAAGGGGCGTCAGCCCTCGAGCGCCGCGTCGAGAGTGATGCTCGGGACGCTGGCCAGCGCCTTGCTGATCGGGCACCCCGCCTTCGCCTTCTCGGCGCAGTCGAGGAACGTGGCCTCGTCGATGCCCTCGACCTCGCCGCGGACGGTGAGCTTGATGCCGCTGATGTGGAACCCACCGGCGGGGTCCGGCCCGAACTCGACCTCCGCGGTCACGTCGAGCGACCGCGGGGTGCCTCCGGCGCGACCGAGCTCACCGGAGAACGCCATCGAGTAGCAGGACGAGTGGGCGGCCGCCACGAGCTCCTCGGGCGAAGTGACGCCTTGGGCGTCCTCGGTGCGCCGGGGCCAGGAGACGTCGAAGGTGCCCACGCCGGAGGTGGTCAGCTCGACCTGGCCGGAGCCGTCCTGGAGTCCGCCGGTCCATGCAGTGCGTGCAGTACGAGTGGTCATGACACCGAACCTACGGGTTCGCGCCCAGCACGTCAGCCTGCGGGGACGAGGATCGGCTGCTCGGTCGGGCCAGGCCCACGGTGGCCGGGGCGGGGTCGAAGGCCCGCAGCGTCCTCACCAGGGCGGCGAGCATCAGTCCGCCGTAGAGGATCCCGCCGACCACGTCGGTGAACCAGTGCTGGTTGAGGCGAGTGCGGAAGTAGCCCTCGGCCAACCCGAGGAGGAGCGGGATGACGTAGAGCCATCGCGTGGTCCGGCGCGAGAGCCCGGCGTAGTACGACGCCAGGACGACGGCCGCGCCCGAGATGATCATGATCCGGGCGCAGCCCCCTGACGGGAAGGCGCCGATCTGGGTGCCGATGAGGCTCACCACGTCCCGGTCGCGGTCGACGATCGCGGCGATCGTGAGCTGGCAGAGCCGGGCGATCCACCAGGCGACCGGGAAGAGGAAGAGCGGCATCCACCACCGCCAGCCCTGGAGCGCGAACCAGATCGCGAGCCCCACCGCCAGCGCGGCGCCGAGGTACTGGGTCTGCGCGACGTTGCCCATCTGGGTGAGGGTCTCGAGGACGTCGGTCCACTGGGTGTTGCCGGCCTCGTCGACGCGACCGAAGACGGGCTCGTCGACGGGGTCCTGCAGGGCCTTGGCGACGAAGCCGAGCGCGATCGCGATGGCGTTCGCGATCGCGACGGTGACGGCGCCCGTCGTGAATCCGGCACCCCACCGCAACCCGTCGAACTGGTGCGACCTGCCCCCCATGCGGTGAGTGTAGGGGCGCGAACGGGTCAGGCGAGGTCGATTGCGACGTCCGACAGCACGGGCGATCCGCCTCGCTCACCGCCGGCGATCGAGGCCGAGGCGAGGATCCGGTCGCCCTCGCGCCAGCCGAGGACGCGGATCGTCTCGCCCGGGAACACGACACCGGTGAACCGGCCGCCGAAGCCACGGACGAGGGTCGCGTCGCCGCCGAGCAGTCCGTCGGTGAGCTCGCGCAGCACGATGCCGTAGGAGCACAAGCCGTGCAGGATCGGCGCGGGGAAGCCCGCCGTCTTGGCGAAGTCCGGATCGGCGTGCAGCGGGTTGCGGTCGCCGCAGAGCCGGTAGAGCAGGGCCTGCTGCGGCGTGACGTCGTACGACGACTCGTGGTCCGCCGCGCGCTCCGGAACGGCTACCGGCGCGGACGACCCGCGGTCTCCGCCCCAGCCGCCCTCACCCCGGACGAAGATCGACGACGTCGTCCGCCACAGCTCTTCACCCGACGCTCCGTTCTCAGTGCGGGCAACGACGACACTCTCCTGCCAGATGACGGCCGCCTTGCCCTTGTCCCAGATGTCGGTGAGCGTCGTCGAGACGGTCGCGGAGCCGGACGTCGGGATCGGGCCGGACACCGAGATCGACTGCGACCCGTGGACCACCTGGGCCAGGTTGATGTCGCACCCGGGCAGGTCGAGGGGCGGCGGGTCGGTCTCGTGGAACGTGGGGACGACCACGCCGAACGACGGCAGCACCTGGAGCGCCGGGCCGTCGAGCGTGTACCGGAGCGCGGCGGGGGAGACGTTGTCGCCCTTGCGCGAGCCCGCGCCGATGCCGAGGTGGTAGAGGAGCACGTCGCTCTCGGTCCACGAGAACTCACGGGAGCCGAGGTCGGCGCCGATCGCGACGGACGGGTCGATGGGCATCAGGCACTCCCGGTCGTTGAGCTTGTCGAAACCAGGTCTTCGACGGCAAGGTAGCCGAACACCAGGGCCGGTCCGATCGTGGCCCCGGGGCCGGCGTACGTGTGGCCCATGACGGCCGACGACGCGTTGCCCGCGGCGTACAGACCGGGGATCACCGAGCCGTCGTGCCGCAGCACCCGCGCCCGCTCGTCGGTGACGAGACCACCCTTGGTGCCGAGGTCGCCCGGGACGATCTTCACGGCGTAGAACGGCGCGTGGTCGATGGCGTGCAGCGACGGGTTCGGCTTCACGGTCGGGTCCGAGTAGTACTTGTCGTACGCCGACTCGCCGCGGTGGAAGTCCTCGTCGACACCGGCTTCGGCGAACCCGTTGAAGCGCTCGACCGTCGCCGTGAGGGTGTCGACCGGTACGTCGATCGCCTCGGCCAGCTCCGCGATGGTCGACGCCTTGCGCACGACGCCCTCCTTGAGCCAGCGCCCCGGGAACGGCTGCCGCGGGCCGAGGCCGGCGAACAGGTAGCGGTTGCGGTAGCGCTGGTCGATGATCATCCAGCTCGGGACGTGGCCGACGCCGGTGGCCTCGCCCTCGTAGATCGCGTGGGTCGCCTCGACGTACGGCAGCGCCTCGTTCATGAACCGCTGGCCGGCCTGGTTGACGATGATCGAGCCCGGCAGGTTGCGCTCGGCCAGGCAGAACCACGGCCGACCCGGCAGCGGGATCGTCGGACCCCACCAGGCGTCGTCCATCAGGTCGATCTCGGCGCCGGCCGCAATGCCGGCGAGGATGCCGCCGCCGGTGTTGAACTCCGACCCGGTCGTCCAGTCGACCGAGGTCGGCTGGGGCTGGTACTTCTCGCGCATCTCGAGGTTGCGCTCGAACCCACCCGAGCCGATGACCACGCCCTTCCGTGCGCGGACCACCTGCTCCTCGCCGTCCCGCGACACCCGGACGCCCACCACGCGGCCGTCCTCGAGGACCAGGTCCTTGAGCTCGGTCTCGTAGTGCACGGGCACGCCGGCGTCGATCAGGCCCTTGCGCAGGCCGATCGAGATCGCGTTGCCCATGGCGTACATCCGGCGTCGGAGCAGGATCGACCACAGCCGCCGGACCATCACCAGGAGCATCGTGATCGGGCCCTTGATGGTGCGCATGCCGAGGCTGATCTTGCGGTAGTCGGCCTGCGTGACGATCAGGTTCGCCGGCGCCTTCGTGTACGGCGGGTGCAGCCGGTCGAGCTCGTCGCCGAGGAACCGGGCGTCCAGGGGCACCGGCTCGACGGTCCGCCCGCGGGCCCGGCCTCCTGGCGCCTCGGGGTGGTAGTCGGCGTACTCCGGGACCCAGCGGAACCGCACCGGTGTGTTGGCCTTGATGAAGTCCATCACCTCGGGCCCGCGGTCGAGGAAGGTGTCGCGCTTCTGCTTCGGCACGGCGTCCCCCACGATGCTGTCGAGGTACAGCTTGGTCTGCTCGAGATCGTCCTCGGAGACTTGACCCGCGTCCCTGAGGGCGTCGTTCCCCGGGATCCAGACCCCGCCGCCGCTGCGCGCCGTCGAGCCGCCGAAGTAGGCGCTCTTCTCCACCAGGATCGTGTCGAGGCCGCGGCGGCCGGCTGCCAGGGCAGCGCTCATCCCCGCGCCGCCGGCACCGACTACGACCACATCAACCTCGGCGGGCAAGCTGCCCGTCGTACGACCCGTCATGGCGAGAAACTGTAACAGGTTCTAGTATTGCCGTGTGACCTCCCACGACGTGATCTCGGCCGCTGTCGAGCGCCTCGCCCGCGCGCAGGAAACGCGGGTCCCGTGTGCGCCGGTGCGGGACCTTATCGGCACCGACGACCTGGCCGCCGCCTACGCGGTCCAGCAGGGCCTCGTGCAGGCCAGGCTGGCCACGGGCGTGACCGTCGTCGGCCGCAAGATCGGCGCCACGTCGGAGGCCGTCCAGCGTCAGCTCGGGGTGGACCAGCCCGACTTCGGCTACCTGCTGAGCGACATGGACGTCAGCGACGGTGTTGACGGCGACCCGATCTCGATGCGCACCCTGCTGCAGCCGCGGGTCGAGGCCGAGGTCGCATTCGTTCTCGCGAGCGACATCGATCCGGACGACGAGGCCGACATCTCCCTGGAGGCGGTACGGGCCGCGGTGGACGTCGCGCTCCCTGCCCTCGAGATCGTCGACTCCCGGATCGCCGACTGGAAGATCGGGTTCACCGACACCGTCGCCGACAACGCGTCGAGTGGTCTGTACGTCGTCGGCCGCGAGGGACGCAAGCTCGACGACTTCGAGCCGCGTGACGTCACCATGTCGCTCACCATCAACGACGAGGAGCGGTCGGCCGGCACCGGCGCCGCCTGCCTCGGTGACCCGCTCGAGGCGCTGCGCTGGCTTGCCGTCCAGGCGTGGCGCTTCGGAGACCCGCTGCGCGCGGGCCACCTGATCCTGTCCGGGGCCCTGGGCCCGTTCGTGCCGTTCGCCCCGGGTGACCGGGTGGCGGCGTTGATCAGCGGTTTCGAACCGCTGGTCGTGGAGTTCGAGGAGTGAACGACATGAGCAAGAAGGCAACCGCCGCCATCGTCGGTCCCGGCAACATCGGGACCGACCTGATGTACAAGCTGCTGCGTTCTGGCCAAGAAAACGGAATGATCGAGCCGCGGTGGATGATCGGCGTCGACCCGGCCAGCGAGGGGCTCAAGCTCGCCGCCGACCAGGGGTTGGTGTCCACGCACGAGGGTGTGGACTGGTTGTTGAAGCAGGACGAGCTGCCGGACCTGTTGTTCGAGGCGACCTCGGCCTACGTCCACCGTGAGTACGCGCCCCGCTACGCGGAAGCCGGCATCCGGGCGGTCGACCTGACGCCTGCGTCGGTCGGCCCGGCCGTCATCCCCCCGGTCAACGGCGAGGAACACGTCGCCGCTCCGAACGTCAACATGATCACCTGCGGCGGCCAGGCGACGATCCCGATGGTCGCCGCGGTCTCCCGGGTGACGGCGGTGTCGTACGCCGAGATCGTCGCATCGGTCTCCAGCGTGAGCGCGGGACCGGGGACGCGGGCGAACATCGACGAGTTCACCCGCACCACCGCGGCGGGCGTGGAGACGATCGGCGGCGCCGAGCGGGGCAAGGCGATCATCATCCTCAACCCCGCCGAGCCGCCGATGATCATGCGCGACACGATCTTCTGCGCGGTCGATCCCGACGCGGACACCGATGCGATCGCCGAGTCGATCCACCAGATGGAGGCCTCGGTCCAGGAGTACGTCCCGGGCTACCGGCTGCTCCAGGAGCCGCAGTTCGACGGGCCCTCCGACTTCACCAAAGGGATGCGCCGGGTCTCGATCTTCGTCGAGGTCGAGGGCGCGGGCGACTACCTGCCGCCGTACTCCGGGAACCTCGACATCATGACCGCCGCCGCGACCCAGGTGGGTCAGCACATCGCGCGCAACCTGCTGGGAGCCAACTGACATGACAGATCTCGACAAGCTCGATCAGCGGGACCACCTCGAGCGGACCTGGTCCGGGATCCACGGCGACGAGCCCTTCGGCAAGCTCGACCTCCGGCTGACAGACACCTGCCTCCGTGACGGGTCGCACCACAAGCGCCACCAGTTCACGGCGCAGGAGGTGCACGACATCGTCGAGGCCCTCGACGAGTCCGGGATCCCGGTGATCGAGGTGACCCACGGCGACGGGTTGGGCGGGTCCAGCTTCAACTACGGGTTCTCCAGGACCCCGGAGCAGGAGCTGATCAAGATCGCGGCCGAGACCGCGAAGCGCGCCAAGATCGCGTTCCTGATGCTGCCGGGTGTCGGCACCAAGGACGACATCCGCGCCGCTCAGGACAACGGCGGGCAGATCTGCCGGATCGCGACCCACTGCACCGAGGCGGACGTGTCGATCCAGCACTTCGGGCTGGCCCGCGAGCTGGGCCTGGAGACCGTCGGGTTCCTGATGATGAGCCACACCCAGCCCCCCGAGGTGCTCGCGAAGCAGGCGCGGGTCATGGTCGACGCCGGCTGTCAGTGCGTCTACGTGGTGGACTCCGCGGGTGCGTTGATCATGGAGCAGACCGCCGACCGGGTCTCCGCGGTCGTGGCCGAGATCGGCGGCCAGGCCGATGTCGGGTTCCACGGCCACGAGAACCTCGGCCTCGGCGTCGCGAACACCGTGATCGCCGCCCGCGCCGGTGCCACCCAGATCGACGGGTCGGTGCGCCGGTTCGGTGCCGGTGCCGGGAACACGCCGCTGGAGGCGTTCATCGGGGTCGCCGACAAGCTCGGCTGGACCACCGGGGTCGACTTCCTCAAGATCGTCGACGCCTCCGAGGACGTCATCAAACCCGCGATGCCCGAGGAGTGCCAGCTGGACCGGATGACCCTGATGATGGGCTACGCCGGGGTCTACTCCAGCTTCCTCAAGCACGCCGGCAACGCCGCCGAACGCTACGGCGTCTCCGGCGCCCAGATCCTCCTCGAGGCCGGCAACCGCAACCTCATCGGCGGCCAGGAGGACCAGCTCATCGACATCGCCCTGATGTTGAAGGCCAAGGGTCTCGAGACGGTCGCCAGCGCGACCTCCTCGACCAACGAAGCAGTGAATGCGTGACGAAAAGTAGAACGTGTTCTAGTATTGGCTGTACCGAACTTCTGACAGGAGCTCCCAGATGAATCGAAGCCCCGAGGTCCAGTCCGCCCTCGACGGTGTGCGCGACCTGCTTCCCACGTTCCGCGACCGTGCCGACGAGGGCGAGCGACTGCGCGTCGTACCCGAGGCGTCGATCAAGGAGCTCGAGGAGACCGGCTTCTTCCGGCTGCTGCAGCCGAAGCGGTACGGCGGCTTCGAGGCGGACCCGATCGACTTCTACACCGCCGTGCGCGACATCGCCTCGGCGGACGGGTCGACCGGCTGGGTGTCGAGCGTGGTCGGCGTCCACCCGTGGCAGGTGGCGCTCTTCGACGACGAGGCCCAGCAGGCCGTGTGGGGTGACGACCAGAACGTCCGGCTCAGCTCGTCGTACGCCCCGACCGGCAAGGCCGTGCTCACCGAGGGCGGCTTCAAGCTCTCCGGCAAGTGGAGCTTCTCCTCCGGCTGCGACCACTGCAGCTGGGTGCTGCTCGGCGGCCTGGTGTTCAACGAGGAGGGCCAGGTCGTCGACTTCCGCACGTTCATGGTCCCGCGGGAGAAGTACCAGATCGTCGACGTCTGGAACGTCGTCGGCCTCCGCGGCACCGGCTCCAACGACATCGTCGTCGAGGAGACGTTCATCCCCGAGGCGTTCACGCTGTCGATGGGGGAGACCGGGCAGTGCAAGGGTCCGGGCCAGGCGGTCAACACCAGCGACCTCTACAAGCTCCCGTTCCACTCGATCTTCACCAGCACCATCGCCACGCCGATCATCGGCATGGCCAAGGGCGCGTACGCCGAGCACGTCGAGATGCAGCAGAAGCGGGTCCGTGCGGCGTACCTCGGTGAGAAGGCCTCGCTCGACCCGTTCGCCGCGGTGCGCATCGCGCGCTCGTCGTCGGAGATCGACGCGGCCTGGGCGCTGCTCATGAACAACCTCCGCGAGGAGCAGGAGCTCGTCGCCCGCGGCGAGCAGATCCCGCTCGAGCTGAGGCTCCGCGTCCGTCGCGACCAGGTGCTCGGCACCGCCCGCGCCATCGAGGCAATCGACTCCCTCTTCGAGGCGTCCGGCGGTCGCGCGCTCGCCGAGGGCACCTACCTCCAGCGGGCGTGGCGCGACGCGCACGCCGGCCGCGTGCACGCTGCCAACGACCCCGAGCGGGCACTCCAGATGTACGGCGCCCAGCAGTTCGGGCACAAGGTCGACCCGGGGATGTACTGATCTCCGTGACTGACTACTCCAAGGAGAGCACGCGCCGTACCGCCCAGGTGAAGACCGAGGCGGCCGGCGAGATCACCCTCAACTACTACGAGGCGGGCGCAGGAGAGGGGCGCCTGCCACTGGTGATGCTGCACGGCGGCGGGCCCGGCGCGTCCGCCTGGTCGAACTTCGGCAGTGCGCTGCCCGGTTTCGCTACCGAGTACCGCACCCTGCTCGTCGACCAGCCCGGCTTCGGCGCCTCCGACAAGCCCCCGGTCGTGGGCAACTACTACCGGTTCTCCGCCGACGCGGTCGTGGCGCTGCTCGACGAGCTCGGCCTGGAGAAGGTGCACCTGCTCGGCAACAGCCTCGGCGGCGGTACGGCGATGCGGCTGGCGCTGTCCTACCCGGACCGGGTCGGGCGGCTGATCATGATGGGTCCGGGTGGCCTGTCGCTCAACCTGTTCCACGCCGACCCGACCGAGGGCGTGCAGCGGTTGATGGACTTCGGCGCGAACCCGACGAGGGAGACGCTGCGCGCCTTTATCTCGACGATGGTCGTCAACCAGGACCTGGTCACCGACGAGCTGGTGGAGGAGCGGTTCGCTGACGCGACCGCTCCCGGCGCCCAGGACGCGATGCGCTCGATGGGCATGTCGTTCTGGAACCCCGAGACCGCCGAGGACGGGATGCTGTGGCGGGAGGCCCACCGGGTCCGCCACCACACCCTGCTCACGTGGGGTCGCGAGGACCGGGTCAACCCGCTCGACGGCGCCATGGTCGCGCTCAAGCTGATCCCCAAGGCTCAGCTCCACGTGTTCCCGCGGTGCGGGCACTGGGCGCAGATCGAGGCGGCCGACGAGTTCCGCGAGGTCGCCCTGCAGTTCCTCAACCGCCATGTCGAGAGGACCAAGAAGTGACGATCGACATCAAGTCCATGGGCTACGTCCGGGTCGCCAGCACCGACCTGGAGGCCTGGAAGAAGTTCGCCGGCAAGGTGCTCGGCCTGGCCGAGGGGCGCGGGCCCAACCCGGACCACCAGTACTGGCGGATCGACGAGGTCTCCGCCCGGCTCGTCGTCTTCCCCGCTGACGTCGACCAGCTCGCCTGCTCGGGCTGGGAGGTCGCCGACCACCAAGCGCTCCAGGCCGCCCGCGAGCACCTGCAGAAGGCGGGCGTCGAGTTCGAGGAGGGGACCAAGGAGGAGCTCGACGACCGACGGGTCCAGGAGCTCGTCCGGTTCCGCGACCCGTGGGACAACGTGTTCGAGCTGTTCCACGGCATCACCTACGAGTCGCGACCGGTCGTGACGCCGTACGCCGCGACGTTCGTGACCGGCGACCAGGGCATGGGGCACCTCGTCGTACCCGTGCTCGACGACGTCGAGGCGCTGCGCTTCTACACCGAGGTGCTCGGGTTCCGGCTCCGTGACTCGATGAGCATGCCGGGGGAGTTCGTCGGCAAGGAGCCCGGCAGCAAGGTCTGGCTGCGATTCCTGGGCGTCAACCCGCGCCACCACTCGCTCGCGTTCCTGCCGATGCCGAACCCCTCCAAGTGCGTGCACATCATGCTGGAGGTCGACGAGCTCGACCACGTGGGCCGCGCGCTGGAGCGGGTGCGCAAGCACGGCGCCAAGCTGTCGGCGACGCTCGGGCGGCACATGAACGACGAGATGATCTCGTTCTACGTGAGGTCGCCCGGCGGATTCGACATCGAGCTCGGCACCGAGGGCCTGCGTGTGGAGGACAGCAAGTGGGTGGCCCGGGAGTCGACGGCCGTCTCGTACTGGGGCCACGACTTCGGCGGCGGAAGCTGAGATCGCTACCGTGGCCAGCATGCCCGCCGAGTCGTCCCACCCCACACATGGCCGGGTGCCGGACGGTGACATCCCCGAGGGGATGAGCCCCGACGCCCGGGACACGTGGCCGCACCCCGCCCTGATCGACTCCTGGCTGGGCGACGCCGAGATCGACTTCGAGTTCCGTCCCGGCGAGGGCGTCGCCGTCCACGACGACCCGGAGGCGCGGGCGGCAGCGCGGCGCTTCCGCGACGTGCTGGGCACCTACGCCTCGGGCATCACCGTCGTCACCACGATCAGCAACGGTCAGCCGGTCGGCATGACCTGCCAGTCGTTCTCCAGCGTGTCCCTCGACCCGCCGCTCGTCTTGTTCGTGCCGGCGAAGTCGTCGCGCGCGTGGCCGCTGATCCAGCGCAGCGGGCGGTTCTGCGTCAACGTCCTGGCTGCGGACCAGGAGCACGTCTCGGCGCAGATGGCGACCAAGGGGACCGACAAGTTCGCCGGGATCCCGTGGCACCCGGCCGAGGTGACCGGATCGCCCGTGCTCGAGGGCACGCTCGCGCACCTCGACTGCACGATCCAGACGGTCCACGAGAGCGGCGACCACTTCGTCGTGATCGGCAGGGTCGAGCACCTCGCGACGACCGGGGGCGACGTGGCCGAGCCGCTGCTGTACTACCGCGGCCGCTACCGCACGACGGAGTCGTGAGCGCGACTAGGTATTGTCGACGGACATGGGGGTTGTTCACCGAGTCGCTCTGCTCGCCGTCGGCACGCTCGTCACCGGGACGCTGGTCGGCACGACGCCGACGAGCGCCGCGCCAGGAGCGACCGCGCCGAGCGTGGTCGGCTCGAGTGACACCGACGTCGTTGCAGCGCCTCAGGCGATGGACCGCGCCCGGGAGATCCGCCGCTACTGGACGCCGGAGCGGATGGCTGCGGCCGTCCCGATCGAGGAGCTGCTGCCCAGCCTCGGCGGCTCGACGACGTACGGCGACACGCAGGCCCGTGACCAGCAGCGCACCGCGCAGCGGGGCGTCCGTGTGCCACGCACCGCCGGCAAGCTCTTCTTCCGGGTCGACGGCGGCGACGCCGTCTGCTCGGCGGCGGCGATCAAGACCAAGAGGCGCAACCAGGTCATCACCGCCGGGCACTGCGTGCACACCGGGCCCAACGTCGGCCTGCTCCAACGGCCCCACTTCTACAGCCACTGGGTGTTCGTTCCGCGCTATCGCAAGGGGCGGGCGCCTCTGGGTCGGTGGGTCGCCAACAACGCGTACGCGTTCAACGGCTGGATCGAGCGCGAGGCGTACCGCTACGACCAGGCGATCATCTCGTTCAAGCGGCGCGACGGTCGCCGGCTGGTGGACCGGGTGGGCGGCAACGAGGTCGTCTGGGGCAAGCGGCCGCGGCACTGGGGCGTGCGGATCTGGGGCTGGCCCGCGCAGTCGCCGTACGACGGAGAGACCGCGCGTCGCTGCGACGGCCGCACTACTCGCTTCGAGGGCACGTCCGACGCGGCGATGCGCGAGTGCGACCTGACGGGCGGCGCCAGCGGCGGCCCGTGGCTCCTGCCGCGCGGCCGGACCGTCAACACCGGCCGGATCTGGGCGGTCACCTCCCGCCGGCTGCTCGCGCGTCCGGTGCTCCTCGCGACTCCGATCCCGCGTGAGATCCGTCGCATGATCCGCGCGGCCAATCGCTGATCGACACCGGTTCGCCCCTGCAACTGGCACCATCGGTCCTGCTATGCGCAGCCTGGACCCGACCGAAGACTTCGCCATCCAGCTGGTGCGTCGGTTCCTCGTCCTGTGCGAGCACCCGCGGACCCGCGACCGGATGCTGCGGATCGTCGCGCGGTCGTCCCAGTCCGGCGACGACGCGCCGCGCATCCTCCGCTGGCTGAACCGGGCGCTGCTGCTGCCGCTGATGCGCCGTGGCACCCGGCCCATCTCCACGATGAAGTGGGAGCTTGTCGTCTCCCAGCTGTTCGGGATGGCGACGATGCGCTACCTGCTCGAGCTCGAGCCGATCGCGTCGGCATCCCGGGACGACGTGGTGTCGATGACCGCGCCCGGCGTGCTCGCCGTCATGCAGGGCCCCGACGGGGTGTTCAGCAACCTCGTGGTCGACGAGGACGAGGACTTCGCCGATCTCGGTGAGCCGTCCGACTTCGACGAGGTCGGTCTCCTCGACGAGGTCCCACGGAGGCGACCGCGGCGGGGCGTCGGCGGCGTCGTACGCCGGTCCGCCCGGCGGGACCGTTCGACTCATCCCGGCCGGTAGACGCACCACGATCCGGTCTGCACCGTCTCGTCGAGGTGGGCAGCGAGGTCGGGATGCACCTCGGAGATCCGCCGTACGGCGTCGCGGATCCGCGCTGTGACCGCCTTCCTGGCCCGCTCGGCGTCGTCCCCGAGCCGGCGGTCCCGACCACCGAGCCCGACGGCCGCTGCCAGTGCCTCGACGAGCGCGGACCGTTCGTCGCGGGCACGCTCGGCGCGGAAGTCGTCGTGGTCGGCCTCAGCGTCCGCGATCTCCGCGTCCAGGTCGACCAGCCGGCGTCGGAACGCCGCCTTGGCCACGTCGTCCAGGACGGGGTCCGCCCCCGCCACGGGCCGGTGACCCATCAGCTCGGTGGCCGCCACCTCCTGGCCGCTGCAGCCCAGGAGGTGGGCCAGGTCCCGGACACCCTTGCTGTCCGGCACGTGTCCGACGCGGCCCTGCCAGGAGAGCGTCCACACCTCGCCGGAGCGCACGAACCGTGGAAGGTCCGGCGCGGCGGGCCCGATCGAGTCGCGGAGGCCGGTGGCGAAGCCCTGCCAGCGGGGGCATCCCAGCGCGGCCGACATCGCGGCAGCGGCGGCGTAGTGGTCTCGCGCGCCGTCGGGGTCGCCGAGGGCGACGGCGAGATGACCGAGGTACAGGTCGACCGGACCCCAGAACGACGCGCACCCTCCGACCACGACATTCGTCCCGGCGTACGGCAGCAGGTGGTCGTAGCACCGCTCGGTCTCCGGGTTGCGTCCGCCGGCGGCGAGGGCCTCCGCCGCGAGGGCGTCGAACTCGAGGTCGTACTTCTCCACCAGTAGCACGTCGAGGGACAGCGTGAGCGCGATCCGGCGGGCATGCTCGGCGTCGCCCTCGGTCCGCAGTGCGGCGGCCGTGAACGCGTCGCGCATCGGGATCAGGTCGATCTCGGTCATCGTGTCGAGCATCGCCATCCGGTCGCCGGCGAAGAGCGAGAGCGGCCACCGCTGGGTGCCGTGGACGCCGGCGGCGTCCGGCACCCCGATCCGCAGACCGAGCTCCAACGCGGCGACGGACGATGAGACCGCCTCCTCGACGGACCCGGTGACGAGTCCGAGGGTCGCCTTCCTGCTCAGCGCCTCCCACCGGCCGCGGGCGTGGCCGAGGTCTTCCACCTGCTGGCAGTACTGCGCGAGCTCCACGAGGCCGCGGCGGTCGTTCTTCTCCAGGAGACAGGCCGCGCGCAGCACCCGGGCCTGGGCGGTCAGCTCGTCGTCCCCGGCGGCCGCGGCTGCGCCCGCCATGTCGTCGATGACGAGAAGCCGGGCGTCCGCAGTCCCCGGTGTCCACAGCGCGTCGTGCAGGGCGAGCAGGCAGGTGGCGAGCACCCGGGGGGTGTCGAGCTCGCGCGCGGTGCGGACGGCCTGCTGCGCCGTCTCCTGCCACCGGGTCGCAGGCCCGCCGGCGTGCCGCAGCTCCCGCGCCAGCGCGGCGAGCAGCAGCGCCCGCTCGGAGGTGCCGTGCCGAGCGAGTCCCACTGCCTCCTCGAGCAGCCGGACCTGGGCGTCGTGGTCGCCGCGCGCCCCGACCTCGTGGAGCCCGAGGGCAGCGGCGGTGAGCGCGCCTCGGTCGTCGACGTCGCGTGCGGCCTGGGCAGCGGCCACGTACGTGTCGCGCGCGGCCGGATCGCCCGCGCGCAGCTCAGCGTCGGCCAGCGCGAGCAGCAGCGCCGGATCGGCGCGATCGGTCAGTGCCAGGGCACGGCGGTAGAGCCGGACCGCTTCCTCGTGCCCCAAGCGTGCCGTGGCCTCGGCGGCGGCGCGGGTCAGCCAGTCGACCGCGAGCTCGGCGCCCGGCACCGCCTCGCCGGCAGCCGGCCGGGGGAGGGCCGCAGCCAGATGGGCCGCGATCCGCGCCGCGGGTGCCCTGCCGTCGCCGGCCGAGCACCGGATCCAGGCCGCCGCCACCGCTCCGTGGCGGCGGCGCCGGTCGTCCGGCGACAGGTCGGCGAGCACCGTCTCGCGGTAGAGGTCGTGGACGAACGGCCGGTCCTGCTCAGCCTCCACGAGCACCCGGGCCATCCGTGCCTCCGTGAGCAGGTCGGCGACCTCCTCGCGGGGCAGCCGGGCCGCGTCCGCCAACAGGGCGATGTCGGCCGTGTCCGCGATCGCGACGGTCGCCAACAGGTCGCGACACGGCGTGGTCAGGCCGGTCAGTCGTTGCCGAAGGGTGTCGGCCACCGTCGCCGGGAGCGCACTCCGGTCCGTGGTACCCGTGCCCCGGGCGACCAGCAGCCGCGCCAGCTCGCGCACGAACAGCGGATTCCCCGCCGTCCGGGACCGCAGCTGGTCGGCATCGGCCCCGGGCACCGCCGTACCGGTGATCGTCGTGACGAGCCCGCTCACGGCGGCGCTGTCGAGGCCGCCCAGGGTGATGCCCTCCGCGTTCGCGGCGAGCCGGTCGAGAGTCGCGGGAGCCTCGAGGTCTCGGTAGGTCCCGAGCACGAGAAGCCGGTGCGCGCCGATCTGCCGGGAGGCCGCGTCGAGGAGCTCGAGGGACGGTTGGTCCGCCCACTGCAGGTCGTCGAGGACGACCACAGCGCCGGCGTCGCCCGCGAGCTCGCCGAGCGCCTCGATGACGCTCTCGTGGAGCTCGAAGCGTGCCGTCGCGTCGTCCGGGGCGCTGCCTCCGAGCAGCACGGCCGCGCGCCGGGTCCGGTCACCGAGTGGCCGCAGCACCTGGGTCCACGGCCAGTACGCCGGCGCCCCGCCGCCCGGTGGGCAGGACGCCCAGACGACCCGCGCGCCCCTGGTGCGGGCGATCGCGCCGACCTCCCGGGCGAGCGCGGTCTTGCCGATGCCGGGATCGCCGGCTACCAACAGCAACCGGCCGGCACCAGCGAGCGCGTCGTCGAGAGCGCCGGCGGCGAGCGCCAGCACTGGTTCCCGACCGACGAGCCGACCACCCATGTTCACGGATTCTGCTCTGTCGACGGCCGTCAGGGGCGCAGTTGGAGGAGCAGGTTCATGGGCGCCTCGACGTCGAGGCGGTCGACCCGGGTGAACCCCGCAGCAGCCGCGGCCGCCCGCAGCTTCGCCTCGCCGGCGACGGTGCCCAGCGGCTGGCCTTCCTGGGCGACGCCGTTGGGGGTGCAGACCGTCGTCGAGATCGAGTACCAGAGCCGGCCCACCGGCGTCAGGTTGTCCTCCAGCCGGTCGGCTGCGGCCGGCTCGATCAGGAGCACCGAGCCGTCCGGTGCCAACGCCTCGCGGGCATGGACCAGCGCACCGACCGGATCGCCGAGGTCGTGCAGGCTGTCGACGAACGTGATCAGGTCGTACGCCGTACCGGGGTAGTCCTTCGCCGTCGCGACCTCTGCTCGGACCCGGTCGCTGACGCGCGCGTCCGACGCCGTGCTTCGCGCGCGTGCGACGGAGGCGTCGTGGTAGTCGAAGCCGTAGACCGTCGCCCGCGGGTAGAGGCCGGCGAGTGCGGTGAGCAGGCCGCCGTACCCACAGCCGATGTCGGCCACCTTGCCCCCGGCCGCGAGCCGCTCGTCGCCGCCATCCATCGCGGCCAGCCACGCGGGCAGGAACGGGATCACGCTCGCGTCGCTGATCTGCGCCATCGCCTCCCAGTGGCCGGGGGAGCGCTCGTGCCATCCGAAGCCCTGGCCGGCCGCGAACCGGTCGCGGAACCGGGCGAGGTCCGCTCCCATCACCGCCATGGCGTCACCGAACGCCGAGAAGAGCGCGGTGGTCGCGTCGTCGGTCAACACGGCCGTGACCGCGGCCGGCAGCGTGAAGGTGCCGTCGGCATGGTCGTAGTCGACGTACCCGGCTGCTGCCTGGGCGGCGAGCCACTCCCGCGCGTACGGCTCGACGGTGCCGACCCGGTCCGCCAGGTCGGCGGGCGTCGCCGGGCCGGTGGCGAGCGCCTTCCACGCACCTGAGCTGATGCCCAGCAGCACCGTCGTCACGCCGATCGCGGCGGCGAAGTCGCCCAACACCTTCTCCATCGCGGCCTCGACCGCGGCCGGGTCGATCTCGGTCTGCACCTGTGTCGTCATCACCTTCTCCTCTCGTTCGCCGACCTGGTCGGTCGCTCGTCCGAAGGCGCCAGATCTGATCTGGCGGCCGCCAGACACGTGCTCGCGCCGAAGGGGTGAGGCGCGCGGACGAACCGGGCGCACGACCACGAGGAGACTCCGATGACCCAGCTGACCCTCACCCGCACGGACGAGGAGGTCGCGGCGGCGTACGCCGATGCCTACGCCAGTGGCGACCTCGACGCGCTGCGCGACCTGCTCGCGCCCGACGTGGTCTCGCGACTGCTCATGCCCGGTGACCTCCGCACGCTGACCGGTGCCGACGCCTTCCTCGAGGAGCTCGCCGGCGCGATCACCGGCGTAGACGCCGCACGGCGGCACTCGGCGTCGGTGGTGCCGATCGGCGAGAAGTTCACGACCCGGTCACAGCTGGTGCTGGAGGCGGGTGGTGGTCGCTACCACCTCGCCCACCTCGAGGTGGTGACGGTGCGCGACGGGCTCGTCGTCGCGATCGACGGCGTGTGCACCGGGTTCCGGCCGGTCGGGGAACGGCGATGAGCGCGCCGTCGCTGTTGTCCGCCCGGATCTCGGGCCTGCACGTCGAGGTCGTGGGCTCGGGTCCGCCGTTGCTCGTCGCCCACGGGGGACCGGGCATGAGCCACGACGTCTATCGCAGCCTCGACCCACTGGCTGACCGGAGGAAGCTCGTGCTCTGGGACCACCGCGGGCACGGCCGCTCGGCGGCGTTGCCGGACGGGCCGGTCGACATGGAGCAGTTCGCCGACGACGTCGTCACCGTCGCCGACGGCCTCGGCCTGGAGCGGTTCGCGCTGTTCGGCCACTCCTTCGGCGGATGGGTGGCGCTGGAGGCCGCTCTCCGCCACCCCGATCGGGTCTCGGCTCTCGTGCTCGCCGGCACCACGCCCGGCCAGCTCGGCGCCGGCGAGTCACCCGACGACGACCAGGGCCCGCCGCCGCCGGCCGCGGTGGCGGCGCTGTTCGGCGATCTCCCGAGCACCGATGCCGGGCTGGTCGAGATGTACCGCGCGCTCGCGCCGTACTTCCTCCGTGTTGCTGATCCCGCCCTCCTGCGGGACGCTATCGACCCGGCGCTGGTGTCTGCGGACTCGTGCCGGCGGGTCTTCGAGGCCCTCGGCCGCTGGAGCGCGGTGGACCGCCTCGGCAAGATCGGCTGCCCGACGCTGCTCCTCGCCGGCCGGTACGACGTGTTCTGCTCGGTGCAGCAGCACGAGCGGATCGCACGTCGGCTGGCGGACCCGGACGTCGTGGTCGTCGACGAGGCCGGTCACTTCCAGTGGCTCGACCGGCCGGAGATGCTGGACCTGGTGGACGGATGGCTCTCCGCCCGGGGCTGGTGACGACGGATCAGGTGGGTGGACCGTCCAGCACGGTGGGCACGAACTCCATCATCTGCAGTCGGCCGTCGAACGTGCGGTGGTCGACCGTCTCGAGGGCGACATCGGGCCACCCGGTGTAGAAGTGCTCACGGCCCGACGCGCCGTTGATCACGGGAAAGACGACGACCCGGAGTCGGTCCACCAGCCCTGCGACCAGGAGCGACCGACACAGGCTGAGGCTGCCGATGGTGCGCAGGGGAGTGTCGCCGTCCTCCTTCATCCGACGGACAACGTCCGCCGCGTCGCCGGGGACGAGGCGGGTGTTCGCCCACGTGAGCGGCTCCTCGAGGGTGGAGGAGAAGACCACCTTGTCCATGGCGGTGAGCCCGTCCATGTCCTCCTCGCCCGACTCCACGAAGCCGGCGAACATGCGGTAGGTGGTGGCGCCCATCAGTGAGGTGTACGACGCAGCAGCATCCTCGCCGAGCCACGCGAAGTACTCCGGACCGCCCAATCCCCACAGCCCTGGCCAGCCCTCGGCCGACGAGAAGCCGTCCAGCGAGGTGATGACGTCGACCATGAGCTCTGGCATGCGCAGTCCTCCTCCGAGATGGTCCTTCGACCCTGCCTCGTCAGGTGGGCCGGCCGCAACCACGAAGCGCCTCGCACCGTTGAGGCACTCAGTCGGAGGTCGTCCTGCCGAGAGCCGCGGCCCGACCGAACACGTTGTCGAGCATCGGCTCGGTGAGTCGGCCCGTGAAGGTGTTCTGCTGGCTGGGGTGGTAGCAGCCGAGCAGGGTCACGGAGCGCCCCTCGCCCACGAGGGTCGCCTCGACGGCGTGACCGAACCGCGGCTTGGGCCGAGCGACCTGCCAGCCGAGGGCGGCGTACGACCTCAGTGTCGCGTCCCAGCCGTAGCCGCCGAGCGCGACCACGACCCGGACGTGCTCGGCGAGCAGGTGGAGCTCGGCTTCGATCCACGGCGAGCAGGTGTCTCGCTCGGCGGTCGTCGGCTTGTTCTGCGGTGGGGCGCACCGGACAGTCGCGACCATCCGGGTGTCGATGAGCGCGAGGCCGTCGGTGGCGTCCACGCTGGTGCCCTGCGTGGCCAGGCCGACCCGGTGCAGGGACGCGAACAGCCAGTCACCGCTGCGATCGCCGGTGAACAGCCGGCCGGTGCGGTTCGCACCGTTCGCGGCCGGGGCGAGGCCGACCACCAGGATCCGGGGTGTTGGAGAGCCGAAGCCTGGGACAGGCCGGCCCCAGTAGGGCTGGTCGGCGTACGACGCGCGCTTGGTGTGCGCCACGTCCTCGCGCCAGCGGAGCAGCCGCGGACATGCGCGGCAGACACTGATCCGGGCGTCGAGCTCGTCGAGGCCGACGCGACCGGCGAGGCGACGTACCTGCGCGGGTGTCAGCGCGACTGGCGTCTCCTGGGTCGCCGGGTCACCGGGCCAGCCGGTGCCGGGCGGCACCGGTGAGGGAAACAGCTCGCCGGTCGCCGGGTGCGGCAGGAGGTCGTCGCTCACGGTCCCCATCCTCCTGGGTTCCGGGGCGGGTCTGGCTGCTCACCTCGGGGTCAGGACGCCTGTCCGACCGACTCGCGTCGGTGAGGGGCTGCGATCCTGGGTGGGTGACATCGACGGAAGCGATGGGGACCACCCGATGGCTCTGGCCGCTCCTTGCCGACCTCGCGTGCGTGGTCGCGCTTGCTGTCGGTGGGAAGAACACGCACGACGCGAGTGACTCGGGCTGGGTCGTGCTCGTCATCGCGTGGCCGTTCGCGTTGGCTGCCGTACTGGCACACGTGTGTCTGACCTGGCAGGGGCGGCGGGCACATCGCGTCTGGCCGGAGGGCGCGATCGTCGTCGCCGCGACCTACGTGCTCGGCATGATCTTGCGAGCAGTCTCGGGCCGCGGCCTCGCTCCCGGCTTCCTCGTCGTGGCTGCGATCTTCCTCGCGTTGACGATGTTGGGATGGCGCGGCGTGGTTCGCATTGCAAGGGGCCCTGAGGCTCGTTCATCAGATCCGCCGAGTCCCGAGGTCAGCCGTCCGTAGGCTCACCCCATGGGAGAGCCGCTGCGCAACACGTACGTCCTGGTCGACGGGGAGAACATCGACGCCACTCTCGGCGCTTCGATCCTGGGACGGCGCCCCCGGCCCGAGGAACGTCCTCGATGGGAGCGGTTGCTGCAGTTCGCGACGGAGCGTTGGGGTCAGCCGACCAGCGGCCTGTTCTTCCTCGCCGCGAACAACGAGCTACCGATGCCGTTCGTCCAGGCTCTCCTCGCGATCGGCTACCGACCGATCCCGCTCTCCGGAGGACCCGGAGAGAAGGTCGTCGACATCGCGATCCAGCGCACCCTTGTCGAACTGGGTCATCGCGACGCTGACGTCCTCCTGGTCAGCAACGACGGCGACTTCGTCGAGCAGATGCGTGACCTGCTGGACGGTCGGCGCGTAGGAGTGATCGGGTTCGCGGAGTTCCGCAACCAGACCTTCCTCCAACTGGCCGACCAGGGCCTCGAGTTCTTCGACCTCGAGTACGACGTGAGCGCCTTCAACGAGCGACTGCCGCGAGTCCGCATCATTCCGATCGAAGAGTTCGACCCCGCCCAGTTCCTGTAACCGGTGTCGGTCGGAATCAGCAGCGGACGACGGTCTCGGCAACGCAGCGGTCGTGGTTCCGCCGCCCGTTGGCGTAGTCGGTGCCGGGCCCTCCGATGAGGATGTCCGGCATGTACTCGCCCACCAGCGTGTCGTCGCCCGGACCGCCACGGGCGACTGCCTCGGCGTCGTCGCCCAGGTAGCCGCACTCGACATCGGCGGGGGCGATCGCCTCCAGGATGTCGTCGCCCGGTCCGCCGGCGACCACTCCCCGGCAGCCGATCCACAGCACATGCTCCGGCGCCGCCGTACCGGCCACGTCGAGCCGCCAGGCTGACAGCCGGTACCGCTCGAACTCGCCGATCCGGGCGCGGACCGCCTCGTCTGCGGGCCGGAACAGCAGGCTCCCGCCGACCAGGTCGAGATCGACGCGTCGCGCTTGGTCGCCGGCGCCGGCGTTGAGGATGAACGAGTCGGTCCCTGCGCCGCCGTCGTACGTCGCGTGGTCGACGAGCCGCTTGGTGTGGAGATGGAAGGCGATCCGGTCGTCGCCTCCGCCGAGGTCGACCGAGGTGAGCGGCACCACCGAGAAGACCTTCTCCGGACCGTCGCCGCCGACGAACGACGGTGCCACCCAGCCACCCCAGGGTGTGAGTTCGAAGCTCTCCATGCCGCTCCAGGTCAGGACCGGCTCTCCGGCGTACGTCGCCTGCCCGGCGGCGTTGTCGATGGCCCAGGCGCGGCGCATCGTGCTTCGTCCGAACTCGATCTCGTCGGATCCCGAGCCGCCCTGGATCGGGAGCGCCGGATCACCCGGGCCTTCCAGCCCCACCTCGTCGTCGCCAGAGCCGAGGTCGATCGCGTCATGGTCGCGGTCGCCGGGTACGCCGCCGGTCACCACCCAGTCGTCACCGCCAGCGGTGGTCACGGTGTCGGAGCCCTGGCCACGCGGCGACAGCTCAGAGTCCGCTGCAAAGACCCGGTCCGGCCCGGGACCACCCAGGTAGGTGTCGTCCCCGGTGCCGAGGTCAACGCGTGCCGAACCAGCGCCACTTGCCGAGGTGTCGATGACATCGTCACCCGCGTCCGCGTACACGTCCGCGTCTTCCTTCCGCGTCCCGCCGGTCACGCAGATGAGGTCGTCGCCATCCCCGGCGTCCGTCACGAAAGCGCCGTTGGTGACGATGACGTCCGGACCGTCGGTCCCGTCGATGTCCGCTCCGGGCGTACCAACGATGGTGGCCTCATGTCCGTGGCAGAACTCCGCACCGACTGCGACCACCTCAGCGCTGCCGCTCAGGCCGACTCCGGCGACGGCGAGTGCGACCGCTGACAGGCAGAACGCTTGGCGAGAGCGACGCATGCAACCCAATCTCTCATCGCGGTCGCGCCGGGATACGAGGTTCACCGATCTGGCATCGACCCCGCCGAGAGTTCCGCGGTCGCTCGCGACGATATGACGCTGTTATGACGGGCCCGTAGGAAACGCGGCAGGGTCGAAGGTCGCCCCGCCGAAGGTGCGTGCGAGCGCCTTCACGATTGAACGGAACTCCGCGTCGGTGAGGTCGGACTTCATTCGATTGATGAGGTCGGCAACCAGCAAGACGTTGGACTCGTCACCGGATGTCACGTGCTCCCAGGTTGGGTAGCGGCGACCACCGCGTTGGTCGTCGAGGGGAACTCCCGTGTAGCGGCAGCGGAACCACCGATCGCCGGATCCCACTGGCGCCTCATCGCCGCCAGACGTGCTTCGCGACTGACGGCTCTCCCACGTCCCAGAGCGTCCTTACGGGTCTCGACACGTTGGAGCAGGCGACGGCATGCGTCGCATGCATACGACCTTGGAACCGAAGGCCTGCCACAGGCTTTGCACACGGGCGAAGCAGCCCAGTACGACGTCGCGCTCATTCTCGTCACGGTAGCTGGGTCTGGGTCCCGTGCCGCTGCGCTTGGCGGATCCTGAGTAATCGACGCACGCCCTCGTAGCGTCGGAATACTCTCCCACCAGGGCAGGCCACGGATGGAGGTGTCCTGGTCGGACAGCCCGCTCGCCCCGATGGCGACGATCAACGGCCGCCTCAGCTCGTGGGCCCGGTGGCTGGTCGCCGAAGGCCTCGTACGGCTCAAGGGGCTCGCGATCATCGTCTTGGTCGCGACCTTCGCAGCTTGGCTCATCTCGTGGCTGCCGTACTGGCTGATCGCTTGGATGGCCATCGTTGATGGGGACTTGGTGTCCCGTGAGGACTACGAAGGTCTGTGGGAGCCGGGTGCCCCCTCTGGAGGTACTGGCTGCCGGCCCTCATCGCCCTCCCCGTCATGGTCGCGGCCCTGAACTCCATCTTGCGCCGCTGCGAACCGCGCTTGGCCTCCGCGGAGCGGACCGCGTCGGAGGCAGCGTTAGAACGGGAGAGGGCCGAACGCAGAAAGGACGACCGTGCCGTCCTGGACACGATGGTCAGCACTCAAAACGGCGCAGCAGCGGAGCACGTGACTGCCATTCACACCGCGGCGACGGGGGCTGCGCACGCACCCCGGCACCTGAGCTTCTACCTTGTCGCCATCGCAATCACCGCTGCCTTCGTCCCGGCGTTCGCCCTCGACTACTGCATCTATCCCTGGGATGCCTCTGTAGACAGCATCGGCGAGCGGGTAGCGGTCACGCTTCTCTTGGGCATCGTTGTCGTCTTCGCCGTCTTTTCTCGGCGTGAAACTGGCGTTGCTGTGTGTCAAGGGCATCCGATGGTGGCGGTACGCCGCAGCCCACCATCTCGTCGGCGCCACGCTCGAACTAGGCGGTGCAGCGGACGAACCGCGCGCTTGAACCGTTTTACGTCTGGCCGCCAGTCTCTGGAGGGGTGGACTTCTTGGTGCTGCTCTTGGAGATGTTGCTGATCGCGTCGTGCAAACCCTTGGCTCCTCCGCCGGTGACCAGGCCAGTGATTGCCATCATCAGGATCTGCTCGCGAGTTTCGAACTGCGTGCCGAAGTCGACACCCGCCGTGGTGAGGAAATCCGCCTCGAGATAACCGCACAGCGCCATCCCTAGCGCAGCCGTCAGGCCGAAGACGACCGCAGCGCGATTAGCGCGAAGTTGGTCTATTTCGGCTTGCGCGTTGGCGGCTTCCTTGGCGGTGGTTGCCGTGGTGGCCGCCGCGACCTTCTGGTCGCGTTTGATCTCCACTTTGGCCTTTCCGAAACCAGGCACCCATTCGAAATGTGGCAACAGAACTTCCACCAGCCGTTCGGCTGATTGGGCTGCGACATACAGCAGTGCGAACGCACCGGCGCCCTCGATTGGGGTGTACGTGGGTCCGCCCTTGGTGCCGAACGCCTCGACCGCTACCCAAAGCCCTATCGCGAACGCCGCCGCGCCGGCGAGAGTTGCTGCGAACTGGGGTGACGAGTTCTTCTTCTGGTCGGTCGATGCCGCGGCAGGGGCCGGACTGGCAGTCTGCGGAGCGGGACTGACGTTGCGATTTCGCCCGTCGCCAACGTTCGTCACAATCAGGGGAGCCGAGGTGCGATGCATGAACAGGGCCATAAGAGGACCTTCCAAGACCGAGTGGGGATTCCCACCGTATCGACCCTGATTGGGGCCGTCTCGAGTTCAGCGAAAGCAGACTGGATTCCGTTGCAAAAGGGCACCGACCGGTCTGCCAGAAAGCAGAACGGAAGGGGGCGTGATGTCCTAACGTTGCTCCACCGAATGCCGCAGGATAGCGGCGGCCTTTTGCGGCTCGGCCGACATGAGGCGGGTCCGGAGGTGGTGTCGTGCTCGGGGACGAGACAATCGCGTTGGACGACGGCCGAGTCCGCGTCCGACAAACCAGCGGACTGAGCGTGACCGTCGAGCAACCAAGCAGGACGGTGTCGGTCGGTCGCCGCCGGGTCCATTTCAAGTACGCCCTCGAGGTTTCGGCTCAAGACATGGGCGGGCGGCTGACGATCACAACATCGTCTGCGGGCAAACGGCTTCTGACTGTGCTGGTCGCAGTCGGTGGCCGCTACCACCTCGTGCCCGAGTCGCGGCGTCGGGGGAGGGAGCGGACCTTCACGCTCGAGATCTCCGCGGCTGGGACGGAGCAGGTGGTCGTCATCGAGCACACGGCCGGGCTGGTCTTCGAGGATCTGCCCGGCCCCCTGCCCGAGCTGGAGGACTTCTGGCGGCGCGAGACAGTCCTGCCGCGGCAGTTCGACAGGACCCGCCGGGCACGAGCGGAGCCACCGCCCATGGATGGGCCGATCGTCGCTGGGGGAGGCGGACCGCTCCCGGAGGAGATCGTCCGGGAGTCCTTCATCAGGGCCGACGAGATGGCGGAGGCCATCCCGGATCCTCCGCCGGAACCCGCGCAGGCGGTGCTCGCCGAGGTGGGCGCGAACATGCCGAGCGAGGTGCACCTCGACGACACGGTTCCGGTCGAGGTGCTGCTCAGTCGCAAGGAGGTGTCCACCTTCGCCGGCACGTCCCACGACGAGCAGGTGATCGTGATGGACCCGGACAAGCCGCTGGACCTCGTCCTCCTGCGACGGGGGTTCGACCTCGACGCCCGCGAGGTTCCGTTCGAGACCGGTCGGCGGAGCCTCCACCTGTCTTCCGAGGATGCGTCAGAGGTCAAGGTCGTCTTCTGGCTGCGGGCCGCCCAGGAGGGGGTGGGGGAAGTCCAGGCGTCGTCCGGCAGGACAACCCCCTGCCGCTCGCCACGCTCCGCCTCACGGCAACCGTGCTGTCCCCGTCGGACACGCCCCGGGACCGCGCAGCGGCCGAGGCGGCCGCCAGAGACCGGGCTCCCACCAAGCGATCAGCCACCATGCGGGGATTCAAGTCGTTGGTGAACCCCCAGACCCTGGTCATCGACGAGAACCTGGTCGGAACCACCTCGCGGCTCTCCTTCGATCTCGCTCTTCCTGATTTCAGGGGCGGGTTCGCCCGCGTCGTGGAGGACAAGAGGGCGCTCCTGCTGAGGCTGTTCCGCGCGCTCGACGACGCCTGGCGCGAGATTCGGAACATGCCGGACCCGGTGGCGCGCGAGAGGGCGTTCCAGGAGAGCCTCCGGACGCTGGGCTCGCAGCTCGCACGGGACGTGCTGCCGCGGGAGCTCCTCGACCACCTTCGCGACCACCTCGAGGACCTCGACGAGCTTGCCGTGATCACCAGCGGTGAGACCGACATCCCGTGGGAGCTGGTCCATGTTTGGGGGCCGGACGCTGGTGAGGATCCCGACGGGCGCGGTTTCCTCGGCCGGGTGGGTCTTGTCCGCTGGGTCTACAACACCGGACACCCTACGGAGCTGTTGATCCGGCCTGGCCGCGGCCACTACCTCATCCCCGAGTACGTCGACCCGGTCCTCGAGCTGCAGCAGTCACACCTGGAGCCGACGTACCTCCAGCCTTTCGGTGCCACCGCCATCGACCCGCCCGACGCCGCCGGCATCGCCAAGCTCATCACCAGCGGGAACGTCGACCTGCTCCACTTCGCCGGCCACGGCGTTAGCAACGACATCGACGTGCCGCCGGTCAGGGAGATGGCTCTCGCGGACTACCGCGACGGCGCGGCGTCGGTGCCGGGCGCCGACCGGTCGCGCATCGCTTTCAGCGTCGAGGACCTCCGCCGAGCCCTCCCCGACACCGCCTCGGACCCCGGCCCGCTGGTCTTCCTGAACGCCTGCGGGATCGGCCAGGCGCCGTCGACCCGCGCGGAGATGGGCGGTTTCGCCGAGACCTTCCTGCGCGGTGGAGCGGGCGCCTTCGTGGGCTGCCTGTGGTCGGTCGGAGACCAGCCCGCCCGTGAGTTCGTGGCGGCGTTCTACGACGCGCTCGACACCGGCCACACCATCGGACAGGCCACCCTCGCCGGCCGACGGGCCGCCCGCGAAGCGGGGGACCTGTCGTGGCTCGCATACACCGTCTACGCCCATCCCGACGCGCGCCTCGCCGACCGCCCGGTCCCACCCCCGACCCCGGAACCCGACCCCGGAACCCGACCCCACTACGAAAGGCATTGCAATGACCACCACCGAAGCAGCCCGGAAGGCCCCGTCCCTCACCCGGGAAGAGCTCCGGGCGATCCACCCCTACGTGGTCTGCATGGAGGACGGCAGGCTCGCCGAGGGGGCATCCACGCTGCCCACCGGGACGGACGACTTCCAGACCGTGAAGGCCGACATCGACAAGCTCTTCAAGACCACGCTCCCGGAGTTCATCAAGATGCACGGGAAGCCGGTGCCGATGATGCTGTGGGCCCACGGCGGGCTGGTCGACAAGGCCGGCGGACTCCGCGTGGCCCACACCCAGGTGGCCTGGTGGCAGGCCAACGGCGTCTTCCCGGTGCACTTCGTCTGGCGCACCGGTCTCGCCGAATCGTTGTGGGACGCAGTGAAGGACAGCTTGCCCGGCCGGCCGCGAGGTTGGCTGGACGACGGATGGGACAAGCTGATCGAGATCGCCGTACGCGGTGCCCGCGGCAAGGACACCTGGGGCGCTATGAAGACGACCGCGAAGCTCGCGAGCGAGAAGGACACGGGCGGCGCGTGGTACTTCGCCCAGAAGCTCGCGGCGTTCATCGACGCCAACCCCGGCAGCGTCTCGGTACACACCGCCGGCCACAGCGCCGGGTCGATATTCCACTCCCACCTGATCCCCGAGCTGCTGTCGGCGGGGGTACCGGAGATCGCGTCACTGAACCTGTTGGCGCCGGCGATCCGTGTCGACGAGTTCAAGCAGCGTCTCCTGAAGAAGTCGGTGCTCGACAAGATCACGAAGACGACCATCTTCACCATGACGGAGTCCTTCGAGAAGGACGACACCTGCATCGGGATCTATCGCAAGTCGCTCCTCTACCTGATCCGCGCTGCCCTCGAGGACGAGTCGGGAGCCGAGATTCTCGGTCTCCAGGAGTGCCTGAAGCGCGACAAGGCTCTCAACGTACTTCTCGGCAAGGCGGGATCCGGTGACAAGGGCGAGGTGATGTGGTCTGAGACCGTCGGTGGCGGACCCCGGACGAGCAGCATGTCCAGGAGCCACGGGGGCTTCGACAACGACGCGCAGACCATGGACAGCCTCGCCCGCCGGGTGATCGACAACGACCAGCTCCCGGCCAAGTTCGAGACCGTCCCCGGGGCTCGGGGTGTCGCCGAGGCCTCGTCTCCCTGGCCCTCGGAGCGCGAGGTGCTCGACTACATTTCCGCTCGCGAGGCAGCGAAACCGAAGGCCACCGGGAAGCGGGCGCTGTGCATCGGGATCGACATGTACCCACTGGTGGAGGACCAGCTCGGCGGGTGCGTCGCTGATGCGCGGGCGTGGAAGCAGGAACTCCAGCACGCCGGCTTCACGGTAGACATCATCGAGGACGGCGACGCTACCCGGCAGCGCATCGTCGAGAGCATCCAGGACCTGATCCTGAAAAGCCGCGACGGCGACGTGCTCGTGCTCCAGTACTCCGGGCACGGCACCACCATCGACGACCTCGACGGCGACGACCTCGAAGAGGCCATGCGAACACGTGAAGAGAAGGACGAGGCACTGTGCCCGGTCGACTTCCGCGACGGTGAGCTCCTGATCGACGACGACCTCGGTCAGCTGTGGGACCTGCTCCCGGAGGGAGTAAACCTAACCGTGTTCTTCGACTCCTGTCACTCCGGCGGCGGCCAGCGCGCCGTGATGAAGCCCCCGGCGCCCAGTCCCACGAGGAAGGCACGACTAGTCCGCATGGAGCCCGAGAACATCGAGGCGTACAAGGAGAAGCGTGGTGGCCTGCCGCGCGCCACCAGGTCGCTCGACTCCGAGCGCTCGGTCTACTTCGCTGCCTGCCAGGCGGACGAGCTGGCCTTCGAACACAACGGGCAGGGCGACTTCACCCGCATCGCGCTGCCTCACCTCCGGGAGTTCCTGACGCGGACCAACCAAGAGTTCTACGACACCGTCCTCGCCGAGTTCGGTGGAGACAGGCAGCAGACCCCGGTGCTGCTGCCACCCGCGCTGACCTCCCGCACCTTCCTCGCCCCCCTCTCGCATGCGCCAAAGGGTAGTGCGGCCACCGGTCCGACCCCGGCGCCGGCGTCACCGATCGAGTCGGTCTCGCCCGCTGGCACTACCAGACGCGAGCAAGCCGTTGCGTCCATCCTCCGAGGAGTCGCCGACCTGATCGAGTCCTGAGCCTCGCAGGTGGCTTTGGGGCCCGCAGGAGACGGCCACTTTCGCGGCGGTGTGATGCGGCTGGTTCGTTGGGACTGGTGACGTCTACCAAGACGACGACGTCTTCCAGCCCTGGCATCAAGCCAGCTCGTCGCTCGTTGTCCGGGACGAGCTCTACCTCCGGGGACTCGCTTCCTCGTGGCGCCGGGACACGAGGACGTGTGGGGGAGTGATTCTTTGCTCGCCGATCAATGCTCAGGCGGCACGGATTCGCGGATGTACGGCTGACCGCATCTTGTGCTGGCATCGCTGGGTAGGCCCACCCGCGACCTGCGCGCGCTGCACCCATGACTTCTGGTTCTGAGGAACTTGGATTCTGGGATGATCCTTGAATGGAGGAAATCAGTCGAGAAGTGAGATTGGCCGCGCCGATGGCCGAGTTCGAGGCTCTCCGCGCAGAGGTCTTGAGCATGCGAGGCGTACAGAAAAACGTCATCTCCATCGCCTTGACAGCGTACGCTGCGTTGTTCTCCGTTGCTTTGAGCAAAGACGGTGACTCGCGAATCTTGTGGGTAGTGCCTCCCCTCGGTCTCGTTCTGTGTCTGTTTTTGCTCGGCGAAATGTTTCAGATCGGCCGCATTGGTATCTACATCAGAAATGAGTTGTGGCCGGAGATCCAGCGAGTGACTGCGTACGATCGCTCCTGGGAGCGCCGCCACGATAAGCGCGGTTGGTTTGGCGCAAGCGCCGCGGCAGTGGTAGCTGATGGCGCGGTCCCACTTCTGCTGTTTGGAGCTGGCGTAGTTGCACTATGCACGATGCCGCAGTTGGGAGCTCGGGCGACCGCTGGCCTGTGGGCCTGCGCGGTGCTTACGTTCGTAGCTCCCATCGCCGGCGGCCTTGTCTACTACTTCGATTCGGAGAGGCACGGGCGTGATCGTAAGACGGTGACGCTATGGCACCTAACGGACCCAGACGAGCTCGATCAAGTGAAGGAGTTGGGCATGAAGGCTTGGCCTTCGCCACGCCGCGATCAGCACCCCTTTCTCCAGGTAATTGGCGACGAGCGCGCAGTCACGATCCCTCGGGCCTGGACCAAGTACGCGAACGGAGCCGTCTACTTGACACGTTTTGAGGTCAAGAAGACGTACTTGAACCGTCGCGCGGTCGGGCGGCCGAGTGGCCATTGCATTCTTGAGCACCATTTGGCGACGGTTGACGACATGGAGGTGCTCAACCGGAGTATCGTTGGCGCGATCGACGTTGTGGCAGAGATCCGGTGACTGCGGATAGACGCGCTACGTGCACGAATTCGAGGGTGACCGCAAAGCGCACCGCGTGTCTCGGACGGCGGAGTCGGACCGCTCGCCCGAGTCGGCGCATGAGGTGAGCGATTGCCTCTTCGGCGGCGGATGCACCGCGTGCCGGAAGGAATCCGCACACGTCAGAGCGTGACGGCGGCCCGGTGCTGGTGGGGGGCGCCGAAGAGTTGGCCGAGGGCATGCGCGCGCTTGAACACCAGGTGGGCGTCGTGCTCCCAGGTGATCGCGATGCCGCCGTGGAGCTGGATGCACTCGCCGGCGAGGTGGGCGGCGGCCTCGAGGCAGTACGACGCCGCGGTGCGGGTCAGGTCCTCGACGTCGGTGGCGTTCGTGGCCAGCGCGTAGCTCGCCGCCCAGGACGCAGATCGGCCGATCTCGAGCTGGGCGAGCATGTCGGCCATCCGGTGCTTGAGCGCCTGGAACGAGCCGATCGGGCGGCCGAACTGGACCCGCTCCTTGCTGTAGTCGACGGTCATCCGGAGCGCTCGGTCGCACAGGCCGACCGCGAGGGCTGACACTGCGGCGGGGCCGACCAGGTCCACCCGCGCGCGGGCGGCCGCGCTGTCACCGATCACTGTCGTCGGCGCGTCGGACCGGTCGAGGTGGGCAAGCCGGATCGTCTGGTCCATCGACTCCGCCCACGTCGCGGTCGCTCCGGCGATCTCGACCAGGTCGTCGCCGTCGATGGCAAGCACGATCGTCGCCCGGTCGGCGTCGAGAACCGGTCCGTCACCCAGCGCGATGGTCGCGATCTCGCCGGCTGCGATCCGGGGGAGCAGCCACGCCTTCGCATCCTCCGTGCCACCGGCGAGCAGCGCCTCGGTCGCGATCACCGAGGCGAGCAGCGGGGTCGGGGCGAGCGATCGACCCAGCTCCTCGAGCACGACCGCAGTCTCGAAGAAGGTCGCGCCGGCGCCGTCGTACTCCTCGGGGATGGCGAGGGCGGCGACGCCGACCTGCTCGCAGAGCGTGGACCAGAGTGCCGCGTCGTACCCCTGCTCCGAGGCGATCGCCGCCCGGACGGCTGCCGGGTCGGCCTGCTTGGTCAGCACCGCCCGGACCGTCGACGCGAGCTCGGCCTGCTCCTCGCTGAGCGCGAACTCCATCTCACGCCTCCACGAGCGACTCGAGGATCCGCGCGCGGTGGAACGCCGGGGTGCCCCAGGCCGTCACCAGCGCCCGGATCTTCGTGATCCAGATGCTGAGGTCGAACTCGGCGGTGTAGCCGATCGCGCCGTGGACCTGCAGGCCGGTACGGGAGGCGAGGTACGCCGCGTCCGCACACATCACCTTCGCCGCCGACACCGCCCGCGGGGTGGGGTCGAGCGCGGCGCCGTGGACGAGGGGGCGCGCGAAGTCGAGCGCGATCCGTACGTCGGCCAGCTGGTGCTTGATCGCCTGGTACGAGCCGATCTCGCGTCCGAACTGGCGGCGCTGCTTCGCGTAGGTGACCGTGTCGGCCAACACTCGCTCGCCCAGGCCGAGGAGCTGGGCGGCGGTGGCGAGCGCGGCGAGGTCGAAGGCATTGGTGGTTTCGAGGCTCGGCGCTGGCGCGCCTCGCACCTCAACCACCGGCGCTCCTCGGACCTCCACCACCGAGAAGAGGTGACGGGTCCGGTCGACGGAGGCGTGACGCTCGCCGACCTCGGCCTCGCTGAGCCCGTCGGGGCCGGCGAGATAGACGGCGTCGGCGACATCGGCGTCGAGGGCGTACGGCGCATGCGGGGGAGCTGCGACCGTGGCGACCCCCTCCACCTCGCGGCCGAGCGCCACCGGCAGGTAGGCGGCGGACTCGACCCACGGGCCGGGGACCGCGTGCCGGCCGAGGGCCTCGAACGCGATGCAGACCTCGACCGGGGAGGCCTCGGTGGCGAGCATCGTCACCCCCTGCTCGGCGAGCCGGTCCCACAGCTTGAGGCCGGGGCCGTGGTCGCCGTCGGCCCACGAGCGGGCAACACCGGCGGTGTCGGCCGAGGACAGCAGGCTCTCGAGGGCGTCGCCGAACGCGCGCTGCTCGTCGGTGAGCTCGAACCTCATCGCTGTGCTCCCTTGGGCTCGCGCGGCAGGCCGAGGATCCGCTCGGCGATGATGTTGCGCTGGATCTCGTTGGTACCGGCGTAGATCGGGCCCGACAGGGCGAACGTGTAGCCGTCCAGCCACCCCGACTCCACCTCGGCCTCCGGACCGAGCAGGTCGAGCGCGGTCTCGTGCAGCGCGATGTCGAGCTCGCTCCACCAGACCTTGTTGACCGAGCCGGCGGCACCCATCTCGCCACCGTCGGCGAGGCGGGTGACCGTGCCCCAGGTGTAGAGCCGGTAGGCCTCGGCCTTGAGCCAGGCGTCGACGACCCGGTCACCGACGCGCGCGTCGGGCCGCTCGCGATAGAGGTCGACGAGCCGGTCGGCGGCGGCGCAGAACCGGCCGGGGGAGCGGAGGGAGAGCCCGCGCTCGTTGCCCGCCGTACTCATCGCGACCCGCCAGCCGTCGCCCGGCGCGCCGAGCACGTCGCTGTCGGGCACGAACACCTCGTCGAAGAAGACCTCTGCGAACCCGGCCTCGCCGTCCAGCTGGGCGATCGGCCGGACGGTGATGCCCTCGGCGTCCATCGGGAACAGGAAGTAGGTCAACCCGTTGTGGCGCGCCGCTTCCGGGTCGGAGCGGAACAGACCGAAGCCCCAGTGGGCGTACGTCGCCCGCGACGACCAGGTCTTCTGGCCGTTGAGCACCCAGCCTCCACGGGCCTCATCGCGGCGCGCGGTCGACTTGAGCGACGCCAGGTCGGAGCCCGCCTCGGGCTCGGACCAGCACTGCGCCCACACGTTCTCGCCGGTCGCCATCGTCGGCAGGAACCGGTCCTGCTGCTCCTTCGTGCCGTGCTCGAAGATGATCGGCGCGAGCAGGAAGATGCCGTTCTGGGAGACCCGGCCGGGTGCGCCGGCGCGGTAGTACTCCTCCTCGAAGATCACCCACTCGACCAGCGATGCCTCGCGGCCGTGGTAGTCCCGGGGCCAGGACACGACCGACCAGCGGTCGGCGGCCAGCCGTGCCTCCCACTCCTGGTGGAGCTCCCAGCCCTCCGCGGTGTCCATCGACGGCAGCGGCTCGGCCGGCACGTTGGCGGCCAGCCAGGCGCGGGCCTCGTCGCGGAAGGCGAGCTCGGACTCGCTCAGTTCCAGATCCACTCTTACTTCCTCAGCTCGGTTTTCAGGACCTTGCCCGACAGGTTGCGGGGGAGTGCGTCGACCGTCTCGACCAGCCGCGGCACCTTGAAGTTGGCCAGCCGCTCCTTGGCGAACGCGATGACGTCGTCGGCAGGCGCCGTGCCGACGACGTACGCCTTGCCGACCTCGCCCATCCGCTCGTCGGGCACGCCCACGACGGCGACGTCCTGGATGCCGTCCATCCGCATCAGCGCCTGCTCGACCTCGGCGGGATAGACGTTGAAGCCGCCGGAGATGTACATGTCCTTGAGCCGGTCGGTGATCCGCAGGTTGCCGTGCTCGTCGAGTACGCCGATGTCGCCGGTGTGGAGCCAGCCGTCGTCATCGATCGCCTCGGCCGTCGCGGCGGGGTCGTCGAGGTAGCCGAGCATCACGTAGTCGCCCCGCACCAGCAGCTCGCCGCTCTCGTCGTCGATCCGTGTCTCCATGCCGGGGATGGCGCGCCCGCAGGTGGTCGCGACCGTCTCGGCGGAGTCGCCCTCGCGGCACATGGTCACGACGACCGCCTCGGTCATGCCGAACGCCGTGACGACGTGGTCGATTGCCAGCCCCTCCGGTGGCGCAGTGCGCATCCGCTCGATGAGCACGACGGGCACGACGGCCGCGCCGGTCACGGCCAGTCGCAGCGACGACAGGTCGCGGTCGGCCCGGCCGGGCGCCGCGAGCAGCGACTGGTAGATCGTGGGCGCGCCGGGGAGGAGGGTGATCCGCTCGGTCTCGATCAGCTGCATCGTCTGGTCGACGTCGAACGTCGCGGCCGGGTAGAGCGTCGCGCCGCTGAGGAGACCGACGATGATGCCGATCTTGTAGCCGAAGGAGTGGAAGAACGGGTTCACCACGAGATAGCGGTCGTCGGCGGTCACCCCGCCGAGCTCGGCCCAGGCCCGGGCGACGCCGATCGTCTGGCGGTGCGCGCTCATCGCGCCCTTCGGCCGTCCAGTGGTCCCGGAGGTGAAGAGGATGTCGGCGACCTCGTCGGGCGAGACCGCGTCGGCGCGGGCCTCGACCTCCTCCGCCGTCGCCTCGCGGACCTGTCGTTCCTCGCCGCGATGGTCGAGCGAGAGCGTCGAGAGCTCACCGAGCACGCGCACGGTCGCGATCTCACTGGCCGCGAGGAGCTCCTCCAGCTGGCTGCGCCCGAGGAAGCCGTCGGCGACCATCACGACGGTGGCGCCGGTGCGGTCGACCAGCTCGGCCACCTCGTGCCCGGTGTAGCGGGAGTTCGCGGGGACCAGAGTGCCGCCGGCGTATGTCGTCGCGAGTGCTGCGACCACCCACTCGATGCTGTTCGGGCCCCACACCACCACACGCTCGCCCGCAGCCAGGCCGTGGCCGACGTAGCGCCGGGCCAGCTCGCGCACCTCGTCGAGCAGCCCGGCGTAGGTCAGCGTGCGGTCGCCGTCGACATAGGCCGGGCGGTCGCCGTACCTCTCCGCTGCTGCGCGCAGGATCGCCGGAATCGTGTCCACGACGACAGCCTACCAAGCATTTGCTTGGTATGGATGGGGGCGTTCGATCAGCCGACCGGCTCGGGCACCTGCACGGGCCGCCGGTTCGCCGTCATCGCGAGCGCGGTTCCGGCGGCGAGGAGCGAGCACAGCGCGACGAACAGCCAGGCCGTGCGCACCGCGTCGGTGTCCGTCGCCCCGGTGCCGATGATGGCGACCAGGATGCTGACCCCGAGCGCGAACCCGACCTGGCGGGCCATGCTGACGATCCCGCTGCCGGTCGCACCCTGCTCGGGCGGAAGGGTGGCGGTGGCGGCGGCGACCAGGTTGGGGAGGGCGAGGCCCACGCCGACGCCCGACAGGATCCAGGCGGGGAGGAAGGTCGTCCAGTACGCCGGCTCGGTGCTCAGGGCCGCGAGCTGCCAGAGCGCGGACACGGCGCACAGGACGCTGCCGGCCGCGATCAGCCTCGAGGGGTGGACGTGCCCGAACCGGCGTGCCGCGATGATCGAGGTCGGGGGTACGGCGAGGGGGCCGAGCGCGATCGCGAAGCCGGTCTCGAGTGCGGAGAAGCCCCAGGCCTGCTGCATCCAGAGGATGGCGAGCAGCAGCGCCGCCCCGAAGCCGGTGTTGAAGAGCAGGGTCGTGACGTTCGCCGACGCGAACGAGCGGATCCGCAGCAGGGCCGGGTCGATGACGGGGGAGGGGTGGCGACCCGACAGCCAGACGAAGCCTCCGAGGCCGGCGGCCGCCCCGGCGAATGCGGCGAGCGTCCGCCCCGAGGTCCATCCCCACTCCTCGGTCTGGACGAGGCCGAGGACGAGAGCTGCGATCGCGCCTGCGAGCACGGCCGCACCCAGCAGGTCCGGACGTGGTGCTCCGGCGTTCTGCCGGACATCCGGTACGAAACGGATCGCCGCGACGACCAGGAAGATGCCGACCGGCACGTTGATCCAGAACGCCCAGTGCCACGAGAGCTGCACGAGCCCGCCGCCTGCCGCCGGGCCGAGCGCGGCTGCGATGGAACCGGTCAGCGCCCACAGCCGGGCGCCCGCGGCCCGCCGTTCGGGCGGGAGTGCCGCGAGCAGCAGTCCCAGGCTGGCCGGGGTCATCGCTGCCGCGCCGACCGCCTGCAGGACCCGCGCGGCGACCAGCTCCCACACGCCGGGGGCGAAGCCGCAGGCCAGGCTCGCGAGGGTGAACACGGCCAGACCGGCGACGAAGCCCGGCTTGCGCCCGTAGCGGTCGGTGAGTCGGCCCATCGGCACCAGGAGGGCGGCGTACACGACGGCGTACGCGCTCAGGATCCAGCTCAGCTCGTTGAGCGCGGGGGCGTCGGTCGCCGTACTGAAGTCCCGCCCGATCTCGTCGAAGGCGACGTTGACGATGAACAGGTCCAGGCCGGCCATGAAGGTCGCCCCGGTGAGGATCGCGGTCACCGCTCCCGTGTGCACCCGCTGGCTTGCGTTATCCATAGCCAGAAAGGTAGACCCCTGACTATGGATTGCACAAGCCAGATGTGTCTAGAATGTCCGGCGTGACGGTTCAGCTGGCAGGACGGCTCGCGGCCCGCGGCGACGTGGCCCTCGGCGACCGCTGTTCGGTCGACCGGACCATGCAGGTGGTCGGCAACCGGACCGCGATGCTCCTGATCCGGGAGGCGTTCTACGGCGCGACCCGGTTCGAGCAGCTCGCGAAGCGGGTCGGGGTCACCGAGGCGGTGGCCTCGCAGCGACTCAAGGAGCTGGTCGCTGCGGGCATCCTCGCCAAGCAGCCGTACCGCGAGCCCGGTCAGCGCACCAGGTTCGAGTACGTCCTCACGCCGGCGGGCCACGAGCTCATGCCGGTGCTCCTCGGCCTGCTCCAGTGGGGTGCGCGACACCTGCCGCATCCGGGCGGTCGGGTGACGGTCACGCATGACGAGTGCGGGGCCGAGGTGCAGGCAGCACTGCGCTGTGCCGACGGCCACGACGTCCCGGAGGAGGACGTCGTCGTCCGTGGCGATGTGACACGCTGACCCCTACCAAGCATTTGCTTGGTACGCTGGTGACGTGGACCTGACCGAGAGCGCCGAGGACGCCGCCTTCCGCGAGGAGGTGCGCACCTGGTTGGCCGAGCACCTGGTCGGCGAGTGGCGCGACCTGATGGGCCTCGGCGGGCCCGGCCGCGACCACGAGGCGTTCGAGGAACGGCTGGCCTGGAACCGACTGCTGGCCGAGCACGGCTGGACCTGTGTCGGCTGGCCGCAGGAGTACGACGGCCGAGGGCTCTCGTTGTGGCAGCAGGTGATCTTCCACGAGGAGTACGCCCGCGCCGACGCCCCGCACGGCGTCAACCACCTCGGTGAGACCCTGCTCGGGCCGACCCTGATCGCGTTCGGCAGCGATGCCCAGAAGGAGCGGTTCCTCCCGAGGATCCGTGCGGTCGAGGAGCTGTGGGCGCAGGGCTACTCCGAGCCCAACGCCGGCTCCGACCTCGCCAACGTGCAGACGAAGGCACGCCTGGTCGACGGTGCGTGGGTCATCGACGGGCAGAAGGTCTGGACCTCGAACGCCCACCTCAGCGACTGGTGCTTCGTGGTCGCCCGTTCCGAGCCGGGGTCGACCCGGCACCACGGACTGTCGTTCCTGCTCGTCCCCCTGGCGCAGGACGGCGTCGAGATCCGGCCGATCGAGCAGCTGACCAGCGGCTCGGAATTCAACGAGGTCTTCTTCACCGGCGCCCGCACGGACGCCGACCTGGTCGTCGGCGAGCCGGGCCAGGGCTGGGGCGTCGCGATGGGGCTGCTCGGCTTCGAGCGCGGTGTCTCGACCCTCGGGCAGACGGTCGGGTTCGCCCGCGAGCTCGACGACGTCGTGGCCCGCGCAAAGGCGAACGGCAGCATCGACGACCCGATCGTCCGCGACCGGCTGGCGCGGCTCAAGGTCGAGCTCAACGCCATCCGCAGCTTCGCACTGCGCGCGCTGGCGCTGGTCGAGGGCGGCCAGGACTCGGCCGCCGGCGGGGGAGCGGGCTCCATCTTCAAGCTGGCGTGGGCCAACTGGCACCGGCAGCTCGGCGAGGTGGCGATGGACGTCGCCGGCGCGGCGGGGCTGCTCACCCAGGGGACCGCGACGCCCTACGACCTCGACGAGCACCAGCGGCTCTTCCTCTTCTCCCGCTCCGACACGATCTACGGCGGCAGCGACGAGGTCCAGAAGAACATCCTCGCCGAGCGGGTGCTCGGCCTACCGCGCGAACCGAAGGGGTCTTGATGACGACCATGAAGGCTGAGCAGCCGACGCCGGACTACGTGCCCGGTCACGGCCTCCTGCGCGACAAGGTCGTCGTCGTGACGGCGGCTGCGGGCGCCGGCATCGGCGCGGCCGTCGTACGGCGTGCGCTCGAGGAGGGGGCGAAGGCGGTCGTCTTCAGCGACACCCACGAGCGGCGGCTCGCGGAGGCTGAGGAGGTCCTCGCGAAGGAGTTCGGCGCCGACCGCGTCCGGCAGCTGGTCTGCGACGTGACCGACGAGGCGCAGGTCGCCGCGCTCCTCGACGTGGCCGACGAGTTCGGCGGGGTCGACGTGATGATCAACAACGCCGGCCTCGGTGGCACCGCCAGTGTGCTCGAGATGACCGACGACCAGTGGTCGAAGGTCCTCGACATCACGCTCACCGGCACCTTCCGCTGCGTGCGCGCGGCCGGCCGGCGGATGGTCGCGGCAGGGAAGAAGGGCATCATCGTCAACAACGCCTCGGTGATCGGCTGGCGCGCGCAGGAGGGCCAGGCCCACTACTCCGCGGCGAAGGCCGGTGTGATGGCCCTGACCCGATGCTCCGCGATCGACCTGGCGCCGCACGGCATCCGGGTCAACGCGGTGTCGCCGAGCCTGGCGATGCACCCGTTCCTGGAGAAGGTGACGTCGCCGGAGCTGCTGGAGGAGCTCAAGCAGCGTGAGGCCTTCGGGCGCGCCGCGGCCCCGTGGGAGGTCGCGAACGTGATGGTGTTCCTCGCCAGTGGCTACTCGTCCTACCTGACCGGTGAGGTGATCAGTGTCAGCAGCCAGCACGCCTGAGTCCCGACGCGACCAGCTGCTCGCGATCGCGGCCCGGCTGTTCGCCGAGAAGGGCTTCAAGAACACGACCGTCCGCGACATCGCGGATGCCGCCGGGATCCTGTCCGGCAGCCTCTACCACCACTTCGACTCCAAGGAGTCGATGGTCGACGAGATCCTCTCGACCTTCCAGGCCGAGCTCTTCGGTCAGTACGACGAGATCCTGACCAGTGACGAGGACGCCCGCACGAAGCTCGAGCGAGCGGTCCGGGTGTCGTTCGAGGCGATCGACCAGCACCCCTTCGAGGTGGCGATCTACCAGAACGAGGCCGACTACCTCGGCACGTTCGACCGGTTCGGCTACCTCGCCGACCGCAACACCCAGTCCCGGCAGGTCTGGGTCACGCTGATCGAGGAGGGCGTGCGCACCGGCGTACTCCGCAACGACCTCGACGTGACCCTCACCTACCGCTTCATCCGCGACACCGTGTGGGTCGCCGTCCGGTGGTACCGCCCCGGCCGCGGTCACACCCACACCGAGGTCGCCGACCAGTACGTCCGCATCCTCCTCGACGGGATCTCCTCATGACCGCCAATACCGCCTACATCGTCGACGCCGTCCGCACCCCGGTCGGCAAGCGCGGCGGCGCGCTCGCCGGCGTGCACTCCGCCGACCTCGCCGCGCACACGATCGCCGCGCTGATGGACCGGACCGCGGTCGACCCGGGCGCGGTCGACGACGTGATCCTCGGCTGCTGCGACACCATCGGCTCGCAGGCCGGCGACGTCGCGCGGACGGCCTGGCTCGTGGCCGGCCTGCCCGACCACGTGCCCGGCGTGACCATCGACCGGCAGTGCGGCTCCTCGCAGCAGGCGGTCCACTTCGCCGCCCAGGGCGTCATGTCCGGCACCCAGGACCTGGTGGTCGCCGGCGGCGTGCAGAACATGAGCGCCATCCCGATCTCGGCCGCGATGCTCGTCGGCCAGCAGTACGGCTTCTCCACGCCGTTCGCGGAGTCGCCCGGCTGGCTCAAGAGGTACGGCGACCAGGAGGTCAGCCAGTTCCGGTCCGCGGAGATGATCGCCGAGAAGTGGGACATCTCGCGGGAGGAGATGGAAGCGTTCGCGCTCGCCTCTCATGAGCGGGCCCGGACCGCGATCGCGGAGGGACGGTTCGCCACCGAGCTCGTCCCGTACGTGCTCCCCGACGGGACCGCGTTCACGACCGACCAGTGCCCGCGCGAGACGTCCCTGGAGAAGATGGCCGGCCTCGAGCCGCTCGCGCCCGGCGGCCGGATCACCGCCGCTGTCGCGTCCCAGATCTGCGACGCGTCGTCGGCGACACTGATCGCGTCCGAGGCGGCGGTCCAGGCACACGGACTCAACCCGCGGGCCCGGATCCACCACCTCTCGGTGCGGGGCGACGACCCGGTCTGGATGCTGACCGGCCCGATCAACGCGACCAAGCACGCGCTCGCGAAGACCGGCATGAGCATCGACGACATCGACCTCTTCGAGTGCAACGAGGCGTTCGCGTCCGTCGTGCTCGCCTGGATGAAGGAAACCGGGGCCCCACACGAGAAGGTCAACGTCAACGGCGGCGGGATCGCGCTCGGTCACCCGATCGGCGCCACCGGCACCCGGCTGATGACGACCCTGCTCAACGAGCTCGAGCGCACGGGCGGCCGCTACGGGCTGCAGACGATGTGCGAGGGCGGCGGCCAGGCCAACGTCACCATCATCGAGCGCCTCGGCTGAGGCTGGCCGTCGCTCTGCGGACGGCTCACCCGTCGGAGAGGGCGACGGCCGAGATGTCGACGTACGCGTCGGCCTCGCCGCCCGTGCCGTCGAGGCCCTCGCCCGGCGCGTAGAGGGAGCACTCGACGCCGACGATCTGGCGACCGGTGGGATACACGTGGGAGACCGCGGTCAGGGTCGCCTGTCCGCCTGCTCCTTCGGGAGGAAATCCGGTCGACGGCGTCTGCCCTCCCTCGTCGTCGAACTGGAAGAGGGTCTCCGACGCGTCGATGGGCGCGCCGTTGACCTCGAGCCGACAGGGGCCCAGGACGTACCGTACGAACAGCTCGGTCCCGATGACCACGGAGGCGATGATCAGCAGCCGTCCGGGCTTGGCGAGGTCGATCGGCAGGCTGCCGCAGTCGATGTAGCTCGGTGACTCTCCGCAGGATCCTGTGCCGACGCGGCCGGATCCTGCTTGGCCGGCCACCGGGACCGTGCCGAGGCTGGACTCGCCGACCTGGCCGGTGCCGAGGGCATCGTTCGCGATGTCGCGGTTGCCGAGGATTCGGATGTCCCGGCCGGTGAGGGAGTCGTCGGCCACGTCGGCGGTGTGGACCTGTCCGTCGACGATGTCGTCGCTGAAGACCGTGTTCGAACCTGGGAGCGCGTAGGCGGTGCCGACGGACAGGAAGAGGAAGATCGACAGGTAGCCGGCCCACTGGGCTCGGAGCTGTCGGCCGATGTGCCGCACTGTGGGGCTCATGATCACTGTCCCGACAGGGTGACGGCCGACATGCGGGCCAATGGATAGGTGGTCGCGCCGGTGTGGTCCTGGCAGTCGATGGCGACCGCCCGGGTGCCGGCGGGGAGCACGTTGGTCACGGCCGTCATCGTGAAATGGTTGCGGCCCTCCTCGATGTCCTCCTCGTCCCAGCGCACGGAAGTCCAGGAGGCCGCGATCGGTTCCGTGCCGTCGTGCAGCCGGCACGCGCCGGAACCCCACTCGTTCTCGCGCTCGACCATCGCTGTCACCTGCCCGATGATCAGGATCCGGCCGGGTCTGTCGAGGGTCACGACGACGAGGGAGCAGCGGATCCAGGTGGTCGTCTCGGGGTTGCAGGCGCCGTCGTACCCGTAGCGTCCGGTGCCGCCCTGGCGTGCCAACGGCACGGTGCTCAGGGACGACTCGTTGATCTTGTCGCCGGTGACGGAGTCGACCCCGAAGTCCAGTGCCGTCAGCGTCCCGTTGCGGACGTCGGTGCCGCCCAGGGCTCGGCGGGTGTCGTCGTTGGCGACGTCGGCGGTGGTGACCTCTCCGTCGACGATGTCGTCGCTGAAGACCGTGTTCGACTCGGCGAGCGCGTACGCCGTGCCGGTGGTGAGCACGAGGAACAGGGCGAGCAGGCCGGCCGATTGTTGAGCAAGGGACCTACCGAGGTTCGCGAGCATCGTTTCCTCCAGAGGGCTGATGGTGATGCTCTCCAGCGTTGGCCGTGCCGCTCGCCGCGCCTAGTCCACGTTCGCTACCCACCCGGTCTAGATTCTGGACCGCGCGGGTGCGACCGGCCAGGATCGGTCAGTCCTCCCAGGGAGCGTGGTCGTCCATCTTGTCGTAGTACTTGGCCAGGTGGCTCTTCACCCGGTCGACGTCCTTGCCGGGCAGGTCCACGCCACCGCGCGCCCCCTGCATGATCCCGCCCGCGGACATCACGCCGCGCGGCACCGCCTTCAGCCTGCCGTCGACGACGTCGGCGATCAGCAGCTTGTACGCCGTGAAGTTGTCCTTGTTGTCGGCGTCGTACCAGACATGGGCGTCGCGGTACTTCACGTTCGGCTCGTCCTCGGCGCCGGCCCAGCGTCGTACCCGCTTGTCGGCGGCGTCTCCGTCCCACTCGCGCTCGCGGTCGGCCAGCGGCAGGTCCTGGAATGTGGTGACAGCCATGGCTCACCTCCACGGTCTCGGACTGTCGAGAGAATTTCGGTACCCGGCCCCTGGGATGATCAGACGTGCCCTGGTCGACCACGTGCGACGTCCATGAGTTCACCGCGGCCGCGGGGGAGTTCCTGGCCTCGGCGCCGGTCGAGCACAGTCCGCTGCTGACCGAGGCCGACTACCTGAGCCGGCGCCCCGAGCCGGACGCCGACCAGGGCTACGGGTGGTGGACCGACGACGCCGGCGCCGTGGCCGGCGCCTTCCTCCGCGCTCCGCGGCACCCGCCCGTGCTCACCCCGCTGCCGGAGGACGCGGTCCACGAGCTGGTCACCGTGCTGCCGGTCGACGACGGCGTCGGCTGCGACGTCACCAGCGTCGACGCGGTGCTGGCGGCGTGGGAGCACAGAGGTACGCCGCTCGGCCCGCGGCACCGGCTGGTCGTCCACCGGCTCGGGACCTTCCGGCCACCCCCTGCGGAGGGCCGGTCGCGGATCGCCGAGGAGGCGGACGGCCCGCTGCTCGACAGCTGGTACGACGCGCTGATGGCCGCGAACCCGGGCGACCCGAGCGATCGGGCGTACGTCGTCGCCGACCCGCTCGCGGACCGACGGATCGTGCTCTGGGAGATCGAAGGCGAGCCGGTGGCGATGGCGGGCCGGACGCGTGTGATCACCGGCATGACGCGGGTGGGCGCGGTGTTCGCGCCGTCGGGCGACCCACGGGTCGAGACCGCCCTGCTCGGCGCCGCGACGGCAGCAGCGGCGCAGCTCGCGGACGACGTGCTGGTGCTGGCTCCGAGGAGCGACCGGGACGGTGTCGCGCGCTTGGCCGGGCTCGGCTACCGCGCCGTCCGCGAGCGCGTGCTCCTCGCGCCGCTGAAGGGCTGAGTATTGGCTCTTTTGTGACTGATCCATGGGCCGGCTTCTTCGCAATCGGGCGGCCGCGCAGTAGCCGACCGTCGCTGGCACCCGCCGCTCGGGGTGGTTCCTCGGTGCTCGGTCCGCTTACCGGGCGCTGTGACCAGCAACAACGCCGAGGGAGCGGACTCAACACCCTGGAAGTGCCTGGTCCGGCGACTACCAGGGCGCGGTGGCCACTACCGAGGTGGTCGACCGCCCGGACAGTGACAACACCACCGCGGTAGTCGCTCGCGGGGCGTCGACCGCCGTCCGCAACCGTTCGCTCTGGCCGGTGGCGGTGCCGCCCTCGCGCTCAGCGCAGGACGACCCACCACAGGCCGGCGGCAACCGGGATCAGGGCAGTGAGCATCCACCAGGTGGCCAACGGCTTCTTGTTGATCGCCCGCACCGCTGCGATGCCGACGACGTAGAAGGCGGCGCCGAGCAGGATCAGCCCGAGCTGGGCGTCGAGCCGGTCCTCGTCCACGGCGTCGGCGGCCAGGATCAGGCCGACCGTCAGGTGGATGAGCGTCGTGATGATCAGCACCGAGATCACCCGGCGCTGGACCCGGTGCAGCCGCTCCAGGTCCTTCGGGTCGGCGACCTTCCGCGGCGCGTCGGGGTCCATCAGGTGCCGACGGCGGGGCGCGGGGGACTGCTGGCTCACAGGTCGGACTGTATCGATCAGGAAACTCGGTGGCGCTCGCGCAGGCGCCGATGGATGCTTGCGCGTTATGGACATCACACGGTTCGGCCCCGACGACGCGGCCGCGCTGCAGGCCTGGGTCGACATCTCCAACGCGGTGCAGCACGCGGACGCGCCCTGGGAGCACGGCACGACCCTGCTGCGGACCGAGGCCCGGTTCCGCCACGGATGGGACGGCGAGCCGGCGGTGCCGTACCTCGCTCGCGTCGATGGCACCGTCGTCGGTGGCGGCTCCCTCTCGATCAGCGAGTACGACAACCTCCACCTCGCGTGGTTCGACGTGATGGTCCACCCCGACCACCGGCGCCAGGGTTACGGCTCGGCGATCCTGTCCTTCCTCGAGGACGAGGCCAGGAGCCTCGGCCGGACGAGCGCCGGCATCGGCGGCTGGGAGTCCGACGCGACCCGCGGGTTCGCCCAGCGGCACGGCTACGAGAAGAAGCACCAGGCCATCAACCGCCGGCAGTACCTCGCCGACGTTGACCGGACCGAGCTCGACAAGCGGTACGACGAGGCGCTCCCGTACGCCGCGGACTACGTGCTCGAGCGGCTCCGGCTCCCCACGCCCGACGACCAGCTCGACGAGATGGCGGAGATGACGTCCGCCATCAACGACGCCCCGACCGACGACCTCGACATCGAGGACGAGGTGTTCAACGCCGAGCGGATCAAGGGGTACGAGGCGGCGTGCGAGGCCCGCAAGGAACGCGCCTACCGGGTGGTGGCACGCCACGTGCCGACCGGACAGCTCGCGGGCCAGACCGTGGTGGTGGTGGAGTCCGAGCGCCCGACGCTCGGCGACCAGCACGACACATCGGTGGTCGGCTCCCACCGTGGCCACCGGCTGGGTCTGCTGCTCAAGGTCGACATGCTGCGCTGGCTGGCCGAGGCCGAGCCCCAGGTCGAGATGGTCGACACCTTCAACGCCGAGTCGAACGACCACATGATCGGGGTCAACGAAGCCCTCGGCTACCGGATCATGGGTCGCGAGCTGGCCTTCCAGAAGTCGCTCTAGACGACTCCGCGCGCGGCGACGGCGAAGTAGCCTGAGCCGGTGACCGCGATCCAGCCGAGCGTCAAGCAGCAGGTGCGGTTCTGCCGCGCCGACGACGGCGTCCGGCTGGCCTGGGCGCGCCACGGCTCGGGTCCGCCGCTGGTGATCGCTGCCTGCTGGCTCAGTCACCTGCAGCACGACTGGCAGAGTCCGGTCTGGCGGCACTTCCTGGACGACCTCGGGCAGGTCGCGACCGTCTATCGGTACGACGAACGGGGCTTCGGCCTGTCGGACTGGGACGTCGACGACTTCTCGATCGAGCGGCGGCTGAAGGACCTCGAGACGCTCGTGGACGCCGCCGGCCTGGATCGGTTCGTGATGATGGGGATGTCGGGCCAGGCACCGGTCGCGCTGGCCTACGCGGCCAAGCATCCGGACCGCGTGACGCAGCTGATCGCCTACGGAGCGTCCGCAGGTGGGGCGCTCGGCGGCGACGACCCGGAGTCCGACGCTGCCTTCAACGCGATGATCCGGGCAGGATGGGCGCGGCCGGACCACCTGTTCCGACGCGTGTTCACCACGACGTTCATCCCGGGCGCGACGGAGGAGCAGATGCGCTGGATGGACGAGCTGATGCGCACGTCGACCAGCACCGAGAACGCGCTCGCGAGCCGGACGGCTCGCCGCGACACCGACGTCACCGAGCTCCTGCCGCAGATCACCGCACCGACCCTGGTGCTCGTCGCGCGGAACGACCACTCGATGCGTCCCGACGAAGGCGCCGAGATGGCCGCGGCGATCCCGGACTCCCGGCTGGTCGTGATGGAGTCCGAGAACCACATCCTGTTGGCCGACGAGCCCGCCTGGGAGGTCTTCGTCGAGGAGATCGCCTCCTTCCTCGCCGAGGGCCAGGTGACGCCCCCGGTGACCAACCTCTCCGAGCGCGAACGGCAGATCCTGCTGCTGGCCGCCGAGGGGCTCGACAACACCGAGATCGCGGATCGGCTGACGCTCAGTGTGCGCACGGTCGAGCGGCACTTCCAGAACGTCTACCTCAAGCTCGGCCTGTCCGGCCGCACCGCCCGCGCCGCCGCGGTCGCGCGGGTCCTCGCCTGACGCACTACGCGTCAGCCGCCATCCGGGCGTCGGAGCATGCCCGGTGCTACGCGTCAGCGCCGATGAGCGCGACGCGCGCGCAGACCTAGCGTCGTCTTCACGGCGACACCGCCGCACCTACGAGATGGAGACAGTCATGTCGAACAAGGCAGTCGTCAGTCTGGCCACCGGCCTCGAGGACCCCGAGAAGGTCACGGTGGCGTTCCTCGTCGCGGTCGGCGCGGCCGAGCAGGGCCGCCCCACCCTGATGTTCCTCACCAAGGAGGCCGTGCGGCTCGCCGTACCCGGTGTCGCCGTCGGTACGGCGTGCGACGGCTGCCCGTCGCTGCCCGAGCTGTTCGAGCGGTTCATCGCCGCCGGCGGCACCTACCTGGTCTGCCCGCTGTGCTTCAACGCCAAGGCGCTCGACCCGGAGAACCTGATCAAGGGCGCCGAGATCGGCGGCACCATCCCGATGTGGCAATGGATCGGCGACGAGGGCGCGACCAGCTTCAGCTACTGAGTCCTGGAGGAATGATGATCACGAACCTCTGCAGGTCCCTTGCGGGCCAGGGCGTCGGCCTGCTCGCCCTGTTCCTCGTGCTGACCAGCGGTACGGCGTACGCGCTCGCCGAGTCGAACACGGTCTTCGGCGACGACATCGTCGACGGCGAGGTCACCACCGCCGACGTCGCCGACGACGACACCCGGCGGGCGTTGAACGGCACCGACATCCGCAACGGCTCACTGACGGCACTGGACTTCGGGGCCGACTCCGTCACCGGCTCCAGGATCAACGAGTCGTCCCTGACGACCGTGCCGCTGGCGGCTCAGGGTGGCACCGGACGCTACGGGTTCGACGGCGCCTGCAACCCCGAGACGACCACCTGGCTGCGCTGCTCGACCGTCGTCGTGACTCTCGACAAGCCCGGCCGCATCCTGATCATCGGGCAGGTCACGGCCATGGTCGAGTCCGCCAACGAGTGGGGTTCCGGCGGGTGTCGGCTGCACGACGGCACGGAACCGATCGAGGCCTCTTGGACCTCTGTGCGCTGGGACGAGGAGGACGTCGAGGAGGGCCGCAACCACTTCACGATGACGGCCGTGACGAACGTGCTCCCAGCCGGCACGCGGGCGGTCGCCATCGACTGCCAGGACCACACCGGCGCGACCACCTACCCGTTGGCCCGCATGTCGGCCGTCACTCTCTCGGGGAGCTGATCATGAGCCAGTTGCTGCGACGTGTGGCGCGAGGGCTCGGAGCCCAGTGGGCCGGCTTCCTGACGATCTTCCTGGTCCTGTCCTTCGGCACCGCCTACGCGCTGCCAGGGTCGAACACGATCTTCAGCGACGACATCGTCGACGGACAGGTCAGCACCGCCGACGTGGCCGACGAGTCCCTCACCGGTCGCGACGCCCGGACCCTGGCCAACCGCGACATCGCGGCCGACGCCCTGACCGCCGGTCAGATCAGCGAGTCCAGCCTCGGGGCCGTCCCGGTCGCGGACCAAGCGGGATCCGGCCGCCCCGGCAGGGGAAGCTGCGACGAGTCGTCGACGTACGTCGACTGCGGCAGCATGCCGGTGGATCTTGCGAGGTCCGGGCGCGTGCTGATCATCGCCCACGTGTCGACGGAGCCGACGTTGCACGTGAACTACGTCTGGGGTCCCTGCCGCCTGGAGGTCAACGGCGCTCCCATCGAGGCTTCGCAGACCGACTTCAGGTACGACGCCGAGGGCGAGAAGACGCCGTTCGGACACACACCCGAGGGGGCCGGCCAGCACGTGACCCTGACCGCCGTCACCGACGTCTACTCGGTCAGCCGCCTCTTTCCGACACGCCGCCTGGTCGTCGGCGTGGAGTGCGCCCTTCGCGCGCCGGGCGCTAACGCCGTCGGCACTGTCCACGGCACCGTCCATCCGCAGGTCGACATCTCGGTCGTCACCCTGACCGGCGGATGAGACGTACCTCGGCCGGCAGCGTCAGCACACCTCAGTGCAGGTACGACGACGCCCGGCGCAGCTCGTCCGCGGCCCGGGTCACGATCCGGTCGACCAGCTCCTCGCAGGAGGGCAGGTCGTCGATCACGCCGACCACCTGACCGCTGGCGAGCACGCCGGCAGAGGTGTCGCCCTCGACCAGACCGGCCTTGAGCATCGTGGGGGTGTTCGCGGCCAGCGCCATCTGGCCGAGGGTGCGCCCCTGCTGCTTCTTCATGGCCCGGCCGTCCTTGGCCAGCTCCATCCAGGACATCCCGGAGTCGCGCTTGAACTCGAGGGTACGGCGCAGTGTCGGTCCCATCCGCCGCACCCCGCTGCTCTCCTCGAGCTCCTCGACGAGCGCCGTGCGCAGCATCCGGTGGGGCATCCCGTCGACCTTGGCGGTGACCACGGTGTCGGTGAGCCCGCGCTCCAGGTAGAGCTGCTTCACGGCGTCGGGGACCGCGGAGTCGGAGGTCAGCAGGAACCGGGTGCCCATGCCGACCCCGGCGGCGCCGTACGACAGTGCGGCTGCCAGGCCGCGGCCGTCGAAGAAGCCGCCCGCCGCCACGACCGGGATGTCGACGGCGTCGAGGACGGTGGGGAGGAGCAGGGTGGTCGGCACAGGGCCGGTGTGGCCGCCGCCCTCGCCGCCCTGCACCATCACCGCGTCGGCGCCCCAACCGGCGACCTTCTTGGCGTGCTTGGCGGCGCCGATCGACGGCATCACGACGATGTCGTGCTCCTTGAGCTTCGCGATCAGCTCGGGCTTCGGAGCCAGCGCGAACGAGGCGACCTTCACGCCGTACTCGATCAGGAGGTCGCAGCGGGCCGGTGCGTCGCCGGCATCGGCGCGCAGGTTGACGCCGAACGGCTGGTCGGTGCGGCCCTGGACCTCGACGATCGCCTTCTCGAGCTCCTCGATGCTCATCGTCGCGGACGCCAGGATGCCGAGGGCGCCGGCGCTGGCCGTCGCCGAGACCAGGCGCGGACCGGAGACCCAGCCCATGCCGGTCTGCACGACGGGGTGCCGGACCCCGACCAGGTCGGTGAACGGCGTTCGGATCAGCTGCTCAAGCATCCGGCACCTCCTTGAACCGCAGCCCCTTGGGATCGAGCATCTCCCGGATCAGGATCAGCTCCTCCGTGCTCGGCTCGCGCGTCGTCGGCAGGTCCGGGCCGATGGCCAGGTCGAAGCCCGTCTGCTCGACCACCTCCTCGACGGTGACTCCCGGGTGGACGCTCACCAGCCGCACCGTGTCGTCGGGTCCGTTGACGTCGAAGACCCCGAGGTTGCTGACGATCCGGTGGATGTCGTTGAAGCGCATCGCCGCGGCGCCCGCTGCCTTCGCCCGGTGCGGACCGACGCCGGAGACGATGTCGACCTGCTCCACGAAGACCCGGGGCGAGTGCCGCGGCACCCAGTAGGACGTCCTGTTGTTGACCGTGTTGCCCGGTGCGCCGCGGGAGCCCAGCAGCTGCCGCTTCGGCTGGGCGAAGTCGCCGATCGCCGAGATGTTCTGGTTGCCGTGCCGGTCGACCTGGGTCGCGCCCATCATCACGTGCCGCTTGCCGTAGGCGACGACGTCGAAGACCTTGCGGAAGGGGATCCAGCCCTCGACGACGTCGCCCTTGGCGAAGAGCGGCGGCACGCCGGCCAGGAACAGCGACTCGCCGTCGCTGATGACCAGGTCGGGGTTCGACGTGAGCTTGGCCAGCCGGACGCCGAGCATCGGCAGCAGCCCCATGGGACTGGCGAAGATCTCACCGTCGTCCTTGAAGGCGTCGGCGATGGCGGCCGCGCAGACGTCGGCCCGGGTGCCCTGCTGGGTCGTGGTGTCGCTCATGCCTGCTCCTCGTGGAACGCGCGGACGGCTTGCTGGTACGACGCCTCGTCGCCCGCGAGGAAGCGGTCGTGGAACGACTGCCAGTCCTCGTCGGAGCCGCCGGCCGCGGCGGCGTACGCCTTCTGGAACCCCTCATCGCGCTCGTAGTCGGGCGTGCAGGTCGTGAAGTGCGCGCCGTTCGGCGTCTCGACGACTCCGTCGACCATCATCCGGCTCAGCAGCAGGCGCTGGACGGGGGAGTCGACGGTGAGGCCCGCGGTGTCGATCACCTGCTCGACGCTCAGGTAGGTCTTCTTCGCCGCCATCGCGAAGAGGTCGTCGAAGTAGGGGTCGGGCCCGAGGTAGGACGCGTTGCCGTGCTCGTCGGCACGGTTGAGGTGGACCAGGGCGACGTCGAGCTCGAGGGCCGGTACGGCGACCAGCTCCTGGCCGTCGTCGTACGGGCTGGTGACCGTCTTGATCCACGGGTTGTTGACGAGTACGTCGGAGCCGAGCCCGGCCCGCATCGGGAGGAACGGGAGCCGCTGGGCGGCCGCACGCAGGCCCGTCTGGAACATGCCCTCGTCGAGCTCGACGACCTCCGGGATCGTCTTGCCCTGCCGGGCGCGCTGGAAGTTGGGCTCCAGCGGGATCGAGTCGAGGGACACGAAGGCGTAGACCAGCCGGCGGATCTTGCGCGCGCGGGCCAGCAACCCGACGTCGGCGCCGCCCCAGCTGACGATCGTCAGGTCGGTGAGGTCGGAGTTGTAGAGCGCCCGGACCAGGGCCATCGGCTTCCGCCGGGGACCCCAGCCACCGATGCCGATCGTCATCCCGCTCTCGAGGGTGCCGACGACCTCCTCGATCGTCATCCGCTTGTCCCGCGGCTTGCGGCTCACGTGGTCTCCTTGCTCTTCTCGGTGCCGGCGAAGTCGTCGCGCAGCTCGTCGCTCACACCCATCAGGTTGAGCTCGTAGGTGAAGCCCTGCTCGAACCGGTAGCTCTTGTTCACGTCGATCGGGTCGATGCCGTTGAGCGCAGCCTTGGCGGCGCGGATGACGCGGCCGTCCTTGGCGGCGATCTCGCCGGCGACGTTCAGCGCGGCGTCGTCGAGCTGGTCGCGCGGGACCACCTCGAGCACCGAGCCGAACTGGACGAGGTCCGCGGCCTTGATCGTCCGCGCGGTGAAGTACAGCGTCCGCATCATGTGCTGCGGGACCAACCGCGCCATGTGGGTCGCCGCGCCGAGCGCGCCCTGGTTGACCTCGGGAACGCCGAAGTAGGCGTCGTCGCTGGCGACGATGCAGTCCGCGTTGCCGACCAGCCCCACGCCACCGCCGACGCAGAAGCCGTTGACTGCAGCGACGACCGGTACCGCGCACTCGTAGACCGCCTTGAACGCCGCGTAGCAGCCACGGTTGGCGCCGAGGAGCGCGTCGAAACCGGTGGTGTTCTGCATCTCCTTGATGTCGACGCCGGCGTTGAATCCCTTGCCCTCGGCGCGGAGCACGACGACCTTCGTCGCCAGGTCGCGGCCCGCCTCTTCGAGCGCCGCCGCCACGTCGAACCAGCCCTGCACGGTGAGGGCGTTGACCGGGGGAGCGTTCATGGTGACGACGCGGATCCCGTCCTCGCGCAGCTCGCTGGTGACTGTCATGGGTGCACTGTACCAAGCAAATGCTTGGTAGGGTGCCGGCATGGCACTTGCGATCGACCTGTCGGACCGGGTCGCCCTCGTCACCGGCGGCAGCCGCGGCATCGGCCGCGGGATCGCCGAGGTCCTCCTCGAGGCGGGGGCGACGGTCGTGACCTGCGGTCGCTCGGAGGCCGAGCCGCCCGGAGGAGCCACCCACGTGACGTGCGACGTGCGCGACCCCGACGCGGTGCGGGGGATGGTCGAAGGTGTGGTGGCCCGGCACGGTCGCCTCGACGTACTCGTGAACAACGCGGGGGGAGCGCCGTACGCCCTGTCGGCCGACGCCTCGCCGCGCTTCCACGACAAGATCGTGGGTCTCAACCTGATGGCCACGCTGACCTGCGCCCAGGCCGCCAACGCGGTGATGCAGCAGCAGGAGGGTGGCGGCGCGATCGTCAACATCTCGTCCGTCTCCGGCGTACGACCGTCGCCCGGCACGGCGGCGTACGGCGCTGCGAAGGCCGGTGTCGACTCGCTGACGGGGTCACTCGCCCAGGAGTGGGGCCCGCGGGTCCGGGTCAACGCGGTCGACGTCGGCCTGGTCCGCACGGCGGACACCGCCGACCACTACGGCGGCGACGCGACCGTCGCGGAGATCGAGCGCACCATCCCGCTCGGCCGGATGGCCGACGTCGCCGAGATCGGACGGGTGGTCGCGTTCCTGGCGAGCGACCTCGCGTCGTACGTCTCCGGCGCGAGCGTCGCCTGCCACGGTGGTGGCGAGCAGCCGGTCTTCTTGTACATCGCGCAGCAATCGAACGGAGAAGCACTGTGAGTCGTCTGTTGGAGGGTCGGGTCGCGATCGTGACCGGAGCGGGACGCGGGATCGGCCGCGCCCATGCGCTGGAGCTGGCGCGGCACGGGGCCAAGGTCGTCGTGAACGACTACGGCGTCTCGCTCGCCGGTGAGGACACCGGCGAGTCGCCCGCGCACCAGGTCGTCGCCGAGATCGAGGCGATGGGCGGCGAAGCCGTCGTCAACGGCGCCGACGTCGCAGACTTCGACGCGGCGGCGGCGATGGTGCAGCAGGCCATCGAGACGTACGGCGGGCTCGACATCCTGGTCAACAACGCCGGCTTCGTCCGCGACCGGATGCTCGTCAACACCTCGGAGGAGGAGTGGGACTCGGTGATCCGGGTCCACCTCAAGGGCCACTTCGCGCCGCTGCGTCACGCCGGTGCGTACTGGCGGGCCGAGTCCAAGGAGGGGCGCCAGCGGGCGGCCCGGGTGATCAACACGTCCTCGGGCGCCGGGCTCCAGGGGTCGATCGGCCAGGGGACCTACTCCGCTGCCAAGGCCGGCATCGCGGGGCTGACGCTGGTCGCGGCCGCCGAGATGAGCCGCTACGGCGTCACGGTCAACGCGATCGCGCCGGTCGCGAAGACGCGGATGACCGAGGGCGCGTTCGACACCTCGGCCATGGCGCTGCCCGAGGACAACTCGCCGATCGTGGCGTGGCTGGCCTCCGAGGAAGCGGGCGACGTCACCGGACGGGTCATCGAGATCGACGGCGGCAAGGTCACGGTCGAGACCGGCTGGGCGCACGGTCCGGCACAGGATCTCGGCCGGCGGTGGGAAGCGACCGAGGTCGGTACGGCGCTGCGCGGGCTGCTCGCGAAGGCCCCGACCCCGGAGCCGGTCTACGGCGCGTGAGCGTTTGCGCCCCGCCCGCCTGGTGAATCATCACCAGATGCATGGGAGGGTCGCCGTCCTGGCGGGGCTGGTCGCTGTGCTCGTGGTCGGGATGATCGTCGTCCTCACCTGGGGTGGGGACGATGCGGAGGACCCGGAGGAGACCGCGCGGCCGGCGTTCGCCGTACTCAAGCCCAAGGACGCGGCTCTGGCTGTCGAGGGCGACGACGGCGACTTCGAGGTCGTCCACGAGATCACGCCGAGCGAGGGCGAGGGCGCGGAAGCGATCCTTCCCGACGGACGGCTCGTGGTGGTCCGGTCCGAGCAGGAGGATCTGGAGACGTACCACTACCTCGACCTCGTCGACCCGTCGTCCGGCGAGCGCGAGGAGGTGCCCGCGCCCTGGCGCGATGCGGCTCCCGGGACCTATCCGGCGGTCACCGTGCTCGACGACGACCGGCTCATGGTCGCGTGGAGCGACTCCGAGCGGGGTGACTCCGAGGATTGGGTGATGGTGCTCGACCTCGACACCGGTGAGCACGAGGAGTTCACCCGTCCGGCGGTTTCGCTGGACCGCGGCGTGAAGGTCCTCAGCTATCCGGAGCCGGGCGGGGACGGCCGCTACTACTTCCAGACCGGGCGGCAGCTGTGCGGCGACGGGGAGTGCTTCACGCCGAGGCGAGGCGTGCTGTGGTCGTTCGTGCCCGGGGACGACGACGCGCGGCGGGAGATGGAGGGCGTCGTCGAGTTCGCGGTCGCCGGCGACCTGTTGGCGTGGGTTCCGGAGTCGCCGAACTCGACGATCAAGGTTCGCGATCTCGTCACGGGTGACGAGCGCGGCTACACCCTTCGAGGGTCCTGCACCATCGGAGGTCTGATCGCCTCGGCCACCCTCGTCGTCCTGGCGTGTCCGAACTCGCAACGCCACGTCGTGATCGACGCCGAGGCGCGACCGGTCGTCGACCTCCGGCTGAGCTACGAGTACCCGTCCGTCGGCGACCGCTGGATCATGGTGAGCCCGTTCGCCTACGACACGCAGACCGGACGGCTGCTACGCCTGTTCGACCGGACGGGCGCGGACTCCACCCGGGAGCTCGGGGGAGACCTCGCCGTCGTTCGGCTCGGACCCGCGGACTCCGGCTACTCGGGAAACGCGGATCGGTCCGACCGCTGGGCGATCGTGCGGTTGAGCGACCGGAGGACGTGGTCGGCGACATCGTCCGACCGCCTGCGCCGTACACCTGCTGGGACGGCCGCCGGGCCTTCTTCATCGAGAAGTGCGGCTACCCGAGGGGGACGCTGAGGGCATGTCCTGGATGTTCCCCGACTCGACGGCTGACGGCTGCGACGCGGTCGACCCGGGCGGTCGTCGTACGCGCGAGATCTGGTGCCGGGACGTCGAGGTCGCCGGCCGCACCGTAGACCTGCACTTCTCGGACTGGAAGGGGCCCCGCGATGTCGACAGTCACTACGCGGGGGATCGGATCGGTCCGCTGCCCGATCCCTTCGTCGAGGCGCGCGCCTTCGAGGTCCGGTCCGCACGCGGAGCCAAGGGCGTGCTCCGCTACTTCGGCTATCGCGTCGACGACTGGTCGGTGTCGGTCTATGCCGAGTCCCGCGAGGACCTGATCGCCGCCATCGCGGGCCTCCAGATCAGACCCGGCGCCGACTGGCGCGCCACCCAGCGCCAGGAGTAGGTCAGATCCGCTCGAGGACGGTCCCGGTGGCCATCGCCCCGCCGGCGCACATCGAGATGAGCGCGGTGGACTGGTCGCGCCGCTCGAGCTCGTGGAGCGCCGTGGTGATCAGCCGTACGCCCGTCGCCCCGACCGGATGACCGAGGGCGATCGCACCGCCGTTGACGTTGACCAGGTCCAGGTCGACGTTGTGGACGCCGGCCCAGGACAGGACGACGGAGGCGAACGCCTCGTTGACTTCGAAGAGGTCGAAGTCGCTGATCGCCATGCCGGTCTTCTCGAGCACGCGATTGGTCGCGTCGACGGGACCGTCGAGGTGGAAGTAGGGGTCGGAGCCGACCAGGCAGTGGTACTTGATCCGAGCGCGGGGCTTGAGACCGAGCGCCCGGGCCCGGTCCTCGTCCATGATCACGAGCGCGGCGGCGCCGTCGGAGATCTGGGACGAGGTGCCCGCGGTGTGGAGGCCGTCGGGGAGCACTGACTTGAGGCCGGCGAGGCCCTCGAGCGTGGTCTCGCGCAGACCCTGGTCCGTGTCGACAAGTCGCGTCTCGCCGGTCGGGTTGCCTTCGTCGTCCAGCACGGGCGCCTCGACCGGCGCGATCTCGCGCTTGAACCGTCCCTCGTCGACCGCGACCCGCGCCTTCTGCTGGGAAGCGAGGCCGAAGGCCTCCAGGTCGGCCCGGGTGATGCCGCGGTTCTTCGCGATCCGGTCGGCCCCCTCGAACTGGTTGGGCATGTCGATGGCCCAGTCGTCGGGCCGGGGGTCGCCGAGCCCGGGCGGGACGTTGCCGCCGAGGGGGATCCGGGACATCGCCTCGACGCCGCAGGCGACGCCGGCGTCGATGCTTCCGGAGGCGACCATGTCGTGGACCAGGTGGGCCGCCTGCTGGCCGGAGCCGCACTGGGCGTCGATGACGGTGCCGCCGGTGTGCTGGGGGAGCCCTTGGTAGAGCCACGCGCGGCGCACCATGTCGTTGGACTGCTCGCCGGCCTGGGTCACGCAGCCGCCGACGACCTGCTCGACCAGCATCGGGTCGACGCCGGCACGGCGGAGCGCCTCCTCCTGCACGAACCCGAGCAGCTGCGCCGGGTGCAGCCCGGCGAGCCAGCCCTTGCGCTTCCCGAGAGGTGTGCGGACGGCATCGATGATCACGGGGTTGCCCATGGGACCAAAGTAGAACACGTTCTCGTTGTTGCCAAGAACCCGACACGAAACCCTTTCGTATTTGCCCGATGGTCTGTAGTCTCCGTTAGAACGTGTTCCAGCTGGGCGTATGGCGCCCATCCGAGCAATCGAAAGGTTCCGCCGACGTGACCGCTGTTGACCTGCCTCCCGACTTCGACTTCACCAGGCCCGAGCTGATCGAGGGCGGAGGCATCCCCCACGAGCAGTTCAGGGCCGTTCGCCAGACTCAGCCGGTGCGCTGGGTCGAGCAGCCGCAGGGGTCGCGCGACGGCATGGATCCAGGTGCGGGGACCGGCTACTGGGCCGTGACCAAGCACGCCGACGTGTCGGCGGTCTCGAAGGACTCGAAGCGGTTCTCGAACATGGAGAACGGCGCGATCATCCGCTTCGCGGAGGGCATGGAGCGCGAGCAGGTCGAGCTGCAGCGGGTCATGCTGATCAACCAGGACGACCCCGAGCACGTGTTCTTCCGTCGCATCATCAGCCGCGGCTTCACCCCTCGTGCGATCGGTGGCCTCGACGACGCGATGATGCAGCGCGCCGTGGACATCGTCCAGGAGGCAAAGGTCAGGGGCACGGGCAACTTCGTCGACGACGTGGCCGCCGAGCTTCCGCTGCAGGTGATCGCCGACTTCATCGGCGTACCGCAGGAGGATCGCCACAAGCTCTTCCACTGGTCCAACCAGATGATGTCGTACGACGACCCCGAGGTCGACGGTGAGCCGGACGTCGCAGCGGCCGAGATCCTCGGCTACGCGATGGGCCTGGCGGCGGAGCGGAAGGAGAGCCCGCGCGACGACATCATCACCAAGCTCATCAGCGCCGACAAGGACGGCCGCGGGCTCAGCGACGACGAGTTCGGCTACTTCGTGATCATGCTGGCGGTGGCCGGCAACGAGACCACCCGCAACGCCATCACCCACGGGATGAACGCGTTCCTCGACAACCCCGACCAGTGGGAGCTCTTCAAGCGTGAGCGCCCCGAGACGGCGGTCGACGAGATCATCCGCTGGGCGACGCCGGTGCTCTGCTTCCAGCGCACCGCGATGGAGGACGCCGAGGTCGGCGGACAGGCAGTGAAGAAGGGCGAGCGGGTCGGGATCTTCTACTCCAGCGGCAACTTCGACGAGGACGTCTTCGAGGACCCGTTCTCGTTCAACATCATGCGCGATCCCAACCCCCACCTGTCCTTCGGTGGGCACGGTGCCCACTACTGCATCGGGGCCAACCTCGCCCGCAAGGAGGTCAACTTCATGTTCAACGCGTTGGCCGACCACGTGCCGGACATCACCAAGCTCGCCGAGCCGCGTCGCCTGCGGCACGGCTGGATCCACGGCATCAAGGACCTCCAGGTCGCCTACAAGTAGCGGGATCCCGTGACCGCCGCCCAGCCCTGGACGTTCGACTTCACCGACCCCGACGTCAACTGGTCGGCGGTCCCGCACGATCGGTTCCGCGAGCTCCGCCGTACCTCTCCGGTGGCCTGGGTCGAGCAGCAGCCCGGGTCGTACGACGGTTTCGCGCCGGCGTCGGGCTCGGGCTACTGGGCGCTGACCCGCCATGCCGAGGTCGCGGCGGTGTCGAAGGACAGCAAGAACTTCTCCTCCGCTGAGAACGGCGCGATCATCCGCTTCCCCGCCGGCATGACGCGGGACATGATCGAGATGCAGCGGGTGATGATCCTCAACCAGGATCCGCCGGAGCACACCGCGATGCGCCACATCGTGTCGCGCGCGTTCACGCCGCGCTCCATCACACAGCTGGAGCAGATCATGACGGAACGGGCGCAGCGGATCGTGTCCGACGCCGTCGAGCGTGAGGCCGGCGACTTCGTGGAGGAGGTGGCCGCCGAGCTGCCCCTGCAGGCGATCGCCGACCTCCTCGGCGTACCGCAGGAGGACCGCAAGAAGCTCTTCCACTGGTCCAACCAGATGCTGGCGAACGAGGACCCGGACTACGCCCAGGTCGACGGCCAGGACGCCGCGGCCGAGGTGCTGATGTACGCGATGGGGATGGCCGCCGAGCGGAAGGCCGCGCCGCGCGACGACATCGTCACCCGGCTGCTGGAGGCCGATCTGAACGACCCGTCGGGGGCGGGGAGAGGACTGAACGACGACGAGTTCGGCTACTTCGTGATCATCCTCGCCGTGGCGGGCAACGAGACGACGCGCAACGCGATCAGCCACGGCATGAACGCGTTCCTCGACAACCCCGACCAGTGGGACCTCTGGAAGCGTGAGCGCCCGGAGACCATGATCGACGAGGTGGTCCGGTGGGCGACGCCGGTCACGGTGTTCCAGCGGACGGCGCTCGCCGACGTGGAGGTCGGGGGAGTGCCGGTCACGGAGGGCCAGCGGGTCGGCCTGTTCTACGCCTCGGCGAACTTCGACGAGACGGTCTTCGAGGACCCGTTCCGCTTCGACATCACGCGCGACCCCAACCCGCACGTCGCGTTCGGCGGCCACGGCGCGCACTACTGCCTCGGCGCCAACCTCGCCCGCCAGGAGATCCGGCTGATCTTCGACGCCCTCGCCGAGCGGGCGCCGGACATCACCAAGGTCGCCGAGCCAAAGCGGCTCCGGCACGGATGGATCAACGGGATCAAGGAACTGCAAGTTGCCTTCAAGTAGGCCGCTGGTGGCGCTACCGTGCAGCTATGAGCGACACCGACACCGAGAAGTTCCAGGGCTACTCGGAGAACCACTACCAACACACCATGCACACCCTGGCCTGGATCTCGCTCTGGCTGATCGTCGGCATCGGCGTGGCGTTCGGCATTTACGGGTTCGTGGTCGGTCTCGGCTAGACGCACCAGCCTGTCGGGCCGACCATGGAAGGACGATGGTCGTACGGGTCTGCTCGTGCCCGAGCAAGGAGGTGCGTGATGGGTGAGATCGGAACGGAGCGGCGCGAGGTCGAGTTCGAGCCGCTGCCGGCGGAGACCAAGCCCGGGCCCCGCCGTCAGGCGGCTCCCGAGCCCACACGGCCGGCGACACCGGCTCCGGCGACGCCCGAGCCCAGCCGCACCTGAGGCCATGTCCGCCGACGGCGACCGCGACGGCATTCACGACGACGGTCCGGCCTTCGTCGCCGGGGAGCTGCGCGGCTACCGGCAGTTCGACCTCCGCAGGGACGGGCTCTACCCGCGTGTCCACGCCCAGGTCGGGCCCTGGCACCAACCGCTGGAGCGGGCGCGGTGCGTGGTTGTCCCCGAGCACGAGGCTCCGGCGGCGGGGTGCGCCTGCGGCCTCTATGCCTGGTACCTCCCCGGCAGCGCGACCGTGGCGCCCGGCCCCGTCAGCGCCGTCGTGGCGGCGTCAGGGAGGTGCATCCTCGGCGACCGTGGCTTCCGTGCCGCGGCCGCGCGCATCGAGGCAGTGGCCCTGCCCGGGCACGTCCTGTGGAACCCGTGGGCGGCCGTGCGGACGCGGCGGATGCTCGCGACGCGCTACCCGGACACTGCTGTCTACGCCACGGCGAGGCGAATGATCCGGGAGCATCCGCCGCAAGACGTCAGTGGACTCGGGATCACCCCGCCCGTCGATCGGAGCCGGGGCTACCGGACTGCCGCCCTTGCCCTCAGCGCGGCCGTGATCGTGCCGACGTACGCGCTGTTCGTGCTTCCCCGCGATGCGATTGCACCGGCCATGGCTGCCTGGTGGCCGGCATACCTGCTCGCGGTCGTCCTCTGGCAGGCGGGCATCGTCTGGTTGCTCACCCGGCTGCTCGCACTCCAGACCGACCGCCCGAAGCACGCCTGACGCACGCCTTCGGCAGTGACAAGATGGCCAGGTGGCATCGGACTCCCGCATGGTGGCGTTGGGCTTCGGCAAGTTCGCGCGCGCCGACCGCATCTTCGCCTTGGAGCGAATCACCGGGGAGGAGCGCGGTGATGGCCGCCGGACCAGAGTCTGGGTCGACGGAGTCGCCGAACCACTGATCGCCTCCAGGACAGAGATCACGATCCTTCGCGATATGGGCCAGGAGTCCGCCGTCGCTGCACCCGTGCTCGACGAGGCGATGGACCTCGCCGCGCGTCTGGCCGCCGCCGCCGAGGAAGGCCGGGTGGATCTGAGCGACCTCGGTCGTCGAGCGCGACGCCTTCTCGCCACGACCACCTCTTCGTCATGAGGTCCGGGTGACCTCGACGGGGAGCCGCATCGTCGGGTGACGCATTGCGGTCTCACAAACCCCAGAAGGGGCCCGAGAGGCCGACCTGCCGCAAGTAGTCGGCGGCCTCCCTCGGCTCTCGGCGGGTGTAGCCGTGATCCAGTCGCCCCGTGTACCAGTGCCTGGCGAGGCGCCAGAGCGTCGCCAGGTCCATCACGTAGCCGCGCACGTGGTCGCTGCGCTCGAGCCAGTCGTCGACGCAATCGGTCGAGCAGAACACCCGCTGATTGCTGCAGGTGTGCACGACGTCGTCCCACATGTGGTCGACGGGGACCAGGAAGTGGGCAACCTGTGGACCGACCGGCGCGGCGTCGGTGCCGACGTTCCAGGCGTGGGCCTGGCCGCATGCGGGGCAGGTGGTCGCGACCAGCATGGGGCCCTGCTCAGGCAGCAGGTGGGGCAAGGCGAAGGCGTCCCAAGCGCAGCCGCCCCACCACAGCGTGGAGGTGCCCATGACCGAGAATCCGAGCGGGATCGCCGCGAAGGGGTGCGCCATCACGATGCGGTCATCGGGATCGAGCACCACGTGCCGGGCGTGGGCCAACTCTCGGAGCCCTTCGACCACAGCGTCCTGGTTCGTGTCGAAGCGCTCCGCCAGAGCCCCGACCTCGGGGGCCCGGCCGGTCTCAGCGAACGACCTGTAGACGGCAACGCGAAGATCCTCGAGGTCCACGACGCCATTCTGGCCGCTGGCAGGGGACGCGGCAGTCAATCGGCCGCCAAGGCCGTCTGCGCACTGAGATGCTCACCCACCGAGTCGTCAGTGGTCCTCGCCCCAGTTGGCGATGATCACCGCGATCGGTGGGATCACAGCAGCGACGACCGACATGACCACGGCTGCCGTCGTCGACCAGAACCGGACCAGGTTCCAGGCCAGCAGGATCAGCACCAGGCAAATGCCCATCAGGGTGAAGTACCACCGCTGACGCCGGCGCAGCCGCTCGCTCTGCGGCCAGCGCACCCCGCTGGCTGTGACGCGCTGGTGTCGTCTCATCGCCTCCACCATCCCACGGTGGCAGCCGGGAACGCCCCGGGGAAGCCGTCGACCGTTAGGCGCAGTCGGCGCAGAGGTCGGCGGCCGGTGAGGATCGTCGCGACACGTGCTGGACGAGGAAACAGGTTGTGCAGGTGAACTCGTCGGTCTGCTTCGGCATGACCTCGATGGAGAGGGTCTCGTGGGAGAGATCCGCGCCGGGTAGCTCATAGGACTCGGCGAGCTCGGTCTCGTCCTCGTCGATCTTCCCTGAGGTCTTGTCCTGCTCACCCAAGGTGAGGCGGCGGGCCTCTAGGCTCTCTTCCTTCTGTTCGTCGTCGGTCTTGCGGGATGCGTCGTAGTCGGTAGCCATGTGGAGGTCCTCTCGGGGCGAAGCGCGAATGCTAGTCCCAGATGTCGTCGCGGCCTGCAATGCCGACGCGGCTGAGGAACGACCTGCCCTGACGCCGCGGCCGTCGGCGTCCAACCAACAGGCGGTTTGACGCGGGTCTGCATCTCCTGCTGCAGCTTGGGGACGTTGGTATCAGCGTTCGCGCCGCAAGGGCTGCGGGCGGACCGGCTAACGCACCACGCGGTAGTACTTCCAGGGTCCCAGGCTGGTGGCGAAGCCGCGCTTGCCTTCCCACTCTGCACGCACGCGGACTCGGTCGCCGACGAGCGAGGTGCGGAGCCGGGCGGAAGTTGTCAGGCTCTGGTCGAGGTGCCCGCAGTCGGTGTACCAATAGGTCCAGCCGGTGTCTTCTGCTGTGTAGACGCGGAAGCAGAGGAAGTCGCGGGGTTGGCCGTCCAGTGGATCGGCCACGACCCTGGTCCGGTCCGACGCACCGTAGACGGCGTACCGGCCGGACATCCGACGGTAGCCCTTGAGCCAGGTCCGGATCGGCTGCTCCACCCGGGCAAGGCGGCCGACGGTGGCGTCCTCGTTGTCCGCATCGCCGTCGAAGTGGGCCTCCAGTTCGGTGTTGCGGCGCACACGGAGCTGCGCGTGCAGATATCCGTCCTCATCGACGTCCGCGCTGGTGACCAGCCGACGGTCGCCGCCGTACTGCGTCGCGTAGAGGCTCACCCGCCTGTTCGGCGAGTCGGACTGCAGTCGCACCCGGACGTTGGCGACGTCGCCGAGCTCGTACCGCTCCTGGTCGAGGCGGATCCGGAGGCCTGAGGGCAGCCTTTGCTCGAACACTCGCAGCGTGTTGGCCACGACCGCATACAGGTGGCGCGATCCCCATGCGAACGAGCGAGAGAAGTCGAAGGCACCTTCGGTGAGACCCGTCGGGACCTTGAATCTTCGGAACTCGGACCCGTCTGGACGACGCATCACGACGATGTAGGCGTTGTGCGAGCCGGCATAGGAGTAGTGGACGTCCGCGCGCCAGCCGTCGTACCGGAAGGCGACGTTGGCTGCCGTATGTCCGTTCGCCACGGACGACTCCGACATGGTTTCGAGGCTGTCGCTCGACAGGTCGAGGAACCTGGTCTCCGAGGACACGACGATCCGGGTGCCGTCCGGCGAGACCGCTGCGACTGGTCGCTCTCCCCCCGGGGCCACCTCACGTGACGCCCGGATCGACAGGGAAGGGACGCCCGTCGCAGACGCCGTGAGCAGGTCGATCCGCGCGGGCTCTGCTGAGGCCAGGACCAAGGTGTCGGGTAGCGCGGGGGAGGCGGTGATCGTGGGTCGGTGCTCCGGCCAGCCCTCCACGGTGAACGGCCTGAGGTGACCAGACTCGAGGTCGACATGTGCGACGCTGTCCCAGTGCTCGCTGCATCCGACGAGCACCCAGAAGCCGCCTCCCGTTTCGGTGATCTGCGACGGGCATGTCCCGGGGCCGGTGTCGACGGTCCTCGTCGAGAGCGTTGCAGAGTCAACGACGGCTACCGCGTCCTGACCCGGCAACGCCATCAAGACCATGCTGCCGTCGTTACTCATGACCGGCTGCCCGGTACCTGCAATCCCATCGACGGATGCGATCACCTCCCCCCGCGGGCTCGTCACCAGCAGCTCTGCCGCGCCGTCCTGGAACGCGGACACGTAGATCCGGTCGCGCTCGACATCGACAGCGAACCCCCTCACGCCGCCATAAATCGGCCCCGAGTCCGCGTACGTCGAGGAGGGAACCGCCGGCACGGTCACGACGACGAGGGCACCGACCGCGCAGAGAGTCATCCGCAAGCTCACGGCCCACCAACTCCGCGCGGGTCCTCGCGTTACGGAGCCTCGCGCCGCCACCCGATCCTGCGTGTCGACGCGCACTCGCGGAGGTAGGACCCAGCCGCTTCGCGGCGCTGTGACGCGCCGAATCTTGATGGCATCAGTGTAGGAGCGTCGTCGCCAGTCGCGCGATGTCCGCGGGTCCGACCCGGCAACAGCCGCCGATCAGGCGTGCCCCCGCGTCCACCCAGGTGGTAGCGAGCGCGGGGTCGAACGATCCCTGCCCTGCCCAGGAGTGCGACCGGGCGTCCCACGCCTCGCCGCGGTTGGGATAGGCGACACCTGGCTTCCCCGTGACCGAGACCGCCGTCTGGACGGCGGTGAGGACGTCGGCGGGCGCGGAGCAGTTGACCCCGGCGGCGAGGACCGCCGTACTCCCGGCGAGGACCTCGTACGCCGCGCGCAGCGGCTGTCCCGAGCGCGTCTGGTCGCCGCTGACGGAGTAGGAGAACCACGCAGGCACGCCGAGTGCGTCCAGCAGCGGCACCAGGACCTCGGCTTCGTCGAGGTCTGGGATGGTCTCGACCGCCAGTAGGTCCGGAGCCGCCGAGGCGAGGAGCTCGAGCCGCGGCGCATGGAAGTCGCGGAGGGCGGCCGCGGAGACGCCGTACCTGCCGCGGTACTCAGAGCCGTCCGCCAGCGCGGCACCGTAGGGCCCGACCGAGGCTGCGACCAGGAGCTCCCGCCCGGTCGACGCGGCGACCGCTTCCGCCGCCTCCCGGGCACGGTGGACGCTGCTCCGGATCAGTCCGGCCGCGGCCTCATCGGAGAGACCGGCGCGGATCAGGCCGGGCATGCTGGCCTGGTAGCTCGCCGTGGTCGCGACGTCGGCGCCCGCCTCGAAGTACGCGCGGTGCACAGCGACGATCTCAGCGGGGTCATCACGGAGCAGCCGCGCGGTCCACAGGTCGTCGGAGAGATCGTGACCTCGGTCCTCCAGGGCGTTGGACATCCCGCCGTCGAGGATCACCACTCTGCGCTTGAGGACCTCGTCGAACAGCGGCACGGTTCAAGTGTGCAGCCCGTGGTCCGTGGACTGATCGGAGACCGCGCCGAAGACGGCGCAATGACGCAAGCCCAGAGCCGCGGCATCCCTGACGTTCCGGATATCCGCAAGCGTCACCGGCTGATGAACAGCAAGTCGCGCTGGAGGAGTGCCTGGTAGGCGAAGTTGATGGCGACATCCTCGGCCGGCCGCGAGGTCACCACGACGACCGAGCCCTGGACCTCGACGTTCTCGACCGTGAGGTAGTCGCTGAACGGTCGTTGCGACTCCACACTGGTGCCCGACTCGTAGAGCTCGCGCAGCGGGTCGGCGCTGTTCTCGGCGTCAGCTTCGGAGGAGAAGTGGTACGCCGTCGCGACCAGAGGGGCCTGGTCGTCCGCCGACCACGCGATGCCGACGGTGTCGTACGACGCCTCCGGGAGCTCGTCTTCGAGTTGCTCGCGGAGCGCCTGGAGCTCTTCGGCCGAGCCCTGGCTGCCGAGGATCAGTCCGGCCGGGTCGATGCCGGTTTGTACCCCGGAGAGCACAGCGGCGTACACCTCGTGCTCGTCGAGGGCCGTTGCGACGTCGGCGTACCCCTCGTCGTCGGCCAGTGATACATCCCCGTCCAACCAGTCCCGGACGGCGTCGGTGGTGGAGGAAGCCGCGATTCGCCCGTCGTCCTCGGCGAGCCGCGTCGGGGCCCCAACCCGGCTGAAGGCGGTCGGTTCCAGGAGGTTCTGTTCGAGGTCCGCGCCCTCGACGTCCGTGACGACGCCGCCCTCGACCTCAGAGAGGTCCTCGTCCAGCGTGTCGTCGTCGAAGTCGCCGGACACGACCAGGAAGTGCTCGGGTGGCTGGGTGAGAGCCACGAACGACTCGACGTCGACGACCGACCACCCGACTTGGGCGTCCATGTCTGCTGGCGGGCTCTCCCACGGGATCAGAGCACCGGGAAGCGGCACGAAGACCCGGGCCGTTTCGTCCGGATCGGGGGCGGCGGTCAGGTCAGCCACCCACGCGTTTACCTCGTCGCTGTCGGCGTCGGTCGGGCGGTTCAATCCCGCAATCTCGCTGGCCCGAGTGAGGTCGCCGGTGAAGATCAAGGGGGCGTCGCCCTCGATCGACGCCGGCAGCTCGCCGATTGCGTCGAGCACCGAGTAGTGCTCGCGGCTGTCCGCCGGGTCCGCATCGTCACTGCACCCCGCGACGAGGGCGCTCGGGGCCAGCAGGCAGGTGGCGAGCAGGGCAAGAGATGCACGGTGTACGGGCGAGGCGTGCTCTCCGGCCGTCACACTGAACCGCATTCCCATGTGCCCCACCTCTGCCACAACACCGTGGTTCAGACTATCCGTCTCCGCGTTCCAGCGGGGTGCGCAGTGGACTCGCCCTCGATCTCCGTAGGCGACCGCTCATCGGGGGCGCGCGAATCGAGCGCGCCGACAGGGCGGCGAAAGGAGGCAGGGGCTGCCATGGAGACTGTTGCGCTCGGCGTGCTCGGCGAGAAGCTGTTGGCGGAGGCTCGGTCCGCATCAAGCGGCCGGTACGGCGTCACTATCCACGGCGGACATGTTCATTCGTTGCGCCAGACGTTGATCGGGGTTGCCGCCGGCCACGCGCTCGAGGAGCACGAGAACACCGGCGAGGTGACCCTGCACTTGATTCGCGGCCGCGCGCGGGTGATCGCGGGGCCCACACTGCTGAGCTTGCCCTCAGCGATTACGTCGTGATCCCGCTCGAATGGGACTCCTTCGAGGCGCTCGAGGACACCGTGGTTCTACTCACGGCCACCGTTAGGGGCACACCGGACTGACATCCGCGGGGCAGCAGCGGGATTCCTTTACTCCGGTCCGTCAGCCGGGCGAAACCACTCGTCTGGCGCGAACTCTCGACCGAAGTCAACACAGGCCTCGTTCTCGCACCTGCCTTGCGTCTCGAACGAGATCCCGGCGTTGCCGGAGGCGGTGAGGAACGCAGCGTTCTCGCGCGACATGTGTCCGCCGTGGCGCAGCGGCTGTCCACACGTCGGGCAGCACGGATCGGAGCCCGCTTGCGCCTTGCTCATCCCTCCACGGTAGGCGTCGAAGACCCGCGTGACCATGCCCTCGGATCTGCGACTCGTCCGCGGTGGCCGCGGCAGATCAGGACGCTTCCGAGCGCATCCGTAGCGGCATGGGACATCGCCGCTTACCGGCGGTAAGACGCAGGCCTGGGCGTCGGTGTGCCTCCGCCAGGTGCAAGAAGGTTGTCCTATTCCACCGGGTGAACAGGGCAGCGTCTTAACGCCGCCGGCGGCGAGGCGCTGCTGAACGGGGTGGCGCCGCGCGCATGTGGTCGCGCACCGGTGAGAGCAAGTCGGCGAGCGCCTTGGCGTCTGTGCGTGACAGTGGTTGGAAGAGCTGACGGCTGATTACCTCGGTGTGGCCGGGCAGGACCTTGGCGAGCAGCGCCCGCCCAGCATCCGTGATCGTGACCGTGACGGCTCGCTCGTCGTCCGGGGACGGCGTGCGCGTAACCAGATCCGCCTTCTCGAGCAGGCCCGCTTGGTAGGTCAACCCACTGCGGCTGTAGACGACGCCGTCGGCGAGGTCGGTCATCCGTTCACTACCAGTCGACGAGTCGAGCCCAAGGCGCGCCAGAAGCTGGAACTGGACGTAGCTGAGGTCACCCACCTCGCGCAGTTGCTGTTCGACCGCGTGCCTGAGCAGGCCTGCAACCTCCATCAGGGCGAAGTAGGCGCGCAACTGGACGGAGTCCAGGCTCGGCGGGGTGTCCGGCATGTCGCGACTCTATCGCTTGCTTCGGGTTCGAAGCACTTGCTTCACATTCAAAGCACTGCTACGGTTTCACGAGTGCTTCAAATTCGAAGCACATCCGGATCGAGAATGAGGTACCAGAGATGAAGGCAGTTCGGTTCCACGAGTACGGCGACGCGGACGTCCTCCGTTATGAGGATGTGGAGCAGCCGGTCCCGAGCGACGGGCAGGTGCGAGTCCGCGTCGCGGCGACGACATTCAACGGCGTTGACGGCAATATCCGCGCGGGACTCATGCAGGGCCCGATGCCCCTCAACTTGCCGCACACCCCCGGCCTCGACGTGGCCGGAACGATCGACGAACTCGGCGAGGGCGTTAGCGGCCTGCAGGTCGGCGACCCGGTCGTCGGCTTCCTCCCGTTCGTCGACGACGGGGCCTCCGCCGAGTTCGTCCTCGCCTCCGCCGATGCTCTGACGCTGGCGCCGACCAGCATCCCGCTCACCGACGCGGCCGCCCTGCCGCTGGTCGGGCTCACCGCGTGGCAGGCGCTCTTCGACCACGCCGAGCTCCAAGCCGGGCAGCGGATCTTGATCAACGGCGCCGGGGGAGCTGTGGGCGGCTACGCCGTACAGCTGGCCAAGGCAACCGGCGCCTACGTGATCGCCACGGCCAGTCCGCGGAGCAGCGCCGAAGTGAAAGCGAACGGCGCGGACGAGGTCATCGACCACACTGTCGCCGAGGTGGCCGGCACAGTCACCAAGCCTGTCGACGTCCTGCTCAACCTCGCCCCGATCGACCCGGTCGAGTTCACCGCCCTGGCCGGCCTCGTCGGCGATGGAGGCGTCGTGGTCAGCACCACTGTGTGGATGCCCGCCCCCAGTGACGACGACCGCGACGTGCGGGGTGTCGACCTGTACGTCAACAGCGACGCCAAGCAGCTGTCCGAGCTCGTCACACGCGTCGACCGCGGCGAGCTCACCGTCGGCGTGGCACAACGAGTCCCGCTCCGCGAACTACCCGCCGTCCACGCCGCGGCAGCCTCCGGCACCCTCCACGGAAAGATCGTCGTCGTCCCCGACGCCGACTGAGACCCGCTCCCTACCGCTCGGGTCGGCGGTCAGCACGTCTGACCACGCCACTGGGGTTCACACGGAGCTCCATGACGAATAGATCCCAGCACCTTCCTGGCGCCCTCCCGCACTCGGTACGGGCGCGGCTTACGCGGCGCTATGACGCACCGATACTCCGGCATTGGTCGGTCGACCCACGGCGGTGTGTCTGTCGTCGACCGACGTCGGCAACGGCAACGGCACGCGAGCTTTCACAGTTGTGCTGTGAAGTCCTTAACGGGCCCTGACTATGCCCAGCAGCCTTGGCGCACTTGCCGGGAACTCTGCGGGGTCCTCAATGGCCGACATCAATACCCCGCCGGCTTCTCGCGGCTAGACCTACCCGGGTGGGTGCGATTTCCCTCGGAACCTGCCGGCGATCCCTGGCCATCGCTCAGCGTGCGGCAGTACCGTCGATGTACCCCGACGAGGAGGTGCCTGGTGGCAACTGCGGATGATGCGGCAACCACGAAAGGCCAGTCGATGACCTGGGCGGCGCTCGCATTAGCAGCCGGTGCCGTTCTTGCAATGGTCGTGTTGGCGGCCATGGATCATGATGGTCCGGCCTGGCTGATCCAGCCGCTTCTGGGCCTCGCTGCGGCGGTGACCGCGTGGCTGGCCGGCGGCACTTCGCCGCGCAGGAACCTACTCGCCTTCGCTGCCTTGATTGTCGGCGTGGTGATGGTCCTCATCTTCCTAGCCTGGCTGGTTGCCCAGGCGTAGATACTGCTGGCAACTGCCGGACACGGATGAGCTGCTCGTCGCTTGACGCGAAACTCCTGACGCCGATCCTGAAGATGTGGAGAGCGAGCTCATCGCTCACCTCGTGGCGGCCCGGGGTACTCGTCCTTCGCCAATCGGAAAGCCGGTCGGGCCATTCGGCCGCGGTAGCCCGCTGGCGGCGACGTGACGCGCCTTCGCGACGGCGATCAGACGATGCGCAGCAAGGACCCGATCAAGAGGGCAACCCCCGACACGGCGCTGACCACGTAGATGATCTCGATGCCACGCTCTCGCCTGCCTCGTCGCGTCATCCCGACGGTGCGCCAGACCCGAGCGGAGAACCGCTCGGAGCGTCGGAGCGACGCATACTCAACGGCTGCGACCACGACAGTCGCTGCGACCCAGCCCCAGGCTCCCCAGAAGAGAAGGGCGGCGACGACGGGGGCGGCCAGAAGAAGGTAGGCGACGATCACTTCCGCAGCGTAGCCATGCCGGGTGGGCGTCTAGGACCGCCTTGTCATGGCGAACTCGGTGCCCGCGATGACGTTGGAGGCCGAACAGGATCACGGGCGACGGAAGGACCGAGGCGGCGGTCGGTTTCGACCTAGCCCGCCGGCGACCGGTTCGAGGCGAGGCGCGGGTTCGGGAGCACGGCCGGTGACTGGCGATGCCGGAGGACCTCGACCGGGGTGCCCGGTGCGGATCGTGCTTACCCGGATCCGCTATCGAGGCGCCGGGCAGGCGTCCGGGCGTCCCGTCGTCCTCCGGTGCCGGCACCCTTGGTCAGGTCGCGACGGAGTCGAGGTTCTGCGTCGACGGCTCCATGGCTGCGTGGGGTGGCTTAGGTCCGGGCAGTGCCAGGCGGAGGACTCGCTTCCAGACGCTTGCGGTCTGGCGCAGCAGTGGTCCGGTGGTGTACGGAAGCCCGAACCGCTCGCAGAGGGCGCGGACCCGGGGGGCGATCTCGGCGTACCGGTTGCTCGGCAGGTCCGGGAACAGGTGGTGCTCGATCTGGTGGCTCAGGTTGCCGCACATGATGTGGAAGAGCGGGCCGCCGTCGATGTTGGCCGAGCCCAGGAGTTGGCGCAGGTACCACTGGCCGTGGGTCTCGGCCTCGAGCTGCTCCTCGGCGAAGACCTCGGCGCCGGCCGGGAAGTGGCCGCAGAAGATGATCGTGTGCGCCCACAGGTTGCGGGTCACATTCGCGGTCAGGTTGCCCAGCAGCACGGGCACGAAGGCTGGGCCGGCGAGCAGCGGGAACACCAGGTAGTCCTTGGTCACCTGGCGGCGCGCCTTGTGCGCGACACCCCGCAGCTGCGTCAGGGCCTCGGCCCAGCTCTTCTCCCCTCGCCAGACGCGCTCGAGCTCGACGTCATAGATCGCGATGCCCCATTCGAAGAGCGCCGCCAGCACCAGGTTGTAGATCGGTTGCGCGAGGTACACCGGGTGCCAGGGCTGCTCGGGGCTGATCCGCAGCGCGCTGTAGCCGATGTCACGGTCCTTGCCGAGCACGTTGGTGTAGGTGTGGTGCACGAAGTTGTGGGAGTGCTTCCACGCCGCGGCGGGGCTGGCGAAGTCCCATTCCCAGGTGCTGGAGTGGATCTTGGGGTCGCGCATCCAGTCCCACTGACCGTGCAGCACGTTGTGGCCGATCTCCATGTTCTCCAGGATCTTGGCGGTGGCCAGCATCGCGGTGCCGGCCAGCCAGGCCGGCGGCAGGATCGAGGCGAACAACAGGACCCGGCCACCCAGCTCCAGGTCACGCTGGACGGCGATCACCCGGCGGATGTACCGCGCGTCGGCCTCGCCGCGGCTGGCGATCACCTCGTCGCGGATCCGGTCCAGCTCCCGGGCGAACTCGTCGATGTCGGCCTCGGTCAGATGCGCGGTCGTCGTCATGCGGGTCATCCCCTTTGGCGGGCCCGTCGGTCCCCGCCTGGCGTAGTAGCGCATGTCATTTTCCATGTTCTCGACCTCGTTGGTCCATGTCGACTGTCCACGTCGACGATGGCCCTGCCGGATGGCGATGGACGGAGCAGTCGTCCGCCGAACCCGGTCTCGCGAACCCGGTCTCGGCATCAACAACCTCCTCCTACGTAACCGTAGGCAAGGGACGCTTGGGTGTCACCGACGTGAAGATTGCCCTGCCTTCCTTGCGGACGTGACGCGCCAGCGCCGTGCACCCAAGTGGACCGAGCGGAAGAGGTCGGGGTTTGCCGGGTGATTTCGCCGGGTCGTTCGGCAGGACCGAGTCTCCGGGGCTACGGGTCGTGGTGACCGGGACCCGTCGCGAGAAGGATCGAACGCCCGCGAGCTGCTACACGCCATCGGTGGCTTCAGGGCCTGCCGGGACGTGGGAGAGGGTGTTCCTCGGCGCTAGGCTCGAGGTCGAGCAACGAGGGCGTTTTGCGATGGCAACCAGTAATGGCGGGATGGCCGAACAGGCGGCGGCGATAGCGCGACGCTGGAGGCGTTTGCTCGCGGCGGGTTGATCGCTTACGGCGTCATTCACATCTTGGTCGGCTGGCTGGCCCTGCAGCTCGCGTGGGGCACATCGTCCAGCAAGAGCGCCGACCCTTCCGGGGCATTGAGGACCTTGGCTGATCAGCCGTTGGGCAGGATCCTGCTCTGGCTGGTTGCGGTCGGCCTGGTGGCGCTCGCGCTGTGGCAGGGCAGTGAAGCCATCTGGGGCTATCGCAACCGGGAGGGCGCCAAGCGGGTCCGCATGCGGGCCACCAGTTGGGCCAGGGCCATCATCTACGTTGCGCTCGGGGTCGGCGCAGCGTCGGTCGCGCTCGGCTCGGGGTCATCGAGCCCACGGTCCCAGCAGCAAGCCACCTCAGGTGTGCTGGCATGGCCCGCTGGGCACGCGATGTCACATACGGGGACCTTGCCCTCATCGGCGCAGCGCTGTTGACGACGGTGACTTCGGTAGGTCTCCACGGCTGGTCATCGCCAGGTAGCACACTTGACTACACAACGGGCCTCAGGGAACCACACGAGTTGGTGGTCCGCGACTTCATTGCCTGGACTGCATCTCGCAAGTCGATGGCTGACGGCTGTCAATGGCCATGTTGCGGTCCCCGCTGGTGGCCAACTGAAAGTCCCCACCCTCCGCTGAGGTTCAGTGGGTGTTGAGTCGGGTTCCTCCCTTCGCTCGGGCCTGTTTCATGCGGTAGGAGTCGCC
>NZ_QXGH01000036.1 GCF_003515065.1 Nocardioides immobilis
CTCGATGGTCTGGTTGGCACCGCCACCGTCACCACGCAGGGCCCTCCGTCGGTTACGACACGACGCGAAGGGTGGGGACTTCTATCTGGCCACCAGTGGGGACCTCGACTTGGCCACCAGTGGGGACCTCGACTTGGCCACCAGTGGGGACTTTTTCATGGCCACGGACAAGTGCGGTCGGGTCCTGTGCACCGACGCTCGATGTTGCTGACTTGGTACCAGGTTCCGTTGCGAGTCGCGAAGACTGCGTCGTCAACCCGGGCAGGCCGATCGCCCGCTGGTTCCACGGCCAAGGAATCGCGCGTTGTGCTGCGAGTACGGGATCGCTACATAGCCAGCCCCGATGCCGCTCCCCCGCCCGCAGAATGCCGCGCCCAAGGACATGAGACTTTGAGCGCTGTGGATGGGAGCACTGCACGAAGCAGCCAACTCGATCCGACCTCGTCGACGAGCTCGCGAAGCTGGCCGCATGGGGAAACGCAGGTCACTCGCAACGCTGACGCCGCGAACTTCTGGCGCCGAAGCAGGTGCGCGGAGTGCCGCCCCGTCCTGAGCAGCTCCTGGAGCCGCGCAAGGTCGTCGGCGTCGGCCACGAGTTGCGGGTCCTCGCGCGCCAGGTCGCGCAGTTCCCGCGCCCGCCGACGCGGCCCGCGCGGGTCGGCCAGCGGTCTGTACGGCAACCGCCGCTGCACCGACCACTCGCGGCGGTTCTGCGCCGCGCTCGAGACCACGAGGTGATCCGCTGACACAGCGGGTTGTGACACCGATGCCCGAGCAGCCGCGCGTCCGCGAGCGCGTCCGCCCCGTTCATCACCGCGAACGCGAACCGGTGCGCGATGATCACTCGCCCCCGCGCGTACCAGAACCGGCCATGCCCGCCGCCGTCCGCGCGCTCACGATCGGACCGACCAGCAACCGCGCCGGTCCACCACAGGCACTCGCTCCCCGGCACCGTGGCGACCTTCGCCCGGTACCGCGCGAGCACGGCCGGATCGGTGATCGCGGCCGCGACCGCCGCGAGGCCGGCGTCATCCAGCCGACGAACCGGCACCCGCTCCCCCACTCCCAGCACCAGCGACCGCCGCACCGTCGCCGCCCTGCGCGCCGTCACGCTCGCCGCCCTGCTCGCGGCCGTCGTCGGCCTGGGGCTCGCTGGCGATCCGCCGCAGCCGCGTCGCCTCGCGCACGGTCACCGTCTCGCCGCACCACTCGACGGCCTCGGCCAGCGACAGGCCCTCGCGCTCGGTCAACTCCCGCAGCGCCTCACCGGCGCGCTTCTCGGTCTCGGCCACCGCCGCGTCGCGCTCACCGATCGCGACCATGACCTGCTCGGCCAGGTCGATCACCCGGCCCTCCCGCTCCTCGCGCTCGCGCCGCCGCTTCTCGGCCATCTCCCGCGCCGTACGCAGTGCCTGCTGCTGCTCGCAGCAACAATCCAGAGGCACCCGGAGACCCGCGTCATACGCCTCGTCGGGCTCACCCGCACCAGTGTGTGCCGAGATCGCCGAGCGAACGCGACACGATTCTCATCCCCCGGTGCAGCAACGAAGTCGCAGTGCTTTACACCTCCTGCACGCCCGCCTTCACGCTCGCAGTCGAGGTTTCCGACCGCCCGCCGCCCGTCCCCCGCGGTGAACGGACGCTGTCCACGCGATATTCGGGCTAACGCTGAGCCGACGGGATGGGAAGGAACGCGCGTTCTAGGTCTTCGACACGAATGCGGATGACTCGTCGTCCGCAGCGGTAGGCGGGGATGGTGCCGTCGGCGATCCGTCGACGGAGGGTTTTGACCGAGACCGACATCAGGTCGGCGGCCTCGACGAGGGTGAGGTACTGGGTGCGGGTTGGGTCAGCCACGGTGCCCGGCCTCCATCGAGTTGGGTGCTGCGGGGCGCAGGAACTGACGGAGTTCGGCGACGGTGGTGTAGAGCCGGCCGGTGCCGTTGAATCGCCGCCAGCGTGGTCCGATGCCGCGTCGTTTCCAGTCGCGGACTGTGCGCTGTGGTGTGCGGATGAAGGCGCAGAATTCTTCGAAAAGCAGGATGCCGTTGTCGTCCCACTCGGCTGGGATCTGGATGGGATGCATGAGTTGTCTCCTCGACTCGGTGGCGAATCTCGGTCGAAGCGTGACGACGCGGCGTCACCGCTTCCGTCCCCCTACGGGCGTACCCCCTCCCGATTTCGAGGGGTACGCCCGCCGCTCCCGCGCGTTTCCGCAGGTCACAGGGCGTCCCCCCAAAAGTTGTCCGCATCGTGGACATGGGCTGGTTTCCTCTCGTCCGGGCTCGCCACCAGTGCGAGCGCCTCACCGAGGAAAGGCAACGGTGACCGCTCCGGATCGGACAGATGCGCCCGAGTTGGTTGCGTTGCAGACCCTGGCGGCGACCTCAGATCCCGATCCCGATCCCCCGGTCGGGTGCGGGACGAGGACCGGGGATCGGCTCCCTGGGACGCCGCGGGCCGTGTCCGTTGAGCGCCGCCGCCTGGAGTGCGGCCACGCCGTTCTTCGCACGCCTCTGGCGGGCGAGCGGCCCGTAGCGGTCGATGTCCTCGGCGGCGATGCCGGCAGCGTGGGCGGGTCCGAGGTCGGCTCGGTCGCGGGCGAACACATCGACCCACTGCGCCCGAGCGTCGTCGACGCTGTCGGCGACGAGGTGGGCGGTGTTGGCCTTCCGGCCCCGGGTCATGCCGACGTACGCGGCGGCGGCGCCGGTGGTCTCCCCGATCAGGAGGTGGGCGTGGTCGACGGTCTCGCCTTGGGCGCCGTACACGGTGGTGGCGTAGGCCAGCTCCACATGGTCCCGCACGTACCCGGCCGGCAGAGTCCGCTCCCGGGATCGCCCGCGCACCTTCATGCTCCCGTCGGCATCCACCTTTGTGACGGTCCAGGTGTCGCGGTTGGCGACGCCGAGGTCACGGTCGTTGCGACGGGTAGCGACCCGGTCACCAACGCCAATGACCTCGCCGGCGTGGGTGGTGAGCACCTCACCAGCGTGCTCACCGTTCCGCGCACCACCGACGTCATCTGCTCGTTGGGCGCGGATGGCGGCGTTCAGTGCGGTGACCTGCTCGCGGGTGTCTGCGAGGACCAGTCCGCGCACTCCGGTGATCGCCTCGATCGCCTCGACCTCCGACGCGTGGACGACGATCTCTCCGCGCTCCAGCAGGGCATCGAAGACCTCACCACTGTTACCACCGCTGCGCATCTGCAGGCTGAGGTCGGCATAGGTGGGGTCGGTGAACCGGTGCACGGTGGTGATTTGCTTGACCGCTTCAGGTGGCGCCCAGCGCAGCGCCAGGTCGAGAACTCCCCCGCGGCCCACGGCCGGGAGCTGATGACGGTCGCCGAGGAGTACGACGCGGGCGCCGGTCTCATCAGCGATCGTGAGCAGGGCGCGGGCGGTGTCCTGGTCGAGCATCCCTGCCTCGTCCACGACCAGCTCATCACCTGGCATCAGTACCGCTGCGCGGTCGATCCGGTCGACCGGGACGCGAGTCCAGTGGCCGTCGGCGTCCCACCGGAAGCCGTGCTGGTGGACCAGCCACGCTGCGGAGAACGCGCTGGCCCCGACCTCGTCAGCGGCGACCTGGGCCGCCTTCAGCGTCGGGGTCACCACGATCATCCAGTTCCCTGCCGCCTCGACGGCCCGGCGCTGGGCGCGCAGCCGGGTAGTCTTCCCGGCTCCTGCCGCTCCCTCGACCACCACCAGGTCACGAGACCCGTGCTCGGCACGCATCGACAGGCGGTCGTTGAGTTCCGCCTCCACCGCGAGCACCCGGTCACTCGTCAACGCCCGGACATGCTCCGGGACGTCGCCCCGTGCGAGGAGGGGGCGGCTTGCGGCGACCGCCCGCGCGGTCAGGTCCTCGGCCAGGTCCGCCCGGATCCCGGGTTCGGCGACGACGCCCGCTTGTGCGATGAGCTCCTCCACGGCCCCGCGGATGTCGCCGGCGTTCCAGGCCGACCGCTTCGCCCCGAGGCGGCTCAGGGCGACCTCGACGATCGCCTCGCGGTCCAGTGCACCGACCGGCGTCGCGGGCACCGCGACGGGACGTTCGGCCGGGACGAAGCCGAGCACGCGCAGCTCCTCGACCCAGTGCTGCCGCAGTTCCTCCCCTGAGGTCGGAACGACCTTGTCGGGCCGGGCATCGGCCCACGCGCGGCGGTCCCAGGAGCGCAGCAGCTTCGGGCCCGGCTCCTGGTCGGGGTGGTCGCGACGCCACTCGGCCTCGTACCGTGCGAGGTTCCTACCGACCTGTGCCGAGCGGGCGCTGAACGCCCCTGCGTAGGGGGCGAGCTCGTTGATCTCACCGTCCTCATCCAGGGTGAACCCGTGCTGGGCGAGCACGGTCCGGAACTGCGGGTCGCACATCACCGCCGCATGACCGATGCCGTTCACGGCGGCGACCATGTCCCGCATCCCGACCGTGTGCAGGCCCCGCCACTTCCCCTCGGCAAAGACCCGCGCGTTGACCTGCAGATGGAGGTGCCGGTGCGGGTCACTCGTCCGCGAGGTGTGGTGGCGGATCACCGCCGCCTCGATCCGTTCCACCGGCACCTGGACCTGGAGGTCCCTCGGCCCGACCCGGGTGGTGGCGTGCTGGGCGACCCAGCCGATGATCTGCTCCGCAGCCCGGGACTGCGCCGCGTCGTACGCCTCGGAGATCTCCGGGTCCAAAGCCGCCGCCAGCGACCAGGTCTTCGGACCGTTGACCACGACCTCGGCGAACCGCACCCCGTTCGCCGCCTTCACCAACCGCCCCTTCGCCGCCCCAGTCTCGACGTCGTAGCCGGCCACCCACCGCTCATAGGATTCGCCATCCATCGGCGCCTCGCCACTCAGGGTCGACGGTGTGGCGGCGTATCGCGCTGCGACGCCGGTGCCTTCGGCCAGGTAGTAGTCATCGGCGCGGGACCGGTCGGCCTCGACGTAATTGCGGGCGGCCGCAGCCGACCCCCGGTAGATCGCGACCCCACCCCGCACCCTCGTCACCGCCCGTCACCACTCGTCAACGACCCCAGAAATGGCACTCGGCCCGCCCATAGGGGCGGACCGATCTACGAACCTTCGTAGCATGCGTGCAGCTGGGTTTTGGTTGGCTGAGGGCGGATCGGCGGAGGCGGTTTTCGAGGTCGTGAAGGGTCGTCAAGACTCGTCAGATGCAGGACAGGCCGAGGAGAGAAAGTCGTCGGTCCTTAGGCCCTAGGAAGTAGAGGTTGTCGGGGCCGGTCGACCGTACTCATGTGGCGCCAACCAGAGGTTGCCTCGTTCGCCAATATTCCAAATCTCGAGGAATTCTCGTTATTTGGAATATACTGTTCTGGTGTGGACCTCAGTGCTCGAAGAACACGGCATCGCGGTGGTGCCAGTCGACGGCGAGCACGTACGCCTCGAGCACGTCGATCACTCGGCTGTCTTCTTCGTGCTGACCATCCCAAGGCTGGCCCGGACCCGCGACATCCGAACTGCGCCGGAGCGCCACGCGCTCCTCGTCGCCGACGCCATCACCGCTGAGGCGAGCGAACGAGCCTGGGCAAGTGGCTGGTCGGTGGCAACCGAGGACGGCGCCGGTTGGGTCCGGTTTGCCGGACGAACACTGCGCTTCGAACCGACGCCAAAGGCGCAGACCCCCAAGCGGCCCCCCGGCCGGCCAGGCCGTGGTGTCTTCTCCGTCGTACGCGCGCTCTTCGCAATGGACGGCGGGGCACGCCAGGCAGAGATCGCCGAGTTCGCCCATGTCGGCCAAGCTGCTGTCTCGAAGGCGCTCAACCGGCTCGCCGAGCTGGACCTCGTCGCGCGCCGTCCGCACGGTTGGGAGATGACCAACCGCGCTGGGGCCGTCTCCTGGTGGCTCGCGAACTACCCCGGCCCTGGCGGCATCGAGACCCACTGGTTCGGTGTCGAATCCATCGGTGACCAGGCCTACCGCGCGTACGCCGCGCTCGACCGGAGCGAGCACGCGCGGCCGGTCATGTCCGGAGACGTTGCAGCCGACCTCGTGGCCCCGTGGCGGACGCCGCGTCGGGCGACGTTGTACGCACGACGTGGCGAGGATCTGTCCGAGGTCGGCCTGACGCCGAGCGACGCATCGGCGGCGACGTTGACCCTGGTCCTGCCGCAGGACGCAGGGGTCTGGCCGATATCCAAGGCCCCGGTCCTCACCGAGATGCGTGGCCACGGCGACGTCGCACGAGCCAACGCGTTCCAGGTGCTCTACGACCTGTCACGCAGTCCTGGCCCAGACGCGGACGAGGCCCTGAAGGCATGGCGCGACTGGATGGTCGAGTCGGGACAGGTGCTGTGACCCAACTCCATCTGCATTCGACCTCTCGGGCAGAGGACGCCGGGTTCCTCGCCGTGCGCGACACGGCCGCCGTCGCCCGGGACGCTGGGCTGGAGTACCGAATCGTCGGCGGCCAAATGGTCCGCCTGCACGTTGCCCTGGCCGGCGTCGCCGAGCCAACCATCAGGGTCACCCTGGACGCTGACCTCGGTGTCGCAGCGGCGTCGGCACGCAACCCCGCGCTTTGCCGGCCTCGAATCGCTCGGCTACACCCGACCAACAGCATCGAACCGCTTCATCAGGACAACTGAGGAAGGTCTGGATCTCGTCATCGACGTGCTTGCCCCAGCGTGGGGCCGGCGAATGGTGTCCAACCAGCAGTACGGCGACATCACGCTCGACGAGATCCCAGGTCTGTCGCTGGCACTGGCCAGGCCCAGCGAGCCGATCGAGCTAACCGTAGTCCTGCTGGACGGCGCGTCCTTTTCGATCGACCTCGTCATCCCCGACATCACTTCCGCTCTCTGCCTCAAGGCCCTGGGCTGGTCGAACCGGTACGCAGCCAAGGACGCGGTCGACGGGTGGCGGCTCCTGCGCGCGCACCGCCAGCGCATCCCCGACTCAATCGCCTGGCGCCAGTCCGGCGTGCAAGGCGACGCTGCCGCCATCCTGCGCAGCGACTTCGCTCGGGCAGCGGGGCTTGGAGTCCGCGCCGCCTCCACGGATCGAGCGGACCAGGCAGAGACACGCGCGCTCACGCTCACCCTCATGCGCGAGTAGGTGCAGGCCGTGCATGTTCCACGATCGCACGGGCGCCAACCGCGAGCTGACTGATAGCACAGCGATGATCATCACGAGCAGGATGACGAGGTCGATCGGAAAGTCGACTCTGTACGCACAGCGGCGTCGTCGTGACGGAACGGGACCTAGCCGCTTCGCGGCTATGACGTGCCAGTTGCGCGAGCCTCCCTCGGTGGCGAAACCTTCCAAATTGTGTGGAGCCGCGCGATGGTGTTGGTCACGGCACGAGGAGGCGACGATGGGATTGTGGAGTGTGGTGTTCACCTTGGCTCTGTGCTCCGGGTTGCTCGTCAGCTGTGGGGGTAGCCCGGACGACGCGCCGAAGGAGGACTTCTGTGCTGCGGTTGACGCCGTGCTGGATTTCGACGACTTCGACGAGGCGCAGGACGCCTACAACGAACTCAAGGACGTCGGAACTCCGGAGGACATCGACGACGACGCGCGCTCGGGCTTCGAGATCTCAGTCGACGCAGTCTTGGGCGCGGACGACGAGGACGAGGCGCGAGAGGCGTACGACGACCTGGGCGACGACGAGAAGGAGCAGGTCGAGGCGTTCAACGACTATGCGGAGGAGACCTGCGCAGGGGAGCAGGAGGCCCCAGCTACGCCAAGACAATGAGCGCGCGTGCTCCCCCACGTCGGGCACGAACCACTTCACCTGGACGGATCGAACTGTCAGTGCGGGCGCTCCGCAGTGGCACCCTGACGCGGCGATGTGACGCAGGCGTGGCGGCCGCTCAGCGCGCCGGTGAGTGGGCGGGTGCGTCAGCTGCGCTCGATGTCGTCGTCGGACGCGTGAGCGTCGGGGTGGCCAAGCATCGCGCGACCGGCTTCCAGCCTCGCAACTGGGACGCGGAAGGGGGAGCAGGAGATGTAGTCCAATCCGGTGCGGTGGAAAAAGTGGATCGACTCCGGGTCTGCGCCGTGTTCCCCGCAGACGCCGACCTTCAGGCCGGGACGTGTCCTGCGCCCTTCCCTGGTCGCGATGTCCACGAGCCGGCCGACCCCGTCGACATCGAGGCTCTCGAAGGGAGAGACGGTGAAGACGCCCTTGTCGAGGTACGCCGCGAAGAACGCCGCCTCAACGTCGTCCCTGGAGAAGCCCCACGTGGTCTGGGTGAGGTCGTTGGTGCCGAACGAGAAGAACTCGGCGGCCTCGGCCACCCGGAACGCGGTGAGCGCGGCACGGGGCAGCTCGATCATGGTGCCGATCGGGATGTCGAGCTCGACGCCCTCGCTCGCCCGAACGTCGGCCAGGATCTCGTCCGCCTCGTCACGGACCAGGTGCAGCTCCATGACGGAGCCGACCAGGGGCACCATGATCTCGGGCCGTGGGTCGCCGCCGGCCTTGACTCTCTTCGCGGCGGCGTGGGCAACGGCGCGCACCTGCAACGCGAACAGCCCGGGCACGGTCAGCCCCAGGCGGACACCACGCAACCCGAGCATCGGGTTGGATTCGTGGAGGCGCTCGACCGCCGCGAGCAGCCGTACGACGTCGGGGTCCTCGTCGCCGCGTTCCTTCGCGACAGCCACTTCGACCATCAGCTCGGCGCGGTCAGGAAGGAACTCGTGGAGCGGCGGGTCGAGCAGGCGGATGGTGGTGGGCAGGCCGTCCATCGCGGTGAGCAGCTCCACGAAGTCTTGGGTCTGCGGGTCCACCAGCTCGGCCAGCGCAGCCTCGCGCTCCTCCGCGTTGTCGGCCAGGACGACTCGTTCGATGAGCGGGCGACGCTCACCCAGGAACATGTGCTCGGTTCGACACAGTCCGATTCCCTCGGCTCCCATCCGCCGCGCGCGGTCTGCGTCCTCGCCGTTGTCCGCGTTGGCCCGCACCCGCAGTCGACGTACGCCGTCGGCATGGGTGAGCAGACGGTCGACCGCCCGCACCACGTCTGCCGTGCCCTCGTCGACCTTGGCCAGCGCCGCGTCGAGTCCCTCCTCGAGCAGAAGAACCACCGGCGAGGGAACGACGGCGAGCTCGCCGAGGAACACCTCCCCGGTCGAGCCGTCGATGGAGAGTACGTCGCCCTCCCGCACCGTCACCTCCCCCGCTGTGGCGACGAGTCCGGCCGCATCGACGTTCAGCGATTCGGCGCCGCACACCGCCGTCTTGCCCATGCCTCGAGCCACCACGGCCGCGTGTGAAGTCTTGCCGCCACGGCTGGTCAAGATGCCGGTCGCGGCGATCATCCCCTCAAGGTCCTCGGGGTTGGTCTCCTTGCGGACCAGGAGCACTCGCTCGCCCCGGGCCTGCCAGGCGACGGCGGTGGCGGTGTCGAAGACGACCCTGCCGACCGCAGCGCCCGGTGATGCGGCCATCCCACTGGTCAGCAGGGTTCGCTGGGCGTCCGCATCGAACTGCGGGAACATGAGCTGAGCCAACTGGGTGCCGGTGACCCGTTCGAGCGCCTCGTCCATGGTGATGAGCTGTTCGTCGACGAGCTGGGTGGCGATCCGGAACGCCGCAGCTGCGGTGCGCTTGCCGACACGGGTCTGCAGCATCCAGAGCTTCCCTCGCTCGACGGTGAACTCGATGTCGCAGAGGTCCCGGTAGTGGGTCTCAAGGCGCCGCATGATCCTGGTGAGCTGCTGGTAGGAGTCGCGGTCGAGCTTGGCGAAGTCGTCGAGGGTCAGGGTGTTGCGGATGCCCGAGACCACGTCCTCGCCCTGCGCGTTCGCGAGGTAGTCGCCGTACACGCCCGGCTTCCCCGTCGCCGGGTCCCTGGTGAAGCAGACCCCGGTCCCGGAGGTCGTGCCGAGGTTGCCGAACACCATCGTGCAGATGTTCACCGCCGTGCCGAGATCGTGAGGAATGCGCTCGCGCCGGCGATAGATCTTCGCCCGGTCCGTGTTCCAGGAGTCGAAGACCGACCGGGTGGCCAGGTCCAGCTGGCGGCGCGGCTCCTGCGGGAACTCTTCGCCGGTGTGTTCCACGATGATCTGCTTGAACTCGTCGACGAGCTCCTGCAGGTCCTTCGCCTCCAGCTCGACGTCGGTCTCGACGCCCTTCCGATCCTTGGCTGCGTCGAGGGCCGAACCGAACACCTCGCCGTCGACGCCGAGGACGGTCTTGCCGAACATCTGGATCAAGCGGCGGTAGGAGTCCCAGGCGAAGCGCTCGTCGCCCGACGCGTCGACGAGCCCGAGCACCGAACGGTCGTTGAGGCCCACGTTGAGGACGGTCTCCATCATCCCAGGCATGGAGAACTTCGCTCCCGACCGCACGCTCACGAGCAGCGGGTCCACGGAGTCCCCCAGACGGCGCCCGACCTCGTCCTCGAGCCAGCGCAATGCCATGGTCACCTGCACCCGAAGCTGGTCCGGCTCGCGACCCTGCTCGAGGTAGTGGCGGCAGGCGTCGGTGGTGATCGTGAAGCCGGGAGGCACCGGCAGGCCCAGCCGCGTCATCTCGGCGAGGTTGGCGCCCTTGCCGCCGATCAGGTCCTTCTGATCCTTGTCACCCTCACTGAAGCGGTACACCAGCTTCGTCGTGGATGTCTTCATGCGGGAGCCTCGTCCTTGATCACCGGGCGGCTCAGCGGGGAGCCTCCGACAGCATCGTAAGTACGTGCTTGCGTACCTCGTCGGCCCCCGCGAGGGTCAATGCGTCCCGGGCCAGGGCAGCGCAGCGCTCGACATTCAGCTCGCGGACCGCCGCCTTGACCCTCGGCACGGCGGGCGGTGAGACACTCAGCTCCCGCACGCCCAGTCCGACCAGCACCGGGATGGCCAGCTCGTCGGAGGCGGCTTCGCCACAGACGGCGACGTCGATCCTGCCGGCCGCGGCTCGGCACACGTGGTCGATGAGCTGGAGCACCCCGGGGTCGAGGGCGTCGGAGAGCGCCGCGACAGCACCGTTCCCGCGCTCGGCCGCGAGGGCGTACTGCGTCAGGTCGTTGGTGCCGATGCTGACGAAGTCGACGTAGGGCAGGAACGCCTCGATCTTCAGTGCCGCCGAGGGAACCTCGATCATCGTGCCGATGCGCAGACCGTCAGGGAGGCCGTCCGGTCCAGCCGCCTCGGAGAGCACCTGACGGGCCTCGATCATCTCGCCGGGCGTGGACACCATCGGGATCATGATGCTGATCGGGTGGTCTCGCGCGGTGTGACAGATCGCCACCATCTGGTCGCGCAGGAGGTCACGGTGGGCGAGGCTGAGCCGGATGCCGCGCTGACCGAGGAAGGGGTTCGCCTCCTGGGGCATCGGGAGGTACGCCAACGGCTTGTCTCCCCCGACGTCGAGGGTGCGCAAGGTGATCGGTCGGCCGTCCATGGCCGCGGCAATGGCGCCGTACTCGGCCTGCTGCTCGTCCACGTCGGGCGCAGCACTCCGGTCGAGGAACAAGAACTCGGTGCGCACCAGTCCGGCGCCGTCCGCCCCCGCTGCGAGTGCGGCACGGGCGTCGGCCACGGATCCGAGGTTTGCGGCCACCGCGACGGGCGTGCCGTCGCGGGAGACTGCGGGCTGCTCGGACAGCGCGAGCTGCCGAGCGCGCTGCCCGGCCGCGTCCTCGGCGCGCTTCTGGTACTTCTGCAGGAGCTCCGGCGAAGGGTCGATGTGCAGCTCGCCGGTGCTGCCGTCGAGGAGGATCGTCGCGCCTTCTGGGACGCTCAGCACCTCGGCGCCGGCCGCCACGACGACGGGGATGTCACGGGCCCGAGCCAGGATCACCGCGTGCGACGACGGACTCCCATGAGCGAGGACGACTCCGGTCACCAGTGCGAGGTCCAGGCTTGCGGTCTCGGCGGGCGTCAGGTCCCCGACCACCAGGACGCCTTCCGACGTCATCCGCCGGGCGGGCTCGCCCGTGAGTGCCCGGAGCACTTGGTCACCCACCGCGTGGACGTCCGCGGCCCGTTCCCTCAGGTAGGGGTCGGGCAGGCTCGCCCACTCGCGCTCGACCTCGGCCAGACAGCCGGCCCACGCGGAGACGGCTCCGATGCCTGTGCTGGTGCGGGTCTTGACGTCGGCGAGCATCTCGGTGTCGGTGAGCAGCGAGAGGTGCGCGTCGAAGATGCTCGCCTGCTCCGCGCCCACCTCGCGAGCGGTGACGACCCGGACGTGCTCGATGTCGCGGCGTACGGCGGCCACGGACTCCACGATGCGCCGCCACTCGGCGGCCGGTTCCCCCACCGGTTGCTGGTCGAGGTCCACGGGCACCGCCGTGAGCCGGCGAAGTGGGCCGATCGCGATCCCGGGCGAGGCCGGCAGAGGGCCGCTGACCGAGGTGGCCCCGGACGAGGCCTGCGGCTCCACAGCCCCCTCGACGGTCTCGTCGAACCTACGCGCGGCGAGTGTGAGCAGGTGCTCGACCGCCTCCTGGGCCTGAGGACCGGCGGCGCGGACCTCGACCTCGTGCCCCTGAAGAGCGGCGAGCGTCGCGACCCGGCTCAGGCTTCCGGCAGGGACGGCAGGGCCCCCGGTGGTGAGGTTGCGCAGCTGGACCGACGCGTCGAGCGCACGGACCTCGCTGACCAGCCGGGAAGCCGGCCGGGCGTGCAGACCGTGGGGGTTCTCGACCGAGAAGACGCCGACGATCTCCTCCGTTCCGACGTCGCTCGCATCGGTTGTGGTGCCACCTGGCGGAGGCGACAGGTGCCCCGACTTGCCCAGGAGTGCGTCGCGCGCCTCGGCCGCGACCTCGGCCCGGCTGGCTCCGCCTGCGGCGGCGACGGCAGCAACGATGAGGCCCTCGATGAGGGGTGCGGGCGAGAGCGTGACTCGATCGCGGATCGAAGGATCCTGGAGCAGGTCGAGCGCAAGCTCGGTGCTGAGCACCGCACTGCCCAGATCCATGAGTACGACGACGCCCGCCGGGCCGTCGGCGTGCTCGATGGCCTGCATGATCGCGACCGCGTCGGTGCCGAACGTGGTCTCGTCGAGCCCGGCGGCCACCTCGATCCGAAGGGGCCGACCGTGCAGCATCTCGGCGGCCAGCGCCACCGCGGACCGGGCCAGGGTCCGGCTGTGGGAGACGACGACCAGTCCGACGGTCGGTTGGCCGCCCGAGATCGGGGAGTCTCCCGAAAGGCTCTCTGTCATGTCCAGTACGCTCCGCTCGCTATTTCATCAGTCAGAAGGCTCAGAAGGGCGCTTCGGTGGCCGCTTCGAGCAGGAGGGCCACGGTCGTGGCGCCGGGGTCCTGGTGTCCCACGCTGCGTTCGCCGAGGTAGCTGGCCCTGCCCTTGCGCGCCAGCATCGGCGTGGTCGCGTCCCGCCCTGCTGCAGCGGCGTCCCGGGCATGCTTGAGGCCGGTAGCCAGGTCCGCGCCGTCGGCGAGTGCCACGTCGAGCGCGTCGACGGCGGGCGCCAGCGCGTCGTACATGGTCTTGTCATCGGGCCCGGCCTTGCCCCGGTCCACGACACCGCCGAGTCCGGCACGCAGAGCCGCGGCGAACTGCGGCGCCGATGTTGTCTCGGCGTCGCCGAGCGTGCTGCCGATCCGCAGGAACAGGGTGCCGAACAGCGGACCGCTCGCTCCCCCGACCGAGGAGACGAGTGTCATCCCGACCTTGGAGAAGAGTGCCCCGGCCGTCGCCGGCGGGCTTTCGTCGAGCGCGGCCACGGCGGCCTTCATGCCCCGGTCCATGTTCGACCCGTGGTCGGCGTCGCCGATCGCTGCGTCGAGCTCGGTCAGATGGTCGCGGTGCTCAGCGACCTGATGGGCGAACCTGCGCACCCACTCCTCGAGGGCCGCCGTGGTCACGTTCTCGTCCATTTCTCAGATGCCCCATCTCAACGCTGAAGTGTTCACTGGAGCGTCCCAGAGGGAGAGCACCTCGTCATCGGCCTTGAGCAGCGTGATCGACGCGCCGGCCATGTCGAGCGAGGTGATGTAGGAGCCGACGAGTGAACGGGCGATGGGTACGCCGTGCCCGCCGAGGATCTTGTTGACCTCGTTGAACAGGACGTAGAGCTCGATCAGCGGGGTCCCTCCCAGCCCGTTGACGAACGCGATGACCGGGTCGCCCGAGGTGAACGGCAGGTCCGCGAGGATCGGCTCGACCAGCATGGCGGCGATGTCGCTCACGGGCGCGAGCGGCAAACGCTCCCGGCCCGGCTCGCCGTGGATGCCGACACCGAGCTCCATCTCGCCCTCGCCGAGCTCGAAGGTGGGTTTGCCGACGGCCGGCACCGTGCACGATGTGAGTGCAACTCCCATGCTGCGTCCGTTGGCGTTGACCTTGCGAGCGACGTCGGCGACCTGGTCGAGGTCGCGGCCCTGCTCGGCTGCCGCGCCGGCGATCTTCTCGAGCAGCACCGTGACGCCGACCCCGCGGCGACCCGCTGTCCAGGTGCTGTTCTGGACGGCCACGTCGTCGTCGGTGACCACCGAGGCGACGCGGGCTCCGGTCTCCGCGGCCGCCAGCTCTGCGGCCATCTCGAAGTTCATCACGTCGCCGGTGTAGTTCTTCACGACGTGGAGGACGCCGGCGCCGCCGTCGACCAGCTTGGTTGCCGCAAGCATCTGCTCGGGCACGGGCGAGGTGAACATCTCGCCGGCACAGGCGGCGTCGAGCATGCCGAGGCCGACGAATCCGCCGTGCAGCGGCTCGTGTCCCGAACCACCCCCCGAGATGATGCCCACCTTGCCCTGCTTCGGCGCATCACCGCGATAGATGATCTTGTGCTGGTGGTCCACCCGCAGCTCGGTGTGAGCCGCCTCGATTCCACGCAGTGCCTCGGCCACGACGTCGTTCGGGTCGTTGATCAGCTTCTTCATGAGAGTTCCTTCGGTTGGTTGCCGGGTCGGGTCAGGCGTCCGCGGACTGGCGGGCGACCGCAGGCTCAGGGTTCGGGGCTCCGAGGTCCGGCTCACCAGCGCTGAGCCGGTCGGCAGGGGTGCGGGAGAGGAAGCCGAACAGCAGCGCAGCGGCCAGGCCCGCGAGGAGCTCAGCAGCCAGGTAGACCGGCAACTGGTCCCACTTGACCTCGCCGCCGGCGATCTGCTGGACGAGCATCGGGCCGAACGTGCGGGCGGGGTTGATCGAGGCGCCCGTCGTCGGGGCGACCGGAATGATGGCCGCGAAGACGACCAGGCCGATCGCGACGCCGGCGAAGCCGGCCGCGGCCTTGCGGTGGATCACACCGAAGATCGTGAACACCAGGATGAAGGTGCCCACGAACTCGGCAGTGAAAGCCTGCGCCACACTCACAGTGTCGGGGTTGTACGCCGCCACACCCAGGCCGACGTCACTGGCCTGCTGACCGAGAACGCCGATGATCGCGGCAGCGCCCACGATCGCGCCGACCACCTGGGCTCCGATGTACGCCGGCACCTGCCTCCAGGGGAAGTTGCCGGTGACCGCCAGTCCCAGGGTCACCGCCGGGTTGATGTGGTTGCCACCAATGTGCCCGAGGGCGTAGACGGTCGCGATCACGATCGTGCCGAAGGCCATGGAGATCATCCCCAGGTCGGCCATCGTGAACGGCGCATCGCCGTTGACGATCAGAGTGGCGGGGACCGACCCCACCCCGATGAACACCAGAAATGCAGTTCCCATGGCCTCAGCACCCAAGCGCTGGAACAGATTGGTCTCGTCAAGCATGCCCGTTCCTCTACTTCCGATAGATTCCGAATGCAGTTCGATATTGTCGAACGTGATTTGGACCGTACGCCTATGGTTCACTAGTACGCAAGAGTTTTCGTGAATTCGGTCACACCCCGGAGAGGCAGCACCCGTGATCCAGTCGATTGACCGCGCAATTCGGGTCCTGACCGCGCTCCAGGGCACCCGGCGGATGAGCCTGTCGGAACTGGCCGAGCGCCTCGACCTTGCGCCCTCGACCGCGCACGGCATCGTCCGCAGCCTGGTCGAGCACGGGATGGTCGTGCAGGAACGCGGATCCAGCCGCTACCAGCTCGGGCCTGCCGTCCTCCGGCTCGGCAACGTCTACCTCGACACTCTCGAACTGAGGTCAAGGGCGATTCCGTGGGCGGAGGACCTCGCTCGTCGCACCGGGCTGGCCGTGCGCACCGGCGTACTCCTCATCGACGACGTCGTGATCATCCACCACGAGCCCCGCCCCGACGGCAGCCGGCAGATGCCCGAGGTCGGCATCGTCATCCCCGTCCACGCCAGCGCGCTCGGCAAGGCGATGCTCGCGTTCCTGCCGGAGGACGAAAAGCGGGTGCTCACGTCCGGAGACCTACGCAGCATGACCGGCGAGACCACCACCTCGCCCGAGACCCTGCGCGACCAGCTGGACCAGATCCGGGCAACAGGCGTCGCGGTCGAAAAGGACGAGGCCGTGATCGGCGAGAGCTCCCTGGCCAGCCCGGTCTTCGACTCCTACGGCGAGGCCGTCGGCGCGATCGGCGTCGTGGTCCCATCCGGCGGCGACCTCAAGGGGCACGACGTCAGCGACCTGGTCCGCGAGACTGCACGGGCGGTCTCCCGCGAGCTCGGCGCAGCGGCCTGGCCGCCGCGCCGGCCTGGGCAATAGGTCTTGTGTGGGCCCCGCCCCTTGGTCGTTGACCCACCCTCGCCGCATGGTCGTGGCGGCGGTGCGTGAGTGGCACGAAGACCCCGGTTGGGGCGCGCTCGACAGCTCCGAACGATCTCTGGTTTACCTGGGGAACCGCGCAGTCGTAGGCGGCGGGGTGCAGCGTCTAAGTGGGCGTTGTGACGGCGCCCTTCCGGCCAACGTTCAGGGAAGTTCGTCGTCGAGTCCCTGCGGCTCTCCGTCGCCGGATCAGCCGACGCCTCGACGCGCTCGCTGCGGAGGGCGTGACGATCGTCCGAGCGCCGAAGGCTCCGGTCGGTGTTCCAGCACCGGCCGGGGCCGCCTATGACTTCCCTTCATTCGAGTCTGGCACGCGACAACTTGGCGCCGTCAAGCGTCGGGGTCTTGCTGTGGATTAACCGGCTCACGGGCACCTCGGAGATCGCGAAGCCGCTCGGCGTGAGCCGACAACGGACGAGCCAGCCAGCACAGCGCGAGGACTTCCCAGAGCCCGTCGCGCGCCTCGCCGCAGGCCCGATCTGGGAGACGACCGACATCGAGCGATGGTCTCGCGAGACCGGTCGGATCGACTGAGTCACGACCAATCTCGGGCGGCTCGCGCACCAAAATTCTGACCGAAATCGCCGCGCTGGATCGCACGTGGATCGCACGCGAGCGAAATGCGAACCGCCCCTGACCAGCGTTTCCGCAGGTCAGGGGCGGTTTTATCCCTGTGGCAGGTAGTGGATTCGAACCACTGTAGGCGTTGCCGGCTGATTTACAGTCAGCTCCCTTTGGCCGCTCGGGCAACCTGCCAGGGTTGTGCTGCGACCGCCCGGACCAGGGCCCAGAAGTGCTGACTGGGTGACCCCGGTTGGATGGTCGACAACGACGCGAAAGAATAGCGCAGCCCCTGCCCGTCCAAGAAACCAGCGGAGACCACAACTCATGGCCGACTCGTCCTTCGACATCGTCAGCAAGATCGACCGGCAGGAGGTCGACAACGCGCTCGGCCAGACGGCCAAGGAGGTCGCGACCCGGTTCGACTTCAAGGGCACCGGCGCCAAGATCGAGTGGAAGGGCGACGAGGCGATCGAGATCACCGCCTCAGCCGACGACCGCGCCTCCGCCGTGCTGGACGTGTTCCAGCAGAAGCTGATCAAGCGCGGCCAGTCCCTCAAGATCCTCGACGCCTCCGAGCCGCGCGCGTCCGGCCAGCAGTCCAAGATCGGGATCACCCTGAAGGAGGGCATCTCCTCGGAGGACGCGAAGAAGATCAGCAAGCTGATCCGCGACGAGGGCCCCAAGGGCGTCAAGGCCCAGATCCAGGGCGACGAGCTGCGGGTGTCGTCGAAGAAGCGCGACGACCTGCAGGCGGTCCAGGCGCTGGTGAAGGCGCAGGACTACGACTTCGCGGTGCAGTTCACCAACTACCGCTGAATCGTTGCGTTTGCCCAGGTCAGAGGCCTAATGGGTGCCGAGAGTCCGCACAGAGTCCGCAGGATTTTCGTTTTTCTCCGCGAAGACCGCCGACATCAGGCCCGCGGCGGCGTTGCGCGTGCGGTCCTCGGCCTTGGGCCAAAGGTGGCTGTAGGTGTTGAGCGTGATCGACGGCGACGAGTGCCCAAGAGCGTGCTGGACGGTGACGACGTCGCAGCCTGCAGCGATCAGTCCCGAGGCGTAGAAGTGCCGCAGGTCGTGCAGGGTGAACTCGTCCATGCCGACCTGCCTGCGAACCCGGCGCCATTGATTGCCCGCGCTGTTGCGGTTGTAGACGTAGCCGCGCAGCGAGAACAGATAGCCGTCCTCGCCGTGCGGTGCAACGTGCTCGACATGCCGGGACAGCAGCGTGACGAGATCGTCCGGGAGGTAGATGACGCGGCCGGATTCGTACTTCGGGGACGTCTCGGCGGTACGGCTGTTGACCTGCCCCTGGATCTGCCGCTCGACGGTCAGCGTGCGTCGCAGGAAGTCGACGTCGCCGAGCTGCAGGCCGGAAGCCTCCCCCAGCCGCAACCCGGCGAAGGCGCACACCGCGAGAAAGGCACGGAACTCGGCCGGCGCGACCGCCAGCGCCTCCGCCACCTGTTCGGGTGTGGGGATCCGCATCTTGGTCTCGGCCTTGGGGACCTTCGGCGGCGTGATCGCGACGGTCGGATCGTGGCGGATCAGCCGCGCCCGGACCGCGGCGGCGAAGCACATCCGCACGTAGTTGAAGCGGGTACGGCGCGTCGAGGCAGCGAGACCCCGCTTTCGTTTCGGGCCAGGCAGCCGCTGAGCCTTCATCCACTGTCGGACGTGGTTCTCGGTCACCGAGCGGACCGGCACGTCGGCGAAGCCGATCGAGGCAAGCACCTGGTCGGCGGTGGCTGCAGTGCCGGCGGCCCAGTCCTGCGCCGCCGCCCACTGGCCCCACCACTGCGCGAAGGTGATCTTGCCGGCGGCCGGATCGACCCAGTCGCCGCGAACGATTCCGGCTGTCGCCTCGTCCAGCCACCGCTGAGCATCGACCTTCTTCAGAAAGTGGCGGGCGTGCTCGACGCCGGCCTCGTCGCGGTAGCGAGCCCGGTAGCGCTCCGAGGTGACAAGCTTCTGTCTTCCGGATTCCTCATCGACAGCGACGCGCGTCGTGGTGCGCTTCGAGATGCTGGCCATGCCTCATCATGCGCTTCACCACCGACGTACTCCCAGCAGAAATTTTGACCCACCGCCGGATGAGATCGATTGTCGTTGGCCGCCGTCGGGCCACCAGATTGACGACGAGTCAGCCCCAAAGGACGGGGGCGCCGGTGTGCCCGCCCACGCCGTCCACGGGGCGGCACCTCGACGATGTCGACGTGCCGTTGGGCGACGTCGGCTTCGGCCGTGACCTGGTCCTAGGGATGCTCCAGCACTCACGGTCGCAGGCCCAGAGCTGGATCCGGCGCAAGTCGGTCTCGGGGAGCGTCACGGCGGCAACCGCCACGGCGAGTCCGAATGAACCGACGCTCCCGCTCAGGAAGATCGATCGCGGCGGCTTGCGATAGCAGTATTTGCTATAGTTCCTGACATGACCAGTCGGAGTGAGGTGCTGCGTGAGGTGATGCTCGAGACGGGCACTACGCAGTCCGACCTGTCACGGCTCAGCGGGGTGCGCCAGCCGAGCATCAGCGGCTTCCTCTCTGGCAGGGTCGACCTCAGCGACGACCAGCTCGACCGGCTGTTGTCGTGCATGGGCTTTCGCCTCGAGGTCGTGCGGCGTTCTGTCGTTCCCAGGCTGACACGCTCCGAGCGTCGCTCGTGGCAGCTGCACCGGCGTCTCTCGACGCTCCTGAATCGCCAGAGCTTCGAGAACTGGAAGCCGACGATCGAACGCAACCTGGATCGTCTCACCGAGCGGGTCACCGGTCAGCCGCACGAACGCAACCTCGACCGCTGGCGGCAGCTGGTCGACCACAGCGACCTACCCGGTTTGCATCGCGTCCTGACCGGTCTCGACCGCGACTCGATCGAGATGCGCGAGGTCTCCCCCATGTCCGGACTGCTTCCCGACGAACAGCGCCGCGAAGTCCTCAAGGCGGCGGGCTGATGCGACGCGACCAGCTGGAGCACGCGATCCGCACGGCCTGCCAGATCATCCAGGAGCGCGAGGTCATCGTGGTCGGCTCGCAGGCAATCCTCGGGACCTACGACGAGTCCCAGCTCCCCGCTGCAGCGACGATGTCGATCGAGGTCGACATCCTCCCGATCGCCGACAGCAACGAGGAAACCGCCCGCCTGGCCGATCTCATCGAGGGCGTCGCGGGCGAGTTCTCGCCCTTCGAGGAGCTCCACGGCTTCAGCATCGACGGCGTCGACCTGGAGACCGCAGTCCTTCCGGATGGGTGGCGCGACCGCCTGGTCAAGGTGCAGAACGCCAACACAGCAGCACCGGCCGGCGAGCCGCGCTTCACCGGTTGGTGCCTCGACAAGGAAGACCTCTGCGTCGCGAAGCTGATTGCACTCCGCGAGAAGGACCGCAACTTCGTGGCCGCTCTGCTCGACGCCGGCCTCGTGGACTCCGACCTGATCACAACGCGGTTATTGGCGGTCTCACGGGAGCACCCCGCAGCAACCGACCGGGCGCTCGCCTGGCTCAACGCGACGCGCTAAAGCTCCATTGCGGGGAAAGTGGACGATCAGCAGTCCCAGGGCAACGTTCCATGGGCCTCTGGCTGACACTGGCCGGTGTTGGTCCTCGTTGAAAAATGGCCCTGACCTGCACGAACGCGATCAAGCAGTCACTGGCCGTCGTTGACTACTCTTAGTCTCGGCTGAACTTCTTGCGGACTATTTGCGGACTGCGCGCGCGGCCACCGCAGAGGAGATCGAACTCTGCGAACTCCAGCGCCTGCCGCATGCGGCCCCTGCATGAGCCGCCACTAGCGCCCCGAAGGAGGGCGTCGGACGACGTTGGAAACCAATGCGCAGGCCAGAGGCACAGTTGACGATTGCCCATCGTTGGCTGCGGGACTTGACCCAGCGACGTCTGGGATACCCCCGTAGTGCCCTGAGCGCCTGTCATCGATTGAGACTGTTTGACGATTCTGGCCGCTGACCTGGGGCGTGTGAGCCGGTCGGTTCGTAGGTGATTCACAGAAAACGCCGCACTACGTCACAGTCGGCTTCGTCAGGATCGCTCGCATGAGCGAACCACTACCCACCCCCGATGCACGCACCTCGCCGTGGTCCCGCATCACCGGCAAGCTGTTCCGCTTTCGGGCTGTGCTCGCCGTCAGCCTCGCGAGCGCCATGATCGGAGCCTCTGGCGGCGCGGGCGCCGTCGTCCTTATCGACCAGGAGGACCCCTCGTCGCCAACGGGCCCGCGGTTCGAGGACCCGATCAGCAATGGGACCGACGACAGCGGCGAAGAGGACACCGAGGGTTACCTCCCCGGCCAGCAGAACATCCCTGGGATGCCCCCGCGTAGCGGCTTCCAACCGGGGCCGCCGCCCGAAGATGAGTACCAAGGCGACAGCGACACCGGCTCCAGAAACGCCGCCGTCAGCGGCATCTGAGCGAGGCGACATGAACGGCGTGAACGATCGCCAGGTTGCTGTCGTGCGTCGGCTGGACGAACTGTTCCGGTTCGTGTGGGGGCGGACCGCCGAGAGTGCCCGCGCGGCCGAGGGGCGGCGACCTCGTCGAACGAAGATTCGCCTTGGGCGACGCTCCGCTCACTCAAGGTCGCGAAGCAACTGCTCGACGGCCGCTCAATCGGATCATAGGCGGCGGAGCGCTTCCTGCGCCGGGCAGCGCGTACCCACTCGGAGCACCCGGCCTTCAAGGTGGACTGGCGCCACTGAACGTTCGGCGTGCACCTGTCGCTAGCCGAGGGGTACCGCGAGCCGCTCCTGCAACGCGGGCAGGCTGACGCCGTACGTCTCGAGAACGAGGACGCCGTCGCGGCCAATCTGAAACGTGCCGACGTCGGTGTAGACCCGGCTCACGCAGCCGACGCCGGTGAGCGGATAGGTGCATTCGGGAACGAGCTTGGGGGTCCCGTCCTTGGCGAAGAGGGTCATCATCACGAAGACCTGCCTGGCGCCGGTGGCGAGATCCATCGCGCCGCCGACAGCGGGTATCGCACCGGGCTCGCCGGTGTGCCAGTTCGCGAGATCGCCGCGCTGAGAGACCTGGAACGCGCCGAGGACGCAGACGTCGAGGTGGCCACCGCGCATCATGGCGAACGAGTCGGCGTGGTGGAAGTACGCAGCCCCGGGCGCTTCGGTAACGGGGATCTTCCCGGCGTTGATCAGGTCCTGGTCGATCTCGTCCCCGACGGCGGCGCGGCCCATGCCCAGCATCCCGTTCTCCGTGTGGAGTACGACCCCAGCATCCTCGGAGAGATGGTCGGCCACGAGCGTGGGCTGTCCGATGCCGAGGTTGACGTAGGCGCCCTGCGGGATGTCGCGCGCGATGACTGCGGCCAGCTCGATCTTGTCCAGCGGCCCGCGGTCCAGGTGCTCGATCGTCATGACACGGCCTCCGACGCCTCGAGGGGCGACCGCTGCAGGTCGAGGATCCTGTCGACGTAGATGCCGGGCGTCACGATCACCTCAGGGTCCAGGCCGCCCAGCGGGAGCATGCCGTGGACCTCCGCGATGGTGGTGCTGGCCGCGGTGGCCATGACCGGTCCGAAATTGCGGGCGGTCTTGCGGAAGACCAGGTTGCCGCGCGGGTCGCCCAGGTAAGCACCGACGAGAGCAACGTCGCCCTTGATCGGAAGCTCGAGGACATAGTCGACACCGTCGATGGTGCGAATCTCCTTGCCGTCGGCGAGGGGCGTGCCGACGCCGGTGGGGCAGTAGAACGCGCCGATGCCCGCACCGCCCGCGCGCATCCGCTCGGCGAGCGTGCCCTGGGGCACGACCTCGAGCTCGATCTTCTTCTCGCGGTACAGCTCGTTGAAGACCCACGAGTCGATCTGGCGGGGGTAGGAGCAGATGATCTTGCGGACCCGCTCCTTGGCGAGCAGGGCGGCCAGGCCGGTGTATCCGTTGCCAGCGTTGTTGCTGACGACGGTGAGGTCCTTCGCCCCTTGCCGGATAAGGGCGTCGATGAGGGTCACCGGCATCCCGGCCATGCCGAACCCGCCGATCAGAACCATCGAGCCGTCCCTGATCCCAGCGACCGCTTGGTCGGCGGACGTCGTCACGAATGTCATCGGGCCTGCTCCTTGACCAGCTCGTTCGCGGCCACGTTCTCCAGCACGACGGCAAGGCCCTGGCCGACGCCGATGCAGATCGCCGCGACACCCCAGCGCTCGTTGCGCTCGCGCAGCACCTTGGCGAGGGTGCCCACGATCCGCCCGCCGGAAGCGCCGAGCGGATGTCCGATTGCGATCGCACCGCCGCGGGAGTTGACGATTTCGGGGTCGACCTTCCAGGCATCCATGCACGCCAGCGACTGCACAGCGAAAGCCTCGTTGAGCTCGACAGCCCCGACGTCGGACCATCCGATACCGGCCCGCCGCAGCGCCCGTTCGGCGGCCTCGACCGGCGCATAGCCAAAGGCCTGTGGCTCCAGCGCCGAGACTCCCCGCCCCGCGATCCGGGCGCTGGGCGCGCCCCCGATTCGCTCCGCCGCGACGTCGCCGCCCAGCAGGACTGCGGACGCACCGTCGTTGAGCGGACTGGCGTTGCCGGCCGTGATGGTGCCGTCGCGCCGGAACGCGGGCTTGAGCCCGGCAAGCGACTCGGGCGTGCTGCCGGGGCGGATGCTCTCGTCCCGGTTGAGGTCGATGCCCTCCACGCCGACGACGAGGTCGTCATGGAACCCCGCCTCCCACGCCTCGTGGGCGAGCCGGTGAGAGCGGGCTGCGAACTCGTCCTGGCGTTCGCGTGAGATGCCGAAGCGCTCCTGGAGCTGCTCGTTGGCCTCGCCGAGGGAGATCGTCCATTCCTTCGGCATCCGCGGGTTCACGAACCGCCAGCCGAGCGTGGTCGACACGGCAGTCACGTCACCGGCGGGGAACGCGCGGGACGGCTTCGGGAGCACCCACGGGGCCCGGGTCATCGATTCGACGCCGCCGGTCAGGATGACTTCGGCGTCGCCCGCCTCGATGGCCCGTGAACCCATCAGCACCGCGTCCAAGCTCGAACCGCACAGCCGGTTCACCGTCGTGGCCGGCACGGTGACCGGCAGCCCGGACAGCAGGACCGCCATCCGGCCGACATTGCGATTCTCCTCGCCGGCTCCGTTGGCGGTGCCCCACACGACATCGTCGATGCCCACCGGGTCGAAGTCCGGCACCTTCGCCAACACGCCGCCGATGGCCGTCGCCGCCAGGTCGTCTGGGCGCACGTCGGCAAGCCCGCCGTTGAAACGTCCGAACGGGGTGCGTGCGGCGGCGTACACGTAGCAGGAAGTGACCCGGTCACTCATCTCCTGGAGCCTCCTGCGCGAAGACCTCCTGCGCGAAGACCTCCTGCGCGATGCGGAACGCCGTGTTCGCGTCCGGTACGCCGCAGTAGACCGCGGTCTGGAGGAGAACCTCCTTGACTTCGTCCCGAGTCAGTCCGTTGCGAAGCGCTGCCCGCAGGTGCATGGCGAGTTCCTCGTCGTGTCCGCGTGCGATCAGCGCAGTCAGCGTGACGATCGACCGGCTGCGGCGGTCGAGCCCAGGGCGGGTCCAGATCCCGCCCCAGGCGTACTCGGTGATAAAGCGCTGGAAGTCGCTCGTCAGGTCTGTCGCCTCAGCAGTCGCGCGGTCGACGTGTGCGTCACCGAGGACCTCGCGGCGCACTTTCATGCCATGGTCGTGCTGGTTCATGTCGTTCCTTCCAGGAACTGCCGGCGGATCAGGTCCGCAACACCCGGGGGGTCCTCTGCCGGAGCGAGGTGCGCGACGCCGTCGAGGACGACCAGCCGTCCGTTCTGTACGCCGTCCGCGATGTCACCGAGGCACTCGGTCGGCGTGACGGAATCGGCGGAGCCGGCAACGGCGAGCACAGGTGTGGCAATCTCCCCGAGGCGGGCGCGGACGTCGAAGCGCGCGAGCGCCGTACACACCGCGACATAGCCGCCGTCGTGGGCGGCCCTCAGGGCGTCGAGGAGCCGCGCTGCACGCTCGGGTTCACGATTGACGAAGCCAGGTCCGAACCAGCGCCGGGTCGAGGCTTCGACGAGTGCCGCCGTCCCGTGGCGGCTGACCTGCTCAATGCGTTCAAGCCATCCCGCCGGAGTCCCGATTCGTGCGCCTGTGCACAGCAACACGGCCGATCGGACGCGCTCAGGCGCATCGAGCATCAACTGCAACCCGACCGCTCCGCCGACGGAGTCGCCCGCGTAGTAGAACGTTTCATCCAGCTGGGCGAGGACACACGCGGCGAGCTTGGGGATGGTCAGGTCGGTCGTCGCGACGGTCCCTTCGCCGCCGTGGCCGGGCAGGTCCCAGGCGAGCACCTCGAAGTCGTCGCTGAGCAGGTCTGCGCAGGCATCCCAGAGGGATGAGGCCGAGGTTCCGAGCGACGGTCCCAGCACCAGTTGCGGACGGGTCACCGATCTGCCTCGCTGAGCGCGGCGCGGGCACGGACTAGCGCCGCGTCGATGAAGGCATCGGAGGCGCCGACGTAAGTCGCCGCGGGCTCGTGTCCTGTCAGCGCGGCCATCGTCTGCTGCTCGGACCGGACGCCCGACGCAGCACTCAGCGTCGTCGCCATCCGCTCCTCATCGATATGCAGGGCTCGCAGTAGGTCGGTTGTCTGCGAGCCGGCGACGACGGTCCGCCGCGTCAGGGTTCGGAGGGTGGCCCACTCGACGTGCCAGGCGCCGGCTGAGCGCTCGTCGGTGGAGTCCGCCGCGGCGATGTGGAGAGTCGAGGCGAGCGGCGGCGCAGCAATCGCGGCACGGCGTACCAGCACCGAAAGAACGGGGTTGGACTTGTGGGGCATGGTCGACGACCCCCCGCCCACGCCTTCCCGCACCTCCGCGATCTCGGGCCGGGACAAGGCGATCACGTCGTTCGCGACATGCCCCCACGCGTCCGTGCAGCGCACGGCGAGGTCACCGATCCGCGTGACCGGGGTCCGCACCCCATGCCACGGGAGCGACGGTGCGAGCCCGAGCAGGTCGGCCGCAACCTCCGCCGCCCCCGTGGCGGCTTCAACCGGCGATGGGAGAGACTCGGCGAGCTCCACTGTCGCGGCCAACGTCCCGGCCGCACCGCCGAACTGGACGGGAAACGTCGCACGCTCCAGATCCTCAAGCACGTCGAGGACACCGTTGAGCCAATGGCCCGCTTTCAGCCCGAACGTCGTGGGAACCGCGTGCTGGCCCAGCGTCCGGGCGACCATCTCGGTGCGCCGGTACCGCTCGACCAGACCGCAGAGAAGGCCGATCTGGACACGAACCTCCGCCCGGATCACGCCAACCGCGTCGCGGGCGCAGGTCATCAAGGCGGTGTCCAGGACGTCCTGGCTCGTCAGTCCACGATGCAACCAGCGGCTGGGGGCCTCCTCAGCGCCGAGTCGGTCCCTCAGCAGTCGGACGAGCGGCACGACGGGGTTGCCCGCATCCTCGGCGCCGACGGCGACTGTCTGGTGGTCGTTCTCATCGAGCAGGCCCGCCAGCAATCGCTGGTCGACACGGCTCGCCTCCGGGGCGATGCCCCGATCGATGAGCGCCGCCGACCAAGCCGCCTCCACAGCGAGCATGGCGTCGAGGAGCGCGGCGGCACTCATCAGGTCACCCGCCCGGTGGTCGCCGGGCCAGAGCAGGTCGGTCACCGGCTGCCGTGCCATAGGAATACGGTCTCACCCTCACCCTGCAGCCGGATGTCGAAGACGAACCCGTGCGCGTCTGGCGCCGCGATCAGTGTTGATCGGCGCTCGGGGGGCAGCGACACCAACAGGGGATCGGCCGCGAGCGAGGCGTCGTCACCGGGCAGGTACGCGCGGGTCAGCAGGCGGTCGAGGAGCCCGCGCGCGAACACACACACCGAGAAGAACGCAGCGGATGCCGGCGCGATCGGTCCCGGCGCCACTGTCGAGAAGGAGTACCCACCGGTCCCGTCCGTTGCCGCCCGCCCGAAGCCGGTGAAGGTGAAGCCGTCGCGACGCAGTGAGCCAGTCGCCCTCGATGCTGAGCCGCCGGCATCGGCCTGCCAGATCTCGACCAGTGCATCTGGGATCGGAGTGCCGGCACCGTCGAAGACTGTTCCGTGGAGATGAATCCGGCCGGGGTGGCCCGGCGGCACCAGATCGCTGCCGCCGAAGTACGGAAGGGCGTCGTGAAAGAACGGCCCGACGGTCTGACCGGGAGTTGGCGGGTACTTCATTCGTCCTCCTCCACGGGTGTGCGGTGGGTTCCGGTGAGGACGATGTCCCAGCGATAGCCGGTGCACCACTCGTGCTGCGTGACATCGTGGTCGTAGGTCGCCACCAGCCGCTCACGTGCGCGCGGGTCGACGATCGACTGGTAGATGGGGTCGAGCGCGAAGAGCGGATCTCCCGGGAAGTACATCTGGGTCACGAGTCGTTGGGTGAACTCAGTGCCGAAGAGCGAGAAGTGGACGTGCGCCGGACGCCAGGCGTTGAGGTGGTTCTTCCATGGATACGGTCCCGGTTTGATCGTCGTGAATCGGTATTGGCCGTCGTCGTCGGTCAGGCAGCGACCGACGCCGGTGAAGTTCGGGTCGACCGGCGCGGGATGCTGGTCGCGTTTGTGGATGTACCTGCCCGCCGCGTTGGCCTGCCAGACTTCGACAAGTTGTCCGCGGACCGGACGCCCGTCGCCGTCGATCACCCGGCCGGTGACGACGATGCGTTCACCGACCGGGTCGCCGCCGTGCTGGATCGTCAAGTCGGCCTCGAGCGCATCGATGTCTCGCTCACCGAAGACTGGCGCCCACAATTCGATCCCTTCCGGGTCTGCGTGATGCAGGTCCTTCGTGGGGTGCCGGAGCAGGCTCGAGCGGTAGGGCGGGTAGTCCAGACGCGTTGCCACCTCCGGCGCCGCTCCATCGGCCAGCGCGGCGTCGTACTCCTTGACGATCGCGGCGATCTCCTCGTTGACGTCGTCCTGGGTGGCGCGTTCCGGAGTGGTCGTCATGAGTTCGGCCATCCTGTGTATCCCTCCGCGAGGAAGGTGGAGCCCGCGGCTGACGAGCTGATCGTCTCCAGCTCGCCGACCTGGCGGCGTACGTCAAAGTCGGTGGCGTCGGGCAGCCGGTGGAGCATGGTCGTCATCCAGTACGAGAAGTGCTGGGCTCGCCAGACGCGCGATAGAGCCCTGACGGTGTAGTCGTCGAGCGTCTGGGGGTCGCTCTTCGTGATGGCCCGCTCGAGTTCCTCGGCGAGAACACGGACATCAGCCAGGGCAAGGTTGAGACCCTTCGCTCCCGTCGGAGGCACGGTGTGCGCGGCGTCGCCTGCCAGCAGCATCCGGCCGTGCCGCATCGGCTCCTGGACGAAGCTCCGGAAGGGCAGCACCGTCTTCGACGTGATCGGACCCTCATGCAGCGTGTATCCGTTCGCGCCTAAACGGGACTGCAGCTCCTCCCAGATCCGGTCGTCGGACCAGTCGGCGACGTCGGTGTCGGGGTCGCACTGGAAGTACATCCGTTGCAGGGTCTCGGTGCGCTGGCTGATCAGCGCGAATCCGCGCTCGGAGTGGTTGTAGATGAGCTCAGGCGCGCTGGGAGGAGCCTCGGCGAGGATGCCGAACCATGCGAACGGGTACTCGCGGAAGTACTGGCGGCGCGCTGTCTCGGGAACCGCGTACCGACAGGCGCTGCGTGATCCATCAGCACCGACGAGGTAGTCGCATCGGACCTCTTGGGCGCGCCCGTCCGCATCGGTGAACCGCATGCCCGGTGAGTCCGAGGTGAAGTCGACGACCTCGACGTCCCGCACACCGAACCGCACGTCTCCACCGTCGCGCTTCCGGGCGTCGGCGAGGTCGATGAAGACGTCGGTCTGCGGGTAGAGCTGTGTCGCTGCACCCGTGAGCCCGTGGAAGTCGATCCGGTGGCTGCCGCCACCGAAGGCGAGGTCGATGCCCGCGTGCTCGTGGCCGTCGCGCAGCACCCGATCGGAGACACCCGACTCGACGAGCAGCTCCACGCTCCCCTGCTCGAGGATCCCTGCCCGGTGTGTCTCCTCGATCTCGCGCCGGCTTCGGAGGTCGACGGCTACGGAGTCGATGCCGACGCGTGCGAGCAGGTGGGACAGCATCAGGCCGGCTGGGCCGGCGCCGACGATGCCCACCTGGGTCCGGATGACGGGACCGACAGTCACGCGAACACGTCCTCGATCCAGTCCGCCGTGAACGACCCGACGTGGGGAAGGTGGTCGAGCCCGACATGCTCGGTCGCGCCTTCGTCCGCAGTGAAGATGCGCAGCTCGCGCCGGGGGCTGTTCACGGCCTGGTCATAGGACTGGTGCGCGTACCGGACGTTGATCTGGCGGTCGTTCTGGCCGTGGGTGATCAGGAACGGGCAGGTGATGTACTCGACGACGCCATTGAGGTTGACCGCCTCGGCGTCCTTGATGAACGACTCGACATCCTTGCCACCCCAGACCCACAGGACGTGCTCCCAGTAGTGCGGGACCGGGTTCTCACCCTCACGCTCAAGGCGCTTCTTCTGCACCTCGCCCCAGTTGTGGTTGGCGCCCCAGGCGACGACGAGCTTCAGGCGCTTCTCGAACGCGGCGGCGCGCGGCGCGTAGTAGCCCCCGAGCGACCAGCCGACGAGGCCGATCCGCTCGGCGTCGACGTCGGCACGAGTCTCGAGGTAGTCGACGCAGGCCGTTGCCCAGTCCTCGCTCTCGACCCTCGCCTTGAGCCCGTGCAAGCGCAGCGCCTCGCCGCTCCCGGGACAGTCGACCATCAGCGTCGAGATTCCGCGCGCGGCCATCTCCTTCGGCCAGCCCGAGGAGTACATGTGCTCCTTGGTGGAGTCCAGGCCGTTCCACATGATCATCGTCGGGGCCGGCGTGCCGTCGGGCCGCTCCGCACGAGTGAAGTACGCCGGCAGGTCGTCACCTTCGAACGGCACGGCCACGCGGGTCGTCGCTGGGTCGACGAGATCGAACGACCGCTGCATCAGGTCGAGGCAGTGCTGGTAGATGGAATTGCGCGCCGGGTCGCTCGCGCTCTGCATCCGCTCGGCCTGGCAGATGTAGGCGGCGGCCCGAAAGTACCTCTGCCCTGCCGTGCGGGCATGTCCGGCCTTCTCGGCCTCAGCCGCCTGCTGCTCAAGTTGGTCGGCGATCCGCTGCCAGGCGGCCATCAGATCCTTGCTGCCCGCGTCCCCGCGCTGGGCCGCTTCGCGGATTGGCCGGCACGCCCGGTCGACCTCGTCGATGGTGCCGCCGCTGTTCAGCGTCGCGACCACGCCGAGATTCCAGATGTAGTTGTCGGGGAAATACTCGAACATGGGTCGAGCCTGACGCCCGCGCGGACAATCCGGAAACAACGGCTTCGCATGCCGATCATCACCAGTGGCGATTCCAGTTCCGGCGTCCCGTCGGTCTCCCCTTCCTGCGTGCGTGCGGTGATAGCTGGTATCCGAACGCGGCGATTGCTGGGGCCTTGCCGACCTCCCTAGCCTCGCCAGCATGACCAGCGCCTTGCCTTCCCCGGCTCACTTGGACCTCGTCGAGGCCGGCGATCCTGCCTTCGACGACGCCGTGATGAGCCGGGTGTTCAACCTGCGACGTCCGGCGAGGAGGCCGGCCGCTGTGTTGCGTGCCCGATCGGCCGAGGATGTCGCAGCGGGGGTCCGACTGGCTAACGAGCGTGGATGGCAGGTCACCGTGCGGTCCGGCGGACACAGCTGGGCTGTATGGAGCGTCCGCGACAACGCGCTGCTGATCGACCTCGGCGCCCTGACCGACATCTCGTTCGACGAGGCGCGTGGTGTCGCGACCGCCGGTCCCGCGGTGCGCGGCGGATCGGATCTCGATCCGTTCCTGGCCGAGCGTGGCCGGTTCTTCAACGGCGGGCACTGCCCCACGGTGGGCATCGGCGGATTCCTCCTCCAGGGCGGAATGGGCTGGAACTGCCGCGGCTGGAACTGGGCGGCTGAGAGCGTCGTCGCGATCGATGTCGTGACTGCGGACGGAGAGCTCGTTCGGGCTGACTCATCGCAGAACACCGACCTCTTCTGGGCGGCCCGCGGATCCGGCCCCGGCTTCCCGGGCATCGTCACGGCATTCCATCTGGAGACGCGTCGTCGTTTCGAACAGCTACGCCAGACGACCTACGTCTACCCGCGTGAGCTCGCCTCGGAGGTGCTGACCTGGTTCCACACGGCACGCCACAGGGTGCCGGACTCCGTCGAGCTGGTGGTGGTAGGCATCACGCCACCGCTCCCCCCGGAACTCGGGTACGAAGGCTCAGTCGTCGTCGTCGACGGCGTCTGCTTCGATGACGATCCAGACGCCGCGGCAGCTGCGTTGGCGCATCTCGACACGTGTCCCGTCGTGGATCGAGCGCTCCTCACCAGGCGGTGCGAGCCCACTGACATGGCGGCTCTCCGTACCGAGCAGATCCGGTCCAACCCGGAGGAGCACCGCTATATCGTCGACAACGCCTACCTGACCGGCGACACCGAGGAGGTCGTCTCTCGGCTGGTTCCGGCGTTCACCGACCTTCCGACCGAGAAGGCGTTCACCCTGTGGTTCGACATGGGCCGGGCTCCTGAACGGCCTCTGGACGGACTTGCGATCTCGCTGCAGACCGACCTCTACTTCGCCGCCTACATCGTCAACGAGACCGAGGCCGAGGATGACCTGACCCGAGACTGGATCAACGCGACCATGCGCAATCTCGAGCCCGTATCCGCGGGCTGCTACCTGGGCGACTCCGACTTCACCCGCCGCCCGCAGCGGTTCATGTCCGACGAGGCGTTCGCGAGACTGCAGGAGATCCGTGCGGCCCGCGACCCGCGCGGTGTCTTCCCGTCGTACCTGCTGGCCGACGGGGCCGAACTCAACCGCAACCCCTGGGTCGAGTAGTCGAACCGTCGGAAAAACTCCGGGCCGGAGAGAGGCGATCGCATCTCTCCGGCTCGGAAACAATTTGCCGGCGTTCCCGTCAGTGCGGGATTCCCAACTCGGTGACCACGCCCTCGTGGTCGGTCGAGATGAAGCTGTTGTAGGCAACTCTGATATCGGTGAACTGTCCGTCCCGCAGGTCGTAGCGGATCAGTCCGCGGAAGTCGAACGTGTGTCCCTTTCGCACCGGCCCGAACAGCGACTCAGGGTCGTCGCGGAGTGCGGTGAAGTGTGCCCACATCTGAACAGCAGCCGTCTGCTCGTCGCTGACGAACCGCTCCACCGTGAGGTCCTCGCTGAAGGAGGACCAGATCCTTGCGTAGTGATCCCGCATCCCTTGCCGACCATCGAACTCCAGAAGTCCGTTCTGCATGTGCAAGTCGTCGGCGATGTACTCGTCGAACGCCGTGGGGTCCTGCGCATTGAACCGCCTGATGTATTCGTCGTAGTCCTCGCGCTTCACCTGAGGGCTCCTTGGTTCGTTGAATGTCGTCGAACTGCTCGATTCATCCGAGAACCGTGGCGCCGCCGTCGACTACCAGGTTCACGCCGGTGATCCAGTCGGCCTCGTCGGATACGAGGAACAGTGCGGCGTTGACGATGTCCTCGGGGCGGCCGGGGCGGCCGAGCGGGATTCGCTCGAGCATCGCCTGGAAGGGCGGAGGGCCGCCGTCGACGAGCCATTCGGTCGAGGGTGTCACCGTGAATCCCGGGCTGACTGCGACCACACGGATGCCGTGAGGTGCGCCCTCGACGGCGAGCTGCTGGGTCAGGTTGATGACACCTGCCTTGGCGGTGCCGTGCGCGTTCTGCGCCATGAACTCTACGCCGCGCGTGCCGGCGATAGAGCCTACGTTGAGGATCACTCCCCCCGTCTTCTTGAGCTCTTTCCACGCTGCCTTGCAGGCGTAGAAGACGATGTTGAGCTCGTTGCTCATGACGAAGTCCCAGTCCTCTACCGAGAGGTCTTCCACGGGGCCGAAGCGGGGAGTCGATGCGTTGTTGTAGAGGATGTCGATTCGTCCGTGGAGTTCGGCTGCCGACTCGACCCATGCTGCGGTCGCGGCGGCCGAAGAGAGGTCGACCGGCGCGCTGGATGTGATCTCGCCACCGGCGTCTCGTACCAGGCGGACGGTCTCATCTGCGCCTTCGCTGAACAGGTCGCAACCGACGACCGCGGCGCCCTCGGCGGAGAACCGCAGAGCGGCAGCTCGCCCCATGCCGCCTCCGATGCCAGTGATGAGCACGACCTTGCCCTCGAGCCGTCCGGCCATAGGAACTCCTTCATGAGATGTGGTGAGCGCGCACGGCGCTCGAGAACGCGCCCGCGTGAAGTGCGAACGCGATGACCCGCCTGGCTCGGCCTTGTGGCACACGCCCGCGACCCCGGTCAATACCTCCGATTTTAGGGAGGTTCGGCGCCACATCGGGCTGATCGGGCATCCGCACCCGGGATGTCATGTATCACCGGGATTTCCCGTCTCAGGCTTGTTCGTCGATCCCGACGCCGATGTTCCGTAGTGCTGCGAGTAGCCACAGCAAGCCAGCGTCGGCGGAGTTGGCCGGATGCCAGTGCGCGACCTCGACCAAGGTCGCCGGCGTCAGCGGCGTTCGCACCACGGCGATGCGGTCAGGGTGTGCCTCGGCGACGCGCCTCGGCACGATGCTGAACATCAATGTGCCGGCCAACAGTAGTGGGACGGAAAGGAACCCGCGCACGGTCGTCGCGAAGTAAGGGGTCACACCGTGCTGGGCAAGCATGTCGTCGGCGGGTGTCGAATGCACGTCGCCGAACACCGCGGCGAGGTAGTTGAGTTCGCGTAGGTCGGACAGTTCCAGAGTGTTGTCGTCACCGAGGCGAGGGTTGTCGCGGTCGGCGATGACGACGAACTCGTCGGAGAAGACTTCCTGTTTCCGGCCGGGTACGCCGCGGCCGCTGCTGGCGATGAAGAGGTCTCGCCTCAGCAGGTCGCTCGGGTCGACGTTGTCGTCGGCGGGCAGTAGGTCGAACTCGAGGCTCACCGAGGGTGCGACCTCGTTGCAGTGACGGATGAGTGGCGCAGCCAGCACCGACAACGCGTAGTCCGACGCCGCGATCAAGAACGTACGGTCGCTGGACTCGGCGACGAACGGCGGGCGCGGGTCGAGCGTCTGGGTGAGGACCGTCATCGCCTCCGCCACGACCGGAACCAGGCTCCGGGCGCGAGGGGTGAGCTCGAAATGGCGGCCGACCTTGACCAGCAGCGGATCGTCCAGCTGCTTGCGCAGCCGCCGGAGCACGCCACTCATCGCGGGTTGGGTCATGCCGATCCGCTCACCAGCGCGGGTGAGGTTCTTCTCCGCGAGGATCGCGTCGAGCATCACCACGAGGTTGGCATCCATCTGCCGCAACTTCGTCATGACACCTCCTCCTCGCCGGTATCCGCGGGCGTCGTCACATGCTAGTCACGCCGTCAGTGGCCGTCGGTCGCCGGCATGTCTGCGATCCAGTTGGTGCGGACGTTGGTGAACTCGAGGAGTCCCTCGCGTGAGAGTTCCCGTCCGTAGCCGCTGTTCTTGATGCCGCCGAACGGCATTCGCGCGTCCGATGCCGGCACGCTGTTGACGAAGAGCGCCCCCGAGCGGATCTGCTGGCCCAACGCGATACCGCGGTCGACGTCTGAGGTCCAGATGCTGGCGGCAAGGCCGTACGCTGTGTCGTTCGCGAGCTCGACGGCATGCACCGCGTCCCGGGCGCGAACAACGGGCAGGACGGGACCGAACGTCTCTTCACGGAAGGCCGTCATCTCTCGGGTGACATCCCCCAGCACGGTCGGTGCGTAGTAGTTGCCGGCCTGGTCCATGCGTTCGCCACCGACGAGCAGGCGGGCGCCTTCGGACAGCGTCGTGCTGACCTGCCGCTCGATGTCGTCGACGAACGCCTCCTTCGCCAACGGCCCGATCTGGGTCGAGGGATCGAGCGGGTTCCCGACCCGTAGCGCGGCAACCAGGGGCACGATGCGTTCCAGGACCTCGTCGTAGATCGCGTCCTCAACGATGAGCCGCTTAGCGCACAGACAGCTTTGGCCGGCGTTGACGAACCGGGACTGCACTGCGAACGGAACCACTGCGTCCAGGTCGGCATCGGCGAGGATGATGAACGGGTCGGACCCGCCCAGTTCGAGGACGGTCTTCTTCAGAGCAGTGCCGGCCGCTGCGGCGACGGCAGCGCCGGCGCGCTCGCTCCCGGTCAATGTGACGGCCGCGACTCTGGGGTCGGCGATCACCGGTGGGACCAGTGCGTGGTCGTCAATTACCAGCGTCGTGAGGAGTCCTTCCGGATACCCGGCACGACGGAAGAGGCCCTCGATGGCCAGGGCCGACCCGGTGACGTTGGCGGCGTGCTTCAGCAGGCCGCCGTTTCCAGCGGTCAGGGCAGGGACGGCGAACCTGAGGACCTGCCAGTAGGGGAAGTTCCACGGCATGATGGCAAGCACGAGGCCGATCGGCTCGTAGCCGACCCAGGATCGTTTTGCGTTCGTCTCGACGAGCGCCGGTGCGAGGAACTGCTCGGCGTTCTCGGCGTAGTAGTCGCACGCGAGAGCGCACTTGAGGACCTCGCCGCGGGCCTCGGCGATCGGCTTGCCCATCTCGCGACTGATCAGCAGCGCGTGCTCATCGACCTCGTCGCGGAGCAGCGTCGCCAGTCGGCGCAACGGGTCGAGTCGTGCCTCGACCGTTGTGGTGCTCCAAGAATCGAACGCGGCAGCTGCGCCGCTGATCGCGGCCTCCACGGCTGCGGGGTCCATGACCGGGATCTGGTCCCACGGCTCACCGGTGGCTGGGTCGACGAGCTCGATGACTGGCGGTGCGGTGACGGTGTTCATGACGGGGGTCCTTCCGTTGGAACGCTAGGCACGATCAGCCGACGGGACCGGCTGCAGGGGAGCGTGCGGGGGGTACGCGATGTCCGGGGCTGCGCGTTTGCGTCACGCGGTTGCTGATCGATCCAAGTCCGTCTACGGCCATCGTGACCACGTCACCGACCTGCAAGGGTGGCGGCTCCATCACGCCGCGGCGGCCCCACATCTCGGCGAGGGCACCTCCGGCGCAGGTGCCGGTGGCAAGCACGTCGCCGGCACCCACCCATGCGTCCCTAGAAGCGTGGCTGAGCATCTCCTCGAAGGACCAGGCCATGTTTGCCAGGGAGTCCCGTCCGATCTCGGTGTCGTTCACGCTGACCGTCATGGTCAGGTTGTAGCGGTCCCCTACCCGGTAGGGCTCCAGCTCGTCGGGTGTGGTGATCCACGGCCCGAGCGTCGAGGCGAAGTCCTTGCCCTTGGCCGGTCCGAGGCTGACTTGCATCTCACGTCGTTGGATGTCGCGCGCCGACCAGTCGTTGAAGACTGCGTATCCGACGATGTGCTCGGCGGCCTGGTCGACGGTGAGGTCGCGTACCTTCGAGCCGACCACTGCCGCCACTTCCAGTTCGAAGTCCAGCGCCTGGGTGTCTGGTGGCATCGGCACGTCCTGCCTGTGGCTGATCAGCGAGTGCGGGTTCATGAAGATGAAGGCGGGCGCGTCGTACCACGCCTCGGCGATCTCTGCTGTTCCTGCGACGCTCTGGGTCACGCCGCGGACGTGCTCCTCGAAGACGACGAAGTCGCGCATCGCGCGCGGCTCGATCGGCGGAACGAACCGGACGTCGTCGAGGGGAATGCGATGATGCCGGCCCGCTTGGGCCTCCAGGAGATTCCGCTCCGGCAGGCTCATGGTGAGGACGTCGAGGACGTCGAGGTTGCGCGGGAGGGAGCGAACCATGTCGTGGCGCACGGTCCCGAGCAGCACTGCACCGTTGTGCTCGTAGCGGGCCAGTTTCATCTCAGAGGTCCAGCGTCGTGTAGAAGTCCCGCACGCGGGCTTCCAGCGCCGGGATGGCCTGTCCGAGTGCCCACTTCTCGAAGTGGTCGTAGGTGCCGTGGGCCTTGAACGCCTCCTCGTCCACGTAGACCTCGAAGATGCGGAAGACATTCGGCTCCTGGGGGTCCTGGTAGGCCTGGTAGTACAGGTTGCCGGGCTCCTCCCGGCTGGCCGGTGAGAGGTTGGCAAGGGCCTCGAGCACGAGGTGTGCCTGGCCTTCCTTGGCGGTCCAGGTTGCACTGCAGACGAACGGCATGGGTGTCTCCTTGGGTGGTGTTGGGTGTGGTTGTCCTGCCCTCGACGAGGGCAGGAAGTCGGGCGGCGATTCAGACGCGGAGCGCGATCTTGCCGCGCCCATGACCTGTTTCGAGGCGCTCGTAGGCCTCTCGGGCCTGTTCGAAGGGGAATGTCTGAACCGGAATGCCAAGCTTCCCTGCCGCCGCGGCGTTCGCGATCCGCTCGAGGGTTGCTGCCGAGCGGAGGTACCTGCCAGGCGATGAGAGGCCGAGCTCGGCCACGGCTGCATGGTCTGCGATCGCCACGATGCGCTCGGGCGGCACACCGAGTTCCAGACCGGCGAGGACCGCTTCGCGTCCATGGTTGTCCTGCACAGCCGTGAGGGGTTCCGGCGAGACGGCTTTGACACGATCGGCGAGGCCCGGGCCATACGGCACCGCGATGATCCCCAGGGAACTCAGGAACTCCAGGTTGTCGTTGCCGGCGGTGCCGATCACCACCGCGCCGGACGCCAGCGCCAACTGCGAGTAGAGCAGGCCGACGCCGCCGCCGGCGGCGCTGACGAGCACGACGTCGTGCTCACCGATGCCGAGCACATCGATCGAAGCCTGAGCGGTGAGGGCGGCGGTCTGCAGTGCGCCGGCAACGTCCCAACTCAGGTTGTCCGGCTTGCGGGCGAGGTTGGTCGCGGGCACGACCAGATCCGATGCCGCAGCTCCCTGTGAGTCGGTCCAGCCGAGGACGCGGTCGCCGACCGTGCACGGTCGTCCGTCGGTGTAGTGGGCGTCGGGTCCCACCTCGTCGACGGTTCCGGCGAAGTCCTGGGCGGTCCCGCGAGGGAAGGCTTCGTCTTGCGGCGGGTAGAGACCCGATCGGAACTTGACATCGATCGGGTTGAGTCCGACCGCTTTCACGGCGACCCTGACTTGACCGGGACCAGGGTGCGGCGCTGGCACTGGCTCGACCGCCAGCACGGAGGGGTCGCCGCATGCGCGGTAGAGCAATGCTCGTGTTGTGCCCGCGGTCGTGCGCGCCGAGTCCAGGACCGCCTCGGTGTATCCGACCTGCCAGCCGGCGATGGTTCCCGATGTCTCGAACTCCATGACCTGGACGATTCGGCGAACGTCGTCGGGGTTCTTGTCGAACCGTTGCGTCATCAACGACTCGACCGCGATGAGGGCGGCCGCCGCGTCCACACCGTCGCAGCGATGGTCGATCACCACGGCGTTGCAGTCGTCAATGCGACGGGCGCTGCGCAGCAGCGCCGGGTCATGTCCCAGAACCGCGCGGACGCCTTCCACCTTGTTCGCCGCGATCGCGACCCCGACCGGCGAGGAGCCGAGCAGTATCCCGAGGGCGTCGGTGCCCCGGTCCTGGTCAGCCACGACAGCACGTGCCGCGTTCAGGGTGAACGCGGGATAGTCGTCGCCTTCGTCGATGAAGTCCGGTGCGTGGGCAATCACGGAGACGTCGTCGCGGCCTTGCAGTGCCGTTGCGAGCTCGCTGCCGAGGGCGAAGGTCGCGTGGTCGTAGGCGAGGTGGACGCGCATCAGACCGGGGGGGCCACGAATAGGCCGTGGTCGACGTCGTTGAAGGATTCGCGGGCGACGAGTTCACTCATTTCGTTCGACGTGCCCCACTGGTCCTGCGTTTCGATGTCGGCGACGTCGAGCTTGCTGGGATGCCAGTCGTCCTCTTCCAGGACCTTCAATGCGGTGGTGTACTCCACGGTGTTGGAGGCTGGGTCGAGGAAGTATGCGAACGTGTTGTCGCCGGCGTTGTGGCGCCCTGGGCCCCACACCATGCGGGCGCCGGAGCGGAGGATCTTGCCGGTGCCTCGCATCCATTCCTCGATGCCGCGCATCTCGAACGAGGCATGGTGCAACGAGGCGTGGGGTCCGCGCGCGATGGCGAAGGAGTGGTGCAGCGCGTTGCAGCGCATGAAGTACATCATGTCGCCCATCGTTTTCGACCAGAGCGTGTCGCTGAGGGCGAACCCGAGGTGCTCCTCATACCAGCACCGCGTGGCCTCCGGCGCGGGCGAGTTGACCACCACGTGGGAGATGCGAACCGGAACAGGCTCTCGCTCGTCGATCGTGCGGTGCTCCCGGGTCGTCACGTCTGAGGAGATCTCCAGGGTGCGGCCGTCGCCGTCGAAGAATCGGAAGCCGTAGCCGCCGCCCGGCGTGCCCAACTTCTGCGGACGCGTGACCAGCCGCACGCCTGCTGCCTCGAGGGTCGCGGCCGCCTCGTCGACGTCGGTCGTCGAGGCTGCGCCGAAGGAGATGAGGTCGATGCGCTTCTCCGCGCGCCGCAGCCGGAGGATGTAGTTCTCAGGGCTGCCCGCCGCCGCGAGGTAGGCGATGTCGTCGTCGCCGTCAACGGCAACGAGCCCCCAATGCTGGGTGTAGAAGTCCCGAACCTCTTCGAGGTTGGGTACTGCCAGGCCCAGGTAGCGCAGGTGGGTGATCAGTCGTCTGGTCAATGCTCTTCCCGTTCTCAGGGTTCACGACGGCGGGGCCGCCGCGGCTTCGAGTCTAGGAACGGTGTTTCGCGTGCGGAACCGACTGATTTGGATACCTTGCATCGCCGATCGTGCTGCCCTGGGTCCGGCGCGGACGAGGCTCCTGTGCCTCGCTGCGCTCCTCCAGCCTGCTCCGCGGTGTGCCACCATCGGCGTCAACCGGGGCAGAGAACGGAGGCCTCAATGAACCTGGCCGGCAAGGATCTCAATCTCGTCATCGCGCTGCAGGCGTTGCTCGAGGAAGGAAACGTCACCCGGGCAGCGGCGCGACTGGGCATGGGACAACCTGGAATGAGTGCGTTCCTGGCGCGGCTGCGTTCGCACTACAACGACGAGCTGCTAGTTCGCGTCGGTCGCAACTATGAGTTGACTCCTCGTGCGCGGGAGCTGCTCCCATTGGTCCAGCGGGCGGTGCCGCTGCTCGAGGAGTCGCTGGGCGTCAACCGGTCGCTCACCCCGACAACGGCCAAGCGCCGGTTCACCATCATGCTCTCCGACTTCGCGGCCCTGGAGCTGCACGGCCATTTGGAGGTGATCCGACGCGAAGCGCCGTTCGGTATCGACCTCCTTCCGCTGCCCGAGGACCCAGAGGGCATCGAGACGGCTCTACGCAGCCACGACTTCATCGTCGCTGTCCCAGCGATGGGTGTCGAAGGGGATTTTGCGCCGTTGTTCACCGACCACTACGTGTGCCTCGTCGATGCGGCGAACCCCGCGATAAGTGACGGAGCATTGAGCTGGGACGCCTTCAACGAGCTGCCCTTGGCCTCCGCGACCTTCGGGGTTCATCACCACACTCCGGCCGACCGCCGCCTTCGCGAACTCGGTTTCGCCCGCAAGCCTCAGGTCGTTGCCCGCGGGTTCCTCCCACTGCCTTCGATCGTCGCGGGCACCTCGATGGTTGCCGTGGTGCCGTCACGCCTCGTCAAGCGCCTAGGGCCGGGGACCGGGACGATCGCGGTCGCCCCTCCGTTCGGAACGGTCGAGCTGAGGGAGAACCTGTGGTGGCATCCGAACCGGTCTGCGGACCACGGGCACCGTTGGCTGCGGACCCGCCTCCTTGACACGCTGGCACCGGAGGTGCCACGGGTCTGAACGCGATTCGCGTACGTCGTTCTGGCATCCCACAACCACATGGCTGGCATCGGATAACGTCCTTTCCCTAGTGCACTGCTCGCTCTATACGGTCGCGGCATGAGTCCGCACGAGTTGCAGGTCCCGCGACGCGTCGTAACCGGGCACACCCCCGAGGGGGTTTCCGTCGTGGTGTCTGACGGCCCTGTCCCGACCCACCGATACATGCCGCAGGACGGCGTCGGGTTCTACGAGATCTGGCAGACCGACGAGATGCCGGCGGCAGTGTCGCCGAGCGAGGCGGACGAGCCCACCGCACGGACCATCCGGGTTCCTCCGTCGCCCAACGGGACGAAGATCCGGATCAACGAGTTCTTCCCCGGGCACGTCAACGAGCACGGCCACCAGTCGCCAGTCCACAGGACGGAGTCCATCGACTACGGGATCGTGCTGTCAGGCGAGATCGTCCTGTCCCTCGACGATTCGGAGGTAACGCTTCGAGCCGGCGACGTCGTGGTCCAGCGCGGCACCGATCACGCATGGACCAATCGCGGCAACGTGCCGGCACGCGTCGCGTTCATCCTCATCGACGGCCACTTCACCGACGAGCTCCGTGCCGTGCTGCCCGAAGATCTGCACGCAGCCGTGATGCGTGGCGGTCCGCACGAGCAGTCCGGATCCGAGGGCGTGGTCGCATGACGGCGATCGATCACGTCGGGCTGAGCGTCGCTGACCTCGACACCTCTTTGGCGTGGTACTCGAAGGTGTTCTCACTCACCGAGGCAGTCCCGTTCGCCATCCCACACCTCGCCATCCGCGGGGCGTTCCTGATCGACGGTGCCGGTGGCGCGATCGAGGTCGTCGAACGAGCCGGCTCCCTCGCGGTCCTGGAGGCCGTGGACCCACCGGAGGCTCTCATGACACGTGGCTACGGCCATGTTTGCTTCCGCGTGGACGACGTCGATACGGCGCACGCCCGTGCCGTGGCGTCTGGCGCAAGCGAGAAGATGGCGCCGCAGGACTCGCCCGAACAGGGGGTTCGGATGAGCTTCGTCGCTGACCTTGAAGGCAACCTCGTCGAGCTGCTGGACCGACGGCACCCTGTTGGCGGCCGCCCAGCACCGGAGCAACTGCGGTGACGACGACGCTGGCCTTGCCCGGCCTGACGCAGGGCTTGATCGTGGTCACCGGCGCCGCCGGCGGACAGGGCCGGGCCCTGTGCCGCTTGCTCGCCTCGCTCGGAGCTGACGTCCTGGGCACGGACCTCAGCACCGATCCACCAGCCGACTTCATCCGACTCGCCGACGGCCAACCCGGCTCTCTCGCGTACCGGCAGCTCAACGCTGCGCGCGAGGAGGATTGGGAGGCACTGGCCGAGCATCTCCGCGGGCAGACAACCGTTGTCCGCGGGCTAGTCAATAACGCCGGCATGCCCCTGCGCTCGCGCCTGGGAGATGTCGAGCTCGCCGACTGGGATTGTGTCCTCGCGGTGAACCTGACCGGTCCGATGCTGGCGATCCAGACCCTCGCGCCGCTGATGGGCCCGGGCTCGTCCGTGGTCAACATCGGCTCGCTCGCGGCACTGAACGCGCACCACACGGTGGCGTACACCTCGAGCAAGTGGGGCCTGCGCGGGCTCAGCGCGGTTGCCGCGACCACGCTCGGGACACGCGGAATCCGTGTGAACACGGTGCACCCGGGATACATCCAGACACCGATGATGGCCAACGCACCCGAATCCATGAAGGCAGCCCAACTGGCCCTGACTCCGCTCGGTCGCCTCGGCGTACCGGACGACGTGGCCCAGGTCGTCGCATTTCTCTTGTCAGATCTGTCCGGCTACATCACCGGCGCAGAGATCCCTGTCGATGGCGGCTTCAGCTCGACGGCTGGAGCCAAGTACTTGTCGGACGCCGTGGCGGCCGCACCGGAGGTGAAGTGACATGGCAGTCAACAAGGTTCTGATCGTCGGTGGAGGTGTCACCGGATCCGTGGCCGCGATCGGCCTGGCCCAACGCGGGGTGGACGTTTGCCTCATCGAGCAACGGGACGTGTGGATGGGCGCCGGCCACGGGATCACGGTCCACGGCAACGCGCTCCGTGCGTTCGCAGAGATCGGCGTGGCCGATCGGATCATCGCGACTGGCGTGCCCTTCGACCGGATCCGCGTGCATCAGGCCGGCGGGCCGCTCCTGGCCGACGTACCAACGCCGCAGACCGGCGGCCCGTTCTTGCCAGCGACCCTCGGCACCCTCCGCTCGGATCTCCAGAACGTCCTCGTCGAGGAGATCGGGAACCTCGGAATCGACGTCCGCCTCGGATGCACCGTCAAGGAGTTGCACGACGCGGGTGACCGCGTCACGGCGGCGCTTTCGGACGGTACGACAGCGGAGTACGACCTCGTCGTCGGTGCCGACGGCATCCACTCTGACACCAGGCGGATGCTGGGCTTCGACGAACGCCCGGCACCGTCCGGGATGGGCATCTGGCGCTTCGTGACCGAGCGACTCGAGCACATGGACAGCTCGGCGGTGTTCTACGGCGGCCCTTGGTACAAGGCGGGCTATGCGCCGATCTCGGACACTCAGTGCTACGCATACGTGCTTATCGACCCTGTCATCAAGGACGCCGACCGACGCGACAACACGGTGCTCACAGGCCTGCTCGATGGCTACCACGGGGACTTCGACCACCTGCGCAAGAGCATCGATGAAAGCACGTTCTCGAACTACCAGCCGATTGAGTGGCTGCTCATTGATCGTCCCTGGTCCCGCGGACGCGTGATCCTCGTCGGCGACGCCGCGCACGCGTGCCCTCCGCTCATCGCGCAGGGCGCTGCGATGTGCGCCGAGGATGCCGTCATCCTCGCGGACTTCGCGACCCGCGAAGGTGATCTCGACCAGCTTCTCGGCGAGTTCTGGAGGCGACGCATCCATCGCGTACGGACGGTTGTCGAGAACTCCCTCCAGATGGTCGACTGGGAACTTCACCCGGACCAACCGGGCAGCGACGCTGCTGGCCTCATGGCGCGCTCCCTGGCCCTGATGACAGAGCCCGCCTGAGGTTCGAAGCGAGACCCCGCGCCTACGCACGGACTTGCGGGATTCGACGGAGACTGACACCGCCTGGCTCCAAGGAGTTCAGGCGCGTTGTCAGTCTCGTCGTTGCTCGGTGCCCTGAGGCTGGAGGTCAGCAATCAGCAGCTGATCTTTGTCGATCTGCCCTGCTTGCGCTCGGGTTTCCGCTAGCCGACGTTCCAGGTGTCGCCGGCGTTGAGGAGCTGGGTCAGGCGGTCGGTGTCGTTGCCCTCTGCCTGTGTTGCCTTGGTCTTGGCGTCGTTGACCTGCGCGCGGGCGAGGTCGTCGTACGTCGGCCGCTGGACCTGGCGGAAGATGCCGATCGGGGAGCGGTTGAGGTAGCCGGAGTCGGTGAGGCGCGAGATCGCGAACGCCGTCGACGGGTCCTCGTTGTGCGCGTCGTGGACGAGCAGGTCCTCGACGGGCATCGCGGCGGTGTCGACGACCTCGACCCCGCCACCGGCGGACCGGGCGAGGGCCTTGTCGCCGAGCCCAGTGGTCTCGTCCCGGGTGCCGAAGGTGATCGGCTCCCCGTGGACCAGCGGGATGATCGCGTGCTCCTTGGTCTCGCTGTCCTTGATGGCGTCGAAGGCGTTGTCGTTGAAGATCGGGCAGTTCTGGTAGATCTCCACGAACGACGTGCCGCGGTGCGCTGCGGCTGCCTCGAGGACGGCGGTGAGGTGCTTGCGGTCGCTGTCGATGGTGCGGGCGACGAACGAGCCCTCGGCGCCGAGGGCGAGGGAGACCGGGTTGAACGGGTGGTCCAGGGAGCCCATGGGCGTGGACTTGGTGACCTTGCCGACCTCGGAGGTGGGGGAGTACTGGCCCTTGGTGAGGCCGTAGATCCGGTTGTTGAACAGCAGGATCGTCATGTTCACGTTGCGGCGCAGCGCGTGGATCAGGTGGTTCCCACCGATCGAGAGCGCGTCGCCGTCGCCGGTGACGACCCACACCGACAGGTCCTCACGCGCAGTGGCGATGCCGGTCGCGATCGACGGCGCGCGGCCGTGGATCGAGTGCATGCCGTAGGTGTCGAGGTAGTAGGGGAACCGGCTGGAGCAGCCGATGCCGGAGACGAACACGATGTTCTCGCGGCGCAGGCCGAGGCCGGGCAGGAACGACTGCACGGCCTTCAGTACGGCGTAGTCGCCGCAGCCGGGGCACCAGCGGACCTCTTGGTCGCTGGTGAACTCCTTGCCCGTCTGCGGACCGTCAGCAGCGGGCACCGACTCGGTGCCGGAACGAAGGGAAGGGGTGCCGAGGTCGATCGTGGTCATGCGTGTGCTCCGTTCTGAGCGGGCATAGCTGCGATCTCGGGGTGGTCACGGTCGGCGAAGTTCGAGTTGGCTGCTCCGCCGGGCGATCCGAGGTCGTCGAAGAACTCCGCGTTCAGCCGCGTGAACCTCGCAGTCTCTTCGGGTACGTCGTCCTCGAAGAAGATCGCCTCGACCGGGCAGACCGGTTCGCAGGCACCGCAGTCGACGCACTCGTCCGGCTGGATGTAGAGCATCCGGGCACCTTCGTAGATGCAGTCGACCGGGCACTCGTCCACGCAGGCACGGTCCTTGACGTCGATGCACGACGCTGAGATGACGTAGGTCATTGGATGGGCATCTCCTCGTGGTCGGCCGGTGGGTTGAGTCCGTGCTCGCCGAGGTCGACGTTGATGCCCTCGGCCTCGCCGACGAGCTGGCCGATGGCCTCGGCGAGCTCGGCGGCCTTGAGCGGCAGGCCACGGACGTGGTTGTAGCCGATGGCGTCGACCAAGAACTCGGCACGGAGCATCTTGGAGAGCTGGCCGAGGTTCATCTCGGGGACGAGGACCTTGTCGTAGCCCTTCAGGATCTCGCCGAGGTCGGCCGGGAACGGGTTGAGGTGGCGCAGGTGGGTCTGCGCGACGTGGTAGCCGGCGCGCCGCACGCGGCGGCAGGCCGCGCCGATCGGGCCGTAGGTGGAGCCCCAGCCGATCACGAGCACCTTCGCCTGGCCCGACGCGTCGTCGACCTCCAGTGGCGGCAGCGACTTGGCGATCGCCTCGATCTTGGCCTGGCGGGTGCGGACCATCAGGTCGTGGTTGGCCGGGTCGTAGGAGATGTTGCCGTGACCCTCGCCCTTCTCCAGACCGCCGATCCGGTGCTCCAGACCCGCGGTGCCCGGGATCGCCCACGGCCGGGCCAGGGTCTCGGGGTCGCGCAGGTAGGGCCAGAACTCGTCCGGCTCGCCGTCCCCGCCGTTCTCGGCGGCAGCCAGAGCCTTGGCCGAGGCGTGGTTGGGCGCGGTCGCGAACGCCGGGTCGATCTCCGGCAGGTCGTCGACCGAGGGGATCAGCCACGGCTCGGAGCCGTTGGCGAGGTAGCCGTCGGAGAGCAGCATCACCGGCGTGCGGTAGGTGATCGCGATCCGCGCGGCCTCGACCGCGGCGGAGAAGCAGTCGCCGGGCGACTGCGGCGCGACGATCGGGACCGGCGCCTCGCCGTTGCGGCCGTACATCGCCTGGAGCAGGTCGGCCTGCTCGGTCTTGGTGGGCAGGCCGGTCGAGGGCCCGCCGCGCTGCACATCGATCACGAGCAGCGGGAGCTCGGTCATCACGGCCAGGCCGACCGCCTCGGACTTCAGCGCGACGCCCGGGCCGGAGGTGGTGGTGACCCCGAGGGAGCCGGCGAACGACGCGCCGATCGCAGCACCGATGCCGGCGATCTCGTCCTCGGCCTGCAGCGTGGTCACGCCGAACGACTTGTGCTTGCTCAGCTCGTGGAGGATGTCGCTCGCGGGGGTGATCGGGTAGGACCCCAGGAACACCGGCAGCCCGGACCGGACACCGGCCGCGATCAGCCCGTACGACAGGGCCAGGTTGCCGGTGATGTTGCGGTAGGTGCCCTCGGGCAACTTGGCCGGCTTGATCTCATAACGCACCACGAACGTCTCGGTGGTCTCACCGAAGTTCCAACCGGCCTTGAACGCGGTCAGGTTGGCGCCCAGGATGTCGGGGCTCTTCTTGAACTTGTTCTCCAGGAACGTCGTGGTCGGCTCGGTCGGCCGGCCGTACATCCACGACAACAACCCGAGCGCGAACATGTTCTTCGCCCGCGCCGCGTCCTTGCGGGACAGGCCGTACTCCTTGACCGCCTCCACCGTCATCCCGGTCAGGTCCACGGTGTGCACCTGGAAGTCACCCAGCGGGTCGTTCGCGTCGCCGAGCAGGTCGAGCGGGTTGACGGCGTACCCGGCCTTGTCGAGGTTGCGCTTGGTGAAGTCGTGGGTGTCCACGATGATCGCCGCGCCCTTGGGCAGGTCACCCACGTTGGCCTTCAACGCGGCCGGGTTCATCGCCACCAGCACATCGGGACGATCACCCGCGGTCAGGATGTCGTGGTCAGCGAAGTGCACCTGGAACGACGACACACCCGGCAGGGTGCCCTGAGGGGCACGGATCTCGGCAGGGAAGTTCGGCAGCGTCACCAGGTCGTTGCCGAACACCGACGACTCCTGCGTGAACCGGTCACCGGTCAGCTGCATGCCGTCACCGGAGTCACCGGCGAACCGGATGATCACCCGATCGAGCTGCTTGACCAGACGGGAGCCATGGTCCGGCGTCTCGAGAGACGCCGGACCGACGAAGCTAGGAGGCACTGTTCGCCGCGCTTCCTGTCAACACCCCTGCTGCGGCAGCCGCGCCCGCGCGGCGTCCGGAGCTGATCGCCCACGAGAGCGGGGTGCCGAAGTGGTGCTCGTCGAACCCGACCCATCCGCTGGTCAGCGAGCCTGCGGCGTAGAGACCGGGAATCGGCCGACCCTCGTCGTCGAGAACCCGCAGCTCACGGTCGACCACGACAGGCCCGGCCGTGTCGACCATCAGCGGTCGGAACCGCAGCGCGTAGAAGGGAGCCTTCCGTAGCGGAACGAGAAGCGAGGGATCCTTGGCCCACACGGCGTCCCGCCCTTCGTCGCAGGATGCGTTGTAAGTCGCGACCGTCGCCGCAAGCACGTCGGGATCGCTTCCGATCCACTCCGCGATCTCTGCCCAGTCATCAGCAGCCGTGCACCACTCCGAGTTCGACGGATCGGACAGCTGATCCCGAAGCGTCGCCCGATAGCCCTCGGCGGTCCAGGTGCCGGGGTTTTCCTCACCCGGGCGGAGCTCGACCTCGAACGGGTTCGGAGTGTCGATGATCTGCTGGATCAGCGCGTCGTCGAACAGCGCGAAGCCGGACATCCCCGGCTGCTTCACCAACGCGTTGGCGCTGGCATTGATGAATCCCTGTGACTCGTCAAGAAATCGCTTGCCCCGCTGGTTGACCCACAACGAGCGCGGCTCCGTCGAGCCCCTGTTCGGCATGTTCTTCTTCGTCTTGAAGCTGTAGCAGTTCTCCTTCAGGAGAGCAGTCGGGCCGGTCAACGCCGCGCCGACACCAGCAGCGAGAGGGATGCCGTCGCCAGTGAGCGGCTTGGCATCGGTCCAGTAGATGTCCTCGTCATAGATGTCAGCGAAGTGCTCGTTGAGCAGGTCGACGTTGCCGGTGAAGCCTCCCGTCGAGAGGAGCACTGCACGCGTCTGGATGGTGACCGGACCGTCGGGAGTGTCGAGCATGACGGCGGAGACTCCAGAGGAGGAGTCACCGACCAGTCCCGTGACAGAGGCACGAACAATCACCCTTCCCCCGAGGTCCTCGACGCGTTGCTTCATCAAGTCGGTCACCCGCACGAAGCTGCCAGGGTGGTTGGCCCATCCGCTCGGCTCCACGCCGAGGTCCTTGCCCTGCATCGCGCGATACGCCACGCCGATGCTCTCCAACCAGGCCACCGACGCATCCGCCTCATCGATCCACAGCCGGACCAGTTCCGGATCAACACCGTCGAAGTGGTGGTAGGCCATCGTCGTGCGAAACACTTCGTCGGGCTCGTGCTCAAGGCCAGCGGCACGCTGAGGGCCACTGTTCACAGCGAAGAGGAAGCCCCCAGACATCGCGGCATTGCCGCCGACGCGCGATCTCTTCTCGAGCACGATGACCTGCTTGAGCCCCGACTCCAGTGCCGTGAGGGCCGCGGGCAAGCCCGCTCCCCCGGCGCCGATCACGACCAAGTCAACGGGAGGCTGGTCCATCAGCGCTCGCCCACTTCCGCAGTCTCGTTCTTCCGCTGTACGCGCGCCGGGACGGCCGCGTAGCTGGTCGCCTCGTCGAAGGTGTCGTACGGCACCGGCGGCTCGGGCTGGTAGGCAGGCTCGACATCAACGGCGTAGGGCTGGTTGAACGTAACGGGACGATCCGGCGGGTACATGCCCGGCAGCGTCTCGCCGAGCGGCGGAAAGTGCGACGGCCGGTTGATCGAGGAGTCGACCCAGTCCTGGTCGTACGGGGTCCGGAACGTGGTGAGGACGTGCAAGTGCCAGATCCTCCATTCGCCGTTCTCGAGGACGAAGTCGACCGAGTAGCGCCCCCACGACCAGTGCGGGATCGGGGGTCCCTCCGGCATAGGGAACGTCTCGTGCCCAGGCGACATCCACACACCCTTGGCGGTCTTGCGATCACGTGCGATCTCGACAACGCCGGTCGTCAACGTGTGCTCGATCATCATTCCCGGCTCGACCGGCGGAGCGCCGTCGACGTATGCCTTGCGGATCGATTCGATGCCGACCCACATCCCCCAGTCCTCCGGTTCGAAGGTCGGGTCGGGTGTTTCCTTGACCCAGCATTCGTCGAGCTCGCGCGCATGCATGCCCGCAGAGTGGATGTAGGCGCGACGGGCCATCAGCTGGTTGATCGCCTCGATGTCCTCGAGACGCTGGACGCGCTCTTCCAGGGTCATGTCAGTCATGCGGTTTCGTTTCTCCTATTTTCGGGGTTGGGTGCTAGATCGGCGTCGTACAGGTGACAGGCCACTGTGCGATCGCCTACTGCGTTGTCCTTCGGGCGACTGGTCCAGCAGGCCGAGAACGCCTCCGGGCAGCGGGGTGCGAACGGACAGCCGACTTCCGGGACTTCCTGGCTGACCTCCACGGTGGAGGCCGCGAGCGCCTCCACTCGCCGCCGCCGCCGCTCACGCTGGGCAGCCGGGTCGGGCACGGGTGAGGACAGTTCGAGGGCGCGCGTGTACGGGTGCAGCGGACTTGCGAGGATCGCTCGGCATGGCCCCTGCTCCATGACGCGGCCCTGGTACAGGACAACCACGCGATGGGCGATCGCCGCCACCACGGCAAGGTCGTGGGCGATGAAGAGGACGGCCATGCGGCGCTCCGCGCTCAGGCTGCCGAGCAGTTCGAGCATCCGGGCCTGGGTGACCACGTCGAGCGCGCTCGTCGCCTCGTCGCAGATCACGAGATCGGGGTCGACCGAGATCGCCCGAGCGATCGCGATTCGTTGCCTCTGGCCGCCCGAGAACGCCGACGGATACCGATGCATGGCGTCGGCCGGGAGGCCGACCCGGAGCAGCAGTTCCCGGATCTTCGAGTTGGCCGCGTCTGCGCTCATGCCACCGTGCATCTCCAGAGGTTCGCTCAGGATGCTGCCGACGGTGCGGGCAGGATTGAGTGAGCTGAAGGGATCCTGGAAGACGACCTGGAGGACGCGGCCGCTACTGCGGCTGCCGGCACGTTCATGGGTCACGTCGCGACCGCCGAAGCGGATCGATCCGGCAGTTGACTTCGTGAGGCCCAGAAGGGCTCGCCCCAACGTGGACTTGCCCGATCCGGACTCGCCGACGACGCCGACGATCTCACCGCTGTTCAAGCCTAGGCTCACGCCGTCGACGGCGCGGACACTGCTGGAACGCCAGCTCTTCCGATAGGTGACAGCTAGCTCTTCGACTGCCAGTAGAGGTTCAGTCATGTCGCCTTCCGCTCCCGCCCCAGCGAGGTGATCTCGTTGCTGTCGTTGAGCCTCGGAGTGGCTTGGATGAGCTGCCTGCTGTAGGCGTGTTCGGGTGCCGTCAGCACCTTCTCCGTGGTGCCTTCCTCGACGATCCTGCCGTCGGCCATCACCGCGACCCGGTCGCACAGGTCGGCGACCACCCCTAGGTCATGGCTCACGAGCAGCAAGGTCATCGAACGCTCGCTCTGGAGTCGGCGTAGAAGGTCGAGGATTTCCGCCTGCACGGTCACGTCGAGTGCCGTCGTCGGCTCGTCAGCGACCAGGATCTGCGGTTCGCCGCTGAGGGCCAAGGCGATCGATACGCGCTGGGCGATTCCTCCCGATAGCTGGTGGGGGTATTGGGTTGCGACGACATCCGGTGTGCGTAGACCCACCTCACGGAGAAGGTCGCGTGCCGTGCGGGATGCGGCCTTTCGTGAGAGGCCTCGACGGAGGCGGAGCAGTTCGCGCAGTTGCGATCCGACCGTGAAGCATGGATCGAGTGCGACCATTGGTTCCTGGGAGATGAGCCCGATCTTGTGCCGGCGCACCTCGCGAAGACCGGACTCACCCAGGGCAAGCAGATCCTGCCCGTCGAGCAAGATCTGACCCGCGAGAACGCGGCCGGGGGGCGGTACGAGTCCGAGAACGGCAAGGGCGGTCGTCGTCTTCCCGGATCCGGACTCACCCACCAGACCGAAGGCCTCCCCTTTCCTCACCGCGAGGCTCACGCCGGCGACTGCGAGCGCTTCGTCTGCAGCGCCGAAGGCGATCTGGAGGTCCTCGATGACGAGTGCCGACTGGTTTGCGATATCGCCGTCAGCGAGTCGGAGTGGCCTTGTCGCCGGGGACGCGTCAGCGTTCGCATGAGCAGCGCGGCGATCCTTGCGGGGCCGCGGTGCCGACCTGGGACGCCGATGGCCCGTGAGTCCCCGAAGGATGGCAAACCCGACAAGATTGAGCGCCAGCACAGTGCTGGTCAGCGCGAACCCAACCGGGACCATCATCCACGGGTTGACGTACATGTTGTGTGCCGCGGTCAGCGTCAGCTGCCCCCAGCTGGGCGTCTCGGGCGAGAACCCGAGGCCCAGGAATGACAGGGAGGTGAGGAACAGGAACGTCCCGCTGTACTGGATGAAGGTTTGAACGGTCAGAGGCCCGGCGAGGTTGGGCAGAATGTGCCGGGCGAGGATTCGTCGACGTGGCAGGCGCGAGACGAGCGCGGCGTCGACGTACGGCATGCTCCTGGCGCCTGCCGTTGCGTTCCGGGCGACGCGGTACGTCACGCCGCTGGTGAGGACGCCGAACACGATGGCCATGAGCGTGATGTTGTTGTCTGTGACCGCTGCGACGGCCAGGACGACCACGAGGCCAGGCATCGCAAACAGGACGTCAGCTGCAAAATTGGCCAGGGTGTCGACAGGCCCTCGCAGGTAACCGGCCAGGAGTCCAACGGGCACGCCAATGAGCACCGAGACCCCGACGGGGATCAGCGCGGTCACGAGGAGGCCTGAACCGCCGTGTAGCAAGCGGGAGAGGACATCGCGGCCGAGATCGTCGGTTCCGAGCCAGTATTCGCTGGTCGGTCCGCTCAGCGTTGTGGAGAGGTCCTGCGCCAGCGGGTCATGCGGTGAAAGCCAGCCCGCGCAGGCGCAAGCCAGCGAGATCACCACCAGCCAGCCGAGGCTGATGGCGGCCACCGGCCGGGTAACCGCACGGCGGATGGCGTCGCCCTGCGCGGTCACGTGAGCCTCACCCGCGGATTGAGCGCTGCCACGATCAAGTCGGTCACCAGGTTGGCAACGACAACAACGAGGCAGAACATCAGAACGGCCCCCTGCACAAGGGGCAGATCATGGATGCGGACCGCTGTGAGCATCAGGGTCCCCACACCCGGCAAACCGAAGATCGATTCCACGACGACCACTGCCCCGAGCGCGAAGACGAACCCGATGCTGGCGACGGTGACGATCGGACCGCTCGCGTTCCGAAGGACGTGCTTGCCGAGGATCCGCCACCTCGGGAGCCCAGCCGCGATCAGGGTGCGGACGTACTCCCGGGACAGTTGATCAGCCACGGCGTCACGGGTCTGGAATGCCACCTGGCCAACCCCCGCGAGGCCGACCGCGATCGTCGGCAGGATCAGATGCGCGAACCAGTCCGTCGGCGACGAAGCAACCGGCACGTACCCAGTCGCCGGCAGCACAGGAACCTTGATCGCGAAGATGAGCACGAGGACCGCGGCGAGCCAGAAGTTCGGGATCGACATCGAGATGCTGCCGAACCACTGGACGAAGGCATCAGCCACACCGCCGCGGACTGCGGCCAACATGCCGAGCGTCACCCCCACGACCAGCGTGAAGATGGTCGCCAGGAGAGCGACCGACACCGTGACAGGCATAGCTCGCGACAAGGAGGTGAGGGTCGATTCGTTCGTCACGAACGATGTCCCGAGATCTCCGTGCAGCAGGTCGCCGAACCACGACAGGAAGCGATCAATCAGCGGGCGATCCAAGCCGAGCTCGTGGTGCAGGTCAGAAACCTGCTTCGAGGTGGCGCCGGATCCGAGGAGGAACGCCGCCGGATCCCCGGGGACCAGCTCGACCAGGAAGTAGGTCATCGTGGCGACGATCGCCATGATCGGCACACTGAGCGCCAATCGGACGGATGCCAACCTCAACATGACTCAACCCTGGGCGGGAGTGAGGTTGTACAGCGCCGGCGCACCTGCTCGCCTGGGCTCCACCACGTCGACCACGTCCGGGTTGTAACCGTGCAGCTGGCTGGTGAGCGCCGGCACCACGAACCACGACTGCTCGGCGGCATGCACTGCCAGTGCGCGGTAGATCTGCTCCTGCTCGTCACCCGTCGCAGTCACAGCTTCAGCGAGCATCGAGTCGACCGTCGGGTCCACGTGCCTGAGGGGGTTGAAGGTCGCCGTCGCAGTCATGGACGAGGATACGTCTGTGAAGGGAAGACCAGTCACACCTTGGAGCGTCACCGCAGCAGCCCACTTGCCGGACATGACCTCTTCGGGGAAGTCAGTCAAGTGGTCGTTCAGGCTGACGTCGATACCGACCTCGCGAAGGTATCCCGCAAGAGCCTGAGCCAGTCGGTCCCACTTGGGGTTGTTCAAGACCTCCAACTCGAAACCGTCCTCGTAGCCCGCATCAGCCAGCAGCTCCTTGGCCTTCTCGGGGTCGTACGGGTAGGTCGAGTCCAACTCCTCGGTGTAGCCGGCACTATCGGAGCTGAACGGCGTCGAGGCGTTGACCTCGCCGAATCCATCAAGAACCTCTTCAAAGATGGTCTCTCGATCGATCGCATAGTTCATCGCCTGGCGCACGCGAACATCGCCCAGCGGCTCGACAATCGTTCCCTCGAGGTCGAAGATCGTCAGTCCGAAGAACGCGCTCGGCGAACCCACAGCAGTCTCCCATCCACTGATCTCAGTGTCGGGCTGAACGATCTTGTAGTCGATCTGCCCGCTACGCGCCGCATTGTCCGCTGCCGTCGCATCGTTGAAGAGCGAGATCGTCAACTCCTCGAAACGGTCCCACTCCCCCGCGGCCCAGTAGTCGGGATTCTCGGTGAACACATACGTCTGGTTCGCCGTCGACTGCGACTCGTCGAACTCGTAGGGCCCGCTGCCCGCCGCGTCGAACGTCAGGCTCTCCGGGTCCTTGAGCGCTTCCGGGCTCACCATCCAGCCGGCCTGCTGGGAGAATCCGTAGGGAAGGTCGGGACTCGGAACCGTGAGGTTGAACTGAACAGTCGACTCATCGACCGCCTCGACGCTTTCGATGATGCTCAGGAAACCGAGTGCGGCGAAGTTCGACGGGGTGGCGGTCTTGCCGTACTCGATGTTCGCGACGACGGCCTCGGCGTTGAATGACGCACCGTCGGTGAAGGTGACATCGTCACGCAACTCCATCACGAGCGTCTGCGGGTCCGTGTACTCCCACGAGGTGGCCAACCAGGGGACAGGGTTACCTTCGGCGTCGAGGTGGGTCAGCGTGTCGTAGGTCGCCTGTGCGACGTACTGACTGATCTGCGCCTTCCACGGGTCCATCGTGTTGCCCGTCGGCTCGGCCGCCAGCGTGAATGAGGCGCCGTCGCCACCGCTGCCATCCCCCTCACCCACGCCACACGAAGAGCTGGCGGACACCACGATCAACGCGATGGTTGCCGAGACGATCGCCCTTCTCCTGGGAAGGAACAACGAACGCATGACGCCTCCTGGACGGTCAAACCACTAACGAGAGTTGAGAATGTGAACTACTGAATGACATCGTTCGGGTGTGACGTACGTCAACCCGCTGAACATCGCCGGACCGGATGGAATCCATACCGGATCGGCTCCAGACGACGTCCGCGGAGTCCGGCCGCCGCGACAACGGCGCAGCAAGGAGTCGCTCGACCGGGTCCTTGCTGCGGGCGTGCAGGTGTTGGTGGATGGCGGCTACGCCGCGTTCACGATCAACGAGGTCGCCCGGCGTGCAGGGGCAAGCTCGGGCCTGATCTATGCCAGGTTCGAGCACAAGGCGGCCCTCTTCGAGGCCGTCATGGTGCACGAACTGACCCGCATGGTCGACCACGAGAACGCGGCCATCGAGGATCTCGCCGAGCGCCACCTCCCGACCGCTGACCTGATCGAGGGGATCGTGCGCCTGTTCGCCGACATCGCCCGTCGCGAGGCTCCGCTTACCCATGTCTTCATGGAGCGCACAACGGTGGAGCCGAGCCTGACCACTCACGTCAAGGAACTGCGCACGGCACCTCTGCGCATTGCAGAACTGCTGGTACAGCGAGCAGACGATCTGCGCCACACAGACTCACGCAGAGCCGCGGACATGGCGTTCTGGATCATCACCTCAGCCCTTGAGCGTCGCGTGCACACCGACATGTGGCGACACTGGGAGTCGGAGTCGGAGACAGGGACGGGGCCGGACAAGGGTTGGGACCTGTTCGTAACAGACCTCGTCGACGTCGTTCATGCGTTCCTGCTCGCGGACGACCCGTCCTCGAGATCTCGGGGCACGTAGGCGCCGCGACACGCTGACGGCACGGCTGTCGCTCCTAGGTGTGGCCTCAGGCGGGCGGTTGGTCGAGGTCGCGCACCTCGGCGCGCAGCTGGGTCATCCGGGCGTCGAGGTCCGCAGCGATGCGGGCCGCGTCGGTGAGCTCCTCGAGCAGGCCGTGCGGCACGGTGGCGTCGTACTTGTAGTAGATGGAGTGTTCGACGCTGGCCCAGAAGTCCATGGCGATGGTGCGGATCTGGAGCTCGACGGGGACGTTCTCGGTGCGGTCCGAGAGGAACACCGGGACCTCGATCGTCAGGTGCAGGCTGCGGTAGCCGTTGGGCTTCGGGGTGGCGATGTAGTCCTCGACCTCGAGGACGGTGACGTCCGACTGGCGGGTCAGCATGTCCTTGATCCAGTAGACGTCGGACACGAACGGGCAGACGACCCGGACGCCGGCGATGTCCAGGACGCTCTCGGCGATGGCGTCCAGCGACCCGTCGGCGCCGCGCTTGGCGGCCTTCGCGAACAGGCTGTCGGGTGACTTGAGCCGGCTCCGGACGTGCTCGATCGGGCTGTGGTCGTACGCCTCCTCGAACTCCTCGCGCAGGATCGCGATCTTGGTGGTGACCTCGTCGATCGCGAACTTGTACCGCATCCGGAAGCGGTTGAGTCGCCGATGCACCTGCCGCAGCTCGTGGCCCTGGCCGTCGAGGAACGCCACCTCGCCCGGCTGGGCGAGCTCAGGCTCCGGGGCGGTCATGACGTGCTCACCGCCAGGGGGAGGCTGACGGTGAACGTGGTGCCGGAGCCGGGGCTGCTGGTGCAGGTGACGGTGCCGCCGTGGGCCTCGGTGAGCGACTTCACGATCGCCAGCCCGAGTCCCGAACCGCCGTGGTCGCGGGTGCGGGAGGGGTCGGCGCGGTAGAAGCGGTCGAAGACCTTCGCCTGTACGTCGGACGGCATGCCGGGGCCGGAGTCGTGCACGGAGAGGTCGACGTGGCGGTCGCGGGCGCGGACGGCGACCTCGATCGGTGAGGTGGCCGGGGTGTGGGCCAACGCGTTGGTGAGGAGGTTGGCGAGGATCTGGCGCAGGCGGGACTGGTCGCCGATGACGACGGGTGGGCTCGCGCCCGGCTGGGCGTCGACGGAGATCTGTCGTTCGGGCTGCAGCGCCTGGGTGTCGATGACCGCGTCGGTGGCGAGGCTGAGCAGGTCGACCGGGGTTCGCTCGAGGGGCCGGGACTGGTCGAGATGGGCGAGCAGCAGCATGTCGTCGACCAGGTCGCCCATCCGCTTCGACTCCGACTCGATGCGGGCCATGATCGTGTCGAGGTCGTCGCTGATCCCGGTGCGCCACATCTCGGCGTGGCCGCGGACGGCGGCGACCGGCGTACGGAGCTCGTGGCTGGCGTCGGAGATGAAGCGTCGGAGCCGGGTCTCGGAGGTGGTGCTGGCGGAGAAGGCGCGCTCGATCTGGGCGAGCATCCCGTTGAGCGCGTGGGCGAGGCGCCCCACCTCGGTGCCGCGCCGGTAGTGCGGGACGCGCTCGGTCAGGTCGCCGGCGGCGATCCGTTCGGCCGTGTCCTCGATCCGTTCGAGTGGCTGGAGCCCGATCCGGGCGATGACCCACGCAGCGGCCGCGGTGAAGAGCAGCACGAGGGCGCTGACCAGCAGCGACAGCCGGGTCAGCCGGGCGACCGTGGCATCGGCGTCGGCGAGCGAGACCGCCAGGACCACCGTCTGGCCGGTGTCATCGTCGGAGGTCGCCCGGGCCCGCCACCGGCTGTTCCCGTCGACCGAAGGCACCGTGACGACCTCGTCGGTGCCGACGAGGTCGGCCTCGTCGAGCTCCGGCGCCGCGTCACCCAGGTCGGGGCCGAGCGAGCAGACCACGTCGCCCTCGCTGTCGAGCACCAGCAGGACGAAGTCGCTGCGCAGACCTCGGGGGTCGCGGGGGTTGGCGCACAGGTTCCGCGGAGCACCGGGCAGTGGGTTCTCCGCCGCATCGGGGGCGATGGAGCTGACCTGGTCGTTGACCCGGTCGAGGAGGTAGGACCGCAGGAGGAAGATGCCGGACGCGTTGGCGACGGCGAGCCCCGCCGAGACGAGCAGGACCATCCCCAGGACGAGCCGGCCGCGGATGGACAGTCCCAGGGACGGGATCCTCATCAGGCGGCCTGGACCTTCAGCACGTAGCCGACGCCCCGGATGGTGTGGATGAGGGGCGGTTCGATGATGTCGACCTTGCGGCGCAGGTAGCTGATGTAGGACTCGACGACGCCGGAGTTGCCGTTGAAGTCGTAGTGCCAGACATGGTCGAGGATCTGGGCGCGGCTCATCACCAGCTCGGCGTTGCGCATGAGGAACCGGAGCAGGGCGAACTCGGTCGGGGACAGGGTGACGAGCTTGCCGGCGCGGTGGACCTCGTGGCGGGCCTCGTCGAGCTCGAGGTCGGCGTACGTGAGCCGGTTGGTCTCCTCGCGGGTCGCGGGTCGGGTACGGCGCAGCACCACCCCGACCCGGGCGACGACCTCCTCCAGCGAGAACGGCTTGGTGATGTAGTCGTCGCCGCCGAGGGTCAGTCCCGCGAGCCGGTCCTCCAGGGCGTCACGTGCGGTCACGAACACGGCCGCCATGTCCGGGTGCACCTTCCGGAGCCGGCGCAGCAGGTCGACGCCGTCGGTGTCGGGCAGCATCACGTCGAGGAGCGCGAGGTCGATCTTCACCTTGTCCGCGTGCGCGACCGCCTCGGTCCCGGTGCTCGCGCGCAGGACCTCGTAGCCGACGAACGCCAGGCTCATCGCCAGCATGTCCTGGATCGCGGGCTCGTCCTCGACGACCAGCAGTCGGGTGCCCGGCACCACGGAGTCGGGGGTGATCGTTGCCATGCGCTGAGCATGGCCGGTGTCACTGACCCGAGGCTGGGAGGTTCCTGGCAGTTGTCTGTGAACACGGGGTCCGAGCCGCTCCCGGGCCCGGGGTCGCGCTCATCAGCTGCCAGGGCGGGCGATGCGCGGAATCGTCAGGTGCCGCTGCATGGCGCGGTGCCACTTGAGCCTGGGCAGCTCGGGGTGGAGGGCCGCCATCCCGACTCCGAACTTGGAGATCCGGCCGGGTCGGTGTCCGTGGGACCAGAGCAGCCGGTCGAGCTCGGAGGGGGTCGACCCGGTCTTAGTCTCGACGATCGCGACGTCGGGGCACGCCAGCTCGCTCCGTCGCTGGTCACCGACGGCACGCCACCTGACACCGACATCGATGGTGGCCCTGCTGCGCGAACCGGGGAGGTGCAACGTTGTACGACGGTAGGCGCTCACCAGGACGGGCCGGAGCTGGTCGCTGCGCACGCCGCTCAACCCGGCACCGGCGAGGGCCTCGTCGACGAACCGGTGGCCCTCGTCGGTGAGCGGCCGGAGATCGGCGTCCGGGTGCGGGATCCGCTCCTTCACGGTCACCCCCCGTGGCCCTCGGGTCTTGACCTCGAGCCAACACGATCCCGTGTCCAGGTACCTGCGGGTGCGCACCTTGAAGCGGCGGCGGCGGCCCTGCCCGGCCAGCAGGAAGCTCAGCTGGTCGTCGGTGTCGAGGTACGTCGAGCTGTACCCGAAGCACCGTCGACCCTCGATCTCGAGGACCCGCGTGGACGAAGGCACCGCTGCGACGAGGGGAGCGACCGCGGCGATCGGCAGGACGTACTTGCGGTCCACCCGCTGCAGCAGGGACGCCTCCTCGACCAGCTCGGCCAGGGAGATCGGCGGCAGCTCCTCCCACGCTGCGTCCAGGCCCGGACCTCCGGCGCCGGCGACATCGAGCGCCGTCATCGCGCGCCTCCGGCCCGACGTACGGCGGACCGGGCGATGCCTTTGCTATCGGTGGTCGCGCGGCGGCGCACCCGGACCAGCGTGACGTCGTTGACCAGGTCGGTGCGTTGCACGTCGAAGGAGACGACCGAGTCTCCCAGCAGGTCCTCGAGGCGTTGTGCGAGCAGCCCGTCGTCGGTGACCGCGGAGTCCAGGACGATGTCCTGCACGGTGGTGGTCCGCGCCAGCAGGGGGTGGTCGCCGATCCACACCGCGACGAGCACCGCGCCCATCAGGGCCAGGTGGACCGGTTCGAGGACCGACGACAGGCCGCCCAGCAGACCGAGTGCGATCGCCGCGAAGTAGTAGGCGATCTCGCGCTGCGCGAGCTCCTCCGAACGCAGCCGGATGATCGACAGCACGCCGAAGAGACCCAGACCGAGACCGGCGCCGACGGAGCCGCCGGCGAGCGCCACGGTGACGGCGAGGACACCAACGTTGACGACGAGGAAGGCGACGACGAGCTCGCGCCGACCGCCCCGGCGCAGGAAGATCCCGAAGACGAGGACGACGATCGCCACGGCGTCCGCGGCGAGCATGGCGTACTGGCTCATGAGTTGCGCCCCTTGTCGTCCGCGTCGTCGTCGGTGTCGCCCGGAGCGCTGGACTGTGCGCTGCCGGGATCCTCAAGAGCTGCCTCGATGTCGGCGGCCTCGGCGTCGAGGGTCTCGGCGTCGATGAGGTCGCCGGCCTGATCGCTGAGCACCGCCACCCACTCGTCGAGCACCTCCTGTGCGGCCCCGCTGGTGAACAGTTGCTCTTCGAGATCGGCCAACGCCTGCTCGTAGCGGGCGTTGAAGTCCTCGTCGGCCTTGAACCGCTCGACCAGGATGTTCGACCCACCGAACCGACCGGGCGCGCCGTCCCGGTCGCCGTGACGCTCGAAGCCCTCGGGGACCTCGCCCGGATCGAAGCCCTCCGGCAGCTCCATGCCCTCGGGCGGCTCGAACCCTTCGGGCCGCTCCATGCCCTCCGGCGGCTCGAAGCCCTCCGGCATCTCCCCGTCACGACCCGGACCGCCACCCATCATCCCGAAGCCACCGAAGGCCAGGTTGTGATCCCACGCGACCACCGTGAACGAGCCCGACTCCTCGTCGTACCGCAGGTAGGAGTTGTTGCCGGGACCGTCGATGTCGTCGGTGTTGCCGATCAGGTCCTCGAACGCGAGGTAGGTGGCGAACGCCTCCACGTCCAGGTGGTCGCCGAGCTCGTCCGCGAAGGTCGCGTCGTCGGAGTTGTTGATGAAGTCGAGGAACTCGATCAGCGGCTCGAGGTTCTCCTCGTCGGAGTCCGTCTCTTGGTCGAAGACGTCCTCGTACGCCGAGGGGTCGTCGCCGCGGTAGGAGTAGTCGCCGCCCGACTCCGCCTTGTACAAGACGCCCTCGGTGTCGAAGTTCTCCTCGTCCCAGTCCCCGTCGAGGTTCTGTACCACCAGGCGGAGCTTCTCCTCGCCGCCGTTGACCGAGAACCGGGATGCGACGGCGTGTTCGGAGGCGAGCCCGGCCTGCTCGAGCAGGTCCAGGGCGACCGCCTCGTTCAGGGCGCTCTCGGTGGTGTTCGAGCGCACCACGAACTCGGAGTAGCCGTCCAGGTCCTGCCCGTCGACGTACTTGCCGAGGTCGATGAGCCAGGGCAGATCGGTGGGCTCGGCGTCGGAGCTCACCGACATCAGCGACGAGTTCCCCTTCAGCCGGAGACCGACGTCCTCGAACGTCTCACCGTCGATGGTCACCGTGGCGGTGATCCATTCCTTCTCGCCGGTGTCCTCGTAGGCGGCGATCATCTGGTCGAAGTCGTCATCCTCGATCTCGAGGGCGAACGTGTGCACGATCGAGGCGTCATAGACGCTGCCGCTGGTGCTCGCACCTGCGGACCTCGACGTCTCGTCGGTGGCGGCATCACCCCCTGACGAGCATCCGGTCAACATCAGTGTCGTGGCGACGGCTGTGGCGAGCGATGCGCGCGTTCGAGTAGTGCGGGGTCGTGATCTCATGCCAACAGACCTTCGCGCGCATGACTGTGAACATCATGTGACGCGGCAGTGGCCATGCTGGGAACAGAAGATGACTGACGTTGGCTGTTGCCCCAACGCCCTCCGCGAGCTTCGGAGGTGCTACGCCGGCCCAGCCCGGTTGCCGCGCGCTCTGCCGCGAACCCAGCGCGACCCATTCGATCCCGGAGGTGACCTTTCCCGTCTGGACTCGCAGGTCGGACCGGGGCATGGGCAGTAGGCCGAGCAACCGTTCGTCAGACCGTCGCCGACGTCGAGTACGCACCGCCGGCGGGGTCGACTCATACAACCACCGACGCCTGCACAGCACCCTCGGCATGGCAACCCCAGCCGAGTTCGAGGGCGTCACCGTCCGGGGGATGTCGACCGATGACATACGGGTCGAGGATGCACCCGTTGAGGTCGTTGAGTACGCCGACGCCCGGGGCCTGCAGATCCGGATCTGCGCCACCGACACACCCATCCAACTGCTGCGGGTCGTCGAGGCGGCCGAGGACGTCATCGACGACCCCGCGCGGCTCGGCGACTGGCAGGACACGACCGGTGGCCGCTGGCGAGGCCTCGCATTGCGCGCCTGACGCCAAGAGGAGCCAGCGCCCAGCGGCGGTATGGATCGGGGAAACCAGGCGGCTTCATCCGCACGCTCTGACCGAGCTTCCCTGCCCCGCTTCCTTCCCGAATCACTGGACACCGTCGACTGTCACTGATTGGTCAACTTTCTACCCCGCCGCCCCCTGACACCCCGCTCACACACCCTTCAAACCTTCGGCACGCATGCTACGAAGGTTCGTAGATGGGCCGCCCTCCTCGGGTGGCCCACGAGTCATTTTCGGGCGACTTGTTGGACGTGATTGGTCATGCATGGTGGTGTCAAGATCTACAACCGATCACCCGCCGCTGCGCGCGCGTACGTCGAGGCCGACCGGTCCCGGGTCGATGACTACTACCTCACCGAGGGCACCGGTATCGCGCGCCGGTTCGGCGCCACGCCCGACGGCGAGGGTGTGATCGATCTTGGGGTGCTGGACGGCGAAGGGTACGAACAGTGGGTCGCCGGCTTCGACCCGGTGTCCGGGCAGGCGCGGGATCGACGCCGCGAGAACGGCAACCCGGTCCGGTTCGCCGAGATCACGGTCAACGGACCAAAGACCTGGTCCCTGGCGGCGGCACTGAACCCGGAGGTCTCGGCGGCCTACGACGCCGCGCAGGACCGGGCCGCCGAGCAGGTCATCGGCTGGGTGGCCGAGCACGCCACCACCCGGGCCGGGCAACGCGACCGTCAGGTCCAGGTCCCGGTCGAGCGGCTCGAGGCGGTCACCGTGCGGCACTACACCTCGCGTGCCGGGGATCCGCACCGCCACCTTCACCTCCAGGTCAACGCGCGGGTGTTCGCCGTCGGACAGTGGCGGGGCCTGCACACGGTCGGGTTCCGCGACAACATCGAGGCCCTCAACGGCATCGGCCACGCGGCGGTCATGTGTGACCCCGACTTCCGCGCGACTCTGGCCGGTGCCGGGTTCACTCTCGATCCGGCCACCTGCGAGATCGTCGAGCTGGCGCCCTACGTCGGGGCGTTCAGCGAGCGGGCCGCGCAGATCGGCCGGAACATCGACCGTTACGAGGCCGAATGGCGCTCCGCGAACCCCTGCCAGGAGCCCGGCCCGACGGTCCGGCGATCCTGGGACCGACGGGCATGGAAGGACGCCCGCCCCGACAAGATCGCACCCAAGGACGGCGCCGAGTTGGTCGCGGCGTGGAACCAGCAGTTGGCCGACCTCGGCTACCAGGACCCCACGCCGCAGTTCGGGCTGCCGATCATCGTCGGCGCCCCGCAGGTCGGTGAGTTCGACCGCGACGCCGCCGCCGAGACCATCCTCGTCCGTCTCGGTGCCCGACGGTCGGCCTGGAACGCCGCCGACATCCGCGGCCAGGCCGAGAAGGCGATCGCGGCGGCCGGGCTGGTCCTCGACCCAGGTGTGCGGATCGAGCTGGCCGAGGACCTCACCGCCCGCGCCCTCGGCGCCTCTGTTCCGCTCCTGCGCCACCCGGGTGTGCCCGAGCACATCCGGTCGCTGTCCTCACGCCACGTGCTGGATGTCGAGGCCGACATCGTGACCCGGCTCGCCGACCGCGCCAGCATCCCCTCAACCCCGGCGGTGCTGTCCCCCGCCACCGGGACAGGGCTGGATGAGCACCAACGCACCGCAGTCGAGGTTCTAGCCGGGGACGCGGAGCTAGTGGTCATCGAGGGCGCGGCCGGAGCAGGGAAGACCACCACCCTCGCCGCCACCCAGACCCTGCTCGATAAGCAGGGCCGGCGGCTGCTCGTGGTCACCCCGACCCGGAAAGCAGCCCAGGTCGCAGCCCGCGAGGTCGGCACCGCGGGCTCGGTCGCCTGGCTGGTCCACCAACACGGCTACCGGTGGGACACCGACGGCCGTTGGACCCGCGTCCCCGCTGAGCCAGCGTCCGAGGCGATGCTCGGGCGTGGTGACCTGCTGCTGGTCGACGAGGCCGGGATGCTCGACCAGGACACCGCCCGCGCGCTCCTCACGGTCGCCGACGAGATAGGCGCCCGCCTCGCCCTCGTGGGTGACCGGCATCAACTCCCCGCCGTCGGCCGCGGTGGCGTCCTCGACCTCGCCGCACGTTGGGTCCCACACCAAGCGCACGTCGACCTCGACATCGCTCACCGGTTCGCCGACCCCGAGTACGCCGCCATCAGCCTCGCCCTGCGCACCGGCTCCCCCACCTACACCCTCCCACCGCCAGCCCCATGCCAAGCAGACGGTGAGCCGGTTGGTGAGCGAGATGGTGAGCCGACCCGGCAGGTGTGGGCAGCGTTGTGGCGCCGCGGCCAGGTCCGGATCTACCCCAGCGAGGCCGAACGCACCCAGGCGCTGGCCCAGCTTGCCGCCGACAGCATCCTGAGCCGAGATCGGCGCGCGCGCCAGATGTTGATGCTGGCCGACACCCGCGAACAGACCACCGCACTCAATGGCGCGATCCGCGACCGGCTCGTCGCCGCCGGCCGTGTCGACGACACCCACGCGGTCGCCACCGACGCCGGGGAACGGCTCGGGGTCGGGGACCGGGTCGCTACCCGCCGCAACGACCGCGACCTCGGCGTGACGAACCGCGACACCTGGACCATCACCGCCATCGGCCACGACGGCAGCCTCGCCCTACGCGGCCGAAAGGCCACCGACCTGCGCACCCTTCCCGCGACCTACGCCCGCAAGCACACCGAGCTCTCCTACGCCACCACCGTCTACGGCGCCCAAGGCGAAACCACCCGCACCGGACACCTCGCGTTGGGCGAGCACACCTCCGCTGCTTCCGCCTACGTCGCGATGACCCGCGGCCGGCACGACAACATCGCCCACCTCGTCGCCGAAGACGAAGCCAACGCACGGCGCCAATGGGAGCAGGCGTTCGCCCGCGACCGGGCCGACCTCGGCCCCACGATTGCTGCCGCACAAGCTGCTGAGGACGTCGAGCGCTACGGCACCCAGCAGCCCACCCGACCCCTCGACCAGGTGCTCGGCGCCCTGTGGGCAGCGTGGACCCGACAGGCCGACCTCCACGAACAACACCAGCGTCTGGCCGGCGAACGCCACACCCTCGAACAGATTGCCGCGATCCACGCCCGCTACACACCAAGCCGCGACCGACTCAGGGGCGACGAAATCCACGCAAGGCGCAACTGGCTTCAGGCGTGCCAACGGGTCGTCGACCTCGATGCCGCACTGAAGGCCGAGACCGCAAACCTGCAGGCGCGGGTCTGGGCTGCGTGGCGCCAGGAGCTCTCCGAGGCGCAGCGAGCCGGCGAGGTCGTCCGGGAGGGCGCTGGACGACTGGGCCAGCACCGGCGCCAGGTCCGCGACGCCTCCACCGAGCTGACCGCCTTCGCCCAACGCTGGCACCCCGCTCTCCCCGACCTGCCCACCGACCCCGCGGAACTCGCAGACCAGTTGATGTGGCTGCACTGGCGCCGCCTCGAAGACGCGATCAACACCTACGTCGCCCGCCAGATAGCCGCCGCCCATCCAGACGCCGACCAGATCCGCGACGCCGAGCGCAACGCCCAGGCCGCCTACGACAGTGCCGAACGCTCGCGCACCCAACTCGAGGAGTCGATGTACGCCGACCTACGCCCCTACCGCCAGGCAGCACATACCCGCGACGCCGCCAGTCGGCTCGCAGCTGTCGCCGACGACCTGGCAGGGGTTGAACGCGAGCTGCGCACCGTCTCAACCCGCGTCGAAGCCCTCGCGAGTGAACCGTGCCTCCGGACGCTTCCGGACGGAGGATTCGACGTCGAACACGACCGGTGGGCCGCCGACCGCATCGCCCGACAGCAAGCCGCCGCCCGGGAAGCCAACGAACACCGACAGCGCCTGGAGAAGGCACAGCGGATCGAACCGCCTCCTCCGAGCACGCCCGACCGCGGGTGGGGCATCGGTCGCTGAGCCAACTGCACCCACAAACGTCTGCAAGCGATGTCCGATCCGCTCCGCAAGCTGTTGCCTTTCAAGTCATGGACAACCGCACAGGCGGCATGACTTTGGTGGGCGCCGGTGATCGCCAGGTGAGCCGTCACGCCCTTAGGTCAACAACAGGCACTGTCCATTCGGCACCGCCGCCGCGCTTGAAGGTTCACCCATAACCAGCAACCCATAACCAGCAAGGAGAAGCACATGAGCACCGCACCACACCGCGACGACGACAACAACCAGGACCGGAACCACGACGACGACGAGAGCGCCCGCATCGAGAACGCCGCCGCCCAGCTGCGGGTGCCGATCGCCACGATCCGGTACTGGCGAACCCACCGCAGGTTGTGGCGGGCCGAACGGCGACGCCCACCCGGCTCCGGGTCCAATGGGGCCTGATCGTGGACCGCGCGTTGTCAGGCGTTGTACTGGAACACGTCAAGGCCTCGGCCCGCCGAGGCCGCCGCGACCGCCGGTTCCCAGGCCGCCCGGACCTTCGCCGGCAGCACCAGCTCGGCCCAGGCATCGACCAGCAGGGCACCGTCGACCCAGCGCATGATCATGTGCTGGGTCCCCTCGACCAGCAGGTTCTCATACAGGCGCCGACGATCCGTCCTGTCCCGCAGATCCCACACGTCCTGGTCGGTATGGCCGACCACGTCCGGCATCCGCACCCGGTCGAAGCACCCCGGCACCTCGACCCGCCACAGCCGGTCCGGGTACCAGAACGCCTTCATCCCCGGCAGGAAGTCGACCTCCCACACCACGGTCGTCACCATGCCCAGGTCGGCGCCAGCGGCCTGCATCAGGCGCTCGGCGACATCGAGCATCGGGACCTTCCGACGCCGCTCGTACATCGACACCGCCGACTGCGTCGTCCCTGCCCGGCCCGCCAGCTCCGCCTGCGTCAGACCAGCCCCGCGCCGGGCCAGCTCGATGATCGTCGGTCGCTCCACACCTCCGATTATCGCCTATCAGCGATATTCCGCCACATCATTGGCAACCGCTGCGCACCTGCCTTTGAGGCAGGACGCACCTTCTTCCGCACGGCACCATCGAAACCCGAATAGGAGTCTCCTCATGACCGCGCAACCCACTAACCCGAGCCCGCGCCGCAACCCCGGTGACGAAATGCTCACTCTCCACGAGGCCTGCGCTTTCCTCCGGGTCCCCGAAGGCACCCTGCGCTATTGGCGCCACCTCGGCTGCGGACCCCGCAGCTTCAAGGTCGGCCGCCACGTCCGCTACTGGCGCACCGACCTCATCCTCTGGCTCACCGAGCAGACCGATCGCGCCGAGCGCCGCTGACTCGACCTACGGACCGAGCAACGCGAGCGGCACCACGGCGACGCCGTCGGGGCGCCGGAATGCGTGCTCACCGGTAGTGATGATGAGGCGGTCGGCCACCCTGTCGCCGATCTGCTCGTGCAACCAGTTGAGGTGACGTACATCCTTGTCCTCGACGGTCTGGCTGAGCTTGATCTCGATCGCGACGACTTGGCGGTCCTCACCTTCGAGAATCAGGTCGATTTCCCGGTCGGTCTGCTTGGTCCGGAGGTGTCCTACGCGAGCCGACGCGGTCGCCGCGTACGCCCGGATGCTCTGAGCGACGAGCGACTCGAACAGAGCGCCCAACCAAGTGCCCGTCGACGCTGCGACGCGGTCACCCGCACCTTGCAGCAGGCCGGTCTTGCCGACGCCGACCAGCCGAGCAGCCAGGGCCGGATCGACGAGATGGTGCTTAGGAGATTGGGTGAGTCGCTTGAGCGGATTGAACACGGGCACCCAGGCCTCGACCGGATCCAGCACGAAGATCCGACGGAGGTGCTCGCGGTAGTTGTCCGCGGTCACCCGGGAAGGCTTGTCGACGACTCCGGCAGTCGCGGCATCGAGGATCTTGGTGTACGCCGCATCGGTGGCGGTTGCGGCGGCGTACGCGGCAAGCCAGGCGCGGACCGCGGCGGGCCGGCGCACGTTGAACCCGTTCTCCGGCAGGTCGCGTTCGACGATGCGCGTGATGTAGCTGTCCAGCTGGATGTTCCTGGCCCGCTCCGGCAGGTCGCGGATGCCCGGGAAGCCCGACGCGAGGATCTCGTCGACGTAACCGCTCAGGCCGACGTCCGACCTGCCGCCGATCCTCGGCCGCGAACCGGCCACGAGCTCCGACAACGACACCGTGGGCTCGACGATGGCGCGTTCCGCGAACGACAGCGGGCGCATGGCCAGGCTGACGATCCGCCCCGCTCCCGAATGAATCCGCGCCTCCGGTGCGACTCCAGCGGAGCCCGCGAGGAGGAACTGGCCGCCTCGGGGGTCCGCGTCCACAGCGCGTCGCACGCGATCCCACACCGCCGGATAGAGCTGCCACTCATCGATGAAGGCGGGCGGGTCCACCCGCGCGACGTAGTCGAGATCTGCGGCGACGATCTCGCGCTGGGCCGGCACGTCCAGCGAGATCACGGTCGCGGCGCGCTGGAGCGCCGTCGCCGTCTTGCCGACCCCCTTGGCACCTTCGAGCGCGATCGCTGCGAGGTCCGGGAACAGGTCGTCCAGAAGTCGGTCGACAACGCGAGGCCGGTAGGACATGCCCCGAACTTAGCAGATGGACGCCATCGAACTATGCGTTTCGACGCCTCTGAACTATGCAGTTCGACGCAGCATGCGGGACGTCGTTCTCATCGATCCACCCACCAGACCGGGTACCAAAAGTCCGCGAAAAGTCCGCAGGATTCTCGACGGCGCCTATCATCAGCCAACGTCACCAAACGGGTAAGCCGAGGTCAGACCATGATTGCCAACACTGCCCATCGTGCACCAGCCACGCGGGTGCCCTTCACCAACTACCGGTGAGCGCCATGACGGACCCGCGGGCGTCGGTCGACATCGACGCACCGCTCGAGGTGGTCTGGCGAGTCATGCTCGACACCGAGGCGTACGGCGAGTGGAACCCGTTCGTCGTACGGATCGAGACGCCGCAGCCGGCCGCCGTCGGCAACCCGATCGTGCTCCATGTGCGGTGGGCCAACGGCAAGGGCACCCGCTCGCCCGAGCGGATCACCGCGATCGAGCCACCGGCCACGGCCGACGACGGTACGACGACAGCGCTCCTCTCCTACGTCTACGCCGGACTGCCGTCCAAGCTCGGCCTGGTACGCGGCACCCGGCACCAACGGCTGACCCAGGCACCCGGCGGCCCAACGTCGTACGACACCGTCGAGGAGTTCTCCGGCCCCCTGGTCCCCCTCGCCGGCCCCGGCCGGGTCGCCGACGGCTTCCGCCGCCACGCCGAAGCGCTCAAGGCGCGCGCCGAATCGCTGCGATAGTCCCTGACGTTCCTGTCCTCGAGGGGGCCGATACACGACAGAAACGTCAGGGACTATGCCGAAATCGGCACCTCAGCGTCACACCGCGATCATCGCCGGGACGGTGACGGCGCCGACGGCGGCGGTGAGCCAGACCTTGGAGCCGAGCTCGAGGTCGAGGGACCGCGCGTGGCTGCGGGAGAGTACGACGGACACGGGCTCCGCGCCGGTGCCGAACTCGTCGCCCAGCTGTACCTGCAGGCGGACCTCGAAGCCGACGCGCAGCAAACGGGTGACCGTGCCGGGGATGGCGCCCGCCCGGCCCGGGGAAGTGGCGACCTCGACGTCGTGCGGACGGAGCCGGACCGGGCCGAGCCTGGTGACCTCGCCGAGGAAGCCCATCACGAAGTCGCTCGCCGGCTCGTCGTAGAGCTGGTCGGGGCTGCCGACCTGCTCGACCCGGCCGTGGTTGATCACCACGATCTCGTCGGCGACCTCCATCGCCTCCTCCTGGTCGTGGGTCACGAACACGGTGGTCACGTGCACCTCGTCGTGGAGGCGGCGCAGCCAGTCGCGCAGCTCCTTGCGCACCTTGGCGTCGAGCGCGCCGAACGGCTCGTCGAGCAGCAGCACGGTCGGCTCGACCGCGAGCGCACGGGCGAGCGCCATCCGCTGCCGCTGGCCGCCGGAGAGCTGCGACGGCAGCCGGTCGGCGAACTGGGAGAGGTGCACGAGCTCGAGCAGCTCGCCCACCCGTCGCTTCACCTCCGCCTTCGGGGTCTTCCGGATCTCCAGCCCGAACGCCACGTTCTTCGCGACGGTCATGTGCTTGAAGACGGCGTAGTGCTGGAAGACGAAGCCCACGTTCCGCTTCTGCGGCGGCAGCCTGGTCGCGTTGGTGCCCTCGATCGCGACCGTCCCGCTGTCCGCGGTGTCGAGGCCGGCGATGATCCGCAGCAGGGTCGACTTGCCGCCACCCGACGGGCCGAGCAGCGCGGTGAGCTGGCCCGTGGGCAGCGAGACGCTGACGTCGTCGAGGGCGTAGAAGTCGCCGTACTTCTTGGTCACGTTGGTTACTTCGATGCTCACTTGCTGTGCTCCTTGGGACGAAGGATCGAGACGACGACGATGCAGAGGACGCTGACGAACGCGAGGATGAACGACACGGCGTAGGCGCCGGCCTGGTCGAAGCTCTGGTACTGCTTCTCGACGAGCAGCGTCGCGGTCTGAGTCTGGTTGGCAACGTTGCCGGAGACGATCTTGACCGCTCCGAACTCGCCGAGGCTGCGGGCCAGGCTCAGCACGACGCCGTACACCACGGCCCACTTGATGCTCGGCAGCGTGATCCGCAGGAACGTCTGGCGGGCGTTGGCACCGAGGCTGCGGGCGGCCTGCTCCTGGTCGTCGCCGATCTCGGTGAGGACGGGGACGACCTCGCGGATGACCAGCGGCAGGGCGACGAAGCAGGTGGCCATGATCATCCCGGTGCCACTGAAGATGATCTGGACCCCCCACTTCTCCAGGTGCTCGCCGAACCACCCGTCGCGGCCGTTGTAGACCAGCAGCAGCGACAGTCCGACGACGACCGGCGAGACCGCCATCGGCAGGTCGACCAGCGCCGACAGGACCCGCTTCCCCGGGAACTCGTAGCGCACGAGCAGCAGCGAGATCCCGACGCCGAACACCAGGTTGATGAGCACGGCTTGTACGGCGACCTGGACGGTCAGCGTCAGCGCGTTGACGGCCTGCTCGTCGCTGAAGATCTCGACGAAGGTGCCGAGGCCGTCGGCGAACGCCTCGCGGACGATCGTGCTGACCGGCCAAGCGACCAGGAGGAACACGTAGCCGATGGCGAGGACGCGCAGCAGCCACTTCACAGGGGTGGAGACCTCAACCACGGCGCGACACCCGCCTCTGCACGACGTCGAGCACGACGATCACGAAGAGCGCGACCGCGAGCATCAGGCTCGCGACGGCGGCAGCGGACTCGGTGCTGCCGTTCTCGATGAAGGAGAGCACGCGCACCGAGACCACCTCGGTCGTGAAGGGCTTGTTGCCGCTGAGGAGGACCAGTGAGCCGTACTCCGCGATCGCGCGGGCGAACGACAGCGCCGCTCCCGCGGCGATGGCCGGCGCGAGACTCGGGAGGATGATCCGCCGGAAGATCGTCAGCCGCTTCGCGCCGAGCGACGCCGCCGCCTCCTCGACGTCGTGGTCCAGCTCCTCCAGCACCGGCTGGACGGTGCGGACGATGAACGGGAGCGTCACGAACGCGAGCGCGAGCATGACCGCCCGCTCGGTGTAGGCCCAGTCGAGCCCGATCGGGCTGCCGTTGCCGTAGAGGCCCAGCAGCACGAGGCCGGCGACGATGGTGGGCAGCGCGAACGGGATGTCGATGATCACGTCGAGCACCGACTTGCCCCAGAAGCGGTCGCGTACCAGGACCCAGGCGATCAGGGTGCCCATGACGATGTTGATCCCCGTCACCAGCAGCGACTGCCCCACGGTGAGCTGGATCGCCGCCATCGTCTGCGGGTTGGTGATCGTGACGATGTAGCCGGACCAGCCGCGACCGGCGGAGGTCGCGACGATGGCGGTGAGCGGGATCAGCACGAGCAGGCTGAACCACGTCACCGCGATGCCGAGGCCCAGTGAGGACCCGGCCGTCAGGGTCGAGCGGGCGCCCGCCCGACGCCGCGGTGGCGGTGTCGGGCGGGCGGTCGCGTCAAGGGTTGCGGTAGCCACCGGGGTCCTTACTCCTGGGCGTCCGCGCCGGACTGTTCGATGAGCCGCGGGATGATGCCGAGCGGCTCACCGTCCTCGCCGTCGGCGAAGAACTTCTCCGCGGCCACCGACCAGCCACCGAAGTCACCGTCGATGGTGAACAGCTGCTGCGGAGCGGGGAACGGGTCGGCCGGGTCGTTGGCACCCTCGACCTCCGGGAGCTCCACGCCCTCGACACCGGCGACCGGCCGGAAGCCGTAGCCGGCGTACAGCGCCTGAGCCTCCGCCGACGTCACGAAGTCGAGGAACTCCTCGGCGCCGTCCTTGGCGTCCACGGTCACGGCCGCCGGGTTCTCGATGAGCAGCGTGTCCTGCGGGACGACGTAGTCGATGGCCTCGCCGTTCTGCTTCGCGAGGATCGCCTCGTTCTCGTAGGAGAGCAGCACGTCCTGGTCGCCCTCGACGAACGCCGAGGTCGCCTCACGCCCGCTGGCCGGAAGTGCCGGCGTGTTCGCGAGCAGGTCGGAGACGAACTGCTCGGCCTCCGCCTCGGTGCCGCCGTTGCCGATGATGTGCGCCCAGGCGGCGAGGATGTTCCATCGTGCCGCACCCGACGAGCCGGGGTTGGGCGTCACGATCTCGACGCCGGGCTTGGCGAGGTCGTCCCAGGAGTCGATCCCGAGCGGGTTGCCCTCGCGGACGACGAACACGACGACGGACGAGGTCGCGATGCCGTTGGTCGGCGTGGCCTCCTTCCAGTCCTCGGCGACCAGACCCTCGTCCACGAGGCGCGTCACGTCGGTCTCGAGCGAGAAGTGGACGTAGTCCGCCTCCTTGCCGTCGACCACGGCGCGGCTCTGGTCACCCGAGGCGCCGTACGACGGAGCGAACGTGATGTCCTCGCCGGCATCGGTGTCCTCGAACGCCTCGTAGACACCGTCGTTCGCCGACTCCATCACCGAGAACGCGACCACCGAGAGCGTGTCGCTCGAGCTGCTCCCGCCGGCGGAGGTGCAGGCGGTCGCCGTCAACGCTGTCAGCACCGCCAAAGATCCTGCAACCGTTGCCTTGACCGTCTTCTTCATCGTCGTCACTTCCTGACTTCGTGTCCCGGCCGATGCCCCGGTAGGCACCGCCTTCATCGCTAATGACAGGTAGATTACTAGACTTTAGCGAGTCACTACGCAAGTTCCGCGTGTCGGGCATGAGACGCCCGACGCCTGGACCCGGGCAGGGCTGTGAGTGAGGTCACCCCGATGGGCCGCCCAGGAGTTGACAAGGAATCGGATGCGCGCGGTGAGCGGACTATCGTGGAGCAGCGGATCGCGCTTGCCGCGAACCGAGACTTCGGACACGTGTCCAGCAGAAAACTGGAACAGGTTCTAGAATCAGCAGAGTGCACAGGGAAAGTGGACCGACAGTGAGTCAGACCAAGCAGGTCAAGCAGCTCGACCGGGTGATCATCCGGTTCGCCGGCGACTCCGGTGACGGCATGCAGCTGACCGGTGACCGGTTCACGCAGGAGTCGGCGGTGTTCGGCAACGACCTGGTGACGCTGCCGAACTTCCCTGCCGAGATCCGCGCCCCTCAGGGCACCCTGCCGGGTGTGTCGTCGTTCCAGGTGCACTTCGCTGACCACGACATCCTGACCGCGGGTGATCGTCCCGACGTACTGGTGGCGATGAACCCGGCCGCGTTGAAGGCCAATGTGGGCGATCTGCCCAAGGGCGCGGCGATCATCGTGGACACCCACGACTTCACCAAGCGCAACCTCGACAAGGCCGGGTACGCCGTCAACCCGCTCGACCTCCTCGGCGACGCGAACGACCCGCTCGGCGACTTCCAGGTGCACACCGTCGACCTGACCGGGATGACGGTGGAGGCGGTCAAGGAGTACGGCCTGTCCCGCAAGGACGCGGCGCGGGCGAAGAACATGTTCGCGCTCGGGCTGTTGTCGTGGATGTACGGCCGGCCGACCGAGCCGACCACGACGTTCCTGGAGAACAAGTTCAAGAAGAGCCCCGACATCCTGGGCGCCAACCTGACCGCGTTCAAGGCGGGCTGGAACTTCGGTGAGACCACCGAGACGTTCGTGGTGCGCTACGAGATCAAGCCGGCCAAGCTGCCCGAGGGCACCTACCGCAACATCACCGGCAACCTGGCCCTGTCGTACGGGCTGATCGCGGCCGGTGTCCGGTCCGGGCTGCCGGTGTTCCTGGGGTCCTACCCGATCACCCCCGCGAGCGACATCCTCCACGAGCTGAGCAAGCACAAGTCCTTCGGCGTGACCACGCTGCAGGCCGAGGACGAGATCGCCGGCATCGGCGCCGCGATCGGCGCGTCGTTCGCCGGCTCCCTCGGGGTCACCACCACCTCCGGCCCGGGCGTCGCGCTGAAGTCCGAGGCGGTCGGCCTGGCCGTGATGACCGAGCTCCCGCTGCTCGTGATCGATGTGCAGCGCGGCGGGCCCTCGACCGGCCTGCCCACCAAGACCGAGCAGGCCGACCTGCTCCAAGCGATGTACGGCCGCAACGGCGAGGCGCCGGTCCCGATCGTCGCGCCGCAGTCGCCCGGCGACTGCTTCTCCGCCGCGGTCGAGGCCGCGCGGATCGCGATCACCTACCGCACGCCGGTGATGCTGCTCTCCGACGGCTACCTCGCCAACGGCTCCGAGCCGTGGCTGATCCCCTCGGTCGACGACCTGCCGGAGATCGACCCGGCGTTCGCGACCGCGCCCAACCACGCCTCGGCCAAGGCTCTGGCTGCCGCCGAGAACGGCGGGGACGGCGAGCCGGACGAGTTCTGGCCCTACCTGCGCGACCCCGAGACCCTGGCCCGGCCGTGGGCGATCCCCGGCACCGCGGGCCTGGAGCACCGGATCGGCGGCCTGGAGAAGGGCGAGGGTCACGGCAACATCTCCTACGACCCGGCCAACCACGACCTGATGGTCCGCACCCGCCAGGCCAAGATCGAGGCGATCGCCAAGTCGCTGCCGCCGCTGGAGGTCGACGACGCGTCGGGCCAGGCGAAGGTGCTCGTGATCGGCTGGGGCTCCACCTACGGCCCGATCGGCGCGGCCTGCCGCCGCGTGCGGCGCGCCGGCTACCACGTCGCGCAGACCCACCTGCGCCACCTCAACCCCTTCCCCGCCGACCTCGGCGAGATCCTCAAGCGCTACGACAAGGTCCTCGTCCCCGAGATGAACCTCGGCCAGCTCTCCAAGATGCTCCGCGCCGAGTACCTCGTCGACGCCATCGGCTACAACCACGTCCGCGGCCTGCCGCTCAAGGCCGCCGAGCTCGCCGAGGCCATCGGCCAGCTCGTCGGCGAAGCCGAAGGCATCAACGTCGACCTCGGCGAGCACGGACTCAACCCACCGGCCGACCACGAGGAGGCCCCGCTCCGATGAGCATCGACCTCAACACCCCGAGCCTGCGCACCGGCACCGAGTCGGTCCCCGCATCCGACGGCCCGCAGACCGCCAAGGAGTTCACCAGCGACCAGGAGGTCCGCTGGTGCCCCGGTTGCGGCGACTACGCCGTACTGAAGGCCGTGCAGTCGTTCCTGCCGGGCCTGGGCCTGCGCCGCGAGAACATCGTCTTCGTCTCCGGCATCGGCTGCTCCAGCCGGTTCCCCTACTACCTCGACACCTACGGCATGCACTCGATCCACGGCCGCGCGCCGTCGATCGCGACCGGCATCGCCACGGCCCGCGAGGACCTGTCGGTGTGGGTCGTCACCGGTGACGGCGACGCGCTCTCGATCGGTGGCAACCACCTGATCCACGCGCTGCGCCGCAACGTGAACATGACCATCCTGCTGTTCAACAACCGGATCTACGGCCTCACCAAGGGCCAGTACTCCCCCACCTCCGAGGTCGGCAAGGTCACCAAGTCCACCCCCATGGGCTCCCTGGACCACCCGTTCAACCCGGTCTCCCTCGCCCTCGGCGCCGAGGGCTCCTTCGTCGCCCGCACCATCGACTCCGACCGCAAGCACCTCACCGCCGTCCTCGAAGCCGCCGCAGCCCACCGCGGCACCTCGTTCGTGGAGATCTACCAGAACTGCCCGATCTTCAACGACAACGCCTTCGACGCGATCAAGGACAGCCAGACCAAGGAGCACGCGATCATCCCGCTGGTCCACGGTGAGCCGATCACCTTCGGCACCCGCGACGAGACCACCGGCCTCGGCGACAAGGCACTCGCCCGGTCCGCCGGCGGCGGGGTCGAGGTCGTCGAGACGGCCGCGATGCCGGTCGAGGACCTGCTCGTCCACGACGCCCACAACGAGGACCCGTCGACGGCGTTCGCGATCTCGCGCCTCACCGACTCCGGCTACCTCAACCGCTCCCCGATCGGCATCTTCCGCCAGGTCCAGCGGCCGACCTACGACGACCTCGCCCGCGCACAGGTCAACGACGCCAAGACCAAGGCAACCCAGGCAGAGGGCAACGACACCGACCGGCTGACCAAGCTGCTCAACGCCGGCGACACCTGGAACGTCGGCTGACGCCGGTCCTGAGGAAAGCCGCTGGCGGTCATGACCGTCTGACCCGTACGCTCGTGACGTGGTGGAGTCGCGGCGCGGGTTGATCTTCGGTGTCGCCGCCTACACGCTGTGGGGCGCGTTCCCGCTCTACTTCCCCCTGCTGGAGCCGAGCAGCCCGGTCGAGATCCTGGCCCACCGGATCGTCTGGTCGGCGCTGGTCATGGCCCTGCTGGTCGTGGCGCTCCGGCGCCGCGCGGCGCTGCGGGACCTGCTCCGCGATCGTCGTACGACGCTGCTCCTGCTGCTCTCGGCCGCCACGATCACCGCCAACTGGGGCACCTACATCTACGGCGTCAACTCCGAGCGCGTGGTCGAGACCTCGCTCGGCTACTTCATCAACCCGCTGGTGACGGTCCTGATGGGCGTGTTCCTGCTCGGCGAGCGACTCCGGGCCGTCCAGTGGTGGGCCCTCGGCATCGGCTTCATCGCTGTCGCCGTACTGACCTGGGACTACGGCCGGCCGCCGTGGGTGGCGCTGGTGCTCGCGTTCTCGTTCGGGACCTATGGGCTGGCGAAGAAGACGGCCGGGGTCGGGGCGATCGAGAGCCTCGCGGTCGAGACCAGCCTGGTCGCACCGTTCGCGCTCGGGTACCTCGCGTGGCTCGGCTTCTCCGGTGACGCGCACTTCATCAGCGACGGCGCCGGTCATGTCCTGCTGCTGATGTCCGCCGGCGTGGTCACCGCGATCCCCCTGCTGATGTTCGGCGCGGCCGCGACCCGGATCACGATGACGTCGCTGGGCCTGCTGCAGTACCTCGCCCCGGTCCTGCAGTTCGCCCTCGGCATCACCGTGCTCGGCGAGCACATGCCGGCCGGCCGCTGGGTCGGCTTCGCGCTGGTGTGGCTCGCCCTCTCGGTGTTCACCTGGGACGCGATCCGCTTCCGCCGTCGTCAGCAGCTCGCGCTGATGGCCGAGGCCGCGGCGGTGTGAACACAGCGGACGCTGCGCTCGAGCCCTATCCCTTAACGCGCCTGGTCTCGTACGCCCACATGGCGACCTCGACACGGTTGCGGGCGCCGAGCTTGTTCATCAGCGCGGCGACATGGGTCTTCACCGTGCTCAGGGTGATGTGCAGCTCCTCGGCGATCTCGGCGTTGGTGCGGCCGCGGGCGACGGTGAGCAGCACTTCCTCCTCGCGTTCGGTCAGCGGCTCGATCGGCTGGGTCGGCGGGGAGGCTCGCTCCACGCTGGCCAGCGTGGTGAGCAGGCGGCGGGTGATGTTGGGTGAGATGAGCGCGTCGCCGTTCGCGGCTGCGTGGATCGCCTGGACCAGCAGGTCGGGCCCGGCGTCCTTGAGGAGGAAGCCTCGGGCGCCAGCCTTGAGGGCGCCATGGACGTACTCGTCGAGATCGAAGGTCGTGATGACCACGACGGCGAGGGGGTCCTCGACGTCTGGGCCAGCGAGCTGGCGGGTGGCCTCGACGCCGTCGATGCCGGGCATCCGGATGTCGAAGACGCAGACGTCGGGACGCAGCTCGCGTGCCACTGCCACTGCCTGGTGACCGTCCGTTGCCTCGCCGATGACCTCGATCCCGGGCTGCGCGTTGAGGATCATGGTGAGACCGGTGCGGACCAGGAGCTGGTCGTCTGCGACGACCACCCGGATGGTCATCGCGGCACCTCACGCGGGAGGGTCGCCTCGACGGTCCAGCCGCCGGCCGGATCCGGCCCGGCCTGGCAGGCGCCGCCGAGCAGCTTGGCCCGCTCCGCCATACCGAGCAGGCCATAGCCCACGGTGGTCGAGAGGCGGGCTGCTTCTCCGTCGTCGTGCACACGCAACCGTACGACGCCGACGTCGCCCGTCACCTCCACGCTGAGGGTCGTGGCGTTGCGCGCATGCCGGATCGCGTTGGTGACCGACTCCTGACAGATCCGGTACACCGCCACCTCCACCGGTTGCGGCAGGCCAGCGAGATCGCCGGCGCGGTGCACCTGCACCAGGGGGCTCATCCGGGTCAGCTGTTCAAGATCGCTGATGCCCCGCTGCGGCCCATACTCGACTGGCTCGGCGTCGAGCGCGTCGCCATCGCGGAGCACCCCGACCATCGTGCGCATCTCGTGCAACGTCCGGGAGGCCTCTGCCTCGATCACTGCCAGCGCCTCGACCGCCGCAGCCGGGTCTGTGGCCGCCACGGTGCGCCCCGCCTGCGCCTGGATCGCGATGGCCGACACGTGGTGCGCGACAGTGTCGTGCAGCTCGCGGGCGAGCTCACCGCGCTCGAGCGTCCTGACCTGCTGCACCTCCCGCTGGCGTGCGACCGCGCGGTAGCGCACCGCTGCCCCGAGCGCGAACACCGCGACGAGCAGAATGGTGCCGCCGATCAGGTCCCCCAGGGTCGCGCTGACCGCGAAGCCCAGGCCCGCCGGCACGGCGACGATCGCCGTCCCGACCAGCGCCTCGGGCCCGGAAGCCCAGCGGTACAACGCGTAGGGCAGCAACACGATGGCGCCCATGGAGTACAGCCCCACATCGGCGACGTCGTGGATGATCGTCGGGAGGTGCAGCACCATCGCGCCGCCCCAGCCGACCGCGGTCGCCAGCAGTGGATGGGTACGTCGCCAGAGCAGGACCGGGATCACCAGGAGCGCGACCACGGTGGCCAGGGGGCGCCACGGCACGTCGGGGCGGAAGATCGCCTCGGCCACGGCCGTGACCAGCAGGGCGCCGACCAGGACCCAGTCCCGCCACACCCGCACCGGCGGGTCCGGGGCACGAGGCTCGGCAAGTATCGAGCGGACGAAGGCGGCTACCACCGCCCCAGCCTAGAGAGCGGCCAGCCTCGTCGTACGGGGCACAAGCACGAGCCGCTCGTCGTTCTTTCGGCCGAGGAGCCCACCACTCCTTGGCCCGATGTGGATCGCTCTGCCACCGGGCCACCGTGGACGCATGTCTCATCTCCTCTACCGGCTCGGCCGGTCTGCCGCCACCCGGCCCTGGGTCGCCATCGGCGCGTGGATCGTGCTCGCTGTTGTCGTCATCGCATCCTCCAGTGCCTTCGGGCGCGAGCTCGATGAAAGCTTCGAGGCGCCCGGCCTCGACTCCTACCGCGCTGCGGAGCTGCTCGCCGAGACGCAGGCTGACGAGGGCGGGATCACCGCCCACGTGGTACTCGAAGCTCAGGACGCTGCGGCGCAGCTGGCACCGGTGGAGGCCGCTCTTGCGGGGCTCCCGCACGTGCTGAGTACGACGAGCAGCGTCTCGCCGGACGGGGAAATCGCGCTCGTGCGCGTGCAGTACCCCGCGATCGAGCATCTCGAGAAGTCCGACCTGGCCAACCTCAAGGACGTCGTCGCCGACCTGCGTGACGAGTCCTCGCTGACGCTGGAGACCGGAGGCGACTTGTTCTTTGCGTTCGAGGAGGCACCCACCGGGCTCGGCGAGGTCGCGGGGATCGTCGTCGCGATGGTCATCCTGCTCATCGCCTTCGGCTCCTTCGTCGCGATGGGGCTGCCGATCGGCATGGCGCTGTTCGGCCTGGTCGTCGGCGTCACCGCGATGAAGCTCGTGACGTACTTGGTCGACATCCCGGCGGGGGCGCCGCAGCTTGCGGCGATGGTGGGGCTCGGCGTCGGCATCGACTACGCGCTGTTCCTGGTCACCCGGCACCGCGAGCACCTGGCCCTGGGGATGCCGGTCGAGGAGGCGGTGGGCAGAGCGATGGCGACGGCAGGACAGGCGGTGCTCTTCGCCGGCGGCACGGTCGTCGTGGCGATCCTGGGGTTGCTCGTCGCGGGGATCCCGTTCGTGACCGGTGGTGGTGTCGCCATCTCCGCGATGGTGCTCGTCATGGTGCTCGCGTCGGTCACGCTGTTGCCGGCGCTGCTCGGGCTTGCGGGGCACCGGATCAACGGACGCCGGCGCTCGCCGCACCGGCCGAGCACCGGCTGGCACCGGTGGGGCGCTCACGTGACCCGCCACGCGACGCCGTACCTGGTCGGCGGAGCGGTCCTCATGCTGGCGCTGGCCGCGCCAGTTCTCGCGCTCAACCTGGGCTTCCCCGACGACGGGACCAAGCCCGAGTCGAGGACCGAACGACGGGCCTACGACCTCATCGCCGAGGGCTTCGGGCCCGGGGCCAACGGGCCCCTGGTGATCGCGGTCGACATCTCGCAGGAGGCGTCGGTCGTGACGCCGCTGGCCGAGGCAGTGGCAGCCGACCCGGGAATCACGTCGGTCGGCGAACCGACCGTTGACCTCCCGGCAGGCGTGGCGACCCTGGTGGCGCAGCCGACCACGTCGCCACAGGACGAATCCACTCAGGAGACCGTCGCGAGGCTACGAAACGTTGTCTTCCCGGCGGTGCTCGACGGCACCTCTGCAACCGCCCATGTGGGCGGGCAGACCGCGACCTTCGCAGACCTCGGTGACCGGGTGCAGGAGCGGATGCTGCGCTTCGTGGCGGCTGTGCTGCTGCTGTCGTTCCTCTTGCTCACGTTGCTGTTCCGGTCGGTACTGGTACCGCTGAAGGCGGTTGTGCTGAACCTGCTGAGCGTCGGCGCGGCGTACGGCGTGCTCGTCATGGTCTTCCAGTGGGGCTGGGCGGCCGACCTCATCGGCGTGGAGTCGGCGGTGCCGATCGTGTCGTTCATCCCGCTGTTCATGTTCGCGATCCTGTTCGGGCTCTCCATGGACTACGAGGTCTTCCTGCTGTCGCGGGTGCGAGAGGAGCACCGCCGCGACGGCGACAACACCCGCGCGGTCATCGAGGGGATCGCAGGCACCGGCCGCACCATTACCGCGGCTGCGCTGATCATGGTGGCGGTCTTCTCGGGCTTCGTCCTGGGCAGTGACCCGGTCGTGAAGATGATGGGGGTGGGGCTGGCCACGGCCATCTTCCTCGACGCAACCGTGGTACGCCTGGTGCTCGTCCCGGCCACCATGAAGCTTCTTGGCGACGCGAACTGGTGGCTGCCAGGGTGGCTGGATCGGCTGCTGCCGGAGCTGGACCCTGCGTTGGTGGAGAACCCGGTAGTCACCCCGGGTGGTGGCGGGCGGCCGAACGGACACAATCCGCGCCTCGGACGCACCGGGTAGAGCAAAATGGAGGGCGCCGCGCCGCAGGACTTCTAGGGTCGAGGTCCGACCTCGAGATCGGCCCGAACGGGCCGGGCAAGCCTGGTGATGATGAGTCTTCTGAGCTGGATGCAGCCTCGGAGCGCCCGTACCGCAGCACGGTCGATCGCGGCGCTCACCGGGGTGGCGGGAACCACCACGGTGGTCACCGCGCCGCTGGACGAGCAGGGGCTGGGCAGCATGGACTTCGTGATGGCCGGTGGGCTGGTCCTGGCCGTCCTCCTGATCGCCCTGGTCGCCCACCGGTTCGACGAGCGCCACCGCGTCGCCTGGGCGCTCGCGCCGGTCGCCGGTCTGGTGGTCCTGGTCGCGCTCGACCTCCTCACCCGCGACGCGTCGGTGGCGGCCCAGATCTTCTTTGTCTTTCCTGTGCTCTACGGAGCCTCGCAGCTTCGCCCGCCCGGGGCCGCGCTGTTGGCCGTGCTGTCGGTGACCGGCGAGTGCGTCGTCGTCTTTACCCTGCTCCCGACCCAGGACGCGGTCGTCGACGCCTGGTACGTCACCGCGGCCATCGGCACGACGGCGGCCCTGCTGACCGTGGCCAGCGAGCGCCACGCGCGCCTGGTGCACCGGCTCGAGCAGATGGCGGCCATCGACCCACTGACGGGTTTGGCCACGCGTCGCGTGCTCGACGAGGCGGCGGGGTCGGCGCTCTGCGGCGCCAACAGCAGTGCCGGGACGGCGCTCATACTCCTCGATGTCGACCACTTCAAGTCGATCAACGACCGCTACGGCCACCCGGCGGGCGACGAGGTGCTGGTCCAGCTCGCTCGGCACCTGCTGGCCCAGAGCCGCGACAGCGACGTGGTGTGCCGCCTCGGCGGCGATGAGATCGCGTTGCTGCTCCCCGGGTGCGCGTACGGCGCGGCGGTCGCCCGCGCCGACTCCGTGCTGGCCGCGGTCACCGAGCACCCCTTCCTGCTGGACGACGGTACTAACCTGCGCGTCTCGATCAGCATCGGCTGCGCGCACATGCCGACCAACGCCACCGACCTGCGCGCGCTCTACACCACGGCCGACGGCGCGCTGTACGAGGCGAAGCGGGCGGGGCGGGGCCGGGTGGTGATCGCGCAGGACGCCCAGGCCGTGAAGTAGCGGTACGCCGAAGGGTTCCTAGAACAGGGTCTGCTTCCAGGAGGCACCCCAGGCGCCAGCAGCGACAGGACCCTGGAGGACCTTCGCGACTCTCGAATGAGGCCGCGATCCTTCGAGGCACGGCCAGCGAGCCGACGCGCCCCATGATGCCGACTAGCGGGCTCGCCTCAGATGCCGAGTTGCTCGTTGAGGATGCTGACGATCGGCCAGGCGCCGTTCGACCAGTTGGACACGACTGTGTAGGTGGTCGAGGTGGAAGGCTGGTGGAGGCTGGCGACAGACACCCCGGCGTCGGACCCCTCGAGGAAGACGGCGTCGTTCGTCGCGTGTAGGTGAAACCCCATGCCGTAGCGCCTGTCCTCCTGAGGCCACTCACTTCGGGGGCGCACCATTTCGTCTACCCAGGCGGAAGGGACAATGCGGCCAGCGAACAGCGCTTCCCAGAACGCGCTGAGGTCGGCGAGCGTGGAGTAGGCCCCTCCGTCGCCGCTGCCCCGCACGGGAAGGTGCAGCACATTGGTCCGCAATCCGCTGACCGCGAGGTAGCCGCGGGCCGCGCGCCCGGTTAGCTCATCGCTGCGGATGAACTCGGTGTCGACCATGCCGGCAGGCTCGCACACCCGGGTCCGGACCAGATCGTGGAACTCCGTGCCGCTGGCCCGTTCCGCAACGAGCGCCAGCACCACGTATCCAGCGTTGTTGTAGGCGAACCGACTGCCGGCCGGGAAGACGGTTTGGTGGCCGCCAAGAACCGCGCGGTACTGCTCGGTGGTCGCCAGCAGGTGCACGGGCACCGGCATCACGTAGTCAGTGATGTCACCAAGGGCTTCCTCATCGAGGTAGTCGCCGATTCCGGAACGATGCGCGAGGAGGTGCTCGACCGTCACGTCATCCGCGATGAGCGGCAAGTCGTCACCCAGGATGGAGCGGGCCGTCGTGTGGAGATCGAGCACACCGCTGTCCACCAAGCTCGCCACTACCAGTGCAGTAAATCCCTTGGTCAGGCTCGCGGTGGCGAACTGAGTCTCGATCGTGTTCGGTGTCCCGTGGGACCGGTCGGCGAAGCCGCGGGCCAGAGCCAGCTCGGTGTGACCGGCCCGGTCCACGCGTACCGCGCCGGAGAAGTCCGTGCGCTCAGCCGCCTGCACCACGTTCTCGAACGACTGCATGCGGTGACCGTAACGTCAGCAACTACTCCAGTCACCGACGCGCACAATCGGGCTGGTTCGACTAGCCGCTACTGGCACCCCTCTGTGTCAAGACGCAGCCGGTAGTGGGGTTCTAGGGTGGGGTTTGGCGGGTCCGGGAAGTGGCTTGTCCGAAGAGCCGGTGTGGGGTTGTGAGCCGGTCGCGCTGGAGTCAGAGTCGTTATCCCGTTGCCCTCCCGGGCCCGTCCCCTTCGCGGTGATGAGGTCGTCGAG
>NZ_QXGH01000037.1 GCF_003515065.1 Nocardioides immobilis
GCCGCTGGCGCCCTGGCGGATCAGCTCGAAGTAGCGGCTCTTGGTGTCGGCCGGTGCCTTGTTCCATGCACGATGCGGCATTGCGATACCTCCCGGTCAGGATTCGCAACGCTCGTTAGAAGTCGCCACGTCTACAACCCGCTCCGCTTCCACGCCATGGCGACGGAGTGGGCCAGGATCGCTGTCGCCCACGGGCGGGCCGACGCCGACGTGCTCGCCTTCCTGGATCGGTTCGGCGGGTGACGGCGAACCCGGCTAAGGCAGGATGAGCCCATGGCCGGTGCGGCGAAGCGGGTCCTGCTCGAGGTGGTCGGCTGGGTGCTGCTGGTCGCCGGCATCGCGGCGCTGGTCCTGCCCGGGCCCGGGCTGCTGCTGATGTTCGCGGGCCTGGCGGTGCTGTCGCAGCAGTACGAGTGGGCGGAGCGGTGGGTCGAGCCGGTCCGCCTCCGGGCGCTGCGGGGCGCCGCCGAGAGCGTGGAGACCTGGCCGCGGATCGTGGCGTCCACGGTCTTCTCGCTCGGGCTGGCCGCCTGCGGCGTGCTGTGGATCGTCCAGCCGGACGTCCCGTCCTGGTGGCCGGTGTCGGACGGGTGGTGGTTGCCGGGCGGGGTCTGGACCGGCGTCACCCAGATCATCTCGGGCATCCTCGCCCTGGCGCTCATCGTCTACTCGTTCCGCCGTTTCTACGGGAAGCCGGATGCCGTCGCGATCCTCGAGGGCAAGATCGACGACGCCGACGAGGACGTCCGGGAGCACCGGCACCACCACGGGGAGGACGCGAGCGGGGGGTGACCCGTCGTGTCGGGCGTCAGGGCTAACCTCGGCGCGCAATGACCCTCCACCTCCACCGCGCGCCGCGCACCGACCAGCTCGCCGACCGGCTCGGCGAGCTGCTGGCGACCCCGCTGGCGGACCCGTTCGCGACCGAGGTGGTCGTGGTGCCGGCGAAGGGGGTCGAGCGCTGGCTGTCCCAGCGGCTCTCGCACCGGCTCGGCCACGGGCCCGGGCGCGACGACGGCGTCTGTGCGGGAGTCGACTTCCGGAGCCCGCGCTCGCTGTTCGCGGTGGTCTCCGGCCGGCCCGACGACGACCCCTGGGCCGCCGATGCGCTGACCTGGCCGCTCCTCCAGGTCATCGACGGCGCCCTCGACGAGCCGTGGGCCGCCACGCTCGCCCGGCACCTCGGCCACGGCGTCGCCGGCGACGACGGCGAGGTGCGCAGGGGACGGCGCTTCGCCACCGCGCGGAGGCTGGCGGGCCTGTTCGCGTCGTACTCCTCGCAGCGGCCCGCGCTCATCGCCGACTGGGCCGCCGGCCTCGACCGCGACGGCGCCGGCGAGCCGATCCCCGGCGACCTGACCTGGCAGCCCGAGCTGTGGCGCCGGCTCGCGGCGGTGGTCGACGGGCCCGATCCCGTGGGTCGTCAGGCCGAGGCGATCGCGCGGCTGCGCGCCGAGCCCGGGTCGGTGGACCTGCCGTCGCGGGTCAGCCTCTTCGGCCACACCCGGCTCGCGGCCAGTGATCTCGCCCTGCTCGACGCGCTGGCCGCCGACCGCGACGTCCACCTCTGGCTCCCGCACCCGTCGGCCGCGCTGTGGACGAGGCTCAGCGACCTGACCGGCGTGGTGCCGCGCGCTGCCGACCGCTCCCACCTCCAGGTCGGCCACCCGCTGCTCGCGACGCTCGGGCGCGACACCCGTGAGCTGCAGCGGACCCTGGGCACGGTGACGTACGTCGACGAGCCGGCGCCGCACCTCGAGGCCCCCGACGTTGGCGAGACGCTGCTCGGCTGGCTCCAGGCCGACGTCCGCGCCAACGCGCCGAGCCGGCCCGAGGCGCGCGCCCTCCGGCCGGACGACCGCTCGGTCCAGCTGCACGCGTGTCACGGACGGGCCCGGCAGGTCGAGGTCCTGCGCGAGGTCCTGCTCGGCCTGCTCGCCGACGACCCGTCGCTCGAACCCCGCGACGTGCTGGTGATGTGCCCCGACATCGAGAGCTACGCGCCGCTGCTGTCGGCGGCGTTCGGCCTCGCCGACGTGGTCGGACCCGACGGACATCCGGCCCACCGGCTCCGGGTGAGCCTGGCCGACCGGGCCCTCGACCAGACCAACCCGCTGCTGGCGGTGGTCGCCCGGCTGCTCGACCTCGCGGGCGGTCGCGCCGGGGTGGGAGCGGTGCTCGACTTCGCCCACGCGGACCCGGTCCGGCGCCGGTTCGGCTTCCGCGACGACGACCTCGACCTGCTGGCGACCTGGGTCCAGCAGGCGGGGGTGAAGTGGGGATTCGACGCCCCGCACCGCGCCGACTTCGGCCTGGCGGCGTACGACGACAACACCTGGCGGGCCGGCCTCGACCGGCTGCTCGCCGGCGTCGCCCTGTCCGACGACAGCGACCTGCTGCTCGGTGGCGTGCTGCCGCTCGACGACGTCGGCAGCGGCGACGTCGACCTGATCGGCCGGCTGGCGGAGCTCGTGTCCCGGCTGGCGGCGGTCACCGACCGGCTGGTCGGCACCCACCCGCTCGACCACTGGCTGGCGGCGATCGAGGACGGCGTCGGTGCCCTGACCTCGGTGCGCCCCGGCGACGCGTGGCAGCTCGGCCAGGTGCAGCGCGAGCTCGACGGGCTGCGCGCCGGGGCCGGTTCGACCGTGGAGCTGCGGCTGCCGGACGTGCGGGCGATGTTCTCCGACCGGCTCGCCGGCCGCCCGACCCGGGCCAACTTCCGCACCGGCGTGCTGACGGTGTCGACGCTGGTCCCGATGCGCTCGGTTCCGCACCGGGTGGTGTGCCTGCTCGGCCTCGACGACGGGATCTTCCCCCGGGTCGGGGTGACCGACGGTGACGACGTGCTCGCCCGACGACCGCTGACGGGGGAGCGCGACCCGCGCAGCGAGGACCGGCAGCTGCTGCTCGACGCGGTGCTGGCCGCGACCGACACCCTCGTCATCACCTACACCGGCGCCAACGAGTTCACCGGCCAGCCGCGGCCGCCGGCCGTGCCGGTGGGCGAGCTGCTCGACGCGCTCGACCTCACCGCGACCGCCGCCGCCGGGCCCGTCCGCGACCAGGTCACCGTGGCCCACCCGCTCCAGCCCTTCGACCGGCGCAACCTGGTGGCGGGCGAGCTGGTGCCGGGCCGGTCGTTCGCGTTCGACCGGTTCGCGCTGGCCGGCGCCCATGCCGTCGCCCGCGAACGACAGGAGCGGCCGCCGTTCCTCTCCGGGCCGCTGCCCCCGCCGGAGCCCGGCGACGTCGCCCTCGACGACCTCGTGGAGTTCTTCGGCGGCCCGGTCAAGGGCTTCCTCAAGCAGCGGCTGGGCATCGCGCTGCCGCGTGAGGACGAGCCGGTCGACGACCGCATCCCGATCACGCTCGACCCGCTGGAGGAGTGGGCCGTCGGCGACCGGATCCTCGGCGACCTGATCCGCGGCCACCACCCCGACACTGCGGTGGCACGCGAGCGGCGGCGCGGCGTCGTACCTCCGGGTGAGCTCGGCGACCGGATCGTGCAACGGGTCATCGGCCGCGTCGTACCGGTCGCCCGTGAGGCGCTCGCCCACACCGGGCCGGAGCCGCGGGCGGTCGACGTCGACGTCGATCTCGGCGGAGGGCGGCGCCTCCGCGGCACCGTGCCGGAGCTGTACGGCGACCTGCTGGTGCGGGTCAGCTACTCCCGGCTCGGCCCCAAGCACCGGCTCCACTCGTGGGTCAAGCTGCTCGCGCTCACCGCGAGCGACGAGGACAGGGCCTGGCGCAGCCTGGCGATCGGCCGCCCCGAGCGGGCGCGCACCGACGTCGAGGTGTCCCGGCTCGCGCCGCTCGACCACCGGGCGCTGGGCTGGCTGCGTGACCTGGTCGCGATCCGCGACGAGGGTCTGCTCGCGCCGCTCCCGCTGCCGCTCAAGACGTCGCTCAAGTACGCCCGCGCCCGCCGTACCCACACCGACGCCAGCGTCGCGATCGACCGGGTGGACTTCCAGTCGTGGCGCTACGACGGGAAGTTCGACGGCGAGCGCACCGACGCCGAGCACGTCCTGGTGTGGGGGGACAAGGCGCCGCTGCCGGGCACCGGCGAGCCCGGTGAGGACTCCGAGCCCACCCGGTTCGGCGCGCTCGCGATGCGGGTGTGGAGCCCGCTGCTCGAGAGCGAGGTGGGGAGCTGGTGACCGCCACCCACGCCGCCACCGACGCCGCCGAGCTGCCGACCTTCGACCTGGTCGGTCCGCTGCCGACCGGCACGACGCTGCTCGAGGCCAGCGCCGGCACCGGCAAGACGTTCACGGTCGGCGCGCTGGTCACCCGCTACGTCGCCGAGGGCGAGGCGACGCTCGACGAGATGCTCGTCATCACCTTCAGCCGGTCGGCCACCCAGGAGCTGCGGGCGCGGGTCCGGGAGCAGCTCACCAGCGCCGAGCGGGCCGTGTCCCGGCAGCTGGCCACCGGCGACGCCGATGCCCACAACGAGCTGCTGGTCCACCTGCTCGACGCCGACCCGGCCGAGCTGGCTCGGCGGCAGGAGCGGCTCCGCGATGCGCTCGCGGCCTTCGACAGCGCGACGATCGCGACCACCCACCAGTTCTGCCACGTCGTCCTCCGGTCGCTCGGCGTCGCCAGCGAGAGCGACACGTCCGCCACCCTCGTCGAGTCCCTCGACGAGCTGGTGCTCGAGGTGGTCGACGACCTCTACCTGGCCGACCACGGTCGCCGTACCTCCGCGCCCTTGATCGACCGCGCGACCGCCGCGGCGATCGGCCGCGAGGCGGTGACCCACCAGAACGTCGAGCTCGCTCCGGCCGACCTCGGGCACCCGGTGGCGGCGGCGCGCGCGGACTTCGCGCAGCGGGTCCGCGACGAGGTCGAGCGGCGCAAGCTCCGGCTCGGCATCCAGTCGTACGACGACCTGCTCGCCCGGCTCGCCAGGGCCCTCGAGGACGACGCCGCCCCGGCCCGGTCGCGGATGCGCAACCGGTGGCGGATCGTGCTGGTCGACGAGTTCCAAGACACCGACCCGGTGCAGTGGCAGGTGCTGGAGCGGGCCTTCCACGGTCACGGGACGTTGATCCTCATCGGCGACCCCAAGCAGGCGATCTACGGGTTCCGAGGCGGTGACGTCGACACCTACCTCAAGGCGGCCGCGCAGGCCGGCACCCGGGCGACGCTCGGCACCAACCGGCGTTCCGATGCGGCTCTGGTCGCGAAGTTCAACGCGACCCTCGGCAACGCCGGGCTCGGGTCGTCGGACATCGTGGTCCGCCCGGTCGAGTCGGCGCACGAGGCCTCCCGGCTGGCCGGAGCGCCCCACCCGGCGTCGTTCCGGGTCCGTCAGCTGACCCGGGACGACTTCAAGCTCAAGAACGGCCTGATCCCGTGGTGGAACGCCCGTCAGCGGATCGCCATCGACCTCGCCGGGGACGTCGTGGCGCTGCTCGACTCCGGTGCGACCTGGGACGGCGCGCAGGTCGAGGCCCATCACGTCGCGGTCCTGGTCGCCGATCGCTACCAGGGCGGGATGGTCGAGGCCGCCCTGCAGAGGCGCGGCGTCCCGGTCGTGCTCAACGGCGGCGGCGACGTGTTCCTCACGCCGGCGGCCGACGACTGGCTGGCGCTGCTCAAGGCGCTCGACGCCCCGCACCGGGCGCCGCTGGTGCGGTCGGCCGCGCTCACCTGCTTCTTCGGGCACGACGTGGCGTCGATCGTGGCGGGCGGCGACGCGCTCACCGGCGAGGTCGCCGACGAGCTGCGCGACGGCGCGATCCTGGTCCGCACCCGCGGCGTCGCGGCGCTGGTCGAGTCGCTCGAGGAGCGCGGCCTGAGCAGCCGGATCCTCGGCCAGGTCGGGGGCGAGCGGCTGCTGACCGACCTGCGCCACCTCGGCCAGCTGCTGCACCAGCAGGCCGTCAGCCAGCGGCTGGGCCTCACGGCGCTGCTCGAGTGGTTCCGCGACGAGCGGCTCCGGGTGGCCGCCGGTGAGCGCCCGCGGCGGCTCGACTCCGACGCCCGGGCGGTCCAGATCGTCACCATCCACGGCAGCAAGGGCCTGGAGTACCCGATCGTCTACCTGCCCTACGTCTACGCCGGCTACGAGCGGGACCTGCAGACGGCGCTCTTCCACGACCGCTCAGACCCCGCCCGGTTGCGCCGGCTGATCGACGTCGCCGGCAGCGGTCGGCAGTGGGCCGCCAGCGTCGACGCGCACCGGGCCGAGGATGCCGGCGAGGAGCTGCGCAAGCTCTACGTCGCGCTCACCCGCGCCCAGTCGCAGGTCGTCACCTGGTGGGCTCCCGACGAGGGCACCGAGAAGGGCGCCCTGCACCGGATGCTCTTCGGGCGCCGGCCCGGCACCCGCGACGTGCTGCGGGTCGCTCCCGTGCAGACCGACGAGCGGGCGCGGGAGATCCTGCAGACCATCGAGCGCGACTACGGCGGGCCGGCTGCCGAGCTGGCCACCACCAGTCGGGTGGAGCTGTCCGTGCCCGACCGCGACGACCAGCCACTGGCTGCGCGGGTCTTCGACCGGCACGTCGACACCGAGTGGCGGCGTACGTCGTACTCCGGGCTGATCCGGGTCGAGGAGCAGGCGATCGCCTCCAGTGAGCCGGAGCTGCCGGGCAAGGACGACGAGTCGGGGGAGGACGACGCCCCGCCGGTGGTCGAGCTCGTCGAGACCCCGGCACCGGTCGGCGGCGTCGACGAGGCTGCCGACCTGGCGTCGCCGATGGCGGACCTGCCGGCCGGCGCCGGCTTCGGCTCGCTCGTCCACGCGATCCTCGAGCACGCCGACCCCGACGCGTCCGACCTCCGCCTCGAGCTGCGGGCGCGGGCCGAGGAGCAGCTGCGGTGGTGGCCGGCGGAGGCCACGGCCGACGAGCTGGCCGACGCGCTGCTGCCCTTGCACGCGACCTCCCTCGGGCCGCTGGCCGACGGGCTGACGCTCGGACAGATCCCGCTGCGCGACCGGCTGCGCGAGCTCGACTTCGAGATCCCCCTCGCGGGGGGCGACCTGGCGCGGGACCGACGGGCGGGTGACGCCGAGGTGCGGTTGCGCGACCTCGCCCCGGCGCTGCGGACCCATCTTCCTGCCGACGACCCGATGGTCGCCTACGCCGACCGGCTCGCGCAGCCGCCGCTGGCCGACCAGACGCTGCGCGGCTACCTCTCCGGCAGCATCGACGCCGTCCTCCGGCTGCCCACCTCGACAGGCTCGGCGCAAGACGGACGGTTCCTCGTGGTCGACTACAAGACCAATCGGCTGGGCGAGATCGGCCGGCCGATGACCGCCGCCGACTATGCGCCCGTGCGGCTCGCGGAGGCGATGCTGCACTCGCACTACCCGCTGCAGGCGCTGCTCTACTCGGTGGTGGTGCATCGCTACCTGCGGTGGCGGCTCCCCGGCTACGACCCCGCCACCCACCTCGGTGGTGTGCTCTACCTCTACGTCCGCGGCATGTGCGGCCCCGACACCCCGGAGGTCGACGGGGTGCCGTGCGGGGTGTTCAGCTGGCAGCCGCCCGCGGCGCTGGTGCTGGCGCTGTCCGACCTGCTGGACGGGGAGGTGCGATGACCGAGCTGTTCGAGGTCGAGGACCGCCACGACCACCGGATCGCGGTCGGCGCGACCGGCCTGCTCGCGACGTTCAACCAGGGTGGCCTGCTGAGCGCAGCTGACGTGCACGCCGCATCGCGGATCTGCGCGCTGTCGGGCGAGAGCGACCCGGAGGTCGCGCTCGCGGTGGCGGTCACCGTCCGCGCTGCCCGCCACGGCTCGGTGTGTGTCGACCTAGCCGGGCTGGCCGGGCTGGCGGGCGCCGAGGACCTGCCCTGGCCCGAGACCGCCGACTGGGAGGACCGCATCGCGGCGAGCCCGCTGATGACCGCCGGAGTGCTGCGCCGCGAGGGCGGGCTGCTCTACCTCGACCGGTTCTGGCGCGAGGAGGGGCAGGTGCGCGACGACCTGCTGGCCCGGATCGGCGCACCGGCGCCGCCCGTCGACGAGGCCGCGCTGGCGGCGACGGTCGACCGGCTCTTCCCGGAGGGGTACGACGAGCAGCGCGCGGCCGCGCTCGCCGCCGCCCGCCAGTGGACCACCGTGCTCACCGGCGGGCCCGGCACCGGCAAGACCACCACCGTGGCGGGCCTGCTCGCGCTGCTCACCCAGCAGGCCGACCGACCGCTCCGGATCGCGCTCACCGCGCCGACCGGCAAGGCGTCCGCGCGTCTGCAGCAGGCGGTCGAGGAGGCGCAGGCCGAGGACCGCTTCAGCGACGCCGACCGCGCCCGGCTGTCCGGGCTCGCCGCGTCCACGTTGCACCGGCTGCTGGGCTGGTCGCCGGGCTCGCGCAACCGGTTCCGCCACCACCGCCGCAACAAGCTGCCGCACGACGTCGTCGTGGTCGACGAGACCTCGATGGTGTCGCTCACGATGATGGCGCGGCTGCTCGAGGCGGTGCGTCCCGACGCCCGGCTGGTGCTCGTGGGCGACGCCGATCAGCTAGCCAGCGTCGAGGCCGGTGCCGTGCTCGCCGACCTGGTGCAGGGGCTCGCCGGCCGGGCGCCGAGCGCCGTGACCGGGCTGCGCACGACCCACCGCTTCGGCGAGAGCATCGGCGCGCTGGCCGAGTCACTGCGTCAGGGCGACGCCGACCGGGCTCTCGACCTGCTGACCGGCGGCGACGAGCGGATCAGCCTCGTCGACCCCGCCGAGCACGCCGAGGTGCTCCGCGCCCGGCTGCTCGAGCACGCGCTCGCCGTACGCTCCGCGGCGCTGGCGGGTGACGCCGACGGCGCCCTCGCCGCCATGGACGCGCACCGCCTGCTCTGCGCGCACCGCGACGGCCCCTACGGCGTCGCGCACTGGAACCGGCTCACCGAGCGGCTCCTGTCCGACAGTGTTCTCGGGGACCAGTCGGTCTGGCAGGAGTGGTACGCCGGGCGCCCGCTCCTCGTCACCGCCAACGACTACGGGCTCGGCCTCTTCAACGGCGACACCGGCGTGGTCGTGCGCGAGGGCGACCGGCTGCGCGGCGTGATCGCCGGGGCGGGCACCCACCAGCGGCTGGCGACCGCCCGGCTCGGCGCGGTCGACACGCTGCACGCGATGACGATCCACAAGAGCCAGGGCAGCCAGGTGGGCGAGGTGACCCTGCTGCTCCCGCCGGAGGACTCGCCGCTGCTCACCCGCGAGCTCTTCTACACCGCCGTCACCCGCGCCAAGGAGCGGGTGCACGTGGTCGGCACCCCGGAGTCGGTGATCGCTGCGGTCGAGCGCCGCGCGCAACGCGCGACCGGTCTCGCCCAGCGCCTGACCAGCGACTGAGACGCCGCACCGGCCCGGAAACGACCGCGCAACCTGGGGCGGCTAGCCTCGCAGTCATGCCGTTCCTCCTGCGCGTTGAGCTGCCCGACGTCCCTGGGTCGTTGGGCAGGGTCGCGACCGCGATCGGTATGGCGGGCGGCGACATCGAGGCGATCGAGATCGTCGAGAAGCGTGCCGACGGCACCGCGCTCGACGATGTGCTGCTCGAGGCCGTCGATGGCACCATGCCCGACTCGATCGTGTCGGCGTGCAACACCATCGACGGCGTGCGCGTCCTCTGGATCAGCCGGTACCCGGCGGGCGGCAACCTGACCCTCGACCTCGAGGCGGTCGAGGAGCTGACTGCTGCGCCGGAGAAGGCGCTCGACCAGCTGATCGAGCTGCTGCCCCGAACCTTCCGGACCGACTGGGCGGCCAGGGTCCACCGCGCGAAGGGCGTCGTGCACGGCACCAGTGCGGCGCCGGCCGAGTTCGAGTTCGTCGACATCGAGGGGCCGAGCCGGCTCGAGGCGGAGTCCGACGGCGACTCCACCCTCTACGCCGCGGCCCGGCTCGACGGCAACCAGATCGTCGTGATCGGGCGCTGGGGCGGGCCGGAGTTCGTCGACTCCGAGATCGCCCGGCTCGGGCACCTCGCCGCGCTCGCGGTCACCATCGCCGGCGCCTGAAGGCGGCGGGGAGACCCCGGTCGACCGGCCAGGGAATGCCCGCCCGGCATCGGGCATTGCCACAGGCATGACTGATCTCATCGAAGGCGAGTACGAGCCCAGCCCGACCCAGTGGGTGCGGGACCAGGTCGCGACGTACGAGGCGACCGGCGGCCGTGAGGCCAACGTCCTCCGCGACAACCCGGACTGGCCGATCGTCGTCATCACGTCGCGCGGCGCCAAGTCGGGCAAGCTCCGCAAGAACCCGGTGATGCGGGTCGAGAAGGACGGGAAGTACGTCGCCATCGCGTCCAAGGGCGGCGCGCCGGACAACCCGACCTGGTACGCCAACTTCCTGGCCGACCCCGTCGTCCAGCTCCAGGACGGGCCGGAGCCCGCGCTCTACCGTGCGCGCCTGGTCGAGGGCGACGAGCGGCAGGAGTGGTGGGACCTCGCGGTCGCCACCTGGCCGACCTACGCGTCGTACCAGGAGAAGACGGACCGCCAGATCCCGGTGTTCGTGCTGGAGCCCCTCGCCTGAACTGAGTTGGGCGGGTGAGAGCGACCTCCAGATCACTCTCACCCACCCAACTCGATAGCCTCGCCGCCATGAGTGCGATCGAGGGTGTGTCGGAGACGTTCGACCCGGAGGCGTGGGACGAGGTGCCCGGCTTCGAGGACCTGACCGACCTCACCTACCACCGGGCCAAGGCGCACGGCACGGTGCGGATCGCGTTCGACCGGCCGGACGTGCTCAACGCGTTCCGGCCGCACACGGTCGACGAGCTGCTCCGCACCCTGGAGCACGCGCGCACGTCGGCCGACGTCGGCTGCGTGATCCTCACCGGCAACGGGCCCTCGCCGAAGAACGGCAAGCGCAGCTTCTGCACCGGCGGAGACCAGCGGATCCGGGGCAAGGCGGGCTACCAGTACGAGGCGGTCGACGCCGGCAGCGGCGACACCGGCGCCGAGGAGCCGAGCCCGATCGACAAGGCCAAGCTCGCGCGGCTGCACATCCTCGAGTGCCAGCGGCTGATCCGGTTCATGCCGAAGGTCGTCCTGTGCGTCGTCCCCGGCTGGACGGCCGGCGGCGGCCACTCGCTGCACGTGGTCGCCGACCTGACCCTCGCGAGCGCCGAGCACGCGCGCTTCAAGCAGACCGATGCCGACGTCGGCTCGTTCGACGGCGGCTACGGATCGGCGTACCTCGCCCGCCAGGTCGGCCAGAAGTACGCCCGCGAGATCTTCTTCCTCGCCGAGGAGTACGACGCCGCCGACGGCATGCGGATGGGCACGGTCAACCGCGCGGTCCCGCACGCCGACCTCGAGGCCACCGCGCTCGAGTGGGGCCGGATCATCAACGGCAAGAGCCCCACCGCGATGCGGATGCTCAAGTACGCGTTCAACCTCCCCGACGACGGCCTCGTGGGCCAGCAGCTCTTCGCCGGCGAGACCACCCGCCTCGCCTACATGACCGACGAGGCGCAGGAGGGTCGCGACCAGTTCCTCGAGAAGCGCGAGCCGGACTGGTCGCCCTACCCCTGGTACTACTGAATCAACCTGTTTCCGCAGGTCAGAGGCCTGCTGGGCCCCCATGCGTGGCAGATGCGTGGCAAGAATCGCGATCGACGCGTGGCTGCAGGCGCATCGGAGCTTCGCTCGGCACCGTCGTCGGCAGCCCGTAGACTGCTGTCATGACGTTGAGCCCATCGGAGTTCTACGAGGCGGGGCTCGCCCTGCCTCCTTCGGTGCGCAAGGACGTCGCCCTACGGCTCCTGGAGTCGATCGAGGTCGCCGATCAGGAGTCGGTCGACGAAGCGTGGACCGACGAGATTTCCACGCGAGTGGACGACATCCTCAGCGGCAAGGTCGAGACCATCCCGGGTGAGCAGGTCTTCGCTGAGCTGGCAGCTCGGCGGGCTGCTCGACAGGCCGCGCGCAACGCATGACACTCGGCTTCGACTTCCATCCGGAAGCCAGAGCCGAGCTGGTGGCCGACGTTGACTGGCACGACGACCGCGAGGTCGGCGTCGGCCTGCGGTTCGAGGTCGCCGTGCGGGCCGCGATCGGCGCGGCGGTCGATGCGCCGGAGTCGTGGGCGGTCTGGCCCGGGTGGGATCGTCAGCCGGTCGTGCGCTCCAAGGGTGTCAGTGACTTCCCCTACCGCGTCGTCTACTTCGTCCAGGGTGACGTGCTGATGATCGTGGCAGTGGCTCATGCAAAGCGTCGACCGGGCTATTGGCGCGACCGGGTGACCTCGACCTGAGCTGGCAGACGCGCGGCTAGCACGGCGGCTGCCATCTCGGCGGCTGCTGCGCGGGTCTTGTCCTCGGCCGTCGGCCAGAGATGGGCGTAGGTGCTCAGCGTCGTTGTCGCCGACGCGTGGCCCATCGCGCGTTGCACGGTGACCACGTCGCACCCTGAGGCGATCAAGCCGCTCGCGAAGTAGTGCCGAAGGTCGTGCAGCTTGGCCGTGAGCCCGGCGTCGGTGCGGGTCGAGCGCCAGCGGTAGTCGACGAGATTGTCGTGCCAGGGCTTACCTCCCTCGTCGAACAGCCACCGGGACGGCTCGCCGTCCGGCGTGTGCTGGCGAACGTGCTCGGACAGGACCGCGACGAGCTCGTCGGGCAGGTAGATGGTGCGCTCGGACTCGTACTTCGGCGGGCGGACGACAACGGCGATGTCACCTGCGGCTTTGACGAGGTTCTTCCCGGCCTCGACGTCGGCTGGCTTGGCGCGCTGCAGCTGACGGGTGACGCGGAGCGTCCGGCCCAGGAAGTCGATGTCGCCGACCTGCACCCCAAGCGCTTCGCCGCGGCGCAGGCCGGCGAACGCGCACAGGGCGACGTACGCCGTGAACCCCGGCCGCGACATCGGCCGGTCGGGTGGTTCGGCCGCGTCGAGGAGCGTGGCCACGTCGGAGTTGGTGGGGATGCTCATCGCCGCCTCGGCCTTGCGCTTGCGAGGCAGTACGACGCCGACCGTCGGGTCGCTGGCGATCAGTCGGTCCGCGACAGCGGCGCGGAAGACGCCGCGCACGATCGTGAAACGGGTGTCGATCGTCGTTGGCGCGAGCCTCGCCGCCATGTTCTTGACCCACGTCTCGATGTGAGAACGCCGGATCGACCGCAGCTGCATGTCGCCGAACACCACCCCCGCTGTGGCCAGGTCGGCGTTCTCCCGGGTGGACGACAGCCAGACCTGGCGTGGCGCCCAGTCGGCGTAGAAGGCCGCGAAGGTCACCTTCCCGGCGGCGGGGTCGATCCAGTCGCCGCGGACGACCTTCGACTCTTCGGTGGCGACCCATCGTTTGGCGTCGACCTGCCTCTTGAACGACTTGGTGTGCTGCTTCCCGGCTTCGTCGCGGTACGACCCGCGCCAGGATTGGCGTTCCTTCCATACCCAGCCCATGGCTGTCACCCCTTCCGAGATGTCTTCATCATGCGCCCGCGCGCCGACAGGCTCGTCGATCTCAGCGGTGCTGCGGTCGGTTGGTCTGTTCGGTGAGCCAGAGGATGAGGTCGGTGCGCCAGTAGCGGACGTGGCGGCCGACCTTGAAGCTGCGGGGTCCGCAGCCGAGGTGGCGCCAGTAGCGCAGGGTGCCTTCGGGGACCCGGAGGAAGGCGCAGGCCTCGTGGAGGGTGAGCATTTCGTCACCGGGGTTGCGGCGCGGGCTCGGGTTCGCGGGTTGTGCGGTCATCGGGTGACTCCTATCGGTGGTTGCGAGAGGTGTGGTGCGGAAGCGGGAAGTCCCTGCCTCGGGAGGCAGGTGCGCAAGGCTTGCCAGGGACGTGACGGAATATCGCTGACTGGCGATAATCGGGATGTGGAGCGACCGACGATCATCGAGCTGGCACGGCGCGGGGCTGGTTTGACGCAGGCCGAGTTGGCGCGCCGCGCGGGGACGACGCAGTCGGCGGTGTCGATGTACGAGCGGCGTCGGAAGGTCCCGATGCTCGATGTCGCGGAAAGGCTGATGCAGGCCGCCGGTGCTGACTTGGGGATGGTGACGACGGTGGTGTGGGAGGTCGACTTCCGGCCGGGGTTGAAGACGTTCTGGTATCCGAACCGGCTGTGGCGGGTCGAGGTGCCGGGGTGCTTCGACACCGTGCGGATGCCGGACCTGGTCGGCCACAGCGAGCAGGACGAGTGGGATCTGCGGGACCGGACGGATCGTCGGCGCCTGTATGAGAACCTGCTGACCGAGGGCGACCAGCACATGATCATGCGCTGGGTCGACGGCGCCCTGTTGGTGGATGCCTGGTCCGAGCTCGTGCTGCCGGAGAAGATCCGCGCGGCCTGGGAGCCCGCAGTCGCGGCGGCATCGACCGGCCGGAGCCATGGCGTGTTCGACGCTTGAGAACGCGCGGTCCACGGTCAGTACCGGATCGTGGCGACCGGCACCCGCAGCTGGGCGGCGGAGTTCTCGATGCGGGCCCTCTCATCGTCGCCGCGGTTGCAGTCGTGGCTGTTGTTGTCGTCGTCGTGATTTGGTGCGGTGCTCATCTGCTTCTCCTTGCTGGTTGTGGGTGAACCTTTAAGCCCGACTGCGGTGCCGAAGGGACAGTGCCTGTTGTTGACCTAAGGGCGTGAGGGGGCTCACCTGGCGATTACCGGCGCCCACAAAGCTGCGCCGGGTGTGCGGTTGTCCATGACTTGAAAGGCAACGGCGTGCGGACCGGATCGGACATCGTTTGAGGGCGCTGGTCGGTGAGGGGAGTTTCAGCGGCCGATGCCCCACCCGCGGTCGGGCGTGCTCCGGGTCGGAGGAGGCGGTTCGATCCACCGTCTCTCCTGCCGGTTCTGCCGACGCTGCCGTGCCTCACGTGCAGCCGTTTCGTGTCGAGCCACGCGGTCGGCCGCCCACCGCCGCCGTTCGACGACGAGTTCTCCGTCCGGGAGCGTCCGAACGCTCGGCTCGCTCTCGAGGGCGTTGAGGCGGGTGGAGACGGTGCGCAGCTCACGTTCAACGCCTGCCAGTTCGTCGGCGACGGCGGCGAGCCGACCGGCGGCATCGCGGGCAAATCCTGCGCGCCCGTATGGGCGCAGCGCTGCGTACCTCGCCTCATCGAGCTGGTTTCGCGCCCGCTCGGCCCGCTCGTACGCCGCGGAGGCGTCGCGCTCGGCCAGACGGATCTGGTCCGCGTCCGAGTGGGCGTCGGAAACCTGACGGGCGACGTAGGCGTTGATCGGGTCTTCGACGTGGCGGCCGTGCAGCCACCTGACCTGCTCTGCGAGCTCTGCAGGGTCGGTGGGCAGGTCGGGCACGGCGGGGCGCCAGCGTTGGGCGAAGGCGGTCAGGTCGGCCTGGGCGTCGCGGACCTGCCGGCGGCGTTGGCCGAGTCGCCCGGGTCCGTCGCGGACGATCTCGGCGGCGTCCCGCGCCTGTGCGAGGTCCTGGCGCCACGTGGCCCAGACCCGCGTCTGGAGGTCCTCGATCTCGGCCTTTTGGGCGGCGTCGAGGTCGTCGACGTGTTGGCGGGCCTGGAGCCAGCTGCGTCTCGCGTCGACCTCGACGCCCTTCAGGCGGTCTCGGTCGGGTGTGTAGCGGGCATGGATCGCGACCACCTGCTGCAGGGCGTCGCGTTCGCCGGCCAGCCGCTGGTGGTGGTCGTGGAGGTCGGCCTGCTGGGTCCAGGCGGTCCATAGGTTGCCGAGCACTTGGTTGAGGGGTCGGGTGGGTTGCTGGGTTCCGTAGCGCTCGATGTCCTCGGCGGCCTGCGCGGCTGCGACGGTGGGGCCGAGGTCGGCGCGGTCGCGGGCGAAGGCCTGCTCCCATTGGCGGCGGGCGTCGGTCTCGTTCTCGGCGACGAGGTGGGCGATGTTGTTGTGCCGGCCGCGGGTCATCGCGACGTAGGCGGAGGCTGCTGAGGTGTGCTCACCCAACGCGAGGTGTCCGGTTTGGGTGGTTTCGCCTTGGGCGCCGTAGACGGTGGTGGCGTAGGCGAGCTCGGTGTGCTTGCGGGCGTAGGTGGCGGGGAGGGTGCGCAGGTCGGTGGCCTTTCGGCCTCTGAGGGCGAGGCTGCCGTCGGGGCCGATGGCGGTGATGGTCCAGGTGTCGCGGTTGGTCACGCCGAGGTCGCGGTCGTTGCGGCGGGTCGCGATCCGGTCCCCGACGCCGAGCCGTTCGCCGGCGTCGGTGGCGACCGCGTGGGTGTCGTCGACTCGGCCGGCGGCGACGAGCCGGTCGCGGATCGCGCCGTTGAGAGCGGCAGCCTGTTCGCGGGTGTCGGCCAGCATCAACATCTGGCGCGCGCGCCGATCTCTGCTCACGATGCCGTCGGCGGCAAGCTGGGCGAGCGCCTGGGTGCGTTCGGTCTCGCTGGGGTAGATCCGGACCTGGTCGCGGCGCCACAGCGCTGCCCACACCTGCCGGGTCGGCTCACCAACCGGCTCACCAACCGGCTCACTGTCTGCTTGGCATGGGGCTGGCGGTGGGAGGGTGTAGGTGGAGGACCCGGTGCGCAGGGCGAGGCTGATCGCGGCGTACTCGGGGTCGGCGAACCGGTGGGCGATGTCGAGGTCGACGTGTGCTTGGTGTGGGACCCAGCGGGCGCCGAGGTCGAGGACGCCGCCGCGGCCGACGGCGGGGAGTTGATGCCGGTCACCGACGAGGGCGAGGCGGGCGCCCATCTCGTCGGCGAGGGTGAGGAGCGCGCGGGCGGTGTCTTGGTCGAGCATCCCGGCTTCGTCGACCAGCAGCAGGTCACCTTGACCCAGTACTGCCTCGGACGCTGGCTCAGCGGGGACGCGGGTCCACCGGCCGTCGGTGTCCCACCGGTAGCCGTGTTGGTGGACCAGCCAGGCGACCGAGCCCGCGGTGCCGACCTCGCGGGCTGCGACCTGGGCTGCTTTCCGGGTCGGGGTGACCACGAGCATCCGACGGCCCTGCTCACCGAGCAGGGTCTGGGTGGCGGCGAGGGTGGTGGTCTTCCCCGCCCCGGCCGCGCCCTCGATGACCACCAGCTCCGCGGTCCCGGACAGAACCCCGACTGCGGTGCGTTGGGGCTCATCCAGTCCGGTCCCCGCGGCGGGCGACAGCACCGTCGGCGTCACGGCGACGCTGGCGCGGTCGGCGAGCCGGGCCACGATGTCGGCCTCGACATCCAGCACGTGGCGTGAGGACAGCGACCGGATGTGCTCGGGCACACCCGGGTGGCGCAGCAGCGGCACGCACGCCTCGATGGCGCGGGCGGTGATGTCCTCGGCCAGCTCGATGCGCACACCTGGGTCGAGGACGAGCCCGGCTCCGGCGATCGCTTTCTCGGCGTGGCCGCGGATGTCGGCGGCGTTCCACGCCGACCGCCGGGCACCGAGCCGGACCAGGATGGTCTCCACGGCCGCGTCGCGGTCGAACTCACCCATCCGCGGTGCCTCGACGATGATCGGCAGCCCGGGCTGCGGCGCGGGGTCCTGGTAGCCGAGGTCGGTCAGCTGCTGGTTCCAGGCCGCCACCAGTTCGGCGCCGTCTTTGGGTGCGACCTTGTCGGGGCGTGCGTCCTTCCATGCCCGTCGGTCCCAGGACCGACGGATCGCCGGGCCGGGCTCCTGACCAGGGTTCGCCCTGCGCCATTCGGCCTCGTAGCGGTCGATGTTCCGGCCGATCTGCGCGGCCCGCTCACTGAACGCCCCGACGTAGGGCGCCAGCTCGGCGACCTCCCCAGACGCGGGGTCGAGGGTGAACCCGGCGCCGGCCAGTGCGGCGCGGAAGTCGGGGTCGCACATGACCGCGGCGTGGCCGATGCCGTTGAGGGCCTCGATGTAGTCCCGGAACCCGACCGTGTGCAGTCCCCGCCACTGTCCGACGGCGAACACCCGCGCGTTGACCTGGAGGTGCAGATGGCGGTGCGGATCACCGGCGCGAGAGGTGTAGTGCCGCACCGTCACCGCCTCCAGGTTCTCGACCGGCACCTGCACCTGACGGTCGCGCGGCCCGGCCCGGGTGGTGGCGTGCTCGGCCACCCAGCCGATGACCTGCTCCGCGGCCCGGTCCTGCGCGGCGTCGTAGGCGGCCGAGACCTCCGGGTTCAGTGCCGCGGCCAGGGACCAGGTCTTCGGCCCGTTGACCGTGATCTCCACGAACCGCACCGGATTGCCGTTCTCGCGGCGCCGATCCCGCGCCTGACCGGACACCGGATCGAAGCCGGCAACCCACTGCTCATACCCTTCGCCGTCCAGCACCCCCAGATCGATCACACCCTCGCCGTCGGGCATGGCGCCGAACCGTCGGGCGATACCGGTGCCCTCGGCTAGGTAGTAGTCATCGACCCGGGACCGGTCGGCCTCGACGTACGCGCGCGCAGCGGCGGGTGATCGGTTGTAGATCTTGACGCCACCATGCATGACCAATCACGTCCAACATGTCGCCCGAAAATGACTCGTGGGCCACCCGAGTCGGGCGGCCCATCTACGAACCTTCGTAGCATGCGTGCCGACGGTTTGAAGGGTGTGTGAACGGGGTGTCAGGGGTGGCTGGGACGAAAGTTGAGCAGTCAGTAGTAGTCAACGGTGTCCAGTGATTCGGGAAGGGCAGGCGGCGCTGGGGAGGCTCGGGGAGTGAGACGGAGTAGGACCTTCGATATTTCGATACGCCCCAGCCGCCGCTGGGCGCTGGCTCCTCTTGCTGCCCTGCGCGCAGTGCGACCCGCGCCAGCGGCTCCCGGTATGTCCTGCCAGTCCCCGCGAGCCGACACAGCAGCGGGAGCCGTAGAGGTTCGCGTTCGAACACCTACTGGCCGGCAGATGTGACCTATGGCGGTCAGCGACACCACAGCGGTCGAAGCACCCGGTCAGCGCCCGCCAGGCGGGTGCACCTCGGTCAACGCCGGGCCGCCGGGGACTAGGGCCAGGCCTGCGTTCTGTGCGTCCTCGAGTGGGTCGTGGGTCGGCTGGTCGCGGACGTCGGGCATGAAGGCGGCGGCCGCCGCGGCCAACGTCATCGCCGCAGCGAGAACCGCGAAGCCGACGACGTAACCGCTCTCGGCGGGAGCGCCGGTCGGACCCAAGCGTGCCGTGACCACGCCCGCCATCACCGCCGAGCCGACCGAGCCGCCGATGGTCCGGATGTTCGCGTTCATCCCGCTTGCCACACCGGTCTGGTCCGACGGTACGGCCGCGATCACCGCGCCCGCGAGACTGGAAAAGACCAGGCCGGTACCGATGCCCTGGAAGGTGGTCGCCACGAACAGCTGCCAGGTTGCGTCGTGCCAGACGGCGATCGAGGCGAAGGCGGCGGCGCTGGCCAGCGTCCCGGACATGATGACGACGCGGGTGCCGAGCCGCTTCACCAGCCTCGCCGTCAGGAATCCCATCAGGAAGCTGGCCACGGCAGAGGGCAGCAGCAGGTGACCCGATTCGGTCAGCGTGGCATCGAAGCCGTAGCCGGCCTCGGCCGGAGTCTGCAGGAACTGCGGCAGGAAGCCGAAGGAGGCGTAGACACCGAAGCCCACGAAGCCGGCAACCGCGTTGGCGGTCCACACGCCCCGGCGGCGCATCATCCTCATGTCGATCAGCGGGACCGGCACCCGGGTCTCGACGACGATCCACGCCGCGGCGAGGATCGCGGCGCCGACGAGCAGCGCCACTACGCGGCTGGACTCCCATCCCCATCGATTCCCCTGGCTGACCCCGATGAGCAGGACGAGCAGCCAAGCCGAGAGCAGCAACGCCGGCACGAGCGGAATGCGCCCTGGCGTGCGCACCGGTGACTCGGGCACGAGGGTCGCCGCCGCGAGAGCGGTGAGAGCGGTGGTGACCATCGGGATCCAGAAGAGCCAGTGGTAGCTCAGCAGCTCCACGATCGGTCCCGCGGCCACGATCCCGATCCCGAACCCGACGGCAGCCAGGGAGGCGACCACACTCAGCCCGTTGTTGACCTTGTCGTGCGGGAACTCGTCTCGGATGATGCCGAACGACAGGGGGATGACGCCGCCACCGACCCCTTGGACCGTGCGAGCGACGATCAACCACCCGATGCTCTCGGAGAGAGCCGCCATGAGCGAGCCCACCGAGAGCGCCGCCAGCGTGAGGACCAGCATCCGCTTCTTGCCGACGACGTCCCCGAGCCGGCCCAACAGCGGGGTGGACACGGACGCGGAGAGCAGGTACGCCGTGAGCACCCAGGTCACCGTGGTCTGGTTGGTGTCGAGCTCCCGCTCCAGCTGTCCCAGGACGGGCACCACGAGCGACTGCAGGAGCGCGAACGACCCGACGGCGACCATCAGCACCGCGAACGTGATTTGGTGACGCCCTCGGGTGATCAGCACGGAACGGCTCGGATCAGGCCGTCGGCCGGGTCGAACCGTTTGCATCCACGCGCTCGCCGGCTGCGGGCCGGGACCGGAGGTCCCGGATGTCGGCGAGATGCGCCGCGTGGCTGTGGGAGCCCCCGTCGACGTTGATGATCTGTCCCGTGATGAAGCCGGCGTCGGGCGAGCAGAGGAACGTCACCATCGCCGCGATGTCGGCGGGAGTGCCCAACCTCGGGGTGAGGTGGTGGCGGAGCATCATCTCGCCGAGGGGCCCGGCGTAGTTGTCGGCCGACGCCGGCGTGACGACGAGACCGGGGGCGACGGCATTGCACCGGACCCCCGCCTTGCCGTACTGCGCCGCCGTGTTGAGGGTGAGCGCGTTGATCGCGGCCTTCGACACGGCGTACGCCGTGTGGCCGAGGTCGCCCGCAAGGCTGGCGCCACTTGACGTATTCACGATGCTGCCTCCACCGCCGGCAATCAGGTGCGGCAGTGCGAACTTGGTCGCCAGCATCGTGCCCTTCAGGTTGATGCGCATCGTCTCGTCCCAGACGTCGGGGTCCATGTCGCCGACGTCGAGGTCGCGCGTGGCAGCCAGGTGGGTGGCAGCTGCGTTGTTGTGCAGGATGTCCAGCCGGCCGAACCGGTCGACGGTCTGCTGGACCATCGCTTCCACCGACTCCGCGTCCCCGAGATCGACTCGCACGCCGTGGGCCAGCCCGCCGCGTTCGGCGGTCTCGTCCGCGACCTTCACCGCTCCGTCCGCGGAGAGGTCGGCAACAACGACGGATGCTCCTTCGGTCCCGAGGGCGATGGCGCACGCGCGCCCGATGCCCGATGCCGACCCGGTCACTATCGCGACCATTCCTTGCAGGCGACCAGCCATGGTTCCTCCCTGAGCGAGCTTCGGAATCCGATGTTACAGTACAATCATCTAGATCATTCGGCTGTCCCTGACCCACGAATGGAGTCGCGAACGTGCGCGTCGGACTGTACTTCGACCTCCGGAACCCGCAGCGCTGGCGCCAGGACCCGGCCCGCCTGCACGCGTTCACCCTCGAGCTGTGCGAGGAGGCCGACCGCCTCGGCATCGACTCGTTGTGGTTCACCGAGCACCACCAGTTCGACGACGGCTACCTCACCCAGCCCCTTACCTTCGCAGCGGCGGTCGCCGCACGCACGACCCGGGCGCGCCTCGGCACTGCTGTGCTGGTCGCCCCTCTCCATCACCCGGTCCGTCTCGCAGAGGAGGCGACCCTGGTCGACCTGATCTCGAACGGCAGGCTTGACCTCGGCCTGGGCGCCGGCTACCGCAAGCCCGAGTACGACCTGTACGGCGTACCCCAGGAGAGGCGGTACGGACGGACCGATGCCCAGGTCGGGGCGCTCCGCGCGCTGTGGGCGGCGGGCGGAGTGACGCCGCGGCCGGTGCAGGACCCCGTCCCGTTGTGGCTGGGCTACCTCGGCCCGCAGGGCGCCGGGCGTGCCGGCCGCCTCGGGACCGGCTTGCTGACCGCCAACGCGGAGATGTGGCCGCACTACCGCGACGCGCTGGTCGGCGCCGGGTACGACGCCTCCGCGGGCAGGATGGCCGGCGGCATCCAGGGGTTCGTCTCCGACGATCCGGAGCGGGACTGGGCGTGGGTCTCCGAGCACCTGGAGTACCAGGTCGACTCCTACCGGAGGCACATGGTCGAGGGGACCGACCAGCCGGTTCCGCGGCCCGTGGACGCCGCCAAGCTGCGTAGTCGTGAGCCGCGCACGAGCATCGACTACTTCTTCCTCGAGCCGCCCGACCGGATGGCCGAGCGGGTGCGCGCGTACACCGCCGGCGCACCCGTCGAGACGGTCTACTTCTGGGCCTCTATCGGCGGGATGTCCGAGGAGCGAGCCAGGGACCACGTGCAGCTGGTGTGCAACAACCTCGCGCCGCTCCTCGCGGAGCAGCGCCCAGGATCGGAGGACGAGAAGTGACGGGTCGTCTGGAGGGCCGGGTGGCGCTCGTGACCGGAGCGGGTCAGGGCATCGGCCGAGGGACCGCGCTGGCGCTCGCGAAGGAGGGCGCGTCGGTCGCGCTCGTCGGTCGCACGCTCTCGAAGTGCGAGGCCGTCGCCGCGGAGATCGCCGACCTCGGCGGGACGGCCGTGGCCTTCGCCTGTGACGTCGGCGTGCGCGAACAGGTCGACGCGGCCGTCGACGCCACCGTGCGCGCGCTCGGTGGGATCGACATCCTGGTCAACAACGCCCAGTCCTCGGTGCAGGCCAAGCTGGAGGACACGACCGACGAGGACGTCGAGCTGGCCTGGCGGTCCGGCGCCCTGGCGACGCTCTACGCGATGCAGGCCGCCCTGCCGCACCTCAAGGCCAGTGGTCGCGGATCGATCGTGAACTTCGGGTCGAGCACCGCCATCGAGGGCAACGTGGCGTTCGGCGCCTACGCGATGGCGAAGGAGGCGATCCGCGGACTCTCGCGGGTGGCGTCCAGGGAGTGGGGAAGGTTCGGCATCAGGGTCAACGTGATCGTCCCGAACGCCCTGTCGCCTTCCTCGCAGGACTTCCGCGAGGCCCATCCCGACCGCTTCGCCAGGATGGAGGCCCGGGTCCCGCTCGGCCGTGTGGGAGACCCCGAGGCGGACATCGGCCGGGCAGTGGTGGCACTCGCGGCCGACGACCTCACCTACCTCTCCGGCCAGACCCTGATGCTCACTGGTGGCTCGTGATGGTGGACCACGCTCTTGCCGGGAGGATCGTTCGGATCGAGGACCGATTGGACATCGAGCAGCTGCCGATCCGCTACGCCATCGCAGTCGACGAGCGCGACGTCGACGCGTGGGTGGCGCTGTTCACCCCGGACATCCGGCTCGGCCGGCACGGACAGGGACGCGAGGAGCTGCGCCGCCAGATCACCCCGCAGCTGCGCTGGTTCTACCGCTCCGTGCACCAGATCGTCGGACACCGGGTCGAGCTCCTCGGACCGGAGACCGCGCGCGGGCAGGTGTACTGCCGCGCCGAGCACGAGGTGGGCGACCGCTGGATCGTGATGGCGATCCGTTACGACGACGAGTACCAGAAGGTCGACGGCGAGTGGCTGTTCTCGCGGCGCCGGGAACGCCACTGGTACGCCGCCGACGTGACCGAGCGGCCCCAGGCGGTGGGCTTCGACAGCTGGGGTACGACGCCGGGCGGCCCCGGGCTGCCGCACGGCTTCCCGACCTGGGTCGACTTCTGGGCGCCGTACGACGCCTGCGACGTGACCTCGCAGCCCGTGGGAGCGACGCCATGACGAACCTGGTCCCACCTCTCGTCCAGCTCGACGCGGACAGCAAGAGCCTCCGGGACGACGTACGCAGCTTCCTGGCTGCGGAGCTGGCGGCCGGCCGGTTCGTCCCGCGCGTGGACTCGTGGATCTCGGGCTGGGACGAGGAGTTCAGCCGCCGGCTCGGCGCATGCGGTTGGCTCGGCATGACCATCCCCAAGGAGTACGGCGGGCACGGCCGGTCCCACCTCGACCGCTACGTCGTGACCGAGGAGCTCCTGGCGTCGGGGGCTCCGGTGGCGGCGCACTGGGTCGCCGACCGCCAGGTCGGCCCCGCCCTGATGCGTCACGGGACCGACCACCAGCGGCGGCGGTACCTCCCGGGGATCGCCCGCGGCGAGACCTACTTCGCCATCGGCATGAGCGAGCCCGAGTCGGGGTCGGACCTGGCGAGCGTCCGGACCCGAGCGGTCAAGGTGCCCGGAGGCTGGGAGCTCACCGGCACCAAGGTGTGGACCTCGGGAGCGCAGCACTGCCGGGCGTTCTTCGTGCTCGCACGCAGTGAGCCCCTGGACCCGGACCACCGCCACGACGGGCTGAGCCAGTTCATCGTCGAGCTCGACTCGCCGGGCATCGAGATCCGCCCGATCCTGCTGCTGACCGGGCAGCACCACTTCAACGAGGTCGTGCTCGAGAAGGTCTTCGTACCTGACGAGCTGGTGCTCGGCCGGCCGGGCGACGGTTGGGCACAGGTCACCTCCGAGCTTGCCGTCGAGCGCAGCGGCCCGGAGCGCATCCTGTCGTCGTTGCCGCTCCTGACGTCGTACGTCGAGAAGCTCGTGGAGCAACCCGGTGCCGAGGAGGTCCGGATGGTCGGCGGCCTCGTCGCCCGCCTGCTCACGTTGCGCCAGCTGTCGCTGTCGATCGCAGGCGGTCTGACCGACGACACCTCCGTCGACGTGCCAGCGGCCGTGGTCAAGGATCTCGGCACCCGGTTCGAGCGGCAGGTGGTGGAGACCGTCGCGGAGCACACCGCGACGGCCCCGGACCCCGACGCCGTCGACAACCTCTCCCGCCTGCTCGCCGAAGGCGTCCTGCACGCACCGGGATTCACACTGCGCGGCGGGACCTCAGAGATCCTGCGCGGCGTCATGGCGAGAGGACTGGGACTGCGATGACAGTGGACCAAGCAACGGCGATGCCCGATGCGGAAGACCTCCGGGACCTGCGGCAGCTCGCGTGCTCGATCCTCGACAAGTACGCCGCTGACGCCCTGACCGCGCCCCGGCAGGCGCTCCCGTTCGACGACTCGTTGTGGCAGACCCTGGCCGCCTCCGGCCTCACCCTCCTCAGCACCCCGATGCCGGCGGGCGGGAGCGGCGCGGGCATCGCCGAGGCGGCTGCGCTGATCTCGGCGACGGCGGAGTACGCCGCACCGGGCCCGATCGCCGAGACTGACCTGCTGGCGGCATGGCTGCTGACAGTCGCGCAGCTCGCCGTACCGGACGGCCCGCTGACCTCGGGGACGTGCGAGGTGGCTGTCTCAGAGGCCGACGGGGGAATGGTGCGGGTCGCGGGCACGGCGGACCGGGTGCCCTGGGCGAGGGACTGCGACACCTTCGTGGTGCTCGGCTCGACCGTCGCCGGAGAGGTCGTCATCCGGCTCCCTGCGGACCGCTGCAGCATCGTGCCGGGTCACAACGTGGCGCACGAACCTCGCGACGCCGTCCGGTTCGACCTCGATCTGCCCCGCGAGTCCGTCGTACCGGTGAACAGCGGCCTCGCCCGCGAGTGGTTGCTGCGCGGGGCGCTGGCCAGATCGGTGCAGACCTGCGGAGCAATGGAGAGTGCCCTGGGGCTGACGATCGAGCACGCGTCGCAACGCATCCAGTTCGGGCGGCCGCTCGGCAGGTTCCAGGCGGTGCAGCACCTGGTCGCGGAGGCTGCCGGCGAAGTCACCGCCGCGCGGGCCGCGTGCGAGGTGGCCGTGCGGACCGCCGTACAGGACGGCATCGCGAGCCCTGCCGGTGAGCTTGCCGTGGCCGTCGCCAAGTCCCAGTCCGCCCGCGCGGCGGACGTGGTCAGCCGCGTGTCGCACCAGGTCCACGGTGCCATCGGCTTCACCCTTGACCACCGGCTGCGTCACTTCACCCTGCGGATGCTGGCGTGGCGCGGCGAGTTCGGCGGCGCCAGGGACTGGGAGCGACGCGTCGGTGCCTTCGCGCTGGCCGCGGGAGGGGACCTCTGGCCTCTCGTCACCTCGGGTCGGCCCGACCCGGCGTCGTAGAGCGGCGTCAGCCGCGACCGACGCCGACGCCCTTGATCATCAGGAACTCGTCCAGCCCGGCCTTGCCGCCTTCGCGTCCGAAGCCGCTCAGCCCGATCCCGCCGAACGGCCGGCCCGGCTGAGTGATGGGGTTCGGACCCTGGTTGACGAACACGGTGCCGGCGCGCAGCCGCGGGACCAGCCGGTTGACCCGGCGTACGTCGCGGGTCTGGACGTATGCCGAGAGCCCGTACGCCGTGTCGTTGGCAAGCTCGACAGCGTGCTCCTCGTCCCGGAAGCGCGTGATCGCGAGCACGGGTCCGAACACCTCCTGCTGTGCGAGATCGTTGTCGTTGTCGACGTCGGCGAACACGGTGGGTTCGACGAAGAACCCGGCGGTGTCCATGGCCGAACCGCCGGTGCGAAGCTCGCCGGCTCCTCCGGCCACGGCGGCGTCGATCATGCCGACCACCCGCTCGCGGGCGGCTGCGTTGACCAGTGGCCCGAAGTACGACGCCGGGTCCATCGGGTCACCCACCGGCAGCGCCTCGATCGTGGCAACCACCGACTCGACGACCTGGTCGTAGATGCTCTCCTCGACCAGCAGCCGCGTGGGCAGCGCGCAGCCCTGGCCGACGCAGGACATCGCGAACGCAGCCGAGTAGGGGACGGAGGCGTCGAGGTCGGCGTCGGCGAACAGCAGGTTCGGCGACTTGCCGCCGAGCTCGAACAGGACCGGCTTGAGCGACTCGGCCGCCGTGGCCATGATCCGCTTCGCCGTGCCCGGACCGCCGGTGAAGGACACCTTCCCGACCCCGGGGTGGCGCACCAGCGCCTCGCCCGCGGACCCGTCTCCCTGGACCACGTTGACCACGCCGTCCGGGAGCCCCGCCTCGCGAGCGAGCTCGGCGAAGAGCAGGGCGGTGAACGGGGTGAACTCGGCCGGCTTGATGACGACGGTGTTCCCCGCGGCGAGCGACGGAGGCACCTTCATCCCCAGCGAGAGCAGCGGAGCGTTCCACGTGATGATGTGGCCGACCACGCCGTACGGCTCGGCCAAGGTGTAGGCGAGCTCGTCCGCCGGGCTGAACCCGGATGCGACGATGCCCTCGATCTTGTCCGCCCATCCGGCGTAGTAGTGGGTCCACTCGATCGCCGCGTCGATCTGCGCCGACATCGAGGCACACAGCCCCATCTCGAGCGTGGCGATTGTCGCGAAGTCGTCGCGCCTGGTCGCGAGGAGGTCGGCGAACCGGGTCAGCAGCCTGCGGCGGTCTGCCGGCTTCATCGGCCCCCAGGTGGTCTCGTACGCACTGCGCGCGGCCGCGACTGCCTGGTCGACCTCGAGTGCGCCGCCGAGGGGTACGTCGGCCTGCGCCAGCCCGGTCGCCGGGTTGACGTGGACGTGGACGCCGCCACTGCCGGCGAGGAGGTCCTCCCCGCCGATGACCAGTCGCGGGACCGGCAGCAGCTTGGCCGCGTTCTCGTGACGAGCGAGGTCTACGGCGGGGGTGGGACGGCTCACTGCAGCTCCTGGGAGGTTGACGACGATCCAGAAATAGGTATAAATAGTTAACTCATTCATATGATGACCCGGTCGGGCCCCGAGCGCAAGGAGTGCGTGTGAGCGACCTAATGAAGCTTCCGGTTGCCGAAGGACTCTTCACGTGGCCGCCTGACGGGCGGCCGCAGCTGATCGCTTCCCGGCATCGTGGCACCGGTGCGGTCACTTTCCCCGCGGATCCCGCCCAGGACGACGTCGACGAGATCCTGCTGTCGCGAACGGGGACGCTCTTCACCTGGACCACCCAGCAGTTCGTCCCGCCCTCCCCGCCGTACACGGGGGAGACCGATCCGGCGTCCTTCGAGGCGTACGCCGTCGGCTACGTGGAGCTGCCGGAGGGGATCCTGGTCGAGGGCCGGCTCACCGAGTCGGACCCCGAGCTGCTCACGATCGGCCAGCAGATGGAGCTCGTGCTCGTCCCGTTCGTAGAGCGGCCTGGTGCGGACGGAGGACCCTCGAGGGAAATCCTGACGTTCGCCTTCGCGCCCGTCGCGCCCGTCGCGCCCGTCGCGTCCCAGGGGGTCGAAGCATGAGCGGCGTCTCGATCATCGGCGTGGGCATGCACCCCTTCGGCCGGTTCCCCGGCAAGCAGGCCATGGACATGGGCGCCGAGGCGATCCGCCTCGCCCTGAAGGACGCCGGCGTGGGCTGGGAGCAGGTCCAGCGCGCGTACGCCGGAAGCCTGGTCGTGTCGAACCCGGACGCGGTGGTGGGGAAGCTCGGGCTCACCGGGATCCCGGTCTTCGGCGTCTTCAACGGGTGTGCGACCGCGCACATCGCCGTCTCGCTGGCGGCAGAGGCGATCGAGCACGGGAAAGCCGACATCGCGCTCGCGGTCGGCTTCGACAAGCATCCACGCGGTGCCTTCTCCGGCGAACCCGCGGTGCTCGGCCTCCCCGAGTGGTACGGCGAGACCGGGATGTTCCTCACGACGCACTTCTTCGGTATGAAGATCAACCGGTACATGGCGATGCACGGGATCACGCCCGGCACCCTGGCGAAGGTTGCTGCCAAGAACTTCCGCAACGGCGCGCTCAACGAGCTGGCGTGGCGGCGGGAGCCGATGAGCGAGGAGGCGATCCTCGCGGCGCCCTACCTGAACTACCCGCTGACCAAGTTCATGTACTGCGCACCGGACGAGGGTGCCGCAGCCGTGGTGCTCTGCCGCCGCGACCTTGCGTCGCGGTACTCCGACAGCCCGGTCCACCTGGCAGCCGCGGAGCTGAGGACCCGTCGGTCCGGCGCGTTCGAGGTCTCGAGCCCGTCGCTGCCCGCTGCATCCGTGCCGAGTCCGACCGTCTACGCCTCCGCCGCGGCGTACGAGAAGGCGGGCATTGGTCCTGAGGACGTTCACGTCGCCCAGCTGCAGGACACCGATGCCGGGTCCGAGGTCATCCACCTTGCCGAGAACGGCTTCTGCGCCGACGGCGACCAGGAGAAGCTGATCGCCGACGGCCACACCGAGATCGGCGGACGGCTTCCGGTGAACACCGACGGTGGGCTGATGGCCAACGGCGAGCCCATCGGCGCCTCCGGCCTGCGGCAGATCCACGAGATCGTGCTGCAGCTGCGTGGACGCGCGGGGGCCAGGCAGGTCCCCGGCCCGCACTCCGTCGGCTACACCCACCTCTACGGCTCACCGGGGACGGGTGCGGTCACCATCCTCACGACGTGAGCCGCATCGACATGGGTAGAACCGCACTGGTGACCGGCGGCACCGGCGGACTGGGCTGTGCCGTCACGGAACGGCTGCTCCGTGATGGCTGGCGGGTCGTGGTCCCGTGGATCGTGGAGGCCGAGCTGGCGCGGGTCGCCTCCCATCCGCGGCTCGAGCTCGTGGAGGCGGACCTCTTCGACGCCGAGGCTGTCGCCGGTGTGGTCAGGACCGCCGCCGCTGACCCCGACGCCCCGCTGACCGCCGTTGCCAACCTTGTCGGTGGCTTCGCGATGGGTGGTCGACTCCACGAGACGCCCGTGGACGACTTCGAGCGGCTGCTTCGGCTGAACCTGCGGCCGACCTACCTGGTGACGCAGGCGGTCCTGCCGCACCTGCTGAGTGCCGGCGGTGGTTCGATCGTCGCCGTCTCGGCCCGGTCGGCGTTCAGCCCCTTCGCGGGCGCATCGGCGTACGTCACTGCGAAGGCCGCGGTCTGGGCCCTGGTCAGCAGCCTGGCCGTCGAGTACCGGGAGGACGGGGTGCGTGCGAACGCGCTCCTGCCGTCGGTCATCGACACCCCTGGCAACCGGCAGGACCAGCCGACGTCGACGCGCGCGGGATGGGCCTCTCCGGAGAGCATCGCCGACGCCGTCGCCTTCCTGCTCAGTGACGACGCCCGCTCGATCACGGGGGCGCAGGTCCCGGTGCCCGGCGTGAGTTGAACGCGCCGTAAAGGCAAATGTTGCGCCTCAGGCTATGGACACAATGAGATTAATCAGGTAGATATATGCACCTGATCGTGACCGCGATCACACCTGGAGGACACCGTGACTGACGTGTTGCCGTTCATCATCGCCGGGCTGACGGTGGGATCCGTCTACGCGCTCGCCGGGTCCGGGCTCGTGCTCACGTTCAAGACCTCGGGGATCTTCAACTTCGGGCACGGCGCCCTCGCGACCGTGGGCGTCTACGTCTTCTACTTCATGTACGTCGAGGAGCAGCTCCCGCTCGCTCTCTGTCTGTCGGTCAGCGTCCTCGGGGTCGGCGTGGTGCTGGGGCTGCTGATGGAACGACTGGCGAGAAGCCTGGCGACGGTCCCGGTCGGGCTGCAGGTCGCGGCGACCGTCGGCCTGGTCCTGGTCGTCCAGGCGGGAGCGCGACTCACGTTCGGGTCGGCGCCGCTGTTCTTCCCGAGGTACCTGCCGGTCGGCACCGTGGAGGTCGCCGGCGTGCTGGTGACCTATGAACAGCTCGTGCCGATGGCGGTGGCGTTGCTCGCCACGTTGGCGCTCGCGGTGTTCTTCCGATGGTCCCGCCTCGGCGTGGCGATGCGCGGCGTGGTCGACGACCCCACCCTCCTGGCGATGACGGGCACCTCGCCGATCGCCGTACGACGCGTCGCCTGGATCGTCGGCTCGATCTTCGTCTGCCTGTCCGGGGTGCTGCTCGCACCCACCGTCAACCTCGACTCGATGGTGCTGACGCTCCTTGTCATGCAGTCGTTCGGTGCGGCGGCCATCGGCCGCTTCTCCAACATCCCGCTCACCTACGCCGGCGGACTCGGGATCGGGGTGGTCGCCGCCCTGATCACCCGGTACGTGAGTGGGACCAGCGACTACTTCGCCGGTCTGAGCCAGAGCTTCCCGTTCATCGTGCTGCTGCTCGCCCTCATGGTGACGCCGAGGTCGAAGCTGGTGGACCGCCGGATGACCCTGGCTCGTCCGCTCCAGGTCTGGAGGGCCCCTGGTCGGGTGCAGGCGGTCGGAGCTGCGGCGGTGCTCGTCGTCCTCGCCACCGGGCCGCTGTGGTTCGGGGCACGGCTGTCGTCGTTCACGGTGGCATTGAGCTACGTCGTGCTCTTCCTGTCCCTCGGGATGCTGGTCAAGAGCTCGAACCAGGTCTCGCTGGCGCACGTGGGGTTCGCCGCGACCGGGTGCGTCGCGTTCTCGGTGGTGCGCGTCGAGTGGGGGCTTCCCTGGATCGTCTCCCTCGTCCTGGCTGCGCTGATCACGATTCCCATCGGGGCGCTGATCGCGCTCCCCGCCATCCGGCTCTCGGGCATCCACCTCGCGCTCGCCACGTTCGCCTTCGGCCTGATCCTCGAGGTCATGTTCTACAACAGCGAGCTGATGTTCGGCCCGAGCACCGCGGGTCTGCCGATGCCCCGGCCCGAGGCCTTCGGCCTCGACACCGACCTCGGGTACTACTACCTGGTCCTCGCCGTCGTCGCCGCGTGCACGCTGTTCCTGGTCCTGCTGCAGCGCACCCGGCTCGGGCGGCTCCTGCGCGGTCTGGGCGAGTCGCCGGTCGCACTGGAGACCAGCGGCGCCTCCGTGCGGATCACAAAGCTCATCGTCTTCTGTCTCTCGTCCGGCATGGCGGCGGTGGCGGGTGCGTTGTACGGCAGCACCTTCACCAACGTGGGAGGACTCTCCTTCCAGTCGTTCAGCTCGCTGATCCTGCTCGTGCTGCTGCTGCTCATGCCGGGTTCGGCGCCGTGGTACGCCGTCATCGGCGCGTTCGCGCTGGTGGTCCTGCCCACCTACCTCCCTGGGGGCGAGACCGCCCACCACGTGCTCACGCTGGTGTTCGGGCTCTCCATCGTCGCGTCCGCCCTCCAGCAGGGGCGCCACCCGAGGCTCCCGTCGTGGCTCACGGGTTTCCTCGACCGGCTCGGTGGACGGTCCGTGCAGCCGTGGTCGGAGTTCGACGCCATCGAGGCCGCCACGTCCCCGGACGAGAACGCCTCGCCGGCTCGGAGCCGGGGCGTCGCAGAACCCGGAGGGATCGGCCTCGAGGTCCGTGGGCTGAAGGTCCGCTTCGGCGGGCACCTCGCCGTGGACGACGTCAGCCTCGAGGCGCCGACCGGCCGGATCACCGGTTTGATCGGGCCCAACGGAGCGGGCAAGACCACGACCTTCAACGCGTGCTCCGGGCTGCTGCGACCGACGGCCGGCCAGATCCGGTTGAAGGGCGCCGACGTCAGCTCCCGGCCGCCGGCAGCACGGGCGCGTCTCGGTCTCGGCCGGACGTTCCAGCGCATGCAGCTCTTCGACAGCATGACCGTCGCCGAGAACGTCTCGCTCGGGCGCGAGGCGGAACTGGCCGGGGGCAACTTCCTGTCCCAGTTGTTCAGCAAACCCGGTGACCGGGCGCTGCTCGAGGAGGCGACACGCGACGCGATGCGGCTCTGCGGGGTCAACCAGCTCGCGCACGCGAAGGCAGGGGACCTCTCGACCGGTCAGCGGCGTCTGGTGGAGCTCGCTCGAGCACTCGCGGGCTCGTTCGACGTACTGCTGCTCGACGAACCGTCGTCGGGCCTGGACCGGGTGGAGACGGAGACCTTCGGCCGGGTGCTGCAGCGGGTGGTGCGTGAGCGCGGTACGGCGATCCTGCTGGTCGAGCACGACATGAGTCTGGTCATGGACATCTGCGAGTACATCTACGTGCTCGACTTCGGAGAGCTGGTCTTCGAGGGCACACCCGCCGAGGTGTCGGCGAGCGCCGTCGTCCGCGCGGCGTACCTCGGTGCCGACGAGATCGAGTCGACGAGCCCCCCAGCACCGGCGGTCGAAGGAGCTCGGTCATGAGCGATCTCGCTCTCCGCCTGGAGTCGGTCACCGGAGGCTACGGAGACACGACCGTCATCCGCGACGTCTCGCTCGAGGTGCCCAGGGGCGCGGTCATCGCGCTGCTCGGACCGAACGGCGCGGGCAAGACGACCCTGCTCAAGATGGTCTCGGGCGTCCTCACTCCGGCGAGCGGCAGGATCTTCCGCGGCGACGAGGACATCACCGCGGCCAGGATCCATCGACGCTCCGCCCGCGGCCTGTGCCACATCCCCGACGGTCACGGCATCTTCCCGTCGCTCACCGTCAAGGAGAACCTGGTCCTCTCGAGCCCGAAGGGGCAGGAGCGGGCGAGCATCGAGAAGGCGACCAGTGCTTTCCCGGCACTCGGGCAACGACTCGGGCAGACGGCCGGAAGCATGAGCGGCGGTCAGCAGCAGATGCTCGCCGTGGTTCGGTCGTACCTCAAGTCCCCCGACCTGATCCTGATCGACGAGGTCTCGATGGGCCTGGCGCCGGTCGTGGTCGACGAGATCTTCGCCTTCATCAGCGACCTGTCCGCACAGGGCACGAGCATGCTCCTCGTCGAGCAGTACGTCGCGCGGGTGCTCGCCATCGCGTCTCACGTCTACATGCTCAACCAGGGCTCGATCACCCTGAGCTGCTCCGCCGAGGAGCTGCGCCGGAGCGATCTCTTCGACCACTACCTGTCCACCGGCGGCGCGCCCGCCGACGTGCCTGCCAGGACGGGGGACCGCTGACCCGTCCTCATGCTCGCTCCGCGACCCACCACAACGAGTTCAAACCGCACCATCCAGAGGAGAACACCATGCTGAACTTCCGTCACGCGATCGCACGGAAGGGGGTGGGAATTGCGTTGACCGGCCTCGTGCTCGCCTCGGTGTCGGCCTGCGGCGAGGACCAGCCTCCGCTCACGGAGTCCACGGCAACCGGCACGCCCATCAAGATCGGCGTCGTCGCGAGCCTCTCGGGGAAGTCGCTTCCCGCCACGGCAGGCCCCGAGGGACTCAAGGCCTGGGCGACGACGATCAACGGCCAGGGCGGCCTGGCAGGCCATGAGGTCGAGATCATCGTCCGGGACGACGGCAACGACCCGACCAAGTCCCTCACCGCCGTCAAGCAGCTCGTCGAGGAGGACGGGGTGGTCGCCATCACCTCGTGGACGAGCTTGGAGACGAGCTGGGCCGACTACGTCGAGGACCAGAACATCCCCGTCATCGGTGGGCAGAGCTACGCACCGATCTGGATGGAGAGCCCTTCCTTCTTCCCTGTGCAGGCGACGCTCGGCACGGCGATGACCTCGCAACCGTTGATGGCGTTGAACGCCGGTGCGGAGACCATCGGCTCCTACTACACCGCCGACGTGGCGAGCGCCGTCGAGGCGGTCGAGGCGAAGAACGGCATCGCGGCATCCCTCGGCCTGGAGGCGGTCTTCGACGCCGCGATCAGCTCGAGCCAACCGGACTTCACCGCGCCCTGCCTGGCCGGGAAGGACGCCGGTGCTGAGGCGATGATGCTCTCCGGCGTCCCTGTCGAGCGGATCACCCCGAGCTGCGCGCAGCAGGGATTCACGCCGTTGTGGATCCTGCCCGGTGAGAACGTGACCGCGGAGGTGCTGAGGACCCCGGAGCTCGGGGACGTGCTCGCGCCGCAGATGGCCTTCCCGTTCTTCGTCGAGGACGCGGCCACCGAGGACTACCGGAACGCGATGGAGACCGACTACCGAGGCCCTGAGGAGGAGATGTTCAGCCCCCTGACCTCGTCCGCCTGGATGACCGGTCTGGTCTACGAGGAGGTCGCCAACGCCCTGGCCGAGGAAGGCACGGTGACGTCGGACGACATGTTCACCGGGCTCTACCAGGTCAAGGACCTTAGTCACGACGGTCTGCTCGCCGGCATCTCGTACGCCAAGAACGACAAGGCGCGGAGCGTCGACTGCTTCTGGGAGACGACGGTGGAGGACGGCAAGTGGGAGGCCCCCAACGGACTGGAGCCCACCTGCCTCTGACGTGCGGTCAGGTCGGGTCCGGCGGCAGCGCCGCCGGACCCGGCCCGACGCGCGGTTGTGGCACCACGCGAAGGGACTGACGAATGTCGACGGTGATCCTGCCGCCGGAACCCGATGTGCCGGACCTCCTCGCGGCCGCCCAGGCGGCCGCCGGGCTCTACGAGTTCGGCACCGACTGGGTGCGTGCGTCACTGGACAACGTGGTGAGGCTGCTCAACGAGGACACCTCCCTGTCACCCGAGCACCGCGCGGCAGCGCACAGGCAGCTGGTCGACGTCCTCGCCGGCCGGCTCCGGCTCGTCGCCGACCGGGGTCGCCACCCCGGGATCGACCGGGAGAAGATCGAGGCACCCATCATCGTGATGGGGTTCGGCCGGTCCGGCACCACGTTCCTGCACTCGCTGATCGCCGAGGACCCGCAGAACCGCGCTCCCCGGTACTGGGAGGTGGCGCGTCCGTCGCCCCCACCGGCAACCGCCGGTCCTGACGATCCCCGGATCGGGGCGGGCCACCGCGACGTCGAGGACTGGCTGGCCGGTCTGCCGGGGTTCATCACCCAGCACCCCTACTGGGATCAGGGCGGCCTTGCGCTCATGGAGTGCGAGAGCTTCTTCGTCTACAACCTGAGCCATCACTATCCCGTCCAGCAGTCGAAGATCCCCTTCGGGACGCGGTGGGCGGTCGATGTCGACGAGACGACCCGGTACGAGTTCCACCGCTCCTTCTTGCAGCACCTCCAGTACGGCGGTCCGCCGCGCCGGTGGGCGCTCAAGGGGGTCGACCACCAGTACCACCTGACGGGACTTCGAGCGGTCTATCCCGACGCCCGGCTGGTGTGGGCGCACCGGGATCCGGTGCAAGTGATGGGATCCCTGCTCGAGGTCACCCTCCAACTGACCCGCGGCACCGGCGGCGACAGCGCCGATCGGACCGCGCTTGCCCGGGCGTGGGTCGACCGGTACCGCTCCCGGCTCGATCGCGCCCTGGCCAACCCGCTCGCCGCCGACCCGCGGATCTGTCACGTGCGCTACCCGGACCTGACGGCGGACCCGGTCGGCACCGTTCACGGCATCTACCGGCACTTCGGCCTCGAGGTGTCCAACGACCACGAGACCCGCATGAGCCACTGGCTGGCGGATCCCGCGAACCGTTCCGACCGGCACGGCAAGTGGACCTACGCGCTCGCCGAGCACGGCGTCGACCCGGCGTGGATCTCGGCCCTGTTCGCCGACTATCGCGCGCGTTTCGATGTCTGAGCTGAGCAACCAGAGGCCGATCGCCGAGCCGGTGGTCGACTGGTCGTTCTTCAGCATGGCGCGCTACCTGATGACCGCGCAGCCGGCGGACGAGCGCGTCCTGGACGGGTCGGAGTGGGATGGCTTCCTCGACCTTCTCCGTACTGCGGGAACACTCGCGACGGAGCTCTCGCCGGCCGGTCTGGTGGACCGGGTGAGCGCCTCCCGGGGCCTGCTCCAGATGCTGCACTTCGGCCTGGAGCGCACCCTGGGGGCAGCGGACCCCTCCCGGCCGGTGCTGTCGCGTCCGTGGCCGGTCCACTTGTTCGACTACGGCGCGGGCAACCCGGACGCGGTCTACCGGACTGTCGTGCTGCGCGACGACCTCACCTACCGGGTGAGCGGGGACCTCGGCAATGCCCCGTTCCTGAGCTTCGAGTTCTTCGACGGCACGCGACAGACGGGCTCGCTGCTCCGTTCCGACCTCAGAGCCGACGCCGACGGACGGTTCGAGGTCACCTTCGGCCCCGAGGAGCGTCCCGGGAACTGGCTCGCGGTGGTTCCGGGCACGAGCTACCTGCTGACCCGCGAGTTCTTCGACGACTGGTCGCACGCCCAGCCCTCCCTGCTCGAGATCGAGTGCCTCGACGCCCCCGCGTCGAGCTGGCCCGTGATGACGGCCGACCGGGTGAGCAAGGAGCTCGAGGCCGTCGGTCAGTGGCTGATCGAGACGGTGCGCGTCTTCGGGAACGCTCACGTCCGCGGCGTGGCCGACTTCGCCAACGCGTTCGAGCCCACCGCCCTCCGGGCGGACTCCGACCTGCCGACGATCTACCACGGCTTCTGGGACCTGGCGGCCCACGAGTGCCTCCTCATCGAGACCCCGGAGCCTGAGGGTGACTACTGGGGCTTCCAGCTCTCCAACGCGTTGTGGAACACCCTCGACTTCGCCAACCGCCAAACCAGTCTCAACCGGACGCAGGCACACGTCGACCGGGACGGGCAGCTGAGACTCGTGCTGGCACACGAGGACCCGGGTGTCCCCAACTGGCTCGACACGCTCGGCCACGAGCAGGGAGCCGTTCACGTCCGATTGAGTCCGGCACGTCGCGCGGCGCCCCTCCGGTCGCACCGGGACCTGGCCGAGACCGTGAACGACTGGATGTCAGGGTGGGGAACAGAAACGCAGGACGGTTCGGGTCCCGGTCAGCATCCCGTGCCCCAGGCCCGCGTCGTCAAGCTCGCCGGCCTCCGGGCCGAGCTGCCGCCGGCCACGCCTACGGTCCACCCGGCTGAGCGTGCCCGGATCCTGGCGGAGCGACTGCGCCAGGTCACCCGGATGCAGCGGAGCTGACCGGCCGCTGTCGCCCACCCGACGGGACGAGGGCGGAGAGCGCATCCCGGAGAGACCCCGGGATCGCCGTCGGCCTGCGCGACAGCCGGTCGACGTACACGTGGACGAAGTGGCCCGAGGCCGCAGGCTGGTCGGAACCGGCCGCATGGAGGACGATCTCGTAGCGCACGCTCGTGCGTCCGACGTGCCCGACGCGCAGTCCGGCGAGCACCTCTCCCGGGAAGCTGAGCGGTGCGGAGTACGTGCACTGCGACTCGACACAGAGCCCGATGACCTCACCGTTCGCCGGGTCGAGGCCGCCATGGCGAACGAGCCAGGCGGTCACCACGGTGTCGAAGAACGAGTAGTACTGGACGTTGTTGACGTGTCCGTACATGTCGTTGTCCATCCACCGGGTGGTGATGGTGTCCCAGTGCGGGTAGTCCGGGTTCGGGTGCTGGATCATCGGCTGGCTCAACCGGCGCTGTGCAACGCGACGGTCTTGGTCCTCCGGTAGAAGTCCAGACCCTCCAGGCCCTGCTCCTTGTGGCCCGAGCCGGACGTCTTGAAGCCGCCGAAGGGCATGTGGACGTCCCAGCCGGAGGTCGGGAGGTTGACGGCCACCTGGCCGACGTCGGCCTTCTCCGCGAACGCGTGAGCGGCGCCCAGGTCCGAGGTGTAGATGGCGGCCGCAAGGCCGAACTGTGACGCGTTGACCAGCTCCAGCGCCTCGTCGAGGGTGTCGAACGCGACCAGTGCCACCACTGGACCGAAGACCTCGTCGGTCCAGATCTCCATGGCCGGGTCGACGTCGGTCAGGACGGTCGGGGCCACGTAGCAGCCGTGCTCGCCGGGAAGTGCAGGGTCCGGTGAGGTCGCCCGGGTCGCGCCCTTCGCCAAAGCCCGCTCGACGAACCCCTGCACAGAGTCGCGCTGCGCCGGCGACACGAGGGGACCCATGGAGACGTCGGGGTCGACGCCTGCGCCGAGGACATGAGCACCGGCCGCCTGCACCAGTCCGTCCCGTACTGCATCGACGACGTCGCGCTGCACGAGCACCCGGCTCGTGGCGGTGCAGCGCTGCCCGGCTTGCGCGAACGCCGCGGCCGCGATGCTCGCCACCGTTCGCTCGACGTCTGCGTCGGCGAGGACGACTGCGGCGTTCTTGCCGCCGAGCTCCGCCAGCAGGCGGACGTCGCGGCCGGCGAGACCTGACCTCAGGGTGTCGCCCACGTCGTTGGAGCCGGTGAAGCTCACCGCCTTCAGCGCCGGGTGGTCGAGGAGGGCCCCACCGATCCGGCGGCCGGCGCCGGTGACCGTGTTCAGCACGCCGGGGGGCAGACCGGCGTCGTGCAGCACCCGCGCCAGCTCGATGGCGATCACTGGCGTGTCGGAGGCCGGCTTGAGCACCACGGTGTTGCCGGCGACGAGCGCGGGCGCGAGCTTGCGGGCCGGGGTGAGCAGCGGATCGTTCCATGGCGTGATGGCGAGCACCACGCCAAGCGGCTCGTGCACGGTCCACGCCATCACGGCCGGGTTCTCGTGGGCGAGGAGCTCTCCACGCTCAGCGCGTCCGAGGCCGCCGTAGTACTCGAAGAAGTCGGCGGCCTTGCCCACCTCGCCCCTGGCTTCGGCGAGGGTCTTGCCCATCTCGAGGGTGAGGGTCCGGCTGAGGTCGTCCTGGCGGTCGCGGATCAGTTGCGCGGCACGGAGGAGGATCCGTCCGCGGTCCACCTGGCTCACCCGCCGCCAGGTCGCCGCGGCGCGCTGGGCGGCGTCGAACGCGGCATGCACGCCCGCGGCGTCCATGCTCGGCACCGTGGCCACCAACTCCCGGGTGTCGGCGGGGTTGCGCACCTCCAGCTGCTCGGGGGCGGGATGCCACTCGCCGCCGACCAGGTTGAGGAAGGGTCGGTGCAGGGATGTCGTCACGCGTGGGCCTCGCTGTCAGTGGGACGGAAGAAGTCGTGCCAGGCTTCTAAGGGTTCGCCTGCATGCATGCGTTCGAGCAGCGCGAGGACGCCGGGCTGGTCGATCGGCGTCGGGTGGTTCGGGCGCGGGTAGCTCTCCACGCAGTCCGCTGCCATTGCCGGAAGCGCCTCGAGCGGGATGCCGAGCTCCTTCAACGAGCCGGGGATCGCCATCCGGTGGCTGTGCTCGACGATCCAGCGGAGGAAAAGCTCGGGGTCTGCCTTCCCGCACACGATCTCGGCCATGTCGGCGATCTGGTGCTCACTTGCCGGCCTCGCGTGGGCAAGGCAGTAGGGAAGTGCCATCGCCACGGTCACGCCGTGCGGCAGGCCGGTGCGCGACGCGATCGCGTAGGCGAGCGAATGGCCGAGCACGACGGAGGCGTTGAGCGCGAGCCCGGCCTGGTATGCCCCCAGCGCCGTGCCGTAACGCGCGTCGAGGTCACCCTTGTCGTACGCGGCGGGAAGCGACCGGGCCAGCAGCGCGAGGGCCTCGCGCGCGGCGGCAGCCGTGACCGGTGTCCGGAACGTCGAGAGCATCGACTCCACGGCATGGCCGACGGCGTCGAAGCCACCGGACGCGGTCACGGTTGCCGGCAGCCCGAGCAGCAGCTCGGGATCGATGATCACGCCGCGTGGGACGAGATAGGGATGGACGAACATTCGTTTCCCGCCGTCGTGCCAGAGCATGGCGACCGCTGTCGCCTCGGCGCCGGTCCCGGCCGTTGTCGGCACCGCGAGGATCGGCGGACCCTGCCGGATGTCGGCCGTAGGGGACAGCCCCGCAGTGAGGTCGAGGGCGTTCGAGAGCGCGACCGAGACCAGCTTGGCAGCGTCGAGCGCGCTCCCTCCGCCGATGGCGACGACTGCTGCCACGCCAGCGCCGTCCGTCGGAAGCAGCGACCGGACGACCTCCGGCGTCGGCTCCGCCGAGATCCCTGGCCCGCGCCGGACCTCGTGACCGGCGGCCTCGAGGACGGACACCGCCGAGCGGTGCAACCCCAGGTCGAGCACGGCGCTGTCCGCGACCAGCAGGACCGGGCCGTCGGCGGGCAGCACCCCCAGAGCGCGTAGCTCGTCAGCGCATCCAGCGGATCCGCCGGCGCCGGCGAGCAGTCGGCCCGGGCCGACGAACGGCCTGGTGGGAGTCGAGCACAGCGTGCACATCAGCCGGCTTCCTTTCGTGATCCGCGGCGAGAAAATTGTGACCGGGGTCTCGCCACTGGCGCGGATATGCGCTTGAATACGTAGTCATCGGATCGATGAATACGTAACCATAGGCGTCGCCGAGGCGTGCAGCAAGTGCCCGACGACGAGAAGGAGCCGGACCAGATGGACCACCGGACACAGCTGCTGGACCTGGTCGTCGACCCGGAGACGGCGTACAACCAGACGGCCGGGGACCTGGCGCCCGCGCGGCTCCAGGCCGCCGACGAGCTGTTCCAGGAGCGGCGACAGCAGATCCCGCTCCTGGCGAAGCGGGCGGAGGACGCCGGCATCGACCGGATCGACGATTTCAGCGACCTGGTGCCGCTCCTGTTCGCGCACACCGTCTACAAGTCCTACCCGCAGTCGTTCTACGACAAGGGCCGCTGGGACCGGATGCTGCAGTGGCTCGACACGCTCTCCGTCGAGGACGTGACCGACGTCGACGTCGAAGGCGTGACCGACGTCGACGCGTGGCTCGAGCGACTCTGGGACGCCGGGCACGCGGTGATCGCGACGAGCGGGTCGAGCGGCAAGTGCTCGTTCCTCAACCACACGATGGGTGACCGCGCCCGGAAGACGCGCCACTTCAAGTACTCCTCCGGCTGGCCCTTCGCCCAGGCAGACGGCGACCACACCTACTTCTGGCTGGGCCCGTCCGCCGGGCGGACAAGCGCGGTGGAGGCGTTCCTCGCCAACGCCGAGAACTGGGGACGTCCCGGCGAGGTGTTCGCCCTCTCCGACGAGCCGCTGCTGATCTCGGAGATCAGCGAGCTGGCGGCCTTCCGGACCCGGATGGCGAACGGGACGGCCACGCCGGACGAGATCGCCGGGGTGCAGCAACGGTCCCAGGCCAAGTCGGAGCGCATGCAAGTGGACCTCGCGAAGTTCACCGAGAAGATCCTCGAGTACCGCGACCGTCCGATCTTCCTCAGCGGCATGTGGGGCCAGCACATGATGATCATCGAGCGGGCACGGGAGCTGGGCGTCCGCGACGGCGAGTTCCACCCGGCGAGCGTCATCGGAGCTGGGGGCGGGGTGAAGGGGGTGTCGCTGCCGCCGGACTACAAGGAGCAGGTCGACCGCTTCTACGGCGACGTCGTCAGACCTGCCGTCTACGGCATGACCGAGCTCGCGCAGCCGTTGCCACGTTGCGAGGCCGGCAGGTACCACGCCGCACCCGGCCTGGTCATGCTGCCGCTGGACGAGAGCGGCGAGCGCCTGCTGACGGGTGCGGACGCCTCGGACGGCTTGGTCGAGGCCCGGTTCGGGTTCCTCGACCTCGCCTACGACGGTCGGTGGGGCGGACTCATCACCGGCGACCGGGTCACCGTCGACTTCGCCGAGCGCTGCGCCTGCGGCAGGGCCGGGCCGACGCTCCTCGACGACATCGGGCGATTCGTGCGACCCGGTGAGGACGACCACATCGGCTGCGCGGGCACCATCGACGCCTACATCAGGGGAGCTGTGGAGGCATGACGGCCACGCAGGAGAGCACCGCGGTCCAGGTTCCCCACGTCGTCAAGGGAGAACTCCTCACCGGAGCCGATTGCGAGTACGGACGCGCTGGTGAACGGTTCAGCACGCCCGCCCTGGACCTCAACGCGCTGGTGTGGCCACGGAACGTGCCCGGGCCCGCCTTCGACGTACCCGTCGCCGAGATCATCGACCTGCTGGTGGAGGTGGGCGACTGGCTGCGCGGCGATCCTGAGGGTCTCCTCGAGCAAGCCCTGGCCGCCGCCCGTCGTACCAGCCCGCTCCCGGCCGAGGTCGTCGACCGGTCCTACGAGCACCTGCCGAAGGTGTTCGGTCGCGCGAGCATGGAGTTCCAGATCAGGGCGGAGCTCGGCGGCCCCGACGTGCTGGACGGGTGGCGCGAGGTCGTCGACGCCCCGACGGGGCGGGTCCACCGGATCCGCGCGTTCCCGCCGCGACTCCTTCACGTCATCGCCGGCAACTCGCCCGGAGTCGCCGCCGTCTCGATCGTGCGCGGAGCGCTGATCAAGGGGCTGAACCTGATCAAGATCCCGTCGAACGACCTCTTCACCGCGCCCGCGATCCTGCAGGCGATGGCGCACGTCGCCCCCGGGCATCCGGTGACCCGATCGTTCTCAGCGGCGTACTGGCGCGGCGGCGACGAGCGGGTGGAGGGGACCCTGTTCCGCCCGCAGTTCTTCGACAAGCTCGTCGCGTGGGGTGGCGGCGAGACCATCGTGAACGCGCAGAAGTACGTCGGGCCCGGCTTTGAGCTGGTCGCGTTCGACCCGAAGACGTCCATCTCGCTGGTGGGCCGTGAGGCCTTCGAGTCCGACGCGATGCTCGCAGCAGTGGCCGACCTCGCGGCCGCCGACGCGACTCTCGTCGAGCAGCAGGCCTGCGCGTCCTCGCGGTTCCAGTTCGTCGAGGGTTCCGTCGAGGACGTGGACCGCTACTGCGCGCTGCTCCACTCGCGGATGGGGACGGAGCGGCCGACGACGAGCGTCGCCGGCCGGCCGCTCCCCGCCGAGCTCCGTGAGGAGATCGAAGGACTTCGGGGCATGGAGGACTTCTATCGCGTCTGGGGGGACTACGCCGGGTCCGGCGTCGTGATCCGCTCGGAGGACCCCGTGGACTTCCATCCCGACTTCCGCACGGTCAACGTCGTCCCGGTCGCAGACCTCGCCGAAGGAGTGGCATTCGCCAACGTGGCCACCCAGACGGTCGGCGTCTACCCGCCCGAGCGGAAGGCGGCGCTGAGGGATCCGCTCGCCGCGATGGGCGTCCAGCGCGTGGTGAGGCTCGGCTCGGCCGGCGGCGTGGAGACCGGCCTGCCCCACGACGGCTTCATGCCCCTGGCGCGGTTCGTGCGCTGGGTCAACGACGAAGGCTGAGGAGATGTCGACCATGTCTGCACGGACGGAGCAGCGCCGGTGGCTCATCACGGGCGTCTCGAGCGGTCTGGGGCGTGCGCTCGCACAGCATCTCCTCGGCCGCGGGGACACCGTCCTCGGCACGTTGCGCAAGCAGGACCAGGCGCGTGAGTTCGAGGACCTCGCGCCCGGGCGGTCCATCGCGCTGCTGCTCGACCTATCGGACCACAGCGCGATCTCGGTCCAGGTCCCGGAGGCGGTGGACCGCGTGGGTGGGCTGGACGTGCTGGTCAACAACGCCGGCTACTCGCTGATCGGGGCCATCGAGGAGACGTCGGACGCCGAGGCTGACGAGATCATGGCGGTCAACTTCTTCGGCGCGGTCCGGCTGACCCGGGCGGTGCTGCCGTACTTCCGTAAGCAGCACGCCGGACACGTCGTCAACGTCTCGTCGTTGGCGGGCACGATCGGGTTCCCCTGGACGGCGATGTACTCGGCTTCCAAGAGCGCGCTCGCGACCTGGTCCGACGCACTTGCTGCGGAGACGGCGTCCTTCGGCGTCAAGGTCACCTGCCTCGAGCCGGGCGGGCTCCGCACGAGCTTCGCCTCGTCGAGCCTGCAGTCGACCCGCGCCTCCCTTCCGGAGTACGCCGAGCCGGTCGCCGCCGTCAAGCAGCGGTACGCCGCGGCGGCGGACCAGATGCCCAACGACCCCGACAGGGCCGCGGCTGTGATCGCCGGGCTTGTCGCAATGGAGGACCCGCCCTTGCGCGCCGCGCTGGGAGCGGACGGACACGCCTACCTCGGCCAGGCACTGCAGCAGCGGCTGGCCACCTATGCGGAGCACCGAGCCAGCACCGCGGCAATCGCGTTCGAGGCGGCCGCCACCAGCTGAGTCCACCCGCTCGACAACAACCCCGAAGGAGCAGCACCATGCCCACCCAGACAATCATCCGGACCCCGCTGTCCGACCACGTCGGTCTCGAGCTGGCAGGGATCGACCTCGACCAGCCGCTCAGCGAGTCCACGAAGCAGGAGTTCCGGGACGCGTGGATCGACTCCGGCCTCCTGCTTCTCCGCGGCGCGCTGCACTCGCCCGAGGCGCACATGCGCCTGAGCGAGGTGTTCGGCGAGATGGAGCCGTCCGCCACGTCGTTCCTCAACTCGGTGGAGAACCCGTTCCTGATGGAGCTCCGCCAGCGGCCGGACAACCCCAGGTCACGTCGCTACGTGATCGACGGGGAGACGAGAGTGGGCTACATCGGCTGGCACTGGGACCAGTCCTTCATGCCGACCATCGTGCGCGGCGCGGTGCTTCGGATGGTCGAGCCTGCGGCTGCCGGTGGACTGACCGGGTTCATCGACGCGATCGCGGCGTACGACCGGCTGACCGAGGAGACCAAGGCCCGGATCGACGGTCTCGAGGTCGTCTACGAGTTCAACCCCGCGATGGAGGAGAACCTCGGGTTCCCGCGCGGCGTGGTGTCGTTGAACCAGTCGTCCGCGCCGCGCAACTTCCCGCCCGTGGTCCACCCGCTGGTCATCACCCAGCCCGAGACAGGTCGCAAGGTCCTCAAGTTGTCGCCGACGCACTACAAGACCGTGCTCGGGATGGACCAGGCCGAGGCCGACGCGCTCGTCGCCGAGCTCGCCGACGTCCTGACCGAGGACACCTACGCCTACTACCACCGCTGGGACACCGATGACGTGATCATCTGGGACAACTGGCGCGTCATCCACTCCGTCACCGGCGTTCCTGAAGGAGTCTCGCGCCTGGGGATCCGGACGACGATCTCCGGCGACTACAACGTCGGTCGCTACCTCGACCCCACGCTCGACAAGAACAACCCGCCCGACCGGTTCGACGACTGAAGCCGGGCGCCGACGTGACGACGACGACCAGGGCTGCCGTGATGTGGCAGCCCGGACAGTGGTGGGACATCGTCGAGCTCGAGCTCGACGACCCCAAGGCACACGAGGTGATGGTGCGGTTCGAGGCATCCGGCCTGTGCCACTCCGACGACCACGTGCGCACCGGCGACGTACCCGTGCGCTACCCGATGGTGGGTGGGCACGAAGGCGCCGGCGTGGTGGAGAAGATCGGGTCGTCGGTCGACCGGGTCAAGGTCGGTGACCGGGTGGTCTGCTCCTTCATCCCGGTCTGCGGCACCTGCCGGCCGTGCGCTGTGGGTATGCAGAACCTGTGCGAGAGCGGGCGCAACGCCGGCACCGGGGCGCTGCTCGACGACACATTCCGCTTCCACAAGGGCGGGCATGACCTCGGCGGCATGTGCGCCGTCGGGTCCTTCTCCGAGCGGGCGGTCGTCAACGAGTCGGCCTGCGTCCCGTTGCCCGATGACATCCCGTTCGAGCTCGGAGCCCTCGTCGGGTGCGGCGTCCCGACCGGATGGGGGACCGCGGTGAACGCGGCAGGTGTGCGGCCCGGGCAGACCGTTGTGGTGTACGGCGCCGGAGGGATCGGCATCAACGCGGTGCAGGGAGCCGCCTACGCGGGTGCCCGCACCCTCGTCGTCGTCGACCCCGTTGAGTTCAAGCGCGAGAAGGCGCTGGAGTTCGGCGCCACCCATGCCTTCGCGTCGGCGGAGGAGGCGCTCGAGCTCGTGACTGCCGACACGTGGGGTCGGCTCGCCGACCACGCCCTGGTCACCATGGGTGTGTTGTCGAGTGAGACCGTCAAGCACGCCGTCAACGTCGTCGGCAAGAACGGCACCGTGACCGTCACCGCGGTCGGGAACGTGCAGGAGTTCGCGGTCCAGGCGCATGCTGGGGCGCTCGTCGGCTACCAGAAGAAGATCCAAGGCACCCTGTTCGGCGGCGGCAGCCCCCTCGCCGAGATCCCGCGGATGTTCGACCTCTACCGGTCAGGGCACCTGAGGCTGGACGAGCTGATCACCACGCGCTACAAGCTCGAGCAGATCAGCCAGGGCTACCAGGACATGCTGGACGGCAAGAACCTGCGCGGCATGATCATCCACGAACACCTGTGAGGTCGACGATGAAGGAAGCTCCCGCCCTGATCTCCCCGCTCCTGGAGGAGAACACCATGCTGGTCGGCGGGAAGTGGCTGGCCGCCACGTCCACCGAGACGATCGACGTGCTCAACCCGGCAACCGCAGAGCTGTTGACCCGGATCCCGCGCGGAAGAGCGGACGATGTCGGCGCCGCGATCGACGCGGCCGCTCTGGCCCTCCCCGCGTGGCGTAGTGCCAGTCCGGCAGTGCGAGCCGCGCTGCTGCGGCGCTGGGCGGACGTCATCGACCAGCACGCGGCGGAGATCGAGGCTCTGGAGTCGATCGACGTCGGCCGCCCCTCCGCGGGCCCGCGGCCGCTGGGTGGGATGCTGCAGTTCGTCGCGGGACAGGTCGACAAGCTGCACGGCGAGTCACTGCCGACGCACACCCCCACGAACCTCGGACTCACCGTCCGGGAGCCGTACGGCGTCGTGGGCGCGATCATCCCGTGGAACGCGCCCGCGCCGATGTTCGTGCTGGACGTGGCGCCGGCCATCGGCGCTGGAAACACCATCGTCGTCAAGCCGGCCGAGGACGCCCCGTTGGCGTCGCTCGCGCTGGCTCGCCTCGCTGAGGAGGCGGGCATTCCCCCCGGCGTGATCAATGTCGTGACCGGCTACGGCCACGAGGCCGGAGCGGCCCTGGCCGGGGATCCGCGGATCCGCCGGCTCAGCTTCACGGGTTCCCCCGCCGCCGGTGCGGCCGTCATGGCGGCCTGCGCGAAGAACCTCACGCCCCTCCACCTCGAGCTCGGCGGCAAGTCGCCGCACCTCGTGTTCGCGGACGCCGACCTGGACAAGGCGGTGCCGGCGATCGTTCGCGGCATCACCATGAACAGTGGCCAGATCTGCATGGCCGGATCGCGGGTGGTCGTCGAGCGGTCCGTCCACGCCGAGCTGGTCGAGCGGCTCGCCCACGGTCTGGCTCAGGTGAGTGTCGGTCGGTGGGACCAGCCCGTCCAGATGGGACCACTGGTCAGCTCCCGGCAGCGGGAGCGGGTCCTGGACTACATCAAGGCCGGCCAGGAGGACGGTGCCCGCCTGGTCGCAGGGGGCGGTACGCCGAGCGGCGAGACCTACGACGACGGGTACTTCGTCGAGCCGACCCTGTTCGACGACGTCGATCCTCAGTCGCGGATCGCGCAGGAGGAGATCTTCGGCCCCGTCCTGTCGGTGATCCCGGTCGACGACGAGGAGAGCGCGATCGCGGTCGCCAACGGCACCGTCTACGGGCTCGCCGCCTACGTGTGGACCCGCGACGTGGCTCGTGCGGTCCGGGTCGCCAAGGCCATCGAGGCCGGACAGGTGTCGGTCAACGCCGGCGGAGCCTGGGACGCCATCGGCGCACCCTTCGGCGGCTACAAGAACAGCGGGTTCGGCCGGACCCAGGGCGCGGACGCCGTGCTCGAGCACACCCAGGTCAAGACCATCACCATCGACGGCACGCCCTGAGCCTGGATCCACGCTGAGAATTGCCCGTGTGAGCTGCGGGCCGACGAGACCGTCGGCCCGCGACCTGCCTACAGGCTGAGCCGCTTGGCGATCAGCTCGCGGTGGTGGGCGGGTGAGCCGAGCAGCTGCTCGGACCCCTTGGCCCGCTTGAAGTACAGGTGCGCCGGGTGCTCCCAGGTGAAGCCGATCCCGCCGTGCAGCTGGATGCTCTCCGCCGCGATGTGGTAGTACGCGGTCGAGCAGTACGTCTTCGCGATCGAGGCCGCGAGCGGCAGCTCCGGCGAGCTCGACTCGACCGCCGAGGACGCGTGGTAGGCAGCGGAGCGAGCGGACTCTAGCTCGACGAGCATGTCGGCGAGCTTGTGCTTGACGGCCTGGAAGGAGCCGACAGGCCTGCCGAACTGCTCCCTGACCTTGACGTAGTCGACGGTCGTCTCGAGCACCCGGGCCGCGCCGCCCACCTGCTCGCAGGCCAGGGCGGCGGCCGCGATGTCGAGGACGCGGCTCAGCACGTCCCAGCCCCGGCCCTCGACGCCGAGAAGGTTCGCCGGCGTCTCGTCGAACGTGAGCGTGGCCAGGCGGCGGGTCTGGTCCAGCGTCGGGAGCGAGGTCACCGTCACCCCGCGCTCCTTGGCGTCCACGGTGAAGAGGGAGGTGCCCGCCGCTGTCTGCGCGGCGACGACGACGAGGTCAGCCTGCGCGCCGTCGAGGACGTAGGACTTGGCACCGCTGATGATGAAGCCCTCGCCGTCGGGCACGGCGGTGGCCTCGATGCCGTCCTCTGTCCATCGGCCGTTCGCCTCGACCAGGGCGAGCGTGGCCACCGTGCGGCCTTCGGCGATCCCTGGCAGGTGCAGGCGGGCTGCCTCGGTGTCACCCGACTCCAGGATGGTCGTGGCGGCGAGCACCACGGTCGAGAACAGCGGTGAGCAGAGCAGGGCGCGGCCGGCCTCCTCCAGCACGACGGAGAGCTCGCCGAAGCCGAACCCGGCTCCGCCGTACTCCTCCGGGATGGCGATGGACTGGATGCCGAGCTGGTCCGCCATCAGCTTCCACACGCTCGTGTCGTAGCCGAGGTCGGTGTCCAGCAGGGCGCGGACCTGCGCCTCGTCGGAGTAGGAGGCGAGGAACTTCCGCACCACGGCGCGCAGCTCCTCCTGCTCGGGGGTGAAGATGAGGGGCACGGCTCTCCTCGAGGCTGCGGGAATGGATAGAATGAGTATAATCCATTAACTGATTGGCGCAACGTGAGGAGCTGAAGTGGACACGTCCGAGGGACAGCAGGAATTCGAGGCGCTGCAGGTGACGAAGGACGGGCCGGTCCGGATCGTCACCATGAACCGCCCGGAGAGCCTCAACGCCGCGGACGCGGTGATGCACCGCGAGCTCGCCGCCGTGTGGGGGCTGCTGGCCGCCGATCCCGGGTGTCGGGCGGTGGTTCTCACCGGCGCCGGGCGGGCGTTCAGTGCGGGTGGCGATCTGCCGAGGATGGTGGCGACGCAGCAGGACCAGGAGATCCAGGACGAGGTCTTCGCCGAGGCTCGCGCGACCGTGCTCGGCATGATCGAGCTGCCCCAGCCGCTGATCGCCGCGGTCAACGGGCCGGCGGTGGGACTAGGCGCCAGCCTGGTGTCGTTGTGCGACCTGGCCATCGCCTCGGAGAAGGCCTTCCTGGCGGACCCGCACCTGGGCGTGGGCCTGGTGCCGGCTGACGGGGCCGCCCTCCTGTGGCCGATGTTGATGGGCCTCATGCGAGCCAAGGAGTACGTCTTCACCGGTGAGCGGATCACCGCCCAGCAAGCGCTGGAGTGGGGTTTGGTCAACCGGGTGGTCGCGCCCGACGACGTGCTGCCGGACGCCGTGGCGCTCGCGCACCGGCTCGCCGGGCACCCCGCGCGAGCCCTGCGCGACACCAAGCGCCTGATGAACCTCCACGCCAGCCGGGTGCTGGTCGGGATGCTGGACCAGGCCTTGGCCTGTGAGCGGGCGAGCGTGAACTCCGCCGATCACGCCGAGCTGTCGATGCAGCTGATCGCTGCGAGCGAGGCGCGGGTCAGAAGCCGAGGTTCCGCCCGACCAGGTCGAGCATGATCTCGTTGGTGCCGCCGTAGATCCGCTGCACCCGCGAGTCGCGCCAGAGACGCGCGATCTCATACTCGTTCATGTAGCCGTAGCCGCCGTGGAGCTGGAGGCAGCGGTCGATGATCCGCCACTGGGTCTCGGTCGTCCACCACTTGGCGCCCGCGGCCTCGTCGGCGGTGAGCTCGCCGGAGTTGACGCCGAGGATGCACGTGTCGACGTACGTCTGCATCACGTCCAGCTCGATCTGCATCTGGGCAAGGGCGTGCCGGTTGACCTGGAAGGTCCCGATGGGACTGCCGAACGCCTTGCGCTCGCGGGCGTACTCGGTGGTGAGCTCGATGGCCCGCCTGGCCTGCGCGACCGCATGGATCGCGATCCCGAGCCGCTCAGCCGGAAGATTGCTCATCAGGTGGTAGAAGCCGCGGTTCTCCTCGCCGATGAGGTTCTCGACGGGCACGCGGACATTGTCGAAGAACAGCTCGGCGGTGTCGGCGGCCCGCTGGCCGATCTTGTCCAGCTTGCGACCGCGGGTGAACCCCTCCGTGCCCGTCTCGACGACGATCAGGCTGATCCCCTGGTGGGCCTTCTCCGCGGTCGGGTCGGTCCGCGCCGCGACCACTACGAGGTCGGCTAGCAGCCCGTTGCTGATGAAGGTCTTCGAGCCGTTGATGACGTAGTGGTCACCGTCCCGACGTGCGGTGGCCTTCAGGTTCGCCAGGTCGGAGCCGGCGCCCGGCTCTGACATCGCGATGGCGGTGATGTACTCGCCGGAGACGAACTTCGGGAGCCACCGCTTCTTCTGCTCCTCGGTGGTGAGCTTGCGGAAGTAACCGGAGAGGATGTCGTTCTGCACGCCGAGGCCGATGCCGACCGTCCCGGTCGCCCAGTACTCCTCGTTCAGGATGGCGTTGAAACGGAAGTCCTCGAGATCGGCGCCGCCGTACTCCTCCGGCATCTCCCAGCCGATCAGGCCCAGCGCGCCCGCCTTGAGCCAGACCTCACGGTCGACGTACCCCTGGGCCTCCCACTCCTCGGAGTGCGGAGCGCACTCCTTCTCGAAGAAGGTCCGAGCGGTCTGCCGGAAGTCTTCGTGCTCCGGCTCGAAAATGGTGCGGCGCATGCTGCGGGGCCCTTCTGTCAAGGCGGATTTCGGGAATCTAATGCGTTAAACAGTTTAACTAATAAGCCCCAATGGGTCAATCTCGGGTAAGGTAGGGACGACCTGGCCCTCTGGCCGGCCGGACGCGACGGGAAGGGCACATGACCATCGACCGATCCTCCGTGGTGCGGGTCCCGAAGGCGGGCGAGCTGGTCGCCGCTGACCTGCGGCGGCAGATCATCACCGGCGCGCTCCAGCCGGGAGAGCCGCTGCCGACCGAATCGGTGCTCATGGCGCGGTTCGGCGTTTCGAGGCCGACCCTGCGAGAGGCGTTCCGGATCCTGGAGTCGGAGTCGATCATCAAGGTCCTCCGGGGTGCCCGGGGCGGTGCTCGCGTCATGGCGCCGGATGCCGACGTAACGGCGCGCTACACGGGTCTGCTGCTGCAGTACCGAGGCGTACCCCTGGCCGACGTCTACCAGGCGCGCACGGCGATCGAGGTCTCGGCCGTCGGAGCCCTGGCCGGCGCGCCGGTCAGGACGATCGCCAAGCTGGCCGAGCTCGTGGACCGGGGCGGCGACCTGCTCGATGACGCTTACGGCTTCGCCAAGCACGACACCGCCGTCCACCAGGCCATCGTCGACCTGGCCGGCAACCAGACGCTCGCCGTGCTGGCGTCGATGCTGCTCAGCATCATGGACGCGCACAACGAGCACTTCATGTCGATCCACGGCGAGGAACACGAGAAGCAGGCCGACCAGCTCGCGTTCCGCGCTCAGAAGAAGCTCGTCAAGCTCCTTCAGGACGGCGACGCCCCCGCGGCTCAGGCCCACTGGCGCAAGCACCTCAACAACGTCGAGAAGTACATGGTCGGCGACTCCAAGACCACTCTGGTCGAGGTCCTCTCCTAGTCCTTCTCTAGATCGCGCCTGCACGCGCGAGCCGGGCGATCTCGTCCTGCCGCAGCCCCAGCACGTCCGTGAGGACCTCGTCCGTGTGCTCGCCCAGCGTCGGGGGCGTCCGGTAGTCCTCGATGGGCGTGCTGGAAAACCGGATCGGGTTGCGGAGGACGTCGACCCGGCCCGACGCCGGGTGGGCGATCGCCGTGCGCAGGCCGCGGTGCCGTACTTGCGGGTTCGCGAAGACGCCGTCGAGGTCGTTCACCGGGCTGACCGGTACATCGACCGCCTCGAGCTCGGCGATCCACTGGCTCGAGGGCCTGGTGCGGAACACCTCGTCCAGGGTGCGCAGCACGAGCTCCCTGTGGGCGATCCGAGCCGACACGGTGGCGAACCGTTCGTCGTGCGCGAGCTCGGGACGGCCGATGACCTTGGCCACGCCCTCCCACTGCCGGGGCGTGCTGGCGACGAGGAAGATCTCCGCGCCGTCGGCGCACACGAAGGTCTGCGACGGGATGCCGCCGAACCCGCCGTTGCCGCGCCGCGGCGCAGCCGCGCCCGAGACCAGGTAGTTCTGCGCGAAGTGGGAGAGCGACGCGACGCCACAGTCCAGCAGCGACAGGTCGATGTGCTGTCCGGCCCCGCCTGCGACCTCGCGGTGACGAAGAGCGGCGAGGATCGCGTTGCCGGCGTACAGCCCGGTCAGGATGTCGATCATCGAGATGCCGACCTTCATCGGGCCGGCCCCGGGCTCCCCGTCGGGGATCCCGGACACGCTCATCATCCCGCTCATGGCCTGGAACACGCCGTCGTACCCGGGGCGGTCGGCGTACGGCCCGTCCTGCCCGTAACCGGTGATCGAGCAGTAGACGAGGCCCGGGTTGAGCTGGTGGAGGGTCTCGTAGTCGAGGCCGTACTTCGCCAGCACTCCTGCCCGGAAGTTCTCGATCAGCACGTCGGAACGCTGCGCGAGCGCGCGGATCACGTCGGCACCCTCGGGAACGGCGTGGTCGACAGTGATCGACCTCTTGTTCCGGTTGGCACTGAGGTAGAAGCCGGCCTCGGTGGTGGGGTCGCCGTCCCTGTCGTGCAGGAACGGCGGCCCGTAGGTGCGCGAGTCGTCCCCGCTTCCGGGCCGCTCGACCTTGATGACGTCGGCGCCGAGATCGCCGAGCAGCTGGGCGGTCAGGGGTGCCGCGAGGATCCGGCTGAGGTCCAGCACCCGCACCCCGGACAGCGGCGTGTCGCGGTTCATCCCGGCTTCATCGCCTTCCGGCGGCCGGCTCGCGGGGAAGCCCGAGGACCCGCTCGCTGATGATGTTCTTCTGGATCTCGCTCGTCCCCGCGTAGATCGTCTCGGCCCTGGCTCGCACGAAGGCACGGCGCAACGACTCGGCTGCCCGGTCCGGGCCGGATCCCCACTCGGTGCCGAGCCAGCCGTCCTGGTTCAGGACGTCCATCGCGAGCTCGGTGAACCGCACGTGCCACTTCGACCAGTAGTACTTCCCCATCGAGGCCTCCGGTCCGAACTCGCCGTTCTGCAAGGCCGACCCGAGGGTGCGCAGGTTGTTGCAGCCCATGATCTCCAGGCCGATGAAGGAGTCGACCAGACGGTCCCGGAGGACCGGGTCCTTGGTGGCGCCCTTGCGGCGGGCGAGCTCCTGCAGCGTTGCCATCTCGCGCCGGAACGAGAACTGGTAGTTGAGAACCGAGGTGGCGCGTTCGTGACCGAGGGTGGTCATCGCCGCCTTCCACCCCTCGCCCGGAGCGCCGAGCACATTGTCCGCGCTGGTCCGCGCGCCGTCGAAGAAGACCTCGTTGAAGCCGCTGTCGCCCAGCATCGTGCGGATCGGGACGACCTCGACGCCAGGCTGGTCCAAAGGGATCAGCATGTAGGACAGACCCGCGTGGCGGATGGATCCGGGCTCGGTCCGCACGATCGCGAAGACCCAGTCGGCGCGATGGGCGAACGTGGTCCAGATCTTCTGTCCGTCGACCACCCACTCGCCGTCGTCGAGGCGGGCTTTGGTGGACATGTTGGCGAGATCGGAGCCCGCGCCAGGCTCGGAGTAGCCCTGGCACCAGACGACCTCGCCGCGGGCCATCGGCGGCAGCAGGCGGGCCTTCTGCTCCTCGGTGCCGTAGTGCAGAGCGGTGGGGGCCATCAGGGTCTCGCCGTGGAAGCCGGCCCGCGGAGGTGCGCCGGCCGCGGCGCACTCCATGGCGAAGAGGATCTCCTGCGTGAGGGTCGCCTCGCGTCCGCCGTACTGCTTCGGCCACGACAGCCCCAGCCAGTTGCCCTCTCCCAGCCTCTGCTCCCAGGCCCGGCGGAGCTCCCAGTTGTCGTCGTCGTCCGGGCCCCCGCGATCGGACTGCCCGACGAAGTCCCCGACGAGGTTGTCGGCGAGCCAGGTGCGGAGCTCGTCGCGGAACTCGCGGTCGGCGGCGTCCAGCGGCAGTTCGGTCCCGTGCTTGTCCATGTCTCCTCATCGGCGCTTGGCAAATCCGGTACAACTATAGTACAAAGATCTAACTGATTACACCGATATCTGAGGAGGTGCCGTGCCCGACCTCGAGTGGAGCGTCGACAACCTGGTCGGCACCATCCGGCTCAACCGCCCCGAGCGGCGCAACGCGTTCACGTTCGGCATGGTCCGGGAATGGGCCCAGATCCTGCGGGACGTGCGTACCGATGACTCCGTCCGCGTCGTGGTGCTCACCGGCGCCGGCGACCGGGCGTTCTGCTCCGGGATCGACCTCGGCAGCATCTCCAACGCCAACCCGGACCTCACGCCGCTCGAGCGGAAGTCACACCTGCACGACGAGATCCACCAGGTGGCGCTGGCCCTCGAGGCCTTGGACAAGCCGGTCATCGCCTCGATCAACGGGGCGGCCGTCGGGGCCGGGCTCGACATGGCCCTGATGTGCGACCTGCGGGTCGCCGCCCGGTCGGCGAGGCTGTCCGAGGGCTACATCAAGGTGGGCCTCACTCCCGGTGACGGCGGCGCCTACTACCTGCCCCGTCTCGTGGGCACCGCCAAGGCGCTCGAGCTGCTGCTCACCGGCGACTTCGTCTCGGCCGACGAGGCCCACCGCATCGGCATGGTCAACCGCGTCGTCGACGACGACGACCTGGGAGCCGAGACCAAGGCACTCGCGGAGCAGGTCGCGGCGGCACCGCCGGTGACCGTCCGGATGATCAAGCGCGCGACCTACCAGTCCGCGCGGGCCGACCTCCGCACCTCGCTCGACCTCATCTCGTCCCACTTCGCCGTGGTGGCGGCGACCGACGACGCCGCAGAAGCCCTGTCCGCCCTGCAGGAGAAGCGCGTGCCGACCTTCCAAGGCAAGTAGATCTCCGACCCAACCGACTAAGGACCCACCATGACCGTGACGACCGAATCCGCCGACCAGGCCGCAGCCCCGGCCACCGAACCGCGGGTCTTCGACTCGTGGATCAACATCCCCTACCTGCCGGGCGAGGTGACTCCGGACCCCTCCGTCGTGCAGCGGTTCAAGCGCGGCAACAGTGCCTACGAGGGCGGGCAGACCATGGCGGACGTCATCGCCGAGATGGATCGCCTCGACATCTCTGGCGGCGTGCTCACCAAGGTGCCGAGGGACATCACCCCGCCGTACGTTCACGGCATCCGGTCCGGGGAAGAGGTGCTGCGCGAGGCGTGTGAGCGGCTCGCGACCATCCAGGCGGAGCACCCGGGCCGCTTCGTCACCTCGGTCGGCGTGGACCCGAGGCTCGGCTACGAGGCCGCCAAGCACGTGCGCATCGCGGTCCGCGAGTACGGCGTCAAGGCGATCCGGATCTGCCCGATGTTCACCGGCATCGCGATCGACGACAAGCTGGCCTACCCGCTCTACACCGCGGCCTGTGACGAAGGCGCCGTCGTCACCATCAACGTCGGCGTCCCCGGACCGATGAAGCCCGCGAAGCTGCAGCGGACGATCCTGATCGACGAGGTCGCCCTGGCCTTCCCCGACCTCAAGCTCGTGATGACCCACCTCGGCGACCCCTGGATCAGCGAGACGGTCGCGATGCTGATTAAGCACCCGAACGTCTTCGCGATGACCGCCGGCTGGGCGCCCAAGTACGTGCCGGAGGCGATCCTCGACGTGCTGCGACGCCGCAAGAAGACCAAGCTCATGTGGTCGTCTGACTACCCGATCCTGCCGTTCGACCGCACCATCGACGAGGGCCGGGCGATCGAGCTGCCGGAGGACTCGCGCGCCAACTTCCTCGGCGCCAACGCGCTGGCTGTGTTCGGCGACCCCGCGCAGCCCTGATTCCACCGAAGGCCGAGAGAAGGAGCAACGAAATGGGACTTCACGACGGACGGGTCGTCATCGTCACCGGCGCCGGCGGGGGAATCGGACGTGAGCACGCGCTCGAGTTCGCGCGGCAGGGAGCCAGTGTCGTGGTCAATGACGTCGGGCCCGTGGACGACGTCCTGGCGGAGATCAAGGAGCTCGGCGGTCAGGCCGTCGGCAACGGGGACGATGTCTCCGACTGGGACGGCGCCGGTCGCCTGGTCCAGACCGCCCTCGACACCTTCGGCGAGCTGCACGTGCTGGTCAACAACGCCGGCATCCTCCGCGACAAGATGTTCGTGAACATGGACGTCGGCATGTGGGACGACGTCGTGCGGGTCCACCTGCGCGGCACCTTCTGCCCGACCCGCCACGCGGTCGACCACTGGCGGGCGCAGCACAAGGCGGGCACGCCCGTCCCGCACCCCCGGATCATCAACACGTCCTCGCCGTCGGGCCTCTATGGCAACGTGGGACAGACCAACTACGGCGCGGCGAAGTCCGCACTCGCGGGGTTGACGGTGATCCTCGCTGACGAGCTGGCCCGGCTGGGCATCACGGTCAACGCGATCGCACCGAGTGCGCTCACCCAGATGACCGAGGGTCTCGACGACTACGTCGCGAAGATGGCCGAGATCAAGGAGCGCACCGGGTTCGACGCGGGCTCGCCCGCCAACATCGCCCCGATCGTGGTCTGGCTCGCGAGTGCGGAGGCACAGGAGGTCACCGGCCGGGTGTTCAACGTCAAGGGTGGCGTGATCGGTGTCGCCGAGACCTGGGTCGCCGGACCATCCGCCGAGAAGCTGGACCGGTGGGACCCCGTGGAGCTCGGCGCGGTGGTTCCCGCGCTGGTCGCGAAGGCGCGTCCGAACTCCGACGGCTCGGGCACGCCCCGGAGCCGGCCGTGATCACTGACGGGATCACCGACGGCATCAGCGTCGAACGCGACGGCCACGTCGCCACGGTCTGGCTCGACCGCCCCGAACGGGGCAACGGGTTCATCTCCGCGATGCAGGTCGAGCTGCACCGCCGTCTCGAGGAGCTGGATGCCGACGCGGACGTGCGCGCGATCGTCGTCACCGGGCGCGGGCGGTTCTTCTCCACCGGTGCGGACCTCGAGCCCGGCGGCGCGAACTTCGCCTTCGACGAGGAGCAGACCGCCCTGGCCCGGAAGATGATGGCCGACCGGCCACGTCCGTGGCAGATGCGCACGCCGATCATCGCGGCGATGAACGGGTCGGCCGTGGGCATCGGGCTCACCTTCCCCCTGCAGTGGGACATCCGGATCGTCAACGAGTCTGCGAAGTACGGGTTCGTGTTCACCCGGCGCGGGCTGATACCCGAGCAGAACTCCCTGTGGCTGCTGCCGCGGCTGGTCGGGCTCTCCGTCGCCCTCGAGCTGTTGCTGACCGGGCGGCTGTTCAGCGGCGCCGAGGCCAAGGAGCTGGGGATCGCCACGCGCGCCGTACCGGCGGACGACGTGCTCCCCACCGCGCTGGCCCTCGCGCACGAGATCGCCACCCAGACGGCTCCCTCCGCGGTCGGGCTGACCAAGCGGCTCGCCTACGAGCTGCTCGCGGAGCCGGACCGGGAGGCAGCCTTCCACCGTGAGTGGGAGACGTTCAGGTGGATGGGTCGCCAGCCCGACTCCGCGGAGGGCGTCGCCTCGTTCGTCGAGAAGCGTGCGCCCCGGTTCCCCTCCGGCAAGCACGTCGAGCCGCCTCCCACCGGGGACCTCTGGGCGGCGTTCGATGGCTGAGATGACCGTCTGCGCGGAGACCGTGCGGTACGACGTCGACGACCACGGCGTGCTGGTGCTGACGTTGAGCCGACCGGGTCGGCGCAACATGTGGACCGTCACCATGGAGGACGAGTTCTACGCCGGTCTCGATCGGGCGGCGGGCGACGACCGGGTCCGGGTGATCGTCGTGACCGGCGCGGGCGAGGACTTCTGTCCCGGGCTGGATCCCGAGGTGCTCGACGGCATCCGGGGTGGCAGCCGCTACACCACCAACCGACGACCGCAGACCCACGCGACGACGGTGCCGAAGCCGGTCATCGGGGCGATCAACGGCGCCTGCGCGGGCATCGGACTGGCCCAGGCCCTCTGCTTCGACTACCGGTTCGCGGTCGACGGCGCGAAGTTCACGACCGCGTTCTCCAAGCGCGGTCTTCCTGCAGAGGACGCCTCCGCCTGGATGCTCACCCGCCTGGTCGGGCCGGCGCACGCCCTCGACCTGCTCGCCTCCGCGAGGGTGTTCACGGCCGAGGAGGCGCACGCGCTGGGCGTGGTGCAGAAGCTGAGCCGGCCCGGCGAGGTACTCACCGACGCGGTCGCGTACGCACGCGCGATGGCGACCCGGGTCTCGCCGGTCGCGATGGCGATGATCAAGAGCCAGGTGTGGCGGGACTGCGAGACCACGATGGAGCAGGCCCGGGTGCGTGCGCAGTACCTGTTGGCGCTGGCGAAGGCGCAGCCCGACTTCCAGGAGGGCGTCCGCTCGCTGGTGGAGAAGCGGCCCGCGAGCTTCGGGCCCTATCAACCCTTGAACCTCTAGGACCACGACATGGAGTACGACACCGCGCCCGCCGAGGCGGCGTTCCGCGACGAGGTCCGCCAGTGGCTCTCCGAGCACCTCGTCGGCGAGTTCGCCGCTCACCGCGGGGTGGGCAGCCCGACCGACGACACCGCCTGGGAGGTGCGCGTCGCGTGGGAGAAGGAGCTCTCCGCCGGCGGTTGGCTGGGGCTCACCTGGCCGACGGAGTACGGCGGCCGCGGTGCGACGCTCGCCCAGGAGGTCGTCTTCGAGACCGAGTACGCCCGAGCCGCCGCACCGGCACGGGTCAACTCGCAGGCCCTGGAGCTGCTCGGGCCGATGTTGCTCGAGTTCGGCAGCGAGGAGCAGAAGCGCCGCTTCCTGCCACGCATCCTGAGCGTGGACGACATCTGGGGCCAGGGCTTCAGCGAGCCGGGTGCCGGCTCCGACATCGCGGCCGTGTCCTGCCGAGCGCGGCGCGACGGGGACCAGTGGGTCGTTGACGGCCAGAAGGTGTGGACGACGTTCGGGCACCAGGCCAACTGGTTGTACGTGGTGTGTCGTACCCACCCGGACGCGTCATTGCGCCACAAGGGCCTGACCATGCTCCTCGTGCCGGTCGATCAGGAAGGCGTGGAGATCCGGCCCATCGCGAACCTCGCCGGCTCGGAGGAGTTCAGCGAGTGCTTCTTCACGGGCGCCCGGACCGATGCCGACATGGTGGTCGGGGAGGTCGACGACGGCTGGCGCGTGGTGATGGGAACCCTCGGGATGGAGCGAGGCGCCGCACTGATCCCGATGCAGCTCGCGATGGAGCACGAGGTCCACCAGGTGGTCGCCGCGGCGCGCGAGTCCGGGGCGTTCGAGGACGCCCGCACCCGCCAGCGGCTGGCAGACGCCTACATCGCGACGCAGCTCATGCGGGCGACGACCGCGCGCGTCGTCTCCGGCCTGCTGCGCGGCACGACCGAGGCCGACGCCGCGGCGGCCACGAGCAAGCTCTTCGCCTCGGTGGCGCACCAGCGGCTGGGCGAGCTCGCCATGGACATCGAGGGTCCTGCGGGGCAGGTCCTGTCCTCGCCGCTTCCCGAAGGGCTGAGCTTCGCGCAGCGGACGTTCCTGTTGTCCAGGGCGGAGACCATCTACGGCGGCACGTCGGAGATCCAGCGCAACATCATCTCCGAGCGGGTGCTCGGGCTACCCCGTTAGAGGAACTCACATGAGCACGAGCGCACCGGTCACGAGCGCACTGGTCACGGGTGCGTCGCGAGGCATCGGCCTGGGCATCGCCACCCGCCTCGCCCGGCGCGGGTATGCGCTGACCGTCGCGGCACGCGACCCGGAGCGGCTTGAGGCGGCCGCCGGCCGGCTGCGCGCAGCCGGTGCGCCCGACGTGCAAGCGGTCGCCGGGGACATCGCCGTCGAGGACTACTTGGGGTCGCTCGTCCAGACCCACGCGGCCCGCTTCGACAAGATGGACGCACTGGTTCTCAATGCCGGGGTCGGCTCGGCCGGACCACTGGCCGACTTCCATCCACGCCGGTTCGACAAGCAGGTCACGCTCAACCTGCGGGCGCCGTACGTCCTGCTCCAGCAGGCCCTGCCGCTCCTCCGCAAGGCGGCCGCGGCCAACCCCGCCGGAGGCGCGAAGGTGGTGGCCCTCAGCTCCATCACCGGCGTGTACGCCGAACCCGACCTGGCGGTCTACGGCGCGACCAAGGCCGCCCTCATGTCGTTGGTGCGCTCGGTCAACCGGGAGGAGGCCGGGGACGGCGTGTGCGCGACGGCGGTCTGTCCGGCGTACGTCGACACCGACATGGCGGCGTACGTCCACGAGCGGATCCCCGCCGAGGACATGATCGCGGTCGCCGACATCGTCGAGGTGGTGGACGCCTGCCTGCGCCTCTCGGCTCGCGTCACGGTGCCCGAGATCGTGATGGCCCGGTCGAGGAGCGACGGCCACGGCGCGTGACCCGCGCGTGCCCCGAGCGAGCACTAGGCTCGGCGACGTGAGCGCAGCGCACAAGGGGGACAGCAGGGACAGCCCCCTCACCGAGGGCGAGATCGTCGAGGCGGCGCTGCGGCTCATCAAGCAGGATGGCGTCGACGGGCTGTCCATGCGCCGGCTCTCCAAGGAGCTTGGCCGGTCGCACATGGCGATGTACTACTGGGTCCCCGACAAGGCCGCTCTGCTCGACCTCGTCGCGTCCGCCGCCCTGCGGGACATCCCCGTACCGATCGACGCCGGTCAGGGCTGGGCGGCGCGGCTGCGCGCGCTGATCGGCAGCATCGACGTACAGCTCCGTGCCAACCCCGGACTCGGGGGGATCCTGCTCGACCGGATGCTGAGCACGGACCGCCGCATCCTCAACGCCGCCATGGACATCCTGGTGGACGCCGGCTTCGACGACGCCGACGTTCTCATGGCCTACGCGACGGTGCACACCTACCTCTTCGGTCGCTACCAGCTGGTCACCGCTCCGCCTCCTGCATCAGAGGAGGAGGCGGAGGACACGGTGGCCAGGCTGGTTGTCCAGCTCCCGAGGCTGACCGGCCGCGACTACTTCGAGTTCGGCGTGGACACCCTGATCGCCGGCCTGCGCGATCGTCTCGACGACACCCCTCGGGAATGAGGTCGATCGTCAGAGACCCTTGTCCGCGGGGATGGGGGAGACGTCGAAGAGCTCCTCGAAGGTTCCGCGCAGCACGCGGTGCTTGATCTCGGGGGAGACCTTCGTGAACAGGCCGTGGAGGGTCTCCTGGGTGTGGCCGTAGGTGCCTTCCAGGTGGGGATAGTCGTCGCCCCACATCACGTTGGTGTAGCCGGTGCCCTCGATCACCTCGACCGCGCTGGGGTCGTGCTGGAACGACGCGTAGACCTGGCTGCGGATGATCTCGCTCGGCAGCCGCGACAGCTTGGGGCGAACGAACATCCCGTGCTGCCGGTAGCCCTCGTCCATCCGGTCGCCGATCGCCGGCACCCAGGCGGCGCCGCCCTCGGCGATCACCACCTTCAGTTCCGGGTGCCGGTCGAGGGCGCCACCGGCCACCATGTGGGAGACGACGCGCATGCCCGGGTAGGTGGTCTCCATGTAGTTCACGACCGCGCCACCCGGACCGCGGTAGACGACGTTCTCCCCGCCGGTTCCGATGTGGAACGCCAGGACGGTCCCGTGGGCCTCGGCGGCCGCCCAGAGCGGCTCCCACTTGTCGAGACCCCACTCCTCGCCCGGTCGCGTCCCGCAGGGCAGGAAGATCGCCTGGAACCCCATCTCGGCGGTCCGCTCGATCTCCTTCACCGCGTCGCCCACGTCGGCCAGCGAGACGATCGCCGGCGTGAAGATGCGGTCCTGGCGCGACATGACCTCTTCGTGTGACCAGTCGTTCCACGCCCGCGCGACCTCGCGCCCGAGCTCACGGTCGGTGATGTTCACCGACCAGAACCCCATCGACGGGAAGGCGAGCTGCGACCACACCCCTTCCTGGTCGAGGTCCTTGAGACGCACGTCGAGGTCGAACGCACCGGGGGGCCGCATGGCGTCCATGAAGTCGTTGAGCTGACGGTCGATCTGCTGACCGTCGATGTAGAGGATCTCGTACTTGTCGCCGCGCTCGGAACGGGGCGCGCGGTCGGCCAGCCGCTTCGGCAGCCGCGAGGTCCAGAGGTCGGCGGGCTCCATGACGTGGGAGTCGGCCGAGTGCGCCCAGATCTTCCGGGGCGCCGCGTCTGTCTGGGTCATCTGCATCTCCATGACGAAGGGGTGTGGACATGATTCACTTTACACTGTAAAACAGATTTCGGAAGTACCCGTGAAAGCAATCCCTGGAGACCCCATGCCTCAGTCCGGAAGTTGGAACGAAGACGAGCTCGCTGCCTTCGAGGCGGGCCTCACCGCCGAGAACCTCACGGCGATCATGCGCTCCACCTGGACGTGGGACGACCGAGCGCTCCGGCGCGACCTGACGCGCCTTCTGACCACGCTCCGAGCACTGGGCGAGCTCGAGCCCGGTGGCGACCTCCATCGTCTGGTCCGGAGCCGGGCTCTCCACTCCGCGTCGGGCTTCCTCGCCGCCGTGCTGGGTCCGCGGGTGATCGCGGACTCGGGGCACGCGACGAGCTACTCGTTCGCCGAGACGCTGGTCCGCTCACCCTGGCTCGTGGGAGGTCCTGACGAGGAGCTGTTGCTGAAGTCCGTCGGGGCGGCCACCGACGGCCCGGGGGCGCCGGGTCTCGACCTCGCGGCATCGCCGGGCTTCGCGTCCCGCGGGCTGGCCGCGCACGCGCTGGCCGCCTCCGGCGACCAGGACGCAGGTGCCGAGCTCCTGTCCAAGATCGAGGCCGGCGCCCTGTCTGCGACGCTCGCGGCGGCCGAGGCGTCCGGGTCGTGGGATCCGGCCCTGGTGCGCACGCGGGCGACCCTGACGGGGTCGCAGTGGCTCCTCGAGGGCGAGAAGTACTTCGTCCCGCACGCCGACACCGCCGATGTGCTTCTCGTCGTCGCTCGCAGCACGGCCGGTCCGTCCCTGTTCGCCGTCGAAGCGGCAGCCGCAGGACTGACGCTCTCCGCGATGCGGACCGTCGATCCGACGCGTCCGTTGTCACGGGTCCGGCTCAGCGCGGTCCCCGCCGCGCTGGTCGGCACAGAGGGAGCAGGCGGCAGGTTGATGGCGCGCACCCTGGACCTGGCGACGACGTGGCTGGCCGAGGAGCAGGTCCGAGGGACCCGTCGCTGCCTCGAGCTGGCTGCCGCCGCTCTTGCCGCCCCGGACGGCCCGATGGGAGACGCCAGGCGAAGGTACGCCGAGCTCCGGGTGCAGGCCGAGATCGCCGACGCCCTGGGGCAGCGCGCCCGCCGCCTCGCCGACGACCCCGCGAACGGCGGCGTCGCAGCGGCAATGGCTCACATCGCATGCTCGGAGACCTTCACCGACGTGGCCGGCGCGACCCTGCAGCTCGTAGGGGGAGCCGGGGACGCTGTGGTCGACGAGGTCGCGGGGATCCACCTCAGGGCACAGTCGTCCGACCTCCTGTTCGGCGGGCCGGCCCTCTACTACGAGCGGCTGCTCGAGCGGATGGACATCTGACCAGGACCCTCGGCTGCCTACGCAGCTCAGCGCGGGACGACGAGGTGGTCCGTGCCCCGGGCCTCGACCGCGCCGTAGATCCCCGTGTCGGCCGCGTCGAAGTCGGTCGCGCGGGGTTGCCGGTTCGACACGTGGATGCAGCCACCGATGTCGGACACCGCCCACTCGGCGCCGTTGACCCGGGCTCCGTGCTCTCCAGGGAGCCCGAGGCCGAGGGCGGGACCGAGCGGGACGTACGTCGCGGCCTCGATCTGCTGGGCTCGAAGGGCCGAGACGGCATCCGGCCGTGCCCACACGACCCCGACCCCTGTCATCAGCGAGGACAAGGTCTCCTCCGAGGCAGCGAGGGCCCGGACGGTCTCGCCACCGATTCCGATGATCGCCTTCACCGGCAGCCTGCGCAGGTACATCGCGAACCGGCGGGAGTCCCAGCCGTAGGTCTCGGAGGTGGCGTACGACGCCCCGATCCGGCGCAGCGACCGGACGATGGGGCAGATCCAGGGGCCTTCGTGGTTCGGCGTGCTGAACAGCACCAGGTCGCCCTTCTGGATGCCCGCCTGCACGAGGACGGAGAGCGCCCAGTCGGTGTCGCGCTCGAGCTCGTCCCAGCCGATCTCGAAGTCCGCTCGTGACCCGTCGACGTCGTACGTCCCGATGCCGTAGATGGGGGACCGCGGCAGCCTCGCGGCGGCGGCGGCCATGGATGTGCGGCTCATGCCTTCACCATTCTCGGGAACTTCGCGACGCTCGATGTTCGGCTGAGCAGGTCGTCGACCGTCACCAGCTCCAGCTCGCACGGGACGTGGAGCCGGGTGTCCAGGTGCGACGCGAGTCGCCGCTCGAGCTCGGCCAGGTCGGTGGTGCGCTCGGGTGCGTAGCCGACCCTCAGTCGCAGCTTGTCCATGCGTGGGCTGTGGCGGATGACCTGGAACATGCCGTCGCTGAGCTCGGGAAGCTCCTCGACCGCGGCCCAGACGTCGCCCACGACGATGGCCCGCCCGGCCACCACCGTCTCCTCGCCCTTGCGTCCGACCACCCACTGGCGCGCATGGGTGCGACCGCTGGGGGCCGGCTCCTTCGTGAGCCGGACCAGGTCGCCGGAGCGGTACCGGATGAGCGGTGCTGCCACGTTGTCGATGTCCGTGGCGACGAGCTCGCCCACGTGACCGTCAGCGACCGTCGTGTTGGAATCGGGCTCGAGGCACTCAGGAAGGACCGTGTCCTCCCAGAGCGTGAAGCCGTCATGCTCGCGGTGCTCCCACGCGGTGCCGGTGTCACCCGCGCTGGTGTACTTGAAGACCTCCAGGCCCCACTCGTCGCGCACCTTCCGTGCGAGCACCTGACCCATCGGCTGCCCGGCGAAGGCCACGCCCTTCATCGACGAGAAGAGGGCGCGAAGGTCGTGGTCGTCCTCGAGCCGCTCGAACTCGAGGATGGCCTGCAGGTGGAGCTGCATGTAGGAGGGTCGGTACTTCTCGATCGCGCGCAGGACCGACTTGCCCTGGCCGATCCAGGCGTCCACGAAGATCGGGACCAGCCCCATCAGGCCGAAGTACTCGTCCCAGAAGTTGCGGAAGGACCCTGCTGGCATGAGGACCCGGTCGCCGGGCCGAAGACCCACTTCCCACAGGTCCCGCGCCGTCACCAGGGGCAGCGGGGGTACGACGTCCCATGCCTCCGCGATCAGCTCCGGGTCGCCGGTCGTGCCGGAGGTAGCGGTACAGGAGTCGAGGTCCTCGAAAGGAATGCAGAGCAACCCGCCGAACGGGTCGCCGGTCCGGTCCCGGAAGGCCTGGGTGTCGGCCTTCTCGAACGTCGGCACCAAGTCCTTGAAGTCGCGGAGGGACTTGATGTCGGAGGGGGTGATCCCCGCGTTGCCCCAGAGCTCGCGGTAGAACGCCGAGTTCTCCCACGCGTAGGGCACGAGCTCGAGGATGCGGGCTTCCTGCAGGGCCTCGATCTCTTCCCGGGGGGCGGTCTCGATGTCAGGCTCCAGGAACCTGCTGTCGAGAGGCAGGCTCACGGTGGCCTCGGGCGAACGGTCGATGGTGGTCACTGGACTCTCCACGGGTCGATGGTGTGAGGCAGGTTACGCCTATTCGCGTGATCATTTCAATCATCTAACTAATAGGCTACGATGGTCGAGTGAGCAAACGGATGCCCGCGGACGACCTTCCGCCGCCCGTCTACCTGTGCGGAGGATGCCGACGCACCGGGCGCTGCCGGTTCGGGATCGAGTCGGAGCACCTCGACGACGCCGGTGTGGTGACCTACCGGCTTCGCTGCGACCGTGTCCACGAGGGCGGTCTGAACGTTGCCCACGGCGGATGGACCGCGGGCGTCCTCGATGAGCTGGTCGGACACGTCGCGGTCCTGAGCGGGCAGCTCGCCGTGACCGGGCAGCTCGACGTCAGGTTCGTGAAGCCGGTCCCCGTCGACCAGCCACTCGTCGCGCGGGCTTGGCGGGAGTCCCAGCAGGGGAGCCGCTGGTACGTACGCGCTGTGCTCCACCTGGAGGCGGGTGGCGCTGAGCTCGCAACGGCGAACGGCATCCTGGTCGAGCGGGACCACGGGCACTTCAGCAGGCATCAGGAGTGGCTCCAGGAGCAGCTGGCGGAGGCGGACGATGGCGCTGCGTGACGTCGCCGTGGTCGGTGTCCACGCCACCGAGCAGGCCAGGACCCTGCCGCACCGGACCTCTCTGGACCTTGCTCAGGAGAGCGTGCTCGGGGCCCTCGCCGACGCGGGGCTCGAGCCTCACGAGGTGGACGGTGTCGCGGCGGACTGGCCGGGCCCGGGAGGACGTCGGGGCGAGCCCGCGTCGTGGACCAGCGTCCTGGGCGGGCCGTTGAGCTGGGTGAGCGACGGTCTCCTCGACGCCGCGGGCGCTCGTGGCGTGATGAAGGCTGCGGCCGCCATCAGCGCGGGCCTGTGCGACGTCGCCGTCGTCGGAGGCGGCCTGGCGGGAAGGTTCGGCCGGGGACAGACGGTCAACGGCGCCGAGGACTTCATCGAGTTCACCGATGTGTGGGGCGCGTACGTCGTACCGCTCTTCGCCCTGGTCGCCCAGGGACACCTCCAGCGCTTCGGGACCACCCCCGAGCAGCTCGCGACAGTCGCGGCGACGATCCGCAACAACGGCTCCAAGAACCCGGAGGCGGTGATGTCCGGAAGAGGTCCCTACACGGTGGACGACGTCCTGGCGTCGCCGATGCTGGCGACGCCCTTCCACCTCCTGGACGTGTGCATCGCCGGCGAGGGCGGCGGCGCGGTGGTGCTGACCTCGGTCGAGCGGGCGCGCGACCTCCGGCACCCGCCGATCGCGATCCTCGGCGCGGGGATGGAGCTGTCGGGGGCGGCGTACGCCGCGCCCCCGGAGTACGACACCGTCGGCCGGCTCGGTGCTCGCGCCGCCCAGCGCGCACTGGGAATGGCCGGTCTGACGGCCCAGCAGGTCGACGTGTTCAGCGTCTACGACCCGAACTCCTTCGAGATCATCCGCCAGATGGAGGTCCTGGGCCTCTGCGAGGAGGGCGAAGGAGGGCCGTTCGTCGAGGACGGCAACATCGGGCTGGACGGCAAGCACCCGACGAACCCGGACGGCGGGTGCCTGGCTTATGCCTGGAACGGCACCCAGCAGATGACGCTGAAGATCGTCGAGGCGGTCCGGCAGCTCCGCGGGACGGCCGTGAACCAGGTCCCGGGCGCGGAGACGGCCGTCGCCGCGAACGCAGGCTCGGCCGCTGCCCACTACGAGCTCGTCGTCCTCGGGAGGGCGTGACCATGGGCCGGCGACTTCCCTCCGCGACCGAGCTGTCCCGCGGGTTCTGGGACGCGGCGGCCGAGCACCGTCTGGTGATCCCGTGCTGCCTCGCGTGCGAGGCCCGCTTCTTCCCGCCCGAACGGCTCTGCCCGACCTGCGGAACGGCGGGCTGGGACTACGTCGACACCAGCGGTGCCGCCACGATCACCAGCTACACCGTCGTGCATCGCGCGCCGTCGCCTGACTTCGAGACGCCGTACGTCCTCGCGGTCGTCGCCCTCGACGGGGGAGGCCGGATGCTCACCAACGTCGTGGGTGCAGACCCAGCGGCCATCACCACGGGGATGCCGGTCCGCGTCGTGTTCCTCGACCAACCAGACGACCGGGCCCTGCCCGTCTTCGAGCCGACCGCCATTGGTCGGCCGCACGAGCCTGAGAAGGAGTAGCCGTGGCAGCGATCACCATGGGTGACATCTCACGGGAGCACCGACGTAGCTTCCCCGACCGGATCGCCGTGATCGACGGCAAGGGCCGGCAGACCTGGCCGGAGTTCGACGATCGGACGAACCAGGTCGCCAACCTCCTCACCGGCCTCGACATCGGCGCCGGAGACCGGGTGCTCTGGCTCGCGCAGTCGTCCGCTTCCTTCCTCGAGCTCCTGATCGGCTGCGCGAAGGTCGGCGCCATGGTGTGCCCGGCCAACTGGCGGCAGTCCGGTGACGAGCTGCGTTTCGTCATCGAGGACTTCTCGCCCCAGCTGGTCGTCTGGCAGGACGAGGAGATCGGCGAGGCCGTCGCACAGGCACGGGCCAACACGTCGCACGAAGCGACCTGGCTTCAGGTTGACGGCGAGGGCGAGGGCAGCCTCGAGCACGCCGTGGTCGCCGCCGGTGCGGCCGACGTCGAGGTCGAGGTGCCCGTCGACGCACCGCTCCTGGTCATCTACACGGCCGCGATGATCGACCGGCCCAACGGGTCGATGCTGACGCACCGCAACCTGCTCGCGATGGGCATGGCCACCGCGCGGATCACCGCGGCCGACCACGCGAGCGTCTTCCTCAACTCGGGTCCGCTGTTCCATGTCGGCAACTTCCAGTTCGAGGCGGTACCCGTGTTCCTGCACGGCGGCACCAACATCTTCGTCCGGCGCGTCGACGCAGCCGAGGTGCTGCAGATCATCGAGGACGAACGTGCGACGTCGGCCTTCCTCATGCCGCCGACCATCGCAGAGATCAAGGAGCTGAACCGAGAGGCGAAACGGGACATCTCGAGCCTTCGTCCCGGGCCGTTCGCCCCCGTGTGGGGCGACGCGTTGCCGGCGGACCCGACACTGTGGGGCACCCAACCGGGAGGCTTCGGCCAGACCGAGGTCTCGGGACTCGCCGTCCTCAACGGGTACGGCGGCCGCGGGCTCGGCAACTCCGGAAGACCCTCCCCGCTGGCCCAGGTGCGAGTGGTCGACGCCGACGGGCAGGAGTGCCCGGTCGGGCAGGCGGGCGAGATCGTCATCCGAGGTGACCTCGTGCACGCGGGCTACTGGAACCGGCCCGAGCTCAACAGCAGGCGGATGCGGGAGGGGTGGTGGCACACCACCGACCTCGGGCGCCGGGAGACCGACGGCACCATCCACTTCATCGGCACGATGACCCGGATGATCAAGTCGGCAGCCGAGAACATCTATCCACCCGAGGTCGAGAGCTGCATCGAGAGCCATCCCGCTGTCACGGAGGCTGCCCTGATCGGTGTTCCCGATCCGCGGTTCCGGCAGTCGGTCCTGGCCGTGGTCGCACTGGCGCCCGGCGCCACCGCCACGGAGCAGGAGATCATCGAGCACTGCAAGAGCCGGATAGCGTCGTACAAGAAGCCGCGCAGGGTGGAGTTCGTCGACGCGCTCCCCCGCACGGCCGGCGCCAAGGACTACGACGCGCTCGACGCGATGTTCGGCGGCGGAGGTTATCCCGGTGGCGACAATGTGTGAGGAGCTGTTCACGAAGCGACGCGGTCGCACCCTGGTCATCACGATCAACCGACCGCGAGCGCGCAACGCGATCAACCGGGAGGTGAGCTTCGGGCTCGCCCGTGCCGTGGACGAGCTGGACCGTGACCCGGGCCTGTCCGTCGCAGTGCTGACCGGCGCCGGGGGCAGCTTCTGCGCCGGTATGGACCTGAAGGCGTTCCTCGCCGGCGAGGACATCGAGGTCCCCGGGAGAGGGCTCGGCTTCACCGAACGGCCGCCCCGCAAGCCCGTCATCTCCGCCGTCGAGGGCTTCGCGCTCGCGGGCGGCACCGAGCTGGCGCTGTCCACCGATCTGATCGTCGCCTCGCGAGACGCCCGCTTCGGCCTGCCGGAGGTCAGACGCGGTCTCGTCGCCGGCGGTGGGGGCCTGATCCGGTTGCCACAGCGGATTCCGTACGCGAAGGCTATGGAGCTCGCGCTCACCGGCGACAGCCTCACCGCGAAGGACGGACTCGCCTTCGGGCTGGTGAACCGGTTGACCGAGCCCGGGTACGCCCTCGAGGGCGCACTCGGCCTGGCGGAGCAGATCGCGGCGAACGGCCCGCTGGCGGTGGCCGCGACGAAGGAGATCGTCGCGGCCGGCCGCGATTGGCGGACCGACGAGGCGTTCGCGCGCCAGCGCGCGATCTACGAGCCGGTCTTCGCGTCGCAGGACGCTCGAGAGGGTGCCGCGGCGTTCGCCGAGAAGCGCCAGCCGGCGTGGCTGGGCAGGTAGCAGATCCATGACAGAGAAGGAGAACGGTGTGTCAGCAACACAAGGCTGGATCGACGGAGCTGCGCTTGTCACCGGCGGTGCTGGAGGACTCGGCGAGGCGGTCGTCCGCAAGCTGCACGGCGAGGGGGTCGCCGTCGTGATCGCAGACCTTGCCGACGAACGCGCCGCTGCGCTCGCGGACGAGCTGGGCAACAAGGTCGTCTACCTGCGCACGGACGTCACCAGTGAGCGTGACGTGGACGCGGCGGTCGACGCGGCGTACACGCTCGGAACCTTGCGGCACGTCGTGATCTCTCACGGCGGCTGGGGCGTGACCGAGAAGGTCGTCAACCGCGACGGCAGCCCGGCCAGCCTCGACGGCTTCGCGAAGACCCTCGAGCTCTACCTCACCGGCACCTACAACGTGCTGCGCCTGGCCGCGGCGCGCATGGCCACGAACCTGCCGAACGACGACGGCGAGCGGGGCTCGGTCGTCTCGACGGCGTCGATCGCCGGCTACGAGGGCCAGATCGGCCAGAGTGCGTACGCCGCCGCGAAGGCCGGGGTGATCGGGTTGACGCTCGCCGGCGCCCGCGACCTCAGCTCGGTCGGCATCCGGCTCAACACGATCGCACCCGGCACCATGCACACCGCGATGATGGAGACGGTCGGGGACGAGGCGCTGGCCAAGTTCCGGTCGAACGTGCCGTTCCCGAAGCGTCTCGGCAGGCCCGAGGAGTTCGCTGCGCTCGCGTTGCACCTGCTCGGCAACGGCTACCTCAACGGCGAGGTGGTCCGACTCGACGGTGCCCAGCGGTTCTCGCCCCGCTAGACCGCTACTGCTGCTTGCGGAACAGCCCCTCCTGGGCGACCGAGGCAATGAGGGTCCCGTCTGCCGTCCGCAGCCGTCCGTGGGCGAGCCCCAGGGCGTTCGACGTCGAGGGCACCGTCTGGTCGTAGAGAAGCCATTCGTCGACCCGGCCGGGGCGGTGGAACCAGATGCTGTGATCGAGCGAGGCGAGGGTGTAGCCCTCGTGCAGCGCCGAGATGCCGTGCGGCACGAGCACCACGGAGAGCAGGGTCAGGTCGCTGATGCAGGCCAGCAGGCAGGTGTGGAGGAGCGCGTCGTCCGGCAGTGGCGCCGTGGTGCGCAGCCACGCCCGAGCGCTCGACGAGGCGTCAGGGTCGTTCGGGGAGGGCACGGGCTGCGGGGGCACCCTGCGGATGTCCAGGGCGGACCACTCCGCATAGATGTCCGGCCACTCCCCGAGGTTCTCCGTGTGCTTTGGCAGCGTGTCCGGTGGCGGGGCGGTACGCCCCGTCCGCTGGAAGTCGAGCCCGGGCTCGTCCACGTGGAACGAGGCGGTCATCGTGCAGATCAGGGTCGAACCCTGGCTCGCCCGGACTGCACGGGTGGAGAACGCCCTTCCCTCGCGCAGCGACTCGACCTCGTAGTCGATCGGCACCCGCGGGTCGCCGGGACGGAGGAAGCTGGCGTGCAGCGAGTGCGGTCGGCGCGCCGGCCCGACCGTCCGCCCGGCGGCGGCCAGGGCCTGGCCGAGGACGTAGCCGCCGAAGACCCGGGCGCGAGTCGTCGCGGGGAGACGTCCCGTGAACGTGGCGACGCCGGCGTTGCGCAGGTCGAGGAGCGCGATCAACTGGTCGACAGAGGCAACCATGCTCCCGGCTCACAGACCGTTGATCAGGTTCATGCCGTTCTCGCGCAGGAAGAGCCGTCGGTTGTCGTCGCCCAGCTTCTCCACCCGTTGGAAGAAGTCCGCCGGCTCGCGGAGCCCTTCGGCGTGCGGCCAGTCCGATCCCATCAGGAGCGTCTCGGTCGAACCGAGCTTCTCGACCATCGAGACCGTGTCGTCCTCCGGGTACGGCACGACACGCACGTGCTTCTTGAAGACGGCGCTCGGCCGCTCGCTGAGCTGGCCGCCCAGCCAGGTCCCGTTGCGTCCCATGCCACGGCTCTTGTCCATGTGCCGGATGAAGTGCGGGACCCACTCTGCGCCGAACTCGCTGACCAGGACCTTGATGTTCGGGAACCGGCCGAAGAGGTTGTCGAAGATCAGGGCGGACAGGGTGTCGGTGATGGGCCGCTCGCCGTACGTGTTCTGCCACTGCCACGCGGAGAACTGGAACGGCGGGACGAGTCCCCAGCCCCAGTGCGCAGCGACGTTGGCCTGGTAGTGGAACTCGGAGATGTGGTAGGCGACGACGGCCTTGGCCTCGTTGATGCGTGCCCAGAACGGATCGAAGTAGGGGTCACCGGGGGACCGGCCGTACGCCGGGCCGGCCGGCAGCAGGACGAAGCGGGCACCTCGGTCGAGGACCCGGTCCAGCTCCTGGCAGGCACGGTCGAGGTCGCGCATCGACAGCAGGGCCGGTGCGTAGATCGTGTCCTTGTAGGCGAAGCCCCAGTCCTCGTCGATCCACCTGTTGAACGACTCGATGTTGTCGTAGAGCGGGTCGACGCCGTTGAGGTAGGCCTCCGCGAGCAGCGCCCAACCACCCGGGTACATGATCGACTTCTCGATCTGCTGCTCGGCCAGCTGGGTCAGGCGCTTGTCGCGGTCGAGGTACTCGGGCTGGATCGGCTCGTAGAACCGGTCGGAGTCGGTGGCCTCTCCCGAGGCTCGCTGCTTGAGCATCTCGACCAGCGAGCCCGGTACGTACGCCTGGTCGAGGTCGTTCTCGAGCGCCGTCACGATCCTGTCGTTCGCCAGCAGGACCTTGCGGTCGTACCCGGAGACCTTGACCGGTCGGACCGCCGTGTGCAGCTTGCTCTTCGGCATGAACCGGGTGAACGCGTCGGGTGCCTCGTAGGAGTGCTGGTCGAAGTCCGTCATCAGGTAGGGCAGCGTGCCCACCGTGCTCTCGATGATCGCCATGAAGGCAAGGTACGCGGACGTCGACCTGTGCGCAAGATAAATGGAATGATTTAGCGGATTGCGCTACGGTTTCCCCATGATCGATCGTGTCGCGTTGGTGACCGGTGCCGCAGGGGCGGGCATCGGCAGGGCGATCGCGACCCGGCTCGCCGCCGAGGGGGCGACCGTCGTGGTGACCGACTCCCACGCGGGCCGCGCGGAGGAGGTCGCCGCGAAGATCGCCGCTGAGCACGCCGGTCGTGCGGTCGCCCAGACCCTGGACGCCGGCGACCGGGAGCAGATCGTCGAGGTGACCGACTGGGTGCGGGACGAGATCGGTCCGATCAGCATCCTCGTCAACAACGCGGCCTACAACGTGCTGGGCTCGATCTTCGACTACGACCCGGACGTGTGGGACCGGGTGATGAACGTGAACCTCAACGGGCCGTGGATGCTGTCCCGCCAGGTGATGCGGCAGCTGCGTGAGGCGGGTATGCCGGGGGTGATCCTCAACGTCTCGACGTACGCCCCCGACATCGGCGGCAACGGCATCGAGACGCCGTACGCGGTCTCCAAGGGCGGTCTCAACGTGCTGACCCGGAGCTGCGCGCACGAGGGCGGGCCGTACGGGATCAGGGTGAACACCCTGTCGATGGGAATGGTCACCGGCACCCGGTTCACCGATGCGCTGCACCCGGACATGCAGGCGGCCGAGGTGGCCAAGTCGCCGTTGGGACGGCTGCCCCACGTCAGCGACGTGGTCGAGGCCGCGATGTTCCTCCTGTCCGACGCGGCGGCCAACGTCACGGGCGAGTCGCTCAACGTCGCCGCCGGAACCCACATGCGCTACTAGTCATGGAGAAGACCTGATGCCCGAAGCAGTCATCGTCGCGGCGGCTCGGACGCCGATCGGGCGCGCCTACAAGGGCGCGCTCAAGGACCTGCGACCCGACGACCTCGCCGCGAACGCCGTCCGGTCCGCGCTGGACCAGGTGCCCGACCTCGACGCGTCGACCGTGCGCGACCTGATGGTCGGCTGCGGAGCGCCCGGCGGGGAGCAGGGCTTCAACCTGGCACGCGTCGTCGCCGTCCAGCTCGGCCTTGACTCGGTGCCGGGCACCACGGTGACCAGGTACTGCGCCTCGAGCCTGCAGACCGCCCGGATGGCCCTGCACGCGATCCGTGCCGGGGAGGGCGACGTGTACGTCGCGGCGGGTGTCGAGGCGGTCAGCCGCGGCCGACGCGGTCACAGCGACAGCCCGCCGGTCGCCGAGGATGCCGACCCTCGTCGCGACCGCTCGGCGAACCCGTGGACCAACCCCTTGTTCACGGAGGCCCAGGCCCGCACGAGCGCGCGGGCCGGGTCGGAGGCCCCGATCTGGACCGACCCACGGACGGGTGGCGAGCTGCCGGACGTCTACATCGGCATGGGTCAGACCGCGGAGAACGTCGCCGGGATCAGGGGCGTGAGCCGTGCGGAGCAGGACGAGTTCGCGGCTCGGTCACAACAGTTGTACGAAGCGGCAGCCGCAGCGGGCTTCTGGAAGCGAGAGATCACCCCGATCACCCTGCCGGACGGGACGGTGGTGGAGGCCGACGAGAGCCCGCGGCCGGGGACCACCCTCGAGAAGCTCGCCGGGCTCCAGCCGGTGTTCCGGCCGGACGGGACGGTCACCGCGGGCAACGCCTGTCCGCTGAACGACGGCGCCGCCGCTCTGGTGATCATGTCTGACGACAGGGCGAAGGAGCTCGGCATCACGCCGCTCGCCCGGATCGTGTCGACGGGACTCTCGGGCCTCTCGCCCGAGGTCATGGGCCTTGGCCCGGTGGCCGCCAGTCTGGACGCGCTGGCGAACGCCGGCCTCGACGTCGGTGACATCGACCTGTTCGAGATCAATGAGGCTTTCGCGGCCCAGGTGATCCCGTCGTACCAGGAGCTCGGGATCCCTCTGGACAAGCTCAACGTGAACGGCGGCGGGATCGCGGTGGGACACCCGTTCGGGATGACCGGTGCGCGGATCGCCACCACGCTCATCAACTCGCTCCGCTGGCACGACAAGCAGTTCGGCCTCGAGACCATGTGCGTCGGCGGCGGGCAGGGGATGGCGATGGTGCTGGAACGGGTGAGCTAGATGGCGTCGGGCGGCGGGGGCGCACCCGCGGTCGACCCGCGGACCGCCAGCTCGGCGCCGAACCTGCGGTGCTCGTACGGCTCGTCCGGGTTCGTGATCCGCTTGAGGAGGCACTCCACGGCGACCTTCGCCAGCGACTCGATCGGCTGCCGTACCGAGGTCAGGTCGATCCGATCCCATGCCGCCATCGGGATGTCGTCGTACCCGGCAACCCACAGGGCGTCCGGCACGGCGACGCCAAGCCGGAAGGCCGCGTCCTGGATGCCGAACGCCACCAGGTCGTTGACGCAGAAGACCGCGCTGGGTGGGTTCGGGTGCCCGAGCAGCTCGAGCCCGACGTTGACGGCCGCGTCATGCGTGTAGTCGCACTCGGGCTGACGGTGCGGAGGGATCTCGATCCCGTTCTCGGCCATCGCGCTGACGAAGCCCTGCCTGCGTTCGCGGCCGGTGCTGATCAGGTCGCTCCCGCCGACGACCGCTACCTCGGTGCGACCGTGCGCCAGGAAGTACTCGGCCACGAGCTGTCCTCCGGCGACGTTGTCGCTGGTCACCTGGTCACAGTGCAGCCCCGAGATGGAGCGGTTGACGAGGACGATCGGGAGATGCTGAGCCACCGCCTCACGGAGCGCTGGGTCCGACGGGGTTGCTGTCGTGAAGATCAGCCCGTCAGCGGCGCCGCCCTGGATCGCCTGCACCGCGACCGTCGAGCTGGCCGGTTCGTCGGCCGTCCACAGGGCCATCCGCAGGTCGGCGCCGGCGAGCGCCCTGGCCAGCCCGTCGAGCAGCTCAGGGTAGAACGGGTTGGTGATGCTACCCGTGACGACACCCACGAGTCCCGACCGTCGCATTCGCATCGCGCGGGCCTGCAGGTTGGGTACGTAGCCAGTGTCCTCGAGGGCCTTGAGCACGCGCTGCCGGGTGCTCTCCTCCACATTTCCGCGGTTCTGGAGGACTCGCGAGACCGTGCTCTGCGAGACGCCCGCGACCCTGGCAACGTCGCGGCTCGTGGTGGACACGCGGTCAGCGTAGCGTGCGAAGAGGCTAGATTGGATCCAGCATGAATACGATTTCATACGACGCGCCGTACGACGTCGCCGTGGTCGGCGCAGGGATCGTCGGGCTGGCCGTGGCCAGGGAGATCCTCGCGCGCCGGCCGGATGCCCGGCTGGTGGTCATCGACAAGCAGACCGCGGTGGCACAGCACCAGACCGGCCACAACTCCGGGGTGATCCACAGCGGCATCTACTACACGCCGGGGTCCCTCAAGGCCCGCCTGTGTGTCGAGGGTGCCCGGCTGATGTACGACTACTGCGACGAGCACGCGATCCCCTACGAGCGGTGCGGCAAGCTGGTCGTGGCGCTCGACGAAGCCGAGCTTCCGCGGCTCGATGCCCTCGAGGCGCGGGCGCGGGCCAACGGCGTCTCCGGTCTGCGGCGCGTGACTGCCGCGGAGATCCGGGAGATCGAGCCGGAGGCTCGCGGGCTGAGCGCCCTCCACTCACCGGAGACCGGCATCGTGGACTTCGCCGAGGTGGCCCGGACGATGGAGCGTGAGCTCCGGGGGAAGGGCGTCGACTTCGCGCTCGGCCACGAGGTGACCGGGGTGCGCCGTACCGGCGGCCAGACGGTCGTCGAGTGCCGGGACGCCGTGTTCCGGGCAGGCTGGGCGGTGCTCTGCGCCGGCCTGTGGTCCGACCGGCTGGCGGTGTCGGCGGGCGCCCCACCGAATCCGCGGGTCCTGCCGTTCCGCGGCGCCTACCTGCGGGTGGCCGAGGGGCAGGCGCCCCTGGTGCGAGGGATGATCTACCCGGTCCCTGACCCGGACCTCCCCTTCCTGGGGGTCCATGTCACCAAACACATCGACGGGCACGTCTCCCTCGGGCCGTCCGCCATGCTGGTGGGCTCCCGCGAGGCGCGGGCCGGCTGGCGCGCCTCGGGCCGGGACGCGCTCAGCACCCTTGCCTGGCCAGGCACGTGGAAGGTCGGGAGGCGGTTCTGGAGGACCGGCGTCAACGAGCTCCGGATGGCGGCGAGTCGGCGTGCGTTCGTCGCTGCCTGCTCGAGGTACGTCCCGGCGGTCGAGTCGATGCTGCTGGACGACAAGGGCACCAGCGGCGTTCGCGCCCAGGCCGTCGGCCGGGACGGGAGCCTGATCGACGACTTCGTCATCTCAGAGACGCCCGGCGCATCCCATGTGCGCAACGCGCCCTCGCCCGCGGCCACGTCGTCCCTCGCCCTGGCTCGCGAGCTCGTCGACCGCATGGAGGTCGCGTCGACCGCGCCGTGAGCGGCGGCTCACGCGGTGCAGAGCACCGTGTGGACTCCCATCGTCGACAGTCGCAGTGCGAGCGCGGTGCTGATCGGCAGCCGCCTCGGCCCCGTCCTCGACGTCACGAGGACGCTGCACTCGAACGACGCGCCGCGGTTGGTCAACCGGACGGCCAAGGGCCTTCCGCCCCTCAGTCCGCCGTCCTTGACGTCGTCCCGGTCGAGCGCCGGCACGGCCACGAAGACCCGGACGCCGCCTGGATACCCGAGCCTCAACAGGGTTTCCCCAGCGCGCCTCACGACGGCGTGCACTCGTCCTGTGCCAAGGGGCAGTTCGTGCAGCGCGGTCTGCTCGACGGGGATAGCCGATGTCGTCACAGCGTCGCTCCTGTCCGTGATCCGGGTGGGCATTAATTAGTTAGATAGTCTAGCGGATACCCAGCACCGGCCGCCGTACTCGTTTTCGGCATAGGTATCGAATCCAGGTGGATCTACGGATATCCGAGGCAGCCCGGCTGGTGATGCTGGCGGAGCGGCCGAGCCACCAAGGAGCGGCCCTCACCCCGCTGGAGATGCGATGCGACAACGACTTCGCAGGTTCGTAGTGGAGCGCCGGGTCCCGGAGATGACCGCCGACGACCTGGACGGCCTGCACACGGCGCTGGCAGAGGCTTCGCACCGGTTGAGTGCGGACAGTCGCGAGGTCGTGTGCGTGCGCACCATCTATCTCCCGTCACTTGAGCGATGGATCGCGGTCTTCGCCGCTGACGCTCCGGACTCGGTCCAGCGCGCCGCGAAGATCGCGCAGCTCGCGCCTGGAGACGTTCACGAAGCGATCGAGATGACCGAGGACGGTCATCTCGATGACGCTCGATTTCCGGGGGACACAGTTCGACCGCAAGAGGCAGCACCGATCCGTTCTGGTTTCGACACGCACACCGAGGTGAAGCAATGAACCGACGACAGATCCCGACGCTCGATCCGGCTCCCGTCCGAGCCGTGCCGGTACGGCTCCGATCCCGTGAGGCACCGCGGCCGCGCGCGGTCGGGGCGGTCGACCACCTCATCGCGCTGATCGACGCCACTGCGGGCGGTCCCGTGGAGAGATCGTTGCTCGAGCTGGCCGGCGCGGTCTCCTGCGACGTCGAGACCGCGAGGCGGGCCGTGGCCTCGCTCGATCCGGTCGACCATGCTGTCTCCGTCGACATCAACCAGGTCCCGGCCGAGGAGCGTTGGATCCTCGCGTGGGCGCCGGTCACGGGCATCGTCGACCTGATGCTCGACTGGGACCTGCTCACCCTCGAGATCAGCGTCGCGGAGCTCGCGGAATGGCTCGGCGCCTCCCTCCTCCTCACCGGCCGCGCGGTCGACTGGCTGGCGCTGACGCCGGGCGTCACCGTCAGGCGCCGCGACGACGGCAGCCGCGAGGCGTCGGTGCACATCACCATTGCGCTCGACCACTGCCCGCTGACCGCGGAGGCGCGGTCCGTAGCAGTATGACCGGCCGCGGTACCCAGGAGGGGACAGCTGTGATCGACCTTTCCGGGGACGCCAACTGTGGGATATTCGACGGGTGCACGTCGACCTCGCCGGTCTGACCTGCGGGAACGAAGCCGCGGCTCCGTGCCGCAGGTTCTGGCCATGACCACCGCCACGAAGATGCCGGCTGGCAACCTCCCGGTGATCCTGACCAGCTTCATTGGCCGTCGCAGCGAGATCGCCGACGTGAAGCAGGCCCTCGCACAGTCCCGCCTCGTCACGCTGGTCGGCCCCGGCGGGGTCGGGAAGACCCGGCTGGCGGTTCACACCGCGGAGGAGGTCCGTCGGGCGTTCAGCGACGGTGCCTGGTTCGTGGACCTCTCCCCGTTGCAGGACGAGGACCTGCTGGTCTCAGCCGTGGCGAGGGCACTCAGGCTGCAGAGCCGCTCGCGCGCGTGGGGCCCGGCGGCCCTGGCGCGCCACCTGGCCGACCTGGAGCTGCTCGTCGTGCTGGACAACTGTGAGCACGTCCGCGACGCCTGCGCCGTGCTCGTCGACGCGCTCCTTCGCGCGTGTCCCTCCCTCCGGGTCCTTGCCACCAGCAGGCAGGGGCTGGAGATCCCGGGGGAGCATCTCGTGGCCGTGCCGCCGCTTCCGACGCCCGCGACGGAGGGCCCACTCTCTCCTCGGTCGATCGAGAGGTACGACGCGGTCGCTCTGTTCACCGAGCGGGCGCAGGCTGTCGCTTCGGGTTTTCGGGTCAGCGACGAGAACCACCAGGCCGTCGCCGCGTTGTGCCAGAGGCTGGACGGGATACCCCTCGCCCTGGAGCTGGCGGCGGCAAGGCTTCGGGTCCTCTCGCCGCAGCAGATCCTCGAGCGGCTCGAGGAGCACTCCGACCTCTTGCGGTCCGGAAACGCGGTCGCTCCCGAGCGGCACCGCAGCATGCACTCGCTGATCGCGTGGAGCTACGACCTGTGCTCGGCTGAGGAGCGGATGTTGTGGGCGCGGCTCGGAGTCTTCCCGGGAACCTTCGACCTCGAGGCGGTCGAGCAGGTGTGTGCCGGCGACGAGGTACCGCGGGAGCTGGTGCTGGACCTCCTCAGCGGGCTGGTGGACAAGTCCATCCTGCTGACCGCGCCGGGGGCCGACGCGATGCGCTACCGCATGCCGGAGACGATCCGGGCGTTCGGGCGGGAGCAGCTCGCAGCGGCCGGGCAGGAGAAGGAGCTGCGACGCCGGCACCGCGATCACTTCGCCAACATCTACGGCGCGAACCTGCCCTGGTTCGGACCCCGGCAGCGGGAGCTCCTGTCGTGGATGCGCCTCGAGCGCGACAACTATCGCGCGGCCCTCACCTTCTGCCTCGAGGAGACTGGCGAGCCCGTTGCGAGCGCGGTGCACATGGTGGGTGCCATCGCCGCGGAGACCATGGTCCGCGGCTTCCTCAGCGAGGGCCGCCACTGGATGCACCGCGTTCTCGAGCTCGTGGACGAGCCAACGTCGGAGCGGGCCCTGCTGCTGTGGGTGGACGGGTGGCACGCCCTCAACCAGGGCGACATCGACGGCGGCGAGCCCCGGCTCGAGGCGGGTCGCGACCTGGCCGAACGCCTCGGCGACGCCGGCAATGCGGCTGTCGCGACGGTCTTTCTCGGCATGTGCGCCATGATGCGCGGCGACGTCGAGGGGGCCTTCCGGCTGTACGGCGACGCGTTCGCTCGGATGCGACGGGAGTACGAACCCCTGGGGTTCGTCATGGCCGCCACCCGTCTTGGGTTCGCATCGTTCCTGCTGGGAGACGCGGATCGGGCCGTGGAGCTGTGTGAGGAAGCCATCGCTGAGAGCGACGCGCACGGGGAGAAATGGCACAAGGCCGAGGCGTTGGCAGACCTCAGCACCATCCTGTGGCGCCTGGGGGAGACCAGCAGAGCGCGTGAGCTGGCTGCCGATGGGCTACGGATCCAGCGCGACTTCGACAACGCGGTCGGGACCGCACAGTTCCTCGAGATCCTCGCGTGGATCGCGGCGGCCGAACACCAGCACCCCCGGGCGGCGCGACTGCTCGGCTCGGCGGACGGGGTCTGGCACGCTATCGACGCCTCCCTGTTCCCCCAGCTGCTCGGTTACCGCGAAGAGACCGAGACGACCGTGCGGCGAGCACTGGGAGCGCGGGCTTTCGAGACCGATTACCGGGTCGGTCTGCAGGCTCCCCACCTGGACAACGTCGCTTTCGCGCTGGACGAGCCCGAGGAGTCGGCGGCGCCAACCGACAGCAGTGCGGTTGGCGTTCTCACCCGGCGGGAACGCGAGATCGCCGACCTGGTCGCCAGCGGCCTGAGCAACCGGGACATCGCCGCCAATCTGGTGATCTCGAGGCGCACCGCGGAGGGACACGTCGATCACATCCTCGGCAAGCTGGGCTTCACCTCCCGGGTCCAGATCGCCGCCTGGGTCGCCGAGAACCGGCCGTCCGATCAGAGCCGCTCGTAGATCGTCGCGTTCGCGGTCCCGGCGCCTTCGCACATCGTCTGGAGGCCGTAACGGCCGCCGGTGCGGCGAAGATGATGGACGAGGGTCGTGGCCAGCCGGGCGCCGGAGGCGCCGAGCGGATGCCCCAGCGCGATGGCACCGCCGAGCGGGTTGAGCCGCTCGGTAGCCGCACCGGTCTCGAGCTGCCACGCCAGCGGGACCGGTGCGAACGCCTCGTTGACCTCGAAGGCGTCGATGTCATCGATCGTGAGTCCGGAGCGCTTGAGTGCAAGTGCCGTCGCGGGGATCGGTCCGGTGAGCATCTTGACCGGATCGTCGCCTGTGACAACTGCGGTGTGGACGCGGGCGAGCGGAATCAGGCCGAGCGCCGTGGCGCGCTCCGAGGTCATGATGAGCACGGCTGCGGCTCCGTCGGAGATCTGTGACGCGTTCCCTGCGGTGATCGAACCGCCCTCGAGGAACGGCGCCCTCAGCCCGGCGAGCTTCTCGACCGTCGATCCTCGGCGGATGCCCTCGTCCTGGTGGGCGAGCTCCCCTCCCACAGCGACCGGCACGATCTCGTCGGCGAACAGGTCGGCGTCCTGGGCAGCCGCGGCCAGCTCATGCGATCGAACCGAGTACTCGTCGAGCCGGGTCCGCGACAACCCGTACTCGGAGGCGATCATCTCGGCCCCCGCGCCCTGGTTGAAGCGGCCATGGAAGCCGGGCGCCTCCAGCGCCTCGGCGTACCTCGTCACGGCGGGCCCACCGAGCTCGCCTGTGCCCTCGACGGTGGCGGCACCCATCGGCACGCCTGACATCAGCTCGACGCCCCCGGCGACGATGATGTCGGCCTGGCCGGAGACGACGGTCGCCGCGGCTGTGGAGATGGCCTGCTGGGAGGACCCACACTGCCGGTCGATGGTGAACCCGGGGACCGACTCCGGCCAGCCCGCGCCGAGGACGGCCATGCGGCCGATGTTCCCGGACTGCTGGCCGACGCTGATGACGTTGCCCCAGTGGACGTCGTCGACCAGGACCGGGTCGATCCCGGCGCGGGCGACCAGTGCATTCAGCACCTGCGCGGACAGCTCCACGGCGTGCAACGTGGAGAGTCCTCCGTTGCGCTTCCCGATCGGGCTGCGAACGGCGTCGACTATGACTGCATCACGCATCTCGACTTCTTCCTGTAGCGCTAGTAGACGACTCGGCTGACGGTCTCGGCGACCAGGGCCGGCTTCGGGTGACCCTCGATCTCGAGGGTCTGCTCGACGACCATGTGGACCGCGCCGTCCGGGCGCTCGTCCGCGTCCAGCAGCACCGAACTGAGTCGCACCCGGGCGCCGACCGGTACGGGGGCGGGAAACCGAACCTTGTTCGACCCGTAGTTGACGCCCATCCGGGCGCCCTCGGTCGAGTAGATCTGCCAGCCCAGGGAGGGAAGGAGGGACAGGCTGAGATAGCCGTGCGCGATCGGTCCGCCGTAAGGGCTCTCGGACTGAGCCCGGTCGACGTCGACGTGGATCCATTGGTGGTCGTCGGTGGCCTCGGCGAAGATGTTGACCCGGTCCTGGGTGATCTCGACCCAATCGCTGGTGCCGAGGTGCTCGCCACGCGCGGCAAGGATCTCCTCAAGGCAGTGAAACACCCTCATCTGTTCCTCCACGCGTCGGTCGGACCCCCGCGAAAGAGTACAATCAGTTAGCGATTACGGCAAGGCGAGCGCCGCGTCTGCCTGACGGTGCTTTGCCGTGGGGAGCAGGCCGGTGTGGCTGCTCGGTCATCCCTTCGCCGCGTGGTCGACCATCAGGGTCGTGGTCGGGGGCGGCATGATGGGGTGCGCCAGTCCGGTCGGTCGGGGTCAATCAGCGTGCGTCGACCGCGCCGCGGACGGGGGTCATGACCTGCACGACCTCGCGACCGACCGGGAATCTGTGGGTGCGGTTCATGCCGACTCCCGCGATGGGTGGTCCAGCGCCCGGACGTGACCGTCGCGCAGCGCGTAGAAGACGTACTCCATCTGCAGCCTGGCCGCGGCGACCTTGCCGATGTTGGTCCCGCGTCGGTCCGCAACTCGGTCGCGTAGGGCGCCGACCCTGGTGCGGGAACCGACCAGCTGGACCGACTCCACCGCGGCCCAGCGGACCAGCCGGGAGCCTTGCTTGGTGATCCTGCCGCGGTGCACGTGGGTGTCGGACTCGTGGTGCTTGGGCGTGAGCCCGGCCCAACAGGCCAGCTGCGATGCGGTGGCGAACCGAGACACCTCGCCGACCTCGGCGACGAACACCGCGCCCAGTACCGGGCCGATCCCGGGGATCTGCTGCACCGCGGTGTAGCGCGGGTCGGTGCGTAGCCGGCCGCGGACCAGGTTGGTGAACAGGTCGATCTCGAACTCCAGGGCCTCCAGCAGTCGGCGCAGCGAGGCGATCCGGGCCGCATAGGGTGCGGGCAGCTTCAGCCGGTCCAACAAGGCGGTGCCGTCGACACCGAACAAGTCGGTCATCAGCACCTGGATCCCGCACTTGGCCAGCACCGCGTGCACCTCGGCCTTGCAATGCGAGCGGAGCCCGACCAGCTTGGCCCGGTGCCGCACCAGCTCGCGCAGCCCGCGGGTCGCCGGTGGCGCGATCCACGCCTCGGGGAGTCGCCCCATCCTCAGCAGGTCGGCCAGATCGGCTGCGTCACGGAAGTCTTCTCCGAACTAGAAAATGATCTGGGAAGGCTGCTTGCCGGCGGGGGTCACTGATGGTTCCGGAGGTGGTGCGGGTCGGAGCTGGTGCGGCCGGCGGTGTCGGCGAAGCTGGGGGTGCCGAGGT
>NZ_QXGH01000011.1 GCF_003515065.1 Nocardioides immobilis
CGATCGGCTTGTTGGTCTCTTCGACGATCCGGACAGCTCCCTCACGGAACTCCCGGTCGTACTTCTTCCGCTTCTCTGGCATCTCGATCCTCATTGTCGATGCCTCTACGGTCCGGGGGGAACCTCATCCTTGGTCGAGGCCCACCCCGCCGCGTCCGCGGCACCGGTCTCCTCCAGCCGCTCAGCGACCGCGACCAGGGCGCCGTCCACGACCGCCTTCAACCGGCCCAGCTCAACGACGGTCGCCAACGCGTCCGGACCATCCAGGCCATCCCAGTCCGCGTCGGCGAGCGCGCGGCAGCCTGGACGGCGGTGGCCGCCGTCAGCGCTGGGGTGGAGGACATGCCCTCATCCTATCGAACATCTGTTCGAATTGGAACCACCCCTTGCGGGTTCTTGGTGATTCTTTCGCCTCAAGGCGGCCGCGCCAGCGGCGGCGCGGGCGGAGCCCGTGCCGTTGAGCGCGCCGGTAGCCGACCGAGGCTCCTCGCTGCACTCGTCGCACCTCAACCAGCGGCGGCCGGCGCGATCGTGGCGCCTCAACCAGCGGCTGCCCTCGCACCCTCACCAGGTAAATGGTTGGGTGGGTGACATGGTCGGACGCATCCCAGTGATCGACGTGATGCCCCTGGTCGACAATGGCCGACTTCCGGCGAAGGCCACGGTCGGTGAGCCCTTTCCGGTCTCGGCGACCGTCTTCCGGGAGGGCCACGACCTGCTCGGCGCCGAGGTCGTGCTCATCGACCCCGATGGCGTACGAAGGCCACCGGTCCGCCTGAGGTCGGGGCCGGCGACCGACCGGCACACCGTCGATCGCTACCGCGCGTGGGTGACACCGGACCGGCCCGGCCCGTGGCTGTTCGAGATCCACGCCTGGTCCGACCCGGTCGCCACCTGGCAGCACGACGCCGGCATCAAGATCCGCGCCGGCGTCGATGTCGAGCTGATGTTCACGGAGGGCCGGCTGCTCTTCGAGCGGGTCCTGGCCGGAGGCGGCTCGCACGCCGCGAGCCAGCTGACGCCACCGGAGGTCGCCGTCCTCCGCGGCGCGATCGAGGCGGCGCAGGACACGACCCGCCCGGTCGAGGCCCGGCTCGCGCAGCTCGAGTCGCCCGAGCTGTCCGACGTACTCCTGGCGCACCCGCTGCGCGAGCTGGTCACCGTCGACGGCCCCTACCCGGCGTACGCCGACCGGCAGCGCGCGCTGTACAGCAGCTGGTACGAGTTCTTCCCGCGGTCCGAGGGCGCCTTCCGCAACCCCAAGACGGGCGCTGTCGTCAGCGGCACCTTCGCCACGGCGGCCAAGCGGCTCGACGCCGTCGCGGCGATGGGCTTCGACGTCATCTACCTGCCGCCGATCCACCCGATCGGCGAGGTCAACCGCAAGGGTCCCAACAACACTGTGCTCTCAGGCCCCGGCCCGGCTCCCCTTGATTGGCCGGGATCGCCGTGGGCGATCGGCAGCCGGCACGGCGGCCACGACGCCGTCCATCCCGACCTCGGCACCTTGGCCGACTTCGACGCGTTCGTGACGCACGCCAACACCCTCGGCCTGGAGGTCGCGCTCGACCTCGCGCTGCAGTGTGCGCCCGACCATCCCTGGGTCTCCAGCAACCCGGAGTGGTTCACGACCCGCGCCGACGGCACCATCGCGTACGCCGAGAACCCGCCGAAGAAGTACCAGGACATCTACCCGCTCAACTTCGACAACGACCCGGAGGGCCTCGCACAGGAGGTGCTCCGCGTCGTCCGGCACTGGATGGCGCACGGCGTCCGGATCTTCCGCGTCGACAACCCCCACACCAAGCCGGTCGCGTTCTGGCAGTGGCTCCTGGCCGAGGTCCGCCAGAGCGACCCCGACGTGCTCTTCCTGTCCGAGGCGTTCACGAAGCCCCCGATGCTGCAGACCCTCGGCGCCATCGGCTTCCACCAGAGCTACACCTACTTCACCTGGCGCACCGCCAAGGGCGAGGTCGAGGACTATCTGCGCGAGGTGGCCGACGAGTCCGCCCACCGGATCCGGCCGAACTTCTTCGTCAACACCCCCGACATCCTCCACGAGTTCCTCCAGTACGGCGGACCCGCCGCGTTCAAGATCCGGGCCGTGCTCGCGGCGATGGGCTCCCCGAGCTGGGGCGTCTACGCCGGCTACGAGCTGTTCGAGCACGTCGCGGTCCGGCCGGGCAGCGAGGAGTACCTCGACTCGGAGAAGTACCAGGTGCGGATCCGCGACTGGGAGGCTGCCGAGGCCGAGGGGCGGTCGCTCGCGCCGTACCTCACCAAGCTCAACGAGCTGCGGCGTACACACCCGGCTCTCCAGCTGCTCCGCAACCTGGTGATCCATCCCACCGACGACGACGGCATCGTCTGCTTCAGCAAGACCGCTGGCGCTGACAGGGTGATCGTCGTGATCAACCTCGACCCGCATGCGGTCCGGGACGCCATGGTGCATCTCGACCTCGCCGCGCTCGGCCTCGAAGCCGATGCCACGATCCCTGTCCACGACGAGCTCACCGGCAACGACTGGCACTGGAGTGCCGACAACTACGTACGCCTCGATCCCCACGAGGAGCCTGCGCACGTGCTGACGGTGAGGCTGGTTCCGTGACCCAGGAGATCTCGATCGGCGACAACCCGGAGTGGTTCCGCACCGCAGTCTTCTACGAGGTCCTGGTGCGCTCGTTCCGCGACTCCAATGCGGACGGCACCGGCGACTTCCGTGGCCTGACGGAGAAGCTCGACTACCTGGCCTGGCTCGGTGTCGACTGCCTGTGGGTGCCACCGTTCTTCACGTCGCCGCTGCGCGACGGCGGGTACGACGTCGCCGACTACAACGACATCCTCCCCGAGGCCGGGACCGTCGAGGACTTCCACCACTTCCTCGACGAGGCCCACAAGCGCGGCATCCGCGTGATCATCGACTTCGTCATGAACCACACCAGCGACCAGCACCCGTGGTTCCTGGCCTCGCGCGCCGATCCCGACGGCCCGTACGGCGACTTCTACGTCTGGTCCGACACCGACGAGCTCTACGAGGAGGCGCGGATCATCTTCGTCGACACCGAGCCCTCCAACTGGACCTGGGACCCGGTGCGCGGCCAGTACTTCTGGCACCGCTTCTTCCATCACCAGCCGGACCTCAACTTCGACAACCCGAAGGTGCTCGAGGCGATGCTGGACGCGATGGACTTCTGGCTCTCGATGGGCCTCGACGGCTTCCGGCTGGACGCCGTGCCCTACCTCTACGAGCGGCCGGGCACCAATGGCGAGAACCTGCCCGAGACCCACGAGGCGCTGAAGGCGGTCCGCAGGTTCGTCGACGAGAAGTACCCCGGCACGGTCCTGCTCTGCGAGGCCAACCAGTGGCCCGACGACGTGGTGGAGTACTTCGGCGACCCGAAGGTCGGTGGCGACGAGTGCCACATGGCCTTCCACTTCCCGGTCATGCCGCGGATCTTCATGGCCGTACGACGGGAGTCGCGCTACCCGATCTCCGAGATCATGGCCGCTACCCCGGAGATCCCCGACGGCTGCCAGTGGGGCATCTTCCTGCGCAACCACGACGAGCTGACCCTGGAGATGGTCACCGACGAGGACCGCGACTACATGTGGGGCGAGTACGCCAAGGACCCCCGGATGAAGGCCAACATCGGGATCCGGCGCCGGCTCGCGACGCTGCTGGAGAACGACACCAACCAGATCGAGCTCTTCACCGCGCTCCTGCTGTCCCTGCCGGGATCGCCGGTCCTCTACTACGGCGACGAGATCGGCATGGGCGACAACATCTGGCTCGGCGACCGCGACGCGGTCCGTACGCCGATGCAGTGGACGCCCGACCGCAACGCCGGCTTCTCCGCAGCAACCCCGGGCAAGTTGCACCTCCCCGTTATCCAGGACCCCGTCTACGGGTACCAGAGCGTCAATGTCGAAGCTCAGCTCGAGAACGCCTCGTCCCTGCTGCACTGGACCCGCAGGATGATCCACGCGCGGCGCAAGCACCCCGCCTTCGGGCTGGGCGACTTCACCGACCTCGGCGGGTCCAACCCGACCGTGCTGTCGTACGTCCGCGAGCACGTCGACCCCGAGACCGGTGAGGGCGACGTGATCATGTGCGTCAACAACCTCTCCCGCTTCCCCCAGCCGGTGGAGCTCGACCTGCGCCGCTACGAGGGGCGGGTCCCGGTCGAGATGCTCGGCGGCGTCCCCTTCCCGGCGATCGGCGAGCTGCCCTACCTGCTCACCCTGAGCGGCCACGGCTTCTACTGGTTCCGGCTCAGCGACCCCGACACCAACGAGATGGTGATCTAGCAGCATGTCCACCAGGACCGAGTCCCTCCACTCCTACGTCCGCGACGCGCGATGGTTCGGCGGGAAGGGACGAGACTTCACGGTCTCCGACGTACGCCGCCTCGGCACGGTGGCGGATCGCGACCAGCCTCCGGTCGTGGTCGATGTGGTCGAGCTGACCTACGACGACGGCACGACGGAGCTCTACCAGCTGCCACTCGTGCTCGCGACCGACCCCGAGACCCGCCTCGACAACGCGTTCGTCGGCTGGTGGGAGGACCCCGAGCACGGCTGGGTGCACGCCTACGACGCCGTCCACGACCGGGACGCGATGACGCTGTTCCTCCATGCCTTCGCGGCAGCCGACGACGGGCCGCTGAGCTTCGTCCGCCTGTCCGGGCACGAGCTCGACCTGGAGGCGATCCCGGCGCTGTACAGCGGCGAGCAGTCGAACTCCTCGGTCCTCTTCGGCGAGGACTCGGTGCTCAAGGTCTTCCGCAAGGTCACGCCCGGCGAGAACCCCGACATCACCACCCTCCGGGCGCTCACCGAGGCCGGATCGACGCACGTCGCCGACCTCTACGGGTGGATCGAGGCCACCACGGACGACGGACAGCCGCTCCACCTGGCGATGCTCCAGCAGTTCCTCCGCACCGCCAGCGACGGCTGGGAGATCGCGCTCGTCAGCGTCCGCGACCTGTTCTCCGAGGCCGACCTCCACGCCGACGAGGTCGGCGGCGACTTCGCCTCGGAGGCCGCCCGGCTGGGGACGGCGTTGGCCGAGGTCCACGACCAGCTGCGGGATGCGTTCGGCGTCGACACCGTCGACGCCGGCCTGGTCGCCGATCAGATGGACGAGCGGCTGGCCAGCGCGATCGACGTCGTACCGGAGCTCGGCGAGCACGCCGACCGCCTCCGCGGCGCCTATGCCGCGCTCGCCGGGCTCGGCAAGCTCCCCGTCCAGCGGATCCACGGCGACCTCCACCTGGGCCAGACGCTGCGCACCATCAAGGGCTGGAAGCTGGTCGACTTCGAGGGCGAGCCGGCGAAGCCCCTGTCCGAGCGCTTGCTCCCGGACAGCCCGTGGCGCGACGTCGCCGGCATGCTGCGCTCCTTCGACTACGCGCCGCACGCGATGGCCAGGTCCCTCCCGGAGGACGACCCCGACGTCGTCCTGCAACGCGAGCACCGGGCCGAGGAGTGGGCCGCACGCAACAAGGCGGCGTTCCTGTCGGCCTACGCCGCGGATCCGTCCACCGAGTCGGACACGGTGCTGTCCCCCGAGGAAGGAGTGCTGGTGGCGGCGTACGTCGCCGACAAGACCGTCTACGAATGTGTCTACGAGGCCCGCAACCGTCCCTCGTGGCTGCCGATCCCACTCGCAGCCGTGGCGAGAGTGGGGACGCCATGAGCCCCCGCGACCCCCAGGCAACCGCCGCCCTCGGTGAGCTCGACCTGCACCTGATCGGCGAGGGCCGGCACGAGCAGCTGTGGCAGGTGCTCGGCGCGCACGTCAAGAAGGGCGGTACGTCGTTCGCGGTGTGGGCACCCAACGCCCGCTCGGTGAGCGTCGTCGGCGACTTCAACGGCTGGGACGGCAACGCCCACCCGATGCAGCCCGCGCCGTCGGGCGGGATCTGGACCGCGTTCGTCCCCGGTGTGGGAGACGGCGCGTTCTACCAGTACCTCGTCCACGGCGCCGACGGCATCTGGCGCCAGAAGTCCGACCCGCTCGCGTCGTGGGCGGAGGCGCCGCCGGCGACCGGGTCCCGGGTGTTCTCGTCGCAGCACGTCTGGCAGGACGACGCGTGGCTCGCCGAGCGCAGCCAGAGGCTGGCCGTCAACGAGCCGATGTCGGCGTACGAGATGCACCTCGGGTCGTGGAAGCGGCATCCGGACGGCAGCTTCTGGACGTACGACGAGCTGGCAGCCGACCTACCGGCGTACCTCGCCGACCTCGGGTTCACCCACGTCGAGCTGATGCCCGTGATGCAGCACCCGTTCGGCGGGTCCTGGGGCTACCACGTGACGTCGTACTTCGCCCCGGACGCGCGGTTCGGCGACCCCGACGGCTTCCGCCGGCTCGTCGACGCGCTGCACCAGGCCGGGGTCGGCGTGATCCTCGACTGGGTGCCGGGCCACTTCGCGACCGACGAGTGGGCGCTGGTGCGCTTCGACGGCACGCCCCTCTACGAGCACCCCGATCCCCAGCGCGGCTGGCACCCCGAGTGGGGATCGCACATCTTCGACTTCGGGCGCCGCGAGGTCCGCAACTTCCTCTTCGCCAACGCGCTCTACTGGCTCGAGGAGTTCCACGCCGACGGCCTGCGCGTCGACGGGGTCGCCTCGATGCTCTACCTCGACTACGCCCGCAACCCCGGTGAGTGGACGCCCAACCAGTACGGCGGCCACGAGAACCTCGAGGCGGTGCAGTTCCTGCAGGAGCTGAACGCCACCGTCTACAAGCGGGTGCCCGGCGTGGTGACGATCGCCGAGGAGTCCACCTCCTGGCCCGGCGTCACTGCCGCCACTTCAGGCGGCGGGCTCGGGTTCGGCTTCAAGTGGAACATGGGGTGGATGCACGACTCGCTCGGCTACCTCAAGCGTGACCCCATCCATCGCGCCTACCACCACGGCGAGCTCACCTTCGCGCTCGTCTACGCCTACTCCGAGAACTACGTGCTGCCGCTGAGCCACGACGAGGTCGTGCACGGCAAGGGCTCGCTCCCCCGGAAGATGCCGGGCGACGCGTGGCAGCAGCTCGCCAACCTGCGGGCCTACCTCGCCTACATGTGGGCCCACCCGGGCAAGCAGCTGGTCTTCATGGGCACCGAGTTCGCCCAGATGTCGGAGTGGGCGGAGTCCCGCGAGCTCGACTGGTGGCAGTTGGCCGACCCCGCCCACGCCGGGATGCAGAACATGGTGCGCGACCTCAACCGGCGCTACACCGAGGTGCCCGCCCTCTGGCGCCAGGACAACGACCCCGAGGGGTTCGCCTGGATCGATGCGAACGACGCCGGCCACAACACGTTCTCCTTCGTCCGCCGTGCCGACGGCGAGCCGGACCTGGTCTGCGTGACGAACTTCGCCAACACGTCCCACGGCTTCTACCGGCTCGGGCTGCCTGCCGTGGGCGCGTGGACCGAGCTGCTCAACACCGATGCTGAACTCTACGGCGGTTCCGGGGTCGGCAACCTCGGGGTCGTGACCGCCGAGCCGGCCACGGACCTGGAGTCCCGGTCGCCCGGCGGCAGCCCCGCGTACGCCGTACTCACGCTGCCGCCGCTCGCCACCCTGTGGCTGCGCGCCCCGGCCGCCGCTGGTTGAGGTGCTCGGCGCACTGGCGCCGAGCCTCGAAACCATGGCTGGCTAAGGTGAACCTGTGCCTGACCAGCCCAACCCGCATTTCGCGACCGTGTCCGACCGGGTGGCCCGGATCCAATGGTCCCCTGAGCTGACCGAGCGCGGCTGGCAGGCCGCGGTCGACGTCGTACGGCGTGACGTGGCCGCTGCGCTGGTCGACCACGACCGGGTCGAGGCGCTGGTGCCGGTCGACGACGACCAGGGCCAGCGGATCGCCACCTGGTCCGGGCTGCGCCGCGAGGGCGTGCAGCGGCGGGTCGGTGGTGACCTCGTCGTGTACGCCCGCCTGGTCGACGACGTACCGGTGCACGAGCCGGGTGGGTTCCGTGCTCTGCTCAACTCGTTCCTGCCCCGCAAGCGCGCGATCAGCCAGATGCTGGTCCGGGACACGTCGGACGAGCCGCGGGTGCTGCTGTGCCAGCTGACCTACAAGACCGACTGGGACCTGCCGGGCGGGGTGGTCGAGGTCGGCGAGTCCCCGCAGCTGGCCGTCGCGCGCGAGGTCGAGGAGGAGCTCGGGCTCGACCTCAAGGCCGGTCCGCTGGTCCTCACCGACTGGCTACCCCCGTGGGGCGGCTGGGACGACGCCCTGTGCCTGGTCTTCGACGGCGGCGCCCACGACGCGTCGATCGTCGACCAGATCGTCCCGCAGGCGCGGGAGATCCGGACCGCGGAGTTCTGCACCCTCGCCGAGGTGGACGAGCGGGCCGCCGACTTCAGCGCCCGCCGGATCCGCGCCGCCCTCGCGAACCTGGACGGCGGCCCCGCCTACACCGAGTCCGGTCGCTAGCGACCCTCTCCTGGCAGGTCGCAGCGCGACCAGGACCCCGAGGACCAGTACCGCTCCCCCGGCCAGCTCGGCGGCCGTCGGCTGCTCGTCGAGCAGCAGCCAGGCCGATCCGATCGCGACCGGCGGCACCAGCAGGATCCACGGCACCACCGCCGCCGACGGGTTGCGCGACAGCAGACCGTTGAAGATGCCGTAGCCGACCAGGGACGCGAGCCCAGCCGTGTAGAGCGTCGAGACCGCGGCCTGCCAGCCGAAGGCACTCACTGCGACCGAGAAGGCATCCGGGCCGTCGAGCGCGAGCGAGAGCAGCGCGAGCGGCAGGGGTACGACGAGCGCCGACCACACCGTGAGCGGGAGCCCTCCCCTGACGCCGGACGCCCGGGAGACCACGTTGCCGATCGCCCAGGCGAGGGCGGCGAGCAGGCACAGGCCGAGCGCGAGCAGCGGGACCTGACCGCCGCGTCCCAGCGCGACGACCAGCAGCCCGACGGCACCCAGCCCGACGCCGACGACCTGGCCGCGGGTGGGTCGCTCCCGCAGCACGGTGGCGGCGATCAGGATCGTCAGCACCACCTGCGCCTGGAGCACCAGCCCGGCGAGCCCGGCCGGCATCCCCGCCGCCATCGCGCTGTAGAGGAGACCGAACTGGCCGAGCGACATGAAGACGCCGACCGCCAGGATCGTCCGCCACGGAGTGTCCGGTCGCGGAACCAGCAGGATCGCCGGGAGGAGCACGACGAGGAACCGCATCGCGAGGAAGAGCAGTGGCGGCACGTCGCCCATGCCCCACTCGATGACGACGAAGTTGAAGCCCCACAGCCCGGCGACGAGGGCGGCGAGGAGGCAGTCACGGCGGCTCACAGGCTCGATCGTCCCCGCCACGACCGTGAAGCACCAGCGAATACTTGTGGCGCTGTTCATGTAGCATCCCTGCATGATCGATCTGGCCGCGCTCACCGGTCTCCGCGCGGTCGCGACGCACGGCTCGGTGATCGCCGCCGCAGAGGCGACCGGGTTCACGCCGAGCGCCGTGTCCCAGCAGGTGAAGCGCCTGGAGCGGCAGGTCGGCGTACCGCTGCTGGAGCGGGTGGGCCGCGGCGTGATGCTCACCAGTCACGGCCGCCACCTCGTCGACGCCGGGGAGCAGGTCCTCGCCGACCTCGAGCGGCTGGAGGCCGAGCTGCAGCACCGGGCGGACGTCGTGACCGGCTCGGTCCGGCTGGTGGCGTTCTCGACGGCCATGCGCGGGCTCGTCGCGCCGGTGGCACGAAGCCTGCTCGACGCACACCCCGACCTCCGACTGACGCTCGACGAGCGCGAGCCCTGGGACGCGGTCGACCTGGTGGCGGCCGGTCAGTGCGAGGTCGGCATCGTGCACCGGTGGGGCGGGGTCGCGTTCGCCGTACCCGACCATGTCGCGTCCACCCGGGTCGCCGACGACGTCGCCGACCTCATCGTGCCGCGCGACCACCCACTGGCCGGGCGGGCGAGGGTCTCCCCTCGCGACCTGCTCGACGTCGACTGGATCGCCACCCCCGAGGGCACGATCTGCCGCCAGTGGCTGCACCGGATGTACGACGGCACCGGCCGCCCGCCGCGCATCGCCCACGTCTCGATGGAGTTCGAGTCGCACCTCGCGCTGGTCGCGGCCGGCCTCGGCGTCGCACTCGTCCCGCGCCTCGGCCGGGCACCGCTCGGCCCGGAGGTCGTCGCGGTCGCGGTCACCGACCCGGTGCCGACCCGGCTCGTCGACGCCCTGCACCGGCGCACGATGGCCGACTCCCCCGCTGTCGCCGCCGTGCTCGACGCGCTCCGGGCGGCTGGGTCTGGCTGACGCGTCACAACCGTGCGTGCTGCACGGCTGTGACCACAAGTGAGGGCGGGACGTCGTCGCAACCGTGCACCGCGCACGAATGTGATGGCCGACGGGCCTGTGGATACCGGCCCCACCCCGTTTCGCGTCGGTCCAGTCGTGCGCAGGCTCCCGTCATGCCCGACCCATCGTCACCGTTCGACACCCGTCGACCGTTCAGCCGCGCGGACGCGATTGCCGCTGGCATCGACCCGAAGCTGCTGCGCGGGTCCGGGTTCCGCAGGATCTTCCGCGGTGTGCTCGTCGACACGTCCGTGCCGCCGACGCCCGAGCTCCGGGTCGAGGCTGCACTGGTGCCGTTCCACGCGAGTGCCTACGCGAGCCACGCATCGGCCGCCCGGGTCCACCGGCTCCCGATCCCGACCCTGCCCGACGAGCACGTCACCGTCCTGGATCCCGATCACCGACGCACCCGCAGCGGCATCCGCTGCCACGTGGCGAAGACCGGCCTGGTGCGCAGGGTGCGCGGGATCCGCGTCTCCGACTACGCCCAGACGTTCGTCGAGCTGGCCGAGACCCTCTCACTCGTCGACCTCGTCATCGTCGGCGACAACCTGGTCCGGAAGGGGAAGGTCACCCCCGAAAAGCTGATCCGGTTCTGCCGCGACAGCACTCTTCCGGGCGCCCAGTGTGCCCTGGATGCGGCTCGCTACGTCCGCGAAGGCGTGGACTCCCCGATGGAGACCCGGCTCCGGATGCTGATCGTTCTCGCCGGCCTGCCCGAGCCGAAGGTCAACCTCGTCATCCGTGACGAGTACGGCCACCCGGTGCGCCGCTATGACCTCTGGTACGAGAAGTCGCGCACCCTCGTCGAGTACGACGGCCGCCAGCACATCGAGCGGGAGCAGAACTGGGAGTCTGACCTCGAGCGTCGCGAGGAGATCGACGACACACGGGCCAGGATCCTCGTCGTGACCGCCAAGGGCGTCCATGCCTACCCGGAACGGACCCTGCTCAAGGTGCAGCGGGTGCTTCGGGAGCGGGGCGAACCCGGCGTACCAACCCGGCTCTCCGATGCCTGGCGCCCGCACTTCCCGGGCTATCACTGACACAACCGTGCAGCAGGTCCCGTTGTGACGCCGACCGCGAGCCATTAAGCGTCACAACCGTGCGCCCAGCACGGTTTGGTCAGCCAGCAGGGGTCTCAGGCACACAACCGCCGATTCCGGCGGCGTCCAGCACCTCGCGCGCGAGCATGGTGGAACCCACCACGGCAGCGGGCATCATCAGCACGGCGCCGAACGGGATCAGGAAGCACAGCTGCACCACGGCACCGAAGCCCAGCATCGTGGGGTGGTGGTCGGCGAGCAGGGCCTTCTGGGCGGCGCGGTTCATGCCGCGGGCCTCGAGCGCCCGCGAGACCAGCTCGCCGGCGAGCAACCGTCCGGCGATCATCACGCCGAGGATGGGCCCGACGATCGGACCGATCACCGGGACCAGGCCGATCACGAACACCAGCACCGTCGTGGCCAGGCCGAGCGCGACCAGGCCGAGTCCGTCGAGAGCGCCGCGCCACCAACCGACGCCCCTGGCGGGGACGTCCCCACCGAGCATCAGCTCGGTCTCCTTCCAGATCTTCTCGTAGAAGGGGTCGCCGACGGCGAGGGTGAGACCGGTGAACGTGATCATCGACAGGAACAGCGAGCCGATGATCACCGCGAGGTAGAGCCCGATCCGCAGCACGCCCCGCCACAGCGCCGACCAGTCGTCGGCGAACGGCGTCGCCCACCCGATCAGGTCGTCGGCGAGGAGCACGACGGTGACGAAGAGCCCGAGCAGCAGGATCAGCACGACGAGCGCCGGCACGATCCCGAGCAGCATCAGCGCCGGGCGCTGCCGCCACATCTTCAGGCCACGGAACAGGAAGCCCGCCCCGTGCGCGAACCCCACCTCGGGCCCGCTCAGAACAGGGCCGATGCCAGTGCCTGACGGCCCTTGAGCACCCGCGGGTCCTCGTTGCCGACGGCGGCGAACAGGCTGACGAGGTGCTCCCGCGCGCGGTCGCGGTCCTTGTCGGAGGTACGGCGAACCAGCTCGACCAGGCGCGCGAAGGCGTCCTCGACGTGGCCGCCCAGGAGGTCGAGGTCGGCGACCATGATCTGCGCGTCGACGTCGTCGGGGGCCGCCGCGGCCGCGGCGCGGGCCTGGTTGAGGTCGACGCCCTGCGTCCGCTGCAGGATCTTCGCCATCGCGAGACCGGCGGCGGCCTCGGCGTCGGCGGGGTTGGCGTCGACGAGCTTTTGGAACTCGCCGACTGCGAGGTCGATGTCGCCGGCGGCCAACGCGTCCTCCGCCGGCGCGTAGCGCGGGTCGGGACCGGGCTCCTCGTCGGCGTCATCCTCGGCAGGCCCGCCGGCGAGGGGCTGGTGCCGGCCGGTGATGCCCTGCGCGGTGAGCTGCTGGCCGAGCTGGTTGAAGAGCGTGCTCAGCTCCTCGCGGGAGACCAGCCCAGGAATCGGCTGGATCGCCGGCCGACCGTCGAGGAACACCATGAGCAACGGCACCGGCAGCTGCGGCATCTGGCTCGCCTGCGCGATCACCTGGGCGATCTGCGGCGACGCGTCGACGTCGATGAGCCCGGCGAGGAAGCGGCCGTCGTACTGACCGACGAGGTCGGCGACGTCCTCTGCCATCTGGCTGCTGTCCGGTGCCTGCGACGGCGAGTGGAACACCAGCACGACGGGCGCAGTGGTCGACGCCTGGAGGACGGACTGGAAGTTCTGGTCGTCGACGGCGACGGCGTACGACGACCCGGCCGCGCCGGCCATACCGCCACCGCCCTCCGCCGACGGGGCACCGGGGGCCTGCTGGGGCGCGGGGCGCTTCAGGGCCGACAGGTCGATGGCTCCACGTCCCATGAACGGCTGCTGCGTCATGCAGCAGAGTCTAGGGACCGGCCTCGAAGTCCCCTGCCGCGGCCCGGACCGGACGCAGCAGCTCGGACAGCTCGCTCATCTGGGTCTCGTCGATGCCGTCGAGCGCGAAGCCGGCGTCGACCAGGTCGGCGGTGGCCAGCTCGACCAGCTCACGGCCGGCCGGGGTGATCTCGGCGAGCACCGCCCGGCCGTCGTCAGGGTGGGGAAGCCGGCGGATCAGCCCCCGCGACTCCAGTCGCCGGACGATCGACGTGACCGAGGTCGGGTGCACCTGCAGCCGCTCCCCCATCTTCCCGAGCGGGAGTGAGCCGCGCGACGAGAAGACGAGCAGCACCAGCGCCTCGTAGCCCGCGAAGCTCAGCCCGTGCGGCCGGAGCAGGGAGTCGAGACGCGCGAGCACCAGCTGCTGGACGCGCATCAGCGACGTCACCGCGTGCATCGCGGACACGGCACCCCACCGCCGCCCCCACTGCCGGGCCGCCTCGTCGATCGGATCGAACGGAAGCACTGCTCTCCTCCTAGTTCGGCACCCGAGGGCCACGCAGACCGGACCGCTGGACGACGCGCTGGATGGAGAGGTCGCGCTCGTCCGGACGTCCGACGTACTTGATGTCGCGCAGGCCCTGCTCCTGCGCCGCCGACTCGAAGCAGAAGTGCCCGAAACCCAGCAGCCGGCCGTGCAGCGGCTTCTTCACCGAGATGTCGAGGATCCGGCTGAGCGGCATCGTGGCCAGGTGCTGCGAGAGCACGCCGTGTACCCGGAACACCCGCATGTTGGTGATGACGAAGCGGTCGCGGATCTCGCGGACCGCGCACCACGCGGCGTGGAGCAGCAGAAGGAACGCGACGACGAGGAACAACCACGCCACGTTGACGTTCACGAACGGGGACGCCACGAGCAGCAGCACGGCACCGAGCGTCTCGATCCCCGGCCGGACGTAGGCGACCCAGTGGTGGCAGACCTCGTCGACGACGACCTCGCCCTCCTCACGGAGGAGGTGCTTGCCGATCTTAGGGTCGCCGACCCAGGCGAAGAAGCCCACCGACTCAGCCTGTCGTCGATGCCTTCACAGCGCGCCGACGAAGTCGATGACGCCGGTGAAGACCTTCTCGGTCACGCTCCAGCCCTCGCCACCAGCGCTCTTCGCGGTGTCGGCGAGGCCGGTGGGGTCCTGGAGCATCCAGAACCCGAGAAAGACGACGACCACGACAGCGATCAGCTTCTTGGCGTCCATCTGGGGAATCTCCGTCCGAGGCAGGCGGGCATACGTCGTCACATTGGTATCAGCAGTCGCGCAGGTCGCGCGGGAGGCGCGCGGTCAGAGACCGTACGCGGCGGTGTTCGGAGGTGCGTTGTCGGCACGCAGCCACGCCTCGAAGAACGCGTCGAGGTTCTCGCCCGAGACGTCCTCCGCCATCGTCTCGAACTGCTCCGACGTGGCGTTGGCGTCCCGGTGCACCGTGACCCAGCGCCGCAGCAGCTGGCGGAAGTCGGCCTTCCCGATCCGGTTGCGGAGAGCGGCGAGCGTCATGGCCCCGCGGTCGTACACCGCGCCGTCGAACAGCCGTTGCGGACCGGGATCGGAGATGTCCAGGTTCCAGAACGGGTCGTCGTCGGGGAGGTAGCGGTAGGTGACGTGCAGCCAGCGGTTGGTCGTCTGCCTGCCCTGCGCCTCGGCGTAGCGGCGCTCCATGTAGGTCGCGAAGCCCTCGTTCAGCCAGATGTCCTGCCAGCGGGCGACGGACACGGAGTCGCCGAACCACTGGTGGGCGAGCTCGTGGACGACGACCGACGGATAGATCCACGACGGGTACGTCGGCCGGCTCTGGTTCTCCAGCGCGAAGTTGAGGTCGATGCTCGTCACCAGCCCGCCGGTGGTCGCGAACGGGTAGTCACCGAGCTCGCGCTCCAGCCAGGCGGTGATCCGGGCGGACCGGCGCAGCATGTCGAGGGCGTAGGCCTCCTCCGTGGCAGGGAGGCGTGTGGACACAGCGTTGTAGTAGCGCTGCCCGTGGGCCCGGCCACGCTCGGTCCTGAAGTCGCCGGCCGCGAAAAAGGCGAGGTACGTCGTCATCGGGTCGGTCATCCGCCAGTGCGTGGTCGCCGTCCGGCCGTGCACGGTGCGGCCCTTGAGAACGCCGTTGCTGACCACCTTCCGGCCCTGGCCCGTGGTGATCCGGATGTCGAACCGGGCCTTGTCGCTCGGGTGGTCGTTGCTGGGGAACCACCAGGCAGCGATGTGCGGCTCGTTCATGGTCACGACCTCGTGGTCGTTGGCGAGCCAGTTGCGCTCGCCGTGCGGCACGGGCCACTCGAGCGATGCCGGGAACCCGTGGTAGCGGACCCGTACGTCGACCGGCTCCCCCGCCGCGAGTGGCGTGACCGGGGTGATCGCGAGCTCGTGGAGGTTGGCCTTCTCGAAGTCCGCCACGACGCCGTCGACCCGGACAGCGTCGACCTTGAGCAGCAGGTCGAGGTTGAAGGTGGTCAGCTCCTCCGACGGCACCAGCCGGACCGTCGTGACGCCCTTGAGGTGCCGGTCGCCGAACCGGTAGCGGTCGTGGATGTCGTAGTGGCGCACGTCGTACCCGGCGTTGCCGTCGGCCGGGTAGTACGGATCGGGGACCTGCGGGGCGGCGGCCGGCGCTGCGGCCGATCCAGTGGCCAGGGCGCCGACGAGGGCGACAGCGAGGAACGGAGCGATCCGAGGTCGACGCAGCACGCAGACAACCTAACCCGGACCGATAAATGCATTGCGCCCCGCCACCGGCCCCAACGACGATGACGGTGCGACCTGCGAGTGGCGCCGGTCCGAGACGAGAGGAGCAGTGACATGTCCACGACTGTCCTTGGCCTGTCCGCAGACCAACTCCCCCTCTCGACCCGGAGCAACCACCATGCACCTGGAGTTCCCCTCCACCTCGGCTGACGCCGAGCCGAACGACCCCATCGACCCCGGCTTCGTCTTCGACTTCGTCGCGTACGACGAGAACCTCGCGGACGGTCAGCGCTGGTCGACCTGGCTGAGCATCGAGCCGCTCAGCCGCGGCCCTGAGCCCCGCCCCGACTGGGTGGTCACCTCGCAGGGCGCGATCGACACCGAGCTCGGCATCCTCAAGACCGGCAAGGAGGCCGACGTCTTCCTGCTGGAGCGGGCCGACCCGCTGTACCCCGACCAGTCGGTGGTGATGGCGGCGAAGCGCTACCGCGCGCCGGAGCACCGGACGTTCCACCGGTCCGCGTCCTACACCGAGGGCCGCAGCATGAAGCGGTCGCGCGACGAGCGCGCGATCAAGCGCAAGAGCACCTTCGGCCGCGAGGTCGCCGCCGGCGAGTGGGCTGTCTCGGAGTGGTCCGCGCTCGTGCGCTGCTGGGACCTCGGCCTCCCCGTCCCCTACCCGGTCCAGATCGACGGCACGGAGCTGCTCATGGAGTGGATCACCGTCGACGGCGAGACCGCACCCAGGCTCGCGCAGACCCGCCCCGACAGGCAGCTGCTCGCGTCGTACTTCGAGCAGCTGCGGGACGCCCTCGCCACCCTGGTGCAGGCCGGTCTGGTGCACGGCGACCTGTCGCCCTACAACATCCTGGCGGCGGGCGACCGGCTGGTGATCATCGACCTGCCGCAGGTGGTCGACCTCGTCGGCAACGCCGCGGGCTTCGACTTCCTGCTCCGGGACTGCACGAACGTGTGCGGGTGGTTCACCCGGCGCGGGCTGGAAATCGACGCCCAGGACCTGTTCGGCGACCTCATGGCCCACGCGTTCTGACCAGGCCGGTCAGGCGAGCAGTCCGGTGCGGCCGAGCTCGTGCCGTCCGGTCTCGACCAGCGTCGCCTCGGGGGTCAGCGGGTGGAACTTGACCGCGCGGATGTCGCGGTAGGCCCGCTCGATCACCGACCCCTTGAAGAAGGCCGGGCCGCCGGCGACGTCCATCGCCAGGTCACAGACCTCGATGCCGGCCTCGGCGACCTCCGCCTTGGCCATCATCACCGCGAGGTAGGCCTCGTGCGAGGGCGTCACATCGCCGTCGACACCGTCGCCGATGGCGGCCAGGGCACCGTCGAGGGCCCACGACGCGACGCGCAGCCGGTGCTGCATCCGGCCGATCTGGCGCTGCACGAGCGGGCTGTCGGCCTTGGGCGCCGCAGCGGCGACGGCAGCGGCGTACGCCGCCTCGGCGACGCCGAGGTACGCGCCGGTGATGATCGGGAACGCGACCTCCGAGATGACCTGCAGCGGCGGGTCGACCACGCCGTACGGCCGGTTGGCCAGGACCCGCTCGTCGGGCACGAAGACGTCCTCGACCACGATGTCGTTGCTCGCGGTGCCGCGCATGCCGAGCGTGTCCCAGTTGTCGGCGACGGTCACGCCCTTCGCCGCGATCGGGACGGCGAGGTTGAGCACCCGCTTGCCCTGATCGGGGTCGTCGTAGACGAACATCGTCGACATCACGGTGCCCCCGTTGACATGGCCGGACTGGCTCGCGAACCGCTTGTGACCCGAGACGCGGTAGCCGCCCTCGACCTTGACCGCCTCGCCGCGCGGGTGGGTGTAGTCGCCGCCGCCGGTGGACACCAGCAGGATCCCCTCCTCGGCGACGCGCCGCAGCGTCGCCTCGGCGCCGGGGAGTCCGCGGCGGTAGCGCCAGGCGGTGAAGGCGACGACGTGCTGGTGCATGGAGCTGGCCAGCGCGGTCGAGCCGCAGTGGTGCGCGAGCTCGCGCTGCAGCGCGGTGAGCTCCGCGACGGTGGCGCCGTCGCCGCCGAGCTCGGTGGGGACACCGGCCTTCAGCAGGCCGGCGTCGCGGAGGGCGTCGTACGCCTCGGTGACGAAGCTGCCGTCGGCGTCGTGGCGGGCAGCCTGCTCGGCGATGGCCGGGCCGATGGCCGCGGCGCGCTCGGCCGGGCGGGCCGTCCGCTCGGTGTTCTGGATCATCGGCTGGGGTGCAGTAGTGGTCATGGGATCAATCTGCGCCGCCGCCGATCGCGCAACTAGTCCACGATCGTGACCTCCCTGGTCCTGATTCGGGACCGTGAGGCGCCCGACGGTGCCATCCTGATCCCATGCCCGACTATGGCGACTACTGCCCCGTCCAGATGGCGGCCGAGGTCATCGCCGACCGCTGGACGCCGTTGATCATCCGCGAGCTGGTGCTCGGCAACACCCGCTTCAACGACATCGCGCGGGCGATGCCCGGCATCTCGCGCTCGCTGCTCGTCCAGCGGCTGCGCCACCTGGAGAAGAAGGGCGTGCTGGAGACCTGGCCGGCGCCGACCGGCCGCGGCAGCGAGTACCACCTCACGCCGGCCGGCAAGGACCTCACCCGGGTGATCGACAGCCTCGGGCGCTGGGCGATCGAGTGGCTCTTCGACGACCTCCGCCCGCACGACGTGCCGCCGACCACGCTGATGTGGTGGATGCACCGTCGGGTCAACGCCGAGGCCCTGCCACCCGTGCGGACGGTGGTCGAGTTCCGGCACACCGCGCCGGCGCCCCAGACGATCTGGCTGGTGCTCGACCGGGGCGAGGTCTCGGTCTGCCACCAGCACCCCGGGTTCGAGGTCGACCTCGTTGCCACCGCCTCGACTGCCGATTTCTCCGAGGTGTTCTCGGGCTACCGCACGTGGCGGGAGGCGGTGGGCGAGGGACGGATCGAGGTCGCCGGACCCCCACGGCTGGCATCGGCGCTCCCCCGCTGGTTCCTGTGGAGCCCGTGGGCCGACGTCACCCGTGAGCGATCCCAGCGGGCCGCTCGTTGACCCGGGAGGTCCCCGAGCGGATCGTCGTCGTCCGCGACAGCTCACCGGCAGACCCCGGGCGGGACGGGCTCTACACCGCCGACGAGCTGTACGACGCGACGCCCTACCGCGAGTCCCTCGACGCCCGCGCCTACGCGTGGTCGCTCGAGGAGCGCTCCCCCGGGTCGCTCCTCAGCCGTGCCCTGCACGACGAGGGCATCGACCAGGCGCTCGGCCGCTGGTGCGACCCGCGCCACCTGGTGGGCGTGATGGGCGGGCACGCCGCGCTCCGCGGCAGCGAAGCGTACGCCGACGCGGCCCGTCTCGGACGGCTGCTGGGCGCCGAGCACACCGTCGCCACGGGGGGCGGACCCGGCGCGATGGAGGCGGCGAACCTCGGGGCGTCCCTCGCGCTCGCCGAGGACTCCGCGCTCGACGAGGCGCTCGCCGTACTCTCGACGGCGCCGACGTTCCGCCCGTCCGTCGACGACTGGGTCGCGGCCGCCCGCCGGGCCCGCTCCGTCTGGCCCGATCCGAGCCCGACCCTCGGCGTGCCGACGTGGCACTACGGCCACGAGCCGTCGAACCTGTTCCCGACGGCGATCGCCAAGTACTTCCGCAACGCCCAGCGCGAGGCGATCCTGCTCCAGATCTGCGACGCCGGGATCGTGTTCCTGCCGGGCGCCGCCGGCACGGTGCAGGAGATCTTCCAGGACGCCTGCGAGAACTTCTACGCAGGCGACGGCAAGGTCGCGCCGATGGTGCTCATCGGCAAGAGGTACTGGACCGAGACGCTGCCCGCCTGGCCACTGCTGACCGGGCTCGCCCGCGGCCGTGCGATGGAGGCCCACGTCCACCTGGTCGACACGGTCGACGAGGCAGCCGCGCTGTTCGCCGCCGCTGGTTGAGAGCTCGGTGAGCGCCTGGTGTTCGACCGCCGCCTGCGCGCCCGACGGTCCGCGCGCTAGCTCACCGCGCGGAGCTCGATCCGGGAGTCGATCACCGCGCGGTAGTGGTCGACCAGCTGCTCGTTGATCGCCTGCCACGAGCGCTCCTGGACGCTCCGGATCGCGGCGGCACGGACCCGCTCCCGCACGGCCCGGTCGCCGACCAGCCGCTCGACGGCAGCCGCGAGGGCAGCCCCGTCGCCCGGCGGGTACAGCAGCCCGGTCACGCCGTCGCAGACCACGTCGACCGGACCGCCCTGCGCCGGCGCCACGACCGGTACGGCGGACGCGAGCGCCTCCTGCGCGGACTGGCAGAACGTCTCGTGCCGCCCGGTGTGCACGAACACGTCGAGCGAGGCGTAGGCCCGGCTCAGGTCGTCGCCGTGCAGCAGGCCCAGGAAGTGCGCCCGCGGGAGCAGGCCGCGGAGCCGCTGCTCCTCGGGGCCGGCGCCGACCAGCACCAGCTCGAAGCGCGGGTCGTGCGCGATGTGCGTCAGGAGCTCGAGCTCCTTCTCGGCAGCAAGCCGGCCGACGTACCCGACGAGCATCCGGCCCTCCGGCGAGATCCGGCGGCGCAGCTCCTCGTCGCGGTGACGGGGGTGGAACGCCTGGAGGTCGACGCCGCGACCCCACCGCGCCAGACCGGGGATCCCGAGCTCCTCCAGCTGCGCGAGGCTGGCCGTGGACGGCGCGAGGGTGCGGTCGACCTGGCAGTGGATCTTGCGGGTCAGGGCGGCTGCGGCGCGGGCGCCGCCCGGGACGTCGTACCGCTCGGCGAAGCCGACCAGGTCGGTCTGGTAGATCGCAACGGTGGGGATCCCGAGCTCGCTCGCGGCCCGCGCCGCCTGGTAGCCGAGCGTCGCCGGCGACGCGATGTGCACGATGTCGGGGCGGAACCGCAGCATCACCGCACGCAGCCGACGCCGGGTCTCGAGGCCGATCCGGAAGTCCTTGTAGAAGGGGAGGTTGGCGCCGCGGGCCCGGCGGACCCGGAAGCCGGCGTACACGTCCGGGCCGGTCGGCGCGACCAGCTCGGCCTGGTGGCCCTCGGCGGACAGGTGCTCCAGCACCCGGCGCACCGAGTTCGTCACGCCGTTGATCTGCGGGAGGAACGACTCGCTGACGACGAGGACTCTCATGGCGCTGACGCTAGGGAGGAGCGGCCAACGAACGGGCAAACAGACACGATCCCGCAATGTCCTGCGGATGAACGGCCGGCCTGCTTCAGTAGGGCGCGTGACCCACATCACCTCCCGATCGTTGGAGTCGCCGTGAAGCTGTCACGTCGCGACCTTTTCCGTGCCGGTGCGATCGCGGGAGGGATGGCGGCCGCGGGGCGCATCGTCGCCGGCCCATCGCTCGCCGAGGCCGCGGTGACCCCACGCACCACCTTCAACCGCACGCTCGCGCCCGGGCCTCCGAACGCGCTCGGCTACTCGCAGATCGTGGCCGGGCCTGGAGAGATCCGCACCGTGCGCACCGACCTCGGCATCGCGGCGCAGCCGGGGCGCGTCACTCGCCGGGTCGGCCTCCAGGCGTTCGTCCAGTTCAGCGACATGCACGTCGTCGACGACCAGTCCCCGGCGCGGGTGGAGTGGGTCGACCGGTACGAGACGCCCGGGTTGTTCTCCTCCTCCTACCGGCCGCAGGAGATGCTCTCCGCGCAGGTGGCGGACGCCATGGTCCAGGCCGTGAACGCTCAGAAGCGCGGGCCGGTGACCAAGCTGCCCTTCTCGTTCACCATCGAGACCGGCGACAACTCCGACAACTGCCAGTTCAACGAGGTCCGCTGGTACATCGACGTCCTCGACGGCGGCACCATTCGCCCCGACAGCGGCAGCACGCTGGCCTACGAGGGCGTCATGGACAACAACGCCCTGTACTACGACGTCCACTACTGGCACCCGCACCCCACGCCCGCGGGCAAGCAGCCCGACCAGTACAAGACCGACCACGGGTTCCCGACCGTCGCCGGGCTCCTCAACGCCTCCCGCCGTCCGTTCACCGCCGCCGGTCTCGACATCCCCTGGTACAGCGTCTTCGGCAACCACGACGGCCTGGTGCAGGGCAACTTCCCGCACACCATGCAGCTGTCGACCATGGCGGTGGGCCCGCTGAAGGTGATCTCACCGCCCGCCGGCGTGAGCGACACGGACGTGAAGGAGGCGGTCGAGAACCTCGACCCGCTCAGCCTGGTCGGCGACCTCGTCGTGTCACCGTACGTCCGGGCGGTCACACCGGACCCGAACCGGCGCAGCCTGACCCGCAAGCAGACGGTCGAGGAGCACTTCACGACGACCGGACTGCCCGTCGGGCACGGCTTCACCGCGACCAACCGCGCGGACGGCACGGCGTACTACTACTTCGACGAGGGCAGCATCCGCCACGTCGTGATGGACTCGGTCAACCCCAACGGGTACGCCGACGGCTCTCTCGACCCCGCACAGTTCACCTGGCTCAAGGCCACGATCGAGGCGGCGACCGGCAAGGCCGTGATCGTCTACAGCCACCACACGAGCGGCACGATGTCGAACCCGTTCGTGCTCACCGGAGGGGACCCGGCACTGCCGCGGGTCCTCGGCGACGAGGTGGTCAGCTACCTGCTCACCCAGTCGCACGTGATCGCGTGGGTCAACGGCCACACCCACGTCAACCGGATCACCGCCCACCAGCGCCCCGGCGGTGCCGGCGGCTTCTGGGAGATCAACACCGCCTCCCACATCGACTACCCGCAGCAGGCGCGGGTCATCGAGGTCGCCGACAACCTCGACGGCACCTGGTCGATCATCACGACGATCATCGACCACGCCGGGCCGCCGAGCTACGCCGGCGTCCTCAACAACACGCTCGCCCTCGCCAGCCTGAGCCGCGAGCTCGCGGCCAACGACCCGCAGAACAACCTGGCGGCCTCGACGGGCACCCCCCTCGACCGCAACACCGAGCTGCTCGTCGACAACCCGCTGGCCTAGCCGTCAGTCGGGGGCCGCGGCGAGCTGCCCGCACGCGCCGTCGATCTCCCGGCCACGGGTGTCGCGCACGGTGGTCGGCACGCCCTTGGCCTCGAGCCGCCGGACGAACTCACGCTCGTCGGCCGGGTCGGACGCCGTCCACTTCGACCCCGGCGTCGGGTTGAGCGGGATCAGGTTGACGTGGACCCAGCCCCAGTCGCCGTACGACCTCAGCACGTCGCCGAGCAGGTCGGCGCGCCAGCCCTGGTCGTTGATGCCGCGCATCATGGCGTACTCGATCGAGACCCGGCGCTTGGTCTTCTCCGCATAGCTCCACGCGGCCTCGACCGTCTCGGCGACGGAGAACTTGGTGTTGATCGGCACCAGCTCGTTGCGCAGCTCGTCGTCGGGCGCGTGCAGGCTGAGAGCCAGCGTGACGGGGATGCCCTCGTCGGCGAGCTGCCGGATCCGCGGCACCAGGCCGACGGTGGAGACGGTGATGCCGCGTGCGGACATGCCGAGGCCGTCGGGGGCAGGGTCGGTCAGCCGGCGTACGGCGCCGAGCACCGCCTTGTAGTTGGCCAGCGGCTCCCCCATGCCCATGAACACCACGTTGGAGACCCGGCCCGGACCGCCGGCCACCTCGTCGCGCGCCAGCGAGCGAGCACCGGCGACGACCTGCTCGACGATCTCGGCCGTCGACATGTTGCGCTGGAGACCGCCCTGGCCGGTCGCGCAGAACGGGCACGCCATCCCGCACCCGGCCTGGCTGGAGACGCACATCGTGACCCGGCCGGGATAGCGCATCAGCACCGACTCGACGAGGGCGCCGTCGAAGAGGCGCCAGAGGGTCTTGCGGGTGGTGCCGCGATCGGCCTCGAGGGTGCGGATCGGCGTCATCAGGTCGGGCAGCAGCGCGGCGACGAGCTCCTCGCGCTGCGCGGCCGGTAGGTCCGTCATCGCCGCCGGGTCGTCGACCAGACGGGCGAAGTAGTGCGTGCTCAGCTGCTTGGCGCGGAAGCCCGGCAGGCCGAGGTCGACCAGGTGCGCCTTGCGCTCGTCCGGCGCGAGGTCCGCGAGGTGCCGGGGAGGCTTCTGGCGTCCCCGCGGCTCCGCGAGGACAAGAGGCAGCCGGATCGGCTCGGAGGGCTCGGTCAACGCGACTCAGCCGTCGCGGTTGAGCAGGAACCAGAGGACGCCGACAGCCACGCCGACGACGACCACCGCGGTCGCGAGCACGCCGAAGAGCATGTAGCGGCCGAACTTACGGGTGTGTTGGGGCACGAGCAGCCCGATCGGGACGACCAGGGTCAGCAGCACGAACGGGAACAGCTCTTCGGTGCGCTCGTAGCCGACCATCGACTTCAGGATCGCGGCATAGGTGCCGGGCACCAGGATGATGAACGCCATCCCGGTGAAGAACCCGGCGAGCGGGACGAAGACGGGGTGGTCCCGGTGCCACCAGCCCGGCAGCTGCCAGCGCCTGCCGCTCGGCTCCCGACCCGCGTCGGCGGAGGACGGCGCGTCGCCCGACACCGCGGCGACCCGGGCGGGGTCGGTCGCGGTGGTCGCCGGGGTCTCCACAGCCTGATCCATCACTTCGATGGTAGCGGCCGAGCGGATCCTGAGCATGATCGTCGCCCACCCGGGACCCCGGTTGGGACCCTCTTTGGGACCCTTGGCCGTCGCTCTTGCGCGCCGTTGCCGGATATCTTGTCACCACGGCGGGGGAACGCTCTTGGGGAGCGGCTGCCGGGAGGTCAAGCCATGCGCTGGCGCGTCGAGGTGGAGCGGCTGGCCGCTGCCGTGTACGACGTGCCCGGGCAGGCCGCCTGGCGGGTCCGGATCGGCGGCCGCTACCTGCTGACGGTCGGCGGGGTCGCAGCAGAGAACGGCACGATCGACCTCCTCGAGGCCCACGCCGCGCTCGCGCAGGAGCACGCGGAGCTGGCCGACCTACGGCTCGTGATCGCCGGCGGCGACGAGCCCGCCGACGAGGACTACCTGGCCGAGTTCACCAGCCGTGCCGCCGGGCTCGGCACCCGGCCGCTGCGGCTCGGTCCGGTGGCCGATGCCACCTACCCGGCCCTGGTCGCGGGCGCCGCGGCCCTCGGCTACCTCCCCACCCGCGACCCCTCCTGTCCTGCCGCGCTCGAGGCGCTGGCGGCCGGCGTGCCGGTGGTGGCCCGGGACCTGCCGGAGGTGCGCGCGCTCCTCGGCGACACTGTCGCGTACGGCGACACCGTCCTGTCGATCGCCGACGCCATCGTCGACGTGCTCACCGACCCGCCGGACCCCGCTGCGGGCGTCGAGCTGGCGGCGTCGTACGCCCTCGGGTCAGAAGACGGCGTAGTGGAGGAGCAACCAGATCGGGGCGATCGTCGCGAGGAGTGAGTCGAGCCGGTCCATCAGGCCGCCGTGGCCAGGGATCACCTGGCTCATGTCCTTGATGCCGAGGTCGCGCTTGACGACTGACTCGCAGAGGTCGCCGAGCGTGGCCATCACGACCGCGATGACCCCCAGGCACAGGCCGACCCACCACTCGCCGTCGAGCAGGTAGACGACCAGCGCCCAGCCGGCGCCCAGGCAGGCAAGGAGCGAGCCGACGAAGCCCTCCCACGACTTCTTGGGCGAGATGACCGGGGCCATCGGGTGCTTGCCGAAGAGGACTCCCGCGACGTAGCCGCCGATGTCGGACGCGATCGTCACCAGGATGAACGTGAGGACGCCGGCCACACCGTCGTCGTCGAGACCACCGCCGGTCCAGGTGTCGCCGCCCTCGGCCAGCATCAGCGCGACGAACGAGCCGAGGAACGGGACGTAGATGAGGGTGAACACCGACGCGGTGGCGTTCTTGACGTAGCCGTCGACGCCGCGGCGCAGCAGCCACAGCATGATCACCAGGGCGGTCACCGCGGTCGTGGTGACCAGCGCCTCGGCGCTGGAGACGTAGGCGACGACCACCATCGCGACGCCGCCGATCATCAGCGGCTGCTCGGGCAGGTCGATGTCCTTGGCGAGCATGCCCTTGCGCAGCTCCCAGACCGCGACCACGACCGCCGCCGCGACGATCAGCATGAACGCCGGCTTCCAGAAGTACAGCGAGGCGCCGATCGCGGCGAGCAGCACCACGGCGGAGGCGACCGCTGCCTTGAGGTCGCGCCCGGCGCGGCCGTGCTCCTTCTTCGCTTCCACGGGCTGGGGCGGAGCAGGTCCGGAGCCGGCCGGCGGAGTGGCGTCGGTCATCGAGGTCTCGTCCATCGAGGCTCAGACCTCGAGGAGCTCGGCTTCCTTGTGCTTGAGGAGCTCGTCGATGGCGTCGGTGTGATTCTTGGTGATGCCGTCCAGCCGCTTCTCGGCACCGGTCACGTCGTCCTTGCCGGCCTCGCCGTCCTTCTCGAGGCGCTCGAGGTTCTGCTTGGCCTTCTGTCGCACCTGACGGACGGCGACCTTGCCACCCTCGGCCTTCTCCTTGGCGAGCTTGATGAACTCCTTGCGGCGGTCCTCGGTCAGCTCGGGGAAGACGCAGCGCAGCACCTTGCCGTCGTTGGCCGGGTTGACGCCGAGGTCGGACTCGCGGATCGCCTTCTCGACGTTGGCCATCGCGCCCATGTCGAAGGGCTGGACGAGGATGATCCGCGCCTCGGGCGCCGTGAACGACGCGAGCTGCTGGATCGGCGTCGGGGTGCCGTAGTAGTCGACCATGATCTTGCTGAACATGCTCGGCTGCGCGCGGCCGGCCCGGATGGTCGCGAACTCCTCGCGGGTCGCGGCGACCGACTTGTCCATCTTGCCGTCGGCCTCGTTGAGGATGTCGTTGATCAACTGGTGCTCCTAGTTCGGTTGTCGAGACTCAGCCGGCGCTGACCAGCGTGCCGATCTTCTCACCTTGGACGACCCGAAGGATGTTGCCGTCGGCCGAGAGGTTGAAGAAGACCATGTCCATCTTGTTGTCCCGCGCCATCGCGATGCCGGTGGCATCGGCGACCTTCAGGTCCCTGGCGAGGTACTCGTCGTAGGTGAGGTGGTCGAACATGACCGCCGCGGGGTTCTTGTGCGGGTCGGAGTCGTAGACGCCGTCGACCCCCTGCTTGCCCATCAGGATGACCTCGCAGCGGGTCTCCAGCGCACGCTGGGCGGCCACCGTGTCGGTCGAGAAGAACGGCATGCCGGCGCCGGCGCCGAAGATCACGACCCGGCCCTTCTCCATGTGCCGGATCGCGCGGCGCGGGATGTACGGCTCGGCCACCTGGCCCATCGTGATCGCGGTCTGGACGCGGGTCTCGACGCCGTGCTTCTCGGTCAGGTCCTGGAGAGCCAGGCAGTTCATCACGGTGCCGAGCATGCCCATGTAGTCAGCACGTGCGCGCTCCATGCCGCGCTGCTGGAGCTCGGCGCCGCGGAAGAAGTTGCCACCGCCGACGACGATGCCCACCTGGACGCCGGACTTCGCGACGTCGGCCACCTCCCCGGCGATCCGATTGATCACGTCGAGGTCGAGACCGACCGCCCCACCGCCGAAAACCTCACCCGAGAGCTTCAGCAGTACTCGCTCGTAACCCGTCACGGTTGCGACCCTACCGGGCAGTCTGGCACCCAACTAAACGGATACAGACTCAACGGAGCCGCTGCACCCGCTCCCGGTGCTTCTTGCTGTTGTCTCCGTCGATGTCCTTGTCGCGGGTCTTGGAGATGTGGTCGACCCGCTCCTCGCCACCCTGCACCGGCTGGGCGTGGATGATCGTGTCCCGCTCGAACGCGTGCGACTTGTCGGTGTTGCGGTAGTAGCGGAAGATCAGCCAGTACGTCGCCACAGCCCCCGCCGGACCGGCCGCCAGCAACCACAGCACACCGTCGTCGCTCGCGAGCGGGAGGAGCTGCGTCACGGCGTGGACGGCGTCGATGGTCACGGCGGTCATGCCGAGGCCACCAGGATCGTGCCGGCGATGCCTTCGAGGAAGGTGCCGACCGTGAACGCCGCGAGGATCAGCTTCGGCTGCGAGACCGGGATGCTGCCCATTGTCTCGCCGGTCCGGGCGTTCACCGCGATGTAGTGGAGGAGCCCGTTGCTCTCCTGCTGGTAGGAGTAGAGCCAGACCGGAAGGTACATCGACACCCAGCGGGACCCGCCGACGTCGATCTTCTCCTGCTCCCAGCGCACCCCGCGGTCGAACTTGTCCAGCGAGCCGCGGACCTCCGACCTGCCGATCGAGAGCAGCTGGTCCTCGAGGACCGGTTTCATCGCGTCCACGTTGACGTCCCGCTTCTCGCTGGTGAAGCCGACGAGGTAGCTCGCGTTCCACCGGACCGCGTTCTTGGTGTCGAAGGGCAGAATCGTGTTGATGATGTTGTTGGTGTTCGCCGGCCCGAACTGGGCCCGCTCCGCGGAGCCCTCGATGGTGAGGTCGTCGACGGTGAAGCTCACCTGTCGGGCGAGCTGGTAGACGTCGGCGGCGTAGTAGGTGACGTTGTTGTCCCCGTGCTTCTCCGTCCACCGCCGGGTCTGGACCTCGCCCTTGCCCCAGTACTCGGACTCGGCGCGGGCATCGATCACCAGGTAGGGCAGGTAGACGCCGAGCACGTTCTCCGGGACGAACTCCTTCTTGAACTGCCGGTGGGCGAAGAGCCGTCGCTTGGAGGCGAACTCGCGGATCTTCTCGACGGCCTCCTCCTTGGTCAGCTTGAACGGCAGAACGGCGTCGGGCACGGCGCCGTTGGGGATCTGCTGGTTGACGTTGAGCGTGTGCCGGCACCAGTGACAGCGGGCGTTGAGTGCGTGCGCCGTGTCGACGACCACCTCGGCACCGCACGCCTCGCACTTGAAGGTGAGCATGTCGGCGGCATCGGCCTGGATGTCCTTGGCGCCGCTGGCGATGACGGTGCCCTCGAGCTGGTCGATGCCCTCGCCGAGGCCGAACTCCTCCTCGACCCGTGCCTCCTGCCACTCGTTGCGGCAGAAGTGGCACACGAGCATCCCGGTCGAGCCGCGGAGGCTCACGTCGGTCGAGCCGCACTTCGGGCACCGGTTCAGCCCGTCCTTGAGGGACTCGTTGACCGTCTCGATGCTCGGGCCCGGCTCGGGCTCGGCCTTGGCGGCGGCGAGCTCCTCCTCCAGCGACAACGGCGGGCCGTCGAAGGTGGGCTGCTGGGGGTCGATGGGTTCCTGCGCCATGTCAGAGCCCGAGCGCCTTCGCCTTTGCTGCGTCGTAGTCGGCCTGCGTGATGAGGCCGGCATCGAGCATCTCCTTCGCGCGCTTCAGCACCGCCATCGGGTCCTCGGCGGCGGGCGCGGCCGGCGCGGCGGGCGCAGCCGGTGCAGCCGGAGCCGCCGGGGCGGCGGCAGGCGCAGCGGGAGCCGGCTGCTGGAGGCCACCGAGCCCGGCGCCACCGGCTGCCATGCCCATCCCGATCAGGCCGCCCGGACCGGCGTTCTCCCCGGCCGCCTCGAAACCGGCGGCGACCGACGCCTGCAGGTTCGAGTTGCCGCGCGCTCCCGACAGTGCGTCGGCGCGCTGGACGTTCTTGAGCAGCTCACGGGTGGTGGCGTCGTACTCGATCGAGATGATCGCGGTCTTGACGATCTCCAGGCCACGGCCGGTCTTCCACTGGTAGTTCTGCTCCACTGCCGCGGAGAGCGACTGGGCGAACCCGATCGAGTCCTGCTGGAGACGCGCGATCCGGTTCCCCTTCGCCGGGTCGTTGGTGTACATCGAGAACGCGGGCGCCAGCGAGCCGATCACCTCGTTGAACAGCTGCTCGCCTGCGGGGTTGTCGATGTCGGTGAAGTCGAAGACGGCCTGGCCGCTGATGACGCCGGCGGGGACGAAGTTGCGGATGAAGGTCAGCGGGTCGGTGATCTTGAGGGTGTAGGTGCCGCGGGTGATCGCGCCCACCTGGGTGTTCAGGAACGCGTCGTCCCAGTAGATCTCCGACTGGGTGCCGAACTTGTTGTTGGGCAGCTCCTTGAGCGTCACGAACAGCGCGTTCTGCTGGGCGGACGGACGACCACCGAACTTGAACCGCTCCCAGCTCTGCTTGATGACCGAGTCGATGAGACCGCCGCCCGTGAACACCGACTGCGAGGCCGGCTCGTCGGACTTCCACTCGTAGGCACCGGGCTCGGCGGCAAACCCGGTGAAGGCCCCGTCCTCGAGGAGGACCAGGCCGTAGCCCTCGGGCACGACGAACTTCGAGCCGTTGGTGATGACGCCGTCCGACGCACTGTCGTTGCTGCCGCGGCCCGCGTTCTCGCCCTTGCGCACGGCGGGGAACACCGCCGCCGTCGGGGCGATCCCGTCAGGGACGCCGAAGAAGTCGACCCACTGGTCCGCGAGCGTCCCACCGATCGATCCGATCGCAGCCTGGATGAGTCCCACTTGACCTGTCTCCTTCGCCAGAAAACGAAGTGCGCCCGCGGGGTCGCGGCGCACTCACCGGAGCATCTCCGATGGCTGGGCCGCACAAACTTATACAGAGACGCCGACGGCCGGCAGCACTTTCGTGATGCCGGCCGACGGAACTTCGTAGGGTGCCTGGATCAGGCGCCGACCTCGAAGCGCGCGAAGCGCTTGACCGAGGTGCCGGAGGCGTCGAGGACCGACTTCACGGTCTTCTTCGACTCCGTGACCGACTCCTGCTCGAGCAGCACGATCTCCTTGAAGAACCCACCGAGGCGGCCCTCGACGATCTTGTCGACGGCTGCGGCCGGCTTGCCCTCCTCGAGCGTCTTCTTGGTGAGCACGTCCTTCTCGGCGGCGACGACGTCCGCGGGGACCTCGTCACGGGTGAGGTACTGCGCCTTGAGCGCGGCGACCTGCATCGCGGCGCCCCGGGCAGCGGCCTCGTCACCGTCGTACTCGACGAGGACGCCGACGGCGGGCGGCAGGTCCGCAGCCCGCTTGTGCAGGTAGACCGTGGTCGGACCGCCGAAGTATGCGACCTGGCCGAGCTCGATCTTCTCGCCGATGGTGATCGCGAGGTTCTCGACGACCTGGCCGACCGTGCTGTCGCCCAGCGGCAGCGCCTTGGCGGCCTCGGTGTCGCCGGCCTGACCTGCGTCGACCGCCTCGGCGATCTTCTGGGCAGTGGCGATGAACTCGGCGTTCTTGGCGACGAAGTCGGTCTCGGACTTCAGCTCGATGAGAGCACCACCCGAGGCCGCGACCAGACCGGCCGACGCCTCGCGCTCGGCGCCGCGCTTGGCCGCCTTCGCGGCGCCCTTCACGCGGAGCAGCTCGACTGCCTTGTCGAAGTCGCCGTCCGTCTCGTCGAGCGCCTTCTTGCAGTCCATCATCCCGGCCTGGGTCAGCTCACGGAGCTTCTTGACGTCGGCAGCGGTGAATGCCATGGATCCTCCCTCGGATCTACGTGGTGGGTGAGTGAGAGTGCGCCGGGCTCAGGCCTCGGCGGGAGCCTCGGTCTCGGCCTCGACGGTCTCGACAGCGGCGTCCTCGGCCGGAGCCTCGGCGGCGGGCGCCTCGTCGGCGGCCGGAGCCTCAGCGGCGGGCGCCTCGTCGGCGACCGGGGCCTCGGCGGCTGGCGCCTCGTCGGCAACCGGGGCCGCGTCCGCGACCGGAGCGTCGGCGGCGGGCGCCTCGGCAGCCGGGGCGTCGGCCTTCCCGAGCAGCTCGCGCTCCCACTCGGCCAGCGGCTCCTCCGCGGCGACGGTCTCGCCGTCACCCTTGACACCGGACCGGGCGATGAGGCCCTCGGCGACAGCGTCGGCGATCACGCGGGTCAGCAGGCCGACCGCGCGGATCGCGTCGTCGTTGCCCGGGATCGGGAAGTCGACGTCGTCGGGGTCGCAGTTGGAGTCGAGGATCGCGATGATCGGGATGCGCAGCTTGCGCGCCTCCTCGACCGCCAGGTGCTCCTTGTTGGTGTCGACGATCCACACCGCCGACGGGGTGCGGGTCATCTCGCGGATGCCGCCGAGCGACTTGTTGAGCTTGTCGCGCTCGCGGCGCATCTGCAGCAGCTCCTTCTTGGTGCGGCTGCTGCCGGCGACATCGTCGAAGTCGATGTCGTCGAGCTCCTTGAGGCGGTTGATCCGCTGGTGCACGGTCTGGAAGTTGGTGAGCATGCCGCCGAGCCAACGCTGGTTGACGTAGGGCATGCCGACGCGGGTCGCCTGCTCGGCGATCGCCTCCTGCGCCTGCTTCTTGGTGCCGACGAACATGATCGTCCCGCCCTTGGCCACGGTCTCCTTGATGAAGGCGTAGCTGCGGTCGATGTAGGCCAGCGACTGCTGCAGGTCGATGATGTAGATGCCGTTGCGCTCGGTCATGATGAAGCGCTTCATCTTCGGGTTCCAGCGACGGGTCTGGTGTCCGAAGTGGACGCCGCTCTCAAGGAGCTGGCGCATAGTGACGACAGCCATGATGGTGTCTCCTGTGTGGTTGTTTTCAGTTCGGTCCTGACGCCTGCGTGCGGCCCGACCCGAGTACTCGGGACTGAGAGCCGTCACCCACGGGCGGTCGGCGTCCGGAAGGACCCCGTCGTGGTCTGCTGACGTGCGAATTCCGGCTCAGTCGAATCCGGGGAGCGGGCATGCCCCACGGACGGTCCTGGAACCGGTCCGCCCAGGGTACCCGCCGACGCGCCCCTGCGGCCAATCGCTGTCCATGGCCAGGAACCGTCCACAGGTGCCCCGGTCGCACGTGGCCGTCCACAGGTTCGGGGCCGGACGCGGCCTTCGTCGGCCGGTCCCGTGAGGGTCGATCCATGCGACTGCTGATCCGACTGCTCCGGGTGCTGCTGCCGGCGGCGCTGATCCTGCTCCTGAGCGCCTCGCCCTGCGCGGGCGAGGAGGACCCGGTGGGCGTCTGGCCGCTGCGCCCGGAGCCCGAGGTCGTTGCCCACTTCGACCCGCCCACGTCGCCGTACGGTCCGGGACATCGGGGTGTCGACCTGCTCGGCCACACCGGACAGCCGGTGCATGCGGCGCTCGCCGGCACCGTGACCTACGCCGGGCCGCTGGCCGGCCGGGGCGTGGTGGTGGTCAGCCACGGCGACACCCGTACGACGTACGAACCCGTCACCGCGCGGGTCTCCCTCGGTGACTCCGTCGCCCAGGGGGCGGTGCTGGGCACGCTGCAGCCGTTCGCCTCCCACTGCGCGCCCCGGGCCTGCCTGCACTGGGGCTGGCTGCGCGGCGAGACCTACCTCGATCCGCTCCGCCTCGTCGGCGCCGGGCCGGTGCGGCTGCTGCCGCTCTGGCGGGACTCCCCCGTCGCGCGTGCCCCGACTCCGGGCCGGCTGACGCTGCCGTTCGCCGGCTGGCGCCCCCTGGCTGCCTGGTGGTGAGACGTCAGGCCCGCGGGTGGGCCTGCTGGTACGCCCGGCGGAGCCGGTCGGTCGTCACGTGGGTGTAGCGCTGGGTCGTGGCGAGCGAGGCGTGACCGAGGAGCTCCTGGACCGACCGGAGGTCGGCCCCTCCCTCCAGCAGGTGGGTCGCCGCGGTGTGCCGCAGTCCGTGCGGGCCGAGGTCCGGTGCGCCGGGCACGTCGGCGATCCGGCGGTGCACGAGCGTGCGCACCGCGCGCTGGTCGATCCGGCCGCCACGGGCGCCGAGGAAGAGCGCCGGTCCCGAGCCGGGGCGGGCGAGCTGGCTCCTCCCGCGGACCAGCCAGGCGTCGACAGCGGCCGCCGCCGGCTGGCCGAACGGCACCATGCGCTCCTTGCGCCCCTTGCCGAAGACCCGGACGACGTTGCGGTCGCGGTCGACGTCGTCGACGTCGAGCCCGCACAGCTCACCCACCCGCATGCCGGTCGCGTACAGCAGCTCGAGCATCGCCACGTCGCGCAGGCCCACCGGACCGCCGTCGTCAGCGAGCGCCGTGGCGGCGGCGATCAGCTCGCGGGCCTCGTCGACCCGGAGCACGCTCGGCAGGGTCTGGTGCGGCTTGGGCGATCCGAGCGCCGAACCCACGTCGGTCGCGATCCGGCCGGTCCGGGCCAGCCACGCGGTGAAGACGCGAGCAGCCGTCGCTCGCCGGGCCAGCGTCGTCCGCGAACGGCCCATCGTCTGCTGCTTGGCGAGCCAGCTCCGCAGCGTCCGCAGGTCCAGGTCCGCGACGTCGTCGAAACCCAGCCGGTGCGCGTGGTCGAGCAGACCGCCGATGTCTCCCGAGTACGCCGTCACCGTGTGCGGAGCGAGATTGCGCTCGGACCGCAGGTGTCGCTCGTAGTCGCCGAGGACCCGGGTGAGTGACTCGGGGAGATCGTCCTCCGCGGCGGGCGGTGCGGGGTCTGCTGGCACGCATCGAGTCTAGGAAGATCGACAGCGCAGGCCGGGGACGCCGCGCGCCCGGCATCACGTGCGTGCGACCACACCCAAGCGCCACCCGCCTTCGTCGGGCTCGACGAAGCCCTGCTCCTCCAGCCGGTCGAGGATCGGTCTGACCTCGGCGTCCGCGAGTCCGGCGACCTTGGCGATCGAATGCACGTGGGCACCCACGGCCACGGGCACCGCATCGAGAACCTGCCGATCCGTGAAGCTGAGGACGTCCCGCGCCTGTTCGGGGCCGCGAGGATCCGCGGCGAGATGCTCCCCGGCCTTCGCGACGAGCTCGAGCACGTCCTCCCCGTTCGTCACCAGCGTCGCGCCGCCGGTGCGGATGAGGTGGTGGATCCCGACCGAGCAGGCGCTGGTGACCGGTCCTGGCACGCCCATGACGAACCGGTTGAGGCGCTGCGCCCAGTTGGCGGTGTTGAGAGCACCGCTGCGGGCGGCCGCCTCGACGACCACGGTGCCGCGGGTCAGCGCGGCGATCAGCCGGTTGCGCGCGAGGAAACGCACCCGGTGCGGCGCGGCCCCCAGGGGCGCCTCGGACACCACCGCGTGCTCACGTCCCAGGTAGGTCAGCATCTCCCGGTGCGCGGCCGGGTAGACGCGGTCGGCTCCGCACGCGAGGACCGCCGCCGTCGGCGAGCTCGTGCTCACCGCACCGCGATGGCTCGCGTAGTCGATGCCGAACGCGCCGCCCGAGACGGTCACGCGACCCGCGAGGCCGACCACCGCCGCGATGTCACCCGCCACCCGCTCGCCGTACGACGTCGACGAGCGCGACCCCACCACAGCCACGGACCCGGCCAGCTCGGTCAGGGGCAGCGGACCCTTGACCCAGAGCCCCACCGGGACCCCGCCCCGTGCCTGGAGCGCGCCGGCGGTCGCGAGGTCACCCAGCTGCTGGGGCCACTCCGGATCGCTCGGGGTGACGAACCGGATGCCCGCGCGTGCCGCCTGCTCGAGCTCGCGCTCGGGCTCGACCTCCGCGAGTCGGCTGCTCACCGCGGCGAACAGGTCGCGCTCCTCCGACTGCTCGTGGAGCGCGTCGAGCAGTCCACGGGGCCCGAGGTCGGCTGCGAGGTTCAGCAATCGGGTCTCCCCCGGCTCGCCGACGACACTGAGAGTGACGCGCGCGAGCCGGTCGTCGTCGCTCATCCGGCCCGCTCCGTGACCACACCGTCGCTGCTCTGCTCGTCGATCAGCTGCTGGTCGAGCTCGGCGTCGATCGTGCGCAGGTCGAGCGGGTCACCGTTGCGGAGCTGAAGCGCAGCGACGACCTCAGCGTGACCTGGGCGGAGGTCCCGGCCGGTGCGGATCGACCTCAGGTCGGCAACCGTCCAGGCAAGGCGCATCACCCGGACCGCGCCCCGTGCGCTCAGGCGACCGTGGTAGGTCTCCAGGTCCACGAGACGCTGGGCGTCGGGCGAGACTGCCCACTCCCGCTTGAGCAGCTGGCTCGGAATCTGGGCGTTGAGTCGCCAGCTCCGCCCGGCGAACCGTGTCCGCTGCCGCTCGCGGGCCGCAGCCACCCGGTCACGGACAACGTCCGACGACTCGGCCGGGCGGAACTGGTCCCGCTCGGACCCGCGGGCCGGCGCGACGTGACGCGTGATGTCGATCCGGTCGGCGATCGGGCCCGACAAGCGGCGCCGGTAGTCACGACGAACCCGCTCGAGGCAGTTGCAGTGGTTGGCACCGGGCTCGGCGCTGTACTCGCCGCAGGGGCACGGATTGGCGGCGAGAACCAGCAGAGTCCGCGCCGGCAGCGTCACCGACTCCTCCTGCCGGGCCACCGTGATGTCGCCGCTCTCCAGCGGCTGCCGGAGCGCCTCGATCACATCGAGGTGGAAGAGCGGGAACTCATCGAGAGACCACAACACGTAACCCTGTTTGTGGACCCTCACCAACCGAGAGGAAACCCGACATGACCACGAGCCCGATTGCGTCGGAGGCTGAGAGCAGCCTCGGCGCCATGAACACGACCCTAACCACCCACATCACCTGCCCCGACTGGTGCGAGTACCCCGGCGTCGCCGAGGAGCACGACCTCGACACCTACCAGGACGGCACGGTGCGCTTCACGCACATCATCAACTTCGGCCGAAAGGTGTGGGGTGCGGAGGAGGTGAACGCGGTCACGGGCGCCCGCGTCGAGCTGGAAGTGCGGATCATCGACGTCGAGGCCGGTGGGCCCGGCGTGGAACACACGCCGGCCAGCCTGAGGGAGCTCGCAGGCCAGTTCGCGGCCGCCGCTGAGTGGCTCGAGGCGCACCGATGAGCGCGCACTATGCGGGCGGATGGGTGCTGCGGATGATGCGCGAGACGATGGGCCTTTCCATGCGCCAGCTCGCCACACTGGCGGAGGTCGAGCCCGGTTACCTGTCGCAGGTTGAACGCGGGATCAAGAATCCGTCGGACCGGTGGCTGCGACAGGTAACCGACGCGCTCGGCGTGCGGCTGGCCGAGAAGCGGGCGAACCGATGAGCGCGATGACGGCGGCCCGCCTGATCGGGGCGCGCGATGCCCGCGAGACCCACGGCTTCCTGACGGTAGGCGAGGTCTCCGAGCGGTACGGCATCGCGCCCGACGTGATCGAGCGGGACCTGCACCGCGATCTTGCATCGGTCACGTTCAAGCTCACCAATGGCGAGTCAGCGACGTTCGTTCCGGTCGGCGACGGTGCCGTGGCGCGCTGGATCGAGGCGCACCGGGACTAGCACCTCCGAACACAAAGCAACGACCCCCGGGCCGGGATGTGGCCGGGGGTCGTTGGCGCGTCAGGGGTTGAAGTCCACGCGGAGGACCCATTCCTGATGGTCGTCGTCGTCACGCATGTACGTGAACTGATGACGTGCCACCATCGCCTGACTATTTGCGTTGTTCGGATGAATCAGCCCGTAGATCAGAAAGTGGTCGAGCCCCGCGGCATCGGCCCGAGCCGCCGTTCTGTCGATAGTCTCCGCGATAAGCGCATCGCTCACGCCCGTCCCCCACGCCCGACGCGCGACGGCGGCGGCAAGGAACTTCACGAGGCCGGGGCCGTCTTCCTCCCACGTCCACGACACAGCCACAATGCCGTCCGCGTCACGACCGAGGAGCAACTCTTCGCCCATCGGCATTGGCGGCCGGGCATTGCGAATACCTGCCTGAACGACCCGTTCCCAGTCGCGGGGGTGTTGGGCCCAGTGCGGTATGCCCGACACCGGAGTCGAGCAGTCAAACTGATTCAGTTCGGCGATGTCGCCGCGCTGGGCGACAGTCCAGCCAAGACTCAGGGTCACGCGGGCCTATCGCGACGACGGACGGTCGCGCCAGACGGCGACCCCGGCGAGCTTCTCGCCGAACTCGTCGAACATCTGACGGCGCTCGGGAGTCATGGCGGGCCGACGGCCGACCCCGGCGCGGAACTCCGCGAGGTTAGCCATCTCGTCCGGCTCCGGTGCGTGTGTGGCGGGGCGAAGCAGCATTGTGGTGCGGCGCAGCAGCGCGGCGAGCAGTCGCCTTGCGTCCATGATTCGGCCTCCTTCCACACTTCTTCACACCCATGATCACACAAACACACAAGCGCCGCACCCGGACAGAAGCGAGAGTTCCGGGGGGGTGCGGGGCCGTTGGCGGGCAAAATGGCCAGCGCCCCCGACCTCAATGTGTGCGGCCGGGGGTCGTTGCTACTCCCCGTTCCCCGTCACTCGGCTAGACCAAGCTCCCTCGCGAGGGCGTAGTACGCGTCTTTGCGGGACTGCTCCTCCTCTCGAAGCGCCTCGAGCCTCTTGATCGCCTCGTGCGTGACTGGTTGAAGGTCCAGCTTCGGCGGCGGGCGATCTCCCCACCACATCAGCACATGCTTGTCTGCCTGCTCCCGGTAGGCGTCCATAGCGTCTCGCCATTCGTCCCGGGCGGCGTAGAGGCGTTCTCTGGTCTGCTCATCCATGCCAGCAACGCTAGACCCCGCCGGCAGCTTCTTGCCGCCACGGCCGCGGGAATCAAAGGGCTCATTTGAGCCATTCGTCTTGGCTGCGTTCCTCCCGTCATGGCGAGACAACAACGACCCCGGCCCGAGAGCCGGGGTCGTTGTTGCGCCGCACCCTCGGGCGGCGCCCTGCCGGATGACTAGGCCGGCAGGTTGATCAGGGTCACGCAGCGGATGCCACGTCGAGCAGGCGGAACGCGTTGGTCACCAGGACGTCGGAGCCGGTCCTGAACCACAGGAACGCGCCGCGCTGGCCGGTCGGGCGCCGGTTGGTGCCGACGAGGTTCGGGATCAGCTCGAGCGTGGTGCCGATCCGGTCGACGATGACGAACTGCTTCCAGTCGCCGTAGGCCAGGACGAAGTTCGAGACGGCGCCGGTCGTGGTGACCGTGCTGTCCATGTTGGAGTTCTCGTTGATCGGCCGGTTGAGGAGCCGACCCTCGGAGAGCTCGGGGAACAGCCGCGCGCCGGCGGTCGTCTCGAACTGGCTCATGGTGTTGATGATCGGCAGCGATGCCTGCCACGACGCGTTTGCCGACCACCGGGCCGGGAGCGCGTTCTGCAGCGCGTACACGTCTCCCTTGGCGAAGGTGTCGTCCGCGGCCGCGTTGACCTCCGAGGCAGTGCCCGCGAGTGCGGTCACGAAGCCCTTGGGCTGACCGGAGCCGGAACCAGTCGTGTAGGCGGTGTTCATCAGCTGGTCCGCGGCGTCTGCAAGCACCCTGCCGAGTTCGACAGAGAAGTTGGCGGCGTCCATGCCCACCTCGTAGGAGTACGGGACGAACACGTCACCGAAGTGCACCGGGATCGGCTGGTCGTCCACGGTCGGCGCGGCGTCGGCGGCCTCAGCGGCCTCGGCCTTCCACTCAGCGGTGGCGCCGGCCGACGTGATCCCGGTCCAGGACTCGGTGGCGGTCTGCACCACACGCGCGACCTGGCGCAGTGGGTTGGTCGATCCCGCCGAGGTCAGGTTGATGGCCGGGTCGAGGGTCATCGGCACCATGTAGCCGCCGTTCGCGTCGGTCAGCGACATGGCTCGCGACTCCGAGCGGTAGCGCTCGACGCGCTGGAAGGCCTCGCGCTCCTGCTCGTTCCACATCAGGTGGCCCCGGGTCGGGTCGGTGAGCAGGTGGGCGAACGCGCGGAGGTAGGCCGGGTCTCCGGTGACCTCCACCCAGCGCGAGGCCGCGGAGCGCTCGAAGTCGCTGCCGCCGGTCACCATCCGCTCGACCGTCTCGGCGGCGTGGTCGGCCAGGGCGCCGGAGCGGTGCGCCTGGTCGATGATGCGACGGGCGCGGGTCGGAGCCTGGGCGAACGAGTCATCATCGCGGCCCGGGACGCCGGGAACGACCATGCCGCCGTCCTTGCCGTTGGCGATGTCGCGGAGCTCGGCGAGCTCGGCAGAGCGCTTCTCGTGATAGCGGTCCTGCAGGTCCTTGAACTCGGCGAGCAGCCCATCGAGACGCGCCTGCTTCTCGCGCGTGAGGCTGCCGTGTTCCTGGCGGATGTTGTCGAGCTTCTCCATCTCGTCGCCGAGCTCGATCATGCGGGCCGAGACTTGGCCCAAGGTCATGGTGGTCATGGGTGTGTGTCCGATCTGGAATGCCGCGAGCGAGCGCAGGCATGGGTGGGTTCGATGACTCGGCCGCTCCACGCGCCGCCACCTACCAGGGGCGAAGGTCTGCTGTGCCTGACGCCCACCGGGCCAGTCAGGGAGACCTGCGTTCTTGCGGTTCCGATTCGTCGGCCACCCACCGGGCCAGACCGACACAGGAATTGTCTCACGCCGCGGCGACATCAGCACGGAGGCTCACTCGCCACGACGTGCCGCAGGAGCTGTGACCCACGCATCAGCGTCACGCCACCGTGAGGGACGCACCGCGCCGCCCACGGACAGGTGACGGCGTGCACCACGACCACGGTCAGCACCGAGCCGGCGAAGCCCTCGCCAAGTTGGATGCTCACGTCAGCCGGGCAGTCCTCGCAAGCGAGGGACTGGAGGTCAGCGAGGGTCAGGTTGTCGGTCATCGGTGCTCCTAGGTAAGGGGGGCCGGTCGGTCGCGCAGGGGCGAAATGGGGGGCGCGGATCCCGGAATCTTTCTTCCCTCTCCGCGAGGGTTTTTCTCTGAGACCTCAGAGGGCCGTGGCGTCGAACGGTTCGTCTGGGAAGTCAGAGGCGGCGATCGGGTCGTCGGCCTCGGCGTCGATTCCTGCGATTTCCTCGGCGAGTTCGCGGAGCCGGAGTGTGATAGGCGACAGGTCTCGCGGCTGCGTTCTGTCGTCGTCCAGCGCGGCGGCGAGGCGTCGGCGCAGCGAAACCAGGAGGTCTCGCCGGGTGCCGTTCTCCGCGGCTTGTTCGATGGTCAGATGGTCGGATGGGTCGGTCATCGGTACATTCCTTCCAGCGGTTTTCGCGGTGTATATGCGTGATGGATTCCGGGGTCTTGGGGCCGAATCACGCGACGCGCGAGGTAGGTACCCCCCGGCGTCTTGCTGGGGAGAGACGCCAAAAACGAGTGCAGGGGTCCGCGGGCGCGTGCGTGTTGCGTCATCGGCCCGCCCCCTCCTGGTCATGGTCACCCGGACACGCCTCGCAGCAGCGGCGACCAGCGAGCCACTCGACGGAGCGGCAGCCGGCGGCGCTGCCCCCGCAGTGCGCGCAGTCCTTGCGGTCGACCCGCCTGGGCTTCTGGTCGGGGGTGGTGGCGAACATCAGGCGGTCCTTTCGTCGGGGTCCGCAGAGTCGCGGTCGTCTCCGGTTGGGGTTGTGAGAGAGAAGAGAGGGGCTGAGCCTGAAACGACACGGTTCTGGCGTTCCTTTGGGGTCGAAACGACAGGCTGAAACCGTGTCGTTTCGGAGGTAGGTGACACGGTTTGACCGTTCCTTCTGGCTGGGTGACGCGGACAGGCGGCGCCTTCCTTGCCGACACCGAAGGCGACGACCGCGCTCGGCAGGACTAGGCACAGCGCCTTGGACTCGGGCATCAGGAGACCGCGATCGACGGCGCCGTCGATCGCCTCCCGCACCCGCTGCCGGCTGGTCGGGATCATGACTTCGCCGACCTTCTCGCCGAGGAGCCAGGCCAATCGCTTCTGCCGGAAGGTGGCATGGCCGTTGGCACCGAAGTGCGCGTAGGCCGCGAACGTCACCCGCAGCCAGCGCGGGAACACGTCGTCGGTCGCCATGTCCTTGAAGCTCTCGCGGTTGCCGAAGAAGAAGCTGGGGTTCTTGCCCCACTCCTGAGGTACGCGGCTCATGCGGCCTCCGAGAGCCGGAACGCCTCGACCTCGGGGAACTCGACATGCCCCGCCGCGATGAACCGAGCACGGGCCTCGCACGCTTCGGCGATGGCAGTCAGCCGGCGCCACTGCTCGCGGCGGTCCTCGACAGTCGAGGCGCCGAGGTAGTCACCCGGCCGCGGTCGAGCTGCGCGGAACTCCTCGGCCCGTGCGCGCCACTGGGCGGCGCACACGTCGCCGAAGACGTCGAGCATGAAGTCGCGGAACACGCGGTCGGGGTCGATCCTCATGCCGCCTCCCCGCTGTCCTCGTGAACGACCTGAAAGCCGCGGTGCTCGGCCAGGGCGATGAGATCGGGGAGAGTCGACGGCTGGATCACCCACCCGCGCGGACGGCTCGACCACATCGGCGGCCGGGATCGCAGCTCGGTGATGAGGTCTCGAGCCCCGTACCCGGAAACAACGGTCATGTTCGCGTTGACCGCGACGATGGTCAGGCGGCGCTGCATGCTGCCACCGCCTCGGCGTAGAGCCTCAGGGGCGACACCACGACGCGCCTCAGGCAGACGGGCCCGATACCGAGGGCAATGGAGCGGCGCGCGTACAGGGGATGAGCGCAGACCTCGCAGCGGTGCTCGAGGTCCGGTGATGTGTCGGGACCTTGTGCGACGATGGCTTTGACGCCGTCCAACGTCATTGTCAGCGCCTCGGATTCGCCGCCGGGGCGTTGATGCATTTCAGGCGGCATCCGAGCCACCGCCCATCAGCAGGCGTGCGATGCGCCGCCGCTGCTCTTCGGTCAGATCCGGGGCGTCATGGAGGGCCTTTGCGACGTGGTCGGCCAGGCGCTCGGCTTTGAGGTTGGAGCGCGCCTCGATCAGGTCGGGATCGTCGGCGGCGCGGGATCGGGACAGGGACGCTACTCGCGCCCGTTCTGCAGTCCAGCTGGACATACGAAAGGCTCCTAGGCAGGAGAACTCTGCTCCCGCCTAAGGAGCCCGGTGAGGCGGTCTTCCGCTCGCCTCTCGGTGTTGCTACTGCAATCTAGCACCCAGGCCGCGCAAGGAGACGGACCCGACGCCGGCGTTTGCGATCACGTCAAGCACTGGATGAAGGCGCTCGGCGCGAACGTCCAACTCGTAGCCGCAGAGCGAACAGAGCAGGTCGTACTTGTGATGACGGTCGTCGTCGTCAACCACGTCATAGCCTGCGGCGTTGCGCTCAGCGGGGAGCAGCCGAATTCCGCGCTCCTCGGCAAGCTGTTGAGCCGCACGTTTGGCCGCGATCGACGGCGAGCCGATGGCGCGCCAACCGCGGGCGTCCTTCACCATCGTTTCCACGAACGTGACGCGGTCGCTGTGCGACGGCACCGCGCCGTCACACAGCGACTCGCCATCGCAGACGATCCTCACTTCAGTGCGCTTCACGACTGTCTCCACACGTAGGTGATGCGGTCAGGATCCCACGGCGCACCCTTCCGAGAGGGCGCGATCACGACCGCCTCGAGTACCTGCTCGATGATGAGTCGCTGACGATCGGTGTTGAGCATCGGGAAGCCGTCGATGTCGACGTGGTGCATGTCAGGCACCGAGGTCGCAGCGATGAACCTGTCCCGCTCGACAGTCAGGTCGGCCTGCTCGCTCTCGAGCTTCGCAACCTGGGGGAACACGACCGCCCCTGAAAGCCGCCCCGCGTTGTACTCCCCCATCAACTCGGCGATCTTGGCCGGGATCTCCTCGAGGCGCTCGGACTGCCCGAACTCGGGGGACGCGTCCCCGGTCGAGGTCGCGAGGTCCTCGCCTTGGAGGCGGGCGACCACGACGGCGCTGACGGCCTCGTCGGTGGGGACGCCGGCAACAGAGACGTTGTGCGACCCGGCGCCGCCGTTGTCCTTACGGCACGTGTAGGCGTGGCCGGCAGGCGTCGTCGATCCGTACATGCGAGCCCCGCAGGTTCCGCAGCGCGCGATGCCGGACAGCAGGTAGCGCCGAGCGCCACGGCGGCCCGGAGAGCGCCCCGCGCGGCCGCTCAGGGCGACCTGCAGGCGGTCGTAGGTGTCTTGGTCGAGGATCGGCTCCCACACTCCACGCACGGCCAGCCCGTCAGCGTCGCGGGCGATCTCCCCGCGATGCACCCGCCATCCCGCGAGGCGGGGCGCTCGGAGCAACTGGCGCAGCGCGCGGTGATCCCACTCGTTGCCGCGGGCCGTCAGTACCCCGGCCTCGTTCCATCTGCGCGTGATCGCCCGCAGGCCGATGCCCTCGAGCACGTCGGCGACCGCCTCGCGAATGAGCATGGCCTCGCTGTTGTCGATGGTCGCCTTGTCGTCCTGCCAGCCGAACGGACGCCCGCCGTGGTTCGTGGTGCCGCTCTGGGCGCGCTGCAGGTGCGCGCGGCGGATGCGCTCCCCCATCCGCTCGGCCTCGGCCTGGTCGACGGAGCCCTTGATCTGGGCCGTCATCCGCCCGTCCGCGGTCGACAGGTCGTCGGAGCCTGAGACGACGGTGACGACCTTGGTGCCGTGCGCGTTGTAGAGGTCGATGAGATCGAGCAACTCGCGCAGTCGACGGGTCAGCCGGGAGTTGCTGTAGGCGATGACGATCTCGAAATCGCCGGCCCGGGCGGCGTCGAGCATGGCCTCGTACTCCGGGCGGCTCTTCTTCGAGAGCGTGCTGGCCCCGATGTCGTTGTCTCGGTAGACGTGGACGACCTCGTAGCCCTCGCGCTCGGCCAGGGCTCGGCAGTCCTGCTCCTGACGCTGCACGCCGAGCTCGAGGCCCTCGCGGTCTCGGGAGATTCGCAGGTAGATCGCTGCTCGCTTCACCCTTGACAGGCTAACGGGGTTAAGCACTACTGTCTAGGAACAGCACACCGAGGTGCGCGCGACTGATCTCGCCCGGCCGCACCTGGCCGCGCCCGCCGCCGACGATGCTGGCCTTGCTCGCGTCGTGGTGCGGTGCGGCAAACGGCGGCCGGGTCACCATCCCCCGCGCCGGATCCAGGACGCCGGCCAGCGAGTGGACCGCCGTGAGCTCCAGGGACTCCTCCGCCGTCAGGTCCGGGAGGATCGTCGGCATCCGCTCGGCGATGCTGGTCTTGCCGGCGCCCTTGGGGCCGGACAGCAGGATCGGGTGACCGCCGGCGGCGGCGACCTCGACGGCGTACTTCACGTCGCGCAGACCGTGCAGGTCGGCGAAGTCCAGCTCGTCGAGCCGCTCCTCGCCGCGCCACGTGAGCAGCTGCGTGCCCGAGGCCGCCGCCACCGGCGGCGCGGCCGGCACCTCTTCCCCGCGCAGCTCGGCGACGACCTGCGACAGCGACCGCACCCCGAACACCACGACGCCCGGGACCATCGACGCCTCGCGCGCCTGGGGCTCCGGCACGAACACCCGGTCGATGCCGCGTTCGGCCGCGGCGAGCACCATCGGCAGGACGCCCATCGCCGGACGCAGCCCGCCCGACAGGGTCAGCTCCCCGATGAAAGCGGCGTTGCGCAGGACGACGGCCGGGACGGCGGCGTCAGCGGCCAGCAGGGCCACCGCGAGCGCCAGGTCGAAGTGCGTGCCGGACTTGGGGAGGTCGGCAGGTGAGAGCAGAAGCGTGATCCGCTTCGTCGCCGGCCACCGCAGGCCGCTGTTGATGATGGCCATCCTGATCCGGTCCTGGCCCTCGCGGAGCGCCGCGTCGCCGCGTCCGACCATCGTCACCGAGACCTGGCCGGGCGAGACGTCGGCCTGCACGTCGATCAGGTGGCCGAGCGCACCGTTCAGCGCGACGGTGTGGGTGGTCGCGAACGGCATCAGGCCAGCCCCGCCACGTGGTCGACGACTGCCGGCCCGCGCCGCGGCCGCAGCACCGCCACCAGGTCGACACGGGTGCCCTGCGGGCGGACACCGCGATCGGTCGCCCAGCGCTCCCCCAGCCGCTGGAGCCGCGCCAGCTTGGCGTCGGTGATCGCTTCGTGCGGTGTGCCGACCTCGAGGCTGGTGCGGGTCTTGACCTCGCACACCACGAGGGTCGTGCCGTCACGGAGGACCAGGTCGATCTCACCCTCGTCGCACCGCCAGTTGCGCTCGAGGAGCACCAGGCCCTTCTCGACCAGGTGGCGCGCGGCCACGTCCTCGCCGTACTGCCCGAGTGCCTGTCGGGCCGCTGCCGTCGTCGGCCCCGCAGGGGACCCCGCCGTTGTCTCTGTCATGTCCGCCAGCGTGGCCGGAGCCGCGGACGAATGGACCCGGCTCGGGCCGGCGCTGTGGAGAGACGCCGGCCCGTGCCGGAGCTGTGGATGGTTAGTGGCTCGCCCGGTGGCTCAGCCGACCAGCACCGGGTTGCTGCAGTAGGGGCGCTGACCCCAGACGTCGGCACCGCCGACGCTGACTCCGAGCAGGTCGAAGAGCGGGCTCAGCAGGGTGTCGTTGACCGAGGTGACGACGGGGTTCAGCACCTGGCTCGTGAGCGACGAGGTGAGGTTCGTGATGATCCCGGCGATCTGGCCGGCGTTGAGCGACACGTTGAGGCCCAGGATGTTCTTGGCCGTGATGGTCAGCACCGGCGGGTTGGGAACCGTAGTGACGCTGGCTGTGTTGATGCCGAGGTCACCCGAGCCGAGCTCGATCGGCTCGTCCCAGTCGGATGGGTTGTTCGGCACGCGGATCTGGGCCGTCTTGACCGTCGAGGGGTCGCCGGTCGAGACCCGCAGGCCGACCGTGCCGTTGATCTGCACCGAGACGACGGATCCGAGCAGCGACGTGAGGCCGTTCAGCAGCCCACCCAGTGCCCCGCTGCCGGCCACGGTCCCACTCACCGCCACCCGGCTGTAGATGGAGGCGCCGGCGACCCCGCTCGTCACCTGGACGTCCTCGCCGCTCGGGTCGGACGGGGTCTCGCTGCCGCAGATGATGTCGGTCAGGGTGCCGCGGGCCGAGGCCACGCTCAGGGCGACCTCGGTGTCGGCGGAGACACTGAGCCCGAGGACGCTCGGCATCGAGACCGGGGACCCGTCGATCGACAGCGCGACCTGGGCGGTCTCCGCCGTACCTCCCCGCCTGCCGCAGCGGGTCCGAGCCTTCTCGATGAGCGAGAGGCTCGTCGTCAGGTTGGTGCCGAGCAGCGGGAGGTTCGCGGTCAGGCCGGGGATGCTGATCGCGTTGGTGCCGTTGGCGATGAGCACGGTGCCGGCCAGCAGGTCAAGGACGTTGATCGTGGCGGTCTCCGCGGCACCGGAGCCGGGCTCGGCACTCACCAGGTCGCCGACGTTGATCGACGGGCCGCCGAGCTGCGCCGCCACCATGTTGAGCACGTTGACGTCGGAGACACCGCCGTCGGCCTGCAGCACGTTGGCCGCCGCGATCAGCAGGGTGCCGGCGTTGATGTTGCTGCTGAGCAGCTCGTCGACCGATCCGAGGCCGAGCTCGAGCGCGATGTCGAGGAGGCTGACGTCCGCAGTGAGGAGGCCCTGGTAGCTGACCGCGTTGAGGTTGATCCCGCCCCCGAGGATGCCCCCGAGGATGGCGTTGAGCAGCGCGGAGTTGCTGGTGTTGAGGCGCGCGGCGTACGACCCGATGCTGAAGCAGGCGCTCTCCTCGGCCGTCGCGACCGCCGAGCGCTCGACGTCGCCGCTCGGGACGCCGGTGACACCCGCGAACGCGAAGGCCACGTCCGTGCCCGCGCGGACGACGACGCCGTTCGGCGCCTCGCCGGCGGCGACCTGGACGGGAATCCCGCCGGCCTCGGGGAAGTCGCCGTCCTCGTCGACCTCGACCCAGAACGCTGCGATGGTGGGGGTGTCGCCGACGGTGTTGTCGTCGTTGTTCGAGAGGCTCCAGCTGAGCTGGGTGGACGCGGACGGCTTGTCGCCGTCGCCCGCCTCGATCTCGGCGCGGGTGCGTCCGTCGATGAGCCGACCCATGTCGAGCGCCACCAGGTCGGCGACGGCCTGCATGTCGCGGGCGCCGGCCCGCTGCATGCCGAGGTCGATCGCGAAGGCAGAGATCGTCAGCAGCACCAGGGTGGTGATCAGCGCGACCAGGACCGCGGTGGCGCCACGCTCGTCAGGCTCGCGACGGCTCAGCAGCCGCGGCCGCCGGGTGGAGCACCCGCTCAACTGACCCGTACCTCAGCCGTGTAGACGAGGTTGTCCGGCAGGATCGCGTTGATGCCCAGTCCGGGGATCAGGGAGTTGTCGCTGTAGGGGTACTCGAGGGTGACCCTGGCGCACTCGGAACCGGCCGGACCGGTCGTGCAGGCATCGATCACGATCGTGCAGGCGCCGTCGGCCCCGCCGGCGTGGATCAGGCCGCCACCCGCGGTGCACTCCACGTTGTACGAGTCGAGTGCGTCGTTGATGGCGGCTCGTGCGGCCGTCAGTCGGTCGCCGTCCGCCGTACCGGCGGGCCTGACCGCTGCTGCGCGGCCGCCTTCCGCCGCAGCCTGGCTCATCGCCTGGCGGAAGCTGAGCATGTAGCCGAACGCGATGACACCGAACACGAGCATCACCAGGATCGGTAGCACGAGCGCGAACTCGAGGGCCGCTGCTCCCCGTTCCTCGCGACGTCGCCTACGACCGTCGCCTGCTCCCCATTGCAGCACTCGACGCATGGCCCTCCACCTTCGCTCCCCCTGTGCTCCCTCAAGCACCGGACAGGCAGTTTGACTGCCTAGCCGGACAGTAGTGCTGCCGTCGTATGCCGTCATCAGTTCTCCGTCTATTCGAACCGCTCGGGGACGGAGGTCCTAGTTCATTGGGACTAGGGCCGCATCCGTTGGAGTCATCCCCAGAGGGACGGCTGTCCGCAGACCGCCCCGACGGCGTACACGTCGGCGCCTCCGAACCGGAGGCCCACCATCCGCGAAACGGGTCCGATCAAGGTCTGGTTGATGTTGTCGATGAGCGGCACCAGCGTCTTCTCCACGAAGTCGTTGCCGTTCAACGTCAGCTCGTTCACGATCGCGTTCGTCAGCGGCAGGGCACCGCCGAGCGGGGCCGTCTTGCCCCCGATCCTGACGTCGGTCACGGTCGGCACCACGCTCTGCGGGTCGAGGTAGACGGTGGTCCCCGTCTGCACCGGGGTGACGTCGTTGGGCGGGATCCGCAGGTTCGCGATCGACGTCCCTGCCGGCGCGCTCGTGGCGGCCGCGAGCCGGATGTGCAGATCGACCGAGACCTTGGAGTTCGGGAGCAGGATGCCGCCGAGCAGCCCGCTCAGCAGGCTGCCCAGGCCGAGGTCCTGCAGCACGGAGACCTTGATCTCCCCGGTGACGTCGAGCTCCGAGCTGAGGGAGTACGACGCGGGCTGGGTCCGGACCGCGACCGAGTACGTGTGCGGGTCGGCGGCCGTCCCGCTGCCGCAGTGGACCTCGGGAGGCGCGACCAGCTGCCCCTCTCCCTCGGCGATGCTCACCTGGAGGCTGCCCGACCCGGCGGTCGTCTGCAGGGTCGCCAGTCCCGGGATGCTGAGGCTCGGCAGGTTGACGAAATTGACGCCGAGGCTGCCCTGGAGCTGGGCGGTGCGCGCGATGCTCTCCGGCGAGTTGGGCTCGCCGCAGGCCAGCTGCGCGGCCGAGATCAGCTTGATGCCACCGGTGAACTGGAAGCCCACGCCCGGCACACCGGCCTGGAAGTTGTCGATATCGAGGAAGTGCTCGCCCGTGGCGAGCCGCGCCGAGCCGACGATGTCGAGGACGCTCAGTGCGATCTCCAGCGCCGCACGGTCCGTCGGCGACACGTGCAGCACGTCGCCGACCGCGATGGCACCGAGCGGTGCCGAGACGGCGAGGATGGTCTGCAGCGCGCTGATCGCGGCGCCGTTCGAGGAACCCGGCTCGTTGGACAGCACCTCGATCATCGCCCGGAGCAGGTTCGCGTAGGTCACCGTCCCCGTCAGGAGCTGCGTGGGGCTGCCGATGACGGACGTGGCGGCGAGGTCGCCCAGGGTGACGTCGGCGTCTGCCAGTGCGCGGTAGCTGACGAGGTCGAGGTTGACGCCGAGCAGGCGGTTGAGCGGCGCCAGCACGGTGCTGTCACCGGTCCGGATCGCCGCGACGAACGTGCCCAGCCGGTAGCAGGCTGAGCTTGACGCGACGGCGAACGCCGTCCGGGTCACCGCGCCCGTCCCCTCCATCACCGAGTACTCGGTGTCGGCGCTCGCGATCACCCGAACGGCGGACGGCGGGTCGGTGGCGGTGTTCCAGACCTCGTTGTCGTAGGAGCCCCAGTCGACCTCGAGGGTGAGGCCCGTCCCGAGGATGTCGGAGTTGCGCGCCGCGCTCTTGCTGACCGCGCTCGACGGGTCGCCGAGGTCGCCTTCCGCTGCGAGGGCCGCCTGGGTCCGACCACCCCGGATCTCGCGGGCGAGGTCGAGCGCGACGACGTCGGCCAGCGCCTGGAGGTCCGCCCGGGTCACGCGCTCCATGCCGAGGTCGACCACGATCGCGACGATGCCCATCAGCACCACGAGAACGAACGCAGTGAAGACCGCTACGGCCCCGCGCTCATTCCTGTCCTTCACCCCTCGACAGTAAGACGCCGCGCCGTTTCTATTTCTGATAACGAGCGGACTGCCCGGAACTCTGGCCGAACGGTCGTCGCGGCCTAGTCAGTTCTTAGGAGGCTCGATGTCCGAGTTGGCGAGCTCCTCGACGTTGACGTCCTTGAACGTCAGCACCTTCACGTTCTTCGCGAACCGCGCCGGGCGATACATGTCCCACACCCAGGCGTCACTGATGGTGACCTCGAAGAACACCTCACCGGCCTCGGTGCGGGCCTTCACGTCGACGGAGTTGCAGAGGTAGAACCGCCGATCGGTCTCCACGACGTACTTGAAGATCTTCACCACGTCGCGGTACTCGCGGTAGAGCGTCAGCTCTTGCTCGGTCTCGTACTTCTCGAGCTCCTCGGCACTCACAACGCCGACTCTATAGCCGGACCCTCGAGACCGGCGGCTCGACGCACGTTGACGAATCGCATCCGGTGGACGGGCGAGGGCCCGTGCTCGTCCAGCGCGGCCGTGTGGGTCGGCGTGATGTAGCCCTTGTGGGTGCGGAAGTCGTACGCCGGCCACTCCAGGTCGAGGTCGTCCATCAGCCGGTCGCGGGTCACCTTGGCGATCACCGACGCCGCCGCGACGCAGGCGGCGACGCGATCGCCCTTCCACACCGCGAGCCCCGGGGCGCCGAGGCCGTCGACGGGGAAGCCGTCGGTGAGGACGTACGACGGCGCGACGTCGAGCTTGGCGACCGCGCGGCGCAGCGCCTCGACGTTGGCGACGTGCATGCCCAGCCGGTCGCACTCCTCGTGGGACATCACCACGACCGACCACGAGACCGCCCGGCGCACGACCTGGTCGTAGCAGCGCTCGCGGGCCTTGGGCGTGAGCAGCTTGGAGTCCGCGAGCCCCGGCACGATGCCGGTCTTTCCTGCGGGCAGGATCGCCGCACCCGCCACGAGCGGCCCGGCGCAGGCTCCGCGTCCGGCCTCGTCGACGCCGGCGATCGGCTCGATGCCATGGCGGCGCAGAGCGCGCTCGTAGCCGTAGAGGCCGGCGTCGCGTCGTACGGTCAATCCTCGCGGCAGCGTCGACATGGCGTCGTCCAGGTTAGTCCTGGTCAGTCCACCGTGGGCGGGTCGTCGGGCACCCCGTCGAACGCGCCGGGGTTGCTCACCCAGGTCCAACGGGCCCTCGGCCACACGAGGGAGAACACCTTGCCGACGACGAGGTCGGCGTCGACCCACGGGCTCTCGGCGCAGGTCTCGACGTCAGGGCCGCACATGTGGAAGCGGGAGTCCGCCGAGGACATCCGGTTGTCGCCCAGCACGAACAGCTTGCCCTCGGGGATCGGACCCACCGACCAGTCGCACTGGCCCTGGAAGACGGCAGCACACTTGCCGTGCCGCTCGGCGATGTAGTCCGACTCGTCGATCGGCTCGCCGTTGACCAGGATCCGGCCCTCCTCGTCGCAGCACTCGATGACGTCGCCCTCGGTGCCGACGACACGCTTCACCAGGTGACCGCCGGTCGGGTAGAGCCCGACCTTCGAGAGCAGGTTCGCGAGTCCGGTGGGCGCGGGCTCGTTGCCCTGGAGCCAGCCACCCGGGTCCTCGAAGACGATGACGTCGCCCCGGGCCGGACCGCCGCCGAACCAGTAGGACACCTTCTGGACGAGGATCCGGTCGTTCTTGATCAGCCCCGGCTCCATCGACTCCGAGGGGATGTAGAACGCCTGGACGAAGAAGGTCTTGATCACGACCGCGAGCACGAGCGCGACGGCGAGCAGCAGGATGCTCTCCTGCCAGACCGGCAGGTGCTTGCGCTCGCCGCCCTCGTCCCGCTTCTTGCTCACAGGCGCCTCGGCGTCATCGGTCGCGTCGTCGGTCGCGTCGGCGGGGCCGTCGGTCGTGCCGGTCGACGCGTCACCGTCGGTGGCGTCGTCGAGGGCGTCGGGCTCGCCGGCGGCGTCGGTCGTCACAGGTACTGACTCTAGCCAGTGACCCGATCAGGCCTCGCGGCGCTCCTTGATCTTGGCGGCCTTGCCGCGGAGGTTGCGCAGGTAGTAGAGCTTCGCCCGGCGCACGTCACCGCGGGTCACGATCTCGATCTGCTCGAAGATCGGCGAGTGGAGCGGGAAGGTCCGCTCGACACCGACACCGAAGGAGACCTTGCGGACGGTGAAGGTACGGCCGACGCCGCTGCCGTGGATCCGGATCACGACGCCCTGGAAGATCTGGACGCGGGACCGGTTGCCCTCGACGACCTTCACGTGCACCTTGACGGTGTCACCCGCGCGGAAGGCGGGGATGTCGTCGCGCTTCGCTGCGTTGCCGAGCTCGGCGACGACGGACGGGCCAGGATGAATGGGCGCAGGGTTGCTCATGATATCTCCTCGCGAGTGCACACAGGTCAACCGCGGTATCGGGGTCGTGTTTCAGTGGTTCGTGATGCTTCAGTCGCGGCGGCGTGGTGTGTCGGTTCCCCTGTGGCAGAACCAGATCAAACGCAGAAGCGCCCGCGTCGCCGACGAACGATCATCGCACAACCCCGAGCAGCGTCGGTAATCGCGGGTCGGGCCTCAGGGGCCCTGCGTCGGCTTCTGGTACGGCAGCGTCTCCTGGTCCGGCGGCTGCTGCGGCGGGGGCGTCGGGCGGACCGCTGCCGGCCGCTCAGGCAGGACCGGCGGCACCGCGCCCCACTTGTGCCGGGGCGGGTCGGGCGGCGCCTGGTACGCCGGCTCCTGGGGTAGTCGGTAGGCCGGCGGCTGCGGCGGGTAGTGCTGCGGCGGCGGGTGGGCATGCTGCGGCTGATAGGCAGGCTGGTGGGGATACACCTGCCCGTACGGCGCGGCGTACTGCGGCTGGCCGTACTGCGGGTGGCCGTACTGCGGCTGGCCGTACTGCGGCTGGCCGTACTGCGGCTGGCCGTACTGCGGTGCGAACCGGCGCTTGCGCCCGGCGCCGCTGACGAGCACGACCAGCCAGGCGAGGAGCGGCAGGAACGCAGTCATCAGCGGCAGCGCGGTGAGGAACGCCCGGCCCTCGCTCACCGCGACACCAGTGTCGAAGGTAATCCGATCGACGTACCCCTCCGCCTGGTCGCCCAGGTTGACCGGTGCACCGAGGTCGGAGAAGTAGCTGACCTGGACGACGTTCGCGGTCACCTCGACACCGATCGCGACCAGCAGCGCCACCGCACCGAGGTGCAGTGGCGGCCGCCAGGCGAGGCCGAAGAGGCCCCAGACGGCGACCCAGGCCCCGCTGGCCGCCGCGGCGAGGTAGAGAACGACGTACGCCCAGATCTCGCCGTCGGCGTTCTCGTCTGGCCAGCCGAACTCGTCGTAGTTCATGATCTGCACGACGAGCGACGCGATCGAGGCGGCTCCCCACGCGACCATCAACAGCGCGCACACCACCGCCAGCGGGCGGAGGCGCCGACCTGCGGAAGCGGCCATACCTGTTCCTACCGCACATCGGGCCGACCGGTGGAGGAATCCCGGGGTCAGCCCCCCGCCCCTGGGAGGATGGGACCGTGACCGCCGCCCCGCCCCGAGACTGGGCGCCCCACACCCAGGAGGTGCGGCCCTACCGGCAACGGCTGGCGCGGGGGCCCCGGGCCGACAAGCAGCTCCGCGAGATCACGGTCGCGCTGCCGCCGTACATCCGCGACCGCGACTACCCGATCGAGCGGCCTCTGGCGGCGATGACCACCGCGAGCGCCGGCGACCTCGGTCACCTCGACCTGGTGCACGGCCGGACGCTCAAGGCGCTCAACCACCTCCAGCTCCGTGCCGAGTCGGTCGACTCCTCGAAGATCGAGAACGTCGACGCCAGCCTCGCCGACTACGGACGTGCCCTGCTCGGTGTCGGCGCCAACGCCTCGGCGGTCTCGATGGCGTCGGCGACGGCCGCCCTCACCCGGATGATCCGCGACGCGGAGACGACCCGGGCGATCCGTCCGGAGGCGATCCTGCAGGCGCACGAGGACCTGTTCCGCCACCACCCGGACGAGGGCCACCGGGCCGGCACGTTCCGGACGACCCAGAACTGGATCGGTGGCAGCGACTACTCCCCCCTCGGTGCCCTGCACGTGCCGCCACCTCCGGAGACGGTGGCCGACTACCTGACGGACCTGTTCGCGTTCGCCAACCGCGACGACGTACCGACGCTCGTGCAGGCCGCGATCGTGCACGCTCAGTTCGAGTCGATCCATCCGTTCATCGACGGCAACGGCCGGATCGGCCGGGCGCTGATCCACGCCGTGCTCCGGCGCCGCCGGGCCACCCGGCACCTCACGGTGCCCATCGCGTCCGCCCTGGTCGCCCACCGCGAGCGCTACTTCGGCGCTCTCGACGACTACCGCAACGGGTCCGCCGCTCCCCTGATCGCGATGCTCGCCTCCGCCACGAGCGTCGCGACCGCTGAGTCGTGGCGTACGGCGGCGCACCTCAAGGACCTGCGCAAGGAGTGGCACGACGCCGTCGGCGGCTCCCGCCCCGGTACGGCGCTGCACCGGCTCCTCGATCTCCTCACCGAGGAGCCGATCGTGAACGTCGCGCTGGTGATGGAGCGCGTCGACGCCTCGGAGTCCACCGCCCGCGAGGCGATCGCGAAGCTCGTCGACGCCAAGGTGCTGTCGAAGGCGCCCCGGTCCCGCCGGGCGCCGGTCTGGCTCGCGAAGCAGGTCCTCGACGAGGTCGACGACCTCAGCAGCCGGATCCAGGCGTCGAGCCGGCGGCTGCGGGAGTATTGAGGTTTGGTCCCCAACGACATCGTTGTGCCGCCAGCAGCTGCCGTTGGGGACCAAACGGCAGCAGACCCGCCCCGGACGAACCGGGACGGGCCTGCGGGTTGACGCTGTTTTGATCAGTCGATCGCGTACCCGGTGCCGTGCAGCGCGAGGTCGAGACCAGCGATCTCGTCCTCCTCCTTGGCACGGAAGCCGATCGTCTTCTCGATGGCCATGCCGACCACGAAGGCGACGACGAACGAGAACGCGGCGACGGCCAGCGAGCAGACGACCTGCGCGATCAGCTGGTCGGCGTTGGCCCCGTAGAGCAGGCCGGTCTCCGGGAAGAAGGCCAGGAATCCGAGGAACCAGCAGCCGACGAAGCCCGCCACCAGGTGGATGCCGACCACGTCGAGCGTGTCGTCGAAGCCGAGCTTGAACTTCAGGTCGATCGCGAAGGCGCAGATGACACCAGCGATGAGGCCGAGCACCAGCGCGAAGACCGGCGTCACGTGAGCGCAGGCCGGGGTGATCGCGACCAGCCCGGCGACGACGCCGGAGGCGGCGCCGACCGCGGTGGGCTTGCCCTCCTTGAAGTGCTCGACAGCGATCCAGCCGAGCATCGCGGCGGCCGGGGCACCCAGGGTGTTGAGGAAGATCAGGCCCGCTCCGGCCTCACCGGTGTTGAGACCGGTGTTGAAGCCGAACCAGCCGAACCACAGGATCGCTGCACCGATGAGCACCAGCGGCACGTTGTGGGGCTGGGTCTCCTCCTTGGAGAAGCCGACCTTGCGCTTGCCGAGAACCAGGGCGAGGGCGAGCGCCGCAGCACCGGCGTTGATGTGCACCGCGGTGCCACCGGCCCAGTCGAGCACGCCGGTCTCACCGAAGTTGAAGATCCAGCCGTGGTCGACGTTCCAGACCCAGGCCTGGACGGGGAAGTAGACGACGGTCGCCCAGATGGCGGCGAAGAGCATCCACGGCCAGAAGCGCGCACGGTCGGCGATCGAGCCCGAGATCAGCGCGACCGTGATGATCGCGAACGAGCCACCGAAGGCGACGCCGGCGAGCGGGGAGCCCTCGGTCACCTTCGAGAGCTCGGTCAGACCGAAGTCGGAGAAGGGGTCACCGACGAACTTCCCGAGGCCGTCGCCGGTGAGGTTGCCCATGTTGAAGCCGTACAGGATCCACAGGACGCTGATAAGGCCGAGGGAGCCGAAGCTCAGCATCATCATCGAGATGACGCTCTTGGACTTCACCAGGCCGCCGTAGAAGAAGGCGAGACCGGGTGTCATGAAGATGACGAGTGCGGTGCTGATCAGCAACCACGCGGTCGAGTCGGTCATTGATACCTCTCGGAGTTCTCGGGATCATTCGCGAGTCAGCCGCAGTGCTGTCCCCACGTTTGAGCGAGATCTTCGCGACGGGTCGTTTCACCTCACGACCGAACATGTTTCGCCGGTGTTACAGGTTTTTCAGCCGGTTCTCAGGAATTCGGGCGTCGCGGCTTGCTCAGCACGACCGCTCCGGGCGGTGTGGCGAGGTCGGAACGGAGCCGGAAGCCGGCCTTCTTGTACATCCTCAGGTTGCGCTCGCTGCCCGCGCCGGTGAAGAGGAGGTACGACGTCGCCGCGGCCGGCGCGGCATCCTGGATGTGCTCGAGCAGGGCCCGCCCGAGGCCCTCGCCCTGGAGGTCGGGCGCCACCATGATCCGGCCGATGTCCCACGCCGTGCGGTCAGGACCCTCGAGCCTTCCGCGGACGGCACCGACCAGCCGGCCGGCCCGGCGCACGACGTAGGTGTCCCACTCCCCCATCCACGCCCGGATGTCGTCGAGGGACTCGTGCAGGGCCGGGATGTGCACCCCGGGGTTCGCGAGCGCCTCCTGGACCCAGCAGGCGCGCTGCAGCGTCATCAGCTCGCCGGCGTCGCCCGGGACCGCACGCTGGATCGGCGTCCCGTCGGCCAGGGCCGACGGGGCGAGCAGGTCGGGCCGGCGCTCCGCCGTACGACGTCGCGCCTGCTCGTGGCGCCACCGCGCGATCGCGCCGTGGTCGCCCGAACGCAGCACCGCCGGGACCTCGCGGCCGTTCCAGACGGGGGGCTTGGTGTAGACGGGGTACTCCAGCAGGCCGGCGGTGTCGCCCGAGTGCGACTCCTCGACCAGCGACTCCGGGTTGCCCATGAAGCCCGGGATCAGCCGGACCACCGCCTCGATGATCGCGAGTGCCGCGACCTCGCCCCCGTTGAGGACGTAGTCCCCGAGCGAGATCTCCTCGACGTTCGCGATCTCGCGAGCGTGCTCGATCACCCGCTGGTCGATGCCCTCGTAGCGGCCGCAGGCGAAGACCAGCCGCGGCCGGGCCGACAGGTCCTCCGCCTTGCGCTGGTCGAAACGATCGCCCGACGGTGTGGTGAAGACGATGGTGTCGCTCTCGGCGATCTCGAGCGCGGCGAAGGCCTCGCCCCAGGGCTCCGGCTTCATCACCATCCCGGCGCCACCGCCGTACGGCGTGTCGTCGGTGGTGCGGTGCCGGTCGTGGGTGAACGCACGGAGGTCGTGCACGGCGATGTCGAGGAGGCCCTTCGCGCGCGCTTTGCCAGGCAGCGACAGCTCGAGCGGAGCCAGGTAGTCCGAGAAGATCGACAGTACGTCGATCTTCACGACTCGTCCTCGAACGGGGTGACCAGGCCCGGGCGGTCGGCGATGACGACCCGGCCGCCGGCCAGGTCGACCTCGGGCACCAGTGCGGCGACGAACGGCACCAGCGCCTCCCGGCCGTCGGGTGTCCGCACCTGCAGCAGGTCCTGGGCGCCGTGCACCAGACCGGTGACCTCACCGAGGTGCGCACCGTCGACGTCGTACGCCGCCAGCCCGATCAGCTGGTGGTCGTAGAACTCCTCGGGGTCCTCCGGGGTCTCGTCGGCCGGGATCGTCGCACGCAGCACCACGCCGCGGGCGGCCTCGGCGGCGTCGCGGTCCGGGATCTCGTCGAAGGCGACGAGCAGCGTCGACTGGTGCCAGCGGGCACGCCTGATCGTCAGCGTGTCGTGGGCGAACGCGGAGCCGCGGGGCGCCTCGGTCAGCAGCCGGGCGCGGACATTGAAGCGACGGTCCGGCTCGTCCGAACGGACGTCGACGGTCACCTCGCCGCGGATGCCGTGCGGCTTGCCGATCCGGCCGATCACGACCTCGATGGTCTCCACTCAATCCTCCGGGTCTCGAGGCGCCGCGAGCGCGGCTCCTCGGCCAACGTTAAAAGCAAGACGGGCGCCGCCATCATGGCAGCGCCCGTCCTCGTGTGGCTCGCTGGTCAGCGGCGGCCGGGTCGGTCGACGTCGACGAAGTCGATCCGGGTGCCACCGTTGCCGGCGAGTGCCGAGATCACGGTGCGGAAGGCGGTCGCCGTACGGCCACCGCGACCGATCACCTTGCCGAGGTCGTCGGGGTGCACCCGCACCTCGAGCACCGACCCACGGCGCAGCTGCTTGTCGCGCACCACGACGTCGTCGGGGTTGTCGACCACTCCGCGGACGAGGTGCTCCAGCGCATCGGCGAGCATCGGATCAGGCCTCGGCCGACTCGGCGGCCGGCTCCTCAGCCGGCGCCTCGGCAGCCGGCTCCTCGACCTTGGGCTCCTCCGCCTTGGGCTCCTCCGCCTTGGGCTCCTCGACCTTGGGCTCCTCAGCCTTCGGCTCGGCCTTCTTCTTGGTCGTCACCGCGGAGCCCTTGGGCTCGTTGGCGGCCTCCTTGAGGGCCTCGTTGAAGATCTCGAGCTTGTCGCGCTTCGGCTCCTTGACCTTCAGGGTGCCCTCGGCGCCGGGCTCGCCCTTGAACTTCTGCCAGTCACCGGTCACCTTGAGGATCGCGGCGACGGCCTCGGTCGGCTGCGCGCCGACGCTGAGCCAGTACTGCGCCCGCTCGGAGACGACGTCGATGTACGACGGGTCCTCCTTGGGGTGGTACTTGCCGATCTCCTCGATCACCTTGCCGTCACGCTTCTTGCGCGAGTCGACGATGACGATGCGGTACTGCGGCACCCGGACCTTGCCCAGGCGCTTCAAACGGATCTTGACGGCCACGTTTGTGGTGTCTCCTTGAGAACTTGTGGTGGGTGATCGGCTCCGACCAGGTGGGGAACACCGGGAGAGGCCGACCGAAAGGGCGCTGCACCTACCGGTTGAGAGGGTCCGGACGGCACAGAACTCAGCCTCCAAGTCTGCCAGACAGTGCCGCCGCCCCACCAATCGCGCCGGACCTGACGATCCGGCGGGGTCCCTAGTCCGGTGTGACCAGGGAGTGCCGGCCGCACGAAGGGTCCCAGGACTGCACCCGGACGGCAGGATCAACACGGGTCAGACGTCCTGCAGTCCAGCGAAGGGAAAAGGCCGATGACGACACTTCCACATCACGTCCCGGCCTCGCCGGCCGCGCGCTCGGAGGAGAGCCAGGCGCACGACAACTACGTGCTCGCCACGCGGGTCGTCCACCGGGCGGAGACGCTGCTGGCGGCTGCCGAGGGCCTTCCCACCGTGCTGACCCACATCGAGCGGGCGTTCGCGGTCGCGTTGTCGGTGACGGCGAAGAGCACCTGGGCGGAGATCCGGACCGCGCGCGACCACCTGGACGCCGCGCAGGACCAGCTGTTCCTCGCCGGCCACCTGCGCTGAGCTCAGCCGAAGCGCCGCCCGCGGAGCACCACGTACGACGGCGTGGCGAGCACCGTGAGGTCCTCGACCGGGTTGCGCGGGTAGACCACGAAGTCCGCCGGGTCGCCCTCGTCGAGACCGGGGTTCCGGCCGAGCCAGGACCGCGCCCGCCAGGAGGCGGCGCCGAGGACGTAGTCCGCCGGCAGCCCCATGTCCGCCATCGCGAGGATCTCCTCGTGCAGGCAGCCGTGGCGACTGCTGCCTCCCCCGTCGCTGCCGACGAAGAGGTCGACCCCGGCGTCGTACGCAGCCATCAGCACGTCGCGGCGGCTCCGGTGCAGCGACTCCATGGTGGTCGCGTACGCCGGGAACTTGTCGCGCGCGGCTTCGACGTACTCCGGGAACTTGTCGGTCTGCTGCACGGTCGGCACCAGCGCGACGCCGCGCGCGACCATCTGCTCGATGTGGTGCTCCTGCAGGCCGGTGCCGTGCTCGATGCAGTCGATGCCGGCGTCCAGGAGCGGGGCCAGCGAGTCGGCGCCGAAGCAGTGCGCGGTGACCCGGGCGCCCAGCGCGTGCGCGGTGCCGATCGCGGCCGCGACCGCGTCGTCGGTGAAGGACGGGGTGAGGTCTCCCTCGTCCCTCGAGATCCAGTCGCCGACGAGCTTCACCCAGCCGTCGCCGGCCTGCGCCTGCTCGGCGACGGTGTCGGCAAGGTCGTCGGGCTCGATCTCCACGCCGTAGCCACGGATGTAGCGACGGGTGCGGGCGATGTGACGACCGCACCTGATCAGGTGCGGCAGGTCCTCGCGCTCGTGCACCCACCGGGTGTCAGCCGGCGAGCCACAGTCGCGCATGAGGAGTACGCCGGTATCGCGGTCGGCGATCGCCTGCTGCTCCGTGTCCTCTTCGCTGACCGCTCCCCCGTCCTCGAGCCCGAGGTGGTTGTGGGCATCGACCAGGCCCGGGACGATCCAACCCTCGGCCGCAGTGTCGGCGCCGGACTGGTGCTCGTAGGTGACCCGGCCGTCGACGACGTACAGCTCCCGCACCTCCCCGTCAGGGAGGACCGGGCCTGAGAAGCGAAGAGGAGTCGTTGTCACCCCTCGCAACCTACCGATGCTCACACGAGCGTGGAGAAAATGGGTCGCTCCTCGGTCGGAGCCGCCCGTACGCTGAACGGACCATGCTGATCCACGGCTGACCCCGACTCGCGCCCGCGGCCGCACGCCCGGCGAGTCCTCCTCGTCCCGAAGGTCCCGCCATGTCAGCACCCACCACCAGCAGCATGATGTTCGCTCCGATCGTCGTCCGCGACCTGAGCGTGGCGTTCGGGCGCCGTACCGTCCTCGACGGCCTCGACCTCGTCGCCCAGCCGGGCCGGCGGATCGGGCTGGTCGGCGAGAACGGCGCCGGCAAGTCGACCCTGCTCCGCGCGATCGCCGACGAGCTCCCCCGCCATGCCCACACGTCCGGCGACGTCGACCGGTCCGACGACCTGGCCTTCCTGACCCAGGAGCCACCGTTCGGCGACGCGGACACCGTCGCCGACGTCCTGGCCAGCACCCTGCGCCCGTTGCGCGACGCCGTGGCGAAGGTCGAGGCGTTGGCAGACCGCCTCGAGGACCGGGCGGTGGCGGCGGAGTACGCCGAGGCGCTCGAGGAGGCAGTGGCGCACGATGCGTGGGACGCCGACCGGCGCGCCCTGCTCGCAGCCGAGCAGCTGGGCCTCGACGGGCTCGACCACGACCGGCGCGTCGGCACGCTGTCGGGCGGGCAGCGGACCCGGCTCGCGCTGGCGACGCTGATGACGCGTCGGCCACGGTGCCTGCTGCTCGACGAGCCGACCAACCACCTCGACGACGAGGCGGTCGCGACCCTGGTGTCGTTCCTCCGTGACCTGCCGGGGGTCGTGCTGCTCGCCAGCCACGACCGGGTCTTCCTCGACGAGGTCTGCACCGACATCGTCGACCTCGACCCGGTCGGCCTGGGCACCGACGGCCGCGGCGGTCGGAGGTACGGCGGCGGCTGGACCGCCTACTCCGAGGCCCGGGCCGCGGCGCGGCGTCGGTGGGAGGAGACCTACGCCGAGCAGCAGGAGGAGATCAAGCGGCTGCGAGCGGCCGCCCGCGTCGACAGCTCGGCGGTCGCCCACAACCGCGGACCCCGCGACAACGACAAGTTCATCTATGCGTTCAAGGGACAGAACGTCGACCGCACCGTGGCGCGGCGGAAACGCGATGCGCAGCGCAAGCTGGAGTCCGCGGAGCGGGACCAGGTCCGCAAGCCACCGGCACCGCTGCGCTTCCGCGCGGACGTCGGCAGTACGGCGGCCGGCGGGCACCTCGTCATGGTCCGCGACCTGGTGGTGGCCGGCCGCCTCGCGCTCCCCCACCTCGACGTGGAGCCGGGTGAGCACCTGCTCGTCACCGGCTCGAACGGATCCGGCAAGTCGACCCTGCTCGGAGTGCTGTCAGGGAGGATCACCCCGACGAGCGGGACGGTGCAGGTCGCCGCGCAGCGGATCGCCGAGCTGACCCAGGATCCCGAGTTCCCCGACCTGACGGTGCCGGCCGCTGCGGCGTACGAGAAGCTCGTCGGGGCCGACCTGGCCCAGCAGCGCCCGCTCCGCGAGCTCGGGCTCCTGCACCCGCGCGAGCACGCGAAGCCCCTCGTCCTCCTCTCGGTCGGGCAGCGCCGCCGGCTCGCGCTCGCTGTCGCCGTGGCCACCGCGCCGGACCTGCTGCTCCTCGACGAGCCGACCAACCACATCTCACTGACGCTCGTCGGCGAGCTCGAGGAGGCGATCGGGCGCAGCCCCGGCACCATCGTGGTCGCCTCCCACGACCGCTGGCTTCGGCGTCGCTGGCAGGGGCCGGGCCTCGACATCAGCGGTTGAAGGTCAGAGCAGGTCGAGGAGCCAGGACGGGCGCACGGTGACCGCCCCGACCCCGGCCACCCGGGCGTCGAGGGCGCGGTCCGCGGTGACGACGGTGACCCGGTCGCCGCGCTCGGCGGCAGCGCGCGCCTCGGCGACGATGGTCGAGTCGCCGTCCTTCGGCGCATGGACGGTGCGCACGTGTGCGTCGCGCCCCGGTCGTACGCCGCCCTTCGCGCCCCCCTCGAGCACGAGCACGACCACGTCCTGAGGCACGTCGGCGACCAGCAGCTGCTCGTGCAGCCGCTGTGCCGCGCCGGCGCGGTCCTTCCACCACCCGTCAGGCCGGGTGCCGACGACGTTCGCCGCGTCGACGATCAGGACCGTCGCCACGAGGTCACTTCAGGAACTTGGAGAAGTCCTTGGGGAGGTCGAGGTTCGCGGCCGCAGCCTCGTAGTCGACGTCCTCGCCGGCGGGCAGACCGAACGGGTTCGCCGCCTGCTCCTCGGCCTTCGCCTTGGCGGCCGCCGCCTCCTGCGCAGCCTTGGCCGGGTTGCCGGACCGGCGCTGCCCGCCCTTGCCCTTCGCCTTCTGCGCCTGCTTGGCCTTGGCCCGCTTGCCGCCGCCAGGACCGCCCATGCCCGGCATCCCCGGCATGCCGGGCATCCCCGGCACTCCACCGAAGCCGCCGCCCTTGGCCATCTGCATCATCATCTTCCGCGCCTCGAAGAAGCGGTCGACGAGACCGTTGACGTCGGCGACGGTGCGTCCGGAGCCCTTGGCGATCCGGGCCCGGCGAGAGCCGTCGATGATCTTGGGGTTGTCGCGCTCGGCCGGCGTCATCGAGCGGATGACCGCCTCGACGCGGTCGATCTCGCGCTCGTCGAAGTTCTCGAGCTGCTCGCGGATCTGGCCCGCGCCCGGCAGCATCTTGAGGATCTTCGTCATCGAGCCGAGCTTCTTGATCTGCTGCATCTGCTCGAGGAAGTCGTCGAGGGTGAACTCGCCGCCCTGCCCGCTGAGCTTCTGCGCCGCCTTGAGCGCCTGCTCCTGGTCGAAGGCCTTCTCGGCCTGCTCGATCAGGGTCATGACGTCGCCCATGTCGAGGATGCGCGAGGCCATCCGGTCGGGGTGGAAGACGTCGAAGTCGGTCATCTTCTCGCCGGACGAGGCGAACATGACCGGCCGGCCGGTGACCTGGCGGATCGACAGCGCGGCGCCACCACGGGCGTCGCCGTCGAGCTTGGTGAGGACGACACCGTCGTACCCGACGCCGTCGAGGAACGCCTGCGCCGTCGTCAGCGCGTCCTGACCGATCATCGCGTCGACGACGAAAAGGACCTCGTCGGGCTGGACGGCGTCACGGATGCCGACAGCCTGGGCCATCATCTCGGAGTCGACGCCGAGCCGGCCCGCGGTGTCGACCACGACGACGTCGTACAGCTTGCGCTTGGCCTCCTCGATGGACGCCCGGGCGACGCCGATCGGGTCACCGACACCGTTGCCGGCCTCCGGCGCGAACACCGGTACGCCGACCTTGTCGCCGTTGACCTGCAGCTGCTGGACGGCGTTGGGGCGCTGGAGGTCGCACGCGACCAGCAGCGGCGACTTGCCCTGCTCCTTGAGCCACAGCGCGAGCTTGGCCGCGAGCGTCGTCTTACCGGCACCCTGGAGACCCGCCAGCATGATGACGGTCGGCCCGGTCTTGGCGTAGCGGAGACGCCGGGTCTCGCCGCCGAGGATGGTGACCAGCTCGTCGTTGACGATCTTGACGACCTGCTGAGCGGGGTTCAGCGCACCGCTGACCTCCTCGCCGCGGGCGCGCTCCTTGACGGCGGCGACGAAGTCCTTGACCACCGGCAGCGCGACATCGGCCTCGAGCAGGGCGATCCGGATCTCGCGCGCGGTCGCGTCGATGTCGGCCTCGGAGAGTCGGCCCTTGCCGCGGAGGTTCTTGAAGGTCTCGGCAAGGCGGTCGGACAGGGTGGCGAACAAAGGGGATCCTCAAGGACGATCGTGCAGGGCTTCGACGGGCAACTCTATCCGTGATGTGTGAGCGTGCCCGCCACAGGCATACGCTGGCGAAGTGATGTACGTCGTGTTCGGCGCCGCGGGAGTCTTGCTGCTCCTCCTCGTGGTCGTGGCCGGGCACCGGATGCTCCGCAACCCGTCCCCGTCCAGCGGCGGCGTCGCCGACGGCATGGGCAACTTCATCGATGTGTTCGACCCGGCCCGCGCCCGGGCCGACCGCGACCTCAAGTCGAAGGACATCCAGGGCGAGATCGTGCCCCGTCCCGAGGACGACGACCTGCCGATCAAGATCGACCACGTCACGATGCGCGCGACGATCAGGCGTCCGACCCCGAAGCCTCCGGCGGACTGAGCCGCTCCCGGATCGCGTCGGCAGCCGCGGTCGCCCGCACGGGTGCGAGCGCCTCGCCGTCGGGCTCCTGGACGTAGAAGACGTCCACCGCCTGCGGCCCCAGGGTCGAGATGTGCGCCGACCGGACCGACATGCCGAGCTCGGCGATCACTGCGCTGACCAGGTAGACGACACCGAGCCGGTCCGCCGCGCGGACCTCGATCACGGTCGCCTGGTCGCTGGCTTCGGGCCGTACGACGACCGTCGGCGCGAGGTCGGGTCCGGAGCCGTTCGTGCGCGGGGCCAGCCGCGAGACCGGATCGACCCTGCGGGCCGCGACCGAGTCGAACATGTTGCGCAGCCGCCCCGCGTCGAGGTGGTCGTCGGCGACGTCCCACACCGAGACGCCGTACTCCCCCTGCGACCAGATCCGCGCGGCGCGCACCCGGAGTCGCTGGAGCGCGAACGCAGCCGCGCAGTCGGCGAGCAGACCGACCCGGTCCTCGGACACGGTCGTGACCCGGGAGCCGTCGTGGACGGGCTCGACGGTGACGGCGATCGATCCGCCGCGGGCGGCGGCGGGGATCTCGATCTCCTCCACGTCGACCGTCGTGGGCAGGCTGCCGTGCACCAGGGCCGCGCGCACCCGCCGCGTCAGTTCGCGGACCAGGCCGGCTCGCCACGACGACCATGCCTTGCCCGAGGTCGCCTTCGCGTCTGCCTCGGTGAGCGCCGACAGCAACGCGAGCGTCTCGATGGTGGGCACGTGGTCGGTGAGCAGCTCGATGGTCGCCGGGTCGTCCGGGTCGCGGGTGGTCGCCGTGGTCACCAGCAAAAGGTGCCAGCGCACCAGATGGGCGATCAGGTCGACCGCCGCCGGCTCGAAGCCCATCCGGGTCGCGATCGCGCGGGCGATGGGCTCGCCCACGGCGCAGTGCTCCTCCGTGCCGCCCTTGCCGATGTCGTGGAGCAGCGCCGCGACCAGGAGGACGTCGGGCCGGGCCACCTCACGGATCAGCGCGGAGGCCTCGATGCAGGTCTCGACGACGTGCCGGTCGACGGTGAACCGGTGGATCACCGACGCGTGCGGCAGGAGCCGGATCCGCTCCCACTCGGGAAGGATCCCGGCCAGCGCGCCGGTCTCCTCCAGCGTCTCCCAGACGCCGAGCAGACCGGGCCCAGCCGCGAGCAGGCGGACCAGCTCGCGCCGCGCCTCCTCCGGCCACGGGTCGGGAAGCGGCGGGCACTCGCGCACGAGGCGGGCCGCGGTCGGCGGTGCGAGGACGACGTTGCGGCGGGCCGCCTCCGCGGCCGCGCGCAGCAGCAGCACGGGGTCGGAGCCGGGATGGGCGCCGCGGTCGAGCACGACCTCGCCCTTCGACAGCGCGACGCCGGACGCGATCCGCTCGAGCTCGGGTCGGCGCGGCTTGCCGGCAGGAGTACGGCGGACCGCGTCGTCCGCGCGCCGCCACACCAGCCGTGACAGGTGGGTGAGCCGGCGGCCGAGCTCGCGCACCTGGCGTTGCGCGGCGCGGTCGTCGGCCACGCCGATCGCCTCGGCCAGCGCCGACCAGTGCTCAGGAGCGATCCGGTCGGTGGCCCGGCCCGCGATCGCGTGCAGCTCGTCGCGCACGTCGAGCAGCTGTTGCCGGGACCGCTCCAGGTCGGCGGCCGGGATGTCGACCAGCCAGGTCGCCATCAGGCTCTTGAGCACGGTCGCGTCGCGGAGCCCGCCTTCGGCCTCCTTGAGGTCGGGCACCGACATGTGCGCCAGCTCGCCGATCAGCCGGTGCCGGCTGCGCACCATCTCGTGCAGCTCCGGCAGCCGCTGCCGCGCGTCGCGGCGCCAGTGGGCCAGCACGTTCGTGCGCAGCTGGATGGTCAGGCTCGGGTCGCCGGCGATGTGCCGGACGTCGAGCAGGCCCGACGCGACGCGCACGTCCTCGGCGGCGGCATCCAGCATCTCGCGGAGCGACCGCACCGAGTGGTCGAGCTTCTCCCCCGAGTCCCAGATCGGGTACCAGACCTGCTGGCCGAGCTCGCCGATCTCAACGCCGTCGTCCGCGACGAGCACCACGTCGAGGTCCGAGTACGGCGCCAGCTCGCCCCTGCCGTAGCCACCGACCGCCACCAGGGACACGCCCGTGTCCGGCCCGCCCGCGGCGCCGTACGCACCGATGCAGAGGTCGTCCGCCGCGTCGGTGCGGTCCGCTCTGTCGGCTGCTGTCATCGCACGAAGTGTCAGGGTCGGCGCCACGAAGTGTCAGGGTTGGCGCCTCGAAGCTCGACACTTCGGGCGACCAACCCTGACACTTCGGCGGGATTCAGAGCGCTGCCGAGTCCTTGTCACCGGTGCGGACCCGGATCACGGTCTCGATCGGGCTGACCCAGACCTTGCCGTCACCGATCCGGCCGGTCTGCGCGGTCTTGGTGATGATCCCGACGATGTCCTCGGTGTCGCCGTCGTCGACGACGATCTCGATGCGGATCTTCGGGACCAGGGCGATGTCGTACTCGGCGCCGCGGTAGACCTCGGTGTGGCCCTTCTGCCGTCCGTAGCCGCTGACCTCACTGACGGTCATGCCGGTGACGCCGAACGTCTCGAGCGCTTCGCGGACGTCCTCCCACTTGTGCGGCTTGATGACCGCCGTGACGAGCTTCATGCACTTGCTCCTTCCGAGCCAGTGGAGGTGAGGACCGAGGTGCGCCGGGCGCCGCCGCCCGTGCTCAGATCGTAGGCCGACTCGCCGTGCTCGACGAAGTCGATCCCCTCGACCTCGTCCTCGGGGTCGAGGCGGAGGCCGATCGTGTACTTGATGGCCAGACCGATGATCAGCGTGGCCACACCGGACCACAGCATCGCGAACAGCGCGACCACGACCTGGATGACGAGCTGCTTGCCGCCCTCGCCGTAGAACAGACCCGTCGACGTGCTGAGGAAGCCGATGCCGATGGTGCCGATCAGGCCGCCGACGAGGTGGACACCCACGACGTCGAGCGAGTCGTCGTACTTCAGCTTGTACTTGAGGCCGACCGCCATCGCGCAGACCGCACCGGCGACCGCACCCAGGATCATCGAGCCGACAGGGGACAGCGCGCCACAGGCGGGGGTGATGGCCACGAGGCCGGCCACGATGCCCGACGCGGCACCGAGCGAGGTGCCCTTGCCGTCCCGGATCTTCTCGATGATGAGCCAGCCGAGCATGGCCGCGCAGGTGGCGAGCGTGGTGTTCAGCCAGACCAGGCCGGTCTCCGACATGTACTGCGCGATGTCACCGCAGTTGGCGGCCGTCGTGCAGTCCTCGTTGGCACCGTCACCGGTGACGAAGACGATCGAGCCGACGTTGAAGCCGAACCAGCCGAACCACAGCAGACCGGCGCCGATCATGGTGAGCGTCAGGTTGTGCGGCTTCATCGGCTCCTTGCCGAAGCCGAGCCGGCGGCCGAGGAGGATCGCGAGAACCAGGCCGGCCATACCGGCGTTGATGTGCACGACCGTACCGCCGGCGTAGTCGATCGGCGCGACCTCGGCCGCTTCTGCGCCGGAGTAGATCAGGTCGGCGAGGCCGTCCTTGACGTTGCTGAGGAAGCCCCCGCCCCACACCATGTGCGCCAGCGGGAAGTAGGAGAGCGTCACCCAGACGGGCACGAACACCACCCAGGCGGAGAACTTCAACCGGTCCGCCACCGCACCCGAGATCAGCGCCGCGGTGATCGCCGCGAACGTGAACTGGAAGGCGACGAACACGTAGTTGCCGGGCAGGGTGTCGGAGAGACCGAACTGGGCGAACGGGTCGGCGAAGAACTTGCCGATCTCGTTGGCCGGCTCGGCGGCGTCGACCGCGGCCCACGGCACCGAGCTGTAGGTCATCGACCAGCCCCACAGGCAGTAGACGATGCCGACGATCGCCAGGGCGACGAACGACATCATCATCATGTTGAGGACGGACTTCGACCGGCTCATGCCGCCGTAGAACAGGGCGAGAGCCGGCACGGTCATGGCCAGCACGAACGAGGCCGACACCAGCATCCAGGTGTAGTAGCCGTCCACAGAACCTCCAGGGGGCACGTCGTCGGTGGGACTGCCCCACCTTCGACGGAGGAGGTTTCGCCGCCGTCCGCTGGTTGTTTCAGGCAGGAAACGAGTTCCGCCCGTTTGTTACCGGCGCGTTTCGTGCGCGGCCGTCAGCCCAACAGGGCGTCGACGAAGGCGGCGGCGTCGAACGGCGCCAGGTCGTCGGGCCCCTCACCGAGGCCGACCAGCTTGACCGGGACGCCGAGCTGACGCTGTACGGCGACGACGATCCCGCCCTTCGCGGAGCCGTCGAGCTTGGTCAGGGCGATGCCGGTGACGTCGACGACCTCGGAGAAGACCTTCGCCTGGATCAGCCCGTTCTGGCCGGTGGTGGCGTCGAGCACGAGCAGCACCTCGGTGACCGGAGCCTGCTTCTCGATGACCCGCTTCACCTTGCCGAGCTCGTCCATCAGGCCCTGCTTGTTCTGCAGCCGGCCGGCGGTGTCGACGACCACGGTGTCGATGCCCCGGTCGACGCCGTCCTTGACCGCGTCGAACGCGACACTGGCCGGGTCGCCACCCTCGGGACCGCGGATGACCTCGACGCCGACCCGCTCACCCCAGGTGCTGAGCTGGTCCGCCGCGGCCGCTCGGAAGGTGTCGGCAGCGGCGAGCAGCACCGTGCGGTCCTCGGCGACGAGGATCCGGGCGATCTTGCCGACGGTCGTGGTCTTGCCGGTGCCGTTGACCCCGACCACGAGAACCACGCCCGGGTTGCCGTCGGCGCCGCTGACCTGCAGCCCCCGGTCCATCGACGGGTCGACCAGCGTGATCAGCTCCTCGCGGAGCACCGTGCGGGCGTCGGCGGCGCCTCCGCCCTCGACCCGCATCCGGGTGCGCAGCCGCTCGACCAGCTCCTGCGTCGGCTGGACGCCGATGTCGGCGCCGAGGAGCAGGTCCTCGATCGCCTCCCAGGTGTCCTCGTCGAGCTGGTCACGGCTGAGCAGGCCCAGCAGGCCACGGCCGAGCGTGCCGGAGCCGGCGAGCCGCTGGCGCAGCCGGACCAGTCGTGACGCGGGCCGCTCCGGGACCTCGAGCGTCGGTACGGCGACCTCGGGCTCGGCCTCCGGCTCGGCGACCTCTGTCTCGGGGGTGGCCGGCGGAGCCAGCACTTCGCCGGGCGTGGTGCGCGGCGCCTCGACAGGGCGGGACCTGCGGCCGCGGCCGACGACCAGGACGACGCCGACGACGGCGACGACCAGGAGGAGCGCAAGGCCGATGACGAGGTAGAGCATGAGGTCGCTCAGCATGGGGCTCATCCTCGCAGGGACGTCAGGACCTGCTGCGCAGGAGGTCTGCCTCTTCCTCGTCGATCACGGGGGCGGCGTCGGCAGCCTTGCCGAGCGCCTCGCCGAGCCACGGGACGGCGGGCATCGTCTCCCCGCGGTGGGGGTAGGCGACGTAGGCGACGACCAGGCCGGCGACGGCCAGGCAGACCAGCATGGCGATCACGATGTAGAGCAAGACGTTCGACTCCTCCGAGTAGGGCACGGACCTGGAACGGCAGATGGCGTCATGGGGACGCCACAGCAACGACGTTACCCGGCAGTACCGTCGTTATCCGACTCGAGAGGACACCACTCCGCATCGGGTCGGTCACACCGTCCGGTCGCGCTCCTGCCACCACGCGAAGTCGAGCAGGTCGCTCGGCCGGGTGAGCACGCTCCGGGCGCGCGCCTGGACGTACTGCGAGCCCTCCCGCCGACGCTTGAAGTGGATGGTCTCCGGGACCACCCGGTGGACGTAGCCGGCGAGGTAGGTCTCGAGCATCCAGTGCCAGTCCTCGTAGGCGTAGCCGTCGGCCACCGCCCGCGCCGCGAACGGGTGCTCGACGTATGCCTTCCGGGGCGCGAAGCAGAGCGCGTCCCACGGGTTGGCGATGCGCAGCAGGGCCGGGTCGAACTCGGGGTCGGTCTGGTCGGGCAGGAAGTAGAGGTTCTGCTGGTTCCCGAAGAACCAGTTGAGCTCCGGATGCCCGATCATCTGGTCGTCCCCGGCGCAGAGCCGATAGGCGTCCGCGAGCCAGTTCTCGCTCCAGAGGTCGTCGCCGTCGAGGAACGCGATGTGACCGGCGGCAACCAGCCCGACCGCGTGGTTGCGGACCTTGCCCTGGTCGGCGTAGGACACCTCGGCGACCGTGACGCCGTGCTGGTCGGCCTCGGCGAAGGCCGCGCGGGTTGCGTCGGTCGGGTTGTCGAGGACGACGAGCATCTCGACGTCGATGCCCCCGGCACGCGCGACTTCGACGGCGTCGAGGAGGCTGCGGAGCGACAGCCCGGCCATCACTCCCTCGGCATGCGCGGTGAGGATCGCGGCTACGTCAGGCACGGCGATCCCGCTCCCAGTCCACGACCGTCTTCAGCGAGCCCGCCGCGAGGTCGCTCAGACCCAGCACCCGGGCCTGCCCGGCCGCGGGCAACAGATAGCGCGCGATGAGATCGTCGCGGTAGGCGTCGGTGTCGGTGGCCACCCAGTCGAGGCGGTCGAAGCACCCCTGGAAGTCCTCGAACGAAGCGGTGTCGGCCGCGCCGCCGGCGAGCACCGCGGCCAGCGACATCTCGTGCCGCAGCGTCGTGCCGTACGACGACAGCAGCTGCCAGCCGAGCTCGCTCCTCGCCACCACGACGCGGCGCGGGCGCACGCCGCGGACGAGGTCGAGCAGTCCGAGTAGCCGGCGGTGCTCGGTGAATCCCGTCCACGGCACACTCAGGTCGACCACGACCGCGCTGTCGTCGAGGTCCGGCCGCACCGGGTCGTCAGTCGTCACGACCAGGACCGTGGCAGCGGGCTCGAGGGTGCGGAGCGTGGACACGGCGGCGTCCAGCCCGGCGCCCACCGCGCGGCCGCCGGGCACCACGACGACGGTGTCGGCGCGGGCCAGCCCGAGCCCGCGTCGTACCTCCTCCGCACGGGCGGTCGGCATCACCATGAGGTGCGTGTGCGGAGGCCAGCTCACCCATCGCTCCCGCGGCGTCTCGGCGATCAGCGGCTCGATCGCGGCCGCCTTCTCCACCAGCTCGCGCATGCGGTCGGATCCCAGTGCCGCGAGCTTCGCCGTGCCAGCGGCGACGCCCTCCTCTAGCCAGCTGGTCCGGGTCAGGTCGTAGTTGGAGGCGCGGTGCAGCAGCCCCGCGACCAGCGGCGGGTCCTGGCGCTCTCGCGCGTCAGGCGCCGGGACCCCGCCGTAGTTGGGACCGAACGGCGTCGGCGACCGCCCGGGGGCGTAGCAACCCGCCCGCACGTACTGAGCGAATCCCCATTCCGGCCCGCCGGCCAGGTCGGGGTGACGCCCGAGGTAGAACTCCTCGTCGAACAGCACCGTAGGCGCGACCCGCTCGTCCCAGCCGACCGACACCCAGTGGAGGAACGGATCGATTCCGGGCTCGATCTTCAGACCCCGCTCAGCGAGCCGCTCCTCGTAGATCTCAACGTTGAACAGCCCGCTGATCCGCGCGCCGTCCCGCATGCCAGAGGAGACGAAGTGGGACATCGCGCCCTCGACGTCGTCGGCAAGTGTCGCCTCACCGACCTGGGCGGCGTAGAACCGGGGATGGGTGACCGCCCGCAGCCGCCGCGCGAGAAGGGGCCGCTCGGCGCGGTGTCGGTGACCCACGGGCAGGAGGTCACGCGGGAGCGTCAGATCGCTCGCGTTGTTGACGTCGGCGTCGCCGAAGAGTCCGACCGGGGACTGAGCGAGCCCGGGACCCGGGCGCCGGCGGAGCCGGATCGACCTCATCGGCAGCCCCTCCCTCTGCAGTGATCGACGGCGCCGCGATCTGCAGTCGTCGACGGCGCCGCGATGCTAGCATCGACGGCCTGATCCGCTCCGGGACGAGCGACGTCCACCCCACTCTCGGTGCCCCACAACGAGTTCTACGACCGCGGCTACACCAGCATCGGGTCGCGACGTGCACGCGCGCGATCAACTCAGGTGAGGACGAGAAGGCGAAGCCTGGGGCACAGAATGGTCGCGCTCCGGGACAGCGAGAAGCTGCAACCACCACAGCCCATCCAGTGATTGACAATGGAGGACATGCAATGCGGGTACTGATCCTTGGGGGGGACGGGTTCTGCGGCTGGCCGACGGCTCTGCATCTCTCAGCTCTGGGCCATGAGGTCGCAATCGTCGACAACCTGTCTCGTCGCAAGATCGACATCGAGCTCGAGGTCTCCTCGCTCACGCCGATCCGCCCCATGGGAGAACGACTCCGCGCGTGGAAGGAGGTGTCCGGCAAGGACATCGCGTTCCACGACATCGACGTGGCGGTCAACTACCAGCGCCTGCTCGACCTGCTCGAGGACTGGCGGCCCGAGGCAGTCGTGCACTTCGCCGAGCAGCGGGCAGCGCCGTACTCGATGAAGTCCAGCCGTCACAAGCGCTACACGGTGAGCAACAACCTCAACGCGACCAACAACCTGCTGGCCGCCGTCGTGGAGTCGGGTCTCGACATCCACGTCGTGCACCTCGGCACCATGGGCGTCTACGGCTATGGCACCGCCGGCATGGAGATCCCCGAGGGCTACCTCAAGGTCCAGGTCGACGCCGGCGAGAACGGCCTGGTGGAGCAAGAGATCCTGTACCCCGCCAACCCGGGCTCGATCTACCACATGACGAAGACCCAGGACCAGCTCCTCTTCGCCTACTACGCGAAGAACGACAAGGTCCGGGCGACCGACCTGCACCAGGGCATCGTGTGGGGCACCCAGACGAAGGAGACCCGTCTCGACGAGCGGCTCATCAACCGCTTCGACTACGACGGCGACTACGGCACCGTCCTCAACCGGTTCCTCATGCAGGCGGCCATCGGCTACCCGCTGACGGTCCACGGCACCGGTGGCCAGACCCGCGCATTCATCCACATCCAGGACTCCGTCAAGTGCATCCAGCTGGCGATCGAGAACCCGCCGGCCAAGGGTGACCGGGTGTCGGTCTTCAACCAGATGACCGAGACTCACCGGGTCCGCGACCTGGCGAAGATGATCTCCGACCGCACCGGCGTCGAGGTCGCCCTCATGCCGAACCCGCGCAACGAGGCCGACGAGAACGATCTGCACGTCGCGAACCAGCGCTTCCTGCACCTCGGCCTCACCCCCATCACCCTCAGCGAGGGCCTGATGGAGGAGGTCACCGAGATCACCAAGAAGTACGCCGACCGCTGCGACCAGGAGAAGATCCCCTGCGTCTCGGTGTGGAGCGCCGACTCAGCCGCGGCGAAGGCCGGCGTCCCCGTCAGCTGACCGAGGTCCCAGGCCGGCCATCTCACCCGCCGCACGCGGCGTGGACCCAGCCCAGCTCGTTCTTCGTGACGTTCGCGCCCACCGAGTAGGAGTCGCCGCAGGCCTTGCACCGGGCGGTCCACTTCGCCGTCACCACGAACCGCCGCCCAGCTGCGGACGTGGCTGCCTTGACCGTCGCGGCGAGATCCAGCGGTGCGCTCAGGACGTCACCGAGCATCCCCGCATTCGCCAGCCGGTCCGCCACCTCGTTGAGGTCGACTCCGGAGTGGCCCTTCACCCACCGGAACTGCACGCTCGGCGTCATCAGCTCGACCAGCGGCTCCCAGAGGTCCCGGTTGGCGACGGGCTCCTTCTTGGCGTTCTTCCAGCCGTTGGCCTGCCACTTGCGCCACCACTCCTTCTCGAAGCAGTCCACGACGTACTTCGAGTCCGACCACACGGTCAGCGGCCGCGGAAGTGCGCGGACCGCCTCCAGCGCGGCGCGGATCTCCATCCGCTGGTTGGTGGTGGACGGGTCTCCGCCGAGGCCGAAGGTGTTCTCGTCCACCACCCAGCCCCACCCGCCCCGGCCGCCCGGGTTGCGCTCGCAAGCGCCGTCCGTGTACGCCTCCGTCATCGCAGTCATGTCTCCTCACTCGTAGCCAAGGATCTCCTTGCGCTTCTCCCCCCACGCGAGCGCGGAGGCGATCGCGTCGTCGAGCGTGGACGACGCCCGCCACCCGAGCAGCCGGGCTGACCGGTCGACGTTGGCGAAGGCACCCACCGCGTCGCCCGGCCGTGGCGGCGCCTCGGCCACCGGCACCGACGACCCGAAGACCTTCTCGAACGACGCGACCAACTCGCGCACGGTCACGCCGGAGCCGGTGCCGACATTGATGATCGTGCTCGCCGCACCGACGGCGGCCAGGACCTCGTCGAACTTCTCGACGGCGCGCACGTGGGCCTGCGCTAGGTCCCAGACGTGCACGTAGTCGCGGATGCCGGTGCCGTCACGAGTCGGGTGGTCGACGCCGGTGATGGTGAACGAGTCCTTCAGCCCGCGCGCGGCCGCGACGAGCTGGCCGAGCACGTGCGACGGCTCCCTGACGTAGATGCCGGACTCGAGGTCCGGGTCGGAGCCGATCGGGTTGAAGTAGCGCAGGATGATCGCCCGCAGGCTGGTCGCGGCCGCGATGTCCTCGAGCGCCATCTCCGTCATCCACTTGGTGCGGGCGTACGGCGATCCCGGGTCGAGCGGGTCGGACTCGACGACCTCGAACTCGTCCTTGAGGGCGTAGAGCGACGCCGAGGAGGAGAATAGCACCCGCGGCTTGCCGAGCCTCTCCAACTCGTCGAAGAGGTCGAGCGACTTGGAGACGTTGTCGCGGTAGTACTCGTAGGGCTGATCCACCGACTCCGGCACGATGACCCGGGCCGCCATGTGGATGGTGGCCTCGATGTCCGGGTGCTCCTCCACGACCCGGCGCACCAGGGCGCGGTCGGCGATGTCGCCCTGATAGAAGATCCGGTCCTTCACGAACACCAGGGGGCCTGTGAGCAGGGAGTCCAGGATGACTGGCGTGTGACCGGCCTCCTCGAGCGCCTTCGCCGTGGTCGAACCGACGTAGCCGGCGCCGCCGGTGACCAGTACCTTCATGCCGGTCAGGTTAGGCGCTGTCCGGGCCGCGAGCGCTCCTGCAGGTTGGGCCCGCGACCGTAGGCTCGGTGCGTGACCGCCCCCGAGCTCACCATGCCACCCGCGGAGGCCACCTGGATCCGCGACGCCTACCACGCCGCCGAGACCATCCTCGAGTACGGTTCGGGCGGGTCGACCTGCTTGGCGGCCGACATGCCCGGCAAGACGATCTTCGCGGTCGAGAGCGACCCGGAGTGGGCCGAGTCCCTGGCCGCGTATTTCGCCGCCCACCCGCCGACGTCCCCCGTCCACCTGCACCACGTCGACATCGGACCAACCGGCCCGTGGGGATACCCCCGCGACGACAGCCAGTGGTCCCGCTTCCACCACTACCCGCTCTCGGTCTGGGATCGGGCTGACTTCCAGCACCCTGACGTCGTCCTCGTTGACGGTCGCTTCCGGGTCGCCTGCCTGCTCACCGTGCTGTTCCGCGCGTCTCGACCGACCGCGGTGTACTTCGACGACTACGGCGACCGTCCGTCGTACCACGTCGTGGAGCGCCTGGTCACGCCACAGGAGACACGCGGACGCATGGCCCGCTTCGACCTGGAACCGACGGCGGTACCTGCCGCCGAGCTCTCGTGGCTCATGGACGCGTTCACCCGGACCCAGTAGGCGCCGGACAAACTCACCCGTGGTTCAGCAGGTCCAGCAGGTAGGCCCCGTATCCGCTCTTGAGCAGCGACCTCGCCCGGTCGGCCAGTTGGTCGTCGTCGATGAAGCCCATCCGCCAGGCCACTTCCTCGGGCGCGCCGATCTTGGTGCCCTGCCGGTGCTCGATCGTCCGGACGAAATTGCTCGCGTCGTTCATGTCGTCGAAGGTCCCCGTGTCGAGCCAGGCACACCCGCGCGGAAGCACCTCCACCTGGAGCCGGCGCTCCTCCATGTACAGGCGATTGAGGTCGGTGATCTCGAGCTCGCCCCGGGCCGACGGCCGGAGCGACTTCGCTCGGGCAACCACGTCGTTGTCGTAGAAGTAGAGACCCGGGACAGCGTAGTTGCTCCTCGGCTCGGCCGGCTTCTCCTCGAGCGAGATCGCACGACCCTCGTGGTCGAACTCCACCACGCCGTACGACGTGGGGTCGGCCACCCGGTAGCCGAACACAGCTGCACCGTCCACGTCCTCGAACCGGGTCAGCGTCTCGCCGAGGCCGGCTCCGTAGAAGATGTTGTCGCCCAAGATCAGGGCGGCGCTCGTGGACCCGATGTGGTCCTCGCCGATGATGAAGGCCTGAGCGAGGCCGTCGGGACTTGGCTGCACCGCGTAGGTGATCGAGATGCCCAACGCCGACCCGTCACCGAGCAGGCGGGCGAAGGGCTCCGCCTCGTGAGGGGTGGTGATGACCAGGAACTCCCGGACACCGGCCAGCATCAGCGTCGAGAGCGGGTAGTAGATCATCGGCTTGTCGTAGACGGGGACGAGCTGCTTGCTGATGCCGAGGGTGATGGGATGCAGCCGAGAGCCGGTCCCCCCTGCCAGAATGATCCCGCGCATGAGAACGCACCTTAGCCAACTAGGGTGGTCGTCATGCATCGCGTGCTCGTGACCGGAGGCGCCGGTTTCATCGGATCCAATTTCGTACACCACCTGGTCGAGCACACCGAAGCGACCGTGACCGTGCTGGACAAGCTCACCTACGCCGCGAGCCGGGCGGCGCTCGAGCCCTTGCCTGCGGACCGGGTCCAGCTCGTGGTCGGTGACGTCGCGGACGCGGCGATGGTCGAGCCACTCGTGGCGGCCCATGACGCCACAGTCCACTTCGCAGCTGAGTCGCACAACGACAACTCCCTCAATGACCCGAGCCCGTTCGTGCGGACCAATCTCGTCGGCACCTTCTCCCTGCTCGAGGCTGTCCGGAAGGCCGGGACGCGCCTGCACCACGTGTCCACCGACGAGGTCTACGGCGACCTGGAGCTCGACGACCCGGGTCGGTTCACAGAATCCACCCCCTACAACCCGAGCAGCCCCTACTCCGCGTCCAAGGCGGGCAGTGACCACCTGGTGCGCGCCTGGGTGCGGAGCTTCGGGGTCCGGGCGACCATCTCGAACTGCTCCAACAACTACGGCCCCTGGCAGCACATCGAGAAGTTCATCCCTCGCCAGATCACCAACGTCATCGCCGGTGGAAGGCCGAAGCTGTACGGGGCCGGCCTCAACGTTCGCGACTGGATCCACGCCGACGACCACTCCTCTGCGGTGTGGAGGATCCTCAACCACGGCCGCGTCGGGGAGACCTACCTGGTGGGCGCCGACGGCGAGCGGAACAACCTCGAGGTGGTGCGCATGATCCTCAAGCACTTCGGTCGCGCGGAGGACGACTTCGACCACGTCGCCGACCGCGCCGGGCATGATCTGCGCTACGCCATCGACTCGACGAAGTTGCGCACCGAGCTCGGCTGGGCGCCGAAGTACCCGAGCTTCGAGGAGGGGCTCGCACGCACGATCGAGTGGTACCGCGACCACGAGGACTGGTGGCGCCCAGCTAAGCACGCCGTGGAGGCCACGTACGCCGCCAAGGGGCAGTGATGTCGGGAACCCTCGGGTTGGAACCGACCCCGATCCCCGGCCTGTTGGTCGTGCGGCTGCCGGTCCACGCCGACGACCGGGGCTGGTTCAAGGAGAACTGGCAACGGGAGAAGATGCTGCAGCTGGGCCTGCCGGACTTCGGGCCCGTGCAGAACAACATCGCATTCAACTCCCGGCGAGGGGTCACGCGTGGCATCCACGCCGAGCCGTGGGACAAGTTCGTCTCGGTGGCCACGGGCTCGGTCTTTGCCGCGTGGGTCGACCTGCGCCCCGGTGACTCGTTCGGCACCAGCTTCCACATCGAGATCGACCCCGGCATCGCAGTCTTCGTACCGCGAGGGGTGGGGAACTCCTACCAGGCTCTGCAGGACGACACCGCCTACACCTACCTGGTCAACGAGCACTGGCGAGCTGGCGCCAGCTACCCGGCCGTCAATCTCGGTGACGCCCTACTCGCGATCCCCTGGCCGATCCCGCTCGATGAGGCCGAGGTGTCCGACAAGGACCGCGGCAACCCCGGCCTGGGTGAGGTGGTCCCGATGGAGGCCCGGCGGATCATCGTGCTGGGCGCGAACGGTCAGCTCGGCCGCGCGCTGATGGAGGAGTTCCCCGATGCGCACGGGGTCACCCGCGGCGAGCTCGACCTGGGCGATGCTGACGCGGTGGCCGCCTGGCCGTGGCGGGACTACTCCGTGATCCTCAACGCAGCCGCCTACACGGCGGTGGACGTCGCCGAGACGGCTGAGGGTCGGATCCAGGCCTGGCAGGTCAACGGGCAGGGACCAGCGCGCCTCGCGCGCGCGGCCACGGAGCACGGCGCCACGCTCGTGCACTACTCCTCCGACTATGTCTTCGATGGCAGCGCCGACGAGTTCTCGGAGGACCACCCGATGGCTCCGCTCGGCGTCTACGGGCAGACGAAGGCGGCGGGCGACCTCGCGGTGTCGGGCACGCCTCATCACTACCTCATCCGCACCTCGTGGGTGGTGGGCGACGGTCCCAACTTCGTGCGCACCATGCGCTCCCTCGCCGAGCGTGGGGTATCGCCGACGGTGGTCGACGACCAGGTCGGCCGGCTCACCTTCACCACCGAGCTCGCGAGGGCCACCCGCCACCTGCTCGACAAGGGCGCCCCCTCCGGGACCTACAACGTGACCAACGGTGGCGAGCCGACCAGCTGGGCCGACCTGGCCCGGGCCGTCTTCCGGCTGTCGGGCCGGGACGAGGACGACGTGACCCCGGTGACGACGGACGAGTATGCCGCCGGTCGCGCCCTCGCACCCCGACCGCGTTCCAGCGTGCTGAGTCTCGAGCGACTGCGCGGGACAGGTTTCGAGTCCGAGGAGGCGCTCACGGCGCTGGCCCACTACCTGCAGGCTCCGTGACGCCGCCCAACGACCGGCCCGGCCCCGACCAGGCACTTCGAAGGCTCGTCGGCCAGGGCGGTGCCGAGGTTCTCGTGCTGCACGACGCCTCGACCGCAGGGGTCGCCACCGCACTGGCTGGGGAGGGCGTGATCGCGGCCGAGGTCGCGACCGAGGTCCCCGCCCCCACCCGCCGATGGTCGACGGTGCTGCTCACCGTCGCAGACGTCGCGTCCCTCCGGAGGGCCGTCCCCTTGCTGCCCGGCCTGGGCCGGACGCGCACGGTCGCCTGCTGGCTGGCAGAGGCCGAGGGCCCGCTCCTCGCAGCGGTCCGGGCCGAGTGGCCCCCGCTGGCGTCGACGTCCGCCCGAGCGCTGCCCACGGGCTCGGCCCTGACCTCGTTCCGATTCTCCCGCCCCGTGGCGGCGAAGGCGGTCCTCGACGAGCTGGCGCGAGCCGGCGGCACCCGGCGACGGGGCAACCCGTCCGGGCTGGTGATGGCCACCGCCGCCGCGACTCCCCGCGCCTTCGCCCCGGCCGACACCGCCCTGCTGGTGTCGGTCGACGCCACAGAGGTCGCCGACCCGACTCTGGCGGTGCCACCGGACGTGGTGGTGACCGACAGGCCGCTCGAGGCGCTTCCCCTCCAGCCTGTCATCGGACGTCGACCGCTGGTGGTCGCCGAGGTGGACCTCGGTCCGCCACCTCTCGACGAAGGAGTCCTCAACCCGGCGGGTTTCCTCCGGGACACGGTAGGTGGCCCCGTCGACCTCGGCCACGACGGCACGGGGCTCACCTTGCGCGGGGCCGACCTGGCGATCGACCTGGACGCGGCGCGCGGCACCACCGCCGCCGTCGTCCGCGCGCTGCGCGCCCGGCGCGGCGTACGGGTCCGGTGGTCGCCGGTCGTGGCGCCGGAGACGGCCCGGGTGGTCGCCGGCCTGGCGATCGCAGGCGTCCCCCTGGTGGGCGACGCGGTTCCCCCGGCCGCGGCGGACCTGCTCGGGCCAGCACTCACGCAGCTGTTGTCGTTGGATGTCGACCTCGACCTCCCGCTCCCCCGCGAGGAGCACAGCGTCCGGCTGCGGCGAGCCGCGCTGGCCACGCACTCCACGCTGGCGTGGCTGCACCGCATTTCGCGGTCGGCCGGATCCGCGGCGGGGCTGCTTCCCCAGGTGAGCGTGGTCCTGGCCACGAAACGGCCGCAGCAGCTGGACTTCGCGCTGAGGCAGGTGGCACGGCAACGAGGAGTGGACGCCGAGCTGGTCCTGGTCTGCCACGGCTTCACCGTCGACGAGGGGCTGGTCCGGAGCCGGCTCCCCGGCAAGTCCGTCGTCGTGGTCGAGGTGCCGGAGTCCCTGCCCTTCGGTGACGTGCTCAACGCCGGGGTCCGCGCCGCGGGGCACGACCTGCTGGTCAAGATGGACGACGACGACTGGTACGGCCCCGACTTCCTCAGCGACCTGCTGTGGGCCCGCCACTACTCGGGCGCGGACCTGGTCGGCATGACCCCGGACTTCGTCTACCTGGAGGAGCTCGACACCACCCTCCGCCGGCACGACGACTCCGAGCGGCCGGCGAAGTTCGTCGCAGGAGGAACGATGCTCCTGGAACGCAGCTTCCTCACCGCCGTGGGCGGCTTCCGCCCGGTCACCCGGTTCGTCGACGCCCAGCTGCTCGCCGCCACCCATGCGGTGGGCGGCACCGTCTACCGCACCCACGGCCTGGGTTACACCTACCGACGGTCCCGCCAGGGTCATACCTGGGACCCCGGCCTCGACTACTTCCTTGACCCCAGCCGGGTGACCGACCGGTGGCCCGGGTTCAGCCCCAGCCGGTTGCTGACGTACGACCCTGCCGACGCGCCGAAGGGCGGCCCCCCGTGACCCGTCCCGGACCGGACCAGCCGCGGGTCCGCGCCAACGACTGGCGGACCCTCGCACCCGCGGAGCTCGGCCGCTGGGTACCCGACCTGAGCGTCACCGTCGTGGTCCCCGCCCATGATCCCGTGCACCTCGACCGGGTCCTGGCCGCGCTGGCCGCGCAGACCTACCCCGCCCACCTGCTCGAGGTGGTCGTCGTCGACGACGGCTCGACACCGCCGGTCTCGCTCCCCGAGGTCCGTCCCGAGCACAGCCGGGTCGAGCTCCTGTCCACCGGATGGGGTCGGGCGGCCGCCTGCCAGCTGGGAGTCGACCGCAGCGAGGGTGATGTCCTCCACTGGCTGGACTCCGACGTGGTGCCGGTCCGGCACGAGGTCGAGGCACACTTGCGCTGGCACCACCTCGTCGACTACGCCGTGATCCTCGGCCGGAAGTTCTTCGCCGCGGACAACGCACTGGACCACCTGTCCCCCGCCGAGCTCAGGCGGACGATCGCCGACGGCGCGGACCCGGTCGAGCTCGCCCGGGGGGAGGTCCACCACCACTGGGCGGAGGACGTCGAGTCGGAGACCGCCGGGCTCGCCGAGGCCGGTGCCCGCGCCATGCGGATGCACGTCGGGATGTCAGGGTCGGTCTCCCGCGCGCTCTACGAGGACTCGGCCGGGATGCCGGTCGACCTGGTCCTGGGCGAGGACATCGTGCTGGGGTACCGGCTGCGCGAGGCAGGTGCCGTCTTCATCCCGGATCCCGACGCCCGGTGCCTGCACCTGGGCGAGTCGGGTGTGCGACGCGCCGCCGACGACGTCAACCGCTACAACAAGCCGTTCATCATGCAGAAGGTCCCGGAGTTCCGCGGTCACCGGCACCAGTTGGGACGCTCGTACGAGGTGCCTTACCTCGAGGTCGTGCTCCCGGTGACCGGCCAGACCTACGAGTCGGTCCGGCTCGTCGTCGATGCCTTTCTCGCCGGCGCGGTGCCCGACCTCGTCGTGACCCTGACCGCCGAGTGGGGTCGGCTGACCGAGGACCGCCGGCTGGTGCTGTCCGACGACGATCTCGAGCTCCGGCTGGTCCGTGCGGCGTATACGGCGGAACCACGAGTACGGATGCCCATCGCTCCGGCGAGCAGGAGCGAGGCGACGTTCCGGATCACCCTGCCTCGCGTGGAGCGGGTGCCCGTCGGCAGGGCCCTCCCCCGGCTGCTCCGCACCATGGAGGAGGACCAGTTCGGCGTCGTCGAGGTCGTGGACGACGGCCGGACGGTTGCGAGCGTGGTGAGGACGGCGGCTGAGGCCCGGGCGCGCCGCACGAGCGCCGACGCCGCCACCCGCGCGGCGGCACTGGACGAGGTCTATCCGACCCTCCGAGTTACCGCTGAGGAAGCCGGGTTCGTTCCCCCCGACGACGTACCGCCGGTGAAGCAGGTGCGTGGCCTCGCGCCGTGAGGTCTCAGCTGAGCGATTCTCCAGTACAGCGGCGTCCTGCGGCGCAAGAGGCCGGCCAGATCTCAGTCGACGGCAGCAACCCGGGAAACCCGAGCGATCAAACCACACCGCTCAGGAGTCGATGGTTGCGCCAAGTAGCTCCGCGATTTCCGCGGCCTCTCGTTCGTCGAAGTCACCGTCGATGCTGGTTCGGCCCTTGTCGGCCAATTGCGCGATCCCCCGCACTTGCAGGACGGTGCCGCCCTGCTCGATAGCGATGAGGGGCGGGTTATCGGCGGACTCGGCCAAGGTCTCGAAGGCTTGTTGAGCTTCCGAGGAGACGATCACGGCGACGACCCATTCGCCCCGGAACTCGACGGCTTGCGCAGAGGTCAGGCTGTTCACGACCACCGCTGGATCGAGAAGGTACTTCGTGTCTCCGATGCCGCAGGCCACGGTCGTCTTCTTCGCCTTGGCGGGCCTTGGGTCCTCTGTGCAGTCGGTGGCGGCGAAGTTCCGGCGGAGCTTCTTGGGGGTGTCCGCTGGCGCACCGGCGTCGGCGGGACGGGCCGCGATCATGGGGCGGAACTGCACGTCTCCGGACTGCTTGCCAGTTGGATCCGGATCCGAGGGTTCGTCGCCGTCGGACTCCGTTGGCGAACTGCTCGATGCCGCTGCGTCGGGGTCGTCATTGTCGGAGCTCGAGCAGCCAACGACGAGCGCGAGGACAGCGGCAAGGACAATCATGATCCGAGGAAGGCGCACGGCGTCGAGGCTACGCGGTCGCCTGCTGCCCTGGTCAAGTCGGCGAAGCGATAATGTGACCTGATGCCGACACTCGTCCTGCATGTGGGCACCCGAAGACAGGGTCGTCGGCCCTTCAGGTGGCCCTCGCGCAGCAGCGAGACACGGTTGCGAACCGCGGCATCACCTACCCGGCAGCCAAAATGACAATGCAGCCGGGCGGGGCGAGTCACCGGGGGACGGTACGGCGCTCCTGCCCATCTCGCTGGCGAGGCGCCGAGCCCGCGGTTTCTCGATCGCGTGCGCGAGGAACTGGCTGAGTCAGAATCTCCGGCGTACCGACCCAATCTGCGCAAACGTCTCGAGGCACTCGCGGGGTGCCGTTGGTCGACGTGGGCGCCGTGAACAAGACCGCGGGAGCCGAGGGCAGGCGCCGGACGTGATTGCGTAGCGCTTCAGCGCCTGCTCGCGGCGGATGTCGCATGGCTGAACCGGCTGGGAGTGCCGGAACGGGACCGACCTCCACAGCGGTCAGCGCGTGTGCCAAGGCTGGACGGCCAGACTCGCTGGGGTGCCAAGCCCGAGAACGTGCCCGTCGACCAGCTCACGGACGCCCTTGAGGACGGGGAGCTCGACGGCCAGGAGTCGAACATCCGGTTCTTCGTGGGCAGCGAGTCCAACCGGGACGACGTCGAGGCCGCGGACGAACGGGCCAACGAATCCCTGGGCAACAAGGTGGAACTGGTCGAGCCGACCGAGGAGGAGTACGACGCTTGGCGGGCCAGCGTCGCGGACCTCGACACGAAGTACCAGCGGCTGTTAGAAGAAGATCATCAAGGACCTTTCGCCGCGCGGCAGCTCCCGACCCTCAGCAGCGGGCGCGGGGGTCAGCTCTCGGGCGACCACTACCGGAAGTACGAGGACGGGCCCAACCGCGGCGCTACGAGCCACCTCTCTGGTCACGTTGCCACGCGCGCAGATCGAGCGCGGTCTCGAGCAACGTCTGCGCGCGGGCGAGGAAGCTGTGCTCCTTCGCCACCTGCTCGGCGACGCTGATGCGCTCCTCATCGCTGCCGAACACGGCGTCCAGGTCGGTCGAGCCCAGGATCCGGGCGAGGTCGGCGGAGCTGTGCACGACCGCGACCGACCTTCCGAAGATCTCGGCCATGCCCTCCACGTCGTCCGAGATGACGCGGGCGCCGCTAGCTACGGCGTCGAACAGCCGGTTGGAGAAGAATCCCTCATCCCGCATCGACTGCCAGTGGTCGTTGAGGACCAGGCTGGCCGACCGATAGGCCCCTCCAAGGTTCTCATTGGCGAGGAACTGGCCGCGGATCATCGCGGACGGCACGAAGGGCTCCCACTCGCTGCCGTAGATGGCGAGCGGCGCGCCGGCCTCCACGGCGTACCTCACGACCGGACGGAACTGCCGGCGGGATCCGCCCACGAACAGCATCTGGTGCCCGGTGTCCGGCATCCCACGCGATGGGTTGAACCGCTCCGGATCCGTGGCCTGCAGCAGCGGGGTCGCCGAGATGCCCCACTCGTCCCGCAGCCAGCGGGGATAGGAGAGGCTGGCCACGAACAACCTGTCGTAGGACGCGGCCTCCGTCCGACTCATCATCTCCGGGTGCGAGATCATCCATCCGATGTTGACCTGCCCGAAGGCCGGGCGGAACGGGGTGAGCCCACGCAGGGCGAGCGTCACGTCGTCCAGGTACCCCGACTCCCGGTGCCACGCCTGCCGCGCATCGATCACCACCTGCTGGCCCAGGCTCCGCAGTGCCTCGGCGAGGTTGCGAGCGAAGTGGGTGTCTCCCCAGTGCTCGCCCTCGAACCCGGCGGGGGCAGGATTCTTGATTGCCCACCGCAGGCGCGGTGAGCCTTCGACGATGGAGTCCGCCCGGGCCAGCAGCGGTGTCGGCTGGCAGAGTCGGCGGTCGTCGGCGACGACGTTGCGGATCTGGTGCCCGGTCACGGCTATGCCGACCGAGGCCCACAGGTCACGGTCGTCACGTGGTGCCTCCGTGCTCCACCGGTCGACGAAGACCGCACGGTTGGAGATCGAAGCGGCGAAGCGGCCTGGTGTCTGGGACTCCAGGTGGACCACGCGTGACCGCGGGACCACGCGGAAGGCACCGTGCCGACCGGCGGCGATACGCAGGCAGAGGTCGACGTCCTCCATGCCGTTTCTGAACACGGGGTCGAACCCGCCGATGGCCGAGAACTCGGAGCGACGAACGCACAGAGCGGCACCGGTCAGGGCGCTGAAGCGCAGGCCCTCCGCGCGTTCCGCCTCCTCCGCCGCGAATCCGCGGAGGAACTCGTGGGGCAGCCCGCCAGTGGCGGGGAAGGCCACCCCTGCTGACTGGATGGTGCCATCTGCGAAGAGCAGAAGTGACTGGGTTCCCAGGACATCGGGCTCGGCGAGCCCGTCCACCAGGGGCGCGAGCCAGCCGGGCTCGACCTGGGTGTCATTGTTCAGGAAGACGAGGTGCTCGCCGCGGGCGTGCTGGGCCGCCAGGTTGTTGCCGAGGCCGAAGCCGTGGTTGACCCGGCTGTGGTGGACCTCCACCTCCGGGTACTGCTCGGCGAGCGCGGCCAGGACGATGGAGTCCGCGTAGCCGCACCCGTTGTCCCAGACCACGACCTGCAACCGGTACTGGCCGGCGCCGGCCCGGCAGACGCTTCGCACCGACTGGACGGTCATCCGAGAGTCCGCGTAGGTGGGGATCACCACGGTGACCAGCCCGGGCTCAGGAGGCGCTGCCTCCAGATCCTCCCAGGGGACGAGTCGTTCGTTGACGACGACGTCGCCCCAGGTGCGGATGTACTCGTGGTCGGGCCATGGTCGGAACCGTGGCGGGAGTCGGTTGGCCTTGAAGTGCTTGGCGTCGTCCCGCGTCACCCCGACGGTCGGTAGGTAGCTCGCCCCCGGGCCCCGGAGCGTCCGGATGACGAGGTCGAGCTCGCTGGCCGCGGGGAGGTCCTCGTCAAGGCCGTCCTCCGCCAGGACGGAGCGGCGCAGCACGAAACGGGTGAGGTCGGGCCGTTGACCGCTGAGGATCCGCTCCGGCGTCAACTCTCGGGCTGCGTAGAGCACCTGGCCCTCGGCTGCCAGGCGACGCATCCCGTCGTAGGTGCCGCCGGTGCCGTCTTGCTGCGCGAGTGCTGTCGTACGCCGCAGCCGGTTGGCGTCCCACGTGTCGCCACTGGCGAGCCAGGCAACGAAGTCTCCCTCACATGCTGCGATGGCGAGGTTCATCGCCTCGACCTGAGACCGTCCGCCCTGCTCCACGAGGGTGACCGAAGCGCCACCAAGAGCGTCGTCCACCAGCGACCGCAGCCCGGCGAAGTGCCCCTGGTCCACGACGATGAGCTGCCACGCGTTGACCGTCTGCAGTGCGACGCCCTGGAGCGTCTCCTTCAGGGTGGGTGCCTCGAGACCGGAGAAGGCGATGACGCTCACCAGCGGTCGGGCAGCCTTGTGGTCGATGGCGGGGGCGAGATTGGGGCGGTTGGCGACGAAGTCCTCAGCCAGTCCCGACGGCTGTGCCCTCCACTCGGCCCCGCCGGACCGGTGGGCCTCTCCGAGCGCGCGCTTTCGGTCCTTGACCCAACCCGCCAGGCCCTCCGGCTCCTCGGTGGGGCGAGGCCGGTACCAGGCGTTGGGCGCGAGACCCTGGCGCGCGCCGAACTCGACGTAGTGAGCGAGTGGTCCCTGCGGGTGCCTCCCGGCAGCGGGATTGTCCCGGAGATACCTGCTGGTGTCGAACAACGGATGGGTCGATGCGGACCGGAGGTCGGCATCCTGCAGGTAGGCGACCAGAGGTGCGACGTCGGCCGGGAGCGGCCGGTCGGCTTCCTCGGTGAGGTGGCCAGGATGGAACAGGGGGTGAGGGGGGACGCCGTTCGCGGCACCTATGGTCAGGTAGTGGCGGATGGCGCGGTTCCGGCCCATGTTCGGCCGGTTGGTGACGAGGCTGTACCACTCCGGGTCGAAGAGGACGGAGTCACGGAGCACCTCCAGACCCTGGGGCGCGGAGGCCTTCTTCTTCGACGGGGCCTTCCGTCCGGGGCCCTTCTTCCGTGGCTGGGCCGCGCGGGAGGCGCCCTTCTTGCCGGGCCCCTGCCCCGCCCGCTGCCGTGCCTGCTGACCACCAGCAGCGCGGCCCTTCCCCTTCCCTGCCTTTCGTCCGGACCCAGGAGCAGCCTCCCCTGAGCGTTGCCGGCGGGTGGGTGGTGGGCTGGTCGGCGCCTCGATGCGGACCAACCGCCGCACGGCCCGTCGGCTGGCCCCCAGGGCGCGGCGAACCACGCGCCTGGCGCGGCTACGCCCGGTCACGCCGTTCTCCTGCTTCCCACTCATGATCAATCCCCGTCCGACGTCTTCGTGATCGTGGGCCGCGGTGTGCCCGTGGCGCATACTCTCTCATCGTCTGCGGGTGTCGCGCTTCAGGTTGCGGATCTGGCCGTTCATCGCGTGGACCTTCCTCTCCCAGGCGGCCAGCCGGGCGCCCAGCGCAAGGTTCTCCTGCTCGAGTCCGTGGAACAACGATCCCAGGTGCGCACCCTCCGCGTGCTCGACGGGACCGATCAGGTCGCTGGCCTCGTCCGCCAAGCACCTGGCCAACTGATGGGGCAGCACGGCTCGGCCGGTCAGCGCCCTCAGGTGACTGTCGAGCCAGGTGTCCCGCTCGAACGAGGCCACCTCACCGCCCTCGAGGTCTTCTATCCGGGGAGTCCGGAGCAGGTACGCATAGCGCAGCCGACCCTGCAGGTAACGCCGGTAGTCCGCCATGCCGTGGTGGTTCTTGCTGGGTCGCAGGTCAGGGCTGGCGGCGTAGCCGAGCCCCGCGTTCAGCACCTTGCGCTCAAGCTGACTCCAGGAACGCCACGGCAGGTGGTAGACCTCGATCTCCAGCTCCGGCGCGGGCTGACCCCTGCTCGGCAGCGAGACGAAATGGTTGCCCTGGGCGACGACCACCTCGGAGTCGCCACGGTGGAGCGCGTTGGGGGTCGGCTGGGCGTGGATGCCGACGCGGTTGAGCTCGGCCACGGAGCGTCGGTCCCTCCAGTGGAGGCGACCGATCCCGGCTCCCCGCTCGGCGGGCGGACCAACCATGTTGTGGACCTCCGCGGTGAACGCGAAGAGGCCCACCGGGATCTCCTCCAACGCGTCCCGCAGGGTCAACCGCTTGTCGACGGGGACGAAGAACTCGTCAGCGTCGGCGTTGACCACCCAGTCGGCAGCGAAGTGTGTTCGCGCCCGGCGGGCCATCGCCGTGACCACAGAATGTTGCTGCTTGCGGTGCACCGGGTCGTGGTGAAGCTCGATCACGCCTTGGGCCGCGTACTCCTCCAAGACCTCCCGGGTCCCGTCCACCGAGGCGTTGTCGGTCACGATCAGATGGTCGAGACCCTGCGCGACGTGATGCTCCACCATGGCCGCGACGATGTCGACCTCGTCGCGCACCATCATCGTGCCCACGACCCTCATCTGCGCTGACTCCTGGTGCTCAGACCTTCACACTTCACCTGCTGCACGCCGGAGTATGCCTCACGGCGGAACCACGGCCTGGACCGCCCACTACGGGATCTGCACGCCCCGCCACCTGCGGTTGCTGGTCCAGGAGAACGGCGGATCAGCCTCGACCCTCCGGTGTTCGGCTGAGGGCGAGCTCGTCGACCAGCGTGCGCGCCCGCGCCTCGAAGGAGTGCGCTGCGAGCACGTGCCGCGCCACCTCCTGGCGCTCCTGACGGGAGGGGAAGCGATCCGCGCGCTCCACGACGAGGGAGCGCAGTTCGTCCGGCGTGCGCCAGACTCTCACCGCAGAGGCGACGATCGGGTCCGCTGGCACCACGTCACTGACGACCCTGGTCCCGCTGGCGACCGCATCGAAGATCCGGTTGGCCACGAATCCCTCACGTCGCATGTCGGCCCAGTGGTCGTTGAGGACCACCCCAGCGCTCGCATAGAGGGCACCCAGCTCGGCGTTGTTCACGTGAGCGGCGACGACGAGGTGCTCGGGGACCAGCCCTTCCCAACCGTCACCGACGATCGCCGGCTCGAGTCCCGCGGACAACGCCGCTGAGATGACCGGACGCGGCCGACCTCGGGCATTGCCGACGAACAGCAGCGGCACGTCATCGCTCGGCCCTGTCACGCTCGGTCGGAAGTGCTCCGGATCGGTGCACTGGAGCAGCGGGATCACCGGCCTGCCCCACTGGCCTGACTTCGTGGCCGCCCAGCTCTCACTCGCGGCGAACACCAGTTCGTAGCCATCCACCTCCTCCGCTGTGACGTCGTCGGGGTGGCTGATCACCCACATGACGTGGCCCGGCCGGCGTCCAGCCGTCACCTGGTCGCGACCTCGCAGCACGAGGACCACGTCATCGAGCTCTCGCGAACGCCGTGACCTGCTGTCCCGGCTATCGACCGTCACATGCTGACCGAGCCCCTCCAGCGCGCCTGCCAGTGATCTCGCGAAGTACGCATCTCCCCACGTCGCACCCCAGGGGCCGCCCGTCACCGACGTGTCGATCGTCCATCGCCACCGAGGCGCGGACTCCTTGATTGTTGACTGCGGCCTCGGCGTCGGCGTCGGGGTGACGCGACCAGCGCCGTCCGTCAGGACGTCGTAGCCGGCGCGCCACCAGACGTCTCTGGCCCCCTCCGGCGTGGGCGTGGCGATTGGCGGACCGGGCTCTCCTGACCGAAGGTCCCCAGTGAGCAGCAGCTTCGCGCTCGGGACGCAACGGGCGCGCCCGCCGCGGCTCCACCAGGCCCGCAGGGCGAGGTCCGTGAGCAGATGGGCCGCCGGCACGTCAGGTCCGGGTCCTATCTCGCGCGCCAGGTCTGTCGCCAGAGCGACGACCCCTCCCACCCCTGGGACCGTTCCGTCGCCCAAGCGGTCGGCGTCTGCCTCCGGCATTCCCGCCAGCAGCGGAGTCTCGCCGAAGCGGCCGTCGATGAAGCTTGTCCCGGCACTCAGCACGACCCGCTCGGAGTCGAGCAGAAGCGGCTGCGTGACGATGGTGTCGGCGTCGTCTCGCAGGGGCGCCACGAGCTCACCCAACCATGGCCAGTAAGGGGCAGACGTCTCCTCCGTGACCAGAACGACGTGCTCACCGGTGGCGGAGCAGAGGCAGGACCTCAGCTCGTCGGCGTGCGAGGGCGACACGTCGACCACCGTTGTGGCAGAGGTACCCGCGGCCACGTCGAGCAGCAACCGCCGTCCCAGACCCGGAGTGGGTGAACCCAGGACGACCTCGACGTCGTGGACAGGATGCTCGCGGAAGACCCCGAGCGCCATGCGGGCCATCCACGGCGCAGGACCCCGCGGCACCACGACGCTGATCCGGCCGGGCACGGTGGCCGCTGGAGGGCGGCGTCCCGGGTGGATGGTGGCGGTCCGGAGCCGGGAGAGGAGCTCCCCCCACGACAGGGGTTCGGCCCCACGAGGACCTGGGATCGGCGAGGTGTCCGTGAGCGAGGCGAGCCACCGCTCAGCCGGGCCACGTCGGTCGTCGACCGCCGCCGGATCGGTCTCGATCAACCGATCCAGGTGCAGGAGCGGGTGTGGTGAGCGACGGTGCTGTCGCTGACGACTACGGAGATAGGCCGAGAGCGGGTCGGCGCCTGATCTGCCCCACCCACCTCTCGGGAAGACCCAGTCGGGGCTGAAGAGCGGGTGCGGAGTGGCTGTGAACTGGCCTCGGTGGACGTAGTCGGCCGCCGCCTCCTCCCGCGACCGGAAGTCGCGGTGGGTCTGGAGGGTGTACCAGTGCTCGTCGAACAGGCGGGACGCCAGCAGTTCCCCGACGGGATCGTCGGTACGACGCCCCGGCCGCGCGCCGTTCACCGCTCCCAGTAGCGGACCCAGTCGACGGCCATGGTCTGCCGAAGCCTGTCCTCGCCGCCGAGGTACTGGAGCTCGTAGTCAGAGCTCAGGAGGCTCAGGATGAGGAACTGACGCTGGCCGGACACGCCCTTGCCGGTGCGGTACGTCTCCTTGCCGTCGATCCGGAAGATGTACCGCTTCGGGGTCCACTCGACGGAGAAGACGTGGTACCGCTGGTGCCACTTGCCGCCGAACCTGCCCGGGTTCTTGATGAAACCGCCGATCTTCACGCCCGTCTTGCCCGGCCCGCCATCGTCCGGGTAGTGCCAGATGAAGCTCGAGAGGCCGCCGTTCGGATGGTTCTTCCCGAACCACTCGATCACGTCGATCTCGGCTCCGGTCTGCTTCGCCGACCCCTCGGGGGCTGCAGGCGCCGTGGGCTGGAGCCAGAACGACGCGTGCTGGCCGCGGAGCGGCTGGACCTTGACCCGGGCTGCGGCGAAGCCGTAGAGAAAGTCCTTCTCGGCGTCCTGGGTGCCGATGTGGCCGTTGAGCCGCCACTCGTAACTGCGGCCGGCGTACCGGCACTTACGGGTGCCGTTGAGCTCGTCCTCGAGCGTGGGGCGGGCGGGGTCGTTGAGGACACTCAGGTGCACAGCGCCGTCCGTGACCTGGACTGCTCGGGGGGAGGCCTTCGAGCACCGCCTCAGGCTGACCGCGGAATAGCCCTGCAGCCGGTGGTTCCAGTCGGCCCCCAGCGCGTGCCCGCCGAACTCATCGGTCCAGTCGGCCTGGCCCCACTGGTCGGTCCTCACACCGTTGCTGGCGATCTTGTCCAGACCGCCTCCGGCCGGTGCCAGGACCCGGTAGGTCAGCAGCCTGCCCTTGAGCTTGTAGGGAGCAGTGAACTGGGCCTCACCCCTGCCGTTCTGCTTCGCCTGGGCGACCGTGACCCACCGTGCTCCCGCCTTGCGCTGGAGCTTGACCGCCCGGCCCTTGCGGGCCGGCGCGAACACGCCCGTCATTGCGCTCTTCGCCTTGGCGGCCCTCTTGGTTCCTCTGCCCGGCTGCACGATCTGCGGGTGCATCCTCAGGGCGGCCCTCTGCTTTGCCGTCGCGTGGACGGGCGAAACCGCGCTCGATGCGACCGAGGGTCCTTGGGCGACCGCCGAGGCAGCGGTGATAGCCGCCCCGCACAACGAGAGGGAGACCAGAACCGCCGCAGCGAGAAGTGGGCGTCGATTGCGTGGCATGGTCCTGATTCTCCGTCGATGAGGAGGCGAGCATAGGTCACTTTCGACGACGAGACGGGGGATCGTGTCGCGACGCGAAAGAGCAGGCCCTTTCGCTGCGTCCGGGATTTTTGCGAAGTTGCTGCGCCAGCGGCCCGGTGCAGTAACCTTTGTGGCGATGTCGACCATGGGGAGCCACTTGTGATTCTCGGTGATTCCGGCCCGGAGTTCTCTCAGGCGACGCCGAACAGGCGTGGGGTCTTCATCGTCGGGTCGGGTCGCAGCGGGACCAGCGCACTCGCGTGCACCCTGCAGTCGCTCGGCTTGCGCGTACCCCAGCCGGAAGTCCCCCCGGACGATTCCAACCCCAAGGGGTTCGGGGAGTCACAGTGGGTCGTCGACTTCCACGACCGGATGCTGCGCCGCGCCAACGTGCGTGTCGCGGACGCTCGCCCGCAGGCCTGGTTCGACACCGGGAGGGTCAGCGCCCTCGAGAAGCCACGTGAGGAAGCCTTCCAGTGGCTCGCGAGCCAGTTCGACGAGGGCGTCAGCGAGGTCGTGCTGAAGGATCCGCGCATGGCGTGGTTCATCGGCCTGTGGCGCTCGGCGACGCTGAGGCTGAACATCGAGTCCTCTTACGTCATCATGCTTCGCACGCCGTCCGAGGTGGTGGGCAGTAAGCAGAAGTACTACTCAGCCCACGCCACCGACGTGAGCGCCGTCAGCCGAGCTGCCAGCTGGATCAACCAGATGTTGCACACCGAGCGGGCCACGCGGGAGGAGCGCCGCGCGTTCGTGCACTACTCGTCGTTGATCGACGACTGGACCATCCCCATCTACCGGTTGGGTCAGCGGTTCGGTCTGGAAGCCGTCAACTCCGCCTCTGCCCGCGACCTGCGGAACATCCACGACCTGATCGATCCGGACCTGCACCGGGTCCACACCACCTGGGAGGACGTCCGCGTCCCGAAGTCGCTGCGCCTTCTGATCGACGAGACGTGGCACCACTTGGGCAACCTGGCCAAGGACGAGGAGGAGTCCACGGACCAGCACACTGCCCTGGACCAGATCCGCCACGAGTACGTCCAGCTCTACGAGGAGGCCGAGGCCATCGCGCAGTCGTCGATGCTGGCGGCTCGTAAGAAGCGGCGGAGCCACCGCACGTCCGGCACACCCGAAGCACCCCCCGAAACCTCCGATTCCCCGAGCGCAGCACTCCGGACCACGGGGATCCTGGGCCGGTTGAGGGGTTAGGCGTCGTGCATCCCGGCTCGACCGAGGTCCAGTCCTCCGTCCCTCCCACCGACGGCCTCCCTCGGTTCGGCCGGTCGCCCTTCGGTGGGAGAGGGCTGCAGCGTGGCGTCACGGCGGTGGTACGCGTCAAGAACGAGGCACACAACCTCCGGTTCTCGCTGGCCCCGCTCCTCCGGGCGACCGACGCCGTCATCCTCGTCGACAACCAGTCGAGCGACGGCACCGCGGAGGTCGCCCACGGCGTCGCAGCGGCGCTGGGCCTGAGTGATCGGCTCTGGATCCTCGACTACCCCTTTGCCCTGAGCCGCTGCGGTCCCGAACACCTGCTGACGCCCCCGGACTCGGTGCACAGTCTCGTCTACTTCAACAACTGGGCGTTCTCGCACGTCCGGACGGCCTACGCCCTGAAGTGGGACGGCGACATGGCGCTCACCGCGGAAGGAGCGGCCCAGATCAGGGACTTCTGCTGGCAGGTCGGCTACACCCGTGTCAACCTCTTGCTGCCGAGGCACCCGCTCTACGTCGAGAGTGAACAGGTCGGTTACCTCGACCTGGGGCTGCACAACGTGGAGCACTACGGCCACCCCATCCTCTCGAGCTACTCCTACGTCAAGGCCTTCGAGTGGGAGATGCTCCGGGTCCCGCAGGGTAGCCGGAACCACGCCCTCCCCGGCGGCTCGTGCCTGGAGCTCAAGCACCTCGACGAAGACGAGTTCGCCCATTGGACCGATCACGAGGCCTTCGCGACGAGCTCTCGCACTCGTCGCAAGCGACGCGAGTTCGCGACGTTCCAGGCGATCAAGGCCGGCCGGTGGGACGCCTGCGACCGCTTGTTCCGGATCGAAGCCCCGAGAGGTGTGCATATCGTGGACCACGTCGCCCGCGAGTGGCTCCCCCGCGCGGCTCGCCCCCTCGTCCACGATCGGGAGATGCCTCCCCGGTCATGATCTCGCCCGTCATCAGGAACCGCGAGGGGATCGAGGAGTTCGACGTCACCTGGCCCTGGGCGCAACGCGTCCTGCCGCCGGGCATGACGGCGGTCCTGCGTGTGCGCAACGAGGCGCGCAGCCTCCCTTGGGTTCTCCCCCGGCTGCTGCGCTCCGTTGATCATGTCGTGCTCATCGACAACTGCTCGGACGATGGCACGGCCACGGTCGGCGCAGAAGTGGCGATGAAGAACGACGCAAGTGACCGCATCTCCATCGTCGAGTACCCCTTCGAGGTCAGCAGATGTGGCCCCGAGCACCTGGAGACACCAGCCGACTCCGTGCACAGCCTGACGCACTTCTACAACTGGTCGTTCAGTCAGGTGCAGACCAGGTATTCGCTCAAGTGGGACGGTGACATGGTCCTCACGCCCGAGGGCGCCAGCATGCTCAGGGACCTCGGATGGCAGATCAGCGCAGTGGAAACCGTGGTCCTCTTCCAGCACCACCCGCTGTACATCGAGAGTCCGCAGGTGGCGTACCTCGACCTCAAGCTGCGCAATGTCGAACCCTGGATCTACCCCATGGGCCCGGAGTCGATCTACCTCAAGGGCTTCGACTGGGAGATCCGCTCCCACCCCGCCGAGGCCGAGCGGATCACGATGCCACCAGGTCTGTGTTTCGAGCTGAAGTGGCTGGACACGGACGAGTTCGCGCACTGGACCAGCATCGAGGCGTTCCACCCCGAGCGCTCACCCCGCAAGGTGCGCGAGTACGACGTCTTCACCAAGCTCCGGGCCGGCCTGTATGCCGAGCTCGAGCCCGACTTCCTCTACCGGGTCGAAGCCCCGGCCGGCGTTCACGTCATCGACCACGTCGCCCACCGCGGCCTGGCCGAGGCCCTGGCAGCCGTCACCCGCTGACTATCCGCCGTTGCCCAGAACACCCGACGCCGGTCGAGAATGCTCACGGCAGGGTGAGAGCGAGCGTCTTGCCGACCGCCCGTCCATGCCCTTTCGCTTAACACCATTGGCCACGTCGACCAGACAATCAGTGAGGTAGCGCGCATTCTCGGAGAGCCAGTCCGCCACCCGTGTCGGCAAGAGGAAATCGCATGTTCGACCGGGCTCCGGATAAACACGGTCACCTCAGTCCTAAACCCTCGGTCGTCAAGCAATTCAACCAAACTCGCTCGTCGCTCGCACTGAAGAGCCTCGCTGAAGAATAGAGGACTGTCTTGGCACTGGTCGATTCAACCTGGCTCAAGCATTCCGCAAAGCACCACGCGACGCGATTGACTTGACGTGGTTGACACGGTCCCCGCCCGCGCTCCCAAGCGTCACACGTCAACGATCCCCGACTGGTAGTGTTCCGGTTGGCAGTCAAGACCAATGATGCGAGGAGTGCCTCATGAACGAGACGGCAGACAAGCCCACCGCGTTCGACCCCCAGGAGGTCGCTCGGCAGGCAGCGCGCTTGGCTCGATCAGAGGGAGTCGACTGGAAGAGCCTCCCCCAGGAGAGCCGCAAGGAGTACAAGATAAGAGTGCGGCAAAGCATGCGGGAGCAGTCCGGCCGCGACTGAGTACGGCTGACAGATCTCGGCGCCTTCGCCATCCCATCCCGCTAACAGGACGTATGGATATGCAACTGGATCCCTCTCGAAATCCCAACAGCACCAGCATCATGCGGTCCCGTCAACGACTGATGGCCCCGCCGACGATGCTAAAGGAAATGGGGTGGTCTCCCCCTGGCACTTACCAAGCCACACTCGAGGGGGAAGCGATCCATATCTCTAAAGAAGCCGTAGACGGCACCCCCATTCGGTTAACCGCTAAGGGATTCGTCCTCCCTGGTCACAATTTCGGCATGCGCACGGGTGACGTTATCAAATGGACACCAAATGCTACCGGAATCCTAGCTCGGCCTGTGGATGGAGTTGCAGACCCCAGTTATACCAACCCGCTCGTCGATGACACTGGCCTACCGATACCTCCCAGTTGGCTCGCTCAAGCCTTTACGAGTGTTCCAAGCTCTGACGCCTATCTTCGGACTGGTCGAAGCTCTGCCGAAGCTCTGTCCCAGTTCGTCTCTAACGCTGGAGCGTCACTGCAAACCATGGAGCGAATCATGGACTTCGGCGGTGGCGCGGGACGCGTGCTGAGAGCCATCCATGCAGACTCCGATGCTGAACTCGTCTGCTACGACTTGCATCAGCCGTCGATAGAATGGTGCCGCACACATATGCCCTTCGGGCGTTGGCACGACGGTCATGAGACTCCGCCACTGAACGAGGCGACCGGGACGTTCGATCTTATCTACGCTGCCTCGGTGTTGACTCACCTCAACGAGGTCCAACAAGATGCCTGGTTGTGGGAGTGGCACCGACTGCTGCGCCCGGGCGGTCTACTTATTCCCACATTTCGCAGCGAAGACTTCGTGTCCCGGGTCATCTCCCCGGACAATGCCGAATACGCTGCCCGCGTCCGCGCCGGTCTTCGGGATGGCGGCGGCTTCACTTATATTTCCAATGATGCCTGGGAGGGCGTCTTCCCCGGGTTCTATAGTGATGCGTACCATACTTCGGAGTACGTGCGAACACACTGGGGTGAGTTCTTCGAAGTGGTGGATATTGTACTCAACGGCTCTGTTGCTGGGCGGCAGGACGTCGCGGTCCTCCGCAAAAACTAGTAACCCGGAAGCAGGTCTGTTCTCACTAGCCGACTCGTGGCTCGCAGGTATTATGAACTGCAGGTGTTTCGCGTCCGGCCGATCTCGGCAGCCAAGAGAGCGAGCAAGCTCGTCAGTGCGTGAGTGTCCTCATCGAGCGAAACCTGGTCAGGGTCGCCGTCTACCTGGTCGGGGAAAATCGGCACCTCATTCCCGAGAAATCTCGCAGCGACGGCCTCGTTCGACTCTCGGTAGTAGTCGACAATTTCCCGTGCCAAGGGCGCAGGAATGCAGAAGCGCTCATATGAACCCCCTCTTTCCAAGGCGCGATCAACAAGCCACTCGGTCTCCCCTAGTGCCGTGACTGCGTTGGCGCGCATCTGGAATCGCAACAACGGTGCACTGAGGCTCCGATTTGCCCCCGTTTCTCTGTCGGAGCCATCCTCCGGACTGGCCAGCTCAATGCCACACGCTTGCGCCAGCCCTTGCACAAGACCTCGCGGCGCCGCATCATGCGCCAAACGCTCATAGACAAGCACGTTAATGGCCGAGTCGTCAAAGACATCGGCCCACCGGCTTATCCGTTTGTACCAGTCCCAAGACACGGCATTCTGCGGATCCCACGCGAAGGGCCGCGATCTCCCCGTCCGTTTCACTTCTTGATTGAAGGCCGAGGCCAAGAAGGCGTCCTGCCGCCGGATGACAACGACCACCCTCACATCACCAGGCGCCACCCCACGTGCCTCCAAGAACCCCCGCGTGAGGTCAGGCCCAGCTGCCGAAAAGTATTCGGAGGATAATACGACGTCCCGGTTCTCACCAACAGCTGAGCCGAACTCTTCGAGCGAATGGTCGTGGCCACTTGCTTTGACTCTCTGAAAATGCGGGAACCGCCAATCTTTGTGATCCGGCGGGAAGGCCTCGAGCGCGATCCGATGGTTGTCCATCAGGTGCCTCGGAGTCCAACGCCCTTGCGCCACCACGCTGTCCCTGCCCCGGATGAGTGCCTCCTGAAACGCACTCGTCCCCGTTTTCGGCATCCCGATGTGCAGCGTGACTAGACCCATAGATTCTCTCGATTACCTCAGATGATGATTACGCGCGCCCTCGGCACGAGGCTGGGCAGCTACGCAGATGGCGAGTAGAGACGACAGTATTACCGGATCGACTGTCAGGTCTGTATGGGTCGGCGCCGTCACCACATCATCAAAAAGGTCGCCATCTTCGCCGAGGTATTCGAGTGCCACCTGCCGATTTGACATCCGATAATGCTCAAGTATCGCTTGGACAGTCTCCTCTGCAAGTCCGTAGACGCCGCCGCCGACGCCGCGCGCCTGAGCCTCGTCGATGAGCCAGTCCACCTCGCCCGGGCGGGTCACCCCGTTGGCGACGAACTTGAAGGCGAGCAGGTCTGCCGGCAGGCTGGCGTTCTCCTGATCGCGGCGGCTCACCTCCAGTGAGGTCACGCTCGCCTCGTCGTACGAGACGTCACAGGCCTCGAGGAACAGGCAGGTCAGGCTCTCTTTCTTGGCGACCTCCCGATCGAAGACCTGGACCTTGATCGCGTCCTTGCCGAACGTCTCCGCCCACGGCGTGAGCAAGGCGTACCAGTCGAGTTGGTGCGCGTCGTCGGGATCCCAGATCAGCGGGGTGCTCCGGTGCATGGCCTTGACGTCCTGGTTGAAGCCCGAGACCAGGATCCGGTCCTGGCGGCGGAGGGCGGCGACCACCGAGGTCGCCTCCGAGGAGAAGCCCATCTTTTCCAGCAGAGGGAGCAACAGGGGGACTGAACACTGCTGGAAGTACTCGGAGGACAGGATCACCTTGGTGAACTCTTCGGACGTCGGGCGAGAGTGCGCCACGGCCTCCTCGAAGGTGATCGCTTCCCGAATGGCCTCCACATCGGCCCTGGTGCTCAACCGGCTGTCAGCAGCGAAAGCCTCTACGGCGATGCGGTGCGCCGCCAAGTTGTTGGGCGGCAGCCACACACCTTCGTGGGCCAACTGGGGGCGTAGGCCCTGCAGCACCGACTGGATGAGTGAAGTGCCGGTCTTCGGCATCCCGATGTGCAGGCAGAGACGGACCGGCTCGCCGCGTTCTACCACGTCGTGCCCGGGACGTAGATTGTCTTCCACCGGTGTCCTGTCTCCTCGCAGATGGTGGGCAGCAGTCGCTCGATTGCGTGGAGCATGGACCCGTCGTACGGCAGCGGCTCCGACGGGAAGTCGTCCCAGGTGAGTCCGGATTCCAGCAGTGGACGCACGGCCTCGGGACGGGCCCAGAACATGGTTCCCAGCGGGAAGACTGGCACGGCAGGGAGTTCTCGGTTCACGCCCAGCCGCTCTCGTAGTTCCTCGCCGAACTCCTTGTTTCGCGCCCACCCGATGACGTGGCGGTCCTCGGGGAACATCAGACCGAGGGAACCGTCGGCTGCGAACTCGTGCTCGACGGCGGACCATACCCCGGGCCCGCCCAGGAGATTGCCCCAGAGGTAGGCGCGCCAGGCGTCGCCGGTCCCGATGTCCTTGCTGCGTTTCCCGTGGAGGTGGCCGATGATGTCGTAGCCCCCTTCAAGTAGCTCTTTGCCGAACTCGGCGACGAACGGGCCGATGTCGCGGCCGATGTTCGGCACCGCTCGGATCGTGACGTTCCCGCGCCGGTAGCGCCGAAACTGCACGCCGAGGTGTTGTGCCGCGAGCTCGCTGCACGAGACGTAGAGATCCGCCGAGATTCCCGCGTCCATGAGCATGGCGAGGGCGTCCTCGGCCAGATCGGCGTAGAAGAGATGCAGATGTAGGGCAACCTTGAGACCCGGCGACGCACGTACCTCAGTCTCCTCGTCCACGATGACACAGTCGTGAGTTCGCGGGAGCACCGAGGGATGCTCCAGCACCTTCCGCAGCAGGGGAACGTCGCCGTTTGCCGATCCCGCCCCGGTGACTTCCGTGTCCCGGAACCCTGGCAGGGGCGACGTCCGGTAGATCCCCTTCATCGAGCGGGCGACGTACTCCTTGAGCGCACCGCTGTCGTCTGGGAACCTCGACCACCGCATGTCATAGAAGGAGCGGTCGAAGCAGGCGGCGTCGTGCAGAGCCCCCACCTGCCGCCGCCGGCTCGCCACATCCTGCTTCGCCAGCTCGATCTCCCCCTCGATGGCGCGCGCGTAGCGGCGGAAGTCAAGCCGCTCCTCGACGATCTTCTCGTTGCGCACGCTGCCCGTGTCGAGTCCCAGCTGGTCGACCACGGCAGCGGCGGCCGCTCGCGCATCGAGGTAGGGCACCACGGCGCCCGCGGCGCCCGTGTCGCCGATGAACTCGGCGACGCCGGTGGTCCCGTCGAAGCACACCACCGGCACGTTGGCGGCCATCGCGTCGACCGCGACGTTGGGGAAGGGGTCGAGGCGGGAGGAGAGCAGGAAGACATCGGCAAGCTCGAAGGCCCAGTCGATGGTGTTCTGGGCGTCGATGATGGTGACGTCGTCCTCGAGCTCCCACCGCTGCAGTGAGTCCTGGATCCACAGGCTGTAGGTGAAGTCAGTCCTTGGTGCCCAGCCGTCGCCGATCCAGAGGAAGTGCACCGGCTCCGTCGACAGCTCCTTGGCCCAGCGGGCAGTCTCCACGAACAGGTCGAGCCCCTTGCGGATGTGGACGAACCCGGCCCCGAGGACGACCCGGTGACCGGACAGCTTCCGCTGCATCTGGGCCCGCATGCCGTCGTCGTCGTCGTTGACGGCGAACCGGGACGACCAGAGCGACTCCGGGAGGTGCCCCTGGGGCCGCACAACCAGGTTCGTGGCACTGGATCCGCAGATCGTATCGATCTCCTGAAGAGCGGACGTCCTCACCAGCTCGGCCGGCACCACGCACCGGTCGAGCCTCGCCACGGCGTCGGTGATCTTGCCCATCGGCCGGGAGTAGCTCGCGAACTCGTGGATAAGGCCCACCGATGGTAGGTCGCATGCCAGGATCGCCGCGTGCGCCGGCGAGGTCTCGACCGAGTTCGCGATCACCGCGTCCACGGCGTACTCGACCAGCAGGTCGCGGAGGACGAACTCGCAGTCCAACGGGTCTGCGAACCCGTGTCCGACGAGGCAGGCCGCGTCCATGAGGTCCTCGTCGAGCACCCCACCGCTACCGGCCCACACGAACACGTTGTAGCTCGAGGCGAACTCTTGCACCAGGGCCAGGCCCAGGAGCGGCGCTCCCGTCCGGGAAGCCTCGTGCAAGAGGATCATGAGGTTGGGGCGGTCGTAGTGGAACGTCGCACGGCCCGGGACGAACACCGTGCGGTAGGAAGGAGGCACTCCGCGCCGCCCCTCGGCACTTCCGTACTGCTCGAAGTGGGCCAAGGGGTTGACCCCGGCCCTCTGCAGATCGGGGTATCGGCGCAGGTAGTACTCGGTCGAGAACGCCGGCCCCGGGTCCAGCCACTTCCGCGCCCCGTGGAGGACGTAATGGAGGGCCGGGTCCGCGTCGTTCTCGGGCAGGTCGTGCGCGGACTCGTAGTAGCGCGGGTCGAAGAGCGAGGACTCCCGAACCTTCTCCACAATCGGCTCCACGTCCTCGAAGCACGTGCGGTGGCCACGCTTGGCACCGACCTGGATCCAGTACACGAGGGGCAGCGCCGGGGAATCGGCTACCTCGGGGTAGTTCCGCGCGTAGAACTTGTCGTCGAACCGTTCGTTCGGTCGCATGCCGCGTCGGCAACCGAGAGTCAAGTAGTGCTCGAGCAACCGGACCTTGCCGAAGTCGACGCCGGGATACGTGCGCCGGTAGTACTCGGCATCGAGGGCACCTGCCTCGATCCCCAGGTCATCCTTGGCCCGTGGTGCAGTCGGATGCCACGGCTCACGGCTGCCGGACCGGAGGTAGTGGGCGGGATCGAGGCCGGGATTCGTGCGCCCGTAGTACTCGGCATCGAAGGCACCTGCCTCCAGGACCACGCGGGCATCCCTCGCCAGGGCTGCCGCAGTTGGGTACCGACGCTCACGGCGCCCGGACTTGAGGTAGTGGGCGAAGGCGTTCACGCCCGCCACCGCCACGTCCTGGTTCGTCCTCAGGTAGAACTGAGCGTCGAAGTCCGGCGTGGGGTCGAGGCCCCGCGCTTCCCCCTCCGAGACGTAGTGATCGACCGCCTCCTCCAAGGAGAGCTCACGCTCCAACTGCCGGCAGTAGTGATCCAGGTCGAACGCACCCGATTCCCGGACGAGACTGATATCACGGGCGCTGGACCCGCGGGGGAGCTCGTGCTTCGTCTTGGAGGTGGTGCCAGGGGTTACCGCGCCGCGGCGGATCTTGGTGTTCCGCTTGGGTTGGGCCATTACTTTCAGTCCTATCGCACGCCGGGTCGTGGGGTTCAGATCATGGCAGGTCGCGCGCCGGCCCGGCGGCCCGGCTCACGGCTTGCCAGGTGAGTCGTAGCCCGTCTTCGTAACCGGTCGCCTCCGGATCGCCGAGGACCTTCGCCAGCTTTTCGACGCTCAGCACGTTGGAGTCCACATCCTGGAGTCGTCCGCGCACGTGTCGCCGATCCAGGGCCAGGCCCGACACCCGCTCGATGTCCGCCAGTACGTCCTCGACGGATCGACCGGCACCGCTGCCGACGTTGAAGACCTCGTTGGCCGCGTCGCTGCTCGTCCCGAGCGCCATCAGGGCCCGCACCACGTCGTCAACGAAGACGTAGTCACGCACCTGGGTCCCGTCGTTGTGCACGAGGACTGGCTCCTGGGCCAGCGCCTTGAGCATCGCCGAGACGACCAGGCCCTTGCGCTTGGCATTGACCTGGCCCGGACCGAACGGGTTGGCGACCCGCGCAACGGCGTAGCTGAGGGTGCCCGCGACGGCCACGTAGTGAGCAAGCATCTCCTCCGAGAGCTTCTTGATCGCACCGTAGTGGGAAATGGGCCTCAGCTCGACGTCCTCGGTCGCAGGACCGTCGGTCTCCCCGTAGACGGTGCCTCCGGAGGAAAGCAGTACCAGCCGCTCCACCCCGCCGTACTCCGCCCCTGAGATGGCGGACACCAGCATGCGCAGGTTGTTGTCGTACTCCTCGAGGTGGTCGGCGCCGTCCATGAGGGGAACGCCCTGGTAGGCGAGAAAGTACGCGACGGTGCACCCGCGCATCGCGGCGCGGGTCACCTCTGGGTCACCGGCGTCACCCTCGAACCGGGTCACTCTGTCCTCCGTGTCATCGACGGGCACGCCGCGCCAGTCCCTGCCCAGCGCGTGGACTGGAATCCCCTGCCGCGCGAACGCGGTCGTCAGGGCGCCGCCCAGGAATCCGCCGGCCCCGATCACTGCCACCTTCATGTCGTTCCTCTCCGGTTCGGTCCCTACGGCCCCGCGGATAGGGTCGCATGGACCGCGGCGGACAGCATGCGTTCCAGATGATGTCCGGCCCGCTCGTCGAGGTCAGCCCGCTGCACCGGATCCGGAATCGACTCGACGGCCGATACCAGCCGACGGGCGTACCCCTCCATGTCCAAGACGGACGCGGCCGCCTTGGATGCGCTGACGTCGGCCTCCTCCTGTCGCCCGAGCTGCAACAACAAGCCGGCCACGATCGCGTGTATCGCGAGATTGCCTGGGAAACGCCTCTGCACGGCGTGGGCGACCTCGAGGGCCGCTGCGAGCTGGCCGTAGCGGTGCAAGGCATGCACGAGGATCATCTGTGCCGGGAACGCCTCAGGAGCGCGGCGCACGGCCTCGGAAGCCAGCTGGACGGCTTCGACGAACCTGCCTTGGCGGAACATCGAGGTGACCAGGACGATGGTCGGGGCCGGGCTCCTGGGGTGCAGGTCCATCGCTGCGCGTAGCGTGTCTTCGGCCTCACGGTGAGCGCCGCGCGCCACCAGGCACCTGCCCAGTTCCACGGCGAACTGGAGCCGTCCCGGCTGCATCGCCTGTGCCCGCTGCAGTGACTCGATCGCGTCGTCGTGTCGGTGCAGGAAGTATTGGGCTCGCCCGATGATGCCCCACATCTGCGGGTCCTCGCTCGCACGCCATCCCTCCAGCTGCAACAGGTCGAGCGCTCGGGCGTGATGCCCCTCCTGCAGGGCCTCCTCTGCGAGGGCGACGACGTCGTCCGGCGTGGCCGTCCCGGACTCGTCCGGGCGTCCTAAGAGCTGCGCCACACGCTCCCGGATGGCCAGGGGCACCGTGGTGCCCTGCTCACGAGCAAGTGGCAGGGCTGCGACCGTCGGGGGCGTTGCGAGGCTCGCCAGGTCGTTGAGGGTCGCCCAGGTGTCCTCGAGCTCGGCTTCGAGCTCACGAGGCAGTCCAGGAGGAACGGCTCCGAAGCGTCCCTGCGCGTCAGTCCGGATCCCCGTCGAGGCGGACGCGTCCAGCCCCAGCCGGAAGCGCTCGTTCAAGGTCTGCACCAGTGGTAAGCCCGCCACGAGCGCGTCCTGGCTGACGACGACGGTCCGATCCGGGTGTGCGACTGCGTAGTCCACCAGCGCGCGGTTGTGGCGCAGCCACATCCGAGGTGCGAGAGCCGGGTCCGACCAGAACCGAACGGCTCCGGGAGCGGGAGGCCTCATGGCTACCTGCCAAGCCGCCCGGTTGCGCAGTGACGCCGCGGCCGAGGACGGATGGCGATAGACGACCACGACCACCGGGTCGTCCAGGACAACTCGCCACGTCTCGAGGAACAGGCAAACGCGGGGGTCCTTGAAGCCCCACACGGCGTGGCGACGGTCGCGCTCCGCTGCCATTCGCCGCAGGTTGGCGAGCCTGTGCCCAGGCACTGGCGGCAGATCGTCGTCGACGTACTGCCAGTTATGCCCAGCGTCGGCCAGGAGGTCATCGTGGGCCTCGACGATGTCAGCGTCCTCGAAGAAACCGTCCCGGTTGAACGCGTCGGGGAGCAGGAGGGCGTCGCCGAGGTGCAGACCAGCCCTGCTCAACACCTGCGCCGTCATGGAGGTTCCGCTGCGATGGAAGCCTGCCACGATCACGTGCTGGCTGGTCATGCGACTCCGATCTCCCGTCCGCCGACGAGATCGTAGCCGTCGTGGTCACCTCTGCGTCGCTCACTGGGCCACGACCGCGGCGCTCGCCAGCATCGACGAGGACGTGAGAATGACAAGCCTATTCGGCCCAACCGTGTTGCGACGTCCACTGGAATCCGCCCTGCCGAGACTTCTCAGCCGTCCGAGGCGACCCACCAGCGTGGCGGTGAGAGCGGTCACGGCCGGGACGGTGTGCTGTCTGGCCAGATCCAGCAGTACCAGGTTCCCGGTGGCGAAGCAGTGCTCGAGCGCTGCCAGAGCTGCTGCTCGCTCCGTCGGCGAGAGCCCCAGCGCGTTCACCTGCCGGATCAGCTCGACGAGCGCGGGCGAGGCCGAGGAGTTCGATTGCTCGAGCGGTGGGGCGTCGTCCAGTCCGAGAATGTCGGGGAAGGTCGTCCACCACTCGCCCGGGTACACCCCGAGTCGTACCTCAGCTGCTCCGAACGCCGCGGCCAGGTCGGCGCCGCGCCTGGGTAGCGAGCCAGCCGCTGGATCCGCTCCAGCGCAGCCAGGGCTCGTTGGGGCGCACAGCTGCGAAGACTTCGTCTCGTAGGACTCGGTCAGTTCACGCAGCCCAGCGAGCGCGGATCAGCGCCCGCACGAGGAACTGGAGCTTGGCCTCCCGCGGGGGTCGGCGAGTCCCAGATCCACGGTGCGGCAAGGAACCCACGGTGCGTGATGCACCACTCCTGCAGCGCAGAGGTGCCGGTCTTCGGCAGCCCTACGTGAAGGACCAGGCGAGAAGGACGGGGGGTCAGTCGGTATCACGAAGGCGCGCCTCGAGCATGACGATATCCGTCCGGCTGTCCGAGATGTGCCTCACGGTCGTGAGCTCGGTGATGAGGAATCCCAGCGCCTGCAACTCGCCGACGACCGAGTCGAGAGTGCCGTGGATCTCGTCGTCCTCGACCTGCTTGCCCTCGCTGAACAACCAGAGGGCGTCGCTCCCGGGGATCAGGTCGAAAGAGAGGTACAACCGCCCCCTGTCGCCCAATTGTCGTCGCAGGTTTGCGAAGATGGTCCGGCGGAGGTCGGCGGGCAGGTGCTCGAGCACGCTGACGCTGTAGATCGCCTCGAACGGCTCCCCTGCCGTGTACGTCGACGCATCGACCTGCAGCGCCGTGATGCGGGGGTCGAGCTTGGCATAGTCGATGAAACCCCACTCGTTCCAAGTGTTCTTCGGATGGTCGGGATCCCGCACCAACGTGTGCGGGTCGACGGTGGTCACCTGGCACCCCTGCTGCGCGAGCCATAGCGGGAGCACACTGACGCCTGCGCCCACGTCTAGCACCCGTTCGCCGGCGTGCCGCTCGAGCCGGCGAGCGAACCAGGGGTACTCGATCGTGCGGATGATCGTGCTGGGGTAGAAGCCGAGGCGCTCGCGGCTCAGCGCGACCAGATCGTTCAGCAGCGGCCAGTCCGGAGTCTGCATCGCGCCGTAGGCAAGGGCGGGAATCGAGATGTCGTGCCGGTTGGGCGCGACGCCTGCTCCCTTCACCGCCACGAACAAGTCGACGTCGCGGTAGCCGCCGATGCGGACGACCTGCTCCACGTCGGGCTGGGCGGCCAGGATTTCCTCCAGCGGCTCGGCGTAGAACACGATCCCGGTCTGGTCGATCGGGCGCGAGTACCCGGAGACAATGACTGCCTGGCGGGCCACCCGGACCAGGTCCGCGACCAGGCTTCGTGTCTCGTCGGGGTCGGACTGGTGCAGCAGGACGTCCAGGCAGACCGAAAGGTCGTACGCCCTGTCCGGCAGCGATGAGACCCGGCCCACGTCGAACCGCCAGTCCGGGCGCTTGCTGCGGGCGATCTCCACTGCGGTCGCGGACAGGTCGATGCCGTGGTAGTCGCGGGCCGGCATGTAACGAGTGGTCTCGAGATCGCCGCAGCCGACGTCGAGGACCTGCGCGTCCGCGAAAGCGCGGAAGTACGGCAGTAGCAGGGCGCGCTTTTCGATGAGGGTTTCGCCGCGGGAGCCGACACCGCTGCCGAGTATCGGGTCGGTGGCGTACCGGAAGTCCCAGAAGATCGAGTTGTCAAGCCGCGCACGCCGGAACTCCGCCAGGCCCTGGTTGACGGCCCGGACCTGCTGGGCGATCCACGGGACGGGGCCCGCCTTGAGCAGGCCGTGGCTGTCCAACTCCCGGTGATAGTGGATGCCGACCAGCTCGAGCGGCGCCAGTTCGGCGTGCAGGGACCGCAGGTGCAACGGGAAGTTCGCCTCGAGCCCAAGTGGCTCAACGGCCAGTCCCGCATCGAGTACGGCGAGGCCGAAGCCTAGCTGGTCGGCGTGATGGGCGTAGTCGCCGAGCAGCGCGGCCCGGTCAAGGCAGAAGCTGGCCCACTCGTTCCAGCCGGTTCGCAGGCGAGCCCACGCCGCCGCCGGAATCACGTAGAAGCCGCCGTTGAAGTTGGTGTCGAACGTCTGCTCGTCCGGGTGCAGCTCCAGCGGCACTCGGACCGCGCGATCGGCCAGCCCAGCCTCGACGAGCAGTGCGGTCCACACCTCCTCGGGCGGGTTCGCCCTGTCGACCTGCTTGGCGCGCACCGCCGTGCCGGTGGCATACCGCGTCGGGCAGGCGGCGAACACGACGTCTGCGTCGGTGAGGATGACGTGGTCATAGTCCTGCAACGCAGGGGTCTCGAGCTGGCGCACCTTGTTGCAGTAACGGGCGCCGCCCTCGCCGAACGGCTTGATGGGGACCAGCCGGGCGCCGAGCTTCTCGAACGTGCGCAGCCTGGCCGGGTCGATGTTGTCGACGTGGTGAAGGTAGATGTCCGCACGCTCCACGGTTCCGAGCCGGAGCAGGCTGCCCAGCCAGTTCCAGCCCTGCATGAGGAAGATCGGACTGTCGTCGACCACACAGGAGATTGCGATGCTTGCCACGTCTGAGATGCCGCCTCACGGGGTGTCGGATGACTGAAGGCTATACAGCGCCGCGCGCGCTCGGACTCAACCGTGTCCCCATGGCGACCGGCCACATGCAGGGGCCGTACCCCGGGAGTAGCGCTCGACGTTGGGCTTCGCTTTCTTCCACACCACGAGCAGCGCGGCAGAGAGGGTCGTGAAGGCACCCAGCCAGATCAGCAAGCAGGGCCCCACGCGGGCCTGTGGTGGGTCGAGGGGTCCGAGTAAGGTGCCGCGCATGCCGCAATACCTATTCGTGGTGGGCCTCGGCCGATCGGGGACAACTGCCCTGGCTCGCGTCGTTGGGTCGCACCCACGGGTCGCGCTTGGCGTCGAGCGCTACAAGTTCCTGTGGAAGCCCCAGAACGTCCATCGCCTCGTCCCCGACCTGTTCGCGGAGGAGCGCTTCTTCGACTTCGCGGGGTCTCGCACGACCAACATCACGCCGGACGTGCCCGTCTGGTCGGCGTACTACGAGGAGGTTCGCGGCAAGTACGCCTCGGCCGCCTACGTTGGCGACAAGCTGACGGAACCCGGGACGATGCCTGCGCTGGCCGATCAGTTTCCCAGGCCACGGTTCCTGTGCATCGTCCGGGACGTGGCCGAGGTGGCGCACTCCTGGCAGGCACGGGCGACCAACCCTGGCGACCGGGGATGGCGTGCCGAGCATGACGCGAGAGCCGCGGTGAAGTTCTGGAACGAATCTCTGGTCACCATGCTCGACGTGCGCGAGCAGTGCCCGGACCTCGTGTGCTTCGTGGAGTATGCCGACTTCTTCGGAGCGAACGACGACCGCCCCCTGCGCCGGGTGCTCCGGTTCCTGCAGCTGCCCATGACCGATGAGATCGGGAGCGCCTTCGCCAGTGCCCGCAAGACGCACCGGGAGAAGATCGCGCCGAAACGCCGGGACCTGCCGGGGGACGTTGCCGAGTTCGTCGAGCACGAGGCCGCCCACGAACTGTGGCACGCGGCACGCGCGCTGGGAAACTAGCCGATGGCAACCTCGCCCGAGGTCGCAGCCAAGCGACTCGAGCTGCGTCGCGAGTCTGTTCTCGCCAATTCTGGTCCAGCGCCGCGCGCCTTGGAGATCGGTCCCGCACACAACGGGATCCTCCGCAAGCGGGACGGGTTCGACGTGAAGGTGGTCGACTACCTCGACCGCACGGGCCTTGTCGACAAGTACAAGCGGCACCAGCAATACCAAGCGGCGGACATCGAGGAGGTCGACTTCGTTCTGCCTCCCGGCGCGGCGATGGCTGACGTCATCGACGACCGGTTCGATCTGATCGTCGCCTCGCACGTGATCGAGCACACGGTGTCACTGATCGACTTCGTGAACGAGTGCGATCGGCTGCTCCGGCCCGATGGCGTCCTGGCCCTCGTGGTGCCCGACAGCCGGTATTGCTTCGACCGCTTCCGCGAGCGCGCGTCGCTGGCACGCGTGATCGACGCTGCGGAGTCACCGTCGGCCGTGCACACGGTGGGAACGGTCATCGAGGCCAAGCTCAACGCCGTCAAGCACCGGGGAGCGACGGCGTGGGCGCCCGACCACCGCGGTGAGTACGAGCTCGTGAACCAGCTTGCCCAGGTCCGGGCGTGGGCGCAGCGCGCACGAGGAGACGCTTACATCGACATGCACAACTGGGTGTTCACGCCCCACCATCTGCGGCTGCTGCTTCACGACCTTGACCTGCTCGGGTACATCGCGGTGCGGGAAAGCCACTTCCGGGACACCGTGCGGCACGAATTCATGGTGAACCTCTCGGCGACCGGTCCCGGCCCCGGTCTGGCCCGAGAGGATCTGTTGAGGCTGGCAGCCGAGGAGTCGCGGTTCCCTGAGGAGATCCGGTTCACCGACAAGCGGCAGCAGTAGCCGGTTCCAGGACGGCGGTTCGAACGACGGCACCATGCTGTTGCCGCTCCCGCTGCCGGACATGTTGGCCTGCAGCAGCAGCGGATCGCGGTCGAGGCGCATCAGCCCGATCAACCCGCGCCTCTCGGCTATTCTTCGCAGCGCCTGACCAGCGGGAGCGAGGAGCCGTCCGTGGACCCCGACGTCGTGAACGTCACCTGGCGCGCCATGAGGGAGTACTTCCCGCACCGCGGACTCGCCTACCACGTCCACGCGCTTCCGGAACACGGCATTGTCTACGTGAAGAACCCCAAGGCGGCGTGCTCGACAGTACTGCTGTGGATGGACCGACTACACACCGGTGACTACGACTTCAGCCCCGAGAACGTGCACACTGACAACCGGCTGCCCAAGGTGGCGGAGGTCGGTCGCCGACGCATTGCGCGGATGTTGTCCGGTGAGGGCTACAGCTTCACGTTCGTCCGTGACCCGTTGCGCCGGTTCCAGTCCGCCTACCTCGACAAGATCGTCAACTCCGATCGGTGGCGTGGCCAGATCCAGGTCGCCCTGGGCCAGGATCCCGACCCGGAGCGGCCGGTCAGCCTGGACGAGTTCGTGGCAGGCGTCGAGCGGCAGGATCCGATCGGGGAGATGGATCCTCACTGGCGCCCCCAGCACATCAACGTGATGACGGATCTCATCTCGTACGACCACATCGGGCGGATCGAGACCTTCGAGGACGACCTCGAGACGATCCGGAAGGCGACGGGCCTGCCCGAAGTGCCGGTCGAGGTACGCAACCGCGCCAAGGGCGACGCGGTCGCCGACACCTTCACCGATCGCCCAGACCTCGAGGAAAGGGTCCGCGCCATCTATGCCAGGGACTTCGAGATCTTCGGCTACTGACGTTCTTGTGCTGCCGGGCATCCGCCGGGGAGTGCGGCTTGCTCCTCCGTCGTCGGTCAGTGGGCCCGGGCTAGCCTGACGCCGCAACCGAGGGGAAGGGGGTGGATATGGTCGGCGACACGGTCGACGTCGTGCTCCACATCGGGTGCGAGAAGACCGGGACCACGTCGATCCAGCAGTTCCTGCGGCGCAACCGCGCCGCTCTCAAGGACCGCGGAATCCTCTACCCGCGCGCGCCCGGCGACTTCCGGCACGTCGAGCTCGGGCTCTACGCAATGCCAGACGAGGCACTTCCCGAGGCCCGGATCTGGAAGCGGGACGGCTACTCAGCCGCGCCCGACGTCTTCCGGCGGCGTCTCCGGCGCCGCCTCCGGCGCGAGATCACCGGTGCCGGCGCGTCCACGGTCGTGCTCTCGGACGAAGCCCTTTACCGGAGCGACCCGCCGTCGATCGGCAGGCTGCGCGGCCTCGTCGACGAGCTGGCCGGGCAGGTCCGGATCGTCGTGTACCTCCGTCGGCAGGACGACCACCTCATCAGCCGGTACCAGCAAGCAGTCAAGATGGGCGAGGTCCTCGATCTCGACGCATGGTCCCGCCGCGACTTCGCCGGCATCTACGACTACTGGGGCCGCGTGACGCGGTGGAAGGACGCCTTCGATTCCGCGGTCGTTGCCGTCCGGCCTTTCGAACGCGCGCGCTTCCCCGAGGGCTCGCTGACGCGGGACTTCCTCGAGGCCGCCGGACTCGACGTCCGCGCCGACGACCTCAGGTCGATCACCGCCAGGAACGAGAGCCTCGGGGTGGAGGGGGTCGAGCTGTTGCGGCTCCTGAACCTGCATCGCGTCGAGCACATGGGGGCGACCCCCCGCCGGATCCCGAATCGCCCGCACGTCAAGCGACTCCGCCAGGTCGACTCCGGACCTCAGGTCACCCTCCCCCCTGCCCAGCTGGACCAGTTCATGGGTCAGTGGGAGGACTCGAACCGTCGCGTGGCTCGTGAGCTCCTGGGCGACCCGACCGGCGAGCTCTTCCACACGGAGCGCAAGACGGACGGGACCACGACCCGGCAGGTCCTGGACCCGGCCCGGCTCGACGACTACCTCGACCTGCTCGAGATCCCGGAGCACGAGCACCCGTCGATCCGGCGGATCGCCGAGCGGGAGGCATCGCGCTCGTCAGCGCACGAGGGGTGAGACCGCCGCGCGGACCTCGGCAGGCAGCGGGGTGACCGGCCGCGCCGGATCGGTGTTGTCGACGTACACGTGGACGAAGCGACCCTCGGCGGCAGCCAAGGCGCCGCCCCGGTCCGGCTCGCCCTGGAAGATGCCGACCCGGTAGACGATCGAGGACGTGCCGAGCCGCTCGACGTAGATGCCGAGGTCGAGGCTGCCGGGGTAGGTGACCTCGGCGAAGTAGCGGCACGAGACCTCGGCCACCACGCCGATCGCCGGCAGTGCCCGGATGTCGGTGCCGACGGCAGCAGCGAGCTGGTCGTTGACCACCGTGTCGATGAGCTCGAAGTAGCGGGCGTTGTTCATGTGGCCGTAGACATCGATGTCGGCCCAGCGCAGGGTGGCCCTGTCCCAGGCGACGTACGACGACCGAGCCGGTCGCTGCTTTCCGTCCGCCGAGCCTGTCGAGGCGCTCACGCACTCTCCTGGCGGAGCCGCTGGCTGATGACGGTCGAGACACCGTCGCCGCGCATGGTGACGCCGTAGAGCGCGTCGCCGACCTCCATCGTCCGCTTCTGGTGGGTGATCACGAGCAGCTGGGAGTTCTCGCGCAGCTCCTCGTAGATCTCCAGCAGCCGCCCGAGGTTGACGTCGTCGAGCGCCGCCTCGACCTCGTCGAGGATGTAGAACGGCGACGGACGGGCCTTGAACAGGGCGACCAAGAACGCGACCGCCACCAGCGACCGCTCACCGCCGGACAGCAGCGAGAGCCGTTTGACCTTCTTGCCCGGCGGCCGGGCCTCGACCTCGATGCCGGTGGTGAGCATGTTGGAGGGGTCGGTGAGCACCAGCCGGCCCTCGCCGCCCGGGAACAGCCGCGAGAAGGTCTGGTCGAAGGCCTTCGTCACGTCGGCGTAGGCCTCGGTGAAGACCTGCTCGACGCGGGCGTCGACGTCCTTGACGATGTCGAGCAGGTCCTTGCGGGTGGCCTTGAGGTCCTCGAGCTGCTCGGTGAGGAACTTGTGCCGCTCCTCCATCGCGGTGAACTCCTCCAGCGCGAGGGGGTTGACCTTGCCGAGCATGCTGAGCGCGCGCTCCGCGGACCGCAGCCGCTTCGCCTGCTCCTCGCGGACGAAGGGCACCGTCTGCGGCTCCGTCTCCTCGCCCGCCTCGTCGGCCGCAGCCGCAGCGGCGGCCTCCTCCTCAGTGGGGATCGCCCAGACGGGCACGGGCTGGTCGGGGCCGTACTCGGCGACCAGCACGTCCGCCTCGATGCCGAGCTCCTCGAGAGCCTTGGCCTCGATCTGCTCGATCCGCATCCGCTGCTGGGCGCGAGCCATCTCGTCGCGGTGGACGGAGTTGACCAGCTCGTCGTGCACGCGCCCGAGCTCACGGAGCCGGCCACGGACGGTCATCAGGTCCTGCTCGCGGCCGCGCCGCGACTCGTCGATCTCCTGCCGGGCGCGCTGCGCGCGGTCGATGGACACCTCGAGCCGGCCGAGGACGTACGAGGCAGCGCTCGCGACCGCCCGGCCCGCCTTGCCCTCGCGCAGCAGCCGTTCGCGTCGCTCGGCCGCACGGGCCCGCGCCTGCCGCTCGGCGGCGGCGGCCTTCCGCATCTGGTCGACCCTGCCGTGCAGCGCGCGACCGCGCTCCTCGGAGGTGCGCAGCGCGAGCCGCGCCTCCATCTCGGCCTGCCGCGAGCTTCGAGCCGCCTGGGTCAGCCGCTCCTGCTCGGCCGTGTCGGGCTCCTCGTCGCCGGTCTCCTCGGCCGACGCCAGTCGCTCCTCGAGCTCGGCGATGCCGGCCGCGGCCTGGACCCGCGCGGCCTCGGCCTGGGCGATGGCCTCGGTCACCCGCTCGGCCTCGGCGCGCGCCGACCGGGCGAGCGAGCCGTACTGGCCCAGCTCCTCGGCCACGGCCGCCAGGGTCGCGTCGGACTCGTGGAGCTTCGCCAGGGCGACGTCGGCACGCCGCTTGGCGTCTTCCCGCTCGGCCTCCAGCCGGGCCAGGTCGAAGCCGAGTCGCTCGCTGTCGGCGACCGCCTCGGCGAGCGCCGTCGTGGCCTCGTCGACCGCGGCCTGGATCTCGATCAGGCTCTGCTGGGCGTTCGAGCCGCCGGCGGCGAAGTGGGCGCCGAGCAGGTCGCCGTCACGGGTCACCGCGACCAGGTCCGGGTAGTCGGCGACCAGGCTGCGGGCGGCCGGGAGGTCGTCGACGACCACGGTCTTGTGCAGCAGGCGGGTCAGCGCGGGACGCACCTCGGTGGGGCACTCGACCACGTCGGCGGCGTACCCCATGTTGCCGGGGCCTCCGGGCAGTGCCGGCCAGCCGCTGCGGTCGGCCGCTCCCCCGCCGAGCAGCAGTCCCGCGCGGCCGAGGTCGTCGGTCTTGAGGTGGCTGATCGCCGCGACCGCGGCATCGGCGTCGGTGACGGCCACGGCGTCAGCGGCCGCGCCGAGCGCGCTGGCCACCGCCGCCTCGTAGCCCGACCGCACGTTGACGAGCGCGGCGACGGAGCCGAGCAGGCCGGACAGCGTGTCGGAGGCCGCGAGCAGCGCGCCGGCGCCGTCCTTGCGGGCGAGGCCCAGCTCGAGGGCCTCCTTGCGGGCACCCAGCGCCGAGCGGTCGCGGTCGGCCTGCTGGGCCTCCTCGCGGGTCTTCGCCAGTCGGTCGTCGAGGTCCTCGAGCGCTGCGACAGCCGCTTCGTGCTCGGCGTCGAGACCCTCCTCGCCGGCGTCGAGGCCGGCGACCCTGGTCTCGAGCGCGGTGAAGTCGTGGTGGGCACGCTCGGCGCGCGCCAGCGCGTCGGCGCGGGTCGCCTCGAGCCGGCCCCGCTCCTCCTCGGCCGCGGTCGCCCGCGACCGCAGCGCGTTGACCTGGCCGTGCAGCCGGGCCAGCCCTTCGCGGCGGTCGGCGGCCGCGCGGAGCAGGCCGGCGACCCGGCGCTCCTCGTGGGCCGCGGCGTCCTCGGCGGCCTTGCGGGCAGCGACCGCCTCGTCCAGGGCGGTCTGCTGCTCGGCGACGAGCGCGAGGATCTCGGCCTCGTGCTCCGCCAGCCGGTCGGCCTCGGCGTCGAGCTCGGCCGGGTCCTTCCCCTGCTCGACCTCGGCCTCCTGGACTCCGGCCGCGTTGCGGACCCGCTCCGCGGCGAGGCTCTGGGTGCCGCGGAGCCGCTCACGGAGCGCTCCGAGGGACGAGAGGCTCTCCTGGGCGGCCGACAGCGCGGGCAGGTCCTCGCGCAGGGCCTCCTCGAGCGCAGCTTCGCGCTCGCGGGCGGCAGCGGTCTCCTGCTCCACCTCCGCGCGGCGGGCGACCAGCACGCTCTCGTCGGCCATCTCCTGCTCCAGCGCGGTGCGGGCGGCCACCAGGTCGTCGGCGAGGATCCGGGCCTTGGCGTCGCGGACGTCGGCCTGCACGGTCGCGGCGCGCCGAGCCACCTCCGCCTGCCGGCCGAGGGGCTTGAGCTGGCGACGGATCTCGCTCAGCAGGTCGTTGAGCCGGGTCAGGTTGCCCTCGGTCGAGTCGAGCTTGCGGAGCGCCTTCTCCTTGCGCTTGCGGTGCTTGAGGACGCCCGCGGCCTCCTCGATGAACCCGCGCCGGTCCTCCGGGGTCGCGTGCAGGATCGTGTCGAGCTGTCCCTGGCCGACGATGACGTGCATCTCGCGCCCGATGCCGGAGTCGCTGAGCAGCTCCTGCACGTCGAGCAGCCGGCAGGGGGTGCCGTTGATGGCGTACTCGGAGCCGCCGGTCCGGAACATCGTCCGGCTGATCGTGACCTCGGAGTAGTCGATCGGCAGCGCGCCGTCGGAGTTGTCGATGGTCAGCATCACCTCGGCTCGGCCGAGGGGCGGGCGGCCCGACGTACCGGCGAAGATGACGTCGTCCATCTTGCCACCGCGCAGGCTCTTCGCGCTCGCCTCGCCCATGACCCAGGCCAGGGCATCGACGACGTTGGACTTGCCGGACCCGTTGGGACCGACGATGCAGGTGATGCCCGGCTCCAGCTGCAGCGTGGTCGCTGAGGCGAAGGACTTGAACCCCTTGAGGGTCAGGCTCTTCAGGTACACCCAGGCTCCCTTTGGTCAGACCATGTTGTGACTTGTCGGCGGACGCCGACGACGCAGCCCCCGGATCCTGTCAGGTGACCCGGCGTGCGCCGTCGCGGGGGAAGCTCGGCGGACCTCAGGCTACCCGGCGACGGGGTCCGAAGACGGGACCCGGGCCGCCTCGTCGGCGTGGGCGATGTGGGCGAGCTGGCGCCAGACGAGCGCGAGGAGGACCACGGAGCCGACGAATCCGACCCAGAACGGCGCCGTGATGCCCCAGCGCTCGGCGATCAGGCCCCCCATGCCGCTCCCGACGACCATCCCTCCGAACACGCCGACCAGGTAGACCGAGCCGACCCGCCCCTGGAACTCCGTCGGCACCGCCCGCTGCCGGACCGCCTGCGAGAGGGTGCCCCACACGAACGCGTAGCAGCCGAAGCCGAACATGATCACCATCGCGACCCACGGCACGGTGGTCAGCGCGAAGCCGAGGTGCATGAACACCTCGAGGAGGAGGCAGGTGCGCATCAGGGCGGCCAGCGGCACCCGCCGCTCCAACCAGCCGTACGACGTCGTCCCCACCAGCCCGCCCGCGGCTGCGGCCGTCGTGAGCAGGCCGTACCCGACCGGCCCCATGTCGAGCACGTCGAGGGAGTAGAGGACGAGGACCGACCACGCCGCCGAGAAGGTCACGTTGAACGTGAAGATCACCAGCGCGAGCGTGCGCACGGGCGGGTGCCCGAGCAGCCAGCGGACGCCGTCGGCGATGTCTCGTCGTACGTGGGTCTCGCCGACGTCGCGCACCGGCCCGGGCGGCAGCGCGATCCGGGCGACCAGGACCACTCCCAGCAGGACGCACACGACCTGCACGCCGAACGGCAGCACGGTGCCGGCCGCGAAGAGCGCGGCGCCGATCGGCGCGCCCGCGAGCTGGTTGAGGGTGATGTGCCCGAACTGCAGCCGGGCGTTGGCGACGCCGAGGTCGCGCTTCTCCACGAGCATCGGCAGCACGGTCTGGGAGGTGGTGTCGACGAACACCTCCGCGGTGCCGATCAGGAACACCGCGAGCAGCACCAGCCTGATGTCGACGATGTCGGTGACGATCGTCAGGCACAGCCCGACCAGCACCACCGCGCGCAGCAGGTTCGCGACGATGATCAGGCGGCGGCGGTCGGTCCGGTCGGCGATGGCGCCGGCGTACAGCCCGAAGAGCAGCCACGGCAGGTACTGGAGCAGCACCGACATCGACACCAGGGCCGGCGAGCGGGTCTGCGACGCCACCAGCAGCGGGCCGGCCGCGAAAGCGATGCCGTCACCCAGGTTGGCGGTCCAGCTGGACGCCAACAGCCACCGGAACCGCGGTCCGAGCCGCACCGGTGCGACGGCGTCGAGGATGCGGCCCACGGACAGGGACGCTAGTCACCACCGGGTGCAGGCGCGACCGATTTCCGCCGAGCGGCGGACGGATGATGCTCCGGGCTCAGGCCGGCTGCATCTCCTGCTCGACGGTGAGGATCTCGGCCGCACGTGCCGACATCAACTTGTCGTTCTCCTCGCTGAGACGGAGGACGAGGGACTCCAGCTCGGCCACCCGGTTGCGCAGCCGAGCGTTCTCGACGGCGAGGCGGGGGTCGCGGAGGTCGCTGTTCAGGTGCCCGATCAGCGCCTTGGCCATGGATGAGCCTTCCGGTGTTAAACGCGTGGGTCCGTGGGTTCCGAACCGTCTCCAAGAGTCCCACTTCCGAGCGCGCGGGTCAAACTCGGCGGGGCCGTTTCTGGCAGCGCGGACAGAAGAACGAGGACCGGTTCATGAACGCGATCCGGCGGATCGGCGTACCGCACCGCGAGCAGGGCTCGCCCTCCTGCCCGTACGCCGACAGCGAGCGGTCGAAGTAGCCGGACTCGCCGTTGACGTTGACGTAGAGCGCGTCGAACGACGTGCCACCCTGGGCCAGCGCCTCGCCCAGCACGTCCCGCACGTGCCCGAGCAGCTCGAGCACCTGACCACGCCGCAGCCGGTCGCCCGGTCGGTCGCCGTGCAGCCGGGCCCGCCACAGCGCCTCGTCGGCGTAGATGTTGCCCACGCCCGAGATCAGGCCCTGGTCGAGCAGCAGTCGCTTGACGCCCGCCGTACGACGACGCACCCGGTCGACGAACGCCTCGTCGTCGAACTCGGGGTCGATCGGGTCGCGTGCGATGTGCGCGATCTCCGGCGGCAGCTCCGCTCCCCCCGCCGAGACGAGGAGGCCGCCGAACATGCGCTGGTCGACGAAGCGGAGCTCGAGCGCTGCAGGAATCCCCGGCCGACCGGGGATTCCTGCACGTGTGGTGGGTTGCAACGGCCGGCAAGCGCCAGGAACCCCCGACAAGTCCAGGCCGAACCGCACGCGCAGGTGCCGCTCGTCCGGCGCTCCGATCGGCTGGACGAGCATCTGGCCGCTCATGCCGAGATGGCCGAGGAGGGCGTCGCCGCTGTCGAGCGGGAGCCAGAAGTACTTGCCGCGGCGGTGGGCTGCCTCGACCCGCCGTCCCGTCAGCGCGGCGGCGAACCCCGCAGGCCCGCGCGGGTCGCGGCGGACCGGCCGCGGGTGCAGCACCTCGACCTCGCCCAGCCGGGCGCCGACGACGTGGCGCTCGAGGCCGGCGCGGACCACCTCGACCTCGGGAAGCTCGGGCACGGAGAGCGGCTCGGGTCAGTCGTTGGCGTCGGCGATGGCGGACCGGGAGGCGACGATCTCGCCGTACGCCGTCTCGGCCGCGCCCTGCTCGGCCTCTTTCTTGGACCGGCCGGTGCCGTTGCCGTAGAGGTGGTCGGCGACCCGGACCTGGGCGGTGAAGGTCTTGGCGTGGTCGGGGCCCTCGTCCTGGATGACGTACTCCGGCACGCCGAGGCTGTGCTCGGCGGCGAGCTCCTGCAGGGAGGTCTTCCAGTCGAGGCCGGCGCCCATGGCCGATGCGGCCTCGATGAGCGGGTCGAAGAGCAGGTGGACGACGTCGGCGGAGGTCTCGATGCCGGCGCTGAGGTGGACGGCGCCGATCACGGCCTCGACGGTGTCGGAGAGGATCGACGCCTTGTCGCGACCGCCGGTGGCCTCCTCGCCACGACCGAGCTTGATGTACTCGCCGAGCCCGATGACCCGGGCGACCTCGGCGAGAGCGCGCGCGTTGACGACCGCGGCGCGGAGCTTGGCCAGCCGACCCTCGGAGAGGTCGGGGTGCAGCAGGTAGAGCGTCTCGGTGACGACGACGCCGAGCACCGAGTCGCCGAGGAACTCGAGGCGCTCGTTGGTCGGCAGCCCGCCGTTCTCGTAGGCGTAGGACCGGTGTGTCAGGGCGCGGTCGAGCAGCTCGGGGTCGAGCTCAGGATCCCCGAGCGCCCGCCGGAGTGTCTCGTAGGCGCTGATGCCCGGTGCCTTGACTCAGGCGTGGGGGGTCAGAGGACCTGGCGACGTTCGGCGCGAGCGCCGTACTGGCCGCACGTGCCGCACGCACGGTGCGGGAGGTGCTTCGCACCGCAGGCCGGGTTGGCGCAGGTCACCAGCGTGGGGGCGACGGCCTTCCACTGCGAGCGACGGTGCCGCGTGTTGCTGCGCGACATCTTCCGCTTCGGAACAGCCACTGTCTTCTCCTCGTTAGTTCTGGTCTTCGGGGTCGAGCTCGGCCAGCGCTGCCCACCGCGGATCCACGGCCGCGTCGTGTGCGTGGTCCGGGTCATCGGCCAGGCGGGCCCCGCACTCGGGACACAGCCCGGGACAGTCCGGCTGGCACAGCGGCTGGAACGGTAGTGCAAGCACCACCGAGTCCCGCAGGAGCGGCTCGAGGTCGAGCAGGTCGTCCTCGAGTCGGCTGGTCTCGTCGTCCTCCCCGGAGTCATCCTGCTGACCGTGCCGAGTGTCGTCGTACACGAACAGCTCCTGGAACGTCACCTCGAGGTCCTCGCGGATCGGTTCCAGGCACCTCGTGCACTCGCCCTCGACCACGGCTGTCGCCGTGCCGGTGACCAGGACTCCCTCCATGACCGCCTCGAGCCGCAGGTCGATGTCGACCGGCGAACCCTCGGTGACCGAGAGGACTTCGATGCCCAGATCTGCCGGGGCCGGGGCCGTGAGCGTCACTTCCCGCTGGGACCCCGGGCGGCGGCCGAGCTCGCGAGTATCGAGCACGAGCGGCGCCCTCGGGTCCAGGCTGGTCATGTGATCACTCCCGGTCCGGACACAACAGATCAGCGAGAAGAGTATCGGTCAGCGCTCGACCCGGCCAAATCTGGCAGTCAGGCACCGGCCCGCCGCTCGGCGAGCCGCTCGGTGAGCCGGTCGAGGACCGTGGCCGGCACCAGCCCGGAGACGTCGCCGCCGAAGGACGCGACCTCCTTGACCAGGCTCGACGACACGAACGACATGCTCGGGTCGGTCATCAGGAAGACGGTCTCCACGTCGGTCAGGTGGGCGTTCATCTGCGCCATCTGGAGCTCGTAGTCGTAGTCGCCGGAGCCGCGGAGACCCTTGACGATCGCCTGGGCCCCGATCTCGCGACAGAAGTCGGTGACGAGCCCGGTGAAGCCCTGGACCTTGACGTTCGGCCACGGGCTGACCGCATCGGCGATCATGTCCAGCCGCTCGTCGGAGGTGAAGAGCCGGTTGGACGTGGTGGACTTCGACTTGTTGACCCCGACGGCGACGACGACCTCGTCGAAGAGGGCGGCGGCTCGACCGAAGATGTCGAGGTGACCATTGGTCACGGGGTCGAACGAGCCCGGGCAGACGGCGCGACGCATGCCGCCACCGTAGTGGTTACGTCGGAGCGGGAACCTCAGCGGTGGCGTACCAGAGCTTGGTCTCCCCGTATTTCCGCATCCGGCGCTTGCCTGTCCACGGCTCGATCGCAGCCGGCCACGCCGGCTCGGGGCTGCGCGAGCCGCGCTCGACCACCACCAGCGCGTCGGGAGAGAGCCAGCCGTGGTCGGCGAGGAGCTCCAGGTCGTGGGCCAGCTCCTCCTCGGTGAGCGGGTAGGGCGGGTCGCTGAAGATGACGTCGTACGGCGCCGCCGGGGCGGTCGCGAGCGCCGAGGCGACCGTGGCGGCGCGGATGTCGGCGACGTCGCAGCTGACCACGCGGGCGTTGCGCCGGATCAGCTCGGCCGTCCGCCGGTCGCTCTCGACCAGGGTCACCGCCTCGGCGCCGCGTGACCAGGCCTCGAGCCCGACCGCGCCGGAGCCGGCGTACAGGTCGAGGACCCGGAGGCCGCGCAGCGAGCCCACGCGGGACTCGATCGCCGAGAACAGCGCCTCCCGCACCCGGTCGCTGGTGGGCCGGGTGCGGTCGCCGTCGGGGGTCTCGAGCCGCCGGCCGCCCGCGCTGCCACTGATGATCCGGGTCATGACTTGTCCACGAAGTCGCCGCGCTGGGACCGCTCGAGGTCGGCGACCGCGTCGGCGAGCAGCGGCGCGTCGGTGAGCGCGGGATCCCGCTCGAGCAGCCTTTCGGCCGCCTCGCGGGCCGCGACGATGGTGTCCTCGTCGCGCAGGACGCGGAGGTTCTCGAGACTCGACCGCCGCCCGGCCTGCGAGGCGCCGAGGACATCGCCCTCACGCCGCTGCTCGAGGTCGATCCGGCTGAGGACGAAGCCGTCGGTCGTGCTGGCGACCGCGTCCAGCCGCTCCCGCGCCGGAGACGTCGGGTCGTCGGCGTGGCTGACGAGCAGGCAGAGGCCCGGCAGGCCACCCCGGCCCACCCGGCCGCGGAGCTGGTGGAGCTGGGAGACGCCGAACCGCTCGGCGTCGAGGATGACCATCGTGGTCGCGTTGGCCACGTCGACGCCGACCTCGATGACCGTCGTCGAGACCAGTACGTCGATGTCGTGGCGGGCGAACGCGCGCATCGTCGCGTCCTTCTCGTCGGCCGGGAGCTTGCCGTGGAGGCGGGCGACCCGCAGACCCTCCAGCGGGCCCTTGGCGAGGTGCTGGACGACCTCCTCGACCGCGGCCAGGGAGGCGGCGGGCGCGACCGGGTTGCCCTCGTCGTCGACATCGACCACCTCGTCCTGGTCGGCCTCGGCGTCGTCGCCGGCGATGCGCGGGCACACGACGTAGACCTGGTGGCCCTTCTCGACCTCCTCGCCGACCCGGGCCCACACCCGGTTGATCCAGGAGGGCTGCTCGGCGAGGGGGACGACGTTGGTCTGGATCGGCGCCCGGCCGGCGGGGAGCTCGCGCAGGGTCGACACCTCGAGGTCGCCGAAGACGGTCATCGCGACCGTGCGCGGGATCGGGGTCGCCGTCATCACCAGCAGGTGGGGCGGCACCTGGGCCTTGTCGATCAGCGCGGCCCGCTGCTCGACGCCGAACCGGTGCTGCTCGTCGACCACCACGAGCCCGAGGTCGGCGAACTGCACCTTCTCCTGGAGCAGCGCATGGGTGCCGATGACGATCCCGGCCTCGCCGCTCGCGGCCCGCGACATCGGCTCGGTGCGCTGGGTCTTGGTCATCGAGCCGGTCAGCAGGTCGACCCGGGTGCCCTCCCCGGAGCCGAAGATGGTGCCGCCCTCGGCCAGCTCACCGAGCATCGTCACGATCGACCGGTAGTGCTGCTGCGCCAGCACCTCGGTCGGCGCCAGCAGCGCTGCCTGGCCGCCGGAGTCGACCACGCGCAGCATCGCCCGGAGCGCGACCAGCGTCTTGCCGGAGCCGACCTCACCCTGGAGCAGCCGGTTCATCGGGTGCGGCTGGGCGAGGTCGCGCGCGATCTGCTCGCCGATCTCGCGCTGACCGTCGGTCAGCGTGAACGGCAGCCGCTCGTCGAACGCCACCTGCAGCGCACCGTCACCGCCGGTGCGGGCGGTCGCGCCGAGCTCGCGGAGCGCGCGCCGGCGCCGGGCGAGCACGAGCTGGGTGACCAGGGCCTCCTCGAACCGGAACCGGTGCTGCGCGCGGGCGACCTGCTCGCGGCGGTCCGGGGTGTGGATCCAGTCGAGAGCCGTGACGACGTCGAGGACGTCGTACTCCTCCCGGACGCCGTCGGGCAGCAGCTCGGGGATGACGTCGACCTGGCCGCGGGCCGCGCGGACGGCGCGGGCGATGTCCCAGGTCTCGACGCCCTTGGTGAGCGGATAGATCGGGTAGAGGTCGCCGATCTGGTCGACGATGCTCTCCTCCCCCTCAGCATCGTCGGCGAGGCCGAAGATCGTCATCGCCGGGTTGACCAGCTGCCACTCGTTGCGGAACCGGTCGGCCTTCCCGAGGAACACGCCGCGGCGGCCCTCCGCGACCCGGCTCTGGTGCCAGTCGGCCATGTGCTTGTTCTTAGCGAAGAACGTCATCTTCAGCCGAGGACCGTCGGTGCTGAGCACCGCCTCCACCCGATAGGCAGGTCGGCCCGTGCGCCGGTCCTTGTAGGTGAGCTGCCGGCACTCGACGATCTCGCCGACCACGCACAGCAGCTGGCCGATCTTGAGGTCGTGGACCTTGGTGAGCTTGCCGGTCTCCAGGTAGCGGCGCGGGAAGTGGCGCAGCAGGTCACCCACCGTGCGCAGGCCGAGCCCGTCCTCGAGCTTCTTGCGCTTCGCGGGCGTGGCCTTGCCGAGCACCGAGGCGATCGGTGAGTCCAGGGTGGTCACGCAGGGCCTTTCACTCGACGGACATCAAGAGCGGGTAGCGCTCCTGGCCACCGTCGTACACCACGGCGTCGACATGGGGGTGGTGCTCCTCCACCCAGGCCGCCGCGCGATCGGCGACGTCGCCCGCCTCCTTGCCGCGGACCAGGGTCACCAGCTCGCCGCCGGACGCCAGCAGGCGCTCGAGTACGGCGACCGCGACCTCCTCGAGCTCGGAACCGATCACCACGAAGTCGCCCGCGATGACGCCGAGGACGTCGCCCTCCTGGCAGGGTCCGGCCGACGTCATCGCCTCCTTGACCGCGATCGTGACCGCACCGTGCTTCACGTGCCGCGCGGTCGCGGTCATCTCGGTCACGTCCTGGTCGAAGGTCCGACCTGGCTCGTGCACGGCGATCGCGGCCAGTCCCTGGACCTGGGCCTCGGTGGGGATGACCGAGATCCGGAGTCCCTGCGCGGTGCCGTCGGACTCCGCCGTGCTCGCGGCGACGCGGGCGGCCCGGACCGAGTCGGGGTCGTTGGGCAGGATCACGATCTCCTGGGCGCCGCTCCCGGAGATGGCGTCGAGCAGCTGGCCGGTCGACGGCCGGCGACCGGGGCCGCCTTCGACGACCAGCGCGCCGGCGTCGGCGAAGAGGGCCGCCAGACCAGGACCTGCGGCCACGGCGATCACCGTGCGGCCCGCCGGCGCCGGACCCCGGTGACCGGGAGGCGCCTCGCCGGCGGCTGCCGCGACCTGCTCGGCGAAGTGCGTCACCCGGATCCGGTGAGGGCGACCGACGGCCAGGCCGGCCTCGATGGCGGCGCCGACGTCGTCGACGTGGACGTGGACGTTCCACAGCCCGTCGCCGCCGACGACCACGACCGAGTCGCCGAGCTCGCCCAGCCGGGCGCGCAGCGACGGGATCTCGCCGTCCTGGGTGTCGAGGAGGTACATCACCTCGTACGCCGGCCCGTCGATGCTGAGGTCGCCCGCGCCGGCCGGCGCCAGCTGCGGCACCGGGATCGCGTGCTGGCCGAGCGGCTGGGTCACCGGGACCGGGCGCTTGCCGGTGAGGACCGTCTCGGCGGCGTCGAGGATCACGCACACCCCGCGGCCACCGGCGTCGACCACGCCGGCACGGGCGAGGACCTCGAGCTGCTCGGGCGTGTGGCCGAGTGCCTCCCGGGCGGCGCCGGCGGCGGCGCGGATCACGTCATGGGTCCGGGCGGCCGGGTCCTTGACCGACTCCGCGGCGGCGTCGGCGGCCGCTCGGGCGACGGTGAGCATGGTGCCCTCGACCGGCTCCCCCACGGCCGCGTAGCTCGCCTCGGTCGCCCGCCGCAGCGCCTCTGCCATCACCTCGGCGTTGCGGTCGTCGTCGGTGGCCGACGAGATCCGGCGCGCGATCGCCCCCAGCATCTCGCTGAGGATCACGCCCGAGTTGCCCCGGGCCCCGAGCAGGGCGCCCCGGGAGAAGGCCGCCAGCGCGGCCCGCCTCGGAGCACCCGGAACCTCGCGGATCGCGTCCCGGGCGGCGGCGATCGTGAGGTACATGTTCGTGCCGGTGTCGCCGTCGGGCACCGGGTAGACGTTGAGGGCGTCGATCTCCTCGCGCGCCTCGGACAAGGCGTCGACAGCGATGTCGACGAAGCGCAGCACGGTGCCGAGCTCGATGCCGCCTGCCATGGGGTCAATCTAGAGGATGTGGCGATTTCGGACTGCCGCCGACATTCGGCTAATCTGATCCGGTTGCCCTCTCACCGGGGCACCCATGAACTTGAGTCAGAAAACCGATCTGTAGGAGCAAACCCGTGGCTGCCGTCTGCGACATCTGCGCGAAGAAGCCGGGCTTCGGCAACAACCGGCCCTGGTCGCGCAAGATCACCAAGCGACGCTTCAACCCGAACATCCAGCGCGTCCGCGCGGTTGTCAACGGCACCCCGAAGCGTCTGAACGTCTGCACCGGCTGCATCAAGGCCGGCAAGGTCACCCGCTAGAGATCGAATCGGGCGAAATCCGAAACGAAACGGGAGGAGTCCACGGCTTGGCCGTGGACTCCTCCCGTTTCGTTTCGGATTTCGCCCGATTCGATCCTCAGAAGTGGGTCCAGCCGGTGGGACCCTCGTACGGCGAGCCGTCGACCGTGACGCCCGGCCCGTCGGGCCCGGGATCGGCCACGGCACCGATCCGCACCCATCCCTCGGGCAGCGCGGTGCCGGCGGGGAAGGTCGCGAGCAGCGAGTGGTCGTCTCCTCCCCCGAGCACGAAGGTCAGCGGGTCGGCACCCGTCGCGCTGCCGACGGCGAGGAGCGGCTCGGGGATGTCGAGCGTCGCCGACGTGACGTCGATGCCGACCCCGCTGGCGTGGGCGACGTGGGCGGCGTCGGCGAGGAGCCCGTCGGAGACGTCGATCATCGCGGTCGCGCCGGCGTCGGCGGCGAGCTGGCCCGCGTCGTACGGCGGCTGCGGGCGCCGGTAGGCGTCGACCAGGACCCGGGGCGAGCGGAAGCCCCGCCCCAGCACCGCCAGGCCACCGGCGGCCCAGCCCTGCCGCCCGCACAGAGCGAGCACGTCGCCGGGCTGGGCGCCGGAGCGGAGCACCGGCGAGACCGTGCAGGCGCCCAGGACGGTGACCGCGACCGTGATCTTGTCGGAGCTCGTCACGTCACCGCCGACGACGCCGGCGCCCACCGACGCGCACTCCTCGGCGAAACCCCGGACGAAGTCGAGGGCCCACCGGGCCGGGAGGGTCGGTGGTGCGGCGAAGCCGACCGTCAGCCAGGCGGCTCGTCCGCCCATCGCGTTGACGTCGGAGAGGTTCTGAGCGGCCGCCCGGTGGCCGATGTCGATCGCGTCGGCCCAGTCCTTGCGGAAGTGGCGGCCCTCGACCATCAGGTCGGTCGACACCACGACGTGGCCCCGCCTCACCCGCAGCACCGCCGCGTCGTCGCCCGGGCCGACGAGCACCTCCTCGCCAGGCGCGACCTCCGCGACGATCCGGGTGACGTGGTCGATCAGCCCGAACTCGCCGAGATCGGCCAGCGTGGCGTCGGGGGCGGGGAGCGCGTCAGGCACGGAACCCATCCCACCAGATCGGGGCTGTCGCCGAAGAGGCGGTCCGGGCGTCCGCGCGGTAGGTTGGGCAGTCGCGACCGTCCTGGCGGACGGTCGCCGTCCGTCGACCTCAATCCCCCAGGAGTGCAACCAATGGTGGTGCAGGCCTACATCCTGATCCAGACCGACGTCGGCAAGGCCGCCGAGGTCGCCAAGGCGATCGCCGAGGTCAAGGGCGTCACGCTCGCCGAGGACGTCACCGGTCCGTACGACGTCATCGTGCGCGCCGAGGCCCGCAACGTCGACGAGCTGGGCAAGCTCGTCGTCTCCAAGGTGCAGAACCTCGACGGCATCACCCGCACCCTCACCTGCCCGGTCGTCCACATCTGACCGTGCGACTTGCGGGCCTGCTCGCAGGCCTGTTGCTGCTGTCGGCCTGCGGCGGAGCCGTCGAGGTCGACGTACCCGACCTCGACGCCGAGGACTCGGCCGCCTGCGACGCCTTCGCCGACGAGCTGCCGGACACCCTTGCCGACGAGTCCCGGGTGGACATCGAGCCGTCCGACGCTCCGGCGGCTGCCTACGGCGACCCGCCCGTCGTCGTCACCTGTGGCGTCGGCGAGCCCGCCGGGTTCGGGCTGGGCGCCCAGTGCGAGGTCGTCAACGACGTGCCGTGGTACATCCCGCCGGAGCAGTACGACGACCTCAGCCTCGACCTCGTGATCACGTCGGCGTGGCACGAGCCCCGCGTGCAGGTGGAGCTGCCGGCGGAGCTCCGCGGCAACGAGGGCGGGGTCATGGCCGTGCTCTCACCTCTGGTCCAGGAGCACCTCCGCGAGGCCGGGGACTGCGACCTCTGACCGAGCTCAGCGCAGTCCGGTGCCGCGCTGCAGGGCGAGCGAGACCAGCCGGTCGACGAGGGCCGGGTAGTCCAGCCCGCTCGCGGCCCACATCCGAGGGAACATCGACAGCGGCGTGAACCCGGGCATCGTGTTGAGCTCGTTCACCACCAGCGACCCGTCCGGCATCAGGAAGAAGTCGACCCGCGCCAGCCCCTCGCACCCGACGGCTCGGAACGCCCGCTCCGCCAGCGCCCGCACCTCGGCAGCGGTCTCCTCCGGCACGTCGGCGGGAACGTCGAGCTCGGTGGCCTCCTCGGGGAGGTACTTGGCCTCGAAGTCGTAGAACTCGTGGTCGCCGGTGATCCGGATCTCGGCCGGCACGGTCGTCTCGACGCCGCCGTCGAGCGTCTCGAGCACACCGCACTCGACCTCGCGTGCCCCTTCCGCGGAGACCTCGACCAGCACCTTCGGGTCGTGGCGGAGCGCGCCCTCGATCGCCGCATCGAGCTCGTCGGCGGTGTGGGCCTTGCCGATGCCGATGCTGGACCCACCGCGCGCCGGCTTCACGAACGCCGGGTAGCCGAGCGCGGCCACCCGCTCCCGGACCGACGCCGGCTCCTCCGCCCACTCCCGCTCGGTGACGATCGTGGACGGCAGCACCGGAAGCCCCGCCGCGGCCAGCACCACCTTCAGGTAGGCCTTGTCCATCCCGACGGCGGACGCGAGCACCCCGGCCCCGACGTACCGGACCCCGGCCATCTCGAACATCCCCTGGATGGTGCCGTCCTCGCCCCACGCGCCGTGGAGCAGCGGGAAGACGACGTCGACGCCCCCGAGCTCACGAGGCGGCGCGGCGGGCTCGCTGACGACCAGGCCGGCACCGCTCCCGGTGCGGGTGAGGGTGACCGGCGCGCGGTCGGCATCGACGGACGGCAGCTGGTCGGGGCCCTTGATGGCGTGCCGGTCCGGGTCGTCGGCCTCGAGAACCCAGCGCCCGTCCGGGGCGATGCCGATCGGGATGACCTCGTAGCGATCGCGGTCCAGCGCCTTGAGCACGCTGCCGGCGGTGACGCACGAGATCGCGTGTTCGGAGGAGCGGCCGCCGAAGACGACGGCGACACGGGTACGGCGACCGGTGGGCTCGTTCATCGGCGACGACCCTACCGTTGTCCCATGCCCGAACCCGATGACCAGCCTGCTCACGTCCTGCGCCCGGCGACCATCACCGTGACGGCAGGACGTCCGGCCCACGAGCCGGACGCGCCGCTCAATCCCCCGATCACGATGGCGTCGACGTACGTCGCGACCGGCGACCTGGAGTACGGCCGCTACGGCAACCCGACCTGGTCGGCGTTCGAGGAGGTGCTGGGCACGCTCGAGGGCGGCCGGGCGCTGGCGTTCGCGTCCGGGATGGCCGCCGCGTCGACGGTGCTCGACCTGGTCGGGCTGCGGGGCGGGGTGGTGGCGCCGCGGCACGCCTACAGCGGCACGGTGATGGCGCTCGCCGACCTCGAGGCGCGGGAGCGGCTGCACTGCCAGCTGGTCGACATCGCCGACACCGACGCGGTGATCGCCGCGATCAACGACGACGAGGACTGCGCGCTGCTGTGGATCGAGTCGCCGACCAACCCGGCCCTCGAGCTCGCCGACATCCCCGCCCTCGTCGCGGCCGCACATGAGCTGGGCGTGCGCGTCGTCGTCGACAACACGTTCGCCACTCCCCTGCTGCAGCAGCCGCTCGCGCTCGGCGCGGACATCGTCGTCCACTCGGCGACGAAGTACCTGGCCGGCCACAGCGACGTCCAGCTCGGCGCCCTGGTGGTGTCCGACGACGAGGTGCACGCCGCGCTCAAGGGACGGCGCGACCTCGTCGGCGCGATCCCCGGCCCGTTCGAGACCTGGCTGGCGCTCCGCGGCCTGCGCACCCTGCACGTCCGCCTCGACCGCGCCCAGGCGAACGCCGCCGAGATCGCCCGACGCCTCGGCGAGCACCCTGCGATCGAGGAGGTGCGCTACCCGGGGTTCGGCGCGATCGTGGCCGCGGTGGTCGCCGGTGGCGCGCCGGCAGCCGACCTGCTCGCCCACGACGTACGGCTGTGGGTCCACGCCACGTCCCTCGGCGGCGTCGAGTCCACGCTCGAGCGTCGACGCCGCTGGAGGGCCGAGGCCGCGACCATCCCCGAGGGCCTGGTGCGGCTGTCCGTGGGCATCGAGGACGTCGAGGACCTCTGGGCCGACCTGGAGCAGGCGCTGGCGGGCATCACGCCCAGGGGCTAGTCGATCTCGGCCTTCGGATCGCGGCTGATGAACGCCTCCATCATCTCGGAGGTGGTCATCCGACCGGCGACGACCTCATCGACGTGCTCGGCGATCGGGGCCTCGACGCCCGCCTTCTCGGCCAGCGCGCGGATCGAGGAGCACGACTTGGCGCCCTCGGCGACCTGCCGGGTCGACGCCACGATCTCCTCGACCGTCAGCCCGAGCCCGAGCTTCTCGCCGAACGTCCTGTTGCGCGAGAGCGGCGATGAGCAGGTGGCGACCAGGTCGCCGAGGCCGGCGAGCCCCATCAGCGTGAGCGGGTTCGCACCGAGCCGCATGGCGAGCCGCGCCGTCTCGGCGAGGCCGCGGGTGATCAGCGACGCCGTGGTGTTGTCGCCGAAACCCAGCCCGACGGCCATGCCGACGCAGAGGGCGACGACGTTCTTGTAGGCACCGCCCAGCTCGCAGCCGAGCACGTCGACGCTGGTGTAGGGACGGAACGCCGGCGAGTGGCAGCGCTTCTGCAGCATCGTGACGACGTCCTCGTCGATGCACGCGACGACCGAGGCGGCCGGCTCCCGGCGGGCGATCTCCTTGGCCAGGTTCGGGCCGCTGACCACCGCGATCCGGCCGGGGTCGACATCGGCGACCTCCTGGATCACCTCGCTCATGCGCTCCAGCGAGCCGAGCTCGATGCCCTTCATCAGCGACACCAGGACGGCGTCCGGCTCGAGGAACGGCAGGAACGGCTGCAGGTTGGTGCGCAGCGACTGCGACGGCACCGCCAGTACGACGACGTCGGCCCCGCGCAGCGCCTGCTCGGGGTCGTGGGTCGCGGTGACCGTGCGCGGGAGCTCGATGCCCGGGAGGTAGTCGGAGTTCTCGCGCCGCTCGCGGATCCCGGCGGCGACCTCCTCCCGGCGGGCCCAGATCACGACATCGTTGCCGGCGTCGGCGAGCACCATGGAGAACGCCGTACCCCAGGAGCCCGCTCCCAGCACCGCAACCTTGCTCATGAGGCCTTCTTCCGGTTCTTGAAGCGGTCACCGTGGATCCGCATGTCGTAGCGCTCGTCCGGCGCTTCCTCGTTGCGGATCAGCTCCACCTGCTGGGTGATCGCAGCCATGATCCGGTCCGTGGCCTCGTTGATGACATCGGCGCTGCGCGGTTGCCGCGAGGCGAGATCGCCCAGGTCCACCGGCGGCCCGACGCGGGCGACGATCTTCTTGCGCGGGAACACCAACGGCTTCTTCGTGTACGGCGGCAGGATCTCCTGCGCGCCCCACTGCCCCACCGGGATCACCGGACAACCCGTCTCCAGGGCGATCCGGGCAGCACCCGACTTGCCGCGCATCGGCCACATCTCGGGGTCGCGCGTGATCGTCGCCTCGGGGTAGATGATCACTGCCTCGCCCCGTCTGACAGCAGCGACCGCGGACTCGTAGGCACCGACAGCACCGGGCGTCTCGCGGTGCACCGGGATCTGGCCCGCCTGGCGCAGGAAGAAGCCGAGCGCCTTGTTCTTGAACAGACCGTCCTTGGCCAGGTAGCGCGGGATCCGCCCGTGGTCGTAGACGAACAGCGCCGAGGTGATCGGGTCCAGGTGGGAGAGGTGGTTGAGCGCGATCACGCAGCCCTGGTCCGCGGGGAGGTTGTCCTCACCGCCGATCCACTCGCGTTTCGTGGTCGCAAGCAACGTCGGCTTGATGATCACGACCGCCAGGCCGATGGCCCAGCTGCGCTTCTCCTGCACCTTGCGCACCCTCACGGGACGCAGGCTACCGGCCCGTGACCTCTGCCACTGCGCAGGACACCGGTGCGGTCCGCTCGGGCCCACCTGACAGGATCGGCACGTGGTCGCGGACCCGAAGGTCGATACTGCACAGCACGTCGTCGTGATCCCCGTGAAGCCTCCGGGGGTGGGCAAGACGCGGCTGGTCGGCGTGCCCCCGGAGCAGCGGGTCGCGCTCGCCCGGGCATTCGCCATCGACACGGTGACGGCGTGCCTCGCGACCGACGGTGTCCAGCGGGTGCTGGTCACCACCGACGACGCCCGGTTCGCGTCCACCCTCAGCGCATTGGGAGCGGAGGCCTGCCCGGACGGGGAGAACGGCCTCAACCAGGCCCTGGTCCAGGCGGTCGCCGAAGCTGCGCGCCGCTGGCCCGACCTGCGCCCGGTCGCGCTCTGCGCGGACCTCCCTGCCCTGCGCGCCGAGGACCTGGCAACGGCGCTGGCGTCCGTCGCAGGTCGTACGGCGTACGTCGCCGATGCCGCGGGCACCGGCACCACGCTCTACACCGCGGCGTACGACGACTTCGACCCCCGCTTCGGCGTCGACTCCGCCGCCGCCCATGCGGCCGCCGGAGCGTCGCCGCTGCCGGGCGAGCTCCCCGGTCTCCGCCAGGACGTCGACGACGTCGTCAGCCTGCAGGCCGCGGTGACACTGGGGGTCGGGCCGGCCACCCGTGCGGCACTGGCCGCGGGCGCGTTCTCCGTACCGGAAAGGAACGACGGGCCGCCCTCGTGGTGAGGACGGCCCGTCGCGGGTGATCTGGAAGCTCAGGACTTCTTGGCCGGAGCCTTCTTCGCGGGCGCCTTCTTCGCAGGTGCCTTCTTGGCCGGAGCCTTCTTGGCAGGTGCCTTCTTCGCGGGCGCCTTCTTCGCCGGAGCCTTCTTGGCAGGTGCCTTCTTCGCCGGAGCCTTCTTCGCCGGTGCCGACTTTGCGGGCGCCTTCTTGGCCGGAGCCTTCTTCGCCGGAGCGGCCTTCTTGGCAGCGGCCTTTGCCGGGGCGGTCGCCTTCTTGGCGGCGGCCTTCGCCGGAGCAGTGGCCTTCTTGGCCGCTGCCTTTGCGGGTGCCGCAGCCTTCTTGGCCGGAGCGGTTGCCTTCTTCAGTGCCGGAAGCTTCTTGGCACCGGAGACGACGTTCTTGAGATCGGCGCCGGCGCTGAACTTCGGCACCGCCTTCTTCTTGGTCTTGACTCGGGCGCCGGTCTGCGGGTTGCGGACCCAGCGCGCATTGCGCACTGCCTTCTCGAACGAACCGAAGCCGGTGATGGCGACCTTCTCACCCTTGGCGACCTGGCGGGTGATGGTGTCGAGCACGGAGTCGAGCGCGTGGGCAGCAGCCTTGCGGTTCCCGTCGTAGCGCTCGGCGAGCGCATCGATGAACTGAGACTTGTTCACTACTTGTCCTTCCGCCTGGACCGGCATGATCGCCGCCCCTTGGCCGTCGAGTACCGAGCGTGCGCCCGGATTCCTTCTCCGGCACGCTAGGCATTCGTGGCCGACGTCACAATCACCACGCGCGGAATGCCGCGGGTTTTTTCTTCGATATGTGCCGAATTGGCCGTTTTGACGCCACTTTCGTCACATCAGCACGTTTCGCGGCCCTGCTAGTCGTCGGCGCCGGGCCACAGCTCGTCGACGGCATATCGCTCGCCGATCGAGAAGTCGTACTGCACCAGACGCATGTCGCCGAGCAATTGCGCCGACCTCGGATCCAGCGAATCCTCGGGGGTTTCAGCACCGTCGCTGGTGATGATGCGGCCCTGCTGCAGGGCACTCACGCGGCCGTGCAGGCGATCGAGCAGTGCGAAGTACGGCGGCACCGGGGCGTCGGCGACGCGGTAGACGAGCGGAAGGAAGAACGCCGGGCTGGTCAGCGGCATCGGCTGGTGCGCGTTGCCCTCGCTGCTCCACACGAAGAACGGCGTCTGGTAGAGCCCCAGCCCGTCGGTGTTGGCGTTCTTCACCTCGGAGTCGTAGATGCCCGGCAGGTGGTCACCGAAGAACAGCACGATCGACTTCTCGTCGCTGGCCTCGAGGTCGGCGAGGAACTCGGTGAGGGCGGCGTCGCTGTGCTCGAGACCCCGTGCGTACTGGCCGATCCGGTCCGCCTGGTCGCCGCCGATGCCACTCACCTCGAGGGGGTCCTCGTAGTTGCCGTCGACCGGGATGTGGTTCTGCATCGTGACGAGGTTGATCATCAGCGGATCGTCGTTCTCGTCGATCTGGTGCAGGACCTCGTCGAACGCAGCGTGGTCGTCGATGTAGGGGTTCCTGTCGATCTTCTCGGTCGACTGCATCGACGTGTCGTGGATGAACTCCTCGAAGCCGAAGGTCTCGTAGACCTGCTCGCGCTTGTAGAGGCCCACCATGTACGGGTGGATCGCGATCGCCTTGTGGCCCTGTGACTTGAACCAGCCGACGGCCGACGGGTACTTCGCGTGGTCGGAGACGAGCATCTGGTACGGCGAGACCATCTGGGGCCGGAACAACGCGATCGACTCACCGGTCAGCGTCTCGAACTCCATGTTGGCCGTGCCGCCGCCGAACAGCTGCGCGAGCATGGTGCCGGACGTCGTCTCCCGCATCACTGCGCGGGTCTGCGGGATCGGGTCGCGCTCGAGGTCGAACCCGTCGAGCTGCGTGGGGTCGGTGAACGACTCGCTCAGGACGAGCACCACGTTGACGTCGTCGAGGCTCCCGGTGCGGGTGCGGTTGATGCGCTCCGCGGTCTGCGTGTAGCGATCGGCGAGCTGCTCCATGGCGGCCTCGTCGTAGTCGCCGGGCTTCGCCATCGCCGAGATCGGCATGTTGTAGAGGAAGCCGCCACCGAAGCCGTTGCTGCGGTAGTTGGTCTTCTGGTTCCAGTAGCGCCAGTGCTCGCCCCGGATCTCGTAGGCCTTGCGCCACACGTTGCCCGGCTCGTTGAACTTGGTCGTCTGGAAGAGCAGCGTGGCGCTCACCAGGAGTACGCCGACGCGGAGCAGGCCCAGCCGCACGGCCTGCTGCCGGGGCAGCCGGCGCAGTGACGGCCGTGGGTAGCGGCGCCCGAGCAGGCGACCCACGAGGACGCAGCCCGCGATGAGGATGCCGAGGCCGAGGACGAGCAGCACCGCCTTGGACGGCGAGACGAACGCGCTGAGGAAGCCCGGCTCCGTCAGGAAGTCGGTGTCACTGGGATAGATCGGCTCCTCACGGAGGTCGATCTTGATCCGGTTGGCCGCCGCCACCGGGATCACGACCGCGGCGAGCAGCCCGGTCGACCACCACAGCCGGCCGATCACGGACCACAGGAAGACCAGGATGATCCAGACCAGCACGACGTCGACGTAGAACCCCACGTAGTTGACGAACTGGTCCTGGATGAAGAGCGGGTCGCCCATCCACAGCGTCGACACCTCGAGGACGAGGGTCAGGACGATCGCCACCAGGAACGAGGCCAGGATTCCGCGCCGGAGGACGACACCGAGCCTGTGCGGTGCCTTGCCGGCGGCCTCCTCGGGCAGGTCGTCGTCGACGACCTGCAGCTCCTCGCCCTCGTCGTCGGCCGGCACAGGCGGGTCGGCGACGGAGGAGGTGGACACGCGGTTAATCGTAAGTTGCCGATGGGCGTCTCGCCGATCTCGCGACGACCGGCGCGGCGGTCCGGCGTACGACCTCAGGCGTCAGGATGCCTGCGCCGCGCGGTACTCCCCCGCCCTCGCCAGCAGTGCGGCGTGCAGCTCACGCACCTGCAGCAACACCGGCAGGTTGGTGCGCTGGCGTACGACGAGCGTGACCAGCGTGGGATCACCGGCGATCGGCCGGGTGACGATCAGTCCCGCGCGGTGCAGCGGGTCTCCGACGACGCTGTAGTCCGGCAGCACGGTCACGCCGAGGCCCTCGGCGACCAGCGCCTTGCCCATCTCGGCGCCGTCGGTGCTGTGGCAGGTGCGGGGCAGCTCGGTGCCGAAGATCCGGTGGACGTAGCGGTGCATGAGGTAGCCGGCCCGCATCATCACGAACCGCTGGCGGCGCAGGTCGTCGATCGAGACCTGGGCCTGCGCGGCCAGCGGGTGGTCGGACGGGAGCACGGCGACCGGCCGTCCGTGCAGCAGGTCCGTCCCGACCAGGCCGGCCGGGGCGTCGTCGCCCTCGAGCACGTTGACCAGGCCGAGGTCGAGGGTGCCCTCGGCGAGACCCTCGTCGATCTGGGCCTGCTGCAGGGTGAGCACCTCGACCGTCGCGGCCGGCCGGCCGGCCTGGAACGCCCGCACCGCCGGGACGAGCAGCGTCGCCGTCGCGGCGTGCACAGTGCCGAGACGGATCAGCCTCCCATCGACCCGCTGGTCGCCGGCGGCGGCCCGGAGCCGGCTGACCGCTGCCAGCACCTCCTCCATGTAGGGCAGCAGCTCACGACCCTCCCTGCTGATCCGGGCCCCCGACCGTCGCCGGTCGAGGAGGGTGACCTTGAGCTCGCGCTCGAGCTTGGTCACCGACTCGCTCAGCGCCGGCTGGGAGAGATGGAGTCTCTCGCTGGCGCGGCGCAAGGACCCGTGCTGGGTCACCGCCGCGAGGTACTCGAGCTGTTCGATCCGCATGCCGTCCGCCTCTGTCTCGTGCTGCGCGCCGTGGGTGACAGGCCCACCCGATCGTTCGATCCGGGACACCTGCCAGTCGCTGCTTGTGTGGACCTCAAACTCTAGTAACTTGATATACAAAGAACAAACAACGCGCCGAGCCGAGGAGCAGACGATGAGTCACCATCCCCCTGTGGACCCCGAGTCCTTCGCCACCCCGCTGCAGTTCGCCTACTGGGTCCCCAACGTCAGCGGCGGACTCGTGGTGAGCAAGATCGAGCAGCGCACCGACTGGGGCTACGACTACAACAAGCAGCTCGCCCAGCTCGCGGAGAACAACGGGTTCGACTACGCGCTGTCACAGGTGCGCTACATCGCGTCGTACGGCGCCGCCTACCAGCACGAGTCCACGAGCTTCAGCCTCGCGCTGCTGCTCGCCACCGAGCGGCTCAAGGTGATTGCCGCCATCCACCCGGGCCTCTGGCACCCCGGCGTGCTCGCCAAGTGGATCGCCACCGCCGACCAGATCTCGGGCGGCCGGGCCGCCATCAACGTCGTGAGCGGGTGGTTCAAGGACGAGTTCACCAAGCTCGGCGAGCCGTGGCTCGAGCACGGTGAGCGCTACCGGCGGTCGGAGGAGTTCATCCGCTACGTGCGCGAGATCTGGACCTCCGAGCATGCCGAGCTCAACGGGGACTTCTACCGGCTGCACGACTTCGACCTGAAGCCGAAGCCGGTCGTCGGGCCGGACCGGCCGCACCCCGAGATCTTCCAGGGCGGCAACTCGACCGACGCGCGCGGGATGGCCGGCCGGGTGTCGGACTGGTACTTCGCCAACGGCAACACCCCGGAGGGCATCTCCGAGCAGATCCGCGACGTGTCCGACGTCGCCACCGTGCACGGCCGGTCCGTGAGGTTCGGCGTCAATGGCTTCTTCATCGGCCGCGACACCGAGCGGGAGGCGCGCGACGTACTGCGGGAGATCGTCGACAAGGCCGACCGGGAGGCCGTCGAAGGCTTCGGGTCGGCGGTCAAGCAGGCCGGCCAGAGCACGGGAGACCAGAAGGGCATGTGGCAGGACTCCGAGTTCGCCGACCTGGTGCAGTACAACGACGGCTTCCGGACCGGGCTGATCGGCTCGCCGGAGCAGATCGCGACCCGGATGCTGGAGTACAAGCGACGCGGGGTGAACCTCTTCCTGCTCGGCTTCCTGCACTACCTCGAGGACGTCGAGTACTTCGGCCGCGAGGTGCTCCCGATCGTCCGGGAGCTCGAGACCGCCGAGCTGGAGCGCGTCTGATGACCGCCCTGCACGAAGTCCACGAGCTCGCCGAGCCGCTCGCACTCGACCGTCCCGAGGTTCCGGTGCTGGGTCCCAAGAAGGCGGTCGAGGTCGCACGCGACCTCGCAGCCCGGTTCGCTGCCGGAGCCGCGGAACGCGATCGGCGCCGGGTCCTGCCGACCGAGCAGATCGAGGAGCTCTCGGCGTCCGGCCTGTTGGCCGTCACCGTGCCGCGGGAGTACGGCGGAGCCGACCTCTCCGCCGAGACGCTCACCGAGGTGGTGCGGCTCATCGCCACCGGCGACCCCAACGTCGCCCAGATCCCGCACAGCCACTTCGTCTACGTCAACGTGCTCCGGGAGCAAGGGACCGCGGCCCAGAAGGAGCTGCTGTTCGGTGAGGTGCGGCAGGGGGCGCGGTTCGGCAACGCCCAGTCCGAGATCCGCAGCAAGCACGCCCGTGACCACGCGACGACGCTGCGCCCGATCGGCCCACGGCTCGGCGCCGGCCCGGCGCGTGCCGCGGAGTGGATCCTCGACGGCACCAAGGGCTACTGCACGGGCGCGCTCTTCGCGCACTGGATCCCGGTGCTCGCCCACCTCGACGACGACGGCCCGCTCTACGTCGCCTGGGTCGAGCGCGATGCGCCCGGCGTGACCGTGATCGACGACTGGGACGGGATCGGTCAGCGGACGACCGCGAGCGGGACCGTGGGACTCGAGCAGGTCCGGGTGCCGTTCGACCGGATCACGCCGTACCACCTCACCTTCGAGCGCCCGCAGACGTTCGGGGCGTTCGCGCAGCTGCTGCACGCCGCGATCGACGCCGGCATCGCCCGCGCCGCGCTGGCGGACGCGGCCGAGTTCGTCACCACCCGGAGCCGGCCCTATCCCGACGCCGGCGTCGACCGGGCGGCCGACGACCCGCTGGTGGTGCACGCGTTCGGCGAGCTCGAGGTCCAGGTCCGCGCCGCCGAGGCACTGCTCGCCGAGGCCGGCCGTGCTGTCGACCGCGCGGACGAGGACCTGAACGAGTCGACGGCCGCGCGAGCCAGTCTCGCGGTCGCTGCCGCCCGGGCCGCGACGACGGCGGCGTCGGTGGATGCCGGCAGCCGGCTGTTCGAGGTGTGTGGCACCCGGTCGGCGCTCGCCTCCCTGGTCCTCGACCGCCACTGGCGCAACGCCCGCACGCACACCCTCCACGACCCGGCCGCCTGGAAGGTCCAGCACCTCGGTCGCTACGCGATCGACGGCACCCTCCCGCCCCGGCACGGCCAGCTGTAAGGACCGCAATGACTCTCAACTTCCACTGGTTCCTCCCGACCAACGGCGGGGACGGCCGGCACGTGGTCGGCGGTGGCCACGGGATCTCACCCGGCCGCTCCGGTCGCCCCGGCGACGTCGCCTACCTGACCCAGGTCGCCCGTGCCGCCGAGGACAACGGCTTCGACGCGGCGCTGACCCCGACCGGGGCCTGGTGCGAGGACGCCTGGCTGTCGACGGCGATGCTGAGCCAGACCTCGGAACGGCTCAAGTTCCTCGTCGCCTTCCGGCCCGGTCTGGTCGCGCCGTTCCTGGCCGCTCAGATGGCGGGGACGTTCCAGAACCTCAGTGGTGGACGCCTGCTGCTCAACGTCGTCACCGGCGGCGAGCCCCACGAGCAGCGCATGTACGGCGACTTCTTGGACAAGGACGGCCGTTACGCACGGTGCGACGAGTTCCTGGAAGTCGTACGCCGGCTCTGGGCCGGGGAGACGGTCGACTTCGACGGCGAGCACCTCGCCGTCACCGGCGCCTCGCTCGACCAGATCCCCGACCCGGTGCCGGCGATCTACTTCGGCGGCTCGTCACCCGCCGCCGGCCGGGTGGCGGCGCGACATGCCGACGTCTACCTGACGTGGGGCGAGCCGCCGGACGCGGTGGCGGAGAAGATCGCGTGGATCCGGAAGCTGGCCGTGGAGGAGGGCCGGGGCGACGAACGGCCGATCCGGTTCGGCATCCGGATGCACACGATCACCCGCGACACGACGACCGCGGCCTGGACCGAGGCCGACCGCCTGCTCGCCCAGATCCCCGACGACGCGATCCGGCGCGTGCAGGAGGGCCTGCGCCGCAGCGAGTCGGAGGGACAGCGGCGGATGCTCGCCCTCCATGGCGGGAGCGCCGACAACCTGGAGGTCTACCCGAACGTGTGGGCCGGCATGGGCCTGGTGCGCGGCGGGGCCGGGACCGCACTCGTCGGCAGCCACGAGGAGGTCGCCGACCGGATCGAGGAGTACGCCGCGCTCGGGATCGACGAGTTCGTCCTGTCGGCCTATCCCCATCTCGAGGGGGCTTACTGGTTCGGCGAGGGGGTGCTGCCGATCCTGGCGGAGCGCGGCCTCTGGAAGGATCCGCGACCCCAGCGGCACCACAACGCCGCGGTCCCCTTCGCCACCGCCGGACGGGCTGCCTCGTGACCGGGCCGACCACGGCTGTGGTCGTCGGGAACCCGAAGGCCGGGAGCCGCACACTGACCGCGGCGTCGTACCTCGCGCGCGAGCTCACCGGCGCCGAGCCGGACCTCGTCGTCGACCTCGCGACGATCGGCGCCGAGCTCGTGAGCTGGCGCGCCGCCTCGGTCAACGACCTCGTCGCCGACGTCGGCCGGGCGGACCTGGTGGTCGTGGCGTGCCCGACCTACAAGGCCACCTACACCGGCCTGCTCAAGCTGTTCCTCGACCGGTTCTCGGTCGGGCAGCTCGCCGGGGTCGCCGTACCCCTGATGCTCGGGGCCGGGCCGGCCCACGCGCTGGCTCCGGACATCGGGCTCCGGCCGCTGCTGACCCACCTCGGCGCGCTGGTGCCGACGCCCGGCCTGTACGTGCTCGAGAACGAGTACGACGACCCGGCCGCCTATGCCGAGTGGCTCGCCAGCGCCCGCCCCGCGATCTCCGCCCTGCTCACCCTGCCCCGAGGAGCAACCGCATGACCGTGACCGCGCCGATCACGCTCACCACCAACCAGGACCTCGACCAGGCGCGGCTGCGCGCGGCGTTCGGCAGCTTCCCGAGCGGCGTGGTCGCCGTCGCGGCCGAGGTCGACGGGGCGCTCGTCGGGCTCGCCGCGAGCTCGTTCACGTCGGTCAGCCTGGACCCGCCGCTGGTCTCCGTCTCCGTCGCCAACACCTCGAAGACCTGGCCCGACCTGCGCCGCGCCGCCCGGCTCGGCCTGACCGTGCTCGCCGAGCACCACGGCGACGTCTGCCGCCAGCTCGCCGGTCCCGTGGCCCAGCGGTTCGACCAGGTCCCGGTCACCGTGACCGACGCCGGCGCGGTCACCCTCGACGAGGGCCTGGCGCGGTTCGACTGCTCGATCTACCGCGAGGTCGAGGCGGGCGACCACACCATCGTGCTGCTCCTGCTGCACGCGGTCGCCCACGCCATCGACCAGGACGACGCCGGATCAGCCGGCGCCCCCCTGGTCTTCCACCGCAGCGCCTTCGCCCGGATGGCCGTGTGAAGCCTGGGCTCAGGCGTGCTGGGTCTGGGGCTTCCAGCTCGGTCGGGTGCTCTCGTAGGCCGAGATGGTCTCGTCGTGGCCCAGGGTGATGCCGATGTCGTCGAGACCCTCGAGCAGGCGCCAGCGGGTGTAGTCGTCGATGTCGAACGAGTCCTGCACCTCGCCGCCCGGCGTGCTGACCGTCTTCGCCTCGAGGTCGACGGTGATCTCGCCGCCCGGGTTGTCCTCGAGGTAGTCCCAGAGCGCCTGGATGACCTTCTCGTCGACCTGCGCCGCGACCAGCCCGGCCTTGCCGGAGTTGCCGCGGAAGATGTCAGCGAAGCGGGCCGAGAGAACGACCTTGAAACCGTAGTTCTGCAGCGCCCAGACGGCGTGCTCGCGGGACGAGCCGGTGCCGAAGTCGGGGCCGGCGACGAGCACCGAGCCGGCGGCGTACTCCGGCTTGTTCAGGACGAAGTCCGGGTCGTTGCGCCACGCGGCGAAGAGCCCGTCCTCGAACCCGGTGCGGGTCACCCGCTTGAGGTAGACGGCCGGGATGATCTGGTCGGTGTCGACGTTGCTGCGCTTGAGCGGTACGCCGACGCCCGTGTGGGTGGTGAACTTGTCCATGGCTCAGGCCTCCTGCGGCTCGAGGTCGGCGGGGGACGACAGGGTGCCGCGGACCGCGGTGGCGGCGGCGACCGGGATCGACACCAGGTGGGTGCGACCACCCTTGCCCTGCCGGCCCTCGAAGTTGCGGTTGGACGTCGACGCGCTGCGCTCCTGGGGAGCGAGCTGGTCGGGGTTCATGCCGAGGCACATCGAGCAGCCGGCGCCGCGCCATTCCGCGCCGGCCTCGAGGAAGACCTTGTCGAGGCCCTCCTCGATCGCCTGGTTGCGGACCCGGACCGAGCCCGGCACGACGAGCAGCCGGGTGCCGTCGGCGACCTTGTGGCCCTTGATGATCTCGGCGGCGAGGCGGAGGTCCTCGATCCGACCGTTGGTGCAGGAGCCGACGAAGACCGTGTCGACCTTGATCTCGCGCATCGGGGTGCCGGCCTCGAGGCCCATGTACTCCAGGGCCTTCTCGGTCGCGATCTTGTCGTTGGGCTCGTCGAAGTCGTCGGGGCTCGGGACGTTCGCGCCGAGCGGGACGCCCTGCCCGGGGTTGGTGCCCCAGGTGACGAACGGCGTCATGGTCGACGCGTCCAGCACGATCTCCTTGTCGAACTCGGCGTCCGCGTCGGTGACCAGCGTCTTCCAGTGCGCGACCGCGGCGTCCCAGTCGGCGCCCTTGGGCGCCTCGGGCTTGCCCTCGATGTAGTCGAACGTGGTCTGGTCGGGAGCGATCAGGCCGGCCTTCGCGCCCCACTCGATCGACATGTTGCAGACCGTCATCCGGCCCTCCATCGAGAGCTCCTCGATGGCAGCGCCGCGGTACTCGACGATGTAGCCCTGGCCGCCACCGGTGCCGGTGTGCGCGATCAGGGTCAGGACGAGGTCCTTGGCGGTGACGCCGTCCGGCAGGCTGCCGTTGACGGTCACCGCCATCGTCTTGGGCTTCGCCTGCATCAGGGTCTGGGTGGCGAGCACGTGCTCGACCTCGGAGGTGCCGATGCCGAACGCGATCGCGCCGAACGCACCGTGGGTGCTGGTGTGGCTGTCGCCGCACACGATCGTCATGCCCGGCTGGGTGAGACCCAGCTGCGGGCCGACGACGTGGACGATGCCCTGCTCGATGTCACCGAGCGGATGGAGTCGTACGCCGAAGTCGGCGGCGTTCTTGCGCAGCGTGTCGACCTGGGTCTTGCTCACCGGGTCGGCGATCGGCTTGTCCCAGTCGAGGGTCGGGACGTTGTGGTCCTCGGTCGCGAGGGTGAGGTCGGGGCGTCGTACCTTGCGGCCGGCGAGACGGAGGCCGTCGAACGCCTGGGGGCTGGTCACCTCGTGAATGAGGTGGAGATCGATGTAGAGGAGGTCAGGCTCCCCCGGGGTCGACCGGACGACGTGCTCGTCCCACACCTTCTCCGCCAGGGTCTTGCCCATGACTCGCTCCTCCTCGATCGGTTCTGGCCGGTGGGTGTGACGGGTCTCATCGTCCTTCCGGCTTGTTGGAGCAACCCTACGCTTGCATCCCATGATCTGAGACGATAGTCTTGCCATATGGACAACTCGAGCGGCGTGGGCGTGCTGGACAAGGCCGCCCTGGTTCTCACGGCCCTGGAGTCCGGGCCCGCCACCCTGGCCGGCCTGGTCGCCGGCACGGGTCTGGCGCGTCCGACAGCGCACCGCCTGGCGGTCGCACTGGAGCACCACCGGCTGGTGGCCCGCGACATGCAGGGGCGCTTCGTGCTCGGCCCGCGGCTGGCCGAGCTCTCCGCCGCGGCCGGCGAGGACCGGCTGCTGGCGACCGCCGGTCCGGTGCTCGCGCGGCTGCGCGACATCACGGGCGAATCGGCACAGCTCTGGCGGCGCCAGGGCGACCACCGGGTGTGCGTCGCGGCCGCCGAGCGGCCGTCCGGCCTGCGCGACACGATCCCCGTCGGATCGCAGCTGACCATGCGCGCCGGCTCCGCCGCCCAGGTGCTGCTCGCGTGGGACGACCCGGACCGCATCCACCGCGGCCTCCAGAACGCCGCGTTCTCCGCGGCCGAGCTCTCCGCGATCCGGCGCCGGGGCTGGGCGCAGTCCGTCGGCGAGCGCGAGCAGGGCGTGGCCTCCGTGTCCGCCCCCGTCCGCTCCCCCGGCGGCAAGGTCATCGCCGCGGTGTCGGTCTCCGGCCCGCTCGAGCGGCTCTCCCGCCAGCCGGGCCGGATGCACGCCCCCGCCGTACTCGCTGCCGCGGAGCGGCTCTCCGAGTCGCTGCGGCGGGCTGCTGCCGAATAGCGCGAAGTGTCAAGGTTGGCGCCTCGAAGTGTCAGGGTTGGCCCCTCGAGGTGTCACCCCTCGCACGACCAACATCGACACTTCGCGCGGTCAGAACAAGGCGTCCTGCTCGAGCGACAGCAGGGTCTGCTTCCGCTCGATCCCGCCGGCGTAGCCGGTGAGGGTGCCGTTGGCGCCGATCACCCGGTGGCACGGGATGACGATCGGGATCGGGTTGGCGCCGTTGGCGAGGCCGACGGCGCGGGAGGCGGCGTTGGACTTGCCGAGGCGCGCGGCGACCTCGCCGTACGACGCTGTCTCGCCGTAGCCGATCTTCGTCAGCTGGTCCCAGACCGACTGCTGCCAGGCGCTGCCGACGGGGGCCAGCGGGAGGTCGAAGTCCTTGAGGTCGCCGGCGAAGTAGTCGCGCAGCTGCCGGGCCGCCTCGACGAGCAGCGGGTCGTCGTCGACACGGTCGCCCTTAGGCCGACCGTCGGCGTCGCGGAACGGCGTGAACTCGATCTGGGTCAGCGCGCCTCCGCGTGCCACGAGTCGCAGCTCGCCGATCGGTGAGTCGATCACGGTCCAGGTCATGACTTCTCCTCCAGTGAGGTCCACAGGTGTAGCAGGGCATAGGAGCGCCAGGGCGCCCAGGTCGTCGGGTCGGCGTCGGTGAGGCCGAGTCCGGCCAGCGCGTTGCGCACGCCGATGTCGGTCGGCAGGTAGATGTCGGGGTGGCCCAGCGCGCGGAGCGCGATGTAGTCGGCGGTCCAGGGTCCGATGCCGGGGATCGCCACCAGCGCCCGGCGTACGTCGTCGCGGTCCGGGCCGCGGTCGAGCGCGACGTCGCCGGCGGCCAGGGCTGCGGCCAGGCCGGTCAGAGCGCGGCCGCGCGCCCGCGGCATCGGCAGCTGCTCGGGGTCGAGCGCCGCGACCGTCGCGGCGTCGGGGAAGAGGTGCGTCAGGCCGGGGATGTCGGTCTCGAACGGGCGCCCGTGGGACGCGACGAGCCGGCCGGCGACCGTGCGGGCACCGGCGACGCTCACCTGCTGGCCGAGCACCGCGCGCACGGCGATCTCGTCGCCGGAGACGTGGCCGGGCACCCGCAGCCCCGGCCGGAGCCGGATCAGCCGCCCGATCACCGGATCGCCGGCGAAGTGGTCGGCGACGGCGATCGGGTCGCAGTCGCCGTCGAGCAGCCGACGGACCCGGGCGACCGCCGCTGCGGTGTCACGCAGGTCGTGCAGCACGAACCGCGCGGGCACGAGGGCGGTCTGGCCGGGGTCGAGCACATCGGTGAGCTCGAGCCGGACCGTGCCCGGGCCGTGGGGAAGGTCGAGGGTCCGGGCGTACCACCCGTCGCCCGCCACCTCCACGCCTTCCACGGCGCGGGCGGCGAGGAAGCGCAGCAGCGCGGACCCGGCGAACGGCGTCCGCACCGCCAGGCGGAGCTCGATCGCCCCCGGCGTACGCGCTCCGCCCCGCCGACCTCGCAGCTGGGTGGGCGATGCGGCGTAGACCTCCCGCACGGTGTCGTTGAACTGGCGGACACTGGCGAACCCGGAAGCGAACGCCACGTCGGCGAAGCTCAGGTCGGTGGTCTCGACCAGCACCCGGGCGGTCTGCGCGCGCTGCGCTCGGGCGAGCGCGAGCGGTCCGGCCCCGAGCTCGGCGGTCAGCACCCGCGACAGGTGACGCGCGGTGTAGCCGAGCCGGTGGGCCAGGCCGTCGACCCCCTCGCGGTCGACCACACCGTCGGCGATGAGTCGCATCGCGCGGCCGGCGACGGTCGCGGCGACGTCCCAGTCCGGACTGCCCGGCGTCGCGTCCGGCAGGCATCGCTTGCAGGCCCGGTAGCCGGCCGCCTGGGCCGCAGCTGCGCTGCGGTGGAAGCTGACGTTCTGCAGAGCCGGCGTCCGGGCCGGGCAGGACGGCCGGCAGTAGATGCCGGTGGTCCGCACCGCGATGTAGAACACCCCGTCGAACCGGCGATCGCGCGATTTCACCGCGGAGTAGCAGGACTCCGTGTCGAGCCCCGGGATCCCTGCAGTGGTGGTCGTCATGGCTCCATTCTGTACGGCGCCGCCGACATGTTCTCGCGGAAATCGGACATGGCCGTCGGGCAAGGTCCCGAGTTCCTCCGCGGGCACGCCGAGTTGTCCGTCCCGGCGATGTCCCGCCCATCGGCGCGCGCATCTGCCACCCTGTGCGCATGGTGGAGAACCCGATCGACCTGCTGATCAGGTCTCAGCAGATCGCCCTCAAGCTGGCGGGCGACACGTTCCGCACGGTCACGAACGCCGCCGTCACCGGAGTCACCCAGCCCGACGAGCTCGTGCGGCAGGTCGGCGACCTGGCCGGCGCCGTCGCCAACATGGCCGGCGCGATCACCGGGCTGGCCGGCGCCACCGCGCAGCCGCTCCAGGACTTCATCGTGCGCCAGCGCGAGCTGGCCGAGACCGTGGCGACCCTCGCGGAGGCCCAGTCTGAGCTCGCGAACGTCGTCGCCAAGCTCGCCGAACGGCACGCGGACGCCGTCACCGCCCTGGAGCGGGTCACCGCACCGGTCTTCGCCGTCGTCGGCACCGATCCCACTCCCCCGAAGACGCGCGCCTCCCGGGTGACGGCCAAGGCAGAGGTCGCGGCCGCGACCAAGACGCCCACCAAGGCACCCAGCAAGGCGCCCGCCAAGAAGCCGACCACGGCGAAGGCTCCGGCCCGGAAGGCGACCACGCCGAAGCCGAGGAGCACGGCCTAGCCCGATCTCAGGCGAGGTCTCAGCCGCGCACGCTCCGCGCGCTGCGTCGTACGGCGACGACCCCGGCCGCCGCCGCGACCACCCCGATCAGCACGATCACGGCGAGGTGGTGGTTCCACTGCCCGCGTCGTACGCCTGCAGCGGGTCGCGGACGGCGTCCTCGACGCCCCGTTGGGTCCGCCCGAGGTGGACGCTGGCGGCCGACGCCGCGTAGGCCCAGCGCGACGGCGCCAGCCAGGCGACCTGCTCGAGCACCGGCCGGCCGGCGATGCCGACGATGGCACCGGAGAGCACCAGCTGCGCCATCACCAGCGCCACCAGGACCGGCATCGCGTGGTCGGCACTGCGGATCAGCGCGGACGCCGCGAGTCCTACGACGGCCATCGTGGTCGCCAGCGCGGCCACCGGGAGGGCGATCTCCCACCAGCCCCAGCCGTGCACGCCGCCGCGGTCCGGTCCGGGGAGGCCGACGGTCGCCAGCCACGTGAGGGCGATGCCCTGGACGAAGCATGCGCCGCCGAGGACGACGACCTTGCTCAGCAGGTAGGGCCCCGGCGACAGGCCGACGGCGTACTCCCGGCGCAGGATCGCGCGTTCCTTCACCAGCTCGCGGATCGTCATCGCCACGCCCATCAGCGCGGCCGCGACGACCAGGATCGTGAGCCGCTGGCCGACCTCGGAGCCGTCGAAGACCCGGCCCTCGCGGGCGGCCCGGAGGGACAGGCCGGCGCCACCCTGGACGATCCGGCTCAGGCCGGCCAGCGCGAGCGGCAGCAGCACGAGCATCGTCATCAAGGTCCGGTCGGCCCGGGCCACGGCGACGTCCCGGGCGATGAGGGTGCCGAGCTGCCGCCACCGCGACGGTCGCTGCGGGGGTACGACGGCGCGCGGCACCGCCGGGATCGTCCCGCTGTCCGTGATTCCGGCAGGCCTCGGCCGCGGCGCGGCCTTGTCGAGCTGCTGGAACAGCGCGGGGTAGTCGTCGCACCCGAAGTGGTCGAGGAGCGCGGCGGGCGGTCCGACGTACCGCGCACGACCGCCCTTGCCGAGCACGACGACCTGGTCGCAGAGATCGAGCGCCAGCACCGAGTGGGTGACGACCACGACCACCCGGTCGTCGTCCGCGAGGTCGCGCAGCTGCTCCATCACCGAGCGGTCGAGGCCGGGGTCCAGGCCGGACGTCGGCTCGTCGAGGAACAGCAAGGGCGGCGCCGTCAGCAGCTCGGTCGCGATCGAGACCCGCTTCCGCTGCCCGCCCGACAGCTGGCGCCCGATCCTCAGGTCCCGCTGGCCGGTCAGCCCCAGCCGGTCGAGGACCTGGTCGACGCGCCGCTCCTGCTCGGCGCGGGTCGTGTCGGGCGGCAGCCGGAGCCGCGCGGCGTAGCGCAGCCCCTCGCGGACCGTCAGCTGCGGGTGCAGGATCTCCTCCTGCGGCACCAGACCGATCTGGAAGCGCAGCTCCTCGTAGTGGCGGTAGAGGTCGTGCCCGTTCCACAGCACCCGGCCGCGACCCGCCGGCACGAGGCCGGTCAGCGCGTTGAGCAGCGTCGACTTCCCGGCGCCGGACGGGCCGATGACCGCGGTGAGCGTGCCGGACGCGAGCTCGAGCGAGACCCCGTCGAGCAGGCGCACGTGCTCGGGCGTGACCGTGCTGAGGCCGTCAGCCACGAGCATCCGCCGTACGGTCCGCTGCGGCGGGGCCAGCCGCCGGCCGTCCCACACCAGCGTCTGCGCGCCGACGACGACCTGGTCGCCGTTGCGCAGCGGGATCGACGTGACCCGCTCCCCGTTGACGAACGTGCCGTTGAACGAGCCGAGGTCGCGCAGCACCGGCGGCGTGGTGAGGTCGACGACCGCGTGGTGGCGCGAGACCAGGGGGTCGTCGAGGACGACGGTGTTGCCGGCGCCGCGCCCGAGGATGAGTACGCCGTGCCGGGACTCGTGCCGCTCGACCGCCGGGGTGGGCGGCGGGATCGCCTCGAACAGCAGAGTCGGCCCGTCCGGGGCTCCTGCCGCCAGCCGCACTGACCGGCCGGTGCGCAGCGCGAGCTGGCCGACCCGGCAGCCGTCGCGATAGACGCCACCCTCGACGCCTGCGTCGACCAGGGTCCAGCCACCCTCCGCGCGCACCATTCGGAGCGCACCGACGCTGGCCGCCTCGTCGTACTCGACGCTGGCGTCGTCGCTCGTCACACGCAGGCGCGGCGCCGTGCCCGCGTGCTGCAGGATCCCCATGGTGCTTCGACGCTAGGGCGTGGCGCCGCCGGGGAGGCGGCACCACGCCGTGATTGCGCAGCGCCGGCCAGTCGCGAAAACCGGCCCGGCGAGGCGGAGAGAGCGAGGCACGAGCGACCGGAGCCGCAGCCCGGTCCGGCTTTCGCGATGCCGGCCGGTGAGCCGCCCAGCAGCCCGTCATGGCACCTACGTCGACTGCGCGCGCGGCAGCGCGGCGTGACGAAGGAGCGACGCGCTCGCGCCGTCCTATCAGCGCAACAGGTTGCCGAGACCGCCGAGCGGGCTCTGCTGCTGGACCTGCTGGCCGGCGTCCTGCGCCCCACCGAAGCGCATGTTCTCGCTCGGCTGGACGATCACGAAGCCCTGGCCGTGGAAGCCGAGCTGGAACTCCTCGCCCGACGTCCGCCCGATCAGCGCCTTCATGCCGATGTCGGTCTTGAGCTGGATCTGGAGGCCGGCCGACCAGCACACCGCGGCGTCGGGGTCGACGAACGTCGCCGCCTCGTGGGTCTGAAGCAGCAGCGGCGGGCCGTCGGTCACGAGCGCGACCTGGCCGGTGCCGGTCAGGGTGGTGTTGAAGAGACCGCCCGACAGCATCCCCGCGCCGCGGACCAGCTGGATGTTGTCCTGGAGCGACTCGGAGTAGGCCAGGATGTTGGCGCCGTTGACCGAGATGGAGTCGTTCTCGAGGTCGATGACGTGGACGTCCATGCCCAGCTTGGCGAGGAAGATCTCGCCGGTGCCGTGCATCCGCATGATCGGCAGGCCCTCGCCGGTCACCTTCTGCTTGATCCACTTGCCGACGCCGCCGGCGCCCTGGGCATCGAACCGGACGTCGCCCTGGTAGGCGACCATCGACCCCTGGAGCGCCTTGACGCTGCCCTGGGAGAGCTCGACCTTCATCATCTTCGAGTTCTGCTTGACGAAGTTGCCCGGGCCCTCGACCTCGTGGTTCTCCTGGGCGAACAGATCACTGCGCATCGGTGTGCTCTCACTTCTGGTGGGGTGACGGTGGTCAGACCCGAGAGATCCGGGCCCTGGTGGGACCCGGATGGGTCATGTCTACCCCGAGATTTCCACGACCACACACGATTCGGCATCGTCCTCGCGAACGATCCACAGGACCACTTCGACGCTGCCAGAATGCGGACATGTCGTCGGTGCCCGGCCCGCGCGGCGCTCCGGTCCTGGGAATGCTGCCCACCTTGCCCGCGACCCACTCGGTACCTGCCTCCGCGCGCAGCAGCGGTACGGCGACGTCGTGCGCCTGCCGGTCATCTGGGGCGAGGTCTTCCTGCTGACCCATCCCGACCACGTCGAGCGGGTCCTCGTCAGCAACAACGCGAACTACTGGAAGGGTCGCCTCTTCCGGCGCGCCGACTTCCTCTTCGGCGATGGCCTGGTCCTGAACGACGGCGAGAGCTGGCACCGGCAGCGGCGCATCATGCAGCCGGGCTTCCACGCCGACCGGATCGTGGGCAGGATCGTGGCGGACCGGACCGAGCCGCGCGATGACGTGCTCGAGCTGCTCGTCGCCGCGGCCAGCGATGGCGCGATGAGCCCGAGGCTGCTGCGCGACGAGATCATCACGCTCCTCTTCGGCGGCTACGAGGCGACCGCCCACACCTTGGCCTGGACCTGGTACGAGCTCGACCGGCACCCGGACGTCGCCGACCGGGTCCGGGCGGACACCGACGGATCGTTCACCCGCTGCGTCGTCGACGAGGTCCTGCGGCTCTATCCGCCGTTCTGGGAGGTGCTCCGCAGCAGCTACGAGGAGGACCGGTTCGGTGACCACGTGCTGCCCGCGGGCGCCAGCGTTCTCCTGGTGCCCTGGATGACCCACCGCCGCCCCGAGCTCTGGGACGACCCGGAGCGCTTCGATCCCCAGCGCTGGCGCAACGGACCGCCTACGCACCGCCACGCCTACTACCCCTTCGCGGCCGGACAGCGGATGTGCATCGGCGGCCGCTCGCACGGCTCGAGCTCGAGCTCGTCGTACGCCGGCTCAGCCAGGAGTTCCGCCCGCGACTGGCGAAGGGTCACCAGGTACGGGTCAGGGCCCAGAGCACGTTGCGGTCCCGGCACGGGATCCCGATGACCCTCGACCCGGTAGCCGGTCCGTAACGATCGGAGCATCCCGGTGCGAGAGGGGAGGTCGTGCGTCGCGGGGTGTAGTCGAGCCGCGGCAGGCTGTCGACGCAAGACGTGTCGGGCGCCGTCTCCGGGCTCACGAGGAAGTCCGTCGCGATCTCGCGCGCGCACTCATTGCCGTTGGTGAAGAAAGCCAGCGAGAGGTGGAAGGCGGCGGGCAGCACGACGTACGTCGACCGCGACAGGCCGGGCAGCATCGGTCTCACCATCCGCGGCGGGACAGCCAGGTCGTAGCGGTTGGCCAGCACCAGTGTCGGGATCGCGCTCACAACGAGCTCATGCTGGCGATGACCCGCCCGGCCGACCGGCCAGTGACGACACCCGGCGGGCGATCGGGGGTCGTTGTTGCCCGCGGCGAGGTCGAAGCCACGCCGCAGGAAGCGGCGTGCGAACGGCGGCGCAGCGTCGGCGGCCTCCCGACGGTCCTCCCAGGTGATGAACCTGACGTTGTCACGGCAGACGTACGACATCGTCTTCCCGCCGGCCAAGAAGTCCTGGCTGTGCGAGTTCTCCATCGGCCCGGTGCCGAGGAGGCGTCGATAGGGCCGTTTCAGGTGTCCGTGGGCGACCTTCCACGCGAACGCGAGGACGCCGGGGATCTGCGAGGGGGAGAACTGGTCGCCGGGGTAGATGAGCGAGATGGCATCGCTGTAGATGCCGGCTTCGTCGACCAGCAGCCTGACCGGTTCCGGCCGCATCCGCGGGATCGTGACGACGACGGGGTCGCGCTTGAGCTGCCGCGACTTGCGCTCGAACAGCCGCCGGAGCCCCGGGTACGTCGACCGGCACGCCGCGTTGGCGCGGCAACCCGCGAACACCCGGTTGAGGATGCGCACGGTGCCGACGTGGTAGTCGAGGCCCCACAGGGCGTTCGGAGCCATGCCGGAGTCGATGATGGCGCTCCGGATGCCGCCGGGGAACCGGCGCATGTAGGTCAATCCGAGGGTGCCGTCGGCCGAGACCGCCAGCAGGTTCCACTGGTCGTAGCCCAGCGCCCGGCGCAGTGCCTCGAGGTCGGCCGCGCTCTGGTGGGTGTTGTAGTCGGCGAGGTCGATGCCGCGCTCGGTGTACCGCTCCCAGCAGCGATCAAGCGCATGACCGAAGATCCGCAGCGCCTCGGAGTTCACGAACCTCCCTGCGTAGAACGCCCGCACCTCGGCCCGGTCCAGCTCGCGGCACCCGAGCCGCGGACGCGAGATCCCCGTGCCCCGCGTGTCGACGAGCACCAGGTCGTGCTCCTCTGCCGTCGCCCAGTCTGCGAAGTAGCCGCCCAGGGCGAAGTCGGAGATCGCGCCGAAGCTGGGACCGCCGCCGAGGAACACGATGGGCTCCCCGGGATCGGGCGACGTCGCGTGCACGACCGCAGCGGCCACCCGGATCAGCCGGCCATTCGGCTCCCGGCGATCCTCCGGCACGACGACGTAGCCGCAGTCGACGACCCGATCGTCGGGGAAGACCCCGTCGGGGCACGCGATCGGATGGAAGGTGGGGACCCGTTGACTGCTGTCGCCGACGGCATCACTCCGCCCCAGCGGGCCGGGCGCCGCGGCTGCGGCGATCACGACGAGGACGGCGACGGCTCGCTTCATGGTTGCCTCTCCGGCACAGCGCCCGATCGTCGCGCCTGACCCCGCCGCGGGAGCCGCGACGTTCATCCGGGATCGATCCCTCAGTAGGCGCCGTCTACGCGCCGCCCACGTCGGGAACGTCCGCCTCCAGCAGGGCGGAAGTGACAGCGCCCAGGGTCTCCGCCAGCTCGGGCAGCGACCTCGCGCCGCGCGTTTCCACGTGGTGTGCCAGGAGGGTCTCGATGCCGCCGACGAGGGCACGCACGGCCGATTCGCTCACCTCGCACGGCCCAGCGTTTCCTCGTCGGCCGGTCCGTACCATGTCGCGGATCATCATGACCGCGCCGTCGCGGATGACCTGCTGGTGCGCGTGCGCGACGTCGCCGGCCTCGGGAGCGCGGATCAGCGATGTCCGCGCGAAGGCGGGGTCGTCGGCCAGCCCCTGGCACAGGGCGCGGAAGCCGGCCATCCGCCGCGCGTCGTTCTCGGTCTCGGCGGCGACCGCAGCCTCGATCTCGTGGGCGATCCGGGTGATGCCGAGGTCGAGCGCGGCGAGGAAGCAGGCGGACTTGTCGGGGAACAGCTCGTAGAAGGTGCTCCTCGAGATCCCGGCCGCGCGCAGGACGTGCTGCACCGACGTGGCCGCGTACCCGCGGTCGGCGACCTCGGCCGTCATCGCGTCGAGCAACCGGCGTCGCTGCGATGCCCGTACGACGTCGCGGCCGAGGCGGTGCGGCCCACGCGGGAGCTGGGAGAGCGGTTCTGCCTCTTGCGCCGCCATGCCCCTCATCCTAGTGTGACGAACAACCGTGTTCGTCACTCCTGGGGTCTCACCATGACGCAAGCCGAACGAAGCGCTCTCGGACTGTTCCGCCTCGTCGTCCTGGTGGCCGCCCTGGCCGCTGCCGGCGCCGGCGCCATCCACTTCCTCGCGGTCGACGCGCACCGGTCACATGCCCTGATGGCCGTGTTCTTCGTGGCGACCGCGCTCGCCCAGATCGGCTGGGCTGCCGCGCTGCTGGTCGCGCCGAGCCGGCCGATCCTGCTGGCCGGCATCGCCGGCAACGCAGCGGTCATCGGCACCTGGGTGCTCTCGCGCACCACCGGCCTCCCGTTCGTCCCCGGAGCCGAACATGCCGAGCCGCTCGGCGTCCGCGACGTCGTGGCCACCCTCCTCGAGGGCACCGCGGTCGGTGCCGCCGGCCTCGCCGTACTGCTTCCTGCGAGCGCCGCTGCGGTCGCGCTCCCGGCCGGGCGTCGCGCCGTGGCGGTGACCGCCGCCGCCGTCCTGGCGGTGACCGGCTCGGCCGCGCTCGCCGGCCCCGGCCACGTGCACGGGGCGGAAGCCCACGCGCACGGGGACAAGGGCCACCACGCCGAAGACCGCCACGGACACAAGGCGGGACGCGACCACCAGCACGGTCACGAGCCCGGTGGCGGCGCGCGTCACCAGCACGGGGACGGGACGGGCCACGGGCACGGCGACGGGACCGGCCACGGAGATGCGGCGGGCGACCACGGCACCGGGAACCACGATCACGACGACGGGACCGGTCACACCGGGAACCACAGCGACCACAACGGCGATAACGACAACCACGGCGACAGTCACGGGGACCACGGCGACAACCACGGCGACCAGCACGGCGACCACGACAACCACGCCGTCCCCGACGACTTCCCCGACCCCGAGTTCTGGGGTGAGAAGACGACGATGCGCGTCGGACCGTTCCTGCTTCCGCCCAGCAGGATGGGCGGCGAGGCGCACCTCAACCGCCCCGGCATCATCCCGAGCCAGCCGTGCCGCAACTGCTACATCACCGGCATCGAGCCGCGGCTGGTGTACGGCGACGGCAGCCCGGCCGACCTCGGCAACGGGGCGATGCTGCACCACACGGTGCTGATGGACACCGGCCGCAACGACCCCACCTGCGAGCGGTTCAACGGTGTCGGCCTCCTCGGCCGCCGCATCTTCGCCGCGGGCAACGAGCGCACGCCGATCTCCCTGCCGCGGGGCTACGGGTTCCAGACCTCCGGCGCGCCCCTGGCCTACATCGCCGAGATCATGAACCACAGCAACCGGTTCAAGACGGTCTATCTCGAGGCCGACATCTACCACGTGCCGGCGTCCCGGCCCGGCATGAAGCCGGTGGTCCCGATCTGGCTCGACGTCGCCAACTGCGGCCTGTCCGAGTACGACGTCCCGTCCGGTCGCTCGACCGAGACCTGGGGCTGGCCCTCGAAGTTCACCGGTCGCGTGGTCGCGGCCGGCGGCCACGTGCACGCGGGCGGCGTCGGTATCGTCCTCCGCAACGCCGCGACCGGCCGGCGGATGTGCACGTCGGAGGCGGCGTACGGCACCTCCGGCGCGTTCGAGGGCCAGGTCACCGACATGTCGACCTGCAGCTGGGACAGCCTCGGCGCCGTGCGCAGAGGGCAGCAGCTCGAGATCAGCAGCATCTACGACACGTCGCAGCCGCTGCAGCGCATCATGGGCATCCTGATGCTCGCGCTCTACGAGACCGACGACCTGAGGGGAGCCTCACCGCCTCCCGCGTGGATGAGACGCGACCCGGACACCGTGCCACCCGACTCCGGGCACCAGCACGACCACTGAGCAGACGAGACAAGACCGAAGGGCCCTGACCCAGCTTGCGCTGGGCCAGGGCCCTTCGTTCGTACCCCCGACCGGATTTGAACCGGCGTTACCGCCGTGAGAGGGCGACGTCCTAGGCCGCTAGACGACGGGGGCAACATGTTGTCCGGCCTTGCGGCCTCGCAACGAAAGAGAACTTTAGCGAGCGCCTGCATTCAGGGCCAAATCGGCCCTTCTGCCTGCGCTTGCGGCTGTTCTCGCTGGTCTACTAGGACTCGAACCTAGACTAACTGGACCAGAACCAGTCGTGCTGCCAATTACACCATAGACCACTGTTGTGCTGCTGTTCGGCTCCCCAGAATTCCACACTTCCAGGAGTCCGGGAGCCGACGAGAAACCTTACACGCGGGGTCGTTTCCCTTCCAAAACGCCCACCGCCACGACGCTGTCCGTCGTGGTCTCGAGGGAGCGCCGACGGGCCACCCAGGCCACCAGCGCGAGGTAGCCCAAGGACTGCACGAGGGTGCCCGGCAGCAGCCACCAGGTGCCGGCGACCGGCGCGAGCGCCTCGCTGATGTCGCCGAAGGCGAGGGCCAGGCCGAAGAACACCCAGTTGTTGAGCAGGTGCATCGCGATGCCGGCCTCGAGCCCGCCGGTCAGGATCACCAGCGTCCCGGCGACCAGACCGAACAGGAACCGATCGATGAAGACGGGCGGGTCCTGGACGCCGTGCGCGAGCGCGAACAGCAGCGCAGGTACCACGACCGCGACCGCCGTACCGACGCGACCCGACACCACGCCTCCGACGGCCTGCGTCAGGTAGCCGCGGAAGGCGTACTCCTCCCCCGCCGCCTGCAGCGGGATCAGCAGCAGCACGATCAGCGCGAACGCGATCGTGCGGTCGGTGACCTCGTTGACCGAGCCCTCGACCGAGGCGCCGCCGTGCTCGGGGAGCACCAGCGCCAGCAGCACCGAACCCAGCAGCGCGAGCGTGGCGAGGCCCAGGCACGTGACCAGCCACCGCCAGCGGAGTCGCCCGACGACGGACATGATCCAGCCGCCGGGGAGGTCGTGCGCGAGCCGCGTCGTCGCGATCACGATCGGTACGGCGGCCGCCAGGCTCAGGCACACCATCACCAGCCCGACCGGCGTCAGAGGGTCGATGCTGAGCTCGCCGTACGGCTCGCCCGCGCTGTTGTAGCCGCCGGTGAGCAGCAGCGGCACCACGACCAGCAGCGCGACGACCATCCCCAGCGTGCCGAGCAGTGCGCGGACCGCGCCGAACCGGCCGAGCCGGTGCAGCTGGTGGTAGCGCAGGTCTTGGCGGGGCGGGGCCGGCGCGCCGCCGGCGGCCGTGCGGTCAGGCGAGGGCACGCTGCAGGCGCCCGAGGCTGCGGTCGCGACCGAGCAGCTCCATCGACTCGAACAGCGGCGGCGAGATCCGGCGACCGGTCACGGCGACCCGCACGGCTCCGAACGCCAGCCGCGGCTTGAGGCCGAGGCCGTCGACCAGCGCCGCCTGCAAGGCGCTCTGGATCGCGTCGGTGGACCAGGGATGGAGATCGTCCAGCGCGTCGTACGCCGCCTTCACCACGCCCTTGCCGGCGTCGTCCAGCAGCTTCTCGGCGTCGGCCGCGTCGACGGTGAAGCTCGCCTCGTCGACGAAGAGGAAGCCGAGCATCGCCGACGCCTCGGTCAGCTTGTTGATCCGCTCCGCGACCAGCGGCATCGCCAGCTCGAGCAGCTGCGCGTCGGCGTCGTGCACCGGGTCGCCCACGACGCCGTCGGCCTTGAGGAACGGCAGCGCGCGGTGGGTGATCTCCTCGACCGACAGCAGCCGCAGCTGCGCGGCGTTGATCGCCTCGGCCTTCTTGAGGTCGAAGCGGGCCGGGTTGGGGTTGACGTCGCCGATGTCGAACGCCTCGACCATCTCCGCGAGCGAGAAGACGTCGCGGTCGGCCGCGATCGACCACCCGAGCAGGGCGAGGTAGTTGAGCAGCCCTTCCGGCAGGAAGCCGCCGTCCCGGTAGGCCAGTGCGTGTGCCTCCGGGTCGCGCTTCGACAGCTTCTTGTTGCCCTCGCCCATGACGTACGGCAGGTGGCCGAAGCGTGGCGTGGAGTCGGTGATCCCGAGGTCGATGAGGGCGTCGTAGAGCGCGATCTGGCGCGGCGTCGACGACAGCAGGTCCTCGCCGCGCAGCACGTGGGTGATCTCCATCAGCGCGTCGTCGACCGGGTTGACCAGCGTGTAGAGCGGCTCGCCGTTGGCGCGGCACAGCGCGTAGTCGGGCACGAACTGGCTCTCGAAGCTGATCTCGCCCCGCACCAGGTCGTCCCAGGTGATGGTGCCGTCGGGCATCCGGAACCGGACCACGGGCCGCCGCCCGTCCGCCTCGAACGCGGCCACCTGCTCGTCGGTCAGCTCGCGGCAGAAGCCGTCGTACCCCATCACCTTGGAGCCGGACGCCTTGCGCCGGGCGTCGACCTCCTCGTTCCTGCAGTAGCAGTCATAGGTGTACGACGACGCGCGCAGCCTGCCGAGCGCGTCGGCGTAGAGCTCGCTCCGCTCGCTCTGGCGGTACGGCGCATGCGGCCCGCCGACCTCGGGGCCCTCGTCCCAGTCGAGCCCGAGCCAGCGCATCAGCTCGATGATCGAGGTGTAGGACTCCTCGGTGTTGCGCGCGGTGTCGGTGTCCTCGATGCGGAACACGAAGGTGCCGCCGTGGTGCCGCGCGAACGCCCAGTTGAAGAGGGCAGTGCGGACCAAGCCCACGTGCGGGCTGCCGGTCGGAGACGGTGCCATCCGCACCCTGACGTTGCTCATCGCTTGTTCACCCTGTTCGTCAGTGCTCCGAGTCCTTCCACGAATACCTCCACCTCGTCGCCGGGGTGCATCGGGCCGACACCCTCGGGGGTGCCGGTGAGGATGACGTCGCCCGGCAGCAGCGTCATCGCCGCCGAGATGTAGGCGATCAGGTGGGGGATGTCCCACGTCATGTCGGCGGTCGTGCCGTCCTGGACGACGTCGCCGTTGAGGAAGGTCTGCACCCGTCTGCCGTCGATGAACGCCTGGGGGTCCAGGTCGTTCTCGATCCAGGGCCCGAGGGGGCAGAACGTGTCCATGCCCTTCGCTCGCGCCCACTGGTTGTCGGTCTTCTGCAGGTCCCGCGCCGTCACGTCGTTGGCGATCGTGTAGCCGAAGATGACGTCGGTGGCCTGCTCCGGCGGCACGTCGCGGCAGATCCGTCCGATGACGACGGCGACCTCGCCCTCATAGCTCAGGTGCGAGGTCTGCTGGGGATAGAGGATGGCGTCGTTCGGCCCGATCACGCTGGTGTTGGGCTTGAGGAAGAGCAGCGGCTCGGCCGGCTGGTCACCGCCCATCTCGGCCGCGTGCTTCGCGTAGTTCTTGCCGACGCCCACGACCTTGCTGCGCGGCAGGACCGGCGCGAGCAGCTTGACGTCGGCCAGCCGGTGCTCCTTCTCGAGGAGCCGGAGACCGACGTACATCGGGTCGCCGGCCAGCTCCACGACCACCGCGTCCTCGGCCGGCTGTCCGAACTGGTCCAGGTCGCCGGTGACGACGCCGTACGCCGGCTCGTCGCCGGTGGTGAATCTCGCGATACGCACCCGGCGAGCCTATCCGGCCCACCGGGTGCGTCGCGTCGTCAGTACCCCGGGGTCAGGCTCGAGGTGAAGGACAGGTCGATCTCGTTCTCCCAGGCGCTGAACTCGGCGGCACCGGCTCCGACGCTCACGCTCGGGCCGACCCGCCAACCGGTGTCGACGAGCTCACCCTGCTGGTCGACCTTGATGTAGATGCCGGACTTGAAGCCCGCCTCGACACCGCCGACGGTCCCGCCGCCCTTCGAGCCGGCCCAGACCGACACGTTCCCGGTGCGGAAGTCGAACTTCACGTCGACGAAGACGTCGAGCAGCGGGAGGACGTTCACCGAGAAGCCCTGCTCGATCCGCTCGCAGCTGATCTTGACGGTGGTCGGTCCCAGGTTCGCCCGCAGGTTCATCGCCTTGAGGGCGCCCTCGCACTTACCGGGCGACTCGACGTCGGGGTCAGCCGGCGGGTTGAGGATCTCCTCGGGAAGCGGCTCGACACAGTGGTCCCGGTGGAGCTGCACGCTGTGCGTCCACTGCTGGGCCTGCTGCACCAGCCCGGCGTACAGGGCCCGCTCCTGCGAGTCGATGTGGTTCAGCACCAACTGGTGCGCAGCCTCGTCGATCAGGTTGGCCGCGATGCCGGTCATCAGCTTCGACTCGACCTCGAACAGGTGGTTGGCCAGGTTCTGGGCCTGCGCGATCAGCACCCGCCACTCGCTGTGCTCCCGGACGAGCGCAGGGCGGCAGGTCTTGTTGATCTCGATCTCGAAGCAGTTCGGCACGCTGGAGCCCACGCATGCGTCGCGTGCGTCATCGTTCAGCTCGCCGTAGGTGTACTCGACCTCGCCGGTGCCGCCGCCCCAGAACTCCTCACGGTGCTCGACCAGCACGTCGATCTTGTCTTCGAACGCGTCCCGCGCAGCGACGACCTCGGCCAGGTCGCCTGTCGAGTAGAGCAGGCTGATCAGCGAGTCGCGTCGTTCGATCTCGGCACGGGTGCGCAGCTCGTCGGTCTGCCGCAGATGCTCGGTGAGCTCGTCGTACTCCGCGTTGTTGTCCGTGATCTCGCCCTGGAAGGCGGCCGCGATGCCGTCGTACACGTCGTGCATGTCGACGGCCTGGCTCGGCGTCTCGGCGATCGGCAGCTGCCGCAGCGGCACCGCCTCTCCGCGGGTGTAGTCGATCTCGGGGTCGGGGCGGACCGGGTCCTCCGTCGGCGGGGTCTTCGGGACCTCCTCGTCCGAGCGCTGCCGGGTGCGGCGGATGTAGCGCTTGGCGATCGCGTCCTGGCCCTTGCAGGCGGCGACCGTGGCCAGCCCGGCGTCGGCCTCGGAGAGCAGCGGAGCGAGCTGCTTGGCGCTGGCGAAGAGCCTCTGCGCAGCGTCGTACCGACCGGTCATCACGAGCGCCTGACCGCGAATGACGGCGGCTGTCGCCTCGTGCGGGATGCCGAGCGCCGGTCGCAGGAAGTCACGACCGATCGCCGCGTCGAGGAACGCGATCGCCTCGTTGGGCAGGCTGACCGAGGTGGCCAGCGCGGCGGCGTTGACCAGATGGGTGCCCCGCCCGGGCTGGAGTCGGTGGGCCTCCAGCAGGGCGGCGAGGGCGAGGCCGGGCGAACCGGCTGTGAGCGCCGTGGCCGCCAGCTCCTGGGCCTTCTCGGGGGTGCTGGCCTGGCCCGATGACCTCAGCTGGGCGAGCCCTCCGGGAGCCTTCTGCTCGAGGAACTGCCGCACGCTGGTCACCGCGGCAGCCAGGGTGAACCGCTTCACCGGGTAGCTGGCGGTGCAGAAGATCTTGACGAACTGGAGGGACGAGTTCTCGTTGGCCGGCCACCGGTAGGTGTCGGCGAACGTCTGGACCACGAGATCGTCGCTGCCAGGCGCCTCGGTGACCTTCAGACGTGTCGCCGCGGCGGTGCAGTTGTTGGCCTCCTCCGACTCGCGGACCGTGCCGTAGTCGTCTGCGCAGACCAGGACCCGGTAGTCACCCGCCGGGATGCCGGCCGGGACGGTGAAGGCGGTCGCGCCGATCGAGCGCCGGGCTCCGGGGGCGATGGCCCGTACGGTCGCCCTGCCGACGAGGCGGAGGTCGGTCAGTGCGGTCCGCGGGTTGGTACGGCTCCGGCGCCGCTCCTCGAGGCTCGCGGGGACGTTGGTCGTGAGGTAGACGCGCGTCCGGGACTCGCCCGCCCTGCGGCTGCCACGGTTGTGGACGACGTGAGTGACGGTGACCTTGCCGCCTTCGACGACGGCGGTCTTGTCGACGGTCGCTCGGGCGACGCGGAGGTCGGGCCGGCCGACGGCCTCCGCCGGGGTGGGGGTGAGCGCCAGCAGGGTGCCGGCGAGGGCGGTGACGATGCCGAGGGCGACGGCCGCGCGGTGGCGCGACAGTACGGCGGCTGGGGGGTTCATCGGTGGGATCTCCAGGGGTGACGGGACTCGGCCGGCCCGCCACCGAGTCGGGCACCGTGGAGGAGACAACCACAGGACGGGGGTCGCCACACCTGATTTCCTGCGGTCACGCTCAGCCTTGCTCAACGTTTCATCCCTGGGAACGAGCGGCTTGACAGCGGCCTTCTAGGCTTGTCCGTCGTGGACACGGTGGTGGAGCAGGTGCTGACGCAGGAGGAGTGGGACGCGCGCGCCGACGCGCACGCCGCTCGCGTCGACCGCTTCCTGGCGCCGCACCTGGAACGCCGCGCCGCGGGCGTGAAGCACCCCGTCTTCGACTTCCTGTTCACCTACTACTCGTTCCGGCCGTCGCAGCTGCGGCGCTGGACGCCGGGGTTCGGACAGGACCCAGCGGTGACCGCCGACTACGTCGCCGAGCGAGTGCCTCTCATCCGCTCGCTGCACCGGCTGCTGACGGCGACCGCCGGCCGCACCGGCAACTTCGGCTGCTTCGGGCTGCACGAGTGGGCGATGGTCTACCGGCTGGCCGAGGACGAGACCCGGCACGCGGACTGGCCGCTCCGCCTCGGCGCGACCGGCACCGACGCCGTCGTCGAGGAGCACCGGATCGCCTGCTCGCACTTCGACGCCTACCGGTTCTTCACCACGCCGGCCCGCCCGCTCAACACCCTCTCCCCCGGGCGCGACGACCGGCCATCGTACGAGCAGCCGGCCTGCCTTCACGCCGGCATGGACCTCTACAAGCACGCGTTCCGGCTGTCGCCGATGGTGTCGTCGGACCTCGTCGCCGACTGCTTCGAGCTGGCGTGGGACATCCGGGTGATGGACATGCGGGCTGCGCCGTACGACCTCGCCGACCTCGGCTTCGCGCCCGTGCGCATCGAGACGCCGGAGGGCAAGGCCGAGTACGTCGCCGCCCAGCGGTTGTTCGCCGAGCGCGGTGCGCCACTGCGTCGGCGGCTGATCGAGGAGTGCGAGCGGCTGCTGCGCGCGCCCGATCACGCGGCCCCGCGGTGATCGGCCCGTAGGTCAGGCCGACACGGGCATCCGCACCTCGGCCGGGGTCGCCGGCACGGCGGGCGCGGGGACGGGCTTGCGCAGTGCGACCGCGACGAAGACGGCGGCCGAGGCGACGATCGTGGCCAGGATGTGCCTGGTCGTCACTCGATCCCACTCCCCCAGCAGGATCACGAAGCCGGGCACGGTGCAGGTGGTGAACGATTGGATCAGGGTGAGCGACCCGGCGGCGGCCGTCAGCCGGGTGGCACCGAGCGCGAGCACCACCCAGAACACCGTCCACAGCACCGCCCACTGCAGCCACAGCAGCCCGGTCGGGGTGTCGTCGAAGCGGACGATGTTGGTGATCCCGAAGCCGGTGGCGACGACCGCTACCCAGAGGGAGTACCAGCCGAGCCCGCTGGCGTCGTACCCCTTGAGGTTGCCGATGCCGACGTAGAGGTAGGTGAACCCGAACAGGAAGATCCCGGCCGCGCCGAGGATCTCGTCCGGGGTGGTCGCGTGGCTGACCAGCCAGAACGGGATCGCCGTCTGGAGAGCACCGACGAACAGGTTGAAGACCCCGGCGCTCTTGGGGTCCACCCTCCCGAGGAAGAGCAGGCCGTTGACGAACAGCACCGCGCCGACGAAGAGCAGTCCGACCGCAGACATCAGCAGACCCCGATCAGAAGTAGGCGTTCGCGGGGAACGCGGTGCCGTTGACGATGTTGTCGCCGATCGCCGACGCCTTGAGGAAGGTGGGGTTGTGCGTGGAGATCGTCCGCACGTTCCGCCAGTGCCGGTCGAGGTTGTAGACGGACTGCGTCGCCGAGGCTCCGCCGACGTCGAAGAGCCTGGCCGCGGTGGCGTAGGAGAACCGGTCGATCGCGACCTTCGCCTCGGCCGCCGCGAACTGGGCTGCTTCCGCGGCGTCGGCAGTCGGTACGCCGTCGACGACCGAGTCGGTCGCGACCTGGATGAGCTCTGCGGCCCTCAGCACGATCGCCTCCGCAGCGAACGCGTCGGCGGCGATCTCGCCGACCACCTGCAGCACCTGCGGGTCGTGCGCCGGCGACTGCGGGTTGTTGGCGTGGCTGAAGCTCCGCGCCCGCCGGAAGACCAGCGCCGCGGCGTCGTTCCGCACGCTCCGCAGCACCCCCGCGGTGACCGCCTGCAGGTAGAGCTGGAGGAACGCACCCTGGTAGCCCGGCGGCTGCTCACCGTCCGGGTCGCCGAGGTCGAAGAACTCGTCCGGCTCGACGCGGACGTCGTCGAGCTGCGTCGTACCGGTGCCGGTCAGCCGCTGACCGAAGCCGTCCCAGTCGTCGAGGATGGACACCCCGGTGCGGTCGACCGGGATCACGACGCCGGCGATCCGGTTGTCCGGCGCGGCCGCCCACACCTGGGTGTAGTCGGAGTAGATGCTGCCGGTGGAGTAGAACTTCGTGCCGTTGAGCCGGTAACCGCCGTCGGGCTCGGGCGTCAGCGCGGTCTCGAACGAGAGGCCGACCGGCCGCTTGCTCTGCTCGCTGAAGGCGTTGCCCACGATCTTGTTGGCGTTGAGGAGCGCGATCCCCCGCGCCCGCGCCTCCGGGTCGGCGGTCTGCAGCTGCTGCTCGACGAACCAGTAGTGGGTGCGCAGGATGTGCGCCGCGTTGGAGTCGGCCTCGGCGAGGTCGATGAGCACGGCGAAGAACTCACGCACGCTCAGCCCGGCGCCGCCCTCCGCGATCGGCACCCGGAGCCGACCCAGGCCGGCCTCCTTGATCCAGCCGATGACCTCGTACGGCGCGATCCGCTCGCGCTCGCGTTCCTCGGCACCGGCGGCGATCCGCTCGAGCAGCGCGGTGAAGGCGGATGTCCCCGGCCTGACGACATCGGTGGCGGGGTAGGTCTGGACGCTCATGGGCGGTCTCCTGGGTCTCTGGGCTTTATAGGTTTAACTCGACTGACTTTATAGACTTTCAATGCCGAGGCCAGCGCGCCGCGTCACATCCGGCGATCGGTTCGGCCGATCACGGCATCGACGTGAACTTGCGACCACGGTCGGATCCGGCCGACGGCAGAACGTCCTACGCTCGCCCCATGACTCACGTTCACGACGCGGTGATCGTCGGCGCCGGGTTCGGCGGCATGGGAGCGGCCATCCAGCTGCGCCGGATGGGTTACGACGACCTGCTCATCCTCGAGCGCGAGGACGACCTCGGCGGCACCTGGCACGTCAACCGCTACCCCGGTCTGGCGGTCGACATCCCGTCGGCTACGTACTCCTACTCCTTCGAGCCGAACCCGCACTGGTCACGGCTGTTCGCGCCCGGACCGGAGCTCAAGGCCTACGCGACCCACGTCGCCGACAAGTACGACGTCCGCAAGCACATGCGCTTCGGCATCGTCGTCGAGGGCGCCCGGTGGGACGAGGACGCATCCGTCTGGGAGGTCACCCTCGCGGACGGCAGCACGGAGCGGGGCCGCTACCTGCTGACGGCGACCGGGTTCCTCTCCCAGCCGCGGATGCCCGACATCGCCGGCATCGACGAGTTCGCCGGCGAGGTCATCCACACGACCCGCTGGGACGACGACGTCGAGCTCGAGGGCAAGCGGATCGGCATCATCGGCACCGGTGCGACCGCCGTCCAGCTGATCCCGAAGCTCGCGAAGGTGGCCGGCCACCTGACCGTCTACCAACGCACGCCCATCTACGTCAGCCCCAAGATGGACGGCAACGTGCCCGGACCGGTGCGCTCCGCCTTCGCCAAGGTCCCGCTCACCCAGAAGGCCGCCCGCCTGGCCGGGACCTCGATCCTCGAGGTGATGATGGTCGCCGGCGTGCTGCACTACAAGAACATGCCGTGGGCCAACGCCATCGGCAAGGCGGCCTGCGAGCGGCACCTCAAGCGCCAGATCAAGGACCCCGAGCTCCGGGCCAAGCTGACGCCCGACTACGACTTCGGCTGCAAGCGGCCGACGTTCTCCAACAGCTACTACCCGACGTTCACCAAGCCGCACGTCGACCTCGAGACCACCACGATCGACCACGTCGACGAGACCGGGATCATCACCGCCGACGGCCGGCGAGCGGACCTCGACGTACTGGTCCTGGCCACCGGCTTCAACCTGTGGGACGAGAACTTCCCGGCGATCCAGGTGATCGGCCGCGAAGGCCGCGACCTCGGCAGGTGGTGGCGGGACAACCGGTTCTGCGCCTACGAGGGCATCACCGTCCCGAAGTTCCCGAACTTCCTGTCGCTCAACAGTCCGTACTCCTACTCAGGCCTGTCCTACTTCACGACCATCGAGACCCAGATGGCCCACATGGAGCGACTGTTCACCGCCCTGCACGAGAAGGACGCGGACGTGTTCGAGGTGACCGAGAAGGCCAACCAGGAGTTCCTCGACCGGATGACCGGCCTGCTCGGCAACTCGGTCTTCAACGCCGGCAGCTGCGCGACCGCGCGCAGCTACTACTTCAACCAGCACGGCGAGGCGGTGCTGCTGCGCCCGACGTCGACGCTCAGCGCGCACCGCGAGGCGGTGCGGTTCCCCATCGACGACTACGAGTTCAGTACGACGAGACAGCCCGTCGCCGCTGGTTGAGGTGCGACGAGCGCAGCGAGGAGCCTCGAAACCTAGGCACCCGTCGCGTTCGGGTCGCGCCAGACCCGCTCGAACGGCAGTCGCCAGGCGTACGGCGCGATCAGCTGGTGGATCGCGTTCGGGCCCCAGCTGCCCTGGCGGTACGGCCGCACGGGCGGCGGGTTCTCCAGCAGCTGCGCCGAGACCTCCCACAGCCGCTCGATGCCCTCGGCGGACGTGAAGAGGGTCTGGTCGCCACGGGCAGCGTCGTAGATCAGCCGCTCGTAGGCCTCGAGGACCGAGCCTGCCCAGGTCGTGTCGCCCATCGCGAACTGCATCGACAGCTTGTCCAGCCGCATCCCCGGGCCGGGCCGCTTGCCGTAGAACGACAGCGACATCTTCGCCTTGTCGGCCAGGTCGAAGGTGAGGTGGTCGGGTCCGTGGTCACCCACGCCCGAGTGCTTCGGGAACATCGAGCGCGGCGGCTCCTTGAACGCGATCGAGATGATCCGCGCGCCCTCCGCCATCCGCTTGCCGGTGCGCAGGTAGAACGGCACGCCGGCCCAGCGCCAGTTGTCGATGTAGCACTTGAGCGCGATGAACGTCTCGGTCTCCGAGTCGTGCGGGACGCCCTCGATGTCGCGGTAGCCCTGGTACTGCCCGCGGACGACATCAGCCGGATCGATCGGCAACAGCGACCGGAAGACCTTGTTCTTCTCCTCGTTGATCGCGTCCGGCGACAACGAGGTCGGCGGCTCGAGCGCGATGAAGGCGAGCACCTGGAACAGGTGCGTCACGACCATGTCCTTGTAGGCACCGGTCGACTCGTAGAACGTCGCCCGCTGGTCGAGGCCGAGCTCCTCGGGGATGTCGATCTGGATGTGGTCGATGTTGTTGCGGTGCCAGATCGGCTCGAAGAGGCCGTTGGCGAACCGGAACGCGAGGATGTTCTGGGCCGCCTCCTTCCCGAGGAAGTGGTCGATCCGGTAGATCTGCGACTCGTCGAAGACCCGGTGCAGCTTGCCGTTGAGCTCCTTCGCGCTCTTAAGGTCGACCCCGAACGGCTTCTCCATGATGATCCGGCTGCCCGCGGCCAGGTCGGCCTCCTGCAGTGTCGCCACGACGGCCAGCGCCGCCTTGGGCGGCACGCTCAGGTAGTGCAACCTGGTGCGTTCGCCCTCCGAGGCCGCCTCGGCCTTCTCGACCGCGGACCGCAGCCCGGCGGGGCCCTCCGCCCCCGGCGCCCAGTGCAGCCGCTTCGCGAACTCCGGCCAGGCGTCCAGGTCGCCGTCGTTGCCGGAGAACTCCTTCACCGCCTCGTGCGCGAAGTCGACGAACGACTCCTCCGTGTGGTCGTCGAGCGACGTGCCGATGATCTGCAGGTCGGGGATCAGCTCGGTCTCGAAGAGGTGGAGGAGGCCCGGCAGCAGCTTGCGCCGCGAGAGGTCACCCGTGGCCCCGAACAACACCACTGTCACGGGTTTCATCGCCATGTCGTCCACAGTGCCTCCCAGATGTTTCCAGGACCTTAACGTCATCGAACCAGCGACCCCAGGGTAAAGATTCGACCGCGCCGGGAACCCGACGCCGCGTTCGGACCTCGTTGGTGCATGCAACGAAACATCACCCTCCGGACGTCGGTCGCCCTCGCTGCGGTGACCGCCCTCCTGGGCGCCTGCTCCGAGAGCGGCGCCGACAGTGTCGACAAGGCGGACGAGAGTCCGTCCTCCGCCAGTGCGACCGAGGAGAGCTCGGTCCCCACCGACGACAGCTCCGCCCCCACCGACGACGTCGACCTCCCCGACGGTGTGCTCGCGCTCCCGGAGCGCGAGCCGGGCGAGTCGTCCGTCAGTCTCCCCGGCGGCCGCTACCACGTCCCGCTCAACGACACGCTCGCGTTCGAGGTCGACGTGCCGGCCGACAGCACCGCCCACGACGACGGCCTGTTCATCGCCACCGAGGACTTCGTCGTCAAGACCGAGGTCGCCGGCGACGCGTACGGCGTCCCGCGTCACCCCTGCACCGACCAGACCATCGAACCGGCCGGCTCCACCGTCGAGGACCTGCTCGGCGCGATCGCCGACCTGCCGGTCTACGAGACGACGCCGCCCGAGGCCGTCGAGCTCGGAGGCGCGGACGGCGCCTACATCGAGGCCCGGATCCCGCGCCGCTACGACGCCTCGCAGTGCGGCGGCGACGCGCTCCAGCTGCCCGGCAACCCCGACACTGCCGTCAGCGGTCCGCCCCCCTACATCGGCCGCTGGTGGATCCTCGACGTCGACGGACAGCGCGTCGTCGTCCAGCAGAACTGCTGGGGCTGTCGCGCCGACCAGTTCGACCGCGGCCCCCGCACGCCCCAGAGCATCACCTTCACACCGACCTCGTGATGCGGGACGGTTGACGGAGGTGACGGAGGTGACGGACGTGGTGATGGACGGCGGCCGCGAGGTTGACGACCTCAACGCGCTGTACGCCGCGTCGTACCGCCGGCTCGTCGTCCAGATGTACGCGATCTGCGGCGACCTCGCCGACGCGGAGGACGCAGTGCAGGAGGCCTTCATCACCGCCATCCGGAAGCGCCGAACGCTTCGCTCGGTCAACAACCCCGAGGCCTGGATCCGGACAGTGGCCCTCCGGCGGCTGCACCGAGGCTGGCGCCACCTCGCCGTCGTACGCCGTCACCAGGCCCTGGACCGCGAACCCGAGCCCGCCGTCGAGGTGGGCCCGGAGCACGTCGCGCTGGTCACGGCGCTGAGCCTCCTCGACCCCAGCCAGCGGGAGGTAGTGGTCCTCCACCATCTCGCCGACCTCTCGGTCGCCGAGATCGCCGAGGACCTGGGCGTCCCGATCGGCACCGTGAAGTCGCGACTGAGCAGGGGGCGGGAACGGCTGGGCGAGCTGTTGACGGAGAGGGAGGAGCCGAGCCATGGCTGACTGGGAGAAGCTCAGGGAGCTGACCTACCAGGTCGCGCCGCCGGACCTGGCGTCACTGGCGCGGACCGCACGCCGCCGGCAACGCCGTGCCCGGGCGTTCGGCGTGCTCGCCGCGCTGGTCCTGGTCGGCGGCGGCATCGGCGTCGCGGCGGTCGGCGACACCGACCGCGACACCCTCCAGCCCGCAGAGGATCCCACCCCGACGATCACCGACACCCCCGAGGACGCGCTGCCCCTGCCGGGGCGCCCGCCGGGCGCGGACCAGGTCTCCGTCGACGCCGGCCGCTACCGGATCCCGCTCAGCGACACCCTCGCCTTCGAGGTCGACCTGCCCGACGAGACCTCCGCCCATGACGACGGCTTGTTCCTCGCCACCGAGGACTTCGTCGTCAAGACCGAGGTCGCCGGCGACGCGTACGGCGTCCCGCGTCACCCCTGCACCGACCAGACCATCGACCCCGCCGGCCCCACCGTCGACGACCTGGTCCAGGCGATCAGCAATCTGCCGCTCTACCAGACGACCCCGCCCGAGCCCGTCGTCCTCGGCGGGGCCGAAGGCATGTACGTCGAGGCTCGGATCCCGCGCAGCTATGACGCCTCGAAGTGCGAGGGCGACGCGGTCCAGCTGCCCGGCAACCGCGAAACCGCCGTCAGCGGACCGCCCCCCTACATCGGCCGCTGGTGGATCCTCGACGTCGAGGGCCAGCGCGTCGTCGTCCAGCAGAACTGCTGGGGCTGCCGTCCCGACCAGTTCGACCGCGCCCCGCAGACGCCCCAGAGCATCACCTTCACGCCGACGTCGTGAGCCGCTGACGTAGCCCGTCGAGGAGCAGCCCGAGGCCCAGCGCGAAGTCGTCGGCGTCGTCGTCCTCGTGGGAGAGCACGAACCGCACCAGGCTGCGCGCGCCGACGCGCGCGAGCCGGTCATCCGCACCGCCCCGCTCGAGCGCCGAGCGCAGGGGACGCTCGAGCGCCTCGGCGTCCGACCGGTGCACCTGAGCGATCAGCGCGGCACCGTCCCGATGGCGGCGCATCGCGTCGCGCAGCTCCACGCAGAGCAGGTGCAGCTCCGCATCCCAGGCGACGATCTCCGCCGGCCGTCGTCCGCGCCGCAGGATCTCGTCGGCGACCGCCGCTAGCAGGGCGGCCTTGTTGTCGAAGTGGTGGTAGAGCGCACCGGCCTGCACACCGAGGTCGGCAGCCAGCCTGCGCATGGAAAGCGCCTCGAGACCGGTCTCGTCGAGCACGCCGATCGCGCGCTCGACGACGTCCGAACGGTGGTAGCCCATGTGACACCTCCTGCCCGACCGTCTATGGTGCTTACCTGAACAGTGTTCAACTAGGGTTCAACGTACCGTGTCTAGGAGTGCCATGAGCGCGCAGTTCGACCAGATCGCCACCCGCATCCTCGAGGGCGGCCCCGACTGTGGAGCCACCGAGGCCGACGCGCTCGCCGTACTCCAGGCCGACGACGCCGACCTGATGGCCGTCGTCGCCGCCGCGAGCCGGCTGCGGCGGGAGCACTTCGGCAACACGGTCAAGGTCAACTACCTGGTCAACCTCAAGTCCGGCCTGTGCCCCGAGAACTGCAACTACTGCAGCCAGGCGCTGGGCTCGCAGGCGCCGATCCTCAAGTACTCCTGGCTGTCGAAGGACGAGACCCTCAAGCAGGCCGGCGCCGGCCTCGCCGGTGGCGCGACCCGGGTCTGCATGGTGTCCTCCGGTCGCGGGCCGTCCGACCGCGACATCGACAAGGTCACCGAGATGACCGAGGCCCTCAAGGACGAGTACCCGGACGTCGAGGTCTGTGCCTGCCTCGGCCTGCTCAAGGACGGCCAGGCGGAGAAGCTCAAGGCCGCCGGCGTCGACGCCTACAACCACAACATCAACACCGCCGAGTCGCACCACGACACGATCGTGCAGACGCACACGTACGACGACCGCGTCGACACCATCGGCAAGGCCAAGACGGCCGGGCTCTCCCCCTGCTCCGGCCTGATCGCCGGCCTCGGTGAGTCCGACGAGCAGCTGGTCGAGGCGCTGTTCGCGCTCAAGGCGCTCGACTCCGACTCGATCCCGGTGAACTTCCTGATGCCGTTCGACGGCACCCCGTTCGAGAACACCTGGGAGCTCTCCCCCAGCCGCTGCGTGAAGATCCTCGCGATGGCGCGCTTCGTGTGCCCCGACAAGGAGGTCCGCATCGCCGGCGGACGGGAGATGCACCTCCGGTCACTGCAGGCGCTGGCGCTGCAGGTGGCCAACTCGCTCTTCCTCGGCGACTACCTCACCTCCGAGGGCCAGGACGCGAAGGCCGACATCGAGATGATCCGCGACAACGGCTTCGTGATCCTCGGCGCCGAGGACGCGTTCACGACCGACGAGACCCGTGACCCCGCGATCCGCCACCGCGGCGCCGGCACCGAGGTCGCAGCGAACGCATGAAGCCGGGGGCGACCCTCGACGAGGGAGCTCTGCTCGCGTACGACCGCGAGCACCTCTGGCATCCCTACACCTCGATGACCGCGCCGACGCCGGTGCGGCTGGTGACCGGTGCGGCCGGCTGCGAGCTCGAGCTGGCCGACGGCACGCGTCTCGTCGACGGGATGTCGTCGTGGTGGGCCGCGATCCACGGCTACCGGAACCCGGTGCTCGACGCCGCGCTGGCCGAGCAGGCGGGCCAGTTCGCGCACGTGATGTTCGGCGGGCTGACCCACGCTCCGGCGATCCGGCTGGCTGAACGGCTGGTCGAGATCACCCCCGAGGGCCTCGACCACGTGTTCCTCGCTGACAGCGGCTCGGTCTCGGTCGAGGTCGCGATCAAGATGGTGCTCCAGCACCAGCGCGGCATCGGCCGTCCGGAGCGCACCCGGCTGCTGACCGTCCAGGGCGGCTACCACGGCGACACGTTCGGCTGCATGAGCGTGTGCGACCCGGTGGGCGGGATGCACTCGATGTTCGCCGGCGTCCTCCCCCAGCACGTCTTCGCCGACCGTCCCCCTGCGCTGGACGACGGCGTCGCGGCGTGGGCGGACGGCGTACGACGCCTCGCCGCGACCCACGCACACGAGCTCGCCGGCATCATCGTCGAGCCGCTGCTCCAGGGCGCCGGCGGGATGCACGCCTACCCCGTGGCGTGCCTGCAGGTCCTCCGCGAGATCGCGGACGAGCACGACCTGGTCCTTGTCTTCGACGAGATCGCCACCGGCTTCGGCCGCACCGGCGCCCTGTTCGCGGCCGATGCCGCCGGCGTCACCCCGGACGTGATGTGCCTGGGCAAGGCGCTGACCGGCGGCTACCTCACCCTGGCGGCCGTGCTGTGCACCGGCGAGGTCGCCCGCGGGCTGTCGGCGTCCGAGAGCGGCGTCCTCATGCACGGCCCGACCTACATGGGCAACCCGCTCGCCTGCGCCATCGCGCTCGCGAGCATCGACCTCCTCCTCGCCGGCGACTGGCAGGACCGGGTCCGCCACCTCAACCAGCGGCTCACGACCGGCCTGGCGCCGTTGCGTGGCCACCCGAACGTGGTCGACGTACGGACGATCGGCGCGGTCGGCGTCGTCCAGCTCGACCACCCGGTCGACGTCGTCGCCGCGACCGACGCCGCGGTGGCCGCGGGCGTGTGGCTGCGTCCCTTCCGGGACCTGATCTACACGATGCCGCCGTACGTCATCAGCGACGACGAGCTCGACCGCCTGCTCGGCGGCATCACCGCGGCGGTGAAGGCAGGATGAGCTGGAGCGAGTGGCTGGCCGCGGAAGCGGCCGCGCGTGAGGCGGCCGGCCTCACCCGCCGCCTGAACCCGCGAGCAGCGGACGATCCCACGGTCGACCTCGCCGGCAACGACTATCTCGGGCTCGCCCGACACCCGGACGTGCGTCAGGCCGCGGCGGACGCCGCGCTCACCTGGGGCGGCGGCGCCGGCGCCTCGCGACTCGTGACCGGCACGCTGGCCCTGCACGCCGAGCTCGAGCACGAGCTCGCCGACTACCTCGGGCAGCCGTCGGCCCTGGTCCTCTCCTCCGGCTACGCCGCCAACCTCGCCGTGGTCACCGCGCTGGCCGACCGGACGGCGCACGTCATCTCCGACGCCCACATCCACGCCTCGCTGGTCGACGCGGCCCGGCTGTCGCGGGCCCGGCTCACCGTGGTGCCGCACAGCGAGGTCGACGCGGTGCGGACCGCACTGGAGTCGGGCGACGGCGACCGCACCCTGGTGCTCGCCGAGTCCGTCTACTCGGTCCTCGGCGACGCGGCTCCGCTGACGGAGCTGGCCGAGCTGTGCGCGTCGTACGACGCCCTGCTCGTGGTCGACGAGGCGCACGGCCTCGGGGTGCACGGCCCCGGCCTGGTCACCCGGCTCGGGCTCGCCGGACACCCCCACGTCGTCGTCACCGCGACCCTCTCCAAGTCGCTCGGCAGCCAGGGTGGCGCGGTCCTCGGACCGCCGGCGCTCCGCGAGCACCTGGTCAACCGGGCGCGGCCGTTCATCTTCGACACCGCCCTCGCGCCCGCGTCGACCGCCGCCGCCCTGGCCGCGCTTCGCGTCCTGCGCGCGCAGCCCGGGCTGTCCGACCTGGTCCGCGACCGGGTGCGGACGCTGGCCGACGCGCTCGGTGTGGTCACGCCGGACGGTGCGGTGCTCTCCATCCCGATGCCGTCGCCACGGGCGGCTGTCGCCGCCCAGGCCGCGGCCCTCGCCGAGGGCATCCGGGTGGGCTGCTTCCGGCCTCCCTCGGTGCCCGACGGCATCTCGCGGCTGCGCGCCACCGCGAGCGCAGGCATCGCCGAGGCGGACTGGGAGCGTGCGGTCGACGTCCTCGTGACCGTCGCGAAGGAGCACCAGTGACGCTCCGCCGCGTGGTCGTCGTGTCGGGCACGAACACCGGCGTGGGCAAGACGATCGCGACCGCCGCCCTCGCCGCGACGGCCACGGGGGACGTGGTGGTCGTGAAGCCGGTGCAGACCGGCGTCGCCGTCGACCCCTACCGCGACGCGGAGGTCGTGGCACGGCTGACCGGGCGCGCCGTCGAGGAGTACGCCGCGCTCGACGACCCGCTCGCACCCGACACCGCCGCGCGTCGGCAGGGCGTGGAGATCCCACCGGTGTCGGACTACGTCGCGCGGATCCTAGCCCTCGCCGCCCAGCACGGGACCGTGGTCGTCGAGGGCGCCGGCGGGCTGCTGGTTCGGCTCGACACCGACGGCGGAACGCTGCTCGACCTGGCGACCGGGCTCGCCGAGACCCTGCCCGCCGACATCCGGCTCGAGGTCGTCGTCGTCTGCTCGGCCGGCCTCGGCACGCTCAACCACACCGAGCTCACCGTCGGCGCGCTCCGCGCGCGCGGGCTGGAGCCGGCCGGGCTCGTCATCGGGTCCTGGCCGGTCGAGCCCGGTCTCGCGGAGACGTGCAACCTCGACGACCTGCCGCGAGTGACCGGGCTCCCCGTGCTCGCCGTACTCCCTGAAGGCGCAGGCGCTCTCGCCCTGGAGGAGTTCCTCGCTGAGGCGCCCGGCTGGTTCGCCCACGCGCCGATTTGACCCGCCACGGATCGCCAGGGGTCACCAGAGAGGCGGACGGCGGTCGTGCCACGGCGCGGCCGCCTCGACCTGGGCGGCGAGCGACAGCAGCGTCTCCTCCTCGGCCGGTCGCCCGGCGAGCATGACGCCGACCGGGAGTCCGTCGGCCGTCCAGTGCAGCGGCAGCGAGATGGCCGGCATGCCCGTGACGTTCCAGGCCGAGGTCCACGGCGTGAACCGCTTCTGCGCCTCGAAGTCCGCGGCCGGATCGGCGTCGTCGCGGATCGCACCGACCGGCAGCGGCGGGGTGGCGAGGGTCGGCGTCAGCACGGCGTCGTACGGCGCCAGCGCGATCAACGCGGCGGCGGCGTACTGCCGGAGCCGGCCGATGGCCAGCCCGAACTCGGGGCCGCTGACCGCCTCGCCCCGCTCCCCCAGCCAGCGGGTGAGCGGGCGGAGCAGCGCGCGCCGCTCGGGCGGGAGCGGCGTCACCGACAACGCTGTGAGGACCGCCCAGCACGTCTCGAAGGTGCCCACCGCCTCGGACGGGAGCGGCACGGCCATGTCCTCGATGCTGTGGCCGAGACCGGCGAGCAGCCGCGAGGCTTCGTCGTAGGCCTGCCGGCTCTCGGCGCTCACCTCGACGTCGGCGATCACCGGCTGGACGAACCGGGCGATGCGCAGCCGGCCCGGCTCGCGCCGGGTGGCGTCGAGGAACGTGCCGGTCGGCTCGGGCGTCCAGTACGGATCGCTCGCCCGGCGCCCCGCGAGCACGTCGAGCAGGGCGGCGGCGTCGCCGACGGTCCGCGCGATCGAGCCCGACGTGGCGAGGCCGACGGGGTCGCCGTACAGGGGGAAGCCGCTGATCCGGCCACGGGTCGGCTTCAGCCCGACCAGGCCGCAGCACGATGCCGGGATCCGGATCGAGCCGCCGCCGTCGGAGCCCTGGGCGACGGACACGAGGCCGGCCGCGACCGCGGCGGCCGCCCCGCCCGAGGATCCGCCGGCCATCCGGGTCGTGTCCCAGGGAGTCACCGCAGGAGGCCGGCCCTCAGGCTCGGTGTAGCAGGGCGACCCGAACTCCGGCGTGCTCGTCTTGCCCACGCTCACCAGCCCGGCCGCCTCGATCGCGAGCGTGACCGCGTCGGACACTTCCGGCACGTAGCCGGCGAACGCCGGTGAGCCGAACTCCGTCGGGACGCCAGCCGTCAGGTTGAGGTCCTTGATCGCGGTCGGTACGCCGGCCAGCGGCGACGCGCCGTCCCCGACCGGCCCGACGGCCGCCACCTCGCGGGCGCGGCGGCGGGCGGAGTCCGGGTCCAGGAACGCGAACGCGCCGGCCACGAAGTCCCCTGCTTCACGGCCGGCGCGTTCGATTCGTTCCAGGTAGTGGTCGGTCAGCTCGACGGCGCTGATCCCGCCCGATCGGACCAGTTCACCCTGCTCGAGGGCGCTGAGTTCGTGCAGCTCTGCCACACGCCCAACGTAGCGGCAGCGATCAGGCCGCGACCGTGGCGGCGTCGTACGACGCGAGGTCGGTCACCGCGGCCAGGAACTTCTCGACGGTCTCGGCGTCGGCGGACGGGTCGGCGCCCCAGGCGTAGGCGTGCGAGAGCGTGATGTCGTCGACGACGGCAGCACCGGCCACGCGCGCGGACTTGCGGGTGTCGTCGTGGGCCCACTGGCCGCCGTACTGGCCGACGGCGGTGCCGACGACGGCGAGCGGCTTGTCCTTGATGGCGCCCTCGCCGAACGGGCGGGAGGCCCAGTCGATGGCGTTGTTGAGGACGGCGGGCATGGTGCCGTTGTACTCGGGCGTCACGACGAGGAGCCGGTCGGCCGCGGCGACCTGCGCGCGGAGCCGGACGACGGCCTCCGGCGCCTGCTCGCCGTCGATGTCCTCGTTGTAGAACGGGAGCTCGCCGAGCCCGTCGGCGATGTCGACGGTCACGCCGGCGGGGGCCTGCGCCCGGATCGCCTCGGCGATCTTGCGGTTGTGGGAGTCGGCGCGGAGGCTGCCGACGAGGACGAGAACGCGGGTGGTGTCAGTCATGCTGTCGAAACGGACCACAGTCCGCTTCTATTCCGCCGGATCCGAAAATTCTCGCGCGTCCTGTCGGTCGATCGTCCTAGAGTGACGACCGCCATGTCCAAGCCGCTCCCCCTGCTCACGTCCCCCGCTCCCGAGCGCCGCGACGCGGCCCGCAACCGTGAGGCGCTGATGACGGCCGCCACCGCCCTGGTCGAGGAGGTCGGGGTCCGCGGGGTGACGATGGACGCGCTGGCCTGCCGGGCCGGGGTCGGCAAGGGCACCGTCTTTCGCCGGTTCGGCAGCCGCGAGGGACTGATGGGCGCCGTCCTCAACCACTCCGAGACGGAGTGGCAGGCGGCCGTGATGAGCGGCCCGCCGCCCCTGGGCCCGGGTGCGCCGCCGTTCGAGCGGCTACTGGCGTTCGGCGAGTCCCGGATGCTGCTCAACCTGCGGCACGCGGAGCTGATCGAGGCGGCCGGCAACCCCGGCGCACGCAGCGTCGGGGCCCTCTCGTTCACGACGATGCACGTGCGTTACCTGCTGAGCGAGCTCCAGGTCGAGGGCGACCTCTCCTACCTCGCCACGGCCCTCGTCGCGCCGCTGGAGATCATCGTGCTGCGCGAGCAGGTCGACCGCGCCCACGTGCCGATGGGCCGACTCGTCGCCGGTTGGTCGGATTTGGCTCGCAGAGTGGTAGGTGTGACGTAGCGTCGCGCCGTGCGCCTCGGACACCACCGGTCTGCCCGGCTGACCCTTCCCCTCACGTTCCAGCCGCGGGCCGGCCTCCTCGAGGCGATGCGGCTGCCGTGATCAAGCGACCCTTGGTGTTCCTGCTGGCCCTCGTCCTCGTCGTCGGCGCCGCCGTCGCCGGTGGCTACTGGTGGCTCAACCGCGGCCCCGACTACCCCGACGAGTGGGACTCCCGGGTCGACGACCTGGTCGAGTTCGTCGAGGACGAGCGCGGACTCGAGTTCGAGCACCCCGTCTACATCGACTTCCTCTCGGAGGAGGCCTTCGAGAAGGAGGTCACCTCGGAGGAGTCGGACCTGACCGACGAGGACAAGGAGGAGATCGAGCAGGTCACCGGCTTGATGCGCGCGCTCGGCCTCATCGACCACGACGTCGACCTGTTCGACGCGGCCAACGACCTCACCGGCGGCGGGATCATCGGCCTCTACGACCCGGAGGACGAGCGAATCCGGATGCGCGGCGAGGAGCTGACGCCCACCGTCGAGGCCACCCTCGTCCACGAGCTGACGCACGTGCTCCAGGACCAGCACTTCGACCTGGAGGAGAAGGACAAGGAGCTCGAGGAGGCCGTCGACTCGAGCGCGACGGCGGCATGGGACGCGCTGGTCGAGGGCGACGCCAACCGGATCGAGACCGCCTGGGTCGCCGACCTGAGCGCCAAGGAGAAGAAGGCGCTCGACAAGGACGAGGAGAAGCAGGGCAAGGGCGTCCGGAAGAAGCTGAAGGACGTGCCGCCCTTCCTGCGCACCCAGCTCGGGTCGTCGTACGCCTTCGGGGAGGCGCTGCTGGCCCTCGCCACCGAGATCGACGGCGACGAGGCGGTCGACGAGCTCTTCGAGGACCCGCCCGTCACCGAGGAGCACCTGCTCGACCCCTGGACCCTGATCGACGGCGACCAGGACGCGATCTCGGTGGACAAGCCCGACCTCAAGGAGGGCGAGGACGAGTTCGACGACGGCACCTTCGGCTCTCCCAGCCTGCTGTTCGTGCTCGCCGAGCGGATCGACGTCCAGCAGGCCCTGAAAGCGGCCGACGGGTGGGGAGGCGACCAGTACGTCGCGTTCGAGCGCGACAAGCGGAGCTGCATCCGGGTCGACTACCGCGGCGACACCCAGCGGGATGTCGCCGAGCTGCGCGGCGCCCTGAAGCAGTGGATCGCCGACGGCCCGAGCGGCATCGCGAGCGTGCGCGACCATGAGGACGGGCTCCGGTTCGAGTCCTGCGACCCGGGGCGCGAGGCGGTCGGTGGCAACGGCGGCTCACAGGCCGCGCTGGAGCTCGCGGTCGGACGCACCACGCTCGCGACCCAGGGCATGCAGCAGGGCGCGACCGAGGATCAGGCGAGGTGTTTCGCGAGCGAGGTGGTCCGCGCGTTCACGATCGATGACCTGGAGGAGCTGAACACCGCCGAGCCCGACCCAGCCCTCATCGAGCGGGTGCAGACCCTGGCGGTCGGCTGCCGCTAGCGCCGGGAGGGCCCAGCGTCACTCGACGTGGTGGCGCACCAGTCCGTAGGTGAGACCGTCGACCAGCGCCTCCCACGAGGCCTCGATCACGTTGGCGCCGACGCCGACGGTGACCCACGACGACTCGCCGTCGCTGGTCTCGATGAGCACTCGTGTGATCGCGTCGGTGCCGTGGCCCTGGTCGAGGATCCGCACCTTGAAGTCGATCAGCTCGAACTTCGCGATCGCCGGGTAGGCCTGCACGATCGCGGTGCGCAGCGCCTGGTCGAGCGCGTTGACGGGCCCGTTGCCCTCGCCCGTCACCACGTAGCGCACGCCGGCGGCCCGCAGCTTCACGGTGGCCTCTGTCGACTGAGTGACGGTCTCCTCGCCCGGCCCCGGTCGATAGGGGCGGGTGAGCGTCTCGCTGATGATGCGCCACGACTCGACGTCGAAGTACGACGGGCGCCTGCCCTCGACCTCCTCGATCAGGAGCAGCTCGAACGAGGCGTCGGCGGCCTCGAACGTGTAGCCGCCGGACTCCATCTCCTTGACCCGCGCCGTGACCCGGGTGACGACCTCGGGGTGCTCGGAGAGGTCGAAGCCGAGCTCCTTGCCCTTGAGCTCGATCGAGGCTCGGCCGGCCATCTCCGAGACCAGCAGTCGCATGTCGTTGCCGACCCCGGCCGGGTCCATGTGCTGGTAGAGGTCGGGGTCGATCTTGATGGCGCTCGCGTGCAGGCCGGCCTTGTGCGCGAACGCCGAGACACCGACGTACGGCTGCCGCGAGGCCGGCGGCACGTTGGTGACCTCGGCGACCGCGTGGGCGATCCGGGTGGCCTCCGCCAGCAGACCGGGCGGCAGCACCTTCCGGTCCAGCTTGAGCTCGAGGTTGGCGACCACGTTGACGAGGTCGGCGTTGCCCGTGCGCTCGCCGTAGCCGTTGATGCAGCCCTGGACGTGGGTCGCGCCGGCCTCGACGGCGGCGAGCGTGTTGGCGACGGCACAGCCGGTGTCGTTGTGACAGTGGATGCCGACCCGAACGCCGGTCGTCTGCACGACGTCGTGGACGACGTCGGCGACCCACCCCGGGAGCATGCCGCCGTTGGTGTCGCAGAGCGCGATGACATCGGCCCCGGCGTCGTACGCCGTCCTCAGCACCTCGAGCGCGTAGGCCCGGTCGAGGCGGTAGCCGTCGAAGAAGTGCTCGGCGTCGAGGAAGACCTGCTGACCCTCGGCCCGCAGGTGGCTGACGGTGTCGCGCACCATCGCCAGGTTCTCCGCGAGCGTGGTGCGCAGCGCCTTCTCGACGTGGCCGGCGTGCGACTTCGCGACGAGCGTGACGACGCCGGCGCCGCTGTCGCGCAGCGCCGCGACCAGCGGGTCGTCGGCCGCCTTGACCCCGGCACGGCGGGTGGCGCCGAACGCCGCGAGCCGCGCGTGCTGCAGGTCCAGCTCGGTCGCCGCCCGGCGGAAGAACTCGGTGTCCTTGGGGTTGGCGCCCGGCCAGCCGCCCTCGATGTAGCCGACGCCCAGCCCGTCGAGCTGCCGCGCGATCGTCAACTTGTCCGCCACCGTCGGGTTGAGGCCCTCCTGCTGCATGCCGTCGCGCAGGGTGGTGTCGTAGACGTGGAACGCGCCGTGGAGATCGAGCGCGTCGGCTGGCTGGTTCATCGGTGTCTCTCGGTTTCGGGGATCGCGTCAGAGCAAAAGAAAAACCTCTCGGACAACGAGAGGTTGGCGCGTCGAGGGTCTCGACGCGCTAGCTAATGATGATGCGGGTGCGGTGCTGCACCCCTCCAGTCTGCCACAGCGGGGCGGACCGGCCATCAGATCCCAAACGGCGGGCCGGAGCCCGGCCACCAGCTGACGCCCTGGCTCGCGACGACCAGGCCCAGCACGGCCGCCACCATGAGCAGGACGGCGCACAGCGGGAGCCAGCGGCTCCACCGGGCGGTGAGGGGATAGACGATCCGCGAGAGCGGCGACCGGAACCGGCTGGCGCCCGGTCCGGACCACAGCGCGATGCCGAGGGTGGTGCCCGCGGTGAACAGCGTCGCCGCGCCGTCGACCGCAGCGGCGTAGCAGAGCAGCCCGGCGGCGAGGGCGAGCCCGAGGCTCCAGAGCACCAGCACGACGGTGCCGGTGATGGCGCGGAGCGAGTGCCAGGGGGTGGTGAGCGCGACCTGCGGGGCGTCGTACCACTTGGCGCCACGGGCTGTACGGCGATCCGCGCCGGCCGAGGCCGCCAGCGAGCCGGTGCGCAGCAGCCACACGCCGAGCAGCACCGCGGCGGTCGTGACGTACGGCGCAAGCGCGGTCGCCGCGCCGAGCGCGGCTCCCCCGCAGGCGACCGCGGCCCCGCGCCGGAAGCGCTCGCCGAAGGGCACCTTCGGCGGGCCCAGCAGCCGGGCGTCCCACTCCTGCTCCCACTGCGCGACGGCCGCCGCGTGCGCCGGCCAGGCGGGCGGCGCGATGGTCGGCGGAGCGGGCGCGGGCTGCACCGGGGCGGGAGCGATCGGGTTCGTCAGCATCCGGGTCACCGGACGCGGCTCGGGGATCGTGCCGGCCGTGTGCTCGGCCGGCGGCTGAGGTGCGTTGCCACCGTTCGCCAGCGCGACGGGGAGCGTGAACTCGTCGTCCTCGACCACACCGCCCTCGACCGGGGGCGGTACCGGAGGCGCCGACGGCTGCGTGCTCAACGGCCGCAGCCACGCGAGCAGCTCGTTGAGGGACGGCCGGGCCAGCGGGTCCGGGTTGAGCGCGGCGTCCAGGACGGCGGCCAGCGGGCCCTCGATGCCGGTGAGGTCGTGCTCGCCACGGCGGGCACGGTCCATGATCGCCATCGACGGGCCGCGGCCGTACGGCGGGCGGGCGGTGGCGCCGTACGCGACGGTCGCCGCCCAGGCGTGGACGTCGGCAGCGGCGGTCGCGTCGTCGCCGTACAGGATCTCGGGCGCGAGGTAGCCGGGGGTGCCGAGCAGCCAGCCGGTCTGGGTGAGCCGCGGGTCGTCGGCGACCCGGGCGAGGCCGAAGTCGATGAGGATCGGGGTCCGGCCCTCCATCAGCACGTTCGACGGCTTGATGTCGCGGTGGAGCACGCCGGCGTGGTGGACCGCGGCGATGCCCTCGGCCAGGCAGCCGGCGAGCCAGAGCAGGTCGCGGTCCTCGACCGGGCCCTCCTCGACGACGTGGTCGTGCAACGACAGGCCCGGCACGTAGCGGGTCACGACGTACGGCACGTCGGCCCACGGGTCGGCGTCGAGGAACTCGGCGATCCACGGGCTGCGCACCCGGGTCAGCGTGCTGACCTCGCGCGCGAGCCGGGCCCGGGCCTCCTCGTCACCCACGATGTGCGGCCGCAGCACCTTCAGCGCCACCCGGCGGCCGTCGGAGCTGCGCGCGAGGTGGACGATGCCCATGCCGCCCTCCCCGAGGCGGGCCAGCAACGTGTAGTCGCCCACCCGCGTGGGCGACTCGCCCTGCGGTTGGGTCGTCACGGAACGAGGCTACCCAGCAGCAAGCCGTCCGACGCCCAGGCGCGACGGCGTTCGCGACCGCCCCAGCCGTTCGGGGTACGTTGACCCCCGTTGCTCGACCGCTCCGGAAGGCGATCTCTCTTGTCCAACGCACCCGCAGACGCCCGCGCCGCGGGCTACCGCTACTTCGCCAATTTGCTGGCTCTCCGCGCCCGGAAGCTGCCACGGGACGTCGTCGGCGAGCGCGTCGAGAGCACGTTCCGTGACCTGTGCCGCGAGCTCGAGCCCACCGTCAGCCTCGAGATCGGAGCGCACGAGGCCCGGTTCAGCCGTTGGATCAAGGCCGACGTGCCGACCGCACGGGCCATCGCGTTCGAGGCGAACCCGCACGTCCACGAGAAGTACGCCGAGTCCCACGCCGACAGCGGCGTCGAGTACCTCCACCTCGCGATCTCCCAGACCGACGGCCCGGTCGAGCTCGGCATCCCCCGCGAGTTCCACAACGAGGCCAAGGGCCGCCGCTACAAGAAGCCGCGGACCAATCGGATGGCGAGCATCGCGAGCCACGTGCTCGCCGAGGAGGTGGAGACCGTCACGGTGCCGTCGACGCCGCTCGACAGCTTCCTCGAGGTGAGCGACGACGACGTGGTCGTCGCGTGGATCGACGTCGAGGGCGCCTCGGGTCCGGTCCTGTCGTCCGGCGCGAAGGTGCTGTCGCGTGCGTCGCTGGTCTACATCGAGGTCGAGAGCGAGCCGCTCTGGGACGGCCAGTGGCTCGACGACGACGTCGCCAGGTTCTTCGGCGACTGCGGGCTCGTGCCGGTGCTCCGCGACAACCAGCGTCCGCACCAGTACAACGTGGTCTTCGCGAGCGCCGAGCTTGCGGCGCAGCCCCGGATGGCGCGGCTGTGCAACGCGATCTACCGTCGCGCGGGCGCGAGTGCGCAGACGGCTCGCAAGCCCGGGAAGCGGTCCTAGACCACGCGGTGCATCCAGCCGAACGTGTCGTCGGCCCTGCCGAACTGCACGTCGACCAGCGCGTCGCGGATCTTCATCGTCAGCTCGGTGCTCGCCGGCGCCGGCGTAACCCCGTCCTTGGTCCTCAACTCGCCGACCGGAGTCACCACGGCGGCGGTGCCGCAGGCGAAGATCTCGACGATCCGGCCCTCGGCCACGCCCTGACGCCACTCGTCGATGCCGAACCGGCGCTCGGTGACCTGGTGGCCCATCTTGCCCGCGAGCTCCATGACGCTGGCGCGCGTGATGCCCTCGAGGATGGTGCCCGTCTCGGGCGTGACGATGGAGCCGTCGTCGTAGACGAAGTACATGTTCATGCCGCCGAGCTCCTCGACGTACTTGCCCTCCTGGGCGTCGAGGAACACGACCTGGTCGCAGCCGTGCGCGTAGGCCTCCTGCTGGGCGATCAGCGAGCTGGCGTAGTTGCCGCCGGTCTTGGCCGCGCCCATGCCGCCGCGTCCCGCGCGGGTGTACTCCTCGGTGAGCCAGAGGTTCACCGGCTTGGCGCCGCCCTTGAAGTAGGCACCCGCGGGGCTGGCGATCACCATGAAGGTGACGTGCTCGGCAGGCCGGACGCCGAGGAACTTCTCCGAGGCGAACATGAAGGGCCGGACGTAGAGGCTCTTCTCGCCGGCGCCGTCGTTGCCCGGCACCCAGCGCTGGTCGACCTCGACGAGCGCGGAGACCGCCTGGACGAAGTCGGGCACCTCGAGCACCGGCAGCGCGAGCCGGTGGCAGGAGCGGACCATCCGCTCGGCGTTGGCCTCGGGCCGGAACATCCACACCGAGTCGTCCGCGTGCCGGTAGGCCTTCATGCCCTCGAAGATCTCCTGCGCGTAGTGCAGGACCGCGGCCGCGGGGTCGAGCGTGATCGGGCCGTACGGCGTGATCCGCGCGGCGTGCCAGCCGTCGGCCGGCGTCCACTCGACCGTGAACATGTGGTCGGTGAAGTTCGTGCCGAAACCGGGGTTCGCCAGGATCTCTGCGAGTCGCGCGTCGTCGGTCGGGGTCGACGTGAGCGTGGAGCTGATCTGCATGCCGGACAATTTAGTCGTACTTCCTAGTAGTTGCGAAAGTTGTCCTTCTGACCGGCGTGCAGCCGGTCCGACTATCCGGCTACTCGGGCTGCGATCGCGTCGCCCACCTCGGGCGTCGACCGCTTCGCACCCGGCGTCCGGGCGGCGAGATCCTCGATCACGGCGGTCTCGATCCGGGCCGCGGCCTCGGGGTGGCCGAGGTGGTCGAGCAGCAGCGCGCCGCTGAGGATCGCGGCGGTCGGGTCGGCGATCAGCTGGCCGGCGATGTCGGGGGCCGAGCCGTGCACGGGCTCGAACATCGACGGCGCAGTGCGGTCCGGGTTGACGTTGCCCGAGGCCGCGAGACCGATGCCGCCGGTGATCGCGGCCGCGAGGTCGGTGACGATGTCGCCGAACAGGTTGTCGGTGACGATCACGTCGAACCGCTGCGGGTCCGTCGCGAGGAAGATCATGACCGCGTCGATGTGGCAGTAGTCGGTGGTGACGTCCGGGAACTCCGCCGCCACCTCCTCGAACAGTCGCCACCACAGCGATCCCGCGTTGACGAGCACATTGGTCTTGTGGACCAGGGTGAGCTTCTTGCGGGGCCGGCGCTGCGCACGGGCGAAGGCGTCGCGGATGACCCGCTCGACGCCGTACGCCGTGTTGACCGACACCTCCGTGGCGACCTCGGCCGGGGTGCCGACCCTCAGTGCGCCGCCGTTGCCGGTGTAGGGACCCTCGGTGCCCTCGCGGACGACCACGAAGTCCACCTCGCCCTTGCCGAGGACCGCGTCGGAGAGCGGCGAGACCGCACCCGGGTAGATCCGCGACGGACGGAGGTTGACGTAGTGGTCGAGCTCGAAGCGCAGCCGCAGCAGCAGCCCGCGCTCGAGGATCCCCGGCGGCAGGTTCGGGTCGTTCGGCTTGCCGCCGACCGCTCCGAGCAGGATCGCGTCGTGCTGCCGGATCTCGGCGAGCACGGAGTCGGGCAGCACCTCATGGGTGGCGAGGTACCGCTCGGCGCCCAGGTCGTAGCGGGTCTGTTCGAACTTCACCCCTGCCGGGGCAGCGACCTCCAGCACCTTCAGCGCCTCGGCCGTCACCTCGGGCCCGATGCCGTCACCGGGGACGACAGCGAGAGCCACGCTCCCGTCGACGGGCGCGGCTGTGGACTGGGTGGGGGCTGCGTGGTTGGCGGTCACGGGCGAAGACGTTAGTTGTCGTCAGGACGCAGGTCGTCGTCGTCTCGCAGGGCAGTCCCTGCCGGACGGTTGAACGCCGACTGCAGCGAGTCGTCGTACCGGTGCTGGCCGTGGTTCAGCGGGTGGTCCGGGTCGTGCTTGGCCGGACCCCAGTCGGGATACATGTCGTACATGGTCATGTCGCCTTTCGCGCAAGGGCTTCTCGTCAGTGTGAGTGAGAAGCCATCGCAGGCGATGGATGCACGCCGCAGACACCGCGGCGAGGTGGCCTCTCTCAGGCCCCGCCGCGGCGCTCGATAAGTACGAAGAACTGCCGCATGGTGAGTCGAGGGTACGACGTCCGCGGCGATCTGTCCTTCCATTTCCACGCCTTGTTCGGATCCCGAGACGGCCATTCCAGAATGAAAGACTCGTTCCATGAGCGCGCCCCCTGACCTCCCCGACGTGGTCCTCCGTGCGTTCGACGTCTGTCGCCGCGCGGGCTACGTGTCGTTCTGCCGCAACGAGACCGGCCGTCTGCTGGCGACGCTGGCGGCGACGCGCTCCGGGATCATGGCCGAGTTCGGCACCGGCTGCGGGGTCGGCACCGCGTGGCTGCGGTCGGGCGTCCGTGACACCCAGGCCCGGATCCTCACTGCCGAGCTCGACCCCAAGCTGGCGCGCGCGGCCGCGGAGATCTTCACCGACGACCCGCTCGTCGACGTACTCACCGCCGACTGGTCGACGCTGATGGACAAGGGCCCCTACTCGCTGCTGTTCCTCGACTCCGAGCAGCCGAGCGAGGTCGGAGTCGACGCGCTCGCCGACCTGGTCGAGCCGGGCGGGATCGTGGTCCTCGACGACTTCTGGCCGTGCGAGCAGTGGCCGCCGCTGTTCGGCGGTCGCGTCGACACCCTGCGCGAGCAATGGCTCACCGACGACCGGTTCACCGCCGTCGAGATCATGGTCGCCCCCGACTCCTCGGTCGTGATCGCCACCCGTCGCTGACCCCCGCGAAGTGTCACTCTTGGTCGCGCGAAGTGTCACTCTTGGTCGCGCGAAGTCTCAACCTTGGTCCTACGAAATGTCAGCGTTGCGCACACCTGGCACCGCCAACCCCGACACTTCGAGCGCCCAACCCCCGCATCTCGAGCGGCCAACCCTGACACTTCGGCGGGCCAACCCTGACACTTCGGCGGGTCAGCCGACCTCGCCGGGTGAGGCCTTGCGGATGACGATCCGGCTCCAGGCACCGAGGTAGACCCGTTCGTCGGGGGCGATCTCGCGCTTTTCCCCCGGCGCCAGCGGCGTCGTCGGCACCGGGCCGACCGGGCCGCCGACGTACGTGCCGTTGGACGAGCCGAGGTCCTCGACCCACCAGCGCTTGCCGTCGGTCGTGAACTGGCAGTGCCGACGGCTGATGCCGTTGTCGGTCGTCAGGTCGATGTCCGGGTGGATGTTGCGGCTGCGCGAGGTGCGGCCGACGAGGATCGACGTCGTCTTCAGAGGTACGACGACCGGCACCCCCGCCGAGGGGAGCGGATCCCTGGAGTCCTGGTCGGCGTACCAGTCGGGGTCGATCCAGACCTCGGCCACCCAGGCGTCGGCGAGCGGCGGTGCGATCGACGGAGCGGCCGTCGGGGTCTCGGCGGTCGGCGGGTCGGTGTCGACCGGCACCCCGAGGTCGAGCGGCGACGGCTGGCGTGGTGGCTGGCCGGTGGTGAAGTCGTAGCCGCACGCCTCGCAGAAGAGGGCGTTCTCGGGGTTGACCGCCTGGCAGTTGGGACAGGTCGTCTCGGTCGGCACCACCGGCTGCGGAACGTCCGGCCCCGGTTCGACGACGGGTTGCGGCTCGCTCGGCGGCCCGGCGCCGCCCCCGGCGGGGATCGGCAGGCCGCAGACGTCGCAGTAGTCGGTGGCTTCGGAGGTATGCCCGGACGGGCAGGTGGCCACGCTCGTCACCCCTTGCGGACGCGGGTCGTCTTGGTCGAGGCGGTGTCGAGCGCCATCTCGTCGGCCTTGTCGACGGCACGCTTGAGCCGCACCGTGCCCTCGGCCTCGTTGTCGACGTCGACCACCTTGCGCAGCTTGGACGTCGCCTCCTCGTTGCCGGTCGCCGCGGCGAGCTGCACGGCGCGGCCGAGCTTGGTCGTCGCCGTGGCCTCGTCGCCGGCGGCCTTGGCCGCCAGGCCCTCCTGGATCGCCGCGGCGAGCTCGGTCTGGCCGGTGTAGTGGGCGACCTGCTTGTCGATCCGGGTCGTCAGCTCGGAGTTGTTGGACCAGGTCGCCTTCACCAGGCCCTGGGTCACGACGTTGTCGCCGAGCGCGAGCTGCACGCGGGCGGCGAGCTGTTCCTGGCCGATCGCCTTGGCGGCGACCCGCACGCCGATGTGATAGTCACGCGACTCGTCGGCCCACGCGCCCGTCGGGAAGTCACGGGTCAGCGGGTTGACCGCGACCCCGCGGTCGGTCAGGTCCTCGAGCGTCGGCGCGACCTGGCGCACGAACAGCACCTGGGCGCCCTGCGGCGTCCAGACCCGCAGCTTGGCGTCGGCGACCCCGCGCGCCATGGAGGCACGCATGATCTCCTGGAACTGCGCCCGCATCTCGTCCGGCCTCGGGATGATGTCGACGGTGCCGAGCAGCGCCTGGGCGATCCGCCGGATCTCGGCGACCTGCCAGTCCGTGCCGGCGCCGCGGCAGTCGCACTGGTAGTAGCCGGTCGCGCGGTTGATCGCCTCGTCGAGGCGGCCCGGGCGCTCCCGGTTCTCGCCGTCGGTGAGCAGCAGCGCGTGCCGCTGGGTCACCTGGGGCACGGACGCGAAGATCTGGCCGGCGAGGTCGAGCCACGTGGAGATCGCCGTACCGCCGCTGCCGACGAACCGGCCGATCGCGGCCGACGCCTCCTGCCGGGTCTGCTCGTTCATCTGCACCAGGGCCGGGCCCGCCGTCACCAGCGGGTAGGCCAGCATCGCGCGGTCGGCGCCCGCGACGACGGCGAACCAGGTGCCGTCGACGATCTCGGAGAGCGCCGCCTGCGCGGCGTCCTTGGCCGCGGCCATCGTCGCCGGGCCCATCGAGCCGGACGTGTCGACGATGATGATCTCGCCAGCGTCGCCGGAGCCTCCCTGGCCGGCCGTGCCGGCTCCCTGGCAGCTGATCGTGACGATCGCGTTGACGTCGGTCCCGCCGTCCGGCAGGAACTCGTTCTGGAAGACGGCGGTGGTGAACTCAGCCATCGGTGGGCGCTCCCTCTCCTGGTGCCTGGGTCTGTCCGGTCGGGGGTTCGGCGGGCGACGGTGCGATCGGGTCAGGGGCATTCTGCACCGGCGGAGGCGGCGGCGGTACGGCGGGCGCCTCCGGCAGCGGCCCGACCCGGGCCAGCGCGGCGGTGATGTTGTCGTGCCCGCCCGCCGCGTTGGCGAAGGCCACGAGCTCGAGCGCGATCCCGACCGGATCGGTCGCGCGGGCGGCCGCGATCTGTGCCGCGAGCGCCGCCGGCTCGGACGCGTAGTTCCACAGCCCGTCCGAGCATGCGAGCAGCCAGCCCGGGCCGGTGATGTCGAGGAAGCCGACGGACGGCACGAAGTCCTGGGAGTCGCGGCCCAGCCACTTGGTGATGGCGTGCGCGAACTCGCCCGTCTCGGCGACCTCCTTGGCGATGCCCTCGGAGATCTGCTGCTGTGCGATCGAGTCGTCGACGGTCAGCTGCACCCCGGGCCCGTCGTCCGGGAACCAGTACGCGCGGGAGTCGCCGATCTGGCCGTGGGAGATGCGGGTTCCCTCCAGCACCGCCACGGTGAAGGTCGCCGAGGCGGGGTTGGGCTCGTCGGGGTCGGTGATGGCGACGATCGCGTTCTGGGCGGCGGCCGCGGCGTCGGCGAGGACCTTGGTCACCGCCGCGTCCCGGCCCTGCGGAGTGCCCATCCCGGCGGGCAGTGGCGTGCGCAGCACCTCGCGTGCCGCCCGGGCGCCGGCGAGGGAGGCGACGTCGGAGTCGACCAGGTTCGACACCCCGTCGAGCACGACCAGGACCGCGCGGGATCCCGGCTGCTCACCGGCGAGCAGTGCCATCGCGTCCTCGTTGCGGCTCTTCTTCACGCCCTTGTCGCAGACTCCACCGACCCAGGAGGACGGCGCCTCACGGAAGTGGTCACGCTCGCTCGGCGCCTTGGTACCGCAAGCGAGGCAGTAGAGGTCGGGCCCGACCTCTCCCCCGCAGTTGCCGCAGGGCCGGCGGCCCGGGTCGGGCAGCGGGTCTGGGAGCGCGTCGACCGGCCGACGGGTCGGCGCACTGATCGGCGCGTCCCCGAGGTCGTCGGACGGGGTCATCGTCGGAGGCGCAAGCGGCGCCGCCGCGGGCCCGATCTGGGCACCGCATGACTCGCAGAAGCGTGCGCCCGCCGGCACTCCGACGCCGCAGGACGGGCAGGCGGTCGGGGTCGCGGTGGTCGACTCCGTCATGTCAGGCTCCAGTTCCGTACGGCGTTCGCCTGGTTGACCAGGTCCACCCGCTCATCGAGGTCGTGGGCATCGCGGGCCAGCAGGCGCAGCGCGGTCTCCAGCCCGGTCCGGATGTCCGGCTCGGACGCCGGGACCGAGCCGATGTGCACACCCTTGCGGGGTGGATTCTTCACCACGACCGGCAGCGCCTCGTTGAGGATCCGCACGGTGTAGCGCTGGCGGGTGGGCCCGTCGACCGAGGAGCTCTCGATCGTCCGCAGCGCCTGGTCGAGCACGGTCAGGTCCATCGCGCTGCCTGCGAGCAGCACCTCGGCCCGCTGCTGCCGGCTCTCGGTGTAGCCGCGGCTGGTCGTCGGCACCAGGTCGAGCGCCGCGACCGCGCCGGCCGTGTCCTTGCGATCGGCCCGCACCCGGGCCATCCCGAACGCGGAGGGGGCGACGTACGTCGCGTCCGTCGCCGCGCAGGTCAGGTAGAGCCCCTCGGCGACCTCCGGCTGGCCGCCCTTCTCGCAGGCGAACGCCAGCGCCAGCTTGGGCGCGAGCTCGCCCGGCACCTGCTGGTAGACCGCGTTGAACGAGGCCTTGGCGTTCTCCCAGTCCTCCTGCTGGACGGAGGCGAGGCCCTCCATCCACAGCGCCCGCCACTCCCACGGGTCGGCGGCGAGGAGGTTGCCGGCGTAGCTCTTCGCGGCCGCCGACTCCTTGAGCTCGAGCGCCGCCTTGCAGCGGGCCAGCCACACCTCGGCACTGTCCTCGGGCGCCGCGTCGAGGTCGCGCAGCCGTTGGCGCGGGTCGTCGGCACCGATCGTGGACAGCCAGCCGTACTGCGGGTCGGTCGTGTCTTCACGCAGCTTGGGCAGCTGGCTCCACTCGGTGATCGGCCGCGCGGTCGCCGGCGACTCGAAGAGGACCGACGCCGCGGACGTGAGCGCCGTACCTTGCCGGCCGCGCGCGACGACCTCACGGAGCACGCCCAGCAGCTGGGTGCGCAGCTCGTCGACCGACGCGAACCGGTCGGCCGGGTCGGCGGCACAGCTCTTGGCCACCAGGTGGTAGAGCGAGTCGTACTGCTGGAAGAGCGGTGTCGATTCCACCGGCGGCAGGCTGTGGAGGTAGGTGCCCTGGTAGCCGCGGAACTCCATCGTCAGCACCAGCAGGGTGCGCCCGATCGTGTAGACGTCGGACGCGACGGACGGCCCGACCTCGGCCACCTCGGGCGCCTGGTAGCCCACCGTGCCGTAGATCGCCGACTCCTGGTCGTCGATGCGCCGCACACCGCCGAGGTCGATCAGCTTCATCGCGTCGCCGACCTGGATCATGTTGTCCGGCTTGAAGTCGCAGTAGACCAGGCCGAGGTCGTGCAGGTACTGGAACGCCGGCAGCAGCTCGAGGATGTAGGCCAGCGCCTGGTCGACCGGGAGCGGGTCGTAGGCGCCGTTGTTGGCGCGCATCCGGTCCTTGAGGATCTGCTTGAGCGACTTGCCGCCGACGTACTCCATGACGATGTAGCCGGCGCCTTCGTGGGTCACGAAGTTGTAGATCTCGACGATCGCCGGGTGCTCGACCTGGGCCAGGAACTGCTGCTCCGCGATGGCGGCGGCGAGAGCGTCGGGGTCACCCGAGTTGAGCAGGCCCTTGAGCACGACCCAGCGGTTGGAGACGTTGCGGTCGCGGGCCAGGTAGATCCAGCCGAGACCGCCGTGGGCGAGCGCGCCGGCCACCTCGTACTGCCCGGCGACCAGGTCACCGCCCTGGAGCTTCGGGGTGAACGAGAACGGCTGACCGCAGTGGGCGCAGAAGCCCTCGCCACGCCCGGGCTTGCCGTCGATGCTGCGGCCGACCTTGTTGCCGCACTTCGAGCAGCTGCGCTTCTCCTCCGGCACCTGCGGGTTGGCCATGATCGCCTTGGCCGCGTCGACTGCCGGCGCGGGCGGGACGTGGGTGAGGCCGGCGCCCAGCCGGGCGGCGCGCATGCGCTGCGAACCGGTGCGGGTGCGGCGGGTGGAACCGGTGCCGGTGCTGCCGGCGCGCTTGGAGCCGATCGCCGCGGACTGCACCCGGCTCGCGGACGTGGCGACCGATCCCTCGAAGTGCGAGACCGGCTCGGCCTCAGCGCCCACGCCGGCCGAGCCCGTCGGGACCACGGGCGCGTCGGCGGCGGTGCCGCACACGTCGCAGTAGCCGTCGAGGATCTTGCCGGTGCACGCGGGCTGGGCGCAGGGCGTGCCGTTGGCGACCGGCGCGGCCGGGGCGATCCCGGTGGCGGGCGCGCCGACGGTGGCGGTGGGTACCCCGGTGGTCGAGCCGGTCGCGACCCCGGCCTCGCCGGGCGACCCGCAGACATCGCAGTAGCCGTCGAGGATGCTCCCGGTGCAACCCGGCTGTGTGCAGCTGCTCATCGGTGGGTTGTCTCCTTCTGAAGCCAGGTCTGGTAGGTCGCGACCAGTTGCTGGGCGACGGACATCGGGGCCGGGCTGCGAGCCAGTACGGCGCGCGCCTGCTTCTCGCTCTCGACCAGGTCGGGGTTGGCGGCCACGCCCTGGGCGGTGGCCTTGGCGACGTAGGCGTCGAGCAGCGCGACCAGCTCGGTGTGCTCGGCGAGCGCGTCGGCGTACTTGTGCTGGGCGAACTCGAGGGCTTGGGACACCCGGTCGAGCTTCTTGAGGTACGCATCGATCTCGTCCGGCGTCACCGGCACCGGGCCGAGGGCCTCGACATCGGGTACGGCGTACCTCGGGGCGGTGTCGACGGTGGCCACGCACTGGGCCGCGAGCTTCTCCACCGCCTGCTCCCGGGCCTCGAGGTCGGCGCGCAGCTCGCGGGCCGAGAGCACCTTGGAGCGCGCGTCACGGCGGCGGGCGTTGCCGACGATGAGGTCGCGCTCGTACGTCGTCGCCTCCACCTCGAGCGGCGCGAGCATGCCGCCGACGTCGGCGCCCCGCCCCGCCCGTTCGTTGATCTGCTCCAGCCGCGCCATCAGGCCGGCCAGCTTGTCGACGGCCTGGTCGCGCGTCGTGGCCGGCTCGAGCGCGACCTGGTCCCGGATCCGCTCCAGCTGGGCCCGGACCTCGCGGATCCGCGCGACCTGCTCGGTCGCGTCGTGCGCGAGGGCCAGCTTGGTGCGCAGCTGGCCGGCGAGCGCGTCGTTGAGACGACACGCCTCGGGCAGCGACACGGCCAGCCCGCCCGGCATCCCCGAAGCGCCGTCGAGCCGGCCCCAGATCAGGGTCGAGATCCGCTCCCGCTCCTGCTGCAGCACCCGGCCGCCGTCCCACGTCGCGAAGACCAGCTGGTAGCGGTCGTGGATCGCCTTCCACAGCGCCAGCACCAGCTGCATGTCGCCCGTCAGCTCCTGCCCCCGCCCGGACGCGAGCGCCGCCCGGTCGAGCTCGTCGAGCTCGTCCTTGCGGGTGCGCGACCAGGAGTCCAGCTCGGCGAGGTAGCGCTGGATGAGCGCCGGCTCGATGGCCTCGCCGAGCCGTCCGGGGGCAGTGGGTGCGGTGTTCATGCAGACAGTCGACGCCTTTCCTCAGCGGCCGTACCGAAGCTCGGGCGGGTCACCCGGCCCGAGCGGATCCGCGAGCCACCTGTTGTAGGCACGCCTCCATTCGGCGCCGCCGTCCTCGATGATCATCTGCTCGAGGACGTAGTTGACGAACCGCACCAGGTCTTCCTGGCCCTTCGGGACTCCGATTCCGTAAGGCTCGTCGGTGATCGGGACCTGGCACCCTTCGACCTGATCACCTTCGCACGTCGGCGGTACCTCGGCGTACGGGTCCTGGGCGGCGAGGCCCGCGAGCACGGTGTCGTCACCAGTGATGGCGTCCACCTCACCCTGCTGCAGCTTGATCAGGCACCCGGTGTGGTTCGTCGCCTGGACGACCTCGATGTCCGGGTTGCCGCCCAGCTTCGGATCCGTGATGTTGACGAGGCTGGTCGATCCGATCGGCGCGCACACCTTCTTGTCGGAAAGGGACTGCGTGCCGTTGTAGGTCTCCTCCAGCTCGGCGCGCAGCAGGACCTTCTGCGTCGCGTGGTAGTACTCGGCCGAGAAGTCGATCTGCTCCCAACGCTGGCAGTTGATCGTGAAGTTCCGAACCACCAGGTCGAGCTCCGCCGGGTGCTTCTCGCCCTCGGCGTCGGGGCCGCCCAACAGCGGGATGCGATCCCCGGCCGTGATCACCCGGAACTGGATGTCCCGACCGACCTCGAACCCGTCCTCGGTGTCCTCGAAAAGCGCTTCGCCGATCGCGCGGACGAACTCGATGTCGAAACCCTCGATGCGGTTGGTCTCCGGGTTTCGCGAGCCCATCAGGTAGGTGTCGGCCGAGACACCGACGACGAGCTTGTGATCACGGAGGATCCGTTCGATAGTCGGGCCGGTCGGCACACCGATTCCCGGATCGTATGACTCCAAGGTGGATTCGACCGTGTCGCACTCTGACTCTGCCGCGCTCGGGGGCGGAGGCTCGTCCGGCTTCTCCGGCACGGGGGTGTCGTCGTACCCGCAGCCCGCGAGGAGTACGGCGACGACCGAGGCCACGACCGACAGTTTCCAGCGCGTGTTCATGCGTACTCCTTCCGCCGGGCGCCGATTCCTCGTGCGACGGCCACCGCAGCGACGAAGCCGAGGATCAGGGTCAGCAGGCTGCCGATCAACGCGAGAGTGCGCCCGGAACGCAGCTCGTCGGTCGTTGTCGTGCCGTTCTCGGTGACAACTGCCTGGGTCGCACCATCGAACCTGTCGAAGTTGGCCGTCGGCGACGTTGCTGCCTCGTCGATCGCGATGTTCCTGGCTCTGAACCACTGGTCGTCGTCGTCAAGGGTGGCGATCTGCCGGTGACCGTCGACGTAGTCCTCCCACTCATCCAGGCTGGACGAGTCGGCCTTCTTCTCGACGATCTCGGCAGCGTCCTCCCATTTGGGCTCGTAGGTGCCCCCTGAGCCGCGCTTGATGAGCCGCAAGCTCTCGTAGGCCTTGGCATCGTTCCCTGCCGTGCGAGCAGCCGACTCGTCGATGGCCACCTGGAGCTCGTCGTCGAGCAACCCGTCGTTCGTGCTGTCTGCGCGCCAGGCAGCGATCGCGGCGACGAGGGTGGTGACGACGACGATCGCGGCAGCGATGGCGACGCCGACGTTGAGGTAACGACGGAATCGCTGTGCCAGCAAGAGGTTCAGCCAGACCAGCACCCCCAGCACGACCAGGCCGAGCAACAGCAACCAGAACGGGTGTTGGCCGGCCATGGAGTCCTCGGCACGGTCCGTGTTCGCGGTGACCAGGTTCCCCAGGATCGGCTGCGCCTCGGTGCGCACCGAGTCGCTGGCCACGCTCAGGTACTCGGCTCCGACCGGAAATCCCTGTCGGTTGTAGACCCGCGCCTCGGCGACGTAGTTGGCGTATCGATTGACGACGACGACGAGCGCTTTCAGCGCATCGCGGTCGGCGGACTGTGCCTCTGCCGCCTCTGCGATCTGCTCGAAGACCACCGCAATCGTGTCGTCGTACTCGCCACGCTTCTCGGGGTCCTCGTCGCCGCCCTCGAGGAACGCGTTGGTCGCGAGCGCGTCGGCGCGAAGCAGGGACGACTGGATCTCCTGGACCCGCACCAGCTGCTCGGTGTCGTCAGCCGCCCGGCCGTCGGACTGGTAGGAGAGGAACTGGATCAGCGCACTGGCCAGGCCGAAGAGCAGGACCACGGTCATGCCGATGATCTGCAGGCGGTTGAGCAGGCTGGGGGTGTCCTCGACACCGGCGCCCACCGGCTTGCCGGTGGGCGCGGGCCAGAACCCTCTCCGTTGGGGTGCGGGCGCCGGCGGTGGCGGCGCCTGCTGGACCGCCGGGGGCGCGGCAGCGGACTGGGTCATGACTCTTCCTGCCCTTCGTCGGCCGATTGCTGGACGGGGTCGGCCGGGACCGTCTCGACGGTGGGCTCGGCGCCCTCGTCACCCGGCTCCAACGCGTCGACCACGTCGGCGGGTTCCGCGTCGGCCGGAGGGAGCAGCGTGCCATCCTCGGCCACCACCGGCTCGTCCGGCTCGCCGTCGTCGGGGATCGCCAGGTCGTCGGCCTCCAGCGAGCGCAGCTGCTCGAGCGTCGGCTCCTTGACGTCACGCAGGCGCCATGCGTGGTGGCCGATCGCGGCCTCGAGCATGTTGCGGACGTAGCGGGCGTTGCCGAACGACGGGCCCCGCGGCGCGTCGGCGAGGATCTCTCGCAGGCGGGCGACGACGTCCTCCCCCGCGTCGTAGTCGGCACCCGTGGCCATCTGCTCGAAGATCGCGACCAGCTCGTCGTCGGTGTAGTTCGCGAACTCGATCATGGTGCGGAAGCGGCTCTCGAGGCCCGGGTTCTCGGAGATGAAGATGGCCATCGGCAGCGGGTAGCCGGCCACGATCACGACCAGGTCGTCGCGCTTGTCCTCCATCTCCTTGACCAGGGTGTCGATGGCTTCCTTGCCGTACTGGTCACCGGAGAGCGAGTAGGCCTCGTCGATGAAGAGCACGCCGCCCTCGGCGGACTTCACGACGTCGGCGGTCTTCTGCGCCGTCTGGCCGAGGTAGCCGGCCACCAGCTCCGAGCGGTCGACCTCGACCAGCTGGCCCTTCGAGAGCAGCCCGAGCGCGCGGTAGATGCCGGCGACGAGCCGCGCGACCGTGGTCTTGCCGGTGCCGGGGTTGCCGTTGAAGACCAGGTGCCGGGTGATGGTCGGGCTCTCGAGCCCTGCCTTCTTCCGCAGGCCCTCGACCCGGAGTACGGCGGCCTGCCGGTGGATCTCGCCCTTGACGTTGTCGAGCCCGATCATCGCGTCCAGCTCGGCGAGCAGCTCTTCGACGGTCTTGGTCGGCTCCTCGGGCTCCACCGCAGCAACAGTCTCCTGAGGACCAGCCGACTCGGCGCGCGTTTCCCCCTCGCGAGCGGAGCGAGCCTCGTCGGAAACTCGCGCCGCGTCGGCGACCGGGGGCGTGCGTTCGATGCCCGAGGTGTCGGACACGGGCGCGTCCGGCAGCAAAGACCCTGTCCCGACGTTGATCGCCTCGAGCTGGCGCCGTACCTGGTCGCCCATCCGGCGCACCTGGTCGAGCATCTCGTCACCCACGCCCGGCACGGGCTGACGCCCGGGAAGGTCGAAGGCACCCGGTCCTGTCGAGGACGGTGTCAGCGTCCGGGCCTCTCCGAGCTGGGCGGCGGTGGCCATGGAGGCAGTGCCGACGGCCTCCGGTCCCGGCTGCCCGAGCAGGGTCGCGGCGAGGGCGACCTCGCCGAGCGCCCGGGCGTACGACGGCGCGTGCTCGGACTTGCCGAGCGCCAGCTGGGACATCGCGGGCGTGGGCCCGGCGCGGAACCGGTTGCCCTGCTTGGCCGCGACGAAGAAGTCCTCGGTCGCGCCGGGCCTTCCGGTCTGCTCGCACCAGTCGACGAACGCGCCCTTGGAACGTTCGGCGACCGTCGCGGCGAGCGCCTCGCCCTCGGCGCGCGCCGTCGCCTCGTCGATGCCGGCCGCACGGGCGGCCGCGACCAACGCGTTCAGGCAGTCGGCCAGGGAGTCGCTCATGGTGCCCCCAGTGTGAGGTCGTGGCCACCGTCGGCGGTGTGGCCGAACTTGGCTTCGAGGAACCGTCCGTGCGCGATCAGGGCCTGGGCGTCGGCCCGGTTGGCCGCGTCGAAGATCTTGTCCATGGTCAAGCCGAGGAGCTCGAGCTGCTCGATCAGCACCATCAGTGACGTCTTGTTGCCGTCGATCGGACGGGTGTCGGCCCACTCGCGGGGCAGCCGCAGGTAGCCGCCGACTGCTTCGGGGAGGTACTCCGTGGCCGTCGCCATCAGCGAGTAGCCGTCCTGGCTGCCGAGGCCCAGGTCGTCGAGCCGCGGCAGCGTCTGGTGGATGGTGCGCGCGATCTTCACGACCCGCGAGATCACCACCGGTGGAGCGTTGCCCTCACGCAGCATCGCGTTGACGCGGTTGAGCGCCGCCAGGATGTCCTTGTCGGTCGGCGGAGGCGGAGCGACGTACTCCGCGGCGTCGTTGTCGTCCTTGCCGCGAACCTTCCGGAACCACGACCCCAGTCCCACTCCGGCGCCCGTCAGGCCTTGATATCGAGGGTGCCGGCGGCGTTGCGCTGGTCGTGCTTCTGGACCCGCTCGAGGTAGGACTTCGACTTCTCGACCTCGGTCTCGAGGACGCCGATGGTGGTCGACATGGTGTCGAGCGCCTTGAGCTTGAACTCGTCGATGGAGTCCATCGTCGCGTAGATGTTGGCGAACGCGGCCTGGAGCTGCTCCATGCCGATCGTCGAGGACGCGGCCTGCTCCTGGATCTTCGCGGAGTTCTCCTTGAGCATCTCCGAGGTCCGCTGGATCATCGTCGACGTCGTCGTGTTGAGCGCCGTGATCTGGTCGAGCACCAGCTTCTGGTTGGTCAGCGCCTGCGCGACGATCACCGCGGTCCGCAGCGCGGACATGGTGGTCGTCGTCGCCCGGTCGACGCCCTTGATGAGCTCGATGTTGTTCTTGATGATGATGTCGATCGCCAGGTAGGCCTGGATCGAGACCGCGAGCTGGGTCAGCAGGTCCTGGTGCTTCTGCCGGACGTAGAACAGCACGTCCTGGCTGAGGGTCTTCGCGCCCTCGGGGTCGCTCAGCTCCATCTCGGCGATCTTCGCGGACAGCTTCGCGTCGAGCCGCTCGGCGACGTAGATGTACTGGTTGAGCCGGCCCATGACCGCCCAGAGGTTGGTCTTCTCCAGGTTGAGCGCGACGTTGTCCTTGGTGAGCTCGTCCTGGCCGCTGCGCAGGCTGTGCAGGATGCCGTTGAGCTGGCTCTGCGAGGACTGGTACTTGCGGAAGTAGTCCTCGATCTTGTCGTTGAACGGGAGCATGTCCCAGAACTTCTTCGCACCCTTGGCCTGGCCGGGGTCGAGGTCCTCGACCGTACGGCGCAGCGCGAGCAGGGTCTTGCCGACGTCGGAGCTCTGCGAGATGGCGCCGTTCTTGAGCGCGGACACCGGCTTGTCGAGCATCCGGTTGGACGTCTCGGCGGCGCGCCGGATGTCGGCGTCACCCATGGTCCGCACGTTCTCGGCCTGGGCGGCGAATCCGGGACTTCCGACCGCCTCGCTGCTGAGCGCGGTGAGGAAGCCGTCGACCTTGGCGTCCAGCTCGGGCACCATCTCGGCCGAGACCTGTGGCGCCATCTTGGGCGCGGCCGTCTCAGCCACGGGCTTGGGCGCTTCGGGGGCGGTCAGGGTCAGCGTCTGGACCGGGTCAGGAGGAGCGAGCGGGCTCGGCTCGGGCGCGGCAGCGGAACCATCGGTGGTCATGCGGCTGAGCCTATCCAGTCAAACCATGACGCACACCGGGGAAATCCAGGAGGTTCACCCCGAGGACGCGGTGGACTAGACAGGCGAGTGCCGCCTCGAGGGTGGCAGCAGGTCGGGGTCGACGAACCGGGACCGCGGGATCTCCGCCGGCCGGTCGAGCCGCAGCTCGCGGACGAGTCCGACGACGCTGAGGACGACGAGCAGTCCGAGCAGCAACAGGAAGGCGATCATGACGGCACACTCCGTTCGGGGATCTCGATGTCGACCAGGCACCACGGCAGGAACAGCTGGGTGAGCGGACCGATCGCCAGGGCGTAGACGACGGTGCCGGCGCCCAGCACCCCGCCGAGGGTCAGCCCGACCAGCACGACCGCGACCTCGAGCAGGGTCCGGACCAGGCGCAGCGACCGTCCGGTGCGGCGGTGGAGGCCGGTCATCAGCCCGTCCCGCGGGCCGCGGCCGAGCTGGGCGCCGATGTAGAGACCGGACGCGATGCCGCAGAGCAGCACGCCGCCGAGCATGAACGCCACCCGGGCGGCGAGTGCGTGCGGCTCGTCGATCAGCCACAGCGTCGCGTCCGCGGAGAGGCCGACGAGCAACGCGTTGGCGATGGTGCCGATGCCGGGCTGCTCCTTGAGCGGGATCCAGAGCAGCAGCACCACGAAGCTCATCAGCACGACTGCCTGTCCGAGAGTGATCGGCAGGTGCTCGATCAGGCCGGAGTGCAGCACGTCCCACGGCGCCAGCCCGACGTTGCCGCGCACCATCAGGGCGAGGCTGACGCCGTACAGGACCAGGCCGACGACCAGCTGCGGCAGCCGACGGCCGAGCCGACCGGCGCGCAGCTGGGCGACCGGGCCGAGGTCGGCAAGGGTCCGGGCTGGCGCTGCGGCGGCTGTCATGGTCGTCATGCAATAAGGATCCTTACTGGTGGTCTGGTTTCAAATAGCCACTTGTGATCTACTGGACTGCATGTCGCAGTCCATTTCTGCCGCGCGGGTCGCGACCCTCGCCGGTGACTTCAACCGCTCCCCCGCGTACGTCGGACTGGCCTCCGCCCTGCGCGAGCTCATCGGCGACGGACGGATCGGCTACGGCACCCGACTGCCCAGCGAGCGGGACCTGACCGCAGCGCTCGGGGTCTCGCGCACGACGGTCACCCGGGCGTACGCCGTACTCCGCGACAGCGGGTACGCCGAGGCCCGTCACGGCTCGGGCACGTTCACCCGCCTTCCCGGTGGGGCGACCCGCGCCCACGACCGCGCCCTGTGGCCGACGGACGTCAGTGCCGGCGTGATCGACCTGGTGTGCGCCGCGACGACCGCGCCGCCGGGGATCGCGGCGGCGTACGCCGAGGCCGCTGCCGCGCTCCCGGCGCACCTCGGCAACCACGGCTACTACCCCGCCGGCATGCCGGACCTGCAGGCCGCGATCGCGGCGTCGTACGACGAACGCGGCCTGGCCACCTCACCCGACCAGATCATCGTCACGGTGGGTGCCCTCGCGGCGAGCGCCGTCGTCGGCAGCGCGCTCGCCGGGCCGCGCGACCGGGTGCTGGTGGAGTCGCCGACCTATCCCAACGCCGTGCAGGCGCTGCGGACCGGTGGCGGGCGGATCGTGACGATCCCGCTCGACCCCGAGGGGTGGGACCTCGACGCGATCGGCGGCGTGCTCGCCAAGCGGTCGCCACGGCTCGTCCACGTCATGCCGGATCACCACAACCCGACCGGCCTCGTCATGGCGGACAAGGAGCGGGCGGCGTACGCCCGGCTGCTGGCCCGGCACGGGGCGACCGCCGTGGTCGACGAGGCCCACCACACGATCCGGCTGGACGGCGCGCCGGCGCAGCGCCCGTTCGCGTCGTACGCCAAGGACGCGGTCACCGTCGGCAGCGCCAGCAAGAGCGTCTGGGGCGGCCTGCGGCTCGGTTGGATCCGCGCCCCGCACGGCCTCGTCGACCGGCTCACCCGCGCCCGGGTCGGGCTGGACCTCGGCGCGCCGGTGTTCGAGCAGCTGGTGCTGACCCGGCTGCTGACCGGCGACTTCGACGCCGTGCTCGACGCCCACCGGCTGCGGCTGCGCGAGCAGCGCGACGCCCTGATCGCCGCCCTCGGCAAGGAGCTCCCCGACTGGACGTTCCGCAAGCCGGCCGGCGGCATGGCGCTGTGGTGCCGCCTGCCGCACGCGGGCGCGACGGCACTCTCCGTCGAGGCCGAGCGCCACGGCGTCCTGCTCGCGCCCGGCCCCTCGTTCGCACCGGAGGGCGGCCTCGACCGCTACCTCCGGCTCCCCTTCACCGTCCCGGTCCGCGACCTGGAGGAAGCAGTACGACGCATCGCCGCCGCGTGGCGGGTGGTCACCAGCGCGGCGCCGGGCTCACCTTCCGAGCCACCCCGCGACCGCCGTACCGGAGTGCTGGTTGCCTAGCCCCGCGAAGTGTCACTCTTGGCGGTCCGAAGTGTCACGCTTCGCGGCGCCAACCTTGACACTTCGCGGAAGCGTCAGACGAGGTCGACGGCGCGGATCGAGCTGGCGGAGATGGCGGCGGCGATCTCGCTGAGGGTCTCGGCGGGGATCGCCGAGTCGACCGAGAGCGCGACCAGGGCCTTGCCGCCCTTGGTGTCGCGGGAGACCTGCATGCCGGCGATGTTGACGTTGGCGTCGCCGAGGATCTGGCCGACGGTGCCGACCATGCCCGGGCGGTCGTCGTACGTGAACAGGGCGAGGTGGTCGGTCGGCTCGATGTCGATGTCGTAGCCGTTGACCTCGACCAGCCGCTCCTTCTGGTGGATGCCGACGAGGGTGCCGCTGACCGAGATCTGCGAACCGTCGGCGAGGGTGCCGCGGATCGTGATCAGGTTGCGGTGGTCGGGGCTCTCCGGGTCGGTGACGAGCCGTACGGCGACGCCCCGCTCGGCCGCGAGCAGCGGCGCGTTGACGTAGGACACCTGGTCCTCGACGACGCTGCTGAACACGCCCTTGAGCGCGGCCAGCTCGAGCACCTTGACGTCGTGGTCGGTGATCTCGCCGCGCACCTCGACGTCGAGCTGCTGGGCGACCTCGCCGGCGACGCCGGTGAAGATCTGGCCGAGCTTCTCGGTCAGCGGGATGCCGGGGCGCACGTCCTCGGCGATCACGCCGCCCTGGACGTTGACGGCGTCGGGCACGAGCTCACCGGCGAGCGCGAGCCGGACCGACTTCGCGACCGCGATGCCCGCCTTCTCCTGGGCCTCGTCGGTCGAGGCTCCGAGGTGCGGCGTGGCGACGACGTTCTCGAGCTCGAAGAGCGGGCTGTCGGTGCACGGCTCCTTGGCGAAGACGTCGAGGCCGGCGGCCGCGATCCGGCCGGTCTTCAGCGCGTCGAAGAGCGCCGCCTCGTCGACGATGCCGCCGCGGGCGGCGTTGACGAGCACCAGCGAGGGCTTGGCCTTCGCGAGCTGCTCGGCATCGATCAGGCCAGCCGTCTCGGGGGTCTTCGGCAGGTGCACCGACATGAAGTCGGCCTCGGCGAGCAGGGTGTCGAGGTCGACCAGACGGACGCCCATCTGCGCGGCGCGACCGGCCTGCACGTAGGGGTCGTAGGCGATGACGTTCATGCCGAAGGCGCTGAGCCGCTGGGCGACGAGCACGCCGATCCGGCCGAGGCCGACGATGCCGACGGTCTTCTCGTAGAGCTCGATGCCGCTGAACTTCGAGCGCTTCCACTCGCCGCCCTTGAGCGCGGCGTGGGCGGGCGCGACGTTGCGGGCGGCGGCGAGCATCAGCGCGACGGCGAGCTCGGCCGCGGAGACGATGTTGGAGGTCGGGGCGTTCACGACCATGACGCCGGCTTGGGTCGCGGCCTTCACGTCGACGTTGTCGAGCCCCACACCGGCACGGGCGACGACCTTCAGCCGCTTGGCGGCGGCGAGCGCCTCGGCGTCGACCTTGGTCGCGGAGCGCACCAGGATCGCGTCGACATCGGCGATGGCCGGGAGCAGCTCGGCCCGGTCGGCGCCGTTGCAGTTTCGGATCTCGAAGTCCGGCCCCAGCGCGTCGACGGTGGCGGGGCTGAGCTCTTCGGCGATCAGAACGACGGGGCGGTCAGTCACAGCAGATGTCCTTCACTGAGGATCGTGCGGGGGTGAGGGTTTGCACGTCGCTGTGCCGACGTTCACGGTACCGGACGACCACCGGTGTTTCGAACTCGTGTCAGGCCTCGAATCGGGCCTGTCCGCGGCCCTCCGACCGCGGTCGGATGCCGATCCAGCCGCCGACGACTAACGTTCAGTCATGGGGACCGACTCCCCCGACCCGGTCAAGCATGGGGCCGTGACACTGGGCGCTCTCGTGCTGGTGCTCTGCGCGCTGGTGGCCGCCACCTTCGACGGTCCGCGCTGGACCGATCTCGAGGGTGAGGAGGAACGGCAGACGACCAGCGAGGAGGGTCGGCAGGTCGAGAAGCCCGACGAGCCGACCGACGAGGACTCCCAGGAGCCGGCCGACGACGACGAGCCCTGGTTCCCCTGGCTGCCGCCGCTCGACCTGCTGCTCCTGGTGCCGGCCGCGTTGATCTTCGGCGTCGCGCTGTTCGTGGTCGCCCGGCTCCGGCTGGTACGACGACGCCGGCAGCTCACCGGTCGCATCGGGCCACGCCACTCGCCGGGACTCGAGGACGAGCCGCCTCCCGACGAGGAGGTCGAGGGCCTCCCGGAGGCTCTCGGCGAGGGCGCCCGCACGATCGGCGAGGGCTCGCCGCGCAACGCGATCGTCGCCTCGTGGGTCCGGCTCGAGCAGGCGGTCGAGGGCGACCGGTTCCCGCACAAGCCGGAGGAGACACCGAGCGAGCTGGTCGAGCGGGCGCTGGCGGCGTACCGGCTCGACGACGAGGCGATCCGCCGGCTGGCCGCGCTCTACCGCGAGGCCCGCTTCTCGTCGCACCCGATCACCGAGGAGCACCGGCTCGAGGCGACCGCCTGCCTGCGCCGGCTGCTCGCGACGCTGGGGACCGGTGCGCGATGACGGTCGTCTGGGTCGCGCTCGTGCTCACCGCGGCGGCCGTGGCGTTCTACGCCGCGTTCGTCAGCCGCACCGTCACACCAACGACCTGGCCGGACGAGGCACCGCTCCAGGTGCGGGAGAACCGCGCCCACGACCAGCAGATCCACCACCTCGAGCGCCTGGTCGCCGCCGACGACCCGACCGCGGCGCACCAGGTGGTGCGCGAGGTGACCGGCGACCTGCTGGCGATGCCGGTCCTGGCCGAGGTCAGGCTCGATCCCCGGGCCGCCGCGTTCGTCGCGGACCCGCCGGTGGGCAACCCCGACCGTTACCGGCGTGACCTCGCCGCGGCACTCAAGAGGATCGAGGACATGTGAGCGGACACACCGAGGCGTCCCGGAAGGCCCGAGCGGTGCTCGACGAGATCGAGCGCGCGGTCGTCGGCAAGCGCGACGCGCTCACCCTGGTGCTGAGCGCCATCCTGGCCGGCGGGCACGTGCTGCTCGAGGACTTCCCCGGCCTCGGCAAGACCCTGGCCGCGCGATCCTTCGCCCAGACCCTGGGCCTGGACTTCCGACGGGCACAGTTCACCCCCGACCTGCTGCCGGCCGACCTGACGGGCTCGTTCATCTACGACCAGGGCCGGGCGACGTTCGAGTTCCGGCCGGGTCCCCTCTTCACCGGCCTGCTCCTCGCCGACGAGATCAACCGGACCCCGCCGAAGACCCAGGCGGCGCTGCTCGAGGCGATGCAGGAGCGGCAGGTGACCGTCGAGGGCGAGACGTTCACGCTGGAGCCGCCGTTCCACGTGCTGGCGACGGCCAACCCGGTCGAGTACGAAGGCACCTACCCGCTGCCGGAGGCGCAGCTCGACCGGTTCCTGCTCCGCGTCGGCTTCGGCTACCCGGACTCCGAGGAGGAGTGGGAGGTGCTGCGGCGCCGGCTCGAGCGCCAGCGCGAGGAGCAGACCCTCGCGCAGGTGGTGTCCCGTGAGGAGCTGCTGGCGATCCAGGCCGTCGTCGAGACGGTGACCGTCGATCCGGACATCGGCCGCTACTGCGTCGCCCTCGCTGCCGCTACTCGCAAGCACCAGCACACCCTGGTCGGCTCGTCCCCGCGCGGCGGGCTGGCGCTGATGCTGGTGGCGCGCGGCTACGCGGTGATCGACGGGCGCGACTTCGTCGTACCGGAGGACGTCAAGGCGGTGGCCGTGCCGGCGCTGGCACACCGGATCACCATCCGCCCCGAGCTCTGGATGACCGACATCTCGGGACGGTCCGTCGTCGAGACGGTGCTCAGCCAGGTGCCGGCGCCGACGGCTCGCGACCGGGTCTGAGCCTGGATGAGCGGGCCGACCCGATGACCGGCTGGCAGCCGACCTACGCCCACCTGCGGGCCGTGGTCGTCGGGCTGACCGTGCTCGTCGTCGGGGTCGTGATCGGGCGGGCCGACGCCGTCGTGATCGCCGCGCCCCTGGTGCTGGTCACGCTGTGGTCAGCACGGCGACCCGACACCGAGCCGCGGGCCGTCACACCCCTCACCGCGCTCACCGTCAACGAGGGCGAGGAGGTCACCTGGGAGGCCACGATCGAGGGGCTGCCGCCCGGCGGGGTCGCCACCGTCGTCCATCCCGCCCAGAAGCTGCTGGAGGTCGAGCCCGCCGAGGGGCTGGTGGTCGCGGCGGGCGCGGACGGCCCCGGTCCCGGCTCCGCGGTAGCGCAGATCGGGCTGCGGCCGCTGCGCTGGGGTCGCCGCCGGCTCGGCGACCCGGCCGTCGCGGCGTACGACGGCTGGTACTCCTGGCGCTGGGGCCCGGTCCCCCTCGACGGCATGCGGATGACGGTGCTGCCAGTGACCGCGCCGCTGGACGACGCCGCGCCCGCGCCGCACCCACGCGGCCTGGTGGGCATGGAGCGCGCCGCCCGCCCGGGTGAGGGCACCGAGTTCAACAAGGTGCGGCCGTTCGGGGTCGGCGACCGGCTGCGCCGGATCCACTGGCCGGTGTCCGCCCGCACCGGGCGGCTGCACGTCACCGCCACCTACTCCGACGAGGACGCCCACGTCGCGGTGCTCATCGACGCCGTCAACGACGTCGGCGAGAGCACGGGGATCGACGGCGACAAGAGCAGCATGGACCTCGCCGTACGCGCCGCTGCGGTGCTCGCCCAGCACTTCCTGCACCGGGGCGACCGGGTCGGCATCCGGGTGTTCGGCGCCTGGCGGGTGACCATGGTGCCGGCGTCCTCCGGCCTGCTCCAGCTGCGCCGGATCCTCGACACGCTCTGCCTGATCGAGCCAGGGACCGCCCGTGGGGAGGATGCGCTCGCGGCTCGGCAGGGCCTCGGGGCCGGCACCCTCGCGCTGATGCTGTCGCCGCTCATCGACCGCGCAGCCACCCAGCAGGTCGCGATCCTCAACCGGGCCGGCATCGACGTGGTCGTCATCGACACGCTGCCATCGGGGATGGAGGAGGAGACCGGTACGACGCCCGACGCCCTCGCCTGGCGGATCCGGATGCTGCAACGGCGGGTCGAGACCACCCAGCTCGCCTCGCTCGGCATCCCGGTCGTCCCGTGGGCCGGCGCCCACAGCCTCGACCAGGTCCTCCGGGACCTCAGCCGCCGTCGGTCCACCCCGAGGCTGGTCGTCCGATGAGCCCCGAGCCGTCTGCCGGCAGCGCCTTGACCGGGTTCGTCGTCGAGGACCGCGACGGCACCCGACTGCTGACGATCACCATCCCGGGCATCGTCGTCCGCATCCTGACGATCGTGCCGGTCGTGACCGCGCTCGGAGTGCTCCACCTGGTCGCACCGGAGACGCCGTGGTGGCCGTCGCTCGTGCTGGTCCTCCTCGCCGTCATCTCGGCCGAGGTGCCGGACTCCGGCGCCGGCCTGGTCACCCTCGCCGGCCTGGTCTCCTGGTGGCTGCTCGCCGTCCCCGAGGACACCGTCTGGTGGGCGCTCCTCGTCGCGACCTGCGGCCTGGTGTTCCACGTCGCGCTCGCCCACGCCGCCGCGGGCCCACCGGGAGCCACGCCGACCTGGGCCGTCGTACGTCAGCTCGCCGGGCGCTGCGGGCTGGTGCTGCTCGTGACGACCGGCCTGGCGGTGGTGGTCGAGGTCGCCGAGGAGTGGGGCGAGCCGCCCGCCGTACTCGTCGGGATCACCCTCGCCCTGATCGGCATCCTCCCCTGGCTCGCCGCCCGTCGTACCGGGTAGCCCGCCGAAGTGTCAGGCTTGGTGCGCCGAGGTGTCAGGCTTGGCGCGCCGAGGTGTCGATCTTGGTCGACACCTCGCGCGACCAAGATCGACACCTCGCGCGACCAACAGTGACACTTCGCGGGTGGGTCAGCAGTGGCGGATGTCGGCGGCGGTGAGCTCGCCGCCGCTGCCGGCGTTGTCGCCGTAGATCGACATGGTCAGCGCCCAGGGACCGGTCTTGGGGATCTTGAACGTGCCGACGGCGGAGACGTTGCCGTGCCTGACCCAGCCGCTGTCCCAGTCGCGTGCCGTCGGTACGCCGCTGCGGGTCGCGGTCAAGGTGGACCGGACCCGGACCCACCGGCGAGGCATCCTGCGCGCGTCGAGCCGGTTGTAGATCTTCCAGACGGTCCCCTCGTCGGCCGAGACCTTGCAGGCCTGCTGCTTGGCCCGGTTGAGGGACTCGAGGGTGGTCCAGTCCTTGCCTGCGGCGGGTAGTGCAGATGCCGTCGTGACGGTGCTGAGAGGTGCGATCACGGCGGCCACCGTGAGTGCCCCCACCGCCATCCGGGTGAACTTGTTCACGTGTCCCGCTTCCGCGTAGTGCCGACCACGATGACCGGACACCCGGAGCCTAGGCAAAGGATCCCGGCACCGTGGGAGAACGGCGAAACGTCGGGCGTGGGTCAGATCGGACAGCCGTCGGGGCCGCACGCCTCCGCGTCGGCTGCGCCGGGCACGGTCTCGAGGACCGGGTGGCCCTCGGACCAGGCGCGCTCGAGGAGCTGGCTGAAGAACTCGGTGGGCTGGGCGCCGGAGACGCCGTACTTCTCGTCGACGACGAAGAACGGGACCCCGTTGGCGCCGTACGCGCGGGCCTGGGCGATGTCGGCGGCGACCTCGCCGGCGTACTCCTCGCTGGCCAGCACCTGCTGGACCCGGGCAGCGTCGAGGCCGACGCGGACGGCGACGTCGCGCAGGACCGCGTGGTCGGCCACGTTGCGGGCCTCGTCGAAGTAGGCCAGCAGCAGCGCGTCCTTGAGCGCGGCCTGCTGGGCGGGGCCGCCGTCGGCGAGCGCGAGGTGCAGCAGTCGGTGCGCGTCGACGGTGCTGGTGTGCGGCGACTCGTGGTGCCGCCGCCACTCCATGCCCTCCTCGGCAGCGAACCGGGTGACCATGGCCTGCTTCTCGGCGGCATCGGCCAGGGTGAGCCCGTACTTGCGCGCGAGCGCCTGCTGCGCGGTCTCCGTCGGCTCCGTCGGCGCGCTCGGGTCCAGCAGGAACGAGTGGTAGACGACCTCGACGTCCGCGCGGTGCGGGAACTCGGCCAGTGCCCGCTCGAAGCGGCGCTTGCCGATCGAGCACCAGGGGCAGACCACGTCGGACCAGATATCGATGCGCACGACAGGTCACAACCAGCGCCACCCCTGACCTGTTCCCAGGGTGGGTTCAGGGGTGGTTCCGGGGGTCTGCCCGACGCGCGCGAGGGGCCTGCACCGGAAGGCTGACGGCCATGATCACCATCGAGTCCCTGACCAAGAAGTACGGCGCATTCACGGCCGTCGACCATGTGACGTTCACCGCGCAGCCCGGTCGGGTGACCGGCTTCCTCGGCCCGAACGGCGCCGGGAAGTCCACCACGATGCGGGTGATGGTCGGCCTCACCGAGCCGACCTCCGGCCACGTGCACGTGCTCGGACGACCGTTCGCCGCGCTGCCGAACCCCGGCCGCGAGGTGGGCGTCCTGCTGGACGCCTCCGCCCAGCACGCCGGCCGCACCGGCCGCGAGATCCTCACCATCGCCGCCCGGACCATGGGGCTGCCGAAGGGCCGCGTCGACGACATGCTCGACCGCGTCAGCCTCACCGAGGAGGAGTCGAGCCGCCGGGTGCGCAACTACTCCCTCGGCATGCGGCAACGGCTCGGCATCGCCACCGCACTTCTCGGAGACCCGGAGGTGCTGATCCTCGACGAGCCGGCCAACGGCCTCGACCCGGCGGGCATCCGCTGGATGCGCGACCTGCTGCGCGAGTTCGGCGACCAGGGAGGCACCGTGCTGCTCTCCAGCCACCTCCTGCACGAGATCGAGGTCATCGCCGACGACATCGTCGTCATCGGCAACGGCCGGATCGTCGCCGGTGGCACCAAGGAGGAGCTGCTGGCCTCGACCGGCACCCTCGCCCGCGCCGCCGACCCGGCCGTCCTCGCCCACGCGCTCGAGGCCGCCGGCATCGTGACGTCGGTCGCCGACGGGGCCGTCTTCGCCGATGCCGACCTCACGACCGTCGGTCGTACGGCGTTCGCGGCCGGCGTCCCCCTGACCGAGCTCCGGACGGCGGACGGCGCCGGCCTGGAGGAGATGTTCCTCGAGCTGACCGCTGAGAGCCAGCGCGACTCCCTCGACTACACGGAAGGAGCGGTCGCATGAGCACCGCGACCATCACCCCCTCGACCACCGGCGGATCCGCCGTGAGCGCCCGCCCCCGGGAGCGGTCCGTGCCCGACCCGATCCCGTTCGGCCGCGTCCTCGGCGTCGAGCTGCGCAAGATGTTCGACACCCGGTCAGGCTTCTGGCTGATGGCGAGCATCGTGATCGCGTCCGTGATCGCGACCACCCTCACCATCCTGCTCGGCGACCGCGACGACCTGACGTTCGACTCGTTCGCCGCGTCCGTCGGCAGCCCGATGTCCATCGTGCTGCCGATCATCGGGGTCCTCGCGGTCACCAGCGAGTGGAGCCAGCGCACCGCGCTGACGACGTTCACGCTGGTCCCGAGCCGCCGCCGCGTGATCGGCGCCAAGCTGGTCAACGCCCTGGTCATCGGCGCCGTCTCGATGCTGGTCGCCCTCGGCGTCGGCGCGGTCGGCAACGTGGTCAGCTCCGCGATCACCGGGAACACCGCGGTCTGGGACATCCCGGCCTGGACCTTCGCCCAGATCGTGCTGGCCAACGAGCTCGGGATGCTGCTCGGGTTCGCGCTGGGGCTGCTGTTCCGCAGCTCCCCCGCCGCGATCGTCGGCTACTTCGTGGTCAACCTGGTGCTGCCCGGCATCTCCGAGGCGCTGGCGTCCTCGCAGGAGTGGTGGGCGGACAACGCCGCCTGGTTCGACGTGAACTCGACCCGCTTCCTGCTCTTCGACTCGAAGCTGACCTCGGAGGAGTGGCTCCAGCTGGGCGTCACGTCGTCGATCTGGATCCTGTTGCCGCTGGTCATCGGTCTCGGACTGGTGATGCGGTCCGAGGTGAAGTAGTCCCTTCGGACTAGATCGATTCCGACCCAACGCAGGATCCCGCGCCGTCCTCGGTGCGGGATCCTGAACGTCCCGAGGAAACGAGGCACCGATGCTCGCCGCACCCGCACCCGCCCTGCCGGTCAGGAAGCCGGCGACTCCGCCGACGCCCGGCGAACGGCAGGCGACGTGGGCGACGATCGTCTTGTTCCTGATGGTGTTCTGGTGCGGCGTCGTGCTCGGCGTCGGCGCCCTGTGGAACGCGTTCGTCGGCTGACCGACAGGGCTCAGTCGCGCGGGATCGCCAGCCACTCCGCCCAGCTGAGGTCGCGGCCGACGTACCTCGGCGCCGCCAGCGGCCAGTCGCGGGCGATCCACTCCGGGACCAGGGCGTCGAGCGCGGTCTCGACCTCGGTCCCGACGTACTCGTCCCTGACCCACCACGAGATGTCGGCGTCGCCGCCGGCCTTGTCCGTGGGGTCGATGTAGACGCAGCCGATCAGCTCGGTCTCGTCCGCGTCGAACAGCGCGTAGTTGAACGACTCGTGGGCCTGGATCTCGTCCCAGTGGTGCTGGAGGTCCGCACGGTCCTGCTCGGCGGTCATGTCCGCCGGCGGCCAGCCCCACGCCTCGCCGTAGATCGACCACAGGCGCTCGCGGGAGCCCATCACCGCGGGCATGTCGAGCTCGGTGTCGTCAGGGTGGATCGGGCGGATGTGGTGTCCGGTCGGCAGGTCGACGCGGGTGGGGTGCTGCCAGCATTCGGGCAGCCAGGGGGTCTGATCCTTGGTCACCGCGGCACCCTACGTCGGCGACGCCTGCCGTTCGCCGGATTTAGTGCTGGAGGTTCGGGTCCCACCGATTCGCCAGCAGCGTGAAGCTCGGGGTGTCGTCGAGCGAGGTCATCGCCTCGTAGATGCGCTCGTACGACGTCGCGGCGATCCGCCAGCTGCCGTCGGTGTCGCGGCGGTACTCGTCGCGGTAGTAGCCGGCGCCGCGGATGAGGACCTTCATCTCCGGCACGATCACGGTGTCCTCGAAGGCCCAGGAGCCGGTCGCCGTACTGCCGTCGACCTCGATCTCCGGATGGTTGGCGATGTGGACGGTCACCACCTCGGGGCCCAGGTTCTTGATCATGAACCCCACGACGTCGTCACGACTGTCGTAGTGGACCGGCTCACCCATGGCCTGGGTGCCGTACCGGGCATGGACGTCCGCCGTCAGGCAGTCGCCGAAGGTCGGCCAGTCCTTGAGGTCGAGGGAGCGGAAGTAGCGGTGCTTGAGGCGCTTGATCTCCTCGACGGCGATGATGTCCATCGGCACACTGTAGCCCCGAAACTAGAACACGTTCTCATAGGAGCCGGGATCGACCCCGGAACGTCGTACGGCCCGCACCCCGGAGGGTGCGAGCCGTATGACGTGAGCCGGTGCCGAGGGTCAGCGGGCAGCCGAGCCCTCGGTGTAGTCGGCGTCCTCCTGCTTCCACGCGAAGTGCGAGCGGAGCAGCTTGCCGGTCGCCTCGATCGGGTGGGAGGCCTCCTGCTCGCGCAGCTCGAGGAACTCCTTGCCACCGTTGTCCTGGTCGCCGATGAAGCGCTCCGCGAACGAGCCGTCGCGGATGTCGGCGAGGATGCCCGCCATCGACTTCTTGACGTTCTCGTCGATGACCCGCGGGCCGGAGACGTAGTCGCCGTACTCGGCCGTGTCGGAGACCGACCAGCGCTGCTTGGCGATGCCGCCCTCCCACATCAGGTCGACGATCAGCTTGAGCTCGTGCAGCACCTCGAAGTACGCGATCTCCGGCTGGTAGCCGGCCTCGATCAGGGTCTCGAAGCCGGCCTGGACCAGGTGCGAGACACCGCCGCAGAGGACGGCCTGCTCACCGAACAGGTCGGTCTCGGTCTCCTCGGCGAACGTCGTCTTGATGACGCCGGCGCGGGTGCCGCCGATGGCCTTGGCGTAGGACTTCGCGAGGTCCCAGGCGGCGCCCGAGGCGTCCTGCTCGACCGCGATGATGTCCGGGATGCCGCGGCCGGCGACGTACTCGCGACGCACGGTGTGACCCGGCGCCTTCGGGGCGACCAGGATGACGTCGACGCCCTCGGGCGCCTCGATGTAGCCGAACCGGATGTTGAAGCCGTGGCCGAAGACGAGGGTGTCGCCCGCGGTGAGCGCCGGGGCGATCTCGTCGCGGTAGAGGTGCCGCTGCACCTGGTCGGGCGCGAGGATGACGATGACGTCGGCCTCCTCCGCCGCCTCGCGCGGGGTGACCACGCGCAGGCCCTCCTCCTGGGCCTTCGCCCGGCTCTTCGAGCCCTCGAGCAGGCCGACGCGGACGTCGACACCCGAGTCGCGCAGGTTCAGCGCGTGGGCGTGGCCCTGGCTGCCGTATCCGATGACGGCCACGTGCTTGCCCTGGATCAGGGACAGGTCGGCGTCGTCGTCGTAGTAGATCTCAGCCACTGGGGGCTCTCCTTCGTTGTGGTGGTTGTACGTCAGTTGCTGTTGGCCGCAGGCGGCACGGGTACGGCGACCGGCTTGGCGCGCTCCGAGATCGACCGCGGGCCGCGTCCGATCGCGATCGCTCCGGACTGCACGAGCTCGCGGATGCCGAACGGCTCGAGCACCCGGAGGAAGTCGGCGATCTTGCCGGCGTTGCCGATCGTCTGGATGGTCACGGCGTCCGAGGCGACGTCGACGACCTTGGCCCGGAACAGCTGGACGGCGTCGAGCACCTGGCTGCGGGTCTCCGCGGTCGCGCCGACCTTGACCAGCACCAGCTCGCGCTGGACCGAGGCGTTGGGGTCGAGCTCGACGATCTTGAGCACCTCGACCAGCTTGTTGAGCTGCTTGGTGACCTGCTCGAGCGGGCTGTCCTCGACGTTGACGACGATCGTCATCCGCGAGACCTCGTCGTGCTCGGTCGGACCGACCGCCAGCGACTCGATGTTGAAGCCGCGACGGCTGAAGAGCGCGGCGATCCGCGCCAGGACGCCGGGCTTGTTCTCGACCAGAACCGAGAGCGTGTGCTTGGCCATGACTTAGAGGTCGTCCTCATCGAACTGGGGAGCCAGGTCCCGTGCGTACTTGATGTCGTCGTTGCTCGTGCCGGCGGCGACCATCGGCCACACCATGGCGTCCCGGTGCACCCGGAAGTCGACCACGACCGGAACGTCGTTGATCTCCATCGCCTTGGCGATGGTGGCGTCCACGTCGTCGGGCGACTCGCAGGCGAGACCGACGCAGCCGTAGGCGTCCGCCAGCTTCACGAAGTCGGGGATCCGCTTGGAGTGCAGGTCGGTGTTGCTGTAGCGCGAGTTGTAGAACAGCGTCTGCCACTGCCGCACCATGCCGAGCGACTCGTTGTTGATGACCGCGACCTTGATCGGGATGTTGTTGATCGCGCAGGTGGCGAGCTCCTGGTTGGTCATCTGGAAGCAACCGTCCCCGTCGACCGCCCACACGGTGTTGTCGGGCATCGCGACTTGGGCGCCCATCGCGGCGGGCACCGCGTAGCCCATGGTGCCGAGGCCCCCGGAGTTGAGCCACTTGTTCGGCTTCTCGTAGCCGACGAAGTGCGCCGCCCACATCTGGTGCTGGCCGACACCCGCGGTGTAGATCGTTTCGGGTCCGGCGAGGGCGCCGAGCCGCTCGAGGACGTACTGCGGAGCGAGGCCGCCGTCGGCGGGCTTGTCGTAGCCGAGCGGGTACTTGGCCTTCACCCCGGCGAGGAACTGGACCCAGCCCTCGTAGTCGCCGGTGTTGCCGGCCTCCTGCTCGGTGCGCAGGGTGGTGATCAGGTCGATGAGCACCTCCCGCACGTCGCCCACGATCGGGACGTCGGTGAAGCGGTTCTTGCCGATCTCGGCGGGGTCGATGTCGGCGTGGATGACCTTCGCGCCCGGCGCGAAGGAGTCGAGGTTGCCGGTCACCCGGTCGTCGAAGCGGGCGCCGAGGCTGATGATCAGGTCGCTCTTCTGCAGGCCGGCGACCGCGGCGACGGTGCCGTGCATGCCGGGCATGCCGAGGTGCTGCGGGTGGCTGTCGGGGAACGCGCCGCGCGCCATCAGCGTGGTGACCACCGGCATGCCGGTCAGCTCGGCCAGCGTGCGCAGCTCCTTGGACGCACGGGAGCGGATCGTGCCGCCTCCGACGTACAGCACCGGCCGGCGGGCGTCGAGCATCAGCCGGGCGGCCTCCCGGATCTGCTTGGCGTGCGGCCGGTTGACCGGGCGGTAGCCCGGCAGGAAGATCTCGGTCGGCCAGTCGAAGGTCGTGGTCGCCTGCAACGCGGACTTCGCGACGTCGACGAGCACCGGGCCGGGGCGGCCGGTCGAGGCGATGTGGAACGCCTCCGCGATCGTGCGCGGGATCTCGGCCGGGTCGGTGACCAGGAAGTTGTGCTTGGTGATCGGCATCGTGATGCCGCGGATGTCCGCCTCCTGGAAGGCGTCGGTGCCGATCATCGCGGCGCCCACCTGACCGGTGATGGCGACCATCGGGACCGAGTCCATGTGCGCGTCGGCGAGCGGCGTCACCAGGTTGGTGGCGCCGGGACCGGACGTGGCCATGCAGACACCCACCCGGCCGGACGCGGCGGCGTAGCCCTGCGCGGCATGGCCGGCGCCCTGCTCGTGCCGCACCAGGATGTGGCGGATCGGGCTGTCCATCAGCGGGTCGTAGGCGGGCAGGATCGCGCCGCCGGGGATGCCGAAGATGTCGGTCACGCCCGCGGCCTCGAGGGACTTCACCAGTGACTCGGCCCCGGTGACGGTCGAACCGCTCTGCTGCTGGTCACTCATCCGACTTCTTGTCCTTCACATCTCGTGGTGCTCGCGCACCCGGCACCCGCTACAGCCACCATTGGTCGTCGTACTCAACAAAAAACCCCTCGGTTGCGAGGCAACGAGGGGCGGACGCGCAGCGCTGAGTCAGCCGGCGCGTCCGGTGCGTACGAGGAGGAGGTCCTGGCGCATGCGCTCAGCGTACGCCGTCGCACCCGGTGCCGTGCGCCCACCCTCCCACGCGTCCCACATGCCAAGACGCGCGTCTCAGATCTGACGGTTCTCACGGGAGCACCAGGTCGCCGATCGGGCTCGGGTTGTACGCGATCTCCCAGCGGTAGCCGTCAGGGTCGGCGAAGTAGCCGGTGTAGCCGCCCCAGTCGCGCTCGACCGCGTCGACCACCGGGTCCGCGCCGGCCCGGCGCGCGATCGACAGCACGATGTCGACCGCCTCCTTGGTCGCCAGGTTGTGGGCGATCGTGATCGGCGCCAGGCCACCCCCGGTCGGCATCGTCGGCTCACCCACCTCCGCGGCGAAGTGCGCGCGGTCCCACAACGAGAGGACGAGGTGCTCGCCCGTGCGGAACATCAGCACCTCCCCCGGCACGTCGAGCTCGGGACGCCACCCGAGCCCGGCGACGTAGAACCGCCGGGTCGCGTCGAGGTCGGACACGGCCAAGGTCACGAAGCTGATGCGCTGCTCCATGCCCTCCACCATGTCACGCCTTGCCGACACGCGCCTCCAGCTCCTCGAGCACCTCCGGCACCGCCGCGAGCGCCTCGGCCGCGGTTCGCTCGGCGGCGTCGACGGCGGTGAGGTACGACGCCCGCGGGGCCGGTTCGTCGGGCAGCGACTCCCGGACGTGGTCGGCCAGGAGCAGCGCGTCGCGGTGGTCGCCGAGGAGCGACTGGATCCGGGAGCCGAGGCTGCCGAGCGCGGCCTCGTCCTTCCCGAGCACCTCGGCCGGCGGCCGGGTGACGGCGTCGGCGGTGTGGCGGAGCCGGCGCGCGGCCTTCCGCAGTGCATGGGCGGCCTCGGGGTCGCTGGCGTGGTCGTCGGCCCGCTTGAGGACCCGGTCGATCTGCGCCGTCAGCACCTCGCGCGCGACCACGTGCGCCGGCCGGGCACTGCCGATCGCCAGCGCGGGCCGCGTCGCCCAGGCACCGAGGGCCGCCGTCATCTCCTGCGCCTCGGGGGACGCCGCCCACGCCACGAACGCGCTGTGCGCGTCCGCGTGGGCGGCCACCACAGGTGCGACCAACCGACCGCGCAGCACGCTGTCGAGGCCGACCTCGGCCGCCATCCGCTCGCACCACTCCACCCGGACCTCGAGGTCCCGCGCCTCGCCGAGCCGGTCGCCGTACTCAGCGAGCTGCGCGCGGAGGCCGCCCACCGCGGACGGCTCGGCGTACTGCGAGAACGCGGCCAGCACGTTGCGGAGGCGGCGGACGGACGTCCGCAGCTGATGGACGGCGTCGGGCTCGTCCGCGAGCGCGGCCGCCTGCCGTTCGCCGATGGTCGAGGCCAGGGCGCCGACGATGTCCGTCAGCATCTCCCCTGCGGTCGCGTCCCGCCCCATGCGGCCCACCCTTCCACGCTCCGGTGTCGGACAGGCCGACGGCAAGGAAACTCCGACTCGAAGAAAACTCGAAGCCGTGTCCCCCACTCTCCCCCTGTGGGTTCTCTCCAGCACCTTGCCTCCCGCCGGCCGGCGGCGCGGGCCAGCCTCGCCACTCTCGGCGGCGCCGTCGACGAGCGCCGCTACGTCTGCCCGGAGCAGCTCAGCCGGCGGCTCGACCAGCTCCTCGAAGGCGATGCCGACGCGCGGCTGCTGCTGCTGAGCGGCACCGGCGGCTCCGGCAAGAGTGCCGCGCTGCGCGAGGCGGCGCGGCGCGGCGAGCGCTCGGGCTACCACGTGATCGCCCTCGACGGCCGGCAGCTGGTGGCGGCCGGCCCGCGTCTCGCCGACGTCTTCGCCGACCTGCCGGAGGGCGACCTGCTGGTCCTGGTGGACGAGCTCGGCCACCTCGGCGCCCGTGCGCACGCGCTGGGGCGCACGCTGGCCACCCTGCCCGACTCCACCCGCGTGGTGACCGCTGCCGCGGAGCAGCCGCTCGGCTGGCTCCCCCCGGAGCTGGAGCCGCTGGTGGCCACGCTGCGGATGCCCGCGCTCGACCAGCACACCTCCGACCAGGTGCTGCGCAACCACGGCGTCGACGACGGGAGCGCCCGGACGGCGATCAGCACCTGGGCGTGCGGGTTGCCGCTCGCGCTGGTGCTCGGGGCCGCGGCCTGGATGGAGCATGGCTCGACGTCGATCGAGCCAGGGGGCGCGGTGCTGACGGCGACCGCCGACGACCTGGTCGGTCACCTCTCCGGGCTCGCCCTCGACCAGCTCGACACGGAGCTGCTCGAGGTCGCGGCCGTCGCCGGCTGGGTGGACCACCGGCTGCTGGCCGACGTCCTCCCCGACCGCGACTCCCACGACGCACTGGCCACGCTGACGTCGTATTCGTTCGTCGAGCGCAGCGGCGCCGGCGTCACCCTGCACCCGCTGGTGGCGCACGCGGTCGCCGATCGGGTCCGGCACGACGGCACCCGGATCTCGGCCCTGGTGCTCCGGATCGCGTCGCACCTGCGGGAGCGGGCGACGGCCGGGGACGCCCGCGCGCTGCACCAGCTCGCCTGCCTCTCCGAGGACCCGAGCCTCCGTGCCGGGATGGCGCCGACCCACAGCGCGACGCTGTACGGCGACGACGTGCGGGCCACCGAGGCCGACGAGATCGTGGGCTGGGCGCCCGAGGCGCTGGCGGACGCCGTACGACCCTGGCTGCAGGCGCAGCCGGCCGTGTCGTGGCGGACGCCGCCGCAGGTCGTGCGGCACACCGACGGGCGCGTGGTCGCGGCCGCGATCGCGCTGCCGCTCGGTGAGGCGGCGGCCATCGTGCGGTCCGGCGACCCCCGGGCCGAGCTGGTCGCCCCGCTGATCGAGTACGCCGACCGCCATGGGATCACCGAGCGGGTCGTGATCAGCCCCTTCCAGCTGATGGCGCCCGGCGCTGCCGACGAGGACCCCAACCTGATGGCCCTCCGCAACGGCCACACCCTGCAGCGCTGCCGGGTGCCGAACCCGCGCTTCGACCTGGTCAACGAGTTCGGCTGGAACGACTTCGAGCGGATGGTCGTCGCCGACTGCGGCTACGAGGAGGTGCCCGAGCTGCGTCGCGACGTCCGCGGCCAGGAGGTGCGGACCTGGGTCGCCGACGTCGGCCCGGCCGGCCTGGTCGGCCTGCTCTTCCGCGGCGTCGCGGCCGAGCACGGCATCACCCTCCCCGAGCCGCGCACCCAGGGCGACCTGGTGCTCGCGGCGCTCGACGACTTCCACGACGACGGGGCGCTCGCCGCCCTGCCGTCCGCGCCGCTCGGCCACGACGTACGGCACGCGGCGGACTGCGTCCGCACCTTCGTACGGCGCACCATGCTCACCGCGCTCCACGACCAGCCCCACCTGGCGGACCTGCTGGAGCAGCGCTACCTCGAGCCGGTCGCCACCCACGACCAAGTGATGCGGGCGACGTTCCTCAGTCGGGCGACGTACTTCCGCCGGCTCCGGACGGCCCGGGAGCTGGTGGCGGCTGCGGCGGACCGGGTGGGCGCGCCGCTCTGAGGGCGTTGCAGGAATCACCGGTCCGCCGGTGATTCCTGCACTTGTCGGCCGTTGCAACCCCCGATAAGTGCCAGTTTTGGCCGGGTGATGTGACGGACGGGGCCGGAGTGGCGGGTGAGCCCGAACTACTTGATCAGTGACGACAGCGAGATCAGCTGCTGCCCGTCGTCGTCGAAGTTCCCCGGGTCCAGCCACGCCTGGTGCGCCGCGGAGACCTCCGGCCACTCCCCGTCGGTGACCGAGAACCAGTCGGTGTCGCGGTTGCGGCCCTGGGTGACCATGTGGTTGCGGAAGCGGCCCTCGTAGACGAAGCCGAGCCGCCGCGCCGCCCGCCGCGACGGCTCGTTGAGGCTGTCGCACTTCCACTCGAAGCGTCGGTAGCCCAGGTCCTCGAACGCGTGGCGCATCAGCAGGTGGATCGCCTCGGTCCCGGCGCGGGTCCGCTGCAGGGTCCGGGCGAGCAGCACGCCCGCGACCTCGACCTGCCCGGTCCGCGGCTCGACCCGCATGAACGACGCGATCCCGGCAGCGCGGCCGGCGCCCTCACCCTCGGTCGGGACCATCGCGAAGGTCAGGTCGTCCGGCGCGTCGACGACGGCGGCCAGGTGCATCCACAGGTTGGCGAGCGACGTCGGCTTGGCGATCGGCCGGTACGTCCACAGCGGGTCGTCGTCGGGCCCGCAGACGGCGGCGAAGAGGTCGGAGTAGTGCGCCGACGTCAGCGGTACGACGCGCAGGTAGCGGCCCTCGAGCATGACCGGCTCAGGCGCCAGCCGGGTCTCCCACCCGGGCACCACGTCGCCGACGTACTGGTCGTGGTCGTTCAGCTCCGGCACGGCGACGAGCGTACGGCGTGCCCCCGACCGGGCAGCCGCGGACTCAGCCGCGGACTCAGCTGCCGACGACGAGCTCGGCGAACTGCCGGACCACGTCTAGCCGCGGGTCGGGCGGTCCGCTCTCGCCGCGATGGACCACCGAGAGCTCCTGCCACAGCGGCGGGTCCAGGCTGCGGACCCGGACCTCCCCCGGCGGCAGCCACCGGGAGTCGAGGCTGTGCCAGAGGCAGGACGCCAGGCCGTGCAGGACCGCCTCCATCCACACGCTCCGCTCGTCGCTCTCGACCGACACGACGGGCTCGACCCCGATCGCGGCGAAGAACGCGTCGAGGGCGGCGCGGCGGTCCGAGCCCGACGTGGGCAGCACGAGCGGCACCCCGCCGAGATCCGCGAGCGGCAGCGGGTCCGGGAGCTCGAGCCCGGCCGGGGACACGAAGCGGACCTCCACCCGGCCGACCGGGATCACCACGAGGTCGGTCTCGAGGACCTGGTCGCAGATGCCGAGGGCGGCCCGGCCGGAGCGCACCAGCTCGTGCACGTCGGCCGCGCCTCCCGCGCCGAGGAGGCGGCACGAGGTCGTCAGGCCGTGGTCGCCCAGCGCGCGCAGGATCGGGATCGCCAGCGCGGCCTGCAGCGTGGGCGACGCGGCGATGGAGAACGGCGGCCCCGCCCCACCGGCGTCGCGGGCCCGGCTCAGGGCGGCCAGGCTGCGCAGCACCCGCCGCGCCCGTGCCACGACCACCTCGCCGTCCGCCGTCACCTCGACGCCCTGCGCCGAGCGTGCGAAGACCGTCACTCCGAGCTCGCGCTCGAGGGCGCGCACCGCCCGGCTGAGAGCCGGTTGCGCGACGTACAGGCTGGCCGCGGCAGCGGTCATGCTGCCGTGGTCAGCGGTCTCGACCAGGTACCGCAGCTGCTGGATGTTCATGGGCCTCGCCGTGGGTCATGCCGAACGGGTCTTGGCTCCGGGCCGCCTCCTCGCCCGAGCCTGGGGACGTGTCCCGACCACCGAGGAGAACCATGACACCGATCCGATCCCGACGCCTTCCCCGAGGCGCAGCCGCCGCGCTGGCCGCCACGGCGAGCGTCCTCACCCTCACCACGCCCGTGCTCGTCGGCGGGCCGAGCGCTGCCCAACCCGCGCCCCCGTCGACGACCCAGTCGACGACCCGGCCCACGACCCAGTCCGCGCCACTCAGCGGCCTCCGGGTCCTGCTCACGAACGACGACAGCGCCCAGGGGCGCGACACCACCTTCGGCACCGACGGCAAGGGCCTCTACGAGCTCCGCCGGGCGCTCTGTGCGGCCGGCGCGGACGTGCTGACGGTGGCCCCGTGGCTGCAGCAGAGCGGCGCCGGCGCGCGGATGACCACCCCCGGGTTCAGCCCGGTGCCGCTCACGGTCCAGGCCGTGACGCCGCCATCGGCGTACGCCGGTGACTGCACCGCCGCGCCGGGCGGCGCCGCCGTGTTCGGCGTCTGCCAGAGCGCCGGGCCGTGCGCGTCGACCACGCCCTCGGCGCCGCCCGCCGACGCCGTCAACGTCGCCCTGAGCAGGTTCGCGCAGACCTACTGGGGCGCCGCTCCCGACGTGGTGCTGTCCGGGGTGAACTTCGGCCAGAACGTCGGCGCGACGATCAACCACTCCGGCACGGTCGGTGCGGCTGTCACCGCGCACGAGTACGGCGTACCGGCGGTCGCGCTCAGCGCGGAGGTCCCGCGCGAGCTCTCCCAGATCCCGCACGTGCCGTTCGCCGACACCGCAGCGTTCGCCGTCCGCCTGCTCGAGGAGCTGATCGACGCCGACGCGCTCGACGACGACCTGGTGCTCAACGTCAACCACCCGTTCGTCGCTGCCGGGCAGACCGTCGGCGACCCGGTCGTGACGTGGCGGGGACCTCGAGCGACCCCGGCCTCAGGTTCACCGGCGACGTGCCGGCGACCGGAGGGACCTACCAGCTGGTGCCCGGTGCCCCTACGCCTGAGACGCGGAGGCGCGCCGACACCACGGCCCTGGCTGCCGACGACATCTCCGTGAGCGCGCTCGACGGCGACTGGAGCGTGGCCTACCCCGGGCTCACACTGTTCACGGTCGTGCGGCGGCTGTCCTGACGGGGTGACCCCGGCTCGGCGCCGTCCTCTGCCCGATCACCAGGCAGCGCGAAGGGCGGCGTCGAGCTCGGACCCGACCGGGTCGTCGACCGAGCGCACGAAGACCGCCGTGACGGTGCCGCCGCCGTGGGCGTCGAGCCGCTCGGCGATCGCGCGCCAGGCGGCGAGGTTGGGGTGGTCGATGTCGGTGCACGCCGCGGCCGGCGCGAGCGTCGTGATCGCCTCGTCGAGCTGCTGCCGGCTGACCTCGAGCGTGGCGGTGCTGCCGTCGTGCTTCAGGACGGTGCCGAGGACCGCGGCCGGCAGCTTGTGCACGCCGCCGGGCTGGTTGACGTGCGGGAAGTCGCCGTCGACGGCAACAGCGTACGACGCCGGGAACTCCCACCCGTCGATCTGCGCGCCCAGCCGCTCCCGGATGGCCGCGAGCCCCTCGAGCGTCGACCACTCGTCGAGCGGGTCGTCGTCGAACGCCCGCAGGCCGTCGAGGCTGGTGCGGTTCTTCCGGCGCCGGTAGTCGGCCGAGCCCTTCACGCCCTTGCGCTCGAAGTACGGCGGGAGCAGGTCGCGGTCCCCCACGAAGCTCATCAGCGGGACGCCGAAGCCGCACGAGTCCGAGACCCGCTCGACGTCCACGACCACGACCGCCCGCGCCCCGGGCAGCTCGGTGAAGTGAGCGGCCAGCGCGTCGTACTCCTCGTCGTAGACGCCGACCACGCGGCCGGTGCCGTGCAGCCGCACGATGTTGGGCGGGCCCTCGAACGCGCAGAACATGACGGTGATCCGGCCGTTCTCGCGCAGGTGCGCGATCGTCTCGCTGCCGCTGCCGGTGCCGTCGAGCCACGCGAACGTGCGCTCGTCGAGCACGGCGAACGTGCCGGGGATGCCGCGCGGGGACACGTTGAGGTGCCCGTCGGCCGCGAGCGGCGCGGTCGCGACGAAGAAGACGTGCTGCGCCTCGATGAAGTCCCGGAGCCGACCGGTGATGGCGGCGTGCACCTTGCCCATGCGGTGAGCCTAGATCCGGACCTACGGGAGCGGTGAGTCGGCGCTCCACACCTTGGGCTCCGCAGCAGACACGCTCATCTGCTTGAGCGCGACGGTCTTCTTGAAGATGGACCGCTTGTACGGCAGCAGGACCACCAGCGCTACGCCTTCCTGGTGCTCCAGCTCGACCCGGACCGCATAGGTCCCGCGAGCGAGCACGTCGGCGACGAACGCAACAGCCCGCTGGTCGTCAGCCCTGGCCCTCGCGACCTCGTAGAGGCCCGTCAGGATCGTCTCGGACTGCGGTGACTCGCCGAGGTCGTCGTCGACCGCGACCAGCAACGTCTCCCCGTCGGCGGACACGGCCGCTCCGAACGGCCAGAGCTCGCCGTGCGCCGTGAGCTGTTGCTCAGCGAACGGCAGCACCGCGCTCAGCAGGCCGTCGAGGTCTGCCTGCGCACGCTCGGAGGTCATGTCACGCCATGAGGCCATGGCCGCGATGGTGGCACAGCGACGGGAACCGATCGGCGATCCGCGGTGTAATGACGACACCAGCCACCAGGACCGGAGCCAGCGACGGACGAGACCGAGGCGGTACGCCGCGCCCAGGCGGGTGACCGGGACGCGTTCGCGCACCTGGTCGCCCGGCACGGTGCTGCCGCGACCCGGGCGGCGGCCTGGTTCGGCGCAGGACCCGATGCGGACGATGTGGTGCAGGAGGCGTTCGTGAAGGCGTGGCAGGCACTCGACCGGTTCCGGCCGGAGGCACCGTTCCGGCCGTGGCTGATCCGGATCGTGGCCAACCAGACCCGCAACACGGTGCGCGGCCGGAAGCGCCGCGACGCGCTGGCTCTCCGCGCCCTGGAGCTGCGGGAGGGGCCGGATCCCGCCCTCGACGCGCTCGCGGCCGAGCGGCAGCGCACCCTGCTGGCCGCGGTCCGGTCCTTGCGGGCGGCCGAGCGCGACGTCGTGGTGTGCCGGTGGCTGCTCGGGCTCAGCGAGGCGGAGACCGCAACCGCCCTGGGGATCCCGAACGGTACGGCGAAGTCGCGCGCCTCCCGGGCGCTGGCGCGGCTGCGCGCCGAGCTGACCGAGATGGAGGTGAGCCATGATCGAGCGTGAGCTCGCCGCGCTGGCGGACCGGGTCGCGCCGGACCTCGAGCCCAACCTGCCCGAGCGGGTGCTGGCCCGGCTCGACGAGCGCCGGCCCCGGAACCGCCGTGGGGTGGTCGCGGCGGTGGTCGCCGCGGCGGCTGCCTCCACCCTGCTGGTGCCGCAGGTGCGGGCGGCAGCGGCAGACCTGCTGGGCGTGGCCGGGATCGAGATCTCGTCAGAGACCCCAGACGCACCGGTGGAGCCACGATCCCCGCTCCCGGACCCGCAGCCCGCCTCGGTGGCCGACGCACGGGCCGCGGTCGACTTCGCGGTCGGAGTCCCGGCCCGGCTCGGGCCGCCGGACGAGGTGACGGTCGCCGACGACGGCCGGGTGGTGTCCATGAGCTGGCGCGACGGCGTCCTGCTCGACCAGTTCGACGGCCGGCTCGGGCCGGTGTTCTCGAAGGAGGTGGGTACGACGGGCGCCGAGGTGGTCCGGGTCGCGGGCGCCCGGGCGTTCTGGATCGGCGCAGCGCACGACCTCACCTACGTTGACCGCGACGGCGACGAGGTGCCGATGACGGCGCGGCTGGCGGGTCGCAGCCTGGTCTGGGAGTCGGGCGGGGTGACGTTCCGCCTCGAGGGCGAGGGGCTCGACGTGGCCGGGGCCACCGCGATCGCACGCTCCGTGCGCTGAGCGGGAACCGCACCGCGCCCGGCGGGGTAGTCACTGCATGAGGACCTCCCTGCGATCGGCCCGCTTCGCCGTACTCTCCCTGCTCCTGGCGCTGCTCCTCGCCGCAACCGCCTCCCCGGCGGTGGCGAAGGGACCGACCGACGTGCACGTCTCCGGCCCGGGAGTCGACGCGGCCTTCGGCTGGACCGAGCGGGGCGGCGACATCGACGTCGGGACCCTCTCCGAAGCGGCGCTGATCGGCCACCACTGGGACGGGAGCCGGCTCGCTCCGTCGTCCCCGTTGACTGCCGAGCAGCTCGGGCCCCGCTACGTGCTGACGTGGACGGTCGGCCGCAGCCGGTGGGCCGTCCAGCACGCCTACCCGTTCGCCGAGGGCGGGGCGTGGGTGCACTTCCTCTCCCTCCCGGTCGAGGGAGCCGGCGGCTGGGTGCGGACACCGGCACTGAGGAAGCAGCTGGTCGCGCTCGGCGCAGGCGCGGAGCCCTCGCCTGCTGCCGTCGCCGTCGTGGAGCCGGCGGCACCCGAGGCCGAGGCGGCGGAGAGCCGGGACGACCCCGGCACGCCGTACGACGTCCTCGTGCCCGCCGGCCTTCTCGTCGCGGTCGTGCTCGGGGCCGGCGTGCTCGTCTGGCGGCGCCGGCTCAGCCGGTGACGGCTCCGAGCGCCGCGGACTGCACGGTCTTGGCATACTTCCCCAGCACCCCGCGGGTGTACTTCGGGGGCAACGGCGCCCAGCCCTCCTGGCGCTTCTCCAGCTCCTCGGGCTCGACGTGCAGCTCGAGGGTCCGGTTGGCGACGTCGAGGGTGATCGGGTCCCCGTCGCGGACGAACGCGATCGGGCCGGCGTCCACGGCCTCCGGCGCGATGTGTCCGACGCAGAGGCCGGTCGTGCCGCCGGAGAACCGGCCGTCGGTGATCAGGAGGACGTCCTTGCCGAGGCCGGCGCCCTTGATCGCGCCCGTGATGGCGAGCATCTCGCGCATCCCCGGGCCGCCCTTGGGGCCCTCGTAGCGGATCACGACCACGTCGCGGGGCTGGATCTTGCCGTCCGCGAGGGCGTCGAGCGCCGCCCGCTCGCCGTCGAAGACGCGCGCCGTGCCGGTGAAGGTGGACTCGTCGAAGCCGGCGCTCTTCACGACCGCGCCCTCGGGCGCCAGAGTGCCCTTGAGGATGGTGAGACCGCCGGTCTTGTGGATCGGCTTGTCCATGGCACGGATGATGTCGCCGTCGACCTCCGGCGGGGCGATGTCGGCGAGGTTCTCCGCCATCGTCTTACCGGTCACCGTCAAGCAGTCGCCGTGCAGCAGGCCGGCGTCGAGCAGCGCCTTCATCACGACCGGGATGCCGCCGACCTTGTCGACGTCGTTCATCACGTAGCGTCCGAACGGCTTGAGGTCGCCCAGGTGCGGCACCTTGTCGCCGATCCGGTTGAAGTCGTCGAGGTGCAGGTCGACCTCGGCCTCCCGGGCGATCGCGAGCAGGTGGAGGACGGCGTTCGTCGAGCCACCGAGCGCCATGGTGACGGCGATGGCGTTCTCGAACGCCTCCTTGGTCATGATCTGACGGGCCGTGATGCCCCGGCGGAGCAGCTCGACGACCGCCTCGCCGGACTTGTGGGCGAAGCCGTCGCGGCGCCGGTCGACGGCCGGCGGCGCGGCCGAGCCGGGCAGTGACATGCCGAGCGCCTCTCCGATCGAGGCCATCGTGTTGGCGGTGTACATGCCGCCACAGGCGCCCTCACCCGGGCAGATCGCCCGCTCGATGCGGTCGACCTCCTCGCGGGTGATCTTGCCGGCCAGGCAGGCACCGACGGCCTCGAACGCGTCGATGATGGTCACGTCGCGGCCGTCCACGTTGCCCGGCATGATCGAGCCTGCGTAGAGGAAGACGCTGGCCAGGTCGAGCCGGGCCGCCGCCATCAGCATGCCGGGCAGCGACTTGTCGCAGCCGGCGAGCAGCACCGAGCCGTCGAGCCGCTCGGCCTGCATGACGACCTCGACCGAGTCGGCGATGACCTCGCGCGACACCAGCGAGAAGTGCATGCCCTCATGGCCCATCGAGATGCCGTCGGACACCGAGATGGTGCCGAACTCCAGCGGGTAGCCGCCGCCCGCGTGGACGCCGTTCTTCACGGCCTTCGCGAGCCGGTCCAGCGACAGGTTGCAGGGGGTGATCTCGTTCCAGCTCGAGGCGACGCCGATCTGGGGCTTGGCGAAGTCGTCGTCCCCCATGCCTACGGCGCGGAGCATGCCGCGGGCCGCGGCCCGCTCCAGTCCGTCCGTGACGTCGCGGGAGCGGGGCTTGATGTCGGGCTGGGAGCCCGAGGAGTCGGCGCCTTGATCAGTCGGTCGAGCCATGCGTCGAGGGTAGTCGGGGTGGCCGCTCGTCCTCCGCCCCTGTCCGCCGAGCGGCCCCGCAGCGGGGCGCCAGGTAGTCAAATCTTGTATCGGTAGTCAGTACGGATGTACGTCGCCTGCCCACCCGCGAATCTGAGGGTGGACATCCAGCACAACAGGACCGGGGGCGCACCACCGTGACGACACTCCTCATCAGCCTTGATCTCGATCCCGACCGCGCGGACGAGGTGGTACGGCTGCTGCGCCTCGAGATGGCGCCGTGGATGCGCCAGCAACCGGGCTTCGTCTCCAGCCACTGGTTCCTCGCCGAGGACCGCCAGCACTGCACGATCACCGTCGAGTTCGAGAGCGAACCCGAGGCCGCCGAGGTCGCCCGCGCCACCCTCGCCCTGCCCTCCAACCCCGCCCGCTCGTGGAACGTCGGCCGCGTCGACACCGTCGCCGACCTGGACTTCGCCCCGCGTCCGGGGCTGCGGCTGGAGAGATAGTCCCTGACGTTTCTGTCGTGAAATCCGGCGATCCGCGACAGGAACGTCAGGGACTATGCCGATTTCAGCCCGCCAGGTGCGCGGCGAGTTCCCCGCGGTCGGCCGCACCGGTGCGCTGGAGCAGGCGTGCGACGTGGGTCTCGACGGTGCGGACCGAGAGGAAGAGGCGGTCGGCGATGGTCTTGTTGGGGAGGCCGTCGACGACCAGCTCGAGCACGTCGTACTCACGCGCGGTAACGCCGATGCGCTGGAGGTGGGCGGGCACCCGGTCGCTGCCCACCGCCCGGCGGGGTACGGCGATCCCGGCCTCGCGCATCGCGACCCGGCACGCGGAGGCGGCCTCCGTCTGCCCGAAGTCGACCAGCCCGTCGAGGACCTGCCGGAACCACTGCTCGGGGGCGCCCCACCCGTCCGCGGCGGCGGCGCGGGCGACGAGCCCCCGGGCGTGCAGCTCCATCCACGGCTCCCGGCCCGGGAACGGCCACTCGGCGTCGGCGAAGACCCGCTCCGCCTGTTCCTTGTCCCCCGCCCGGCCCAACGCGACAGCGTCGGCGTAGCGCAGCACGAAGTGGTTGTACGGCGAGGTGGCCTGCGGCCCGTTGCGGATCTCCTCCCGGGCGGCCGCTCCCCCGTCGCCGGCGGTGTCGAGCACCGTCTCGAGCAGGGCCCACAGCCCCCGGGTGGAGAACGGGAACGACGGGTAGCTGCGGGCGGCCTTGATCGCGGCGACCCAGTGCTCGCGCGCCTCGTCGTACCGCCCGCGGGCGAGGGCGACGGGGCCGAGGACGTGTCCGGGCACGACGACCGCGAAAGCCCCTTCGTCGTGGGGCATCTCGAAGCCGGCGGCCAGGTCGGCCGCCATGGCGTCGTCCCGGCCCATCAGCCCGTGGGTCAGGGCGCGCACGATGAGCGCGAGCGAGAGGTCGGGCAGCCGGAGCCGGCCCATCATCTCGATCGCGACGTCGATGGCGGCCATCGCCTCGTCGAGCTCGAAGTAGCGGGTGCGCAGCATGTTGAGGTCGAGCTCGACCCGGGCGGCGGTCGCGATCGCACCAGCGGCCAGCGCGGCGCTCCTGGCGGCCACCAGCCGCTCGTCGTGGGGGCGGCGCTGGACGATGTCGAGTGCGCCGAGCGCCGCGAGCAGCCGGCACCGCCACAGCACCAGCCCGCTGCGGTCGGCCAGCCGGAACCCCTCCTCGAACGCCGCCTCCGCCTCGACCACGTCTCGCCCGCGAGCCGCCCGGCCGAGGATCTCCCACGCCTCGCAGGCGACCTCGGGCCGATCGGTCCCCACCTGCTCCAGCGCGGCCCGGGCCCGCTCGACCGCGAGGTCCTCCTGCTCCCGGCCGAGGGCCAACCGGGCCTCCAGGACGTGGACCAGGGCGGAGTCGCCCGCGGCCTGGGCCAGGGTCTCCTCCGCCTCGTCCCACCGGCCGCCGACGAGCAGCGCCCTCGCCAGCCGGAGCCGGAGCCGGGCCAGCCGATCGGCCTCGTCACCGAGCGCCACCAGCTCCTCGACCAGGCTCTCGGCCGCCGTCACGGCGCGGGGGATGTCGCCGGCCAGCGCGTGCACCTCGACCTCGGCCTCACGGATGTCGAGGTCGAGGGCGGCGCCGGGCTGGGCCGCTGCGCGTGCGAGCGCCTCGTGGGCGCTCGTGAGGGCGCCGCGGGCGATCGCGTGGCGCGCTGCCCCCAGCCAGTGCTCGGCCGCTCTCGCACCGTCGCCCGCCGCCTCGAACAGCTCTGCCAGCGCCTGCTCCGAGCCCGCGTCGCGCTCGGCGCCGAGACTGTCGACCGCCGTCGCGAGCATCGCCGCGAGGCGGCGCCGGTCCGGGGGCAGCACCGTGGCGAGCACGGCCTCCCTCGTCAGCGCGTGGCGGGTCGTGAACCGGTCGCCGTCGGGCACCACGAGCCGCTCGCGGCGCAGCTCCCGGATCGCCGTACCGGCGGTGCGGTCGTCGAGGCCGAGCGCCGCACCGACCACCTGCCAGTCGAAGTCGGTGCCGAGCAGCGCCGCCGCCTCCACCACCTCGCGAGCAGTGGGCGACACGGCGTCGAGCCGGGTCTCGACCGAGCGCGCGAAGGACGGCGGCACGGTCGCTGACGGCTCCGCCGTGAGCCGCCAGGCGGCACCCTCCTGCACGAGGCCCCCGGACGACTGCAGGTCGGCGAGCACCTCCTCGACGAGCAGCGGGAAGCCGGCGGAGAACCGGAGCACCCATTCCGCCAGCCCGTCAGGAACAGCACTGCCCAGGCACGCGCCCAGCATGTCGGCGCCACCTCGTCCTCGTCGAGAGGGGCGAGCTCGATCGGGGTGGCCGCACCCCGCGACTGCAGGGCGCCGACCAGCTCGGTGACCACGGGCGCGTCGTACGGACGGGTGGTCGCGACGACCACCAGCGGTACGTCGCGGACGTTGTCGGCGACGTACTCCAGCACGCCGAGGGTCTCGGGGTCGGCCCAGTGCAGGTCCTCGACCAGCAGCAGCGCTCCCGGACCATCGAGCGCCGAGGCGAGCCGCAGCATCCCCTCCCCGACCAGCATCACCGACGACCCGCCGTCGTCGGGCGCCGTGCCGAGCTGCGGCGCGAGCCGCCCCAGGGCAGGGAGGTACGGCGCCAACCGCCGGTCCTCCGGCACCGAACCCGTGCGCAGCCACGCCAGCAGCGCCTCACCGAGCGGCCGCATCGGCATCGGCGCGGCCGAGCGGACGGCGCGACCGGCGAGAACAGCCATGCCCGCCTCCTCCGCCTCCGCGAGCACGGTGGCGGCGAGGCGGGACTTGCCGACGCCGGGCTCGCCGCGCAGCACCCACACCCCACCGTGACCGGAGCCGGGCAGGGCGAGGGCATCCCGGAGCCGTGCCATCTCGTCCGTCCGGGAGACGAGGACCGGACAACGCACGGCCTGATCGTAGATGCGCAGGCGCTACTGAGGTACGGAAGCCGTGGATACGTAGTCGCGAGCGTTGGTTGCGTGGTGCTTGCGGATGTGGCGGACCCCGCCCGACAACGACGGTGGAGTCACCTCCCCACAGGGCCCGCGACAAGGGCCGCCCTCCACGAAAGGCAGACCCATGCGCAAGCAGATCCTCGGTGCGACCGCCGCCATCCTCGGCGCGAGCGCTCTCTCGATCGGCCTCCCGGCCGCCCCCACCCACGGCGCCGCCTGGAAGCCGACCACGCAGATCCCGTTCCCCGCAGGCGCGGCGACCGACGTCGAGGTCGTCTCGACCGGTCCCGGCGACGCGGTCGCGGCAGCGATCATCAACGGCGCCGTGCACGCGTACACCGCGGTCGACGGAGCCTGGGTCGGTCACGACGAGGTCCGCGGTGACGTCGACGCCACCGGCCTGGTCCTCGGGGCCAACGGCAACGGTGACGCCGTCGTCGGGTGGGAGGAGAACGTCTCCGGGGACATCCGGCTCCGGGCCAGCCGGCAGTTCAGCTCGACCGCCTGGCTCGGGCAGCAGCTGCTCACGCCGGCCGGCAGCGACATCGTCGGCAACGCCGACATCGGCATCGCGGCCAACGGCCTGGTGATCGCCACCGCGTCCGTCGACGAGGTTGACGCCACCCCCCAGAAGCTCCTCGTCACCGAGTGGCCGGAGGGCCAGGTGCCCGGCGCTCCCCAGACCCTTTCCGAGGCCGACTCGTGGGGCCCCTCCCTCGACGTGAACAAGAAGGGTGAGGCGCTCATCGCCTACACCTACAGCGGACTCGCCGAGGACGTCGTCACCGTCGTACGGCGCACGCCCGGCCAGGGCTGGAACCTCGGTGACAGCACCAGCAACTCCGGCAACGTCGCGGCGTCCCCGGAGGTCGCGATCAGCGACAACGGCCAGGGCCAGGTCATCTACGCCGCGGTCTACAGCGACGCCTACGTCATCGAGACCAGCCGGGTGCTGCCGGACGGCACCGCCCTGCCCGCCGAGCCCCTGTCGCCGACCGACGAGTTCGCCTCCGACCCCAGCGTCGACATCAACGCCACCGGGTCGGCCCTGTTCACCTGGGCCTCGCACAAGGACGGGACGACGACCGTCCGCTACGCCAGTGCCGCCAACAACGCCTACCCCGGCACGGCCCAGGTGCTGACGGGCACGATGCCCAACGCCGCCGACCCGACGGCCCGCATCTCCGACAGCGGCCTGCGGGTCATCCAGCACAGCGGCAACGGCCAGGTCGTGACCCACACGAAGACCAACAACGTGCAGCCCTTCGTGCCCGTCTACAGCGGCAACGGCTACCACGCCGACGACGCGGTCGACGTCGACCGGGAAGGCAACGCGATCCAGCTCGGCTTCAAGCCCCTCGGCGGGATCCACGGACGGTTCTTCGACGCCGCCGGCCCGACGGCGACGCTCAACGCGCTCGCCTTCGCGACGATCGGCAAGTCGATCCCGGTCAGCTGGACCGCGACCGACTCGCTGTCCGCCCTGACCGGCACCGACGTGTACGCCTCGTCGGTCGCGTGGAACAAGACGGTCTTCACCACCCCGCAGGTCGTCGTCAACGACGCACCGGGCAACGAGGCGACGGTCCCGGCCACGACCGGCACGACGTACTGCATCCAGACCCGCACCTCTGACGCCGCCGGCAACTTCACCACCACTCCCCAGCGGTGCACCACGGTGCCCCTCGACGACCGGGCGCTGGTCGGCGACAACTGGAACCGGGCGACCGGCACCGGCCACTTCAAGAACACGGTGACGACCACCAAGCAGCACGGCGCCGTGCTGACCCGCACGAACGTCAAGGCCAAGCGGCTCTCCCTGCTGGTCCAGAAGACCGCCAACAGCGGGACCGTCAAGGTCATCTTCGACGGCCAGGTCCTCGGCAGCTTCAGCCTCCAGGGCACCGGCAAGAAGAAGCAGATCAGCCTCGCCAGCTTCCCCGCGGTCAAGGCAGGGACGCTGACGATCAGGGTCACCAGCGCCACCGGGAAGCCCGTCAACATCGACGGCCTGATCGTCGCCAAGTGACGACCGCCCCCACCTCGGACACACCCCCTCTCATTCGAAAGGCATGACCCATGCGTAAGCAGATGCTCACCTCAGTCGCCGCCGCGGCCGTCGCCGCCGGCACCCTCACCCTCGCCGCACCTGGCTCCGCCGGCGCGGTCGCGTGGATCGACTCCGGCGCCATCAACGGCGGCGTCTTCGGTACGGCGACGTCGCTCGACGTGGCCAGCACCGGTCCGGGCGACGCCATCGCCGCCTGGACCGTCCCGGCCGGCGACATCGACCGGGTCTACGTGTCCCGCGCGGTCAACGGCGACTGGGGCAACCCGGCCGTCCTGAGCCCGGCCGGCCAGGACGCGAGCCAGGTCCGGGTTGCCGCGAACCCGAAGGGCGACGCGGTCGTCACCTGGGAGCACCCGGGCGGCGGACCGGACCTGATCGTCGTCGACGGCCGGCGGCTCAGCGCCGGCACGTGGGGCCCGATGACCAACCTGGTCCCGACGCCCAGCGACAACACGCTGTTCCACGACGTCGCGGTCGACGACTCCGGGCACGCGGTCGTCACCTACCGGATCGCCCACGGTCTCGACAGCACCGCCTTCGTGTCGGACTGGCCGAAGGTCGGCAGCGTGACGTCCAGCCCGATCGACTCGGGGACCGACGACGAGTTCGCACCGGCCCTGGCCGCGAACGCCGACGGCGACGTCCTGGTCTCCTTCGCCCGCAGCGGTGACATCTACGCCACCCGCCGCCTCGGGGGCTCGACGAGCTGGTCACCGGCCGTCAAGGTCGTGACCAACTCCCCCCTTGCCGACTCCTCGGTCGCGCTGCGGCCAGACGGGTCGGGCGTCGTCGTCGGCACGCAGAACGGCACGCCGGACGTGGTCCGAGCCGTCGAGATCGGCGCCAACGGCGCGGCCGGCCAGTCGACCGTGCTGTCGGACACCGACCTCAGCGCGAACAACGGCTCGGTGACCGCCAACGCCGACGGCGACGTGCTGGTCGCGTGGGAGACCATGGGCAACGAGGGCCGCGGGATCGACTACGCGGTCCGCCCTGCCGGAGGCGCCTTCTCGGCACCGGCCGTGCTGCAGGACCCGGTCGCCGCGAACCCCCAGCACCCGGAGACCGTGCTGACCGACCAGGACCTCCGCACCGTCATCTCGTCGACGCCCTCCGCCCTGCGCGTGTGGCACCGCGCGAGCGGGTTCCAGGCCCCGTGGCAGAACCATGACGCCGGGCCGAGCCTCCCGATCGGCCAGTACGCCGTCGACGCCGACGCCGAGGGCAACGTCGTGGTGGTCGGCACCGGCAACAACCTGGTCCACGCCGAGTTCCTCGACGCCTCGGGCCCGGTCACCAAGGTGGTCAAGCCGACGAGGGCGATCTCCACGACCGACCAGCTCAAGGTCGGCTGGTCCGTCCACGACTCGCTGTCGCAGATCGCACCGACCGTCGACGTCTACGCGACCACGGCTCCCTGGAACGCAGCGGGCCACGGCGCCCGACGCTCATCGTCGACAACGCGACCGGTGACGAGGTCACGTACCCGGCCGCGCCGGGCACGACGTACTGCTTCCAGGTCCGCTCCCAGGACACGGTCGGCAACTTCGCCACCTCCCAGCCGCGGTGCAACACGGTCCCGCTCGACGACCGCAAGCTGGGCGGCACGGGCTGGACCCAGGCGGTGGGCGAGGGCCACTTCCTCAACACCGTGACCCGGACGAACGTGGAGGGCCGGACGCTGACCCGCAAGGGCGTGCACGCCAAGCGGCTGGCGATCGTGGTGCACAAGACGCTCAACAGCGGCACCGTCAAGGTCACCTTCGCCGGGCAGGTGCTCGGCACGTTCAGCCTCCAGGGCGAGGCCAAGCGCAGGGTCGTGAACGTGGCGAAGTTCCCGGTGGTGAAGACCGGCACCGTCAAGATCATCGTCACCAGCGACAACAAGCCGGTGATCATCGACGGCCTGGTGGTCGCCAAGTAGCAGTAGCAGCACCCCGGCCAGCGGTTGGCCGGCGCCGTCAGTGTGGGGTACGGCGCCGGTCAGCCGCTTCTCTCGGCTTCGGCCTTGAGCTGCTGGAGCCCCCTGGCGAAGTCCTTGCCGACCAGCTTGTCCATCGGGACCACCTTCGTGAACAGCCCGAAGAAGCCCTTGGTCTCGCCCCGCATCCCCCACGTCACCTGGGTGCCGCCGTCCATCGCGGGCAGCTCGAAGTAGACCTTGTTGTCCGCAGGGAACGGCTTCTCGAAGTGCAGGTCGAGGTCGACCCGCTCGTCGGTGACGGCGGTGATCTCCATCGAGCCGATCCCGGCCTTCTTGTTGCCGGACCAGGCGTAGTGCGCGCCGACGCCGCTCTCCGGCCCGGTGTAGTCGCGCTCCAGGTCGGGGTCGAGCTCCTCCCACGGCGACCACGCCTGCCAACGCCGGAAGTCGACGACCTGGGCGCGGACCGCCTCCGGCGGCGCATCCACCCACTGGCTCCTGGTCACTTCGAACGCACCCATGCCCGTCAGTCCTTCCAGGTCCCGGCCTTCACCGACATCACGTCGGGAAGGTTGCTGACGATCTGCCGCCAGGTGGCGCCGTCGTCGGTCGACGCCCACACGGCGCCGTTGCGGGCACCGAGGTAGATCCCCGCAGGGTCGTGGCTGTCGGTGCACATGGCATCGCGCATGACGCCGACGTAGAACGTGTCCGGGAGGCCTTCGTCGTACGGCGTCCAGGACTCGCCGGCGTCGTCCGAGCGCCACACCCGGGCCTTCGCGTCGGGCGGGTAGCGGCCGTCGCCGCCGCCCAGCGGGAAGACGTAGATGGTGTCGGGGCGGTGCGGGTGCACGACGATCGGGAACCCGAAGTCGCTCGGCAGGTCGTCGCCGATCGACTTCCACGACCCGCCCTCGTCGTCGGAGCGGTAGACACCGCCGTGGTTCTGGACGTAGAGCCGCTCCGGCCGGCTCGGGTGGCGGGTCACCTTGTGCACGCACTGGCCGAACTCCGGGTAGCGCTGGTCCTCGGGCAGGAAGTCGGCGCGGATGCCCTGGTTGCGGGGCGCCCAGGATGCGCCGCCGTCGGTGGTCTGGTAGACGCCGCCGGTCGAGATCGCGACCGTCACCGAGTCCGGGTCGGTCGGGTGCGGCAGGATCGTGTGGAACGCCTGGCCGCCGAAGCCGGCACCCCACTCCGGCTTCTGGGGATGGTTCCAGAGAGCCTCCTCGAGGGCGAACGTCGCACCGCCGTCGACGGACTTCCACACCGCGCCCGGCTCGGTGCCGGCGTAGACGACGCCGTCCTCGCAGCCCGGAACGATCTGCCACACCCGCTCGACGGTGGCGCCGCTGCCCTCCGGGAACTTGATCGCGCCGCCGGGGGTCTCCTGCCAGGTCGCGCCGAGATCGTCGCTCCAGCGGACCTGGGGGCCCAACCAGCTCGACGAGGCACCGGCGAAGAGCCGTGGACTCGCACCGCGGGTGTCGACCATGCAGGAGTAGACCTCCTCCATGTCGTGGTGCGGACCGCTCCACGTCCACTCGTCGCGCTGGTCGTCGGAACGACCGATCCAGCATCCCTTGCGAGTGCCGACCATCAGGACAGTGCCCATCCGCTTCTCCCTTGCTCGGTGGCTGCTCCTAGATTGACCGAGTGACGCCCACGATGTCATCGGTCTCCGACACCCGACTTTCCGGTCGGGGTACGGCGATCGGCCTGGTGCTCATCGGCATCGCGTCGGTCCAGCTCGGCGCCGGTGTCGCCAAGAACCTCTTCGACGAGATCTCCCCGACGGGCATGGTGTGGCTGCGCCTCGCCTCGAGCTCACTGCTGCTGCTCCTCATCGCCCGGCCGAGGCTCGGCGGCCGCGACCGCCGGGACTGGTTGACCGTGCTCGGGTTCGGGGTCTCGCTGGCGCTGATGAACTGGGCCATCTACCAGTCCTTCAGCCGGATCCCGATCGGGATCGCGGTCACCATCGAGTTCATCGGACCGCTCGCGGTGGCGGTCCTCGGGTCGCGCCGGCCGCGCGACCTGGCCTGGGTCGGGCTGGCAGCGATCGGGGTCCTCCTCCTCGGCGTCGAGCGGGCCGACCTCGATCCGGTCGGCGTCGCGTTCGCGTTCGTCGCGGGCGCTTCCTGGGCCGGCTACATCCTGCTGAGCGCGCACACGGGGCGGCGGTGGGAGGGGCTCGACGGACTCGCGGTCGCCAGCGTCGTCGCCGTACTCCTGCTGTCGCCGGCGCTCGTCCCCATCGACCGCGACCCGCTCGTCGACCCGCGGATCATCCTGCTCGGCGCTGCGATCGGTCTGCTCAGCTCGGTGATCCCCTACAGCTGTGAGCTGATCGCGCTCCGCCGGCTGCGGCCCGCGCTGTTCGGCGTGCTGATGAGCCTCGAGCCGGCGGCCGCCGCGCTGGCCGGCCTGCTGGTCGTCGGCGAGCACCTCAGCGCGGTGCAGTGGGCTGCGATCGGGTTCGTGGTCGCGGCGAGCGTCGGGGCCACCCGGGCCGCCGCCCCGGACGAGGCGCCCTCGCCACCGCCGGTGCCGTGAGGCGCAGCCTCGCACTGAGCATCTTTTCACCGGCATGTCACACGACGGTGATGCGCTGGCGAGACGACCGCCGCTAGTTTGTCCTCACCCCCCGATCTTCCCCCCATCGGAGCGATGCCATGTTCCCCTCCATGCGCCCTCTCTTCCGGCTCGGCCAGGCCATCGCCGAGTGGCCGGTCGCGTCGCAGCAGCAAGCCCGCCGCAACGCCATGATCGCCCTCACCGCCTGCGCCCGCCGGCGCGCCGAGCGTGAGGAGGTGGCGTCGTACCTTGCCAGACTGTCCGCCTCCCGTCGCGATCCGGCTACCGGGACTGCGCCTGCGCCGGGAGTCGTCGCGAACGCCTGAGCGCGCCCAGCGGGCGGTATGCGGCAGGGCACACCCAGGATCGGCGCCGGCTCGGGCAGAATCTGAGCATGCCCACCTCCACCCCGGATGCCACCGAGACCGCAGTGGTGTCGTTCCACGACATTCTGTCCGACGACGGCACCCACGTCCGGGCGTGGACCAACGACCCCGACGGCGTGATCGACGGACCGACCGTCGTCCTGTGCAACGGCCTCGGCACCAACGCCTACATGTGGCCCGCGCTGCTCGACCCCGACTGCGGGGTCCGGGTCGTCTCCTGGAACCACCGCGGCGTCGGCGGCTCCGAGCGCCCGGCCGACAAGCGACACGTCGAGATCGAGCACTTCGTCGAGGACGGGCTGTCCGTCATGGACCACTTCGGGGTCGACCGCGCGGTGCTGATGGGCTGGTCGATGGGCGTCAACACCATGTTCGAGCTCGCGGTCCGGCACCCCGAGCGGGTGGCGGGGCTGTTCGCGGTCGCCGGTGTCCCCGGTGACACCTTCCGCACCATGCTGGCGCCGCTGCGGCTTCCCCACCCGATCGCGCGGCTGATCACCGTGAGCGCCTGCCGCCTCGGCAAGCTCACCGGGTGGGCGGTCAGCCCGATCACGACCCGACTGCCCATCGGGCCGCGGGCGATCGCGCTGATCACGCACAGCGGCTTCATGTTCCCGGTCGCCGACCCCGAGCTCGCCGCGATCGGGATCGAGGAGTTCATCAAGACCCCGGTCCAGTGGTACGCCCACATCGCGCTCGGCACCTCCAAGCACGCCCGCGTCTCCCTGAGCGGCATCGAGGTGCCCGCGCGCTTCATCGCACCGAAGTACGACCTTCTCGCCGGTGCCCGCGACATGGCGACGGCGGCCGCGCGGCTGAAGGACGCCGACTACATCGAGCTCCGCGGATCGCACTTCATCCAGCTCGAGCAGCCGGACTTGGTGCACGAGCTGCTGCTGGAGTTCCTGGAGAAGGTCGGCGTCACCGCTGCGTGATCCGTCTGGATCTACCCGTCTAGGGTCGACCCATGAGTGCCCGACGTACGGCGGTCGCCCTCGTCGCGGCCGCGGCTCTGCTCGCCGGCTGCGGTGGCGAGGAGCCGGAGGGCGACGCCGACGGTACGACGTCGCCCACGGCCACCGACCGGCCCACGGACCGGTCCGACGGGTCCGGCGGGTCTGACGGGTCCGGCGGTCCGGACGGTTCCGACGGGCGGACCGGTGACCAGCGCGGCGGGGCCGAGGTGGTCGCGACGATGGCCAGCGGGCTCGCTGTCCCGTGGGGCGTCGACTTCCTCCCCGACGGCCGCGCCGTCGTCACCGAGCGCGACACCGCCCGGGTGCTGGTGATCACCCCTGCGGAGGGTGCCGGTGAAGGCGAGGTGGTCGAGGTCGGTCGGATCCCCGAGACCGCGCCGCAGGGCGAGGCCGGGCTGCTCGGGGTGGCCGTCTCCCCCGACTTCGAGGAGGACCACCTCCTCTACTTCTACGTCTGCACGGCCGAGGACAACCGGGTCGTGCGTGCCGAGCTTTCCGGCGAGCAGCTCGGCGAGACCGAACCGATCCTCACCGGGATCCCCGGCGGGTTCATCCACGACGGCGGGCGCCTGGAGTTCGGGCCGGACGGCTTCCTCTTCGTCTCCACCGGCGAGACGGGCGAGGACGACCTGGCCCGGGAGCGCAGCGGGTACGCCGGCAAGATCCTGCGGATCACCACCGAGGGCGAGCCGGCGCCGGACAACCCGTTCGGTGACGAGGTGTGGTCCTGGGGCCACCGCAACGTGCAGGGGCTCGCCTTCGACGACGACGGCCGGCTGTGGGCGAGCGAGTTCGGCTCCAGCAGCTTCGACGAGCTCAACCTGATCGAGGCCGGCGACGACTACGGCTGGCCCACCGTCGAGGGCGAGGGCGGCGAACCCGAGTTCCACGACCCCGAGCTCACCTGGCCGACCGACGAGGCTTCGCCCTCGGGGCTGGCCTACCTGGATGGCCACCTCTGGATGGCGGCGCTGCGCGGCGAGCGGCTGTGGCAGATCCCCGTCGACGGTGGCAGCGCGGGTGAGCCCACGCCGTACTTCACCGGCGACTTCGGCCGGCTCCGCACCGTCGTCGTCGCCCCCGACGGCCGGCTCTGGCTCACCACCAGCAACCACGACGGGCGGGGCGACCCGGCTGCCGAGGACGACCGGATCCTGGTGGTCGAGCCGTAGGCAACGGCAACACCTGCAGTTTCATCAAGGGATGTCGGTGAACCTGGACCTCCCACGGCGTGCACCCCTAGGGAAGTGTCGGTCCGGCAACATCCCTTGATGAAACTGCACCCCGCCGCTCCACCCGTGCCCGCCGCGCCGCCCGCCTCAGGGTGGTGAGCACGGCGGGGCCGAGCAGGGCGATGGCGAGCGCGTTGGTGATCGCACGGCCGGTGTCCCAGCCGCCGGTGGAGGTGAGCAGCGTGTAGACGACGAACCGGTGCAGGTTCTCCAGCAGGGGCGCACCCGGCGCGTACGAGAGATCGGTCGAGTCCTGACCGGGGACCTGGATGCCGAGGATGAACGGCCAGCCCCAGAGGTTCATCAGCAGCCCGTAGGCATAGGCCGCGAGCACGCCGTACGCCACCAGCATGACGATCTCCCAGCGACCCGACACCCGCCGCGGGAGCAGTCCGGCGAACATCCCCACCCAGCCCGCGACGAGCATCTGGAACGGCAGCCACGGACCGACGCCGGCGGTCATCAGGGCCGACGCGAAGAGCGACGTGCAGCCGAGCACGAAGCCGAACCCCGGCCCGAACACCCGTCCGCCGAGGATCAGCAGGAAGAACACGAGCTCCAGGCCGGCGGTACCGGCGCTGACCCCGCGCAGCACCGCGTTGACGGCGCTGAGCACGCCGAGGATCGCGAGCACCCGGGCGTCCATGCCACCTTCGCTGATCTCGGCGAGCACGACGGCCAGGATCACCGGCAGCAGGCCGAGGAAGAGGAACGGCGGATCCACCCGCTGGGTCGGGTCCGCCTCGAGCAGCAACGGCCAGCCGAGCATCATCAGCCCGATCAGCGAGGCGAGCCCGAGGACGACGGCGGACCGCAGCCGGAGAGGTACGGCGACCCGCTGGTCGACCGCGCTCACGACGGCACCTCGGCTGCGGTCGGATCGCTGGACGCCAGTGCCGCGGCGACCTCGTCGACCCGCAGCCAGCCGGGCCCGAGCACCTTCGTCACCTGCGGCGCGAAGGCCGGCGACTCGGCGATGACGTCGCGGACCGTGCCGCTCGACACCACTTCGCCCTCGGCGAGCACGACCACCTCGTCGGCGACCTGGGCCACGAACTCGACGTCGTGGGTGGCGACCAGGATGGTGCGCCCGTCGGCCGCGAGGCCGCGCAGGATCTCCGCGAGCGCGTGCTTGCCGGGGTAGTCCAGCCCGCGGGTCGGCTCGTCGAGCAGCAGCACCGGCGGACCGGCGGTGAGCACGATCGCGACCGCGAGCGCGAGCCGTTGGCCTTCCGAGAGGTCGCGCGGGTGACCGGCCGGGTCGATGCCAGGGGCCAGCCGCTCGAGGAGTCCGGCGCAGGTGCCGGGGGCGGCGGACGCCGTACGGTCCGCGGCCGCGCACTCCTCCGCCACCGTCTCCAGGTAGAGCAGGTCGGCGGGGCTCTGGGGCACCAGTCCGGTGGCCCGGCGCCGCGCGTCCGGCTTCAGCCGGTGCGGGTCCTTCCCCGCGACCCGGACCGTGCCACGGGTCGCGCTGTACCGCCCCTGGAGCGCCCACAGCAGCGTGGACTTGCCGGCACCGTTGCGCCCCATCAACGCCGTCACCGTCGCCGGTGTCAGGGACAGGTCGACGTCACGCAGCGCCGGCACCGACCCGTGGGTCACCAGCAAGCGTCGTACCTGAACTTCCGGCCCTGTTTCGGTCGATTCCGGGGCCGGAACTTCAGGTACGACGACCGGCGGCGGGCCGAGCCGCGCGCGCAGGTCAGCAGTACGACGACGCGCGTCCCGCACGGTGAGCGGGAGCGGCGACCAGCCGGCGAGCCGGCCGAGCTCGACCAGCGGCGGGGCGATCGGCGAGTCCACGAGCAGCTCGGCCGGGTCGCCGACCCGCAGCTGTCCGCCCGCGCCCAGCAGGCACAGCCGGTCCGCGAACGGGACCACCCGCTCGAGCCGGTGCTCGGCCACGAGGACCGAGACCCCGAGGTCGTGGACCAGCCGGGTGAGGGTGGCGAGGACCTCCTCGGCTGCGGTCGGGTCGAGGGCGGACGTGGGCTCGTCGAGCACCAGCAGCCGCGGGTGGGTGGTCAGCACGGAGCCGATCGCGACGCGCTGCTGCTGACCGCCCGAGAGCGTCCGGAGGTCGCGATGCCGGAGATCGGCGATGCCGAGCAGGTCGAGGGTCTCCTCGACCCGTCGGCGCATCGTCGGCGCGGCCAGCCCGAGCTGCTCCATGCCGAAGGCGAGCTCCTCCTCGACCGTGTCCGTGACGAACCAGGCAGGGGGGTTCTGGCCGACGTAGCCGACGACGTGGGCCCGCTCCCGCGCCGGCCGGTCGAGCACGCTCTCGCCGTCGATGACCACGTCGCCGGTGAGGGTGCCACCCGTGAACGCGGGCACCAGGCCGGCGACCACGCCGAGCAGCGTCGACTTGCCGACGCCGGTCGGCCCCGCGAGCAGCACGAGCTCGCCGTGGTCGATCGCCAGGTCGACGCGGTCGAGGACCGGCCGGTCGCCGTACCGGAAGGTGACCTCACGCAGCTCGAACATCACGCAGCCACCTTCGCCGGCTCTTCGGCGGGCTCCGGCGCGACCGGCGCCCGGTTCCGCGCGGTCAGCGGCGGCGGCGCGACGAAGACCGGCGCGATGCCGACGAGGATCGCGACGACGGCGACGAGGCTCAGCTCCGGTACGGCGAGCACGCCCGGGTGCGCGACCAGCGGCTCACCGCGCTGCACCAGCCACAGACCGGCGCCGACGACCACGCCGGAGAGCGCGACGAGCACCTCGGTGGTGTGCCAGCGCTCGGGCCGGTAGCGGGTCCGCTGCACCCGGCGACCGGCGAGCACGAAGCCCGCCAGGGCAGCAACCAGACCGAGCGCGAGCATCGGCCAGGCGAGCAGCCGCGGCGCGGTGGAGTCGAGGAACGCATAGACGCCGACGCAGATGCCGATCAGGCCGAGGATCATCAGCGCGCCGGTGCTGCGGCGCTGGCCCGCGGTCGCCGTACCGGCGCGGCCGTAGCCGCGGGCGTCCATGCCGGCCGCGAGCGACAGCGACCGCTCGAAGGCGTCCTCGAGGATCGGGACAAGAAGACGCCGCACACTGCGTACCCGATGACCCCGGCCCCGCTCGCCGCCCCGGAGCTGCTGCGCCGCGCGCACCCGCCGGGCGCTGTCGGCCAGCTGCGGGATGACCGTGATCGCCACGACCATCGCCGTACCGACCTCGTAGAGCGCGGGCGGCATCGACTTCATCAGCCGCTTCGGGTTGGCGAGCGCGTTGGCCGCGCCGACCGCGATGAGCAGCGTCGCGAGCCGCAGGCCCTCATAGATCGCGGCGAGCAGCTCCTCGCGGCTGAACGGGCCGAGCAGGCTGATGCCTGCGGCCCAGTCCGGCAGCGGGATCTCGGGCATCGAGAGCAGCACGTGGCCCGCGTCGTTGCCGCCCACCAGCACCCGGAACAGCACCCTGATCACCAGCACGACCAGGCCGAGCCAGAGGTAGAGCCGGAACGACCGCGCCCACGGCTGGTCGCCGCGGCAGGCGAACACGGTGATGGTCGCGACCGCCAGCAACAGCCCGAGGAGGTACGGGTTGGTCGTGCACGACGCGCCCACCGCGAGACCGACCGCCCAGCACCACCAGGCGACCGGGTGGAGGTCACGCGGCAGTCTCATTCCGGGCGCCTGCGCAACAGGGTCACCAGCGCCGCGGCACCGAGCACGAGTACGGCGAGCCCCAGCCCGATCCACGTGGGGAGGGCCCCGCCGTCGTCGGCTGAGGCGTCGGTGCCGAGGTCGCTCTCCGGCGGTCCCGCGGTGATCTCGCCGGCACCGGGCACGGCGCTGCTCGACGTCGCGGACGCCGACGGGTCGTCGCGCTCACGGTCGCGGCGCTTCTTCCCCTCCCCCGGCGACTTCGCGTCGGTCGGGCTCGCGGTGGCCTCGGACGTGTCCGTCGGCGCGGACGTGGTCACGGTGCCGGCGGTGGACTGGCCACCACCGTCATCGCTCTGCCCGCCACCTCCGTTGTTGTTGCCGCCGCCGTTGCCGTCATTGCCCCCGTTGCCGCCGTCGTCGGTCGGCTCCGGGTCCGACCGGGTCGGGCTGGCGTCGGGCGGGGCGGCGTTGTCCTGGCCCTGGTGCCAGGCGAAGGCGACGAAGCCCCCGTCGGGTACCTCGAGCACGTTGACCCCGCTGGTCGCATAGGACCACCGGCCGGACTCGCCGTCGGACCACCACAGGCTCCAGTACGCCGTCGCTGGCGGGGTGCGGACGCACGGGCTGTCGGCCGGCTTCCCCGACACCCGGCACACGAACCCCGGGTCCTGCTGGGCGAAGACCAGCGGGTAGCCCGTGTCGTCGAAGACCTCCGACGCGGACTTGCCCGCACCGTCAGGGTCGCAGGCGGCAGTGACGCCGCCGCCCAGCTCGTTGAAGTCGACGATGACCGTGACACCGGTGTCGCCGCTGCACGCGGGCGCCGCTGCGAAGGCCGTGGCCTCGCCGGCCGGAACCACGACGCCGGCCACCGCAGCCACGAGGACTGCGGTAGCCGCCGAGAGCGTCGTACGGATCATCGCCGATCAGCCCACGCGGTACGACGCGCGGCCGACCCGGTCCACGAACTGGCCGACCACCTTGAGCTGGTGGCGTCCGGTCGCGCGGGGAGCGCGGAAGACAGCAACGAAGCGGCCACGGGTCGTGGCCCTGCCTCGCTCGACCACGTCACCGTCCTGACGGACGACCACCCTCTCTCCCGACCAGAGCCCGGTGACGACGACGCGCTGCTCTCCGCCGCGGGCGACCCTTGCGCGACGGACGAAGTCAAGATCCTTGGCGGCCAGAGCGACCCACTCGGCGCCGACGGAGTTGTCAGCGCTGTCGACCGCCAGCGGCACGAACCCGGTGCGGTTCGGCACCCGGACCAGAGCGACGACCCGGCCGTCCGCGTCGCCGACCACGCGGTCGGTGAACCGGCCGACACCGGCACAGCCCGGCTCGCCGTGGGCGAGCCCGGTCACGCGGATCCGAGCCTTGCCGCCTCCGTTGAGGAAGGGCCGCGCGCTGAACGAGAGGGACTCTTCGCTCTCGGGTGCGGCGAGGAGGGCGGGGATCGCTTGCGACACGACGCGCGCCGCCTTGGCGCGGTCCACGATGCCGCCGTCGAAGGCGGCCCTGAGCTCCGCGCCGTCGTAGGCGACGGCACCGATCTCCGGCTTCGCCGCGCCGTCGCAGCGGGTGCCGTTGAACTGGAGGCTGCGCAGCCATGCCGCCGCCTTCTCCGCCGGCTCGTGCTGCTCCGCGGCGAGAAGGGCGTTGCCCGCCAGACCGGTGCTGTTCGCGTTCGGTCCGATCCGGTCGCCGTCGTCGAACGATCCGTTCGGGCGCTGCTCGGCCACGAGCCACGCCACGGCGTCCTCGAGGGCAGCGGCGATCCCGGTGTCCGATGCCGCGAGCGGCTCCAGCGTGACCACCGCGAGCGCCGTCGCATCCACGTTGGACACCGAGCTCGCGTCGTCGGCGCATCCGGCGTCGGTCGCCGGATCCGGCGTGTTGGGGTCACCGTCGGGGGTGCGCGTGAAGTCGAGACGGAACCCGCCCGACGCGCACTGCTGGTCCAGAAGGAAGTCGACGACAGCGGGCGCCTCGAGGCTGCCGTGGTCGGTGAGGGCACGGGCGGCGAAGATCTGGCCGAACACGTTGGCGTAGTCGCCGTACAGGGAGACGTCCTCGATGCGGCCGGACTCCTGCACGGTCCCCTCGACCCGGGTGACGAGGTCGTCCCCACCGAACGCGGTGGGGTCCTCGCCGACGGCAGCCGCGTAGGCAGCGGCCTTCGCGGCCGGGCCGGCGTAGGTGCTGCCCGTGTCACCGAAGCTCTCGCCGGTGACGTAGTCCCCGATGTGCGACGCAAGCGCGTCGGTAAGGGCGTCGACGTCTGCCTGGTGTCCCGGGACGGCCTTCAGCGCGAGCGCGACGTCGATCGAGGCGCCCCAACCGAAACCGCCGAAGCCGGTCAGAGCCGCTTCCTCGTCGGCGAGCCACTCGGCGGCGAGGGCAGCGGGCGCGGGATCTGCTTCGCCGTGCGCGTGGGAGGCGGGCGTCGGCCCACCGAGGACCAGGCCGGAGGCCATGAGCGAGCCGCCGAGCACGGCCGTCCCGAATCGGCGAGGGGTGGAGCTGGACATGTTTTCCTTCCCGCTGCAGCACGGGTAGGAACCGTCGTCGGCCCGACCCGCTGCACTCCGCGACAGCGTGGCGTCAGGACGCGCCGCGACAGGTGCTCCGGCTCGCCGTACTCCCGAAAGTGCGGCCTACGGTTGCGGGTCAGCGCCGGACTCGGACCGGCTTCCCCCGCCACGGGCGTATTGGATTGGTCCCCGCAGCGTAATCCCGCTCGGCGAGAACCTCACCATCCAGCCGAACGTCGGACCGGATCGTGGCACCTCGCCCGCTGCTCTCGGGACCCGCTCGTCCTCGCCGGTCTACGCGTCCGCCTCCGGCTCGACGAAGAAGGCAAGCCACTTGATGCCCTCGTCGTCACGCAGCCAGATCTCCGTGGCGCGGACCCGATCGCCGGGTTGGATGTCCGGCGCCACGTCGCCGGCGAAGAGCGGACGTCCGCAGTTGTCGTCCTCGCGCTCGAAACAGATCACGTTCGGTTCGGGACCGGATTCGTCGAAGTACGTCTCGACGGGAGCCTCGAACGAGTCGCCGATCTCGAGGCCGGGGTCGCCGGCGGCGCTCAGCCGTGGGACGACAGCCATGAGCGCCGCTCCGAGCAGGAAGGCGACGACAAGGGGAAAAGTACGGTGACTGACCACGCGGGCCAGCGCGCTCCGACGGCTCAGGTCGGTCACCCCCACTTCAACCACGCCGCGAGCGCGTAAGCGCGGGTGCCGGGCCGGTCAACGCGGACCAGGGAGGTGGCGATGGCTCCACGCCGGTCCTCGTGCGGGGCGCCCGGGCCGGTCCACTTCGCGCCGAAGTACTGGAACGCCGGCGAGTGCCACGGGGACAATTCCTCGGGACAGATCTCGTTGGTCACCGAGTAACTGGTGCCGGTGCGTGACGAGGTGACCGACGTCGTAGTGCTTCGGCAGGAGTCCTCGATCGCGCGCGTCTCACCGGGAGACCACTCGACCGCATGCGCCGCACTGTCCTCGTACTCGGCGCGAACTCCAACGCCCTGCAGGTAGTCACAGCATGTTCCGCCCTCCTCCTCCCAACCCGTGGCCTGCATCCGGTTCGAGATCAACCAGAGCTTCTGGTTGAGGAAGTCCATGCGCCGATAGTTGCAGTTGTAGTTGTACTTCGTGCCGTCGCCAGGCTCGTGCTCGAGCGTCCAGCAGCGGGTGTCCAGGAAGTCACTCCTGGCGGCCGTTCGGCGTCCGTCGCGCGGCGCCGCCACCTCCCGCGACCGCAAGGTCGCCGACGTCACGCACCCGCGCGGGTCGATGGCCTTCGCGAACTCGCAGGCTTCCTCGCGGCTGAAGTGGCCACTGGCGAGCGTCATCTCGAACACCGTGGGATCGAGGCTGCGCCGACTCCGGGGCGACGGCTCGACCGAGAGGCGCGCCGTTGCCGACTTGCCGCGCTGCGTGACCGTCACCGGCGGAGCGTCAGGGCCGTACGTCGTGACCGTTGACTCACCGACCCGCACCGTCTGGACCACGACGCCCGACTTCGTGACGCGGACCGATCGTTCGGCGCGCTGCGGCACCGGAGACCCCTCGCCCCGGCCTTCGTCGTCCGCCTGACTTCCCGGCGCCGGCGCGACCGCCAGCACGAGGATGCCCGCGCTCACAGCCACGCAGAACCTGCCGAACCGCGTCTGAACTCCCATGGTGACCTCCCGGAAACGCTCCGGCGGTCCCAATATGAACCGCTATGGTTCCAATTTGAACGTGGCACGCGCAGATGTCAACACCCCGGGACACGGCCGCGGAGCGAAGTTCAGGCTCAGGTGAGCTTCTCGAGGATCAGCTCGCGCACCCGGCCGGCGTCGGCCTGACCGCGCATCTCCTTCATGACCGCGCCGATGAGGGCGCCGGCGGCGGCGACCTTGCCCTCGCGGATCTTGTCGGCCACGTCGGGGTTGGCGGCGATGGCGTTGTCGACGGCGGTCGACAGCGCGCCCTCGTCGGAGACCACGGCGAGGCCGCGTTTCTCGACGATCTCGGCAGGGGTGCCCTCGCCGGCGTACAGGCCCTCGAACACCTTGCGCGCGAGCTTGTCGTTGATCGTCCCGGCCTGGACCAGCTGCTGCACGGCGGCGACGTCGGCCGGCGTCACCCCGAGCTGGTCGATCGCGGTGTCGGTGTCGTTGGCCCGCCGGGCGAGCTCGCCCAGCCACCACTTGCGCGCCGTCTGGGGCGTCGCCCCGGCGGCGATGGTCTCCTCCACCAGCGCCAGCGCGCCGGCACCGACGGTGTCGCGCATCTCCAGGTCCGAGAAGCCCCAGTCCGCCTGCAGCCGGGCGCGCTTGGCCGTCGGGTTCTCCGGCAGCGTGCCGCGGAGCTCCTCGACCCACTCGCGCGACGGCGCGACCGGCACCAGGTCGGGCTCGGGGAAGTACCGGTAGTCCTCGGCGTCGGACTTCTCCCGACCCGACGTCGTGACGCCGGTGTCCTCGTGCCAGTGCCGGGTCTCCTGGAGGATCTTCTCCCCCGCGCCCAGCACCGCGGCGTGCCGCGACATCTCGTAGCGCACCGCGCGCTCGACCGAGCGCAGCGAGTTGACGTTCTTCGTCTCCGTCCGGGTGCCGAGGACGTCGGTGCCCTTGGGCGCGAGCGACAGGTTGACGTCGGCGCGGATCGAGCCCTGCTCCATCCGGGCGTCCGAGACGCCGAGCGCGACGATCAGGTCGCGCAGCTGGGCGACGTAGGCGCGCGCCACCTCCGGCGCCTTCGCGCCGGCGCCGGTGATCGGCCTGGTCACGATCTCGATGAGGGGGATGCCGGCCCGGTTGTAGTCGACGAGCGAGTAGTCCGCGCCGTGGATCCGGCCGGTCGCGCCACCGACGTGCAGCGACTTGCCCGTGTCCTCCTCCATGTGGGCGCGCTCGATCTCGACCCGGTGGGTCTCCCCGTCCACCTCGACGTCCATGAAGCCGTCGAAGCAGATCGGCTCGTCGTACTGCGACGTCTGGAAGTTCTTCGGCATGTCCGGGTAGAAGTAGTTCTTCCGCGCGAACCGGCACCACTCCGCGATCTCGCAGTTGAGCGCCAGCCCGATCCGGATCGCCGACTCCACCGCCTTGCCGTTGACGACCGGCATCGAGCCGGGCAGGCCCAGGCAGGTCGGGCACACCTGGGTGTTCGGGTCGGCGCCGAACTCCGTCGGGCAGCCGCAGAACATCTTGGTGACGGTGTTGAGCTCGACGTGGACCTCGAGGCCCAGCGCCGGGTCGTACGACGCCAGCACGTCGTCGAACGGGACCAGCGTGTCGGTCATCGGATCTCCTCGACATCGGGAGCCTGGGCCAGCAACGGCCCGCCCCACTCGGCGGTCAGCAGGGCCTCGAGCGCGGCGCCGACGCGGTAGCACCGGTCGTCGGCCAGCGCCGGGGCGAGGATCTGGAAGCCGACCGGCAGCCCGTCCTCGTCGGCGAGCCCGGCCGGGACCGAGATGCCGGGCACGCCGGCCAGGTTGGCCGGGATAGTGGCGAGGTCGTTGAGGTACATCGCCAGCGGGTCGTCGAGCTTCTCCCCCAGCTCGAACGCCGTGGTCGGCGCCGTCGGCGAGACGAGTACGTCGACCTCCTCGAACGCCGCCTCGAAGTCGCGGCTGATCAGCGTGCGCACCTTCTGCGCCTGGCCGTAGTAGGCGTCGTAGTAGCCGCTGGACAGGGCGTAGGTGCCGAGGATGATCCGGCGCTTCACCTCGTCGCCGAACCCGGCGTCGCGGGTCACCCGCATGACGTCCTCGGCGCTCGGCAGCCCGCCGTTCTTGCCGGTCTCCGGGACGACCCGCAGGCCGTAGCGCATCGCGTCGAACTTGGCGAGGTTGGAGGAGCACTCCGCCGGAAGGATCAGGTAGTACGTCGCGAGCGCGTGCACGAAGGTCGGGCACGACACCTCGACCACCTCTGCACCCGCCTTGACCAACAGGTCGACCGACTCCTGGAAGCGCGCCATCACGCCCGGCTGCCAGCCCTCGCCCGAGAGCTCGGTGATGACTCCGACCCGCACACCGGCGAGGTCACCCGTCGCACCCTGGCGGGCGGCGTCGACCAGGGGCGCGAGCGGCTGGTCGACCGAGGTCGAGTCGAGCGGGTCGTGCCCGCCGATCAGCTCCTGCAGCAGCGCCGCGTCGAGAACCGTCCGGGTGACCGGCCCCGCCTGGTCGAGGCTGTTGGCCAGCGCGACCAGGCCGTAGCGCGAGACCGCGCCGTACGTCGGCTTCACGCCGACCGTCCCCGTCACCGCACCTGGCTGGCGGATCGAGCCGCCGGTGTCGGTGCCGACGGCGAGCGGCGCTTCGTACGCCGCGACCGCCGCGGCCGAGCCACCACCGGAGCCGCCGGGGATCCGGGTCTGGTCCCACGGGTTGCGGGTCGGGCCGTACGCCGAGTGCTCGGTCGAGCTGCCCATGGCGAACTCGTCCATGTTGGTCTTGCCGAGGATCGGCAGGCCGGCGGCCTTGATCTTGCGGACGACGGTCGCGTCGTACGGCGGGATCCAGCCCTCCAGGATCTTCGAGCCACACGTGGTCGGCAGCCCCTGCGTCGTCAGCACGTCCTTGACGGCGATCGGCACGCCGTCGAGCGGGTGCAGCGGCGCGCCGGCGGAGCGGCGCTCGTCCGACGCGGCGGCCTGCGCCAGCGCCCCCTCGGCGTCGACGTGGAGGAAGGCATGCACGCCGGCCGTCGCGTCGCCGTCGACAGCATCGATCCGGTCGAGGTGCGCCTGGGTCAGCTCGACGGAGGTCACCTCGCCTCCAGCCAGGGCATCGGCCAGCTCGGCCGCGGTCTTTCGCGTCCAGTCACTCACTGCTCGTCCCCCAGGATCCGCGGGACGGAGAACCGTCCGTCCTCGCTCGCCGGGGCGCCCGAGAGCGCCTGCTCGGCCGTCAGGCACGGCACCGCGACGTCCTCACGGAAGACGTTCGTGAGCGGGATCGGGTGGGAGGTCGGCGGGACGTCCTCCCCGGCGACACCGCGGATGGACGCGACCGACTCGAGGATCACAGCGAGCTGGGGGGCCAGGTGGTCCAGCTCGGCGTCGTCGAGGTCGATCCGGGCGAGGTCGGCCAGGTGGGCCACCTCGTCACGGGTGATGTCAGGCATGGGGGCCAGTCTAGGGTTGCCCTCTGATAGTCAGGTGTCCGGCTCGGGACGAAGGAGACGCCCCCATGAACCTGCGAGCTTCCCTGCTCCGCACCAAGTCCGTCGAGCAGTCGATCGCGGAGACCGACGAGCCGGAGCATCGGCTCAAGCGCAACCTCGGGGCGCTCGACCTCACCGTGTTCGGCGTCGGCGTCATCATCGGCGCCGGCATCTTCGTCTACACAGGGAGCGTCGCCGCCACCAACTCCGGACCGGCGATCGCGATCTCGTTCGCGATCGCCGGCCTCGCCTGCGCTCTCGCGGCGCTCTGCTACGCCGAGTTCGCCTCGACCGTGCCGGTCGCGGGCAGCGCCTACACGTTCAGCTATGCGACCTTCGGCGAGCTGATCGCGTGGATCATCGGGTGGGACCTGATGCTGGAGTTCACGGTCGGCGCGGCGGCGCTGTCAGCGGGCTTCTCCGGCTACCTCCAGAACGTCCTCGACGGGACCGCGCTGGAGATCCCGACCGCGATCGGTTCCGCCTCCGAAGGCCTCGTCAACCTGCCCGCCGTACTCATCGCGCTCGCTGTCGCCGGCGTGCTGGTCGGCGGGATCAAGCTGTCCAGCCGGGTCAACCAGGTGGTCGTCGCGATCAAGCTCGCCGTCGTCGGCCTGGTGATCGTCCTGGGCGTCACCTACATCAAGGCCTCCAACTACACGCCGTTCATCCCGGAGAGCGTGCCATCGGACGGTGCCGACGGGACGTTCTGGAAGACGCCCCTGATCTCCAGCCTGTTCGGCTGGGAGCCGGCGACGTACGGCATCGCGGGAGTGATCGCTGGCGCCTCGATCGTGTTCTTCGCGTTCATCGGTTTCGACGTCGTCGCCACCACCGCCGAGGAGACCCGCGACCCCCAGCGCAACGTGCCGATCGGCATCCTCGGGTCCCTCGCCATCGTGACCCTGCTCTACATCGCGGTCAGCCTGGTGATCACCGGGATGCAGCACTACACCGACATCGACCCCGACGACGCCGCACCACTGGCGACGGCGTTCGACTCGGTCGGGATCACCTGGATCGCCGACGTGATCGCGATCGGCGCGACGATCGGCCTGACCGTCGTGGTGCTGATCCTGATGCTGGGCCAGACCCGGGTGACCTTCGCGATGGCCCGCGACGGGCTGCTGCCCGAGCCACTTGCGAAGGTGCACCCGAAGTACGGCACGCCGTACCGCGTCACTGCGATCACCGGCGTCGGCGTCGCGCTCCTCGCGGGCTTCGTGGACTTCGCCACGCTCGGCGACCTGGTCAGCATCGGCACGCTGTTCGCGTTCGTGCTGGTCTCCGTCGGCGTGCTGGTGCTGCGCCGTACCCGACCGGACCTCCCCCGCGCGTTCCGGACGCCCGCGGTCGGTCTGGTCGCGTCGCTGTCGGTGCTGCTGTGCGTCTACCTGATGCTGAACCTGATCGGCGAGACCTGGCTGCGCTTCCTGGTCTGGATGGCGATCGGCATCGTCGTCTACGCGGTCTACGGGCGGACCCACAGCCGCCTCGCGCGCCGGGCCTCGGAGGGCGAGACGGTCACGTTCGGATAACGAACCGCACCACCCGCCCCGCCCCTGTTCCCGAGTGACGCCGGTCATAGAGAAGATCCGGCGAGCCGTCCCGACCGGAACGGCGTCCATCCACTCGGGGGCGGGGCGCACGTGACCCGTCTGTCCTGCCCTACTCGGAAGACAGGATCGACACCAGTGAAGTTGTCATCTCCATCGCGGCGGGCCTGGGCCCTCGCCGCGTCGGCAGGCCTCCTGACCGGCGGCCTCCTCGTAGCGAGCCCGGCCACCATGGCCGAGCCCGTCGACCACACGTCGGCGCCCGGCGGCGGCAAGGTCGTGGACACGGGCCACGAGCCGAAGCACCCGCTCAAGATCAAGGCGAAGCGCGACGCCCAGCGGCAGGCAGCCCTCGAGGCGAAGCTGACCGGCGACCGCACCCGCCCGAAGGGCAAGGGCCAGCAGGTGCCGCTCGAGCTCGAGGGCACCGACCGGATCTTCGTCGTCCTCGCGGAGTTCGGCGACCGCCGGTACGAGACGGCGACCGACAAGCGGTTCACCGACACGCCGCCGTTCACGCTGCCCAACCCGCAGCCCCAGCGGTTCGACGGCCCGCTCCACAACCAGATCCCGCAGCCCGACCGGACCACCGACAACACCACCCTGTGGCAGTCGGACTTCAACCGTGAGCACTACGAGGACATGTACTTCAACCGGATGGCGTCCTACTACGAGGAGCAGTCCTCGGGCCGCTACTCCGTCGAGGGCGACGTCACCGAGTGGGTCAAGGTGCCCTACAACCAGGCGCTCTACGGCCGCGGCTACTGCGGCACCCCGCCGGGCGCGCCGGTGACCTCCTGCGCGTCGACCAAGGCACTCGTGCGGGACGCCCTGGCGATCTGGGTCCAGACCCGGCTCGACAGCGGACAGACGATGGACCAGATCCGCGACTACCTCAAGACGTTCGACGTGCAGGACCGCTACGACGTCGACCTCGACGGCAATTACGACGAGCCCGACGGCTTCATCGACCACTTCCAGATCGTGCACGCCGGCGGCGACGAGGCATCCGGTGATCCGATCTACGGGTCCGACGCGATCTGGAGCCACCGGTGGTACTCCAACCTCCAGGCGGGTGGCCCCGGAGGACTGACCGGCGTCAACGTCGGCTCCAACGGCGGCGCGTTCGGCCTGGGCGGCGACCCGGCGAACCCGGTCCCGAACAACCCGACCGGCGTCTGGGTGGGCGACTACACGATCCAGCCCGAGAACGGCGGGCTCGGCGTCTTCGCGCACGAGTTCGGCCACGACCTCGGCCTGCCCGATCTCTACGACACCTCCGGCAACACCGGCGGCGCGGAGAACTCGACCGGGTTCTGGTCGCTGATGTCCAGCGGCGCCAACATCGGCAACGGGGGCCCCGAGGGCATCGGTGACGACCCGACCGACCTCGGCGCCTGGGAACTGTTCCAGCTCGGCTGGCTCAACGCGCAGGGTGACAACGGCCCGTTCTACGACGTCGCGTTCGCCGGGGAGGCCTCCCAGCACACCCTGTCGGACAACACCCCGGCGCAGGACGACGGTGCCCAGGCCCTCTTCACGGTGCTGCCGGACAAGGAGGTGCCGACGACCATCGGCACGCCGTACGCCGGCACCCAGATGTTCTGGTCGTCCCAGGGCGACAACCTCAACACCACCATGACCAGGACCGGCGCCAGCGGCACCGCCCTGGCGGCGCAGGTCAACTACGACATCGAGGACGACTGGGACTACGCGTTCCTCGAGGCCTCGACCGACAACGGCGCCCACTGGACGCCGGTCGTGACCAACCTGTCCGACACCGCACGGGACGGTCAGAGCGGCTTCAACACCAGCCGCAGCGGCCTGACCGGCACGTCGGGCGGCTGGCAGGCCCTGACCGCCACGCTGCCGGCCGGCACCAACGCCGTCCGGTTCCGCTACCAGACCGACGGCGCGGTCGCCGAGCGCGGCCTGCGGATCGACGACATCGCCGTCGACGGCACCGTCATCGGCAACGCGGAGTCCGACGAGGGCTGGACGTTCAACGGGTTCAAGCGCACGACCGGCACCGAGGTGACGACGTACTTCAACGCCTACGTCGCCGAGAACCGGCAGTACGACGGCTACGACACGTCCCTCAAGACGGCCTACAACTTCGGGTTCCTCAACACCCGGCCGGACTGGGTCGAGTCGTACAAGTACCAGGACGGGCTGCTCATCTCCTACTGGGACGAGAGCTACGCGGACAACAATGTCGGTGACCACCCGGGCCACGGCCTGATCCTGCCGGTGGATGCCCACCCGCAGCTCAGCCACTGGCCCGACGGGACGCTGATGCGGCCCCGGATCCTGAGCGCCGACTCGACGTTCGGCCTCGAGGCGACCGACCCGATCGTCCTTCACCTGAACGGGGTGACCGGAAAGGTCGCGAAGAAGTCCGCCGTCCCGCTGTTCGACGACACCCTCCCCTGGTGGGTGGCCACCGACGGCCACCAGGTCGACGGCAAGCACCCCGGCCGCTACCAGCCGGGCTGGTACGGCGTCGACGTGCCCGACACCGGGACGACCATCCGGGTGGTCTCGGTGCGCAACGGGGTCATGACCGTGAAGGTCGCGCCGAAGTGATGCGCGGCTGACCCTTCGGCATCCGCATCCGGAACCCGCTCCCGCCCCTCGGCGGGGGCGGGTTCCTCGCCTTCCGCCCCGGCGTCCAACCGTTCTCCTGGCACATGGCATCTGTCAGGGTGACCGCGAAGCTGGCCCGAGCCTGGGCAGAGGAGAGGGTGAGTGGATGACACGACCACCGACCGATGAGGAGTTCGCCGAGCTCGTGCACGCGTGCTGGGCGAGCCTCTACCGCACGGCGTACCTGATGCTCGGCGATCGCGCCGACGCCGAGGACCTGGTGCAGACGGCGCTGGCCAAGACCTATGCGAACTGGCGCCGCGTCCGCAGCATCGACGCCGCCCCGGGCTACGCGCGGACCACGCTCGTGAACACCGCGGCGTCGTGGTTCCGCAAGAAGGGCTGGCGCAACGAGCGCCCGACCGAGGTGCTTCCCGAGACTGCGATGACCGGGCACGAGACGGACCTGAGCGACCGGAGCACCGTGCTCGACGCGCTCGCCACCCTGCCGCCACGGCAGCGGGCGGTCGTCGTACTCCGCTACTACGAGGACCTGAGCGTCGCCCAGGTCGCCCACGCCCTCGGCATCACCGACGGCACCGTCAAGTCCCAGACTTCCGAGGCACTGTCGAAGCTTCGAGCCCTGCTCGGCGACAGCGTCATCCCGGCAGGAGCGATCAATGACTGAACGACTCAAGCAGCTGCTCGACCACGAGGCCGACGACCTCGCCGTCCCGGCCCCCGCCACCGATGCCGTGCTCCGCCAGGGTCGCGGCCTCCGCCGCCGCAACCGGATGGCCGTGGGCGCCGGCGCCGCCGCCGTCGCGGTGATCGTCGGTGGGAGCGTGGTCGCCTTCGCCGGCGGCGACGGCGACCGGACGGCGCCGGATCCCGCAACGCTGCCCGTCGGCAACAACGCGGTCTTCTCCTACGGCAACCAGGTGTTCTACGACGGTCCGACGCACCGGGCCGAGATCCAGGACAACGCCGTCAAGTCGCTCTACTACACCTCCGCCGGCGTCCTCGTCCGACACGGCGACAACGCCGCGAGCGACGGCGGCGGACCGCAGCGGTTCTCCCTGGTCACGCCCGACGGCTCTGTCCAGCGGCTCGGTCTCGAGACCGAGGGCGCCGTCCATGCCAGCGACGTCGACCAGCCGTACGTCACCTACGGCGAAGCGGTCGACGGCGAGCTCCAGGTCGTCGTGTACGACGTCGTGGCCGATGCCGAGGAAGCCCGCGTCACCGTCGGCCCCACGACCGAGAATTTCTTTCCGGTCTCGATCGATGACGACACCGTCTATGTCGAGACCATGTCGGCCGACGAGGTCTTCGAGGTGAGCTGGAGCACCGGGACCGTCGAGCCGTCCGACTCCGCGAGCGCGTGGAACGTCAACAACGGCCGCGTCGCCACCGAGGTCGACGGCCAGCCGGCCGTCGTCGACGCCGCCAGCGGCGAGGTGCTCCTGACGACCGACGGCTCCGGCTACTTCAACCTCTCCCCCGACGGCCGCTACGCCGAGCACGTCGACGAGGAGGAGGAGTCGGAGGCCGGGTCCGAGGTCGAGATGGAGGTGTACGACGTCGCCTCCGGCGAGGCGGTCACGTTCGCCGGCCCGAGCTGGGAGTGGGGCTGGACGCCCGGTGGCGGCCTGTTCCGCGTCGGGAAGAACGAGGTCGAGACCTGCGACTCGGCCACGGGTGAGTGCACGACCGAGCCCTACGCCCAGCCGGACATCCCCGACCCGGAGCCGGTCACCATGACCTACCGGGACCCGATCTGCCCCGACGGCGGCCTGGAGTGCCACACCGACCCGGAGTTCTTCGAGAACTGCAACGCGAACCCCGACCAGTGCGAGTGGCGCGAGCAGACGTACGTCGAGGAGAGCACCAACGAGCTGCGGCTCGGCGGCGTGACCTACGAGTCCTGACCGGTGCGGTTCCTCCGTCAGCGCAGGTGCTGGCGGAGGAACCGGTCGGCGCTCTCCATCGAGGCGAAGAACTGCGGGCCGAAGGCGTGGCCCTCGCCGGGGTACTCGGCGAGGGTCACGTCGACGCCGTCGCGCTCCATCAGCCGAGCGGTCTCACGGCTCCACCGGATCGGGCAGGTGTCGTCGGCGGTGCCGTGGTGGATGAGCACCGGTTCGGTGATGTCGTCGAAGTAGGTGCGGGCGCTGATGCCGTCCCAGAACTCCGGGTTGTCGCGCGGCAGGCCGTAGAGCCGGTCGATCGCGTCGACGATGTCCTGACGCTCGGGGTCGTGCGCGATCCACCGGTTGTAGCTGTCGACGGCGTCGGAGCTGACCGGCGCCCACGCGACACCGGCGTCGACGAGGCCCGGCTGTGCGACGAGCACGTTGTAGACCACACCACCGCCCATCGACCGGCCGCCGACGGCGATCCGGTCGTCGTCGACCGGTCCGTCCCACGCACGCAGCGCGAGCACGGCGTTGATCACGTCCTCGGCGTAGCCCATCCGTAGGTCCGCCTCGCCGATCGAGGTGTCGTCCGAGCCCGCGTGGTTGCGGTAGTCGACGTGGAGCGCGATGTAGCCGTGGTCGGCGAACCACTCCCGCTCCCGGGTCATCCCCTGGCCGTTCACGTAGACCTCGGGGTCGATGTAGCCGTGGGCGAGCACGATCGAGGGGAACGGACCGTCCCCCTCGGGTACGGCGATCCGCCCCGAGATGGTCAGGCCGCCACCGCGGTAGGTCACCTCGTGCTGGACCTGGGTCGAGGTGGAGTAGACCTCCGTGCCGAGCCGGAGCCGCCCGCCGTCGTACTCCTTGTCCTGGAGGGCCGGCAACGAGACCGGGTGCGGCGGCTCGGTCGTCTCCGTCGGCTCTGCGGACCCGTCGACGGACGACGACGACCGCGACTCGTCGTCGGGGGACGGCGCGGGCGCCGGGTTGGGGCTCGCGTCGGACGGCTCGGAGCCGGGATCGGTGCAGCCGACGAGGACGCAGACGCAGCACGTCATCGCAGCGAGAAGTCGCCTCACGGCCCCAGTCTGCAGGCTGGGAAAGAACTCCCATCAAAATTTGGGGGCGACGGCTGTCGATTTCCGTGGGCGAGCGGCGACGAAGAGGTGAAGTATCCACTCACAGCGAAAGGACCCCGAGATGAAGTACGTGCTGATGTTCACCAGCGACCCCGCCCAGCTCGCCGACGTGAGCGAAGCCGACGCGCAGGCCGTGTACGGCAAGATCTACGCCTGGTTCCAGGAGAACGCTGCCGTGATCACCGACTCCGGCGCCGAGCTGCAGCCGGTCGAGACCGCGACGACCGTGAAGCACGGTGGCGTCGTCGTCGACGGCCCGTTCAACGAGGCCAAGGAGGTCATCGGCGGCTTCAGCGTGATCGACGTCCCCGACATGGACGCCGCGATCGCCCTCACCAAGACCTGGCCGCACCTGGAGCTGCCCGGCGTCGCCGTCGAGATCCGGCCGATGGTCGAGGACTACAGCCAGTTCGAGTGACCGTCCGATGACCAGCGACGCCCTGCTCGCGGCCACGATCCGCGAGGAGTCCGGCCGCCTGGTCACCGCCCTGTACCGCCGCTTCGGCGACTTCGACGTCGCCGAGGAGGCGGTACAGGGGGCCGTCGTCGAGGCCCTCACCGTGTGGCGCAGGGACGGTACGCCGCGCCGCCCCGCCGCGTGGCTGACCACGGCCGCCCAGCGCAACGCCCTCGACCTGCTGCGATCCCGAGGCCGCCGGGACCGCGCGGTCGAACGGCTCGGAGTGACCCGTGAGGACGAGGCGTCCGCCCCGGACCTGGTCGTCGACCACGAGGCGGACGACCGGCTGCCGCTGCTCTTCGCCTGCTGCCATCCGGCGCTCGCCCCGGAGGTCCGGCTCGCACTGACCCTGCGGGCCGTCATCGGCCTCACCACCCCGCAGATCGCGCGTGCGTTCCTCGTCAACGAGCAGACCCTGGCGCAGCGGATCGTGCGGGCCAAGCGCAAGATCGTCGCCGCGGGCATCGAGCTCAAGGTGCCCGACGACCTCGACCAGCGGCTGCCCGACGTACTCACTGTCGTCTACCTCGCCTTCAACGAGGCCTTCGTCGCCTCGGCCGGCAGCACCCACGACCGCGACCTGGGCGCCGACGCCGTCTGGCTCGCCGAGGTCGTCGCGCACAGCCTGCCGGAGCACGCCGAGGCCTGGGGCCTGGCCGCGTTGCTACGGATCCAGCACGGGCGCGCGGCGGCCCGGTTCACCCCGGGTGGCGACCTGGTCCTGCTCCGCGACCAGGACCGGACGCTGTGGGACGCCGCGGCGATCAAGCGCGCCGGCGAGCACCTCGAGCGAGCCGCGTCGCTGCGCTCCCCCGGGCCGTTCCAGCTGCAAGCGGCGATCGCGATGTGTCACGCCGAGGCGCCGTCCTGGGAGGAGACGGACTGGCTGCAGATCGTCACGCTCTACGGGTTCCTGATCCGCGACGACCCGTCACCCGTCGTCCGCCTCAACGGCGCGATCGCCCTCGCCCAGCTCGGCCCGCGCCAGGCCGAGCGTGCGCTGCTCGAGCTGCAGGCGCTCGAAGGCGAGCTCGCCGGCTACCACCTGTGGCACGCGGCCCTGGCCGAGCTGCTGCGCCGCGCAGGACGTCACGAGGACGCCGACGTCGCCGACCGGCGCGCCCTCGAGCTGACCGGCAACGATGCAGAGCGCCGGCTGATCCAGACCCGGTTGCGCCGGCACCCGCTCACCGACGGTTCGTGAGGCGTCGTCTCAGGTGACCGCTGCGCCCCCGCTTGAGTCGCCGTCCGCGGTGCGGCGGGCGGCGATCAGTCCCAGGCCGATCAGCGCGGCTGCGTCGCTCGGCGCGACGCCGTCGGCGACCTCGACGGTGCCGCACGTCCGGAGGAAGCCGCCGAGCTTGACCCGGACCGCCTCGGTGTCGTCGCCATCGAGCCACACGAAGCGATGGCTCAGCACCCCGCGCCGCTTGAGCCGGTAGCGGCGCCCGTCGACCACCGCCTCGCCCTTGCCGAGGATGCCGCTCTGACGGAACTCACCCAGGACGCCCTCCGCATCCTCGATCCGGATGGTGTGCCCGAGCAGCCCGGTCGTCGTGAACGTCACCTCCCGGTCGCCCAGGTCGAGCCGGACCGACCGCTTGAGGAGCCCGTGGAACTCGAACCTGCCCCCTGAGGCGCCCGCCTCCGTGAGGTCCAGCGCAGAGCGGGTGAGCCCCGGTTGGGAGACGGTGATCGTGCGCATGGAGCAAGTGTCCAGGGGAACCCAACCGGGCCGCCACTGCATGCGCAGCACTCAGAGCGCGTCCGGCCCGCCCTCGAGCAGCTGGACGAACCCGGCCTCGTCGAGGATGGGTACGCCGAGCTGCTCGGCCTTGTCCGCCTTGGAGCCGGCGTTGTCGCCGACCACGACGTAGTCGGTGTTCTTCGACACCGATCCCGCCGCCTTGCCGCCGCGGGACAGGATCGCCTCCTTGGCGGAGTCGCGGCTGAAGTCCTGCAGGGAGCCGGTCACGACCACGGTCAGCCCCTCGAGCGTGCGGGCCACCGACTCGTCGCGCTCGTCGGCCATCGCGACGCCGGCCGCCGCCCATTTGTCGACGATCTCGACGTGCCAGTCGACGGCGAACCACTCGATGACCGCCTCGGCGATCGTGGGGCCGACGCCCTCGGCGGCCGCGAGCTGTTGCTCGGTCGCCGCGCGGATCGCGTCCATGCTGCCGAACTCGGTGGCCAGCGCCCGGGCCGCGGTCGGGCCGACGTGGCGGATCGACAGCGCGACCAGCACCCGCCAGAGCGGCACCTGCTTGCGCTGCTCGAGGTTCCGCAGCAGCCCCTCGCCGTTGGCGCTGAGCTGCGGTCCCTCCTCGCCCTTCTTCGGCGCGCGGGTGAAGAGCGGCGCGCGCAACAGCTTGTCGTGATCGAGGGCGAAGACATCTCCTTCGTTCTCGACCACGCCGGCCTCGACGAGGGCGAACGCAGCCTCCGAGCCGAGCCCCTCGATGTCGAACGCGCCGCGGCTGGCCACGTGGTAGACCCGCTCGTAGACCTGGGCCGGGCACACCTGGGAGTTGGGGCAGCGCAGGTCCTTGTCGCCCTCCTTCTGCTCGGCCAGCGTGGTGCCGCAGGACGGACACTCGGTCGGCATCACCCACTCCGGCAGGTCGTCGGGCCGCAGCGCCAGCACCGGCCCGAGGATCTCGGGGATCACGTCACCGGCCTTGCGCAGGATCACCGTGTCGCCCGGCCGCACGTCCTTGCGCTTCACCTCGTAGGCGTTGTGCAGGGTCGCCCGCTCCACGGTCGAGCCGGCGACCTTGGTGGGCTCCATGACGCCGTACGGCGTGACCCGGCCGGTGCGGCCGACATTGACCCGGATCTCGAGGAGCTTGGTGTTGACCTCCTCGGGCGGGTACTTGAACGCGATCGCCCACCGCGGCGCCCTGCTGGTCGAGCCGAGCCGACGCTGGAGCGCGACCGAGTCGACCTTGATCACGACCCCGTCGATCTCGTGCTCGGTGACGTCGTGACGGTGCTCGCCGAAGTAGGTGATGAACTCCTTGACCTCGTCCATCGTCGCGAGCACCCGCACCCGGTCGCTGGTCGGCAGGCCCCAGGCGCGGAGCGCGTCGTACGCCTCCGACTGGGCGGTCGGCTCGAAGCCCTTGCGGGCGCCGATGCCGTGGCACACCATGCCGAGGTCACGGCTCGCCGTGATCCGCGGGTCCTTCTGCCGCAACGAGCCCGCAGCCGAGTTGCGCGGGTTGGCGAACATCGGCTTGCCGGCCTCGACCAGCGAGGCGTTGAGCTTGTCGAACGCCGTGATCGACAAGAACACCTCGCCGCGCACCTCGAGCAGGTCGGGCACCGGGTAGTCGTCGTTCTTCGCCAGCTCGTCGGGGATGTCGGCGATGGTCCGCACGTTGGGCGTGACGTCCTCACCGGTGCGCCCGTCGCCGCGGGTCAGCGCCCGGACCAGGCGGCCCTTCTCGTAGAGCAGGTTGATCGCGAGCCCGTCGACCTTCAGCTCGCACAGCATCGCGGCCTCGCCGGCGCCGTCGCGCGCGATCCGCGCGTGCCACGACTCCAGCTCCTCGAAGGAGAACGCGTTGTCGAGGCTCTCCATCCGCTGGAGGTGGTCGACAGCGGTGAACTCCGTCGAGAACGTGCCGCCGACCTTCTGGGTCGGGCTGTCCGGCGTCTGCAGCTCCGGGAACTGCTCCTCGAGCTCGTTGATCCGGCGCCACTTCACGTCGTACTCCGCGTCGGACAGCGTCGGCTCGTCGAGCACGAAGTAGCGCCAGCGCGCGTCCTCGATCTCCTGCGCCAGCTGCTGGTGCTCGTCGCGGGCTTCGGTGGAGGGGGTCTGTACGGCGGGCACCGAGTCGCTCATGCGCACATCTTGCCTGTCACAGCCGACACCTGAGCGGTGTCCCCTGGGCAAGGAACAAAAGACCAGAAAATCGACTTGCACGGAACGAAACCGTTCCGTACTATCTCTTGAAACGAAACCGTTCCGTTCCATCCCCTGCCTTAACCAAGAGGTGCCCGATGTCCCCCACCCACGCCGCCCAGGCTGGTCAGACGGCCGACGCACAGTCGCGCCCACGGGTCGAGGGAGAACGGGAGCAGGAGGTCCTCGACGCCGCCATCGACATCCTCGCCGAGGTCGGCTACGACCGGCTGACGATGGATGCGGTCGCGGCGCGGGCCAAGGCGTCGAAGGCGACGCTCTACCGGCGCTGGAACGGCAAGGCCCAGCTGGTCATCGACGCGCTCACCTCGCAGAAGGAGCCGATGACGGCCCCCGACACCGGGACGCTCCGCGGGGACCTGCTGGGCGCGTTCTGCGGCATGGGCGGCCTGACCGACAGCCGTCAGGTCGCGATCCTCGGGAGCGTCATCACCGCAATGGCCCGGGACACCGAGTTCGCCGAGGCGTTCCGCCGCGACTTCATCGGCCCGAAGAAGGCGATCACGACCGAGATGTTCCGCCGCGCCCAGGAGCGTGGCGAGATCCGGGACGACCTCGACCTCGAGCTGGTCGCAGCCGCGCTCCCCGGCATCGTCCTGCACCGCACGTTCCTGCTCGGCGACCCGCCGACCGAGGAGCTGATCGCCAAGGTGGTCGACCAGCTCATCCTTCCTGCCGTGACCCGCGGCTGACTCATCACCTCACACCACACAAGGAAACCAACTGATGACCCACACTGAATCGGTCGGCGCCGAGGGGACGATCTCCCCCGTCGCGCCGCTGGAGCAGGAGCAGGCTCCCCGAGTCCCCCACGCGGGACTGGCGCTCGTGCTCATCCTCACCGCGCAGCTGATGGTCGTGCTCGACTCGACGATCGCCAACATCGCGCTCCCCTACATCGGTGCCGACCTCGGCATCTCCCAGGCCAACCTGACCTGGATCGTCACCGGCTACGCGCTCGCCTTCGGCGGCCTTCTGCTCCTCGGCGGCCGCCTCGGCGACCTCTACGGGCGGCGCCTGCTGTTCATGACCGGTCTGACCGTGTTCGCGGTCGGCTCGCTGCTGGGTGGTCTCGCGCAGAACGAGGCCCTGCTGCTCGGCTCCCGTGGCCTCCAGGGCGTGGGTGCGGCGCTCGCCGCTCCGGCAGCGCTGGCGCTGATCACCACGACGTTCCCCGCCGGTCCGCAGCGCAACCGGGCGATGGCGGCGTACGCCACGATGTCCGGCATCGGCGCGGCTATCGGCCTGATCCTCGGTGGCTGGCTCACCGGCCTCGACCAGCCGCTGGGCGTCGACGGCTGGCGCCTCACCTTCCTGATCAACGTGCCGATCGGCCTGCTCGCCGCCTTCGCGGCGCCGCGAGTGCTCAAGGAGTCGGAGAAGCACACCGGCTGGCTCGACATCCCGGGCGCCATCACCGGCACGTTCGGTCTGCTCGGCATCGTGTTCGGCCTCTCGCGGGCCGGCGAGGAGGCGTACGGCTGGGACCACGCCCAGACCATCGGCTCGCTCGTCGCCGGCGTCGCGCTCCTCGTCGCCTTCCTGGTGATCGAGTCGCGGGTCGACCACCCGCTGCTGCCGATGCGGATCTTCGCCAACCGGACCCGGGCCACCAGCTTCGTGGCGATGATGATCGCTCCGGCCGCGATGTTCGCGATGTTCTTCTACCTGAGCCTGTTCATCCAGCAGATCATGGGCTTCGACGCCCTCGAGGCCGGCTTCGCGTTCCTGCCGTTCTCGTTCGGCATCGTGATCGGCGCGGGCCTCTCGTCCAACCTGGTCGGCCGGATCCAGCCCCGCTTCCTCGCGGGCACCGGTACCCTGCTCGCCGGCATCGCGCTGTTCATGTTCTCGCGGATCAACGTGGATGACAGCCCGGCCGCCATCCTGGCGCTCGCCGCCGGCGACACGATCGGCTCCGACGTTAACTACTGGACCAGCCTGTTCCCGTACATCGTCCTGATGGCGGTCGGCATGGGCATGGTGTTCGTGCCGCTGACCCTGACGGCCGTGCACCACGTGAAGGCCGAGGACTCGGGGATCGGCTCCGGCGTGCTCAACACGATGCAGCAGGTCGGCGGGGCGCTCGGTCTCGCGATCCTGAGCACGGTCGCGCTGCACTTCAGCAACAACCGTGGCGACGAGATCGCCCGGCCGCTGCAGGACGGCTTCGGCCAGGCCGGGAGTGCGACCATCCCCGGCACCGACATGACAGTGCTCGACCTCGGGCTGTTCCAGGGCACCTTCACCTCCGGTGCCCAGGCGGCCTTCCTGGTCGGCTCCGTGATGATGCTCGCCGCTTCCGCGGTGATCTGGATCTTCCTCGACGTCAAGCACACCGAGCTGGCGACGGATGGTCCCGAAGGTGGCGTGCACGTGGGCTGACCGCCCGCATCCACGCTTCGACGGCCCGCGCCCCGACCAGGGGCGCGGGCCGTCGCGCGTCTCCGGGTGGGATGCCGTCCCAGGTGTCGGGTACCGCCTGTTGGTCCGCCTACGGACTGCCGAAGGAGGCAATGATCGTGGTTCACCTCATCCACCACAGAGAACGCAACCACACCGACCACACCGACCACACCGACCACTCGGGCCACGCCGACAACTCGACTCACGGCGACCACTCGGGCCACCGCCCGGCACACGTCGACGAGCGGGCGGCGGTCACCGGTCACCACCACGCACGCGCGAAGTTCGGAGGCGTCAACATCGGCGCGGCCGTCGCGGGCTGGCTGGTCGCCATCGCGCTCACCGTGCTGTTGAGCAGCATCCTCGGTGCGATCGCGTCCGCGATCGGCGAAGCCACGGACCTGACCCAGGACCAGGCGCAGCGCGAGGCCGGCGCGATCGGGCTCGGCGCAGCGATCGCGGTGCTCGTCGTGATGATGGCCGCCTACTACTTCGGCGGGTACGTCGCCGGCCGGATGTCGCGCTTCGACGGCGCGCGCCAGGGGCTGACCGTGTGGCTGATCGGCCTGCTGGTCACGATCGTGGCCGTCATCCTCGGCGTCGTGTTCGGTGACCAGTACAACGTGATGGACCGGGTCGACCTACCGCGGCTGCCCATCCCGACCGAGACCGCGACCTGGGGCGGCATCATCACCGGCGCCGCTTTGCTGGTCGGCACCCTGATCGCCGCAACAGCCGGCGGCAAGGTCGGTCACCGCTACCACGACCGCGTGGACGAAGCCGCCTACCGCTGACCCCTCAGGACAGGGACGCGGCCGCCGAGCGCAACAGGGCGAGCGACTGCCGTGCCCACCCGGACGACGCTCCGGCCTGCCCGCACGCGGGCGACAGCACCAGCCTGTCCGCGGCCTCGCCCGGATCGAGTCCGACCATGTCGAGCCACCGGTGGACAGCTCCGACGACGTCCTTCTCCGTCGGTGGCTCGGCCGGGTCGGTGCTGGGCACCACGCCGAGCGCGACGGCCCCGCCGGTGTCCAGCGCCTCTGCGAGGGCCTCGTGGCCGGCTGCGTCGAGGAGGGCCAGGTCGACGGCCAGTCCGTCGGCCCCGGCCCCGCGCAGCAACGCGAGCGGCGTGTCCGGGGCGCAGCAGTGGACCCACGGTTCGGCGCCCGCATCGCGGGCGGCGCCGAGCACCCCGGCCAGCGCGTCGCTCGCCTCCGGCGGGTGCACCGTTCGGTGCCTGCCGAAACCCGAGGCGGTCGGCACTCCACCACCCAGGACGGCGGGGAGGGCGGGCTCGTCGAGCTGGAGCACGATCCGCGTCGCATCCGGCAGGCGTCGTCGTACGTCGGCGACGTGGTCGGCCACGCCGATGGCGAGCGCCTGGGCCAGGTCGCGTCGGGCGCCGTGGTCGGCGAGCACCTTGTCACCGCGCGGGCGCTCGACCGTCGCAGCCAGCGTCCACGGACCGGTGACCTGGACCTTGAACGCCCCGGAGTAGGCGGACGCCTGCTCCTCGAGCGCGTCGAGGTCCTGGCCGAGCAGGCTGCGGGCCCGGCGCTGATCGAGGGCCGGCGCCCCGGACGTGCCGGTCAGCCGCCAGCCCGCAGGCTGCAGGTCGGCGTCGAGCTCGCCGACCAGCCCCAGCGTGCGGCCGACCATCCCCGCCCAGACGCCACGCCCCGGCACCTCGGGGAGGAACGGGAGCGCCCCTTCGCCGAGCTCGCCCAGCACCAGTCGCAGTGCCTCGTCGAAGTCACGCTGCTCGGTCCCGGGGAAGGATCCGATGCCGGTCGCCAGCGTCACGCGGAGACCCGGTCGGTCGCGTCGATGGTGGCCGAGCCGACGACGCGGCTGCCCTGGTAGAGCACGGCGGCCTGGCCCGGCGCGATGCCGTAGGCCGGGTCGAGCAGCTCGATGTCCACGTGGTCTCCGGTGTCGTCGAGACGGACCACGGCGCGGTGCTCGTCGCCGTGAGCACGCAGCTGCACCGTGACCTCTGAGACCGACCCGGGCGCGAGCGGCGTACCGCACCAGCGCGGCTGGTCGGCGTGGATCCGCTCGATGGCGAGCCGCTCGTGCGGACCCACGGTCACGGTGCCGGACACGGGCTCGATGCCGAGCACGTAGCGCGGCCGGCCGTCCGGCGCAGGCCGTCCGATGCGCAGACCCTTGCGCTGGCCGATCGTGAAGCCGTAGGTGCCCTCGTGCTCGCCGAGCACCTCGCCGGCCTCGTCGACGATCGCCCCGCCCTGGTTGGGGACACGGTCCCCGAGCTTCTCCCGCAGCCAGCCGGCGTTGTCGCCGTCGGCGACGAAGCAGATGTCGTGGCTGTCGGGCTTGTCCGCGACGAGGAGGCCGCGCGCGGCCGCCTCGCGTCGTACCTCGTCCTTCGGGGTGTCGCCCAACGGGAAGAGCGAGTGCCGCAGCTGCCGGTCGTCGAGCACCCCGAGCACGTAGGACTGGTCCTTGCCGTGGTCGGCGGCCCGGTGCAGCTCCACTCCCCCGTCGGCAGTCGGCTCCAGCCGCGCGTAGTGACCGGTCGCCACCGCGTCGAAGCCGAGGGCCAGCGCCCGGTCGAGCACCGCGGCGAACTTGATCTTCTCGTTGCACCGCAGGCACGGGTTGGGCGTGCGCCCGGCCGCGTAGGTGTCCATGAAGTCCTCGACCACGTCCTCGTGGAACCGGTCGGACAGGTCCCAGATGTAGAACGGGATGCCGATCACGTCGGCGGCACGGCGAGCGTCGTTGCTGTCCTCGATCGTGCAGCAGCCGCGGGCGCCGGACCGGTAGGACTTCGGGTTGCGGGACAGCGCCAGGTGGATGCCGGTGACCTCGTGGCCCGCATCGACGGCGCGGGCGGCGGCGACGGCGGAGTCGACCCCGCCGGACATGGCCGCGACGACCTTCACGACGGCCCCCCGATCATGCGCGCGCCGCGCGGGCGCGCTCGACGCACGGCCCCAGCGCAGCGGCGACCGCATCGATGTCGGCCTCGGTGGTGGTGTGGCCGAGCGAGAAGCGGAGCGAGCTGCGCGCGGCGTCGGCATCGCGTCCCATGGCGAGCAGGACGTGCGAGGGCTGCGGGACGCCGGCCGAGCAGGCCGAGCCGGTCGAGCACTCGATGCCGCGGGCATCGAGCAGCATCAGCAGCGAGTCGCCCTCGCAGCCGGGGAAGCTGAAGTGCACGTTGCCGGGGAGCCGTTCGTCGGCCGAGCCGGTCGAGGCCCCGTTGAGGACGGCGTCCGGCACCGCGCGTCGTACGGCGTCGACCAGGCGGTGCTGCAGGACCGCGAGCCGGGCGGCATGGTCGGCCTGCTCCTTGACCGCGACCTCGACCGCAGCAGCGAACCCGGCGACCGCCGGCACATCGAGCGTGCCGCTGCGGACGTCGCGCTCCTGCCCGCCGCCGTGGACGAGGGCGGTGAGCTCGATCTCGCGGCGTACGACGAGCGCACCCACCCCGAGCGGACCGCCCACCTTGTGGCCGGAGATGGTCATCGCGTCGACGCCCGAGGCCGCGAAGTCGACCGGCACCGCTCCGATCGCCTGGACGGCATCGGTGTGCACGGGGACCCCGTGCTCCGCTGCGATCGCGACGACGTCGCCGATCGGCTGGATCGTGCCGACCTCGTTGTTCGCCCACATCACGCTCACGAGGGCGACGGAGCCGGGGTCGTGCGCGATGCTTGCTGCGAGCGCATCGGGAACCAGCCGACCCTGGTCGTCGACGGGCAGCAGCTCGAGACCGGCGTCCTCGTGCTCGGCCAGCCAGTCCAGCGGGTCGAGCACGGCGTGGTGCTCGACCGAGCTGGCGAGGATCCGTCGGCGTACGGGATCGACCGCCCGGCGCGACCAGTACAGGCCCTTGACCGCCAGGTTGTCGGCCTCGGTGCCGCCGGACGTGAAGACCACCTCGCCCGGCCGGCAGCCGAGCGCCTGCGCGATCGTCTCGCGCGACTCCTCGACGACCCGGCGCGCGCGGCGGCCGGAAGCGTGCAGCGAGCTGGCGTTGCCGACGTCCGCGAGGTGCGCGGTCATCGCTTCAACAGCGGCCGGGACCATCGGTGTGGTCGCGGCGTGGTCGAGGTAGACCGTCCGGACGTCGTTCATGGCGCCTCCCAGGGTACGGCGCGGGCGCTCCCCGCGCCGAACCGGAGGCCCCGGGCCTAGCGGACGACCCTCAGCGTGGCGAGCTTGACCGGTGCGCCGGTGGCGAGCGCACAGGTCATGTCCGTGGTGATCTGGCCGACGATCGGGACGCCGTAGGCCGTCACCTCAGCGGCGAGCCCCCTCGGGACCTTCACGGCGTACCGCCCCGGCTCGTTGATCGTGAACGCACCCGCGCGACCCGAGCCACGGATCACCATGTCGCCCTCGGCCGGCACCTCGGTGCGCGGGATCGTGAGGTTGCGGATCGGCACCCGCTTCGCGCCCACCCGGTACTTCGCCGTCGCAGTCGCCGAGATCGCGTCGACGCTGTTGTCCCGCATCTGCTGGACGAGCTCGTCCGGCACCACGATCCGGAACGTGATCCGGCGCGCGTCGACCTGCACGCCGGCGCGCACCCGGTTGGGGATGTCGACCCTCACGGTCACGGCGCTGCTGCCGCTGCCGAACGACCCGGCATCGCAGTCGTAGGTCGTGGTCAGCGTGCGCAGCTCGGCACGGGCCGGCGAGGTGCCGACGAGCAGCGCGCCGACGAGGGACAGCAGGACGGTCAGCACGGCGAACCCGGTCGCGCGGCGGAAAGACATGGCGCGAAGCGTACGTCGTACCTCCGACTGCTTCCGGGAGGTCGGCGAGCGGGTCAGATTCGGCGTAACGTCGACATCATGCTCAACCGCACCTTCCGCACCGCCCTCACCATCGCGACCGCAGTCGCCCTGGTCGTCCCCGCCACGGCAACCGCCACGGCCCCCGGCGACGCCGGCGAGCGGGTCCTTGCCAAGCGGTGGGGCGAGATCACCCGGATCGACGGTGGCCTCCGCTACCGCGCGTCCGGGCACGACAACCGGCTGGTGATGACCCGGTACGGCACCCGGATCCGGTTCCACGACCGGGCCATGAGGCGTTGGGTGTCGCTGCCGCGCGGCTGCCGGCGGGTCGCCGTCGCGCGCGGCATCGCCGCGACCTGCCGGATCCCGGTCGCCACGACGCCGGCCGACCCGCTGTTGCTCGAGATCGTGCCGCGGCGCGGCGACGATCGCATCGACGGCTCGGCTCTCGGTGCGGAGCTCAGGCTGTCCGTGCTCGCCGACGACGGCAACGACGTGGTCTTCGCGGGCGCGGCCGACGACTTCGTCAACGGCGCGATGGGTCTTGATCGGGTCCACGGTGGTCTGGGCGACGACTGGATCCGCACCGGGGTCGGCCACGACATCGTCGACGGCGAGGGCGGCGCCGACCGTCTGGTCGGCACCGCCGGCGACGACCACCTGTCGGGCGGCATCGGTGAGGACCAGCTGGAAGGCGGCACCGGCAACGACACGTTGCTCGGCGGCCCGGGCTCGGACATCCTGCTGTGCGGCGCCGGCGCCGGCGCCGGCACCGACACGACCGACGACGACGGCGACCTCGACCAGCCCGTCGACTGCGAGCAGGTGCAGTCGTAGTGGACGTTCCCTTCGTGATCGCGGGCGCCGGCATCGCCGGCCTCGCACTCGCGGCGGGCCTGCAGCGCACCGAGACCGCCATGCCGTACCTCCTGCTGGACGAGCGGCCCGAGCTCGGCAGCGCCGGCGGAGCGATCACGCTCTGGCCCAACGCGATGGTGGCCCTCGACGAGATCGGCGTGGGCGATGACGTCCGACGCGCGGGGCACGCTCTCGGCGCCGGAACCATCCGCACCAGGACCGGACGGGTGCTGCGCTCCCTCGACCTCGAGCGATCAGCGGCTGTGCTCGGCGGGCCGCTCGTCGCCGTACGGCGCGGGGACCTCGTCGAGATCCTGCACGACCGGATCAAGCCCGGCAGTGTGCGGCTCGGCGTCGCGGTCCGCGGCTACCGGCAGGACGAGGACGTCGTCCAGGTGGTCACCGACGGCGACCCGGTCGCGGCCGTCGCGCTCGTCGGTGCCGACGGCTACCGGTCCGAGGTCGCGCGGGTGCTCGACCCCGGGCTGCCGGAGCGGTACGCCGGATTCCCCGCCTGGCGCGGCATCGCCGACACAGGCGGGCTGGAGCCGGTCCAGCTGTGGGGGTCGCGGCAGGAGTTCGGGGTGGTGCCGCTCGGCGACGGCGCGGCGTACTGGTTCGCCACGGTCCGCGAGCCGGCCGGCGGCACCGCGGAGAGCGAGCTGGCCCACCTGCGGACGGCGTTCTCCGGTTGGCCGAACCCGGTGCAGCAGGTCCTCGACGCCACCGCGCCTGCGGCCGTGAGCCGCAACGACGTCATGGACCGCGCGCTCCCCCGCCGCTGGACCGACGGACGCGTGGTCGTCATCGGCGACGCCGCGCACGCAATGCGGCCGCACCTCGGGCAGGGCGGCTGCCAGGCCCTGATCGACGCCGCGGTGCTCGCCCGGCTGCTGCGGCAGGCGGACTCCCCCGCCGCGGCGTTCACGGCGTTCGAGAAGATGCGCCGCGCCCCGGCCCGCCGCGTGGTCTCGCTCTCGCGCGCGGCCGGAAGGGCCATCGACGCACCCGCCGGCCTGCACCGGGTCTCCCAGCTCCTCCCCGACCCCCTGATGCTCCGCACCCTCGCGAAGATCGGCGGGACCGGCGCCTACCCCTGGTGAGCCCCGCCGAAGTGTCAGTCTTGGCCCGCCGAAGTGTCACTCCTGGTCGGCCGAAGTGTCAGTCTTGGCCCGCCGAAGTGTCAGCCTTGGTCGGCCGAAGCGCGGCGCCCAGATGGGCATCTCGCATGACCACCTTCGACACTTCGAGGGACAAACCTTGACACTTCGCGGGGGCTCAGAGCAGGACGAGGTCGTCGCGGTGGATGACCTCGCGCTCGTACGCCGCACCGAGCTCGCGCTTGAGCTCCTTGGTCGAGCGGCCGAGCAGGTCGGGCAGCTCGGCGGCGTCGAAGTTGACCAGGCCCCGGGCGATGACGGTCCCGTCGGGGCCGGCCAGGTCGATCGGGTCGCCGGCGACGAAGGTGCCGGCGACCGACGTGATGCCCGCGGCCAGCAGTGAGGCGTGCCGCTCGACCACGGCCCGGACGGCGCCCGCGTCGAGCACGACGGTGCCCTTGGCCTCGGTCGCGTGCCGCAGCCACAGCTGACGGGTGGGGCGGCGGCGGCCGCTGGCGTGGAAGAGCGTGCCGACCTGCTCACCCGCGAGGGCGGCAGCAGCGTGCTCCGCAGAGGTGAGGACCACGGTGATGCCCGAGCCGGTCGCGATGCTCGCCGCGTCGAGCTTGGTGGCCATCCCGCCGGTGCCGACACCGGCCGCGCCCGTCGTACCGATCGCGACGCCGTCGAGGTCGGCCGCCGACCGCACCTCGGGGATCAGGTTGGTGCCGGGCCGGTGCGGGGGTCCGTCGTACAGGCCGTCGACGTCGGACAGCAGGAGCAGCAGGTCCGCGTGGACGAGGTGCGCGACCAGGGCCGCGAGCCGGTCGTTGTCGCCGAACCGGATCTCGGTGGTCGCCACGGTGTCGTTCTCGTTGACGATCGGGATGACGCCGAGCTCGAGCAGCTTGGTGAAGGTCTGGTGGGCGTTGCGGTAGTGCGAGCGCCGGGTGACGTCGTCGAGGGTGAGCAGCACCTGCCCGGCGGTCAGCCCGTGCCGGGCCAGCTCCTCGGTGTAGCGATGCACGAGCAGGCCCTGGCCGACCGAAGCCGCAGCCTGCTGCGCCGCCAGGCCACGCGGCCGCTTCCGCAGGCCGAGCGGGGCCAGGCCGGCCGCGATGGCGCCCGAGGAGACGAGCACGACCTCGGCGCCGGCGGCGCGGACCGAGGCGAGTACGTCGACGAGCGCGCTCACGCGTTGCGGATCGATACCGCCCTCGGCGGTCGTGAGCGACGAGGAGCCGATCTTGACCACGACCCGGCGGGCCGCGGTCACGACCGCCCGGTCACTCACCAGGATCCTGTTCGAGCCAGGCTTCCTCGTCAGACGCGTCGGGGTCCTCGTCCGAGCCGATCTCGTAGGCGAGCGGACCGTACTCCTCGGGCCGGTCGAGGCGGCGTGCCACGTCGGCGCGGGTCTCGCCCTCGGCCCGCTCCGGCAGGTGCTCCTGGATCTCCCGGCGACGGTGGTGCGCCGGCCGCTCGTCCTGGAACCGCTCGTCCTGGCCGCGCCGCGAGAGGTTCTCGGCACCGGCATCGATGCCCGGCTTGAAGTCGAACACGACGGCGTTGTCGGGGTGGCCGATGAGGACGGCGTCGCCCTCCTCGGCACCCAGCTCGAGCAGCTTGGCCTCGACCCCGAGCCGGTTGAGCCGGTCGGCGAGGAAGCCCACGGCCTCGTCGTTGCTGAAGTCGGTCTGGCGCACCCAGCGCTCAGGCTTCACCCCACGGACCCGCCACCCGGCTCCGGTCTTGCGGACCGTGAACTCGTCGCTGTCGATGCCCTTCGGCCGGAGCACGATCCGCTCCACGACCTCGGCGGCCTTCTCGGCGCGCGCGGCCATCACGATCTCGGCCATTGCGTAGATCAGGTCCCGGGTGCCCTCCCCCGACGCAGCCGAGATCTCGAAGACGCGCAGGCCGCGCTTGCGGAGCTCGTCGAGGACCATCGAGGAGATCTCGCGGCCGTCGGGCACGTCGACCTTGTTGAGCGCGACCAGCCGGGGCCGGTCCGCGAGGCCCCCGTAGCGGGTCAGCTCGGCCTCGATGACGTCGAGGTCGTCGACGGGGTTGCGGCCGGGCTCGAGGGTCGCGGTGTCCAGCACGTGCACCAGCGCGGCGCACCGCTCGATGTGACGCAGGAAGTCGTGGCCGAGGCCGCGGCCGTCGGCGGCACCCTCGATCAGGCCGGGTACGTCGGCGACGGTGAACGTGACGTCGCCGGCGCTCACGACGCCGAGGTTCGGGACGAGAGTGGTGAACGGGTAGTCCGCGATCTTGGGCCGCGCCCGCGAGATCGCGGCGATCAGGCTGGACTTGCCCGCGCTCGGGAACCCGACGAGGCCGACGTCGGCGACGACCTTGAGCTCGAGCACGATGTCGAGCTCCTCGCCGGGCTCGCCGAGGAGCGCGAATCCGGGGGCCTTGCGGGACTTGGAGGCGAGCGACGCGTTGCCGAGCCCGCCCTTGCCGCCCTCGGCGATGACCAGCTCGGTGCCGGGACCGACCAGGTCGGCGATCACCTCCCCGGTGGGCAGGGCGACCACCGTGCCGGCAGGGACCGGGAGCACCAGGTCGTGGCCGTGCGAGCCGTTCTTGTGGTCCCCGGCGCCGTGACCGCCGTTCTCGGCCTTCCGCTTCGGGCTGTGGTGGTAGTCGAGGAGCGTCGTGACGTCCTGGTCGACGCGGAGGATGATCGACCCGCCCGGTCCGCCGTTGCCGCCGTCGGGACCGCCGAGCGGCTTGAACTTCTCGCGGTGCACGGACGCGACGCCGTTGCCCCCGCGACCCGCGGTGACACGGAGCGTCACCTGGTCGACGAAAGTGGGAACGGCCATGGGATCAGTCTTTCAGTAGAGACAGGCTGTAGAAATGAGAAGAGGGCGCCCCGGCCGGGACGCCCTCTCGAAGCCCTAGTGGGAGCTGAGCGTCACTCAGCAGCCGGGACGATGTTGATGACCTTGCGGCCGCGCTTGCGGCCGAACTCCACCGCGCCCGCGGCGAGCGCGAACAGGGTGTCGTCGCCACCGCGGCCGACGTTGGCGCCCGGGTGGAAGTGGGTGCCGCGCTGGCGGACGATGATCTCGCCGGCGTTGACGACCTGGCCGCCGAAGCGCTTGACGCCGAGCCGCTGAGCGTTGGAGTCGCGGCCGTTCTTGGTGGACGCTGCGCCCTTTTTGTGTGCCATCAGTTCAGTCCTTCAGGTGACGAGTCGGTGGGACTCAGAGCTTGATGTCGGTGACCTTGACCTGGGTGTACTTCTGGCGGTGACCCTGCCGCTTCTTGTACCCGGTCTTGTTCTTGTACTTCTGGATGACGATCTTCGGGCCCTTGGTGGCGCCGAGCACCTCGACGGTCACCGCGGCCTCACCGAGACCGGTGGTGGTGACGGACTCGCCGTCGACCGCCATGACCACGGGCAGCGTGAGGGTGTCGCCGACGGCCGTGGAGACCTTGTCGATCTCGATGACGTCGCCGACAACGACCTTCTGCTGCTTGGCGCCTGCGCGCACGATCGCGTACACCGCGGTCTCCTTCTTCTGAACCTCGTCGTCTGGGTCTGCGGCACACCACGGCCTCGGGCTCGCGAGGGCAGATGCGGGATCGCCCCAGGTGGATGCAGCAAAGAGGCACGCAGGGCGCGCCGACGCTCAATAGTACGGATCGCGCACGGCGACAGCAAAACGGCGCTTGACGCCGGAGAAGCCCCGGGCGCATGGTCGTGTGGAACGGAGACTTTCATGCTACGGCGCACTCGGATGCTCGTTCTCGGCACCGTTGGCGCGGTGATGCTGAGCGCGCTCATTGCCGCGCCCGTGGCCCACGCCGCCGCTCCGGGTGATCTCGACCTCTCGTTCGGGACCTCGGGCATCGCCAAGCTGTCGTTCGGGAGCAGCGCAGAGGGTGTCGTCATCCAACCGAACGGCCGCATCGTGATGGTCGGCTCGACCGGATCCCAGGGGCAGAGCGACTTCGCCGTGGCCCGGCTCGACCCCGACGGCACCCTCGACACGTCGTTCTCCGGCGACGGCAGGCTCGTCACCGAGTTCGGCGCCGCGCCGGCAGTGGCGACCGACGTCGCCCTGCAGTCCGACGGCGACATCGTGGTCGTGGGCGCGACGTACGGCGGCACCGCGACCAGCTGGAACTTCGCGGTCGCGGTCTACAACCCCGACGGCACCCGCGACACCGGGTTCTCAGCGAACGGCCTCCACGTCGTCGACTTCGACGACGACTACGACTGGGCCCATGCCGTCGCGGTCCAGGGCGACAACAAGATCCTCCTCGGCGGCCTGGCTCGTATCGGCGGCGACGGCGACTTCGGAATCTCGCGGCTGACCACTTCCGGCGCGCTCGACACCACCTTCGGCGGAGACGGCATCGTCACTACCGGCTTCGGCGACGACGAGACACTCGCCGACCTGGACCTCCAGCCGGACGGCAAGCTCGTGGCGGTCGGCGACGGCAAGCAGGGTGGCGACTTCGACTTCCTGGCCGCGCGCTACAACACGAGCGGATCCCTCGACAGCGGCTTCCACCTCGACGGCAAGGCGGTGGTCGGCCTCGGGGGGAACGACATCGCGAACGCCGTGGCGATCCAGGCCGACGGCAAGATCGTCGCGGCGGGCAGCCGCACGACATTCCCGAGCGGCGGCACCAACGTCGACTTCGCCCTCGCCAGGTTCCACGCCAACGGATTCCTCGACAGCACCTTCGACGGCGACGGGAAGCTGACCGAACCGCTGGACGGGGCGCAGGCGCACGACGTCGCGATCCAGGCCAACGGGCGGATCGTCATCGCTGGCCAGCTCAACACGACCACCCCGGACGCGGCGATCGCCCGATACACGTCAGCCGGGGACCTGGACACGACGTTCTCCAACAACGGTTTGCAGACGGTGGACCTCGACGTGCCGGGCGCCGACCACGCGACGTCGCTGGCCTTCGACAGCGACGGCAAGATCGTCATCGCGGGCGACGGCTCCGCCGGGTTCGCCGCGGCCCGGGTGCACGGATTCACCGACAGCCCGCCGCAGACGACCATCACCAGCGGCCCGATCGGCACGACCGCGGACGCGACCCCGACGTTCTACTTCTCGGCGAGCGAAACCGGGTCGAGGTTCGAGTGCCAGGTCGACACCGGGACCTACACCCCCTGCACGTCGCCGCGCACCCTCGCCACCCTGGGCGAAGGCGCCCACACGTTCCGCGTGCGCGCGATCGACGACTCTGCCCAGGTCGACCTGACCCCGGCGACCCGGACGTTCACCGTCGATACGGCGCCCAACACGACCATCAGCATCGGACCGAGCGGGCCGACCAGCGACAACACGCCGACCTTCTGGTTCTCCTCCTCCCAGCCGGGATCCACTTTCGCCTGCGCCGTCGACGACGGTGCCTACGCCACGTGCACGTCCCCGCACACGACGCCAGTCCTTTCCGACGGCACCCACACCTTCCGGGTCCGGGCGACCGACGCCGACGGCGCGCCCGACACCGACCCGACCCCGGCCCAGCGGACCTTCAGCGTCGACACGGTGCCGCCGGACACGGTCATCGACTCCGCGCCGAGCGGCACCATCAGCGACCCGACGCCGACTATCACGTTCCACGGCGTGGAGGCGACTACGTACGCCTGCCGAGTCGACACCGGCACCTCCACGCCGTGCTCCTCGCCGTGGACCACGCCTCCCTTGGGGGACGGGCCGCACACCGTGAGCGTCACCGGCGTCGATGCCGTCGGCAACCTCGACCCCTCGCCCGCGACCGCGACGTTCACCGTCGACGTCTCACCACCGGACACTCAGATCGACTCCGGACCGGTGGAGTGGTCCCGCAGCGCCACACCCACGTTCACGTTCTCCGCTACCGAGCCGGCGACGTTCGAGTGCGCGTTCGACGGCGCGGCGTACGCGACGTGCACGTCGCCGTTCGCGCCGGCGACGCCCCTGCCCGAGGGACCCCACAGCTTCTCCGTGCGCGCCACCGACCAGTTCGACCACGTCGACCCGACGCCCGCCGACCGTGCTTTCACCGTCGACACCGTGCCGCCGGACACGGCGATCGTGAGCGGACCCAGCGGCACGATCACCCAGACGACGGCGCAGTTCACCTTTGACACGCTGGGCGAGGCAGCCCACCGCTTCCGGTGCCGGCTCGACCAGCTCGACTGGGAAGCCTGCACGTCACCGAAGACGTACGCCGGCCTCGCGGAGGGTGACCACATCTTCTGGGTGCGGGCCTACGACGCCGCCGGGAACCGGGACTCCACTCCCGCGCGGCGCGACTTCCGGGTCCAGAGCTGACCAACGGGAGAGCCTGCCGTCAGCGCTTGCGGGTGCCCTTCTTCTTGATCGGCACGTGCTCGACGTGGGGCTCCTCGACCGGTGCGTCGGCAGCTGCCTCCACCTCCGGTACGACGGGCGTCTCGTCGGGCTCGGGCTCGACCACCGGGTCCGGCTCGACCACGGGCTCGGGCGCCACCACGGGCTCGGGTTCGGGCGCCACCACGGGCTCGGGCTCGACCACCGGTTCCGGCGTCGACTCGGGCTCGGGCGTCGAGGTGCTGGTCGGCGGGCCGGCGGGCCGGCTGGCGGCACTCCGGCGGGTGCGGGTCACGACCTTCGGCGCGGCCGGCTCGACCGGCGCCTCCGGCTCCGGCTCGGGTTCCGCGGTGACCGGGGTCGCCTCGACAACCTCTGCCGGCTCAGCGGCCTCGGCGGCCTCGACTACCTCGGCGGGCTCGACAACCTCGGCCGGCTCGACAACCTCGACGCTCGTGTCGGCGGCGACCTCGACCACCTCGGCGGCCGGGGTCACCTCGTCGGTGACCTCGTCGGTGGCCTCGTCCTCGTCCGGGGCGGGCGGCTTGGCCATCGCGGCGACGTCCTTCGGCGACGGCACCGCCTTCGAGACCGGCTCGTCGGCCTGGGGTCGGCCGTTGCCCTTGCCACGGCGACGTCGACCGCCGCCGCGCGACTCGTCGTCGCCGGAACCGCGCCGCGGCTCGACGGGCAGCTCGTGGACGACGATCCCGCGGCCCTGGCAGTGGTCGCAGCTCTCGCTGAACGCCTCGACCAGACCGGTGCCGATCCGCTTCCGGGTCATCTGGACCAGGCCGAGCGAGGTCACCTCCGCCACCTGGTGGCGGGTGCGGTCGCGGCCGAGGCACTCGACGAGCCGGCGCAGGACGAGGTCCCGGTTGGACTCGAGCACCATGTCGATGAAGTCGACGACGATGATGCCGCCGATGTCGCGGAGCCGGAGCTGCCGGACGATCTCCTCGGCGGCCTCCAGGTTGTTCTTGGTGACCGTCTCCTCGAGGTTACCGCCCGACCCGGTGAACTTGCCGGTGTTGACGTCGACGACGGTCATCGCCTCGGTGCGGTCGATGACCAGCGAACCGCCGGACGGGAGCCACACCTTGCGGTCGAGGCCCTTGGCGATCTGCTCGTCGATCCGGTAGCTCGCGAAGACGTCCGGCTTGTCCGGCTGGCCCTCGGCGGAGGTTCGGTAGTGCTCCAGCCGGTCGGCCAGGTCGGGGGCCATGTGCTCGACGTAGTCGTGGACGGTCTCCCACGCGTCCTCGCCCTGGACGACGAGCTTGGCGAAGTCCTCGGTGAAGAGGTCGCGGACCACCTTGAGCGTGAGGTCCGGCTCGCCGTACAGGAGCTGCGGCGCGTTCCCCTTGGCGACCTTCCTCTCGATGTCCTCCCAGCGGGCCTTCAGCCGCTCGACATCGCGGGTGAGCTCGTCCTCGGAGGCACCCTCGGCGGCGGTCCGGACGATGACACCGGCCGTCTCGGGGACGATCTCCTTGAGCAGCGTCTTGAGACGTCCGCGCTCGGTGTCGGGCAGCTTCCGGGAGATGCCGGAGGTCGTGCCGTCCGGGACGTAGACGAGGAACCGGCCGGCGAGGCTGACCTGGCTGGTCAGCCGGGCGCCCTTGTGGCCGATCGGGTCCTTGGTCACCTGGACGAGGATGCTCTGGCCGGACGTCAGGACGGACTCGATCTTGCGCGGTTGGCCGTCCTTGTGGCCGAGCGATGACCAGTTGACCTCACCGGCGTACAGAACCGCGTTGCGGCCCTTGCCGATGTCGATGAACGCGGCCTCCATGCTGGGGAGCACGTTCTGCACGCGCCCGAGGTAGACGTTGCCGATCAGCGAGGTCTGGGACTCGCGGGCGACGTAGTGCTCGACGAGGACCTTGTCCTCCATCACGGCGATCTGGGTGAGGTCCTTGCGCTGGCGGACGACCATGACCCGGTCGACCGACTCGCGGCGGGCCAGGAACTCCGCCTCACTGACGATCGGCGCGCGGCGCCGGCCGGCTTCGCGACCGTCGCGGCGGCGCTGCTTCTTCGCCTCCAGGCGAGTGGAGCCGGCGATCGACGTGATCTCGTCCTCCGGCGACCGCGGCTTGCGGACCCGGGTCACGGTGGTGGCGTCGTCGGCGTCGGAGCCGCCCTCGCCCTCGCGGCGACGGCGCCGGCGGCGACGCGAGGAGGACGACGAACCGCCCTCGCCCTGCTCGCCACCCTCGGCGTCGGCGTCGCCTGCATCGGCGGAGTCGGCGCTCTCGTCGGTGCCGGCATCGCCGGCGGCCTTCGAGTCGCCGTCAGCGGACTCGTCAGTGTCGTCGGCGTCGTCGTCGCCGTTCGCCCCGCCTCCAGCGCCGGCACCGGCCGGCTTGCGACGGCGGCGGCCACCACGGCGACGCCGGCGGCGGGCGGCCGAGCTGGTGCCACCTTCGCCGCCCTCGCCCTGCTCGGCGTCGCCGTCGTCGGACTCGTCACCGCTGTCGGCAGCGTCCTGGTCGTCCTCGACCGTCTCGGCCTTCGGCTTCGGGGCCTTCGCGGACTTCTTGGCGGGTGCCTTCTTGGCCGGCGCGTCGCCGGCCTTGGCGTCCTCGGCCTTGTCGGCCGGCTCGGCCTTCTCGTCCTCGTCGCCGTCCGTCGGCTCCGCCTTCGGCTTCGGCTTGGCCCTCTTCGCCGGCGCCTTCTTGGCCGGCGGCTGGAACAGGACCGCCGTGCCGGACGTCGACTGCGCGTCGTCCTCGGGGGTGCCCGGTGCCTCGCCGGACGCGTCGGTCGTCGGCTCGGGCTCTGCCTCCGCCTTCGCGGCCTTCGACGCGGCCGGGGTCTTCTTGGCGGCGGCCTTCTTCGCCGGCGCCTTCTTGGCAGCGGCGGCCTTCTTCGCCGGCGCCTTCTTGGCCGCCGTCTTCTTCGCGGCAGCCTTCTTGGCCGGCTTCTCCTCGGGAGTCGCGTCGGCGGCGACCTCCGGAGCGACGGTCTCGGCGGGTGCTGCTTCGGTCACAGGGGTGTCGACGGTGTCGACCGGGGTGTCAGCCATGCGCTGCTCCTCCGCCCGACTGCCTCACGGCCGGTCCGGGCGTGTCCATCGCCGCACGGGTCCTCAGGGGTTGGGGACCGACGGCGCAAGCCTTCAGTGGGACGACACCCTCCGCGGAGCGTCACTGGCGGCCAGGGCCTGCCTGCCGCGGTCGCGCGGGTCCGGATGTCATCCCGGGCGCCGGATCGCTGTCACCGATCCGTCTACCTGCGTCGCGGTCTGGCGAGGTCTTGACCTCCACCGTGCCGGACCCGTCTAGGTGCTACGAGAACCGGCGAGAACGTCGTCGAATCGGTCCGTCGGGTCCTCGTCGGAGGTGCGCCGTCGGGGGCCGATCTGTGGCGAGTATCGCACACAGCGGATGAACGGTCGGCATCTCGGCGGGACGGGTAAGCCCCTCGGACCTGCTCGTCAGGCCAACGGGTCGCCGACCGACCCGGTGGTCTCGTCGAGCGGGCCCTGCGCGAGCCGGGTCAGCAGAGCGGTCGCCGGCGGAGTGAACCCAGAGACCTCGGCGAGGCCGGACAGGACGTCGTCGGGTCGTACGGCGGGCACGGCGTGTCGCAGCACCAGGGCGAGCGCCGGCTCCCCCTCGGCGTCGGTGACGTCCAGCGCGACGACCGCCGCGCGGCAGTCGAACGTACGGAGGCCCTTCTTCGTCATCCGCTCGACCGCCACGGACTCGGTGCCGAGGAAGGCGGCGACCGCGGCCTCGACGTCGGCCCGCTCGGCGCCGCGCAGCTCGACGAGCCACGAGCTGGCCACCAGCAGGTCGGCGAGCGACCCGCCCGGCGACTCCACGATCGCCGCGATGTCGAGCCCCTCCGGCAGCGCAGCGTCGAGCGCGCGGCCGATCTCCGCGGGATCGCGGGTCTCGGCCAGCCCGAGCTCGAGGTACTCCGCCTCGCTCGCCGCGCCGGTCGGCGACGCGCCGGCGTAGGAGATCCGCGGGTGCGGGTGGAACCCCGACGAGTAGGCCATCGGGATCTCGGCGCGGAAGACCGCCCGCTCCACCGCCCGGCTCACGTCACGGTGGCTCGTGAACCGCAGCCGGCCGCGCTTGGCGTAGCGGATCCGCAGCCGTTGGACCGGCGGGGCCTGCTGCTCGGGCTGCTGACGACTCACGAGCCAGAAGGGTAGGTCAACCGAGCCGCGCGCCCTTCATCTGCGGGGAGGCGTAGACGTTGGTGATCCGCACCCCGCCCAGCCAGCCGGTGAGCCGCGCGGCCTCGGCCTCGAGCGCCTCCGTGGCCTCGGCACCGACGTCGCGGCGGAGCACCACCCGGACCACCGCGTCCTCGTCCTGGACCCAGCAGCCCACCACCCGGCCGTCCCACCACGCGGTGGTGCCGGCGTTGCCGTTGCTGTCGAAGAGGTACGGCGTGTCGGCCGGGTCGAGGTAGAACGACCTCTCCTTCCAGCCCATCACCGTCGGGTCGAGGGTCGGCAGCAGCGCCGCCCACGGGGCAACGGGCTCGACCGGCTCGTCGTCGCCCGCTAGCACCCAGCCCACCCCGTCGTCGAGCGCGACCTGGACGGCGCCGACGTCGGCCAGCGCCCGTCGGACGATCGTCTTGGTCGCGCCGAGCCACCAGACGATGTCGGTCTCGGTGCCAGGACCGAAGGTCGCCAGCCAGCGCCGGACCAGCTCGGCGTACCCCTTGTCCTCCGGCCACGGCACCATCGCCTCCGCGAGCCAGTGGTCGGTGCGCACCCAGGTAGGCTTGTTGAGCCGCCAGTGACCCGCATTGACGCCCCGGACCACCCGGCCCTCCGCGCCCAGCGTCGTCATCACCCACGCGCCGATCGGGAACTCCCCGCCCCACTTCTTGTCCGGTGAGCCGAGGGAGAAGCGGCCCTCGAGCGCGGGCACCAGGTCACGCAGCTCCCGGGTGGTGCGCGGCACCCCGTCGGCCATTTCGGCCAGCACGTCGGCGAGCACGGAGTCGATCCAGGCGGTCGGGTCGTCGGCGAGCCCGGCTCCGACCACCCGCTGGGCCAGCAGCTTGCGCTGCTGGACCGCGACCCGGGCCGCCGCACTCCCCCAGGCCGCCGGCAGCAGGTCGCGCGGGAACACGAACAGCGTGCGGCGCATCGCGAGCTGCTTGACCAGCACCCGGTCGTCGTACAGCGCGGCATCGACGTCGGCCAGGGTCACGCCGGGCACGCGCGCCCACAGCGCCAGGTGCACGGTCGCCGCCTCGGTGGCGTGCAGGACGGTCATCGCCCGCGTGGCGCTGACCACGTCCGGACAGCCGTCCACCAGGCCGTGGCGCCGCGCCAACCGGGCCCGGCGCTCGTCGTCGTCGATGTGGCGCACGAGGACATCGTCACGGACGCCACCGACACCTGCCCCGAACCAGGGAATCTTCCGTGAGCCGAGGCGCGCAGGCCGTACGCTGCTCCCCGTGAGCAACCCTTACGGCAACGACCCCTACGGCCAGCAGCCCCCCAACCCCTACGGCGGCGGCGGTGGTGGCTCATCGTTCAACGCCCCGGGAGCCGGCGGCTTCGAGCAGCCCAAGACCGACGGCGTCTCCATCGCGGCCCTCGTCACCGGCCTGCTCTGTTGCGCGCCCGTGAGCCTCATCCTGGGCATCGTCGGCATCAAGCGCACCAAGGGCGGTCAGCGCAAGGGCCGCGGGCTGGCGATCACCGGACTGGTGCTCGGCCTGGTCGGCCTCCTGGTGTGGATCGGCGTCGGTATCGCGGCGATTGCCGGCGTCGCCTGGTTCGACTCGCTGCTCCTGCCGGAGGAGGCCGAGGTCGGCCAGTGCATGGACGTGACCGAGGAGGGCAACGAGGTGCTGCTCTACGAGAAGGACTGCACCGAGGACCACGACGCGGAGGTCGTCGCCGTCGCCGAGGTCGACGCCGACAACAAGGACGCGATCAGCGGCATGGTCGCCTACTGCAACGAGATCATCAGCGACGAGGATCAGATCAAGCTCGCTGAAGTCGAGGGCCTCGAGTACAAGGCCGTCATCGAGGACCCCAACAACGTCGACATCGGCGACCACCTGGTCTGCTACGTCGAGTCGAGCAAGAAGCTCGACGAGCCGATCCTCTGACGCCTCGATGAGTGGACCCTGGGGCGGGCCGCACGACCCCGAACCGGGCGAGCCGCCGTACCAGCCCTACGGCACCAGTCCCTACGGCACCTCTCCGTACGGCGGCGCGCCCGCGTCGCCGTACGGACCGGGCAGCCCCGTCGGCCGGCGCACGGACCCGGTCTCGATCACGGGGTTCGTCCTGAGCCTGCTGTGCTGCACCAGCGTGGTCGGCCTGATCCTCGGGATCGTCGGGCTGAGCCGTACCAAGGACGGGGTCCGGGCCGGCCGGTGGGCGGCCGTCTCCGCGATCGCGATCGGCGCCGTCGGCACCCTGGCGTTCGTCGGGGTGGTCGGGTTCTTCACCTGGTTCGGCACCAGCACCGTGCTGCTCTCGAGCGCCGACGTCGGCCAGTGCGTCGACGTCGACGAAGTCGGTTCCGACAAGGACGCGACGCTCTTCAAGAAGGACTGCGACGAGCCGCACGAGGCCGAGATCGTCGTCGCCGGCGACTTCAGCAGCGACCAGGTCGAGGCCTACGAGAACGGCGGGCCCGCCGACGTGTGCGAGGTCCTGCTCGGCCAGGAGTACGCCGAGGCGTTCGGCGCCGGCGGCTACGCCCTCGACATCGTCTTCGAGGCGTCGGAGCCCGAGTCGGGCGACGACTTCATCTGCTACCTCGAGCGCGCGGACGGCGACGACCTCGACAGACCCATCGACTGAACGCCGGAGACTGTGGGGGTCTCGAAGATGAGTGAAACTCCGGACAACGGCCTGACTCCGCCCGGACCGTCGACCTACGGTCCGGCGCAACCTCCCACGCCGGCCCCGCCTGCGAATCCGTACTTCGGCGCACCGCCTCGTCAGGCACCCCGCCCATCGACCGACGGCGGACTGGGCTGGACCGCCTTCGGCCTGGCCGTGGTCTTCTGCTTCCCGCTCCTGCCACTCGTGGGCGCGGTGCTCGCGATCATCACCCTGGCGCGCAAGCGCTTCCGGCCCCGCTGGATTGCGATCCTCGCTCTTCTCGCCGGCCTCGCCGGAACCGGCCTGCAGGTCGCGGTCGTCACCAGCGGTGCCTTCTGGGACGGCGTCCGCGACGGCATGAACGAATCCCTGGAGGACGAGGCCGAGGACGCGCGTCGTTCCGGCGAGCCGACCGAGATCAGCTCACTCAAGCTCCGGACGGGCGACTGCTTCAACGACCCCGTCGTCCTGGGAACGCTCGGGCCGGGCAGCGGCGGGAGCTCGACCGTCACCCTCATCCCGTGCGACCAGAAGCACGATCTCGAGGTCTACGCGACGTTCCGCGTGCCCGGCACGGACTTCCCCGGCAAGGACGCCTTCGGCGAGCACATCGACAAATGCTTCGGCGCGTTCCGGCGCTACGTGGGCGTGTCGTACGGCGATTCGGTGCTAGAGATCTTCTACTACTCACCGACCAAGCAGTCGTGGTCGGTGCTCGGCGACCGGACGATCAGCTGCCTCGCCGCTCATTCGAAGCGGAAGCTGACGGAGTCCGTCAAGGGATCCAAGCGCTAACAGCTAGTTGGTCTCCTCCCGGATCGTGTCGCGGACGATCGCGTCGCGGCCCGGAGCAGCGTTGGTACGACGCGGACGCAGGCTCGTGCCCTCCTCCTGGAGACCCCGCACCCCGTCCTCGAGCACGAACGTCGCGCGCGTGAAGGCAGCGGCGCCGGGCTCGGTCACCTTCGGAACGCACCGGAAGCGCGCGGTGAGCGCGTCCGGCGTGATCGTGGTGCTGACGTAGCCGCGGAGGTTGGTCCAGAAGCGCAGGTTGGGGTTCCACGCGGCCCACGGGTGGGTGCCCGTCGGCTCGTCGTACCCGTCGCCCCCGGAGGAGACCGACGACGTGATGAGCTCCGAGCCGACCACGGCCGAAGCAGGGTCGGCGAAGTCGGCGTACACGTCCGAGGCCCAGTGCGCGTGCACGTCTCCGGTCAGCACGACCGGGTTGCGCACACCGGCGTCGATCCACGACTGCACGACCCGCTGCCGGGTCGCCGGGTAGCCGTCCCACGCGTCCATCGACACCGTGGTCGCCGCTTCCGGGTCGCGGTCGCGCTTCCCGAAGAACACCTGCTGGCCGAGCAGGTCCCAGGTCGCCTCCGACCGGGCGAACCCGTCGGCCAGCCACGCCTCCTGCTCCGCGCCGAGCAGCGAGCGCGACGGGTCGGCTGCCTCGACGCAGTCCTTGTAGCCGTCGCCGCACGCCTGGTCGGACCGGTACTGGCGCGAGTCGAGCATGTGGAAGTTGGCGAGGGTCCCCCACCGCACCCGGCGGAAGAGCTGCAGGTCCGGGCCGCTCGGCACCGACGTACGCCGGAGCGGCAGGTTCTCGTAGTAGGCGCGGTACGCCGTCGCCCGGCGCTCGGCGAAGCCCGGTTGCTCGACGGCCCGTTCGGCGACCTCGTCGGCGTAGTTGTTGTCGACCTCGTGGTCGTCCCACACGGCCAGCCACGGCGCGGCGGCGTGGGCCGCCTGGAGGTCCGGGTCGGTCTTGTACTGCGCGTGCCGCTGCCGGTAGTTGGCGAGCGTCACCGTCTCCGGTCCCGCGTGGTGCCGGCCGACGCCGTCGCCGCCGCCCTCGTACTGGTAGTCGCCGAGGTGCAGGACCAGGTCCGGCCGCTCGTCCGCGAGAGCGCGGTACGCCGAGAAGTAGCCGGCCGGGAGGTTCGAGCACGAGGCGAACGCCATCGTCATCGACGGTACGGCGGCGCCCGGCGCCGGTGTCGTGACGCCGCGGCCGATCGCGCTGGTCCATCCGCCCTGCCGGAACCGGTAGTAGTACTCCCGCCCCGGCTTGAGGCCCGCCACCTCGACGTGGACCGCGTGCGCCCACGCCGGTGACGCCGTCGCCGTGCCCGACCGGACCACGTCGGCGAACCGCTCGTCGGTCGCCACCTGCCACAGCACCTCATAGCTGCGGGACGGCATGCCGCCGAGGCCGTCCGGCTCGATCGGCGACGGAGCGAGCCGGGTCCAGATGACGAAGCCGTCGGGGAGCGGGTCTCCCGAGGCGACGCCGAGCGTGAACGGGTCCCGGCGCAGCGGCGCGGCCGCGGCGCTGGCCCGGGTGTCGAGGAGGCCGAGCGGCCCCGTGACGGTCACGGTGGCTGCGCCGGCGACGACGCCGGCCTGCAGCATGCTTCTCCGAGTCGAACGCATGGCCATCAACCTCGCCTGACTCAGCGTCCGGGGGTCGACACCGGCGTGAAGACTCCGTGACCGGATCGCCCCCAGGACATCGGGTACCGCTCCGGCATGACTGCAGACGAGAGGATCGAAGCAATCCAGGCCGTCGTCGACCGCGTGACCTCGTGGCAGGACGGCGCTACCGAGGGCACCGTGGCCGAGGAGCTGCGCCGTGGCGCCGACCAGGTCGGCGTCGAGATGAGCGATGACGAGATCCGCCGCCTCGCCGACGTGATCGAGGACCGCCACGCGACGGTCTCGGCTGCCGACGTGCTGGGCAGGACCGGCTGACCAGAACTGCTCCTCCCCGGCTCCGGCAGGCCCTACGCTGCGACCCGTGGGCCAGGGAAAGGATCCGTACGACGACGCGGGCGGCTTCACGCCGTACCAGCCGGATGCCACGCCCGACGGCGAGCCGTCCGAGGCTGCGGCCGCCGCGCCGTTCGTGCCGTACGGGAACGCGCCGTACGGCAGCACGCCGTACGGAACGGCCATCGGGGCGCCGCTGCTCACGCCGGCACCGACCAAGAACCGGCGTTGGCCGTGGGGTGTGGCGATCGCGGTGGTCGTGACGACGTTCGGCAGCTGCATCAGCGGCCTCGTCGGGATCATCGGCGGCATCGGCAGCTCGGACGACGTAGGCGACCCGGCACCCCTGCGCACGGAGATCTACGCCAACGACCTCGCGGAGGGACAGTGCGTCAACGGCTCCGGGCTCGATCCGGGCACGACCGACCCGGTGTCCGGGCTGGAGGTCGTGGACTGTTCGACCGCCCACGACGCGGAGGTCCTGGCCGTCAAGGTCCTCGACGCCGACGAGGCTGCCGGCTACGACTTCGACGACGACAGCCAGATCGACGTCAACTGCCGCAACCTGTTCAGCGAGCGGCAGAAGGAGATCCTGCGCGCGGGCGACTACTTCATCTGGGCCCTGACCGAGACCGCCCAACCCGTGACCAACGACAAGGTCGCCTGCCTGGTCGTCAACGGTGACGGCAGGCACCTGCGTGGCGCGTTCGACATGGCGACGCCCGAGCAGCCGTAGGACGTCGGTCAGCCGCCGGTCGGCGGCACGATTCACTGCCGACGAGGTCGACAGGCCGGCCGGAGATCCGCCAGAACTTCCGGCTGGCTACACCGGGGTGAGGGGCAGCAGCGTGTGGCCGGTGGGACCGATCTGGATCTCGGTGCCCATCTCCGGGCAGACCCCGCAGTCGTAGCAGGGGGTCCAGCGGCAGTCCTCGACCTCGACGTCGGAGGTGCCGTCGCCGACGGCGAGCGCGTCCTCCCAGTCCGACCACAGCCAGTCCTTGTCGAGGCCGGAGTCGAGGTGGTCCCACGGGAGGATCTCGTCGTACTCGCGGTCGCGGGTGGTGAACCAGTCGAGGTCGACGCCGGTGCCGTCGAGCGCGGCTTCGGCGGCAGCGGTCCAGCGATCGTAGGAGAAGTGCTCGCTCCAGCCGTCGAAGCGGCCGCCGTCGCGCCACACCTGCTCGACGATCCGGCCGACCCGGCGGTCGCCGCGCGACAGCAGTCCCTCGATGATGCCGGGCTGCCCGTCGTGGTAGCGGAAGCCGATCGCACGCCCGTAGCGCTTGTCGGCACGCACGACCTCGCGCAGCTCGCGAAGACGGCGGTCGGTCGTCGCCACGTCGAGCTGACCCGCCCACTGGAACGGCGTGTGCGGCTTCGGCACGAACCCGCCGATCGAGACCGTGCAGCGGATGTCGTTGCGGCCGGAGACCTCGCGACCCTTGGCGATCACCTTCTTCGCCAGCTCGGCGATCTGCAGCACGTCCTCGTCGGTCTCGGTCGGGAGGCCACACATGAAGTAGAGCTTCACCTGGCGCCAGCCGTGGGAGTACGCCGTCGCAACGGTGCGGATCAGGTCCTCCTCGGTGACCATCTTGTTGATCACCTTCCGCATCCGCTCGCTGCCGCCCTCGGGCGCGAACGTCAGGCCGGAGCGCCGGCCGTTCCGGGAGAACTCGTTGGCAAGGGTGATGTTGAAGGCGTCGACCCGGGTCGACGGGAGCGACAGCGAGACGTTGGAGCCCTCGTAGCGGTCGGCCAGACCCTTGGCCACCTCACCGATCTCGGTGTGGTCGGCGCTGGACAGCGAGAGCAGCCCGACCTCCTCGAAGCCGGTCTTCTTGATGCCGTTGTCGACCATCGCGCCAATGGTCTCGATCGAGCGCTCACGCACCGGGCGGGTGATCATGCCCGCCTGGCAGAACCGGCAGCCGCGCGTGCAGCCGCGGAAGATCTCGACGCTGAACCGCTCGTGCACGGTCTCGGCGAGCGGCACCAGCGGGTTGGCCGGGTAGGGCCAGGAGTCGAGGTCCATCAGCGTGTGCTTCCGGACCCGGTCCGGCGCCCAGGGCTGGTTGGGTACGACGCTCGCGATGAACCCCTCGGCGTCGTACGACACGTCGTAGAACTGCGGCACGTAGACGGCACCGCTCACGGCCAGACGCCGGAGCAGCTCGAGCCGCCCGCTTCCCATCGATCCAGCAGGGGACCCCTCGCCCTTCCACTCACGGACGACCTCGGAGATCGCCAGCACGACCTCCTCGCCGTCACCGAGGACGACCGCGTCGACGAAGTCGGCGATCGGCTCCGGGTTGAACGCGGCGTGCCCACCGGTGATCACGACGGGGTGGTCGTCGGTGCGGTCGACGGCGTGGATCGGGATGCCGGCGAGGTCGAGCGCGTTGAGCAGGTTGGTGTAGCCGAGCTCGGTCGAGAAGCTGACGCCGAACACGTCGAACGCGCCGACCGGGCGGTGGCCGTCGACGGTGAACTGCGGGATCCCCTCCCGCCGCATGACCGCCTCCATGTCGGGCCACACCGCGTAGGTGCGCTCGGCCAGGATCCATGGCCGCTCGTTGAGCACCTCGTAGAGGATCTGCACGCCCTGGTTGGGCAGCCCGACCTCGTAGGCGTCGGGGTACATCAGCACCCAGCGCACCTCGGTCTCGTCCCATTCCTTGCTCACCGAGTTGAGCTCGCCGCCGACGTACTGGATCGGCTTGGACACCGACAGCAGGTGCGGCTCGAGGCGGGAGAAGAGGGACTCAGGCATAGGTACCGATTCTACGAGCCGGAAGGCGTCCAACCCTCATCGCGACCGAACCGCGCGAGCAGGTCGTGCTGGTCGTCGCCGTTGAGCGCGACCTGGTCGCCCACCACGCCCGCGCCGCGATACATCTCCTCACGCGAGGCGAACCACTCGGCCAGCGCCGCCACCAGCTCGGGATCGATCCGGGCGTCGGCCCCGATCGCGACCGCCAGGTCCCACCCGTGGATGAGGTGGTCGGCGGCCAGCTGCCAGACGTACTCGTCGGCCCGCTCGTCGCCGTACGACAGGTGCACGGTGTCGCACTGCGGCAGCAGCCCGCCGACGGCGGTCACCGCCGCGTCGGCCGCCGAACGGGCGGCAGCCACCGGTGCGTCACCGAGGACGTCACCGTCGAACCGGTCGCCGACGTCCTCGATCGTGCTGCCCTCGAGGAGGGGCACCGTCCACAGGTCCTCGCCCGTCACGTGGTTGACCAGCTCCCGCACGTCCCAGTCGGCGCACGGCGTCGGCTCGCCCCACTGCTCGTCGTCGACGCCGTCGACACAGACCTTCCACCACTCGACCGTACGGCGGTGCATCTCCTCGGTGTCCATCACACCAGTCCTCTCTCGAAGGCTCGGCCGGCCTGCGCCAGCCACCAGTCCAGTCCGGCCCGCTCCCGGGCGCGCACGCCCTCGTCGGGGTGCTCCACGATGTCGAGCGCCTTGTTCCACCCCAACCAGGTGAGGCCGCCGAGCAGCGCGAGCTCCAAGGACGCCTCGTCGTGGTCCGCGCCCGCCACCTCCCGCTGCAGCGCCAGGAACTCGTCGAAGGTCAGGTCGAAGACATGGGCACAGCCGACGAGCATCCGGGCGACGTCGAACTCGGCCGGCCCGACCGCGGCGAGGCCCCAGTCGAACAGCGTCACGCCGTCGCCCTCGAGCGCCAGGTTCACGGTCGCCACGTCCCCGTGCAGCAGAGTGGGCGTCTGGTCCCGCATCGCCCGGAGGAGCGAGCCACTGTCGAGCGCGAGGGCGAGCACCCTCTGTCCCACCTCGTCCGGCGCCACCTCCGCGAAGTACTCCCACCCCCGGAGCGCGGCGTCGATGAGCCCGTTGCCGGCGAAGCGCGCGATCCGCGCCGGCTGGAAGATGCCGATGAGGCGGTCGAGCGACGTGTCGGTCGGCTCCGTCCGGCCGCGGTGCGCGGCGTGGAGGTCGGCCAGGCCGCGGAGGATCACGCGCACCTGTGCCGGAGGCAGCAGATGGTCCCAGGTGATCACGGCGTCGCCGAGGTCGCGCATGACGACGACCCCGCGGCCGTCGCCGTCGTACCAGGCGTTGAGGATCGGGTGGTGCACCGTCGGCGGGAGGTCGTCGAGCGCGCCGGAGAGGAAGAGCGCGACCTCGCGACCGTGGTCGTCGCCGACCATCTGCATCACCAGGTCGGCCGCGGGGTCGTAGTGCTTGACGACCACACGACGCCCGTCGGCGAGCGTGAGCCGCTGCAGGGCAGCCCCCGACCGTCCGTCCTCACCCAGGGTCCCGTACGCGGTCGCCGAGTCGAGCGCGGCCCGGTCGATCAACGCCGCCATGGATCACATGGTGCTCCTGATCGACCGGGCGCGCACCCACTTCGGCTAGCTCACGGACGTGTCATCGATGACGAAGCTCGTCTGCAGGCTGGAGTCCTCGGCTCCGGCGAACCGCACCGTCACCGTCTTCCCTGCGTAGGCCGCGAGGCTGAAGGACTTCAGGACGTACGTCGAGTTCTTGTTGAGGTTGGAGTACGTCGCGAGCGTGGTGGTCACGCCGCCCGAGACGATCTGGACCTTGAGCGTGTCGTACGCCGTCGCCGTGGTCGTCTCCGCCGAGTCGATCCGGAGGTAGAACGCCAGCGTCTTGGTGCCGCTCGCCGGCAACGTGACGCTCTGGCTGAGGGTGTCGGTGCTGCTCGACCCGTAGCCGTTGAGCCACGCCTTCCAGGAGCCGGTCCGAGCGGGACGGCTGGTCGAGCTGGTGATCACGCCGGACGTCGCGCTCCAGCCGGTGTTGCCGGACTCGAAGCCAGGGTTGGCGAGCAGGTTGCCCGTCGGCGGCGGGGGCGGCGGCGGGGTGGTGCCCTCGAGCGTGTGGAGCAGCCGGTTCGGTGAGCCGGTGCCGGGGTTGGTGACCTTGCCGGTGGTCGCGTTGGTCGTCAGCCAGGACGAGACCGACGACGGCGACGCGGCGGTGTGGGCCTGCAGGTAGAGCGCCGCTGCACCGACCACGTGCGGCGTGGCCATCGACGTACCGCTGATGGTGTTGGTCGCGGTCGTCGAGGTGTGCCAGGCCGACTTGATGCTCGAGCCCGGCGCGAAGATGTCGAGGCAGGACCCGATGTTGGAGAAGTCCGAACGGGCGTCGCTGCTGGTGGTGGACCCGACGGTGACCGCGGCCGCGACCCGCGACGGCGAGCCGTTGCAGGCGTTGGCGCCGTAGTCGTTGCCGGCCGCCACCCCGTAGAAGACGCCGTCGTTGATCGAGTTGTTGACGGCGGTGTCGAGCGCCGAGGAGACGCCGCCGCCGAGGCTCATGTTGGCGACCGCCGGGCCGCTGGTGTGGTTCGAGGTGACCCAGTCGATGCCCGCGATCACGCCGGAGTCGGTGCCGCTTCCGTTGCAGTCGAGGACCCGGACGGGAATGATCGTGACGCCCTTGGCGACGCCGTACGTCGTGCCGCCGACGGTGCCGGCCACGTGGGTGCCGTGACCGTTGCAGTCGGTGGGGGTGCCACCGATCGCCGAGTAGCCCGTGGCGGTGCGGCCGGTGAACTCGCTGTGCGTGGTGAGCACGCCGGTGTCGATGATGTAGGCCTTCACACCCGCGCCGGTCTGGTCGTAGTGGTAGGTCGAGCTCAGCGGCAGGTTGCGCTGGTCGACCCGGTCGAGACCCCAGGTGGCGCCGGTCTGGTCGCCGTCGATGGAGACCCGCCGGTCCGCCTCGATGTAGGCGACGGCGGGGTTGGCCCGGAGCGCCTGCACCGCGCGGTCGGGCAGCTTCGCCGAGAAGCCGTTGAGGGCCGTCCGGTACTGGTGCGTGATCCGGCCGCCCTTGTCGACAGCCAGGGCACGCGCGTCGGCCGCGACCGTCCGCGACGCCTGCTGGTTGAGCACGACGATGTAGCGGCCGTCGATGGCGCCGGCCGCCGATCGCCCGACGACCGGCGCGAGGTCGTCCTTCTGGATGCTCAGCGGGTGGGCGTCCGGAGCCCCGGGCGCGGCCCCGGACGAGGTGGCTGAGCCGACGAGGGCACCGCCTGTTGCGAGCGCCACTGCGGCAGTGGCGATCGCCCGCGTGATGACGCGGGGTGTTGCTGTGGACATGTGTGTCACCTTGGTGGTTCGGGCGGCCCGGGTGGGGCCGCGTCCTCGGGCGTCCGATCGGGCACCCTGCCGGAACCTAGTGACGCGGCATTCCCCCCGCATACGCTCAAGTTCTTGCACTGCACCTTCCTGCACGAATCGAACATTCTCCGGACATCGCCCGCCAGGCCCGGAAGGTCTCCCGTCGGCCGCCGCCCTCGGCAGGCCACGAGGACCGACTCCCTAGACTCGGCGGCGAGATGAGTACGACGACCGCGGGCCGCCTCTCCTGGGCGGTCGTCAGCGTCCTCGCCCTGGCACTGACGGCCGCGTGCGAAGCCGAGGAGCCCCCGGCCGATCCCGACCGGATCGTGCTCAACCCACCGGCCGAGGGCGCCGGCCACGCGCACGCACCGGGCGAGGCCGACCCGGCCCCGGTCGGCGACGGCACCCGCGCGACAGCCGGCGGCTACCGGCTGGCCGAGGTCCGGCTCCCCCGGCGAGCGGACGGACCCGGCGCGATGACCTTCCGGATCCTCGGCCCGGACGGTCGGCCGGTCACCGACTTCACCGAGCAGCAGACGAAGCAGATGCACCTCTACGTCGTCCGCACCGACTACGCCGTCTACCGCCACCTGCACCCCACGCTGGCGAAGGACGGCACCTGGACCGCGCCGGTGGACCTCGACGACCCCGGCGGCTACCGGGTCATCGCCGACTTCCTGCCGAGCGGGGCGGAACGACCTGTCGTGCTCGGAGCGGTGGCCACGGTGCCGGGCAGCTGGCGCGCGGCACCGCTGCCGACCAGCGACGCCGGCGACGACGGCCTGATCCAGGTGCGGGTCGACGGCACCGGCGCCGTTGGCGACAACGGCCGGCTCCACCTGGTCGTCACCACCGTCGACGGCGAGCCGGTGACGCTCGGGACCTATCTCGGCACCTCCGCGCACGTGTCCGGCTTCCGCACCGGCGGCCGCACCGCGCGTGACCGGGTGTTCGTGCACGTGCATCCGTACGGCGAGCCCGAGCCGACCGACGACGGGACCCGGCTGACCTTCCACACCACGTTCGAGCGGGCCGGCGACTACCGGCTGGTCGTGCAGGTCCGGGTCGAGGGGCTGCTGCACACGGTGCCGGTCACGGCGACCGTCGAGCCTGCCGCCTGATCGTCAGTCGACCTCGACGGTCAGCGTGGTGACGGGGTTCTCGAACTCGCCGACGCGCAGGCTCACCTGCACCTCCCACTCCCCCGCGGTCGGGAAGGTCACGTCGGCGACGAAGGTGCCCGCTCCGGTCGGTGCGACCGGAACCGCGCCGAGGTCCACCTCGGCGCTGCGGAGTGACACCACCGGCCGGTCGTGGAGGTCGACCGGCTCGCCACCGAGGTCCTGGACCTGCACCAGCAGCTGTCGCTGGCGGCCGCCGGTCGCGTCGAGCACCGCCAGCACCTGCAGGTCGCCGGCGACCGCCCGCGCCACGGTGGTCGCCGGAGCCGGCGCGGCCACCCCGGACTCGGCGCGCGGCGGCTGCTCCACCAGGAAGCCGGTCACGCCGAGCAGCCCGACCAGGAGCGCCGCCTCGAGCAGGACCACCCGGCGGACGCCGTACGTCGCCCGCCGCCGCGCCTCGTGCGGGCCGTCGCTCACCTGCGGGAGCAGCCGGTAGCGGTTCCAGGCTGCGACGCCGGCCACCACCAGCGCGATCCCGACCTTGACCAGCAGCAGCCGGCCGTAGGTCGTGTCGACGAGACCGCTCCAGGAGCCCAGGATCCGCCACCCGAGCAGGACGCCGGCCACCGCCAGGACGGCCAGCAGGGCCGCGGCGACGGTCGAGAACCGGCTCAGCACGAGGGCGCCGTCGCGCTCCCGGCCGGCGACGGAGGGCAGTACGACGGCCAGGCCCACCAGGCCGCCGAGCCAGACCGCACCGGCGCTGAGGTGCAGCGCGTCGGTGAGGACCAGCAGCGACACGGGCTCGTAGGCGCGGGTGTGGCCGACCAGCGCCGGCGACCAGACGGCCAGGGCGGCGCCGATGTCGCCGGCGAGGGACGGGGTGGAGCGGCCGGCCAGGACGACCGCCAGCCCCAGCCCGATCGCCTGGAGGACGAGGACCGTGAGGTCGTCACCGACGAGCGAAGGGTCGAGCGAGGCGGTCTCGATCAGGCCGCCCATGCCGGCTCCGCGCTGGTAGGCGCCGGACACGGCGACCCCGACCGCGGCGATCACGACCGCGGCGAGCGCCGATCCGCGCTGGAGCCGCAGCAGCCGCCGTCGTACGGCGTCGTGGAGGCGGATGCCCCGCGCAGTCCAGGACAGGAAGATGGTGAGGCCGCCCGCGAGCAGCAGGGCGACGTACGACAGCGCCTGGACGATGCTCGCGACGTCCCGCATCGCCGTGTCGTCGGTCGCGGGCCCGTCGCGAGGTGGGGCGACGCTCTCGCTCGGGGCGCCGATGTGGAAGGTCAATGACCCGGCGATCGGGTGGCCGTCGCTGGAGACGAACCGCCAGGTGACGACGTACGTCCCGTCGGCGAGGTCGGCGGGCAGGTCGGCCGTCACCACCTCGTCGCGCGCCCCGGCCTCGACGTCGAGCGGATCGCCGGCCGCGTCGTAGGCCCGGATGCCGTCGTCGACCACCGACACCGGCTCGTCGAAGGTCAGCGTCACCTCGTCCGGCGCCTCGGCGAGGAGCTCGCCCTCCGCAGGATCGGACGAGACCAGCGAGGCGTGCGCCGACGCCGGCGCGCCCGCCGAGCCCACCAGGAGCCCGGCGAGCAGCACCGCCGTCAGCGCACGCCTCACCATCGGCTCAGGCCTTCCGGGTGCGCGCCAGGGCGAGGCCGCCGACCACGATCCCGACGATGCCGGTGCCGAGCCCGGCCAGGGCGAGGCCGTCGCCGTCGTCGTCGGAGCCGTCGCCCCCGTCCGCGTCGGTGGAGACCGCCGGCGCCTCGCCGCCGTGGCCGCCCTCGGCCGCGGTGATCGTCACCAGCGGCGCGGGGTGCTCGAGCTCCTCGGCGTCCTGCCCCTCAGCGGCCACCTCGGTCCAGCCGGTCTCGCCCCGCTGGCAGGACTGGAGGACCGGGAACGCGAGTGTCTCGCCCTCGGCGTCGGGCAGCTGCAGCGAGAGCTCGAACGTGTCGCGCTGCCCGTCGGGCAGCGGCGTGCGGGCCGTGTAGACGACCTGCTCGACCCGCTCGGTGATCTCGTTGCCGTGGGCGTCGGCGATCGGCTCACTGAGCCGCTTCATCACCGTGTCCGTCTCCCAGAACGAGTTGCGGGTCGGGGTGACGGCGTAGATCTCGTCGGGCAGCCGGATCGCAACCTTGGTCGTCGGCGAGCCCTCGCACCCGTGCGGGACGCTGACGGTCAGCACGGCGTAGGAGCCGGCCGCCGTCGTGTCGGGCGTGATGGTCACGTGTGCGGACGCTGGCGCGACGGCCAGCGCGAGGGCGCCGGCGGCTGCGGCCGCCGGCAGGACGATGTGTCTGAGATGCATGGTGTGTTCCTTGTCTGGGGATCGGTGTGCGGCAGGCAGGCGCAGCCGACCGACCGATCCGGACAGGGTTCGTCGAGGACTCGGTCAGGCGGCCGCGTGCAGCGGCCGCGGTGGGCCGCGCGTCGGCAACGTCCGCGCCGAGCGTCCCGGCGGCGTCGGTCGTACGGCGCGCGCGGCGACCCGGGCGCGGTGCGGGATCTCGGGGCCGGGGGTGTCCGACCAGCCGAGGAGTACGTCGACCGCGCGCCGCCGCAGCGCCCAGGCGACCGCAGCGACCACGCCTGCCGCCAGGTGCGCGAGCAGCATCGGCCAGGTCAGGCCGAGCAGGGGGTCGGAGGCCGAGCCGTGCGGGTGCACGCCGGTGTCGGCCGTGATCGCGACCAGCCACGCGTGCAGGACCACCTGCAGCCCGACGAGCGCCGGCATCGCCACGCGCACGGGCACCCGGCCGCGCAGCACGAGCAGGCTCGCGCCGTACGCCGTGACTGCGATGGCCAGCAGCCACCCCGCCGAGGGCAGCGCTCCGCCGGCCGCGGTGTGCGCGATCCCGAGCGCGGCGGTCGTCTCCGCCGCTGCGAGTCCTGCGGACACGCGGACCCCGGGACGGGGCACCTCGCGCACGATCAGCACCCGATCATGATGCCGGAAGCCAGGTTGCCCCCGGAACGCGCGTCGGCCGGGCTCAGCCGACCGCCTGCTCGGCGCGCTCGATCAACGGGCGGACGACATCGATCGCGCGGATCCGGCCACTGGCGATCGGAGTGCCCTGGTCGAACTCGAGGGCGGTCGGGAGGCCGATGAGCTGACCGTCGTTGTCCACCGCCATGCCGCCCGAGTTGCCCGGCGCGATCCGCGCCTCGGTGTCGAACTCCGAGCGCGGCCCGAGATCGGGGTCGTTGAGCACCGTGGAGATCGCGCCGGTGGTGACCGTGATCGAGTCGCCCGAGCCGGCCACGCCCGGGAAGCCGAGCACCGTGACGTCGTCGCCGGCGCGGACATCGGCGGAGTCGCCGATCGGCACCGTCGGCAGGTCGGGCTCCTCGTCGAGGGGCGATCCGTCCGCCTTGGCGCAGATCTGGACGACGGCGACGTCGAGGTAGCCGTCCGCCTCGACCAGGCACGCGCGGTACTCCGGCGGCGCCGTCGTGTCCGTCGCGCCGTCCGTGATCGAGATCAGCAGGAACTCGGGGTTGGCGATCGCCGCCTCGGGTCCGTAGGTCTCGACGATCCCCGGCGTCTCAGGCGCGGCGACGTGGGCGTTGGTGAGGATCAGCCCGTCCTCGCGGATGATCGACCCGGAGCCGGCGTACGCGAACTCCTGGTCGGGGAACTCGAGCGAGTGGCTCTCGGCGATGATCTTCACCGTCGCGGCCTTCGCCGCGTCCAGCTCGGCCTCGGTCAGGTCGTCGGGCGATCCGGGGTCCGTCGTGACGTCGGTCGGGGCGTCCGTGGAGTCGGACGTCGCCGCGTCGTCGTTGCCGGAGCCGTCGTTGTCGTCGTCGCGCCCCACCACGACGGCCACCGCGGCGATGCCCAGGACCAGGACGAGTACGCCGGCGGCGATCCCCGCGACCAGCAGCCGGCGGGTGAGGCGGCGCCGGGCGATCCGCTTCTCCTCCTCCACGGCCGACAGGATCGGCACCAGGGTGACCTCGGGTCCGGCGACCGGATGGCCGAGCCGCAGCACGGTGCGGTCGTCGAACTTCTTCGTGGTGACGCGGCGCCCGTCGAGGAACGTGCCCTCGTTGGAGTGGTTCGTGTAGGTCCAGCCGCCGGGCACGCTGGCCACGGTGCCGTGCAGGCGCGACGCGGCGGGGTCCTTCAGGACCACCGTGCTGTCCGGCAGCCGCCCGATGGTGATCTGCGCGGGGTGCCGGAACCGGTGCTCCTGTCCTTCCGCGACGAGCAGCAGGTCGGGGCCCGAGCGCGCCGGAGGCGGCCCGCCTGGGGCGGCCGGCGCGGCCGGCTGGGCCGCCAGCACTTGGGTCTGGTCGAACCCGGCCGGGACGACCTGCGGTGGTGGGACCGGGGCACCGGCGACGCGGGTGCCGGACGGGCCCGGAACGGAGGCGGGCGATGCGGGTGGTGTCGGGAGGGAGGCCGGCGTGGGAGGCGGCGGGGGCGGCGCGAAGCGGGACTGCGCGACCGGCCGCTCGCCGGGCATCGGCGGCATGGTGGGCTCGTCGAACGACTCGGCCGGCGCGGGAGGCGGAGGCGGAGGCGGAGGCGGAGCAGGCGGGTGGACCGCGGACTTCTCGTCCACCGCCGCGAGCGCCGCGGGGGTGATGGTCAGCTCCGAGCCGGCGGCGACCGGACCGCACCGAACCACCGTCTTGCGCCTGATCGTGTGCTCGACGACGCGGACCCCGTCGACGTACGTCCCGAACTGGCTGCCGCTGTCGACCAGCACCCACTCCCCGTCGACCGGACGGAGCTCGGCGTGCTGGCGGGACACCGAACCGGCGGTCAGGACGACCTCGGCGTCGATCGCCCGACCGATCCGGATCACGGAGTTCCCCTCGAGGCGGAGGACCCGACCGTCCACCTCGACCACCAGCGGAGACATGGTGACCAGCCTAGGCGGGAGAGCCGGGCGGAGCGGCGACGGGCTGCCGAACCTGGACGGTCGCGTTCCGGATCTGGATCCGGGCTCCGGTGACGAGCTCGATCGTGCGGTCGGGATCGAGGACGAAGCTCTGGCCGCCGGGATAGGCGACCGGCCAGGGGAAGTCGGAGGCGTTGTGGAGGCCCCACCGTTCCGGCTCCTGTGGGTGCTGGCGCAGGTCGCCCAGGACGACCGGGTGGTCGACGCCGGACGCGAGGTGGTCGGACCGGATGGCGGCCTGGGGCCCGACGGCGACCGTCCGCCGCCCGACCTGGAGGAGGTACGGCGGCCGCACCACGGTGCCGTCCTGCCAGCAGACCGGGTCCGGCTCTCCGCTGCTCCAGAAGTTGGTGGTGCCGCAGGTCGGGCACGCGAGCAGACCGTCGCGGAGCCGGTCCATCGCCTTGATCCACTGGCCCTCGGTGACCCGCGCTCCGGGGCGCTCGATGCCGTCGACGAACGCCTGGACGAACAGGTCGCGCAGGAACTGCGGGTAGATGTGCCAGTACTGCTGGACGATGTCGGCCGGCCGGTTGCTGTCGTCGGTCGGGTGCATGCAGAACAGCGGCTCGGTGCCGAAGTGGCTCATCAGCCAGTGCGCGTCCCGCATGCCGGCATCGGTGCGCTTGCCCTCCAGCGGGTGGCCGAGGAACAGCGAGTAGAAGAGCAGGACCGCCAGCGAGTGCCGGTCGGTGTCGGTGTTCGGCAGCGTCCGGTACGTCGTGTCGCGGACCACCTCGGGCGCCATGAAGTACGGCGTCCCCAGCACCCGTCCGGTGCCGTTGTCGATGCCGACGTTGTCGTTGTCGCAGATCAGCACGTCGCCGCTGGACGGGTCGAAGAAGACGTTGCCGAAGGAGATGTCGCGGTAGCAGAGGCCGCGTGCGTGCAGCCGCAGGAAGCTGTAGCTGAGCTGCCGGCACAGCTCGATGATCGACGAGAAGGACACGTCGAGCGGGTTGCCGTCGCGGTCGCCGTTGAGCAGGAGGTAGCTGAGCTCGAGGAACCGCGGGTCGCGCAGGTGCATGACGTAGCCGAAGCTCGGCTGGCTGTGCACCCGGGCCATGCTCAGCGGCCACAGGAACCGGCGGTGCGGCGAGCCGATCTCGACCAGCTGCTGCATCTCCTGGTACTGCTCGGTCGTGGCGCTCTCGGGCTTGTACCACTTCAGCGCGAGCGGCTCACCGGTGTCGCGTCGTACCTCGAAGACGTAGCCCTGACCACCCTGGCCCAGGAGCGATGTCACCCGCGCGCGACCCAGCGGCCCGAGGTCGACCTCGACGCCCTCTGCCAGCACCATGGGTGTCGCCGACCTCCGTGCCTCTCGTTCCGCCGCCGGAACCCCACCAGATCGGGGGTCCGTGTGTGACAATCTATAGCCTGAGCAGCGACGGCGGCGTCCAAACCCCGGTATCAGGAGATGGCATGAGTGACCGCTTGGGCGGCGCCCTGGCGCGCAAGCCCCTCCACTTCATATTCGTGCTGGACGTGTCCGGCTCGATGATGCGCGGTGGACGCATCCAGGCGCTCAACAACGCCATCTCCGAGGTGCTCCCCCACCTCAAGGACGAGGCCCGCGCCAACCCCCACGCCGAGATGCTGATCCGGGTCCTCGCGTTCGCCAACGAGCCGCGCTGGGTGATCGAGGAGCCGACGCCTGTCGACCAGATCCACTGGGAGCGGCTCGAGGCGGTGCCGCGCGGATTCACCGAGCTCGGCAGCGCGCTGCTCACCCTGACCGAAGCGCTCGCGCTCCTCGACGAGGGCACCAGCGCCTATCCTCCCGCCATCATCCTGGTCTCCGACGGCCGCCCGACCCAGAGCAGCGGCACCACGTTCGCCGAGGGCCTCCAGGCCCTGCTCAACAACCGGTGGGGCGCCACCGCGGTGCGGCTCGCGCTCGGCGTCGGCCGCGACGCCGACATGCACTCGCTGCGCCGGTTCATCGGTGACGAGGACGTCCCGCTGCTGCGCGCCGACAACCCCGAGCAGCTGGTCGAGTACATCGTCTGGGCGTCCAAGGCCGCCAGCAAGGTCGCGTCGCGGCCCATCGTTGGCGGCGGCGGTCTCACCGCTGCGCCGCCGAGCCCGATCGGCGACCCGATCTGGAGCACGCTCGGGTGAGCCTCGAGCAGCACCCAGGGTGGACGGTCCTCTCCGCTTCACGGATCGGATCCGTGCATCTCCGCGACGAGCTCCCGCTGCAGGACGCCGTCCTCACCTGGACCGACGGCGCGCAGGCAGTGGCAGCGGTCGCCGACGGGCACGGGCACAAGGCCCACTTCCGGAGCGACATCGGCTCGGCGCTGGCGGCCGTCAGTGCCGTCGAGGAGCTGCGCAGGATCGTCGGCGAGCTCACCGACCCCGAGACGGCAGGCGACATCGTCACCTCGGCTGCCGAGGCGATCGTCGACACCTGGGTCACGAAGGTCCGCCACCACATCGAGGCCAACCCGTTCGACGCCGCCGACGAGCGGTACGACGCAGCCGTCAACGACCCGCTGCGCCCCTACGGCACCACGCTGCTCGCGGCGGCCGTCTCGGGTGACCTCCTCGTCGTCCTCCAGATCGGCGACGGTGACGCGGTCCTGGTCACCGACCAGGGCGAGGCGCTGCGCGCGGTCCCCGACGACCCCGACCTCGACGGCGTCCGCACCAGCTCGCTCTGCGAGCCCGAGCCGCTGCGCGCGCTCCGTTCGGCGGTGATCGACACGCGCGTCGAGGACGTCGCGCTCATGTTCCTCTGCACCGACGGCTTCGGCACCTCGCGCGTCGACGCCGGGGGGTGGTGGCGTCAGACCGGCGAGCAGCTCGTCGACTTCGGCCGCACCCGCGGCCTCGAGTGGATCCGCGAGCAGCTGCCCCAGTGGCTGGAGGAGCCGGCCCAGATCGGCGGCGACGACACCTCGATGGTGATCATCGCGCGCAGCAACCTCGGCGCCGGCGCCACCGACCGTCCCACCGGTCCCGGCGGCACGCTCTCGCGTCCCGAGCTCGCCGACACCCTCGACGCACCCTGAGAAGACGCGATCAGGGGAAGATCAGGTTGTAGAGCTTGAGCGGGTCGCCCTGTCCCTTGTCGTACATCTGCAGATAGCAGCGGCAGTCCAGGTCGTCGATGTAGAGGACGCCGTATTCGCTGCCGCTGTCCTGCTCCTCGACGTAGCCGTAGATCTTGCCCTGCTCGGGCTCGTCGTCGTCCTGCTGGTCGTTGTTGTTCTCGTCGGTGAACCAGTAGTCGACCACGATGTCGTCGTCCTGGCGCGCGAGTGTCCTGGCGTTGTTCCGATACTGCCGAAGGTCGTTGACCTTGGCGAACTTGCCGACCCAGGTGCGCCGTCCGGACCGCCGGCACTCGCTCTCCTCGGTCTCGCCGCTGGTCTCGGTCGGGATCCGGTTGCAGTTGATGATGGTGAACGTGGTCATGAACTCGTCCACGGCGAGGTCGGTCGGGCCGTCGGGCGGCGTGACCGTCGCCGACACGGCTTCGAACGCCGGGTCGAGCTGGTCGGCGGTGACTCCGGTCGCCCCGGCCAGCTCGGCCGACTGCACGCCGGCCTGGCTGTCCCAGTAGATGATCGGGGTCCCGGTGCTCTCCGGGTCGGCCGTCGTCGGGTCGAACCGGTAATAGGCGCCGGACTGGACGTCGGAGACGATCGTTCCCTCGGCGTAGTTGAGCCGGCGCTGACGTGCCGCCCTCAGCTCGGCGTCGGAGGAGTACGTCGTCAGCACCAGCGTGCCCTGCGGGAAGGTGCAGGAGATCTTCTCCTCCTGGCCCGACTGCGGGTCTGCCGCGACACAGTCGTCCATGCCGGAGGTCACCATCGTCCCGAGGCTCTGGTAGCGCTCGTTGAGCGCCTCGAAGGACACGTCCGGCCCCTCGTCCTCGGTGTTGGTGGTGGAGCCGGTCTTCGCGTCGTTGTCGCCGTCACCGTCGCTGTCATCGGTGGCCTTGATGATCGCGAAGATGCCGCCACCGACGACGAGCGCGAGCACGACCGCGCCGATCAGGACGAACGGCCAGACCTTGCGCTTCTTGCGCGGCGCCGCGTGGCCGTAGCCGCCGTACGACGCCGGGGGCGGCGGGGCGCCGTAGGACCCGAGCGAGGTCGGGCCCGGCGCCGACCCGGGCACACCGGACTGGACGCCGGGGGTGGGGCCGGAGCTCGGCCAGACCGGGGAGGTCGGCGGCGGCGCGCCCATGCTCGGGCCGGGGCCCGGAGCGGGGGTGCTGCCGGGAGCGCCCGGCGGCGGCAGCATGGTCGCCGGGCCGCCGGGCGGCGGCGCGGGCGCCGAGTTGTGCTGCGTGCGGTAGCGCCGCACCTGGACGTCGGAGACCTTGCCGGTCGCGTAGCCGAGGACGGCGAGCGCCCACATGGCGCCCCCGACGTCCGCGCTGCCGCGGTCGCGCGCGAGCCGGCCGCCGGCCTCGCTGACCGCGCGGTCCGCGTCGGCGCCGCTGTCGAGCATCGAGATCATGGCCTGGTAGGCACCGAGCCGGACGGCGTCGACCAGCAGGTTGATGTCACCCGTGGACGCGCTGTCCTCGTCGAGGTAGTCGTCGAGCGCCCCACGGAAGCTGTCGGCGTCGTTGAACAGCTCCCGGCCCTGGCTCCGCCCCAAGGCGTACAGGCTCTCGTGCAGTTCCATGAATCTCCCCGTTGGTGATCTCGTCGCCGGCCGGCGTCGGGAATCCTAGTTACCCCGCGGCCGCGGGTGCGTCACCACACCCCGTCGGTCAGACCCCGGCTCCCAGTCCGGTCGCGATGCCGGAGGCCCGCTCGGCGACCTCGGCAGCGGTCCGCGGCCGTGCCGTCACGTCGGTCGCGAGGCAGGCACTGATCAGCTCGGCAGCCGCCGGCGGCAGGTCCGGGGCGAGGGTCGGCTGCGACGCCAGGATGGAGCGGACCAGCAGCAGCGGCTCGGTGCTCCGGAGGTCGCCGTACACACCACGGCCCGTCAGGGCGTAGTGGAGGCAGGCGCCGAGCGACCAGACGTCGCTGGCCCGCGAGGCGGCCGAACCCAGCATGATCGAGGGGTCGGTGAACTCCAGCCCGATCTGACCGAGTCCGGTCATGACCATGCCGGGTGACAGCAGCTGCGACAGGCCGAGGTCGGAGAGCCGGCCGCCGTCGTCAGCGATCAGGATGTTGTCGGGCTTGATGTCGCGGTGGGCGATGCCGCGCTCGTGCAGTGCGTGCGCGGCGAGCGCCGCGTCCCGGACGGCGGCGACCGCACGGCCGGGATCGAGCGACACGTTGGGCTTCGCCAGCGACCCGAGCGGGAGGTACTCCATCGCGTAGTAGAACGCCCCGCCGTGACGGCCGGCGTCGTAGACGGCGACCAGCCGGTCGGAGTCGGCGACGCTGAAGTGCTTCAGCTCCCGGGTGGCCCGTCGGAACGCGTCGTCCGACGTCGGGCCGGCGATGACCTTGACGACGACCTCGTCGGCCTCGATGCCGAGGCGCGCCGGCGCGTTCGCCAGATAATTCGTGCCGTAGTTCGACTCCCCCAGCGGCCGGATGAACTCATAGTCCGCGATGCCCTGCACGCGCTCCTCCGATGGCTCTTGACGGGCGGCAGCGCCACCAACGTTCCGTGCACGGAGGCAGCGTCGCCCTTCGGGTCAACAGCATGGCATGTGCCACCGATCCGGTCGCCCAAAACCGCAACCCCGTTTCGGGTATTCATCCTGCCGGACGGTTTTCGCCCCGAACCTTTCCCTGTTCATGATTCGGAGGCGCGGTGAGGGGTAGCCGGTGTAGCGTTCCGGACGCACCTGAGGCGGAACCTCCCAACGACCAAGGAGGCACGTTGATCGAGCCCACTGCAGCATCGGTGGTACCGACCACAGACCCCAACACGTACCTGCCGGCTCAGCCGATGCCCGCCGGTGACCTCACCGACCAGATGCTCGCGACCGACTTCTGGACCGACGAGCTCGTCGCCGGCGCCGGCATCCCGATCGTGGACGTCCCGTTCGTCACCGTCGGCTCGGGCATCGGCAGCTTCGTGACGGTCGACTACCTGCGGATCGCAGGCGTGCCCACCTCGCAGATGCGGGTCCTGGGCACCCTCGACCACCCGTGGCAGACCTACGAGTACCTCACCCGGGTCTCCCAGATCCCGCGCGGCGAGCGGCTCCGGTCCGACTCCGCGTCGCGGCCGGACAACATCTGGGGCTTCCCGTCGTACGGTTTCAGCGAAGGCGTCCGCAACTTCAACCTCAAGGTCCTCTGGGGCCTGTTCACCGAGCCGATCTTCTCCGACTACTACACCCCGAAGGCCGGCCAGGCCTTCGAGACGATGGAGCGCGAGAAGAACCGGATCGGCTACGACGAGATGCTCGTCAAGGGCCTGGTCCGGATCGTGCGCCGCCGTTACGGCGGCGGCTACTTCACGATCCTCACGCCGCCCGAGGGGGCCTCCGCCACCAAGCGAGTGGCCTTCCGGTCGCAGTACGTCCACCTCGCCGTGGGCTACCCCGGCCTGAAGTTCCTCCCGGAGCTCCAGCGCTACCGCACCGAGCACAACGACTACCGCCACATCGTCAACGCCTACGAGGCGCACGAGCACGTCTACGAGCGGCTCCTGCAGCAGCCCAGCACCGTGATGGTGCGCGGGGGCGGCATCGTCGCATCCCGGGTGCTGCAGCGGCTGATGGACGACCGCCTCCTCAAGGGCGCGCAGACCAACATCGTCCACCTGTTCCGGACCTACTACCACGGCACCAACGACGGCTACGGCAACGAGGAGGACTCGCGCCCCGGCGGCGGGAAGACCCGGATCTTCATGCGTCGGCGCGGCGAGAACGGCTGGGCCTACCAGGGCTTCAACTACCCGAAGTCGGTGTGGGGCGGCCAGCTCAAGAAGCAGGTCCGCGGACTCGAGGGCGAGCAGCGCGCCGAGATCTACAAGCGCATGGGCGGCACCAACACCCCGTGGCGCAAGCTCTGGCAGAAGCAGATGAACCAGGGCCGCCGCGAGGGCTGGTACACCCCGCTCGTCGGCACCGTCGACGACATGCAGCCCAACGGCGAGCGGATCGTCAACCACGTGCGGACGGCGCAGGGCACGGTCCCGGTCGAGGTCGACTTCGTCATCGACTGCACCGGGCTCGAGGCCGACATCGCCGAGCACCGGCTGCTCAAGGACCTGCTGGAGCACGGCGGCGCGAGCCGCAACCCCTCCGGCCGGCTCAACGTGGACCGCAACTTCGAGCTGATCGGCACCCGCTCGGGCAACGGCGCGATGTACGCCTCGGGCGCCACCACCCTCGGCGGCTACTTCCCGGGCGTCGACACCTTCCTCGGCCTGCAGGTCGCCGCGCAGGAGATCTACCAGGACCTCCACAAGCGGAAGTTCTGCAAGCGGATCGGTCCGGTGCGCTCGACGATCCAGTGGTGGAAGTGGCTGTTCGGGAGCGCGCCGTGACCCGACAGCCCGACCACTCCCCTGCCCCCTGGACCTGCCGAGGAGCCCACTGATGTTGCCCACCTTGAACGGGCGGTTGCAGACCCGCATCTTCATGCTCGTCGTCTTCGGCGGCATCATCACGTTCCTGATCACGCCGGTCCTGCCCGACGGTCGGCCCGGGCTCCCCGGGTTCGACGGTGACTTCTACCGGATCACCTACATCATCCTGGCCACGGTTCTCGTGCTCGGGATCGTGTGGGAGCTCATCTACCACGTGATCCAGCAGTTCCGCTGGGAGAAGGACTGGCCGACCCTGTTCGGCCTGATCACCGCCATCAACGAGGGTGCCCTGGTCTGGCTGCTCCTCGACCTGGGCCTGGTCCCCGGCATGGTCGACGGCGTCAACGAGGGGAACCTGCCGTCGTTCTTCTTCTGGGCGTTCTTCATCGACTTCTCGGTCATCTGGTTCATCATCTGGCTCTGGACCAACGGACCGATGCGGGTGCCGCTCATCCGGTGGCGCTTCTTCGGCGGAAGGATCGTGTGACGTGAAGCAGTCAGCAGAGGACTGGACCCGCGCGACCGTCGTCCCCGGTGCCGGCGACGGCACCCTCGCCCGGATCGGACCGGTCGTGCTCCTGGTCGGCTCGACCGACCCCGAGGTGGTGCGGCCGTACGTCGACCACGCGCAGATGGTGGCCGCCAACGGCGGTCAGGGCCGCCAGCTCGTGCGCGGCTACGCGCTGATGCTGTCGACGGCCGTCGAGCAGTCACCGGGCTTCGCGGCGCTGGCGCCGCACTCGACGGGCCTCGCCGTGTTCGTCGACGGCGACGTCGTCGTGACCGTCGGTGACGAGCGGATCTCGGGCGCCGACTCCCTCGCCTGGGTCGAGCGGCTGATCCCGTGGCCGATCGACGAGGTGACCGTGACCCTGCCCGGTGCGAGCCCGGCCGACCCCGGGTCGTCGTACCGCCTCGACGGCGGCGTCATCCAGGCCGGCGCCCTGGTCGTGCCGAGCGGGGCCCCCACGGGTGACTCGATGATGATGGCGCCCGCGATGAGCGACACCATGAGTGCGCCCGCCGAGGTGGCGAGCGACGAGCCGACCGGCGAGATGCCGGCCGCCGAGGCGCCGGCCGTGCCCGAGACGCCGGTGTGGCCCGAGACGCCGGCCGCGCCGGAGCCGCCCGCCGCTCCCGCTCCCCCGCCTGCGCCCGAGCCGCCGCCCGCTCCCGAGCCGGTGATGGCCGACGACCACGGACACGACCACGACCACGCCGAGCACGACCACCCGCACCCGGCACAGGCCGCTCCGCCGGCCGGACGGCCGCTGCCGCCGCCGCAGCCCGACGAGCAGATCCAGTTCCAGTCGGTGCTGATCGGCGAGATGGACGACGACGACTTCGAGCCGCTGCCGCTCGTCGACGACGTGAGCGTGATCCAGGAGGCTGGCGACGCGCCGCGGCAGGAGGTGCGCGGGGTCTACTGCAAGAACCGCCACTTCAACGACCCGCGCCAGCTCTTCTGCGCCGTCTGCGGCATCAACATGGTGCAGCAGACACCGGTGCTCGTGGCCGGCGTCCGACCGCCGCTGGGTGTCGTCGTGCTCGATGACGGCTCCGTGTTCCAGCTCGACACCCCCTACCTCCTGGGCCGCGACCCGAACGCCGACGAGCGGGTCCAGGCAGGCGAGTTCCGCGGACTGCCGATCATCGACCAGTCCAACCAGGTCTCCCGGGTGCACGCCCGGCTCGAGCTGCGCGGGTGGGACGTCGTACTGATCGACAACAACTCGACCAACGGGACGTTCATCCACGTGCCGAAGACGCCCGACTGGCAGCGGATGCCACCGGGTGGGGAGCACATCCTGGTGCAGGGCACCCGGATGCGGATCGGTCACCGCACGCTGGCGTTCAACACGCACGCCGGAGGCTGAGCGAAGACGCAGCCAGCGGGGAGTCGCCATCGGCGGCTCCCCGCTTCGCGTTGTGCTACTCCGCGCCGATCGCGGCGGTGGCACCCAGGTCGACGGTGGCGAAGTCGACGGGTACGGCGTCCGGCTCGCTGCGAGCTCCGAGGGATGCGGTCGGGACCGCGTCCACGGCGGCAACGTCGATCACCGCTGCCGTCAGCCCCGAGTCGGGGTCGGGGGTCATCGGCTCGGTGACCCGGAGACCCCGCTCCTCGAGCGCGGCCCGGATGGTGGCGAGGCGGCGACCGCCCTCAGCCGGAAGCTGCAGCGCAACCTGTCGCGCCACCGCCAGCCGCGCCCCGAGCACGACCGCTGCGTCGCCGTTGCTGTCGGGGGTGAAGGCGACCGAGACCGGGACGCTGTCCGGGAAGCGCTCGGTGCCCGTCGCGACCACCGTGGCCGGGCAGTCGACCACCGCGAGCACGGCGTCGAGCGAGGGGTCGTCGGACCAGGCCACCACTCCCTGCGGGGCGAGCACCTGCACGAGCTCGGCCAGGTCCTCCTCGACGTCGGCGCTCGGGTGCGCGATCACCCGGACGGGCACGCCGACCTCCTCGCCGCGGCGCACCAGCACCTGCTGGCGCTCCATGGCCTCGGCCATCTCGGCGAGCTCGCCGGACAGGCCGCTGCCGAGGTCGAGCAGGCGGCCCTGGGGCTGGAGGTCGGCGATGACGATCTCGGCGGGCTGGGCACCGGCAAGCATCGCGACCGCGACCTCGAGCGGGACCTCGTTGTCGGCACCGGGCCGGCTCAGCACCAAGATCCGGTCGACCGCCTCGTCGCCGAGGGCGGCCCGCTCCGCCTCGGCGATGTCGCGGGCGACGCGTCGCTGCGGGTAGGTGAAGTTGAGGAGCGGGCCGGTCATCACCGTGGTCACCAGCGCCATGATCACCATCAGCGTGAACAGCTCCTGGCTCAACAGGCCCTTCTCGAGGCCGACGTTGAGGATGATCAGCTCGGTCAGGCCGCGGGTGTTCATCAGCAGCCCCAGCGAGCTGGCCTGCCAGTGCGGGACCTGCTGGATCCGGGCGCCCACGTACGCGCCGACGTACTTGCCGACGATGGCTACCGCGAGGATCGCCACAAGCGGCAGGATGTGCTCCGAGCCGAGACCCTGGATGTTGACCTTGAGGCCCGAGATCAGGAAGAAGACCGGCAGCAGCAGGAGCACCGCGATCTGCTCCAGCCGGACCAGGATCTCGTGTCGTAGGGCGGCTGCGTTCTCGTGCGGGATGATCGCGCCGAAGAGGAACGCCCCGAAGATGAAGTGGATCCCGATGACCTCGGTGGCGCCCGCGAACAGCAGCATGCCGACCAGGACGACGCTGAGGATCGTGGGGGTCAGCTCGCCGGCCTTCCTGTACGCCGACGTCAGCCAGGTCAGCGCGGGACGGACCACGAAGATCGCGAAGAGCACGAACGGGATCGCCAGGTAGATCGCCCACCCGGGCAGGTGTCCGTGACTGCCCTCGATGCCCGACGTTGCGAGCACGACCGCCAGCAGCGTCCACGCGATGATGTCGTCCGTCGCGGCGCACGCCAGCGCCAGTCCCCCGGTCTCGGTGCGGTGCATCCGCCGGTCGGTCAGGATCCGGGCGAGGACCGGGAACGCGGTGATCGACATCGCCGCGCCCATGAAGAGCGCGAACGGCCAGAAGTCGACGCCGTCGGGTTTCAGGGCTGCCGTCGCGTCGGTCTCGACGAAGACCTTCGCCAGTCCGATGCCGAGACTGAAGGGCAGCACGATCGAGCAGACCGAGACCGATCCGGCGACCTTGCCGCGACCCTTGACCAGCGAGATGTCGAGCTCCAGGCCGACGACGAACATGAAGAGCACCAGCCCGACCCGGGCCAGCACCTCGAGGAAGCCACGCTGCTCGATCGGGAACAGGTCGCCGCTCAGCTCCATGCCGAGCAGGCTCGGGCCGAGCAGCACGCCGGCGGCGATCTCGCCGACGACCGGCGGGATCCCGATCTTGCCGACGGCGGCGCCGGCGAGTCGTGCGACCACGATGATCAGTGCCAGCAGCCCGAGGATCACGGCGATGTCGAGCAGCTTGGCCGTCACGATCGGCTCCGCTGCGCCGGACCAGGCAATGACGTGGGACATGCATCCTCCTGGGGGGTGGTTCAGCCTGCGTCAGCCTATTGCGTCTATCCCGTGCGTGGTGCCCTAACCGCGAGGATCAGCCTTCCGGACGAATTCCGCCACCGCGACCGGGACCCTGCGCGTCAGGCCAGCGAGTCCAGCCATGCTTCGTGCAGGTCGGAGAACCTGCCCTCGCCGGAGGCGATCAGGTCCGCCGGGGTGCCGTCCTCGACGATCCGCCCGTGCTCCATGACGATCACCCGGTCGGCGATCTCGACCGTCGAGAGGCGGTGGGCGATGATCACCGCCGTCCGGCCGGCGAGCACGGTGCGCAACGCCTGCTGGACCAGCCGCTCGGACGGCACGTCGAGCGACGAGGTGGCCTCGTCGAGGATCAGCACCGCGGGGTCGGCGAGGAACGCGCGGGCGAAGGCCACCAGCTGCCGCTGCCCGGCGCTCAGCCGGCCGCCCTGGTTGGCCACCGCCGTCTCGTAGCCGTCCGGCAGCGCGGAGATGAAGTCGTGCGCGCCGAGCGCCCGCGTCGCGCCCTGGACGTCCTCCATCGTCGCGTCGGGCCGGCCGAACCGGATGTTGTCGGCGATGGTGCCGGAGAACAGGTAGTTCTCCTGGGTGACCATCACGACCGCGCGGCGCAGCACGTCGGAGGTGAGGTCGCGGAGGTCGACCCCGTCGAGGAGGACCCGGCCGGCCGTCGGGTCGTAGAACCGGGTCGCGAGCTTGGCCACCGTGGTCTTGCCGGCCCCGGTCGTGCCCACGAGCGCAAGCGTCTGGCCGGCCGGCACCCGCAGGTCGAGGCCCTCGAGGACCGGCCGGTCGTCGACGTACGCGAAGTCGACGGCGTCGAAGCGCACCTCGCCGCGCGGCGCGGGCAGGGCCTCGGGCCGGGTCGGCTCGGGCACGCCCGGCTGCTCCCGGAGCACACCGGCGAGCTTGTCCAGCGCCGCCGACGCCGACTGGAAGGTGTTGTAGAACTGGCTGATCTCCATCATCGGCTCGAAGAACTGCCGCAGGTAGAGCAGGAACGCGGCCAGCACGCCGACCGTGACCTCACCGTGGTAGGCGAGGTAGCCGCCGTAGATCAGGACGACCGCGATCGTGACATTGCCGATCAGCCGGATGCCGGGCATGAACCACACGACCAGTCGGAACGACGTCAGGTTGGCCGCGCGGTACTGGTCGTTGACGTCGTCGAAGATCTCCTGGTTACGGGGCTCCCGGCGGAAGGCCTGCACCGCGCGGATCCCGCCCATCGACTCGACGAAGTGGACGATGACGAGCGCGACCTTCTCACGCGTGACCCGGTAGGCACTGGCAGACGACTTGCGGAACCAGTTGGTGACCCAGAACAGGAACGGTCCGCAGCACAGCGCGACCAGACCCAGCTTCACATCGAGGAAGAGGAGCAGTCCGGCGGTGCCGACGAGCGTGAGCGCGGCAGTGACGAGTCCGTCGAAGCCGGTCTCGAGCATCTCGTAGATCGCGTCGACGTCGGAGGTCTGCCGTGAGATCACGCGGCCGGACGTGTAGTCGTCGTGGAACGCGGGGCTCAACGCCTGGAAGTGCCGGAACACCCGCCGGCGCACCTCGAACAGGACGTCCTGGCCCACCTTGCCCGAGCGGACCAGGAAGAGGTTGCGCGCGACGGCCTGGGTGAGCGTCGCGAGGAGCACGATGCCGACGATGACGAACAGCGGCTCGAGGTTGTTGTCGGCACGGATCGGCGGGATGCCGGTGTCGATGCCCTCCTTGACGAGGTAAGGGATCGAGAGGCGGGCGGCGTTCTCCACCAGCACGATCCCCACCAGCACCCACATCGCCCACTTGTAGGGTCGCAGCAGCTCCCGCAGCAAGGTGCCCGAGCCACCGACGAACTTCCGCTCGATGCGCTCGTTTCGCTCGTCCTCGTCGGCCTTGGCAACGCCGCGCCAGTCGGTGGCGGTCATGAGACAGCCTCCTCGAGCGACGGGTCGGCCGCGAGCAGCTCGCGGTAGGCGGGCACGGTGGCGAGCAGCTCGCGGTGCTCGCCGACGTGGGTGATCGTGCCGTCCTGGAGCAGCGCGACGCGGTCGGCGAGCATCACCGTCGACGCCCGGTGGGCCACGATGATGCCCGTGGTGTCGACCAGCACCCGGCGCAGCGCCTCCTCGACGAGCGCCTCGGTGTGGACGTCGAGCGCCGACAGGGTGTCGTCGAGCACGAGCACGGCGGGGCGCGACAGCACCGCGCGGGCGAGCGCGAGTCGTTGCCGTTGTCCTCCGGAGAGTGCCATCCCCTGCTCGCCGATCCTGGTGTCGAGGCCCCAGGGCAGGTCGCGGGCGAAGCCGGCCTGGGCGACGTCGAGCGCCTCTTGAATTTCCGCGTCGGACGCTGGGTTCGTCTCGGGGTCCCGCCCGAGGGTGAGGTTCTCGCGCGCGCTCATCGAGAAGAGGGTCGGGTCGTCGAACGCGGTCGCCACCAGCTGACGCAGATGAGCGACGTCGAGGTCGCGCAGGTCGACGCCGTCGATGGTGACCGCGCCGGCCGTCACGTCGAACAGCCGGGGCACGAGCGCCGTCAGGCTTGATTTCCCCGATCCGGTCGCACCGACCACGGCGACGGTCTCGCCGGGCTGGATGTCGAGATTGAGGTCGCGCAGCACCGGCTCGTCGAGCGCGCCTGGATAGGCGAAGTCGACGTGCTCGAAGCGCAGGTGGCCGCGCGGCTCGTCGATGGTGCGGGTGCCGCTCACGATGTCGGACTCGGTGTCGAAGATCTCGAGGATGCGAGCGGCCGACGTCATCGCCTCCTGCGCCATCGCGAGGATGATGCCGAGGGAGGAGACCGGCCACACCAACGAGAGCATCAAGGTGATGAACGCGACCAGCTCGCCGGGCGTGAGCGCGCCGCGGCCGACGCCGATCGCCCCGAACAGCAGGACGACGACGACCGCACAGTTGGGGATCACCTCGAGGAAGGTCCAGAACCGGGCTGAGAGCCGGACCTTGTCCATCGATGTCGCGTGCAGCTGGCGGGCGGCTGTCTCGTACTGGTCGCTGACGAAGCGGCTCCGTCCGAACGACTTGATCACCCGGATCGCAACGGCGGCCTCCTCTGCCCGGGTCGCCAGGTCGCCCTGCTCGTCCTGCACCCGGCGGGAGACGACGACGTACTCCTTCTCGAAGCGCATCGAGAGCCAGACGATGGGCGCGGCGGTGCACGCGACGACCAGGCCGAGCGGCCAGTACATCGCCAGCAGCACGCCGGTCACGGCGGTGACCTGGAGGATGTTGATGAACAGGAACAGCATCGCGAAGCCGAAGAACCGGCGGATCGACGACAGGTCGGTGGTGGCGCGCGAGAGCAGCTGACCCGACTGCCACCGGCTGTGGAAGCTCATCGGCAGTGCCTGCAGGTGCGCGTAGAGGTCGCGTCGCATCGCGGTCTCGACGTTGAGGACGGCGTTGGACTGGATCCACCGCCGCCACCAGGTGAGGAACGCCTCGAGCACGCCGAGGGCGAGCACGAGCAGGCCCAGCGGGAGCACCGGGTCGACCTCGCCGTCCGTGATCGGGCCGTCGATGAGCGCCTTGATCACCAGCGGGATCGCGATCGCTACCCCGATGCCGGCGAGCGCGGTCGTCACCATGATCACCAGCGCCACACGATGCGGGCGGAGGTAGGACCGCAGGCGCCACAAGGAGTGGACGCCTGCGGGAGGCGGATTGTCCGGATCAGGCCCGAGCGGGTCACGCTCCGACCGACCAGGAAGCTGAGGCGTGGAGGTCGTCATCGGTGCTCCGACCATAGGTCTGCGCACCGACAGACGCGAATCGTTTAAAGGTACGACGACCGGCCCGACCGGTCTCGTCGCCGGACTTCTGCGGCGGCGAATTCGGCGATTCGACCGCTCTCACCGTCGCGCCGGAATACCGTTCACGGTGATGGAGATCCACCACGCAGTCGAGGACATCTACCGCCGCAGCCCCGCGGCGTTCGACGACACCGAGCACCTGGTGTCGGCGCTGTCGGACTACATCGACACGGACGGCGCCGGGGCCGGCGAGATCCGCCTGGTCGTCGATGCGGTCGAGCTCGGCGCGTTCCAGCGGCTCCGTGAGCTGCGGGAGGTCGGTGCGAGCCCGCACGGCGCGATCACCGAGACCGCGACGACGCTCGCTCGCAAACGGGCGACCGACGAGCGCCGGTCGGCCTGGGCCTGCGCGGTGCTCGCCTACGCGACCGGCATGGTGAACGACGCCGACGTCCGCTCGTACCGGGCGCAGTGGGACCAGCCGGTCCCGTCCTCGGCACCGCTGCCTCCGACCCTGGCGCCGCCGCCGATGCCGGTCCCGCCGCCGCCCGGCGGCCCCGGCCAGGTGACGGTGGCGCCGTCCGTCGGCCAGCCCCACAGTCAGCCCCAGGGTCAGCCCCAGGGTCAGCCCCAGACGCAGCAGCCGTGGGCGCCTGCACCTCCCCCGACCTACTACTCCCCCGTGCCCCCACCCGCTCGGCGCGGGGTGCCCGGCTGGCTCTACGGCGCCCTCGCTGCCGTGCTCGTGCTGGTGGTCGCGGGCGTCGTCGGCGTGGTCGTGTTCGCCGGCGGGGACGACGATGATCCGCCGCCGAGCGACGATCCGGGCGCCGAGCGCGCCGCGCTCGGCACGCCGGAGGTCGGCACCTGCCACGCCCTGACGTCGGCCGACCTCTCGGGTGACCACGACACGAAGCCCCCCGTGCCGTGCGACGACGAGGCCGCGACGACGATCACCACCGACGTCGCGACCCTGCCGGAGTCCGTCGACCGGTCGAACCCGGACTCCGTGTGGGCGGCGATCGGATCCGAGTGCGCGCGGACCAGCATCTCCTACCTCGGCGGTCACGTGGAGGCGTTCGCCCGCTCCTCATGGACCGTCATCTACTTCGTCCCCACCGCTGACCAAGCGGACGCGGGCGCCGACTGGGCCCGGTGCGACCTGACCCTCCGCGCGGGCGGCGAGACCAAACCACTGCCCGACCCCGTTGAGGACACCGTCGACGACCTCCCCCTCGCCGACGAGGTGGCGCTGTGCGCCGAGGACTACACCTCCAGCGCAGGGCTCTACACGTCGTGCGACCTGCCCCACGAGTACCGGGTGACCGAGTCCGTCGTCCACGTGGGTGACCCGCCGTCCACCGCCGAGCTCACCGACGACGGCGGTCGGGCACTCTGTCCGAGCACCGACCCCGAGCACTTCGCGTACGCCGACGTGCCGGACCGAGCGTTCTGGGACGCCGGAGCGACGTACATCCTCTGCTTCTCCTGGGAGTGACCGCCCGGACGGGACCGGGGCTGGTTCAGGCGAGCAGCCCGCGCACCACCCGGAGCGCGACGGACACCCGGGCGAGGTCGGTGTCCTCGTCCGCGCAGATCGCACCGAGCGTCTCGACCGCCCGCTCGGCCACGCCGCCCGTGGCTGCCTCCCACTCGGCGACCCGGCGGGTCGCCTCGTCCCGAAGCTCGTCCGGGTCGGCCCTGGCATCGACGTCCTCGTCGGCGGAGGTGCTGGCGAGCACCTCGGCCGTGAGCCGCGCGTGCACCGCATGGAGGTCGTCGCGGAGTGCCGCCCGGGCCATCGTCTGCCACTGGTCGGCACGCGGCAGGTCGACGATACGCTGCTGGAGCACCGAGATGCCGAGCCGCTCGCCCAGGGCGAAGTGCACCCGCGCGACGTCGCGCGGCTCGAGGTCGTCACGGGTCGCGATCTCGACGACGTTGAGCAGCGCGTAGGCGACGTCGTACGACGCCACCCGCGCGGCGAGGTCTTCCGGCACGCCCTGTTCGACCAGCGCGGAGCGCCGCGAGTCGTACGCCGCCAGCTCGCGGCCGATGAGCAGCTGCGGCAGCTCGAGCATGGCGGCCTGGACGGGTCCCGCGAACAGGTCGACCGTGGCCTGGCTGTCGAGCGGCGGCCGGCGGTTGGTGACCAGCCAGCGCGACGCCCGCTCGACGAGGGTGCGCATGTCGACCCGCATCCGGGTCTGCACGGCCGCGTCGATCTTGTTGTCGTAGGTGGCGAGCTCCTCGCGCAGCGGCAGCGACCCGTAGATCTCGCGCGCGACGAAGTTGGCGCGGGTCAGCTCGGCGGCCGAGGCGCCGGTCTCCCCCGCCAGCCGCGGCCAGTAGGTCATGCCGGCGCCGTTGACGAGGTCGCCCACCACCTGCGTCACGATGATCTCGCGCCGGAGCGGGTGCTCCTCGATCTGCGGCGTGAAGCCCTCGCGGACCGCCTCCGGGAAGTAGGACACCAGATCGAGCAGGAGGTAGGGGTCCTCCGGCAGGTCGGAGGCCAGCAGCTCCTCGGCCAGCACGATCTTGGTGTAGGCCATCAGGACCGAGAGCTCCGGCTGGGTGAGGGCGCCGCCATGCTCGAGCCGGCGCTTGACCTCGGCCTTGCCGGGGAGCGCCTCGAGATCGCGGTCGAGGCGCCCCTCGGTCTCGAGCTGGCGCATCCACTGCTCGTGGACGTGGAGCAGCGACGGCGCGTTGCGGGTGGCGTTGGCGAGCGCGATGTTCTGCTCGTAGTTGTCGCGCAGCACCAGTTCTGCGACGTCGTCGGTCATCGAGGCCAACAGCTTGTTGCGCTGCTTCTGGGTCAAGTCGCCGTCGCGGACCACCCGGTCGAGGAGGATCTTCAGGTTGACCTCGCGGTCGGAGGTGTCGACACCGGCCGAGTTGTCGATGAAGTCGGTGTTGATCTTGCCTCCGTCGCGGGCGAACTCGATCCGGCCGCGCTGGGTGCAGCCCAGGTTGCCCCCCTCACCGACGACCCGCACCCGCAGTTCGGTGCCGTTGACCCGGATCGCGTCGTTCGCCTTGTCGCCGGCGTCGGCGTTGGTCTCCGTCGACGCCTTGACGTAGGTGCCGATGCCGCCGTTCCAGAGCAGGTGGACCGGCGCCAGCAGGATCGCCTTCATCAGCTCCGCCGGAGTGATCGCATCGACGTTCCGGGCGATCCCGAGCCATGCCCGGATCTGGTGGTTGACCGGGATCGACTTCGCGGAGCGCGGGAAAACCCCGCCCCCCTCCGAGATCAGCGACCTGTCGTAGTCCTGCCAGCTCGACCGCGGCAGGTCGAACAGCCGCTTGCGCTCGGCGTACGACCTCGCAGCGTCCGGCTCGGGATCGATGAAGATGTCACGGTGGTCGAACGCCGCCACCAGGAGGATGTGCTCGGAGCAGAGCATGCCGTTGCCGAAGACGTCGCCGGACATGTCGCCGACGCCGACCACGGTGAAGTCCTCGTTCTGGCAGTCGATGCCGAGCTCGCGGAAGTGGCGGCGTACCGACACCCAGGCGCCGCGGGCGGTGATGCCCATCGCCTTGTGGTCGTAGCCGACCGACCCGCCGCTGGCGAACGCGTCGCCGAGCCAGAAGCCGTAGTCCTTCGAGACGCCGTTGGCGATGTCGGAGAACGTCGCCGTGCCCTTGTCGGCCGCGACGACGAGGTAGGAGTCGTTGCCGTCACGTCGTACGACGCGCTCGGGCGGGACGGTCTCCCCCGCCGCCAGGTTGTCGGTGACGTCGAGCAGGCCACGGATGAAGGTCTTGTAGCACTCGATCCCCTCGGCCAGCCAGGCGTCGCGGTCGGAGGAGTCGGGCAGCTGCTTGGCGTAGAACCCGCCCTTCGCGCCGACCGGCACGATCACGGTGTTCTTCACCATCTGCGCCTTGACCAGGCCCAGGATCTCGGTGCGGAAGTCGTCGCGCCGGTCCGACCAGCGCAGGCCCCCGCGGGCGACGGCGCCGAACCGCAGGTGCACCCCCTCGACCCGCGGCGAGTACACGAAGATCTCGAACTTCGGCCGCGGCTCCGGCAGGTCCGGGATCGCCGACGGCTCCATCTTGAGCGAGAGGTACGACTTCGGGCGCTTGCCGTCCCCCGCGTACTGGAAGTAGTTGGTGCGCAGCGTCGCGCGGATGTGCGTCAGGTAGGAGCGCAGGATCCGGTCGTGGTCGAGGCTCACGACGTCGTCGAGCGCCTTCTTGATCCGCTCGTCGAGGTCGGCCTCGCCCTTCGCCCGCGCGGCGTCGCCGAGGTCGGGGTCGAAGCGGGTCTCGAAGAGCGTCACCAGCATCCGGGCCAGGTCGACGTTGTCGGCCAGGGCGCCCTCGATCGAGTCGATCGCGAAGGGCGAGTTGCCCTGCCGCATGTACTTCGCGTAGGCCCGCAGCAGCATCGCCTGCCGCCAGGTCAGCGATGCCCGCAGCACCAACCGGTTGAACCCGTCGATCTCGGTGTAGCCGTCCCAGATCGCGCGCAGGGCGTCGGCGAACAGCGCACGCGCCTGGTCCGGCAGGGGCGCGCCGTACCGCAGCCCGAAGTCGTAGATGTGGGAGACCCGCTCGAGGCCGGCCAGTGCGTAGGGTCGCTCGTCGACGACCTCCACACCCATCGACGACAGCATCGGGAGCACCTCGGACAGCGACAGCGGCGACCCGACGCGGAACACCTTGAGCCGTGCCTCGCCCTCGGGCGCGTCGAGCTCGGAGTAGAGCGTCTGGTCGACGCCGGCGTCGCCCTGGATCGCCTCGAGCCGGCCGAGGTCGACCGCCGCGGTCCGCGCCGGGAAGTCCTCCTTGTAGGCCTCCGGGAACGCGTCGACGTAGCGCCGGCCGAGGATCGCGCCGACCTCCTCGCCGTACTCGGCCGACACGGCGGTGAGGAAGTCCTCGTGCCACGACCGCGAGGCGTCGATCAGCCGGCGCTCGACGTCCGCGGTGTCGATGCTGTCGGGGATCGTCTCCCCCGCCGGCATCCGGACCACGAAGTGCACCCGCGCGGTCGTCGACTCGCTGATGCTGACGTTGAACTCGATCGAGTCGGGGTCGATCCGGCCGCCACCGATCACCTGGGACAGGATCCGCACGAACTTCTGCCGGACGCTGGTGTTGTAGCGGTCGCGGGGCAGGTAGATGAGGACCGAGAGGTAGCGGCCGTACATGTCGCGCCGGATGAACAGGCGGACGGCGCGGCGCTCGCGCGCCTGCATCGCGGCCTCCGCGATCGGGGCGAGCTCCTCGACCGGGGTGTGGAAGAGCTCGTCGCGCGGGTAGGTCTCGAGGGTGTCGAGGAGCGCGTTGCCGTCGTGGCTGCGCGGGTCGAGGCCCGTCGTCTCGAGCACGGCGTCGACCTTGTCGCGGAGCAACGGCACCCGGAGCACCGACTCGGTGTAGGCAGCGCTCGACAGCAGGCCGAGGAAGCGCCGCTCGCCGACCACCTCGCCGTCGGCGCCGAACACCTTGACCCCCACGTAGTCGAGGTACGCCGGGCGGTGGACGGTCGCCTTGGAGTTCGCCTTCGCGAGCACGAGCAGCGTCTTCTCGCGGGCCTTCGCCTTCACCGCGCCGGACAGGCGCCCGAAGGACGACGACTTGTGGTCGCCCGCACTGGCGTCGCGGAGGATGCCGAGGCCGCTGTCGGGCACCGGCCGGAGGACGTCCTCGGTGCCGCCATCAGCCGAGACCTGCTCCAGCTGGTACTCCCGGTAGCCGAGGAAGGTGAAGTGCTCGGCGGCGAGCCACTCCAGCAGGGCCCGGCCCTCGCTGACCTCGTCCTCGGGCAGCGGCGGCGGGTCCGACTCGAGGTCGGCGACGATGGTGCGCGCCTGCTCCTGCATGGCCGACCAGTCCTCGACCGCGGCGCGCACGTCACCGAGCACCCGTCGTACGTCGTCGGCGAGCCGGTCGGCCTCGTCGGAGTCCTCCGCGATCCGGTCGATCTCGACGTGCATCCACGACTCGCGCAGCGCCCCGGAGGGCGGCGCCGCCGACCCCGTCGCCACCGGGCGCAGCGCGGTCAGCTTGCCCTTGTCGTCGCGCACCGCGTCGAGCGTCGGGTGCAGCACCAGGTGGGCGTCGCGGTGCTGCCGCGCCAGCTCCATGGTGAGCGAGTCGACGAGGAACGACATGTCGTCGGTGACCACCTCGACCACGGAGTGCCCGCCCGCCGACCAGCCGTGCTCGGCGACGGTGGGCGTGTAGACGCGGACCTTCGTGGTCCCGGGCTGTCGCTCGGCGGCCAGGTGGTGGTGCGAGGCGTACGCGCCGTAGACGTCGACGTCGGAGCGGGCGGCGAGCTCCTCGGTGCCGACGTGGCGGTAGTACGCCGCGAGCAGTGGGACCAGCTCGTCACCCGGTGGGGCCGAGGCGCCCTTGCCATGGCGGGCCACCTCGGCGGCCTGGTCGAAGATCTGGTCCCGGTCGGTGTGGTGCGTCGTCGTTGACACGAACTCACACTAGGACCGCGGGCTTGAGGCTCACAACATCGCCCGGGGAAAGTGCCGGGCGCCGGTGAGATGTGTCCGCCGATAGGCCAAGATGTGCGCCATGAGGTTCCAGCAGACGGCGACGTACGACGCCCCCGTGGCGGACGTGTTCGCCATGCTCACCGACCCCGCCTGGCGGGAGAAGGTCGGCGTCGCGCAAGGCGTGGTGTCGTCCGACGTGACCGTCACTCCGGAGGGCACCGAGGGCCGCCGGGTCGTGATCGACCAGGTGCAGGACACCGAGGGGCTCCCGGCGATCGCCAAGAAGATCGCCGGTCCCACCACGCGCGCCATCGTCACCGAGGTCTGGTCCTCCCCCACGACGGGCACGATCGAGATCCTCGCGCCGGGCAAGCCGACCAAGGCGGTCGGCACGGTGTCCCTCGTCGCGGACGGGGACAGGACCCGTCACGTCACCGACTTGGAGGTCACCGTCAAGGTGCCGATCCTCGGGGGCAAGCTCGAACAAGTGATGGCCGACAACATCGGTCGGGGACTCGAGGTCGAGCAGGCCGTCGGCGTCGCCTGGCTGGAAGGAGACCGCTGAAGTGGCAACCAGGATCGTGCACGAGCTGAAGTACGACGCACCGCTGGCCGACGTCGCCGCGATGCTCGCGGACCCGGCCTTCCGCAACGAGGTGTGCGTCGACCAGCGCGCGACCAAGCACTCGGTCTCCATCGAGGGCGTGCAGGGCGACCCGATGAAGGTCCAGATCGCGTACTCCCAGCCGACCGACCGGGTGCCGGGCTTCGCGAAGAAGTTCGTCGGCTCCGAGACCGACATCGTGCAGTCGGAGACCTGGCCCAGCCCGGAGCACGGCGACATCCACGTGACCATCCCCGGCAAGCCCGGCGAGCTGGTCGGCACCGCCGTGCTCACCGAGAAGGACGGCGTCACCACCGAGACCGTCACCCTCGACATCACGGTCCGGATCCCGCTCATCGCCGGGAAGATCGAGGCGCTGATCGGCAAGATCTTCGGCAGCGCGATGCGGGCCGAGAACCGCACCGGCGTGGCCTGGCTGGCCCGCTAGCTACTGCGGGTCCGTCTCGGCTTCCTCGGCCTCCTCGCGCGCGTCCCTGCGGCGCTGGACGACGACCACCGCGCCGAGGATGAGGAACGGGCCGAAGGCCAGCACGATCGTCAGCACCTGCTCCACGGGGTGCAGGGTGCCGAGGTGCCAGGGAGTCACGGCGGTAGTTTCGCAGGTCTCGGGACAGACGCTGCGCGACCTCCTCGACCACCGAGATGATCACCCCATGTACGGGTAGGTGTGGTCCTTCGGGGGCGACAGCGTCTCCTTGATGGACCGCGGCGAGGTCCAGCGCAGCAGGTTGGACGCGGCGCCGGCCTTGTCGTTGGTGCCCGAGGCCCGGCCGCCGCCGAACGGCTGCTGGCCGACGACTGCGCCGGTGGGCTTGTCGTTGATGTAGAAGTTGCCGGCGGCGAACCGCAGGGTCATCCGCGCCCACCGGATCGCGGACCGGTCCTGGGCGATGATCGCGCCGGTCAGGGCGTACGGCGCCGCGGACTCGGCCTGCATCACGACCTTCTCGAAGTCGGCGTCGTCGTAGACGTGGATCGCGAGGATCGGCCCGAAGTACTCGGTCGTGAACATCTCGTCGGTCGGGTCCTCACCGACCACGATCGTCGGCCGGACGAACCAGCCGACCGCGTCATCCGTCGTACCGCCGGCGACGACCTGGAGGCCCGATGTCGCCTTCGCGCGCTCGATCGCAGCGGTGTGCTTCTTGAACGCCCGGTCGTCGATCACCGCGCCGAGGAAGTGGGAGAAGTCGGTGGGGTCACCCACCGACAGCGCGTCGGTCTTGGCGATCAGGTCGTCGCCCATCCGCTCCCACACCGACCGCGCGACGTAGGCGCGGGACGCCGCGGAGCACTTCTGTCCCGAGTACTCGAACGCACCGCGGATCAGCGCCGTCGTGACCACCTCGGGGTCGGCCGACGGGTGGGCGATCACGAAGTCCTTGCCGCCGGTCTCCCCGACCAGCCGCGGATAGGTGCGGTACGACGGCAGGTTCGCGCCGACCGTCTGCCACAGCCGCTGGAACGTCGGGGTCGACCCGGTGAAGTGGATGCCGGCGAGGTCCGGGTGCGCGAGCGCGAACTCGGAGACCGCGAGCCCGTCACCCGGGAGCATGTTGATCACACCCGGCGGCATGCCGGCCTCGACCAGCAGCTCCATCGTCAGTGACGCCGCGTGCTGCTGGGTCGGGCTCGGCTTCCAGATCACCGTGTTGCCCATCAGCGCCGGCGCCGTCGGCAGGTTGCCCGCGATCGCGGTGAAGTTGAACGGCGTGATCGCGTAGACGAAGCCCTCCAGCGGCCGGTGGTCCGTGCGGTTCCACACGCCCGGGCTGTTGGCGATCGGCTGCTCGGTCAGGATCTGCTTGGCGTAGTGGACGTTGAACCGCCAGAAGTCGATCAGCTCGCACGCCGCGTCGATCTCCGCCTGGAACGCGGTCTTCGACTGGCCCAGCACCGTCGCGGCGTTCAGCCGCTGCCGCCACGGACCCGCCAGCAGCTCCGCCGCCTTGAGCAGGATCGCGCACCGCTCGTCGAACGGCATCGCCCGCCACTCAGGAGCGGCATCCGTCGCCGCATCGACCGCGCGCTGGGCGTCGGCCTGGGTGGCGTGCTTCAGCACGCCGAGCACATGGGCGTGGTCGTGCGGCTGGACGACCGCGAGCTCGGACCCGCCGCCCGCGACCCACTCACCGCCGATGTAGGCGTCCATCCGGTGCTCGGTCGCCTCCTGCCGGAGGATCTCGGCGGAGAGGGCGTCGCGCTCCGGGGTGCCGGGCGCATAGGTCAGGTTGGGCTCGTTCGTGGGAGCCGGGGGGAACGTGATGGCGTCCATGCTCCCGATGCTGTCAGACAATCAACCGCGGCCCAACCACAGGGCGCCCGCCGGTTCAGCTCGTGGTGCCCTTGCCCTTCGGCTTCGTCCGGGCGTTCGTCGTACGACGACCGCGCGGCGCGCGCTGGCGCCCGGCGGACGACACCTCGAGCAGCTCGTCGAGCGCCTCGCGGAGGCAGATGCCGAGCAGGTCCGCGTCGGGCACGAGGTCGCGGTCAGCGGTGATGCCGTAGAAGACGCCGCCGTTGTAGGACGTGACGCTGATGACCAGCGGGTGACCGGGAACGAGCGGGGCGACGGGATAGCTCGCCAGCATCTCCGCGCCCGCCGCGTAGAGCGGCGCCTGCGGCCCGGGGACGTTGGTCACCGACAGCTGGTAGCCGCGGCGCAGCTCGTCCGCCGCCACCCGCGAGCCGATCGCGTGGAAGGTCGTCGGCGCGAAGCCCGCGACGCCGGCCAGCCGGTTGGCCGCCACGCTGCGCCCGGTCTCCTTGTGGGCCTGGAACGAGTAGGAGACCTGGTGGAGGCGGACGACCGGGCTCGCCTCGCCGATCGGCAGGTCGACGAAGTGCGCCGCGATCTGGCTGCCGAGCGAGGTCGCCTCGAGCTCCTCGTCGATGACCGACACCGGTACGACGGCCCGGACCTGCCGGATGCCGCCCATCGACTCGGCGCGGGTCATCAGCCACGACCGCAGGCCGCCGGTGACGGTCGCGAGGATGACGTCGTTGACCGTGCCACCGTGCGCCTGGCGGACCTTGCGGTAGTCGGACAGGCAGGTCTGCACGGTCACGACCCGGCGCTGCTGGGACAGCTCGCCGCTGATCATCCCGCGGGACTTGGGTCGGCGCCCGGTGACCGCGCCGAGGACGCTGCGCACCCGCTTGGTGCGCTCGTCGACCTCGCGCACCATGGCCCGGCCGGTGCCGCGCACCGTGTTGACGACGGTCTGGCCGTCGATGATCGCGTCCCGCACCGCGCCGGCGACGAGCGCACCGGGCGCCGGGGCGCGCCGCGGCTCCCAGTCGTCGGGCTCGAACTCGCGCGGGGTGGGCTGGGCGTCGAGCAGAAGCTGCCCGAGGTCGACGGTGTGGACGCCGTCGACGAGCGCCTGGTGGGTCTTCGACAGGATCGCGACCCGGCCATCCTCCAGGCCCTCGACGAAGTAGACCTCCCACAGCGGACGGGTCCGGTCGACCGGCCGGGAGACGATCCGCGACGCGAGCTCGAGGAGCTGGCCCGACGTACCCGGGCGCGGCAGCGCGGAGCGCCGGACGTGGAAGCCCAGGTCGAAGTTCTCGTCGTCGATCCAGAGCGGAGCCGCGAGGTGGCCCGGGACGACCTGGATCCGCTGGCGATAGCGCGGCACGAACGCGATCCGGTCGCGGATCAGCTCAACCAGGCGCGTGTAGTCGAATCCCGAGTCACCCGGGTCGAAGATCTCGATCGTGGCGTTGTGGAGCGGCGTCTCGGCGGTCTCGGAGGTCAAGAAAGCAAGGTCGCGTGCGCGTACACGATCGACCACGGCACTACCTACCTTCTGCGACGAGCCCCCCGTCAAGCCCCACGACTTGTTGCGTGAGATTCTGGCAGAGGACTGTGGCCACAACGGTATTTGTCCGCGTGCGACGCGGGTGGCGCATGAGCAGGAGGATCACGTGAGAGCTACGAAGGCGCAGTGGATCGCGCTCATCTGCCTCGTGGGAGCGGCACTTTCGGCGTGCGGCACCGACGACGGCTCCGACGGCGGCTCCGACGGCGACCAGGGATCGGAAGAGCCGGTCGTGGTCCAGATCACGTTCGAGGACGGCGAGGTGGAGCCCAACGGCGACCGGATCGAGGTCGGGGCAGGCCAGCCGATCGACTTCGAGATCACCGCCGACGAGCCCGGCGCGATCCACATCCACTCCGACCCGGAGGAGGAGATCACCTACGAGGCCGGCACGAGGACGTTCGAGATCGAGATCGCCCGTCCCGGGGTCGTCGAGGTCGAGTCGCACAACCTCGACCAGGTGATCGTCCAGCTCGAGGTGAAGTGACAGGCGGGGTGCTCGAGGCTCATGGCATCGGCGGTCAGGCCGACCTCCCGATCTCGCTCGGCCTCGCGATCTCCGGCGCGGTGGCGGCTCTCGTCATCTCGTTCACCGTGCTGGTCGTCGCTTGGCGCACGCCCCGGTACGCCACCGGTCTGGAAGAGGTCGACGCCGAGCCCGGCGAGGAGACTTCGGTCTGGCGGGTCCTTCGGCTGGTGGGCCTCATCGTCCTGAGGCTGGTCGGCCTGATCGCCTTCGCCTTCACCGCCATGACCGCGGTCTTCGGCGAGGACCAGCTCACCAACCCGTTCTTCGGCATCATCTACGTCTGGCTGTGGGTCGGCGTCGTGTTCGCGTCGCTGCTGTTCGGGCCGGTGTGGCGCGCGATCAGCCCGATGCGCACCATCAACTCAGCACTGGCCCGGGTCTCCGGCGGCGACCCCGAGCGCGGGGTGCTCGACTACCCGGCCTGGCTCGGCCATTGGCCGGCCGCGATCGGCCTCTACTCGTTCGTCTGGATGGAGCTGGTCAACCGGACCCCGACCGATCTCGGGACGGTCCGGCTGTGGTGTGCGATCTACGTCGCCGCGATGCTCGTCGGCGGCGCCGTCTTCGGCTCCCGGTTCTACGAGAACGCCGACCCGTTCGAGGTCTACTCGACCCTCGCCGGGTCGCTGTCCGTCTGGGGCCGCGGCGAGGCGGGCGGCCCGGCGCTGCGGAGCCCGCTCGCGGGCGCGGCCACCATCCCGTCCCGGCCGGGCCTGGTCGCTGTCGTGGCCGTCCTGTTCGGCAGTACGGCGTTCGACTCGTTCCGCGAGTCGACGTACTGGATCCGCACGATCCAGGATGCGTCGGTCACCGGCTACACCCTCAACAACCTGGCGCTGCTCGGGTTCTGCGTCGGCGCCGGCCTGATCTTCGCCGCTGGAGCCGCCCTGACGGGCGTCGGCCCGGAGGTGCGCCGCGCCGAGCTGCCGCGCCGGCTGGCGCACTCGATCGTGCCGATCGTCGCGGCCTACATCATCGCGCACTACCTCACGCTGTTCGTCGACGTCGGCACCCAGACGCTCGCCCGTGCCAGCGACCCGCTCGGCAAGGGCTGGGACATCTTCTGGACGGCCGGCGTCGAGCCGACGTACTGGTTCGCGTACCACCCGAGCGTGCTGGCCACGGTCAAGGTGCTGGCGGTGGTGATCGGCCACGTCGCCGCAGCCGTCGTCGCCCACGACCGCGCGATCGCGCTGCTCCCCCGCAAGCACCAGATCACCGGCCAGCTCCCGCTGCTCGCCGCGATGGTGACGTTCACGGCCGGCGGGCTCTACCTGCTGTTCAGCGCGTAGCGACGCGAAGCCCCGCCATCGCGTCGACCAGCCCGGCGACGGCGCGGGTCAGCGGTGACTCGCCGGACTCGACGAGGGTGCGGCCGGCGACCAGCGCCCGGTCGACCGCGGGCTGGTCGTCGGGCAGGAAGTGCACGCCCACGTTGTGACCGAAGCCGGCCAGCATGCTGACGACATCGGCCTCCCGCCAGCCGAGGGTGGGCCGCATCCGGTTGACCACCAGTCGGAGGACCGGGGCGGAGAGGAGCTCGTGGGCCTCGGTGACCGCGCGCGCGAGCCGGGCCAGCCCGACCGGGTCGGCGGAGCCGACGAGGAGGATCTCGTCGGCCGCCTCCAGCGCCTCGACGGTGAGCCCGTTGCGCTCGGGCCGCACCCCGACGTCGGCAACCGGGTCCTGCTCGACGCTGAAGCCCGTGTCGAGCACGACCTGGGCCTCGCGCCGGGCCTGCTCCACGATCTCGGCGAGCGCGCCAGGACGCACCTCCACCCACCGGTCCGGACGGGGCAGCCCGGTGATCACCCGCAGGTGGTCGGTGAGCCGCCGCTGCACGGTCGCGAACCGTTCGTCGATCGAGCCCGCTGCGACCAGCCGGGCGGCCGACAGCAGCCCGGAGACCTCGTCGAGCACGCCGAGCTGCTGGGCGACGGCACCGCCGTAGGGATCGGCGTCGACGAGCAGCGTGGTCAGCCGACGCTGGGCCAGCTCCGCCGCGAGCGCCGTGGCGAGCGTGGTGCGTCCGGGGGCGCCACCCGGACCCCAGACCGCGATCACCCGGCCCGCCTGCGGAGCCGGCGCCGCCGCCCTCGGCGGTGGTTGCCCCGCGAGGGCCGCGACCGTCGGTGCCGCGGACAGCGCCGGGCCCGGGTCGCACACGACCGCGTCCGCGAGGTCGCCGAGGCGGTCGACGGCGACCACGGCGTCGATCCCGATCCGGTGGGCGCGGGCGCGCGCGACGTCGTCGTCGGCAGCGACAGCCACCGCGCGGACGCCGTACTGCCGGAGCTGGTCGACGACGGCGCCGTCGAGCCCGGGGAGCTCGGCGCCGAGCACGGCGACCTGGGCCTGGCCGGCGCTCGCGGCCGCCAGCAGGTCGTCGAGGTCGACGCAGCGCTTGAGCACGACGACGCCGGGGTGCTCGTTGAGGGCCGTCAGCGCGCGGCTCTCCCAGGCCGCGCCCGTCGACACGAGGAGGGTGACGATCATCGGCTCAGGGCACCCGGACGATGCGGACGACGGGGTCGTCCTTCCCGTCGAGCTCGGCGAGGAACGTCCCCACGTCCGCCGGGTCGATCGCAAGGACCAGCTGGCGGGTGCCGGTGACGGCGAAGCTCTCCTCGACCGGCGGCGCGGCCACGACGGTGACGTGGAACAGGTCGGGTTCGGCGCCGGTGTCCCTGCCACCCCCGACCCACACGTCGACGACCGACCCGGCGTCGACGGTCGGCGGCACCCGGCCGGGCTCGAGGTCGACGGGGACTTCCACGGTGCCGACGTCCTGCGCGGTGTCGATCGCCGCCCGCGGCAGCAGCTCGCCGCCGCCGATCCCCCGCGACAGCACGATGTCCGCGGGCAGCGGGTCGTCGGCCGGCAGGTACCGGTCGAGCTCCGCGTCGTCCGCGAACCGCACCCGGACGGCGACGACGTCGTCGGCGCCGATCGGCGCGCCGACGCCGTGGTCGTCGACGACCGCCCACACCGGGACCGCGTCGTCGGCCGCTGCCAGCAGCCGCGCACCGAGCACCACCGAACCGGCCACGATCAGCAGGCCGATCCACAACCGCGGGTCACGCCACCCCGCCCTGGTCACGCGCGTGGCGACCGGAGGCGTCGACGTGACCGTCTTCCCGAGACTGGACACGTGCACATGATGCAGTCCCGCGGCCGTCTCGTCACCTGCCCGTCCACAGGTCCGCGGGGCGATGCTGCGATCGTGCGGCGCCGGATGGGACGATGGTGGCCATGGCCGGTACCCCGCGCTTCCTCACCCTCGCCGATGTCGCCGACGTGCTCAACACCTCGGGGGCGCAGGTCTACGCGATGGTGCGCCGCGGCGAGCTCCCCGCGATCAAGATCGGTGGCCGCGGGCAGTGGCGGGTCGAGGCCAGCAAGCTCGAGGAGTACATCCAGGGCGCCTACAAGGCCACCGAGGAGTACGTCGAGACGCACCCCTTCGTCGACTCCGACGTGCCGGAGTAGCCCACGAAGTGTCACGGTTGGTCCGCCGAAGTGTCACGGTTGGTCCGCCGAAGTTTCACGGTTGGTACCTCGAGACCTCAGCCTTGATCGCGCGAGGTGTCACGGTTGGCGCGCCGAGACGCACCACTCAATCCAGACACAGCCGAAATCGACATCTCGCGCGCCCAACCCCGCGACTTCGCGGGACCAAAGCTGAAACCTCGAGCGACCAACCCTGACACCTCGCGCGACCAGGAGTGACACTTCGCGGGGTTAGCCGACCTCGCCGTCGAGAACGACCGAGATCGTCTGCTGGTCCTCGCCGCGCTCGACGGTGAACTCGATCGTCTCGCCGGGCTGGTGGGTGCGGATCGCAACGATGAGCCCGATCCCGTCGGTGACCCGGGTCCCGTTGACGTGCGTGATCAGGTCGCCGTCCTTGAGGCCGGCCTCCTCGGCCGGCGAGTTCTCGAGCACCTCGTCGACGGTGGCGCCGTCGAACTGGGCGGGTCCGCCGGTCTGCACGCGGGCGCCGATCACGGGGTACTGCGCCTCACCGGTCTCGAGGATCTGGTCGGCGGTGGTGACCACCTGCTCGACCGGGATCGCGAAGCCCACCCCGATGTTGCCGGCCTCCTCGTCGAAGGAGCCACCGCCGTTGGTCGCGATCGCGGAGTTCACGCCGACGACCTGACCCTGGAGGTTGACCAGCGGCCCGCCGGAGTTGCCGGGGTTGATCGCCGCGTCGGTCTGGATCGCGTTGATGAACGACGAGTCGTCCGCCGTGCTGCCGGTGGTCACCGGTCGGTTCAGGGCACTCACGATGCCCGACGTGACGGTCGAGCTGAGCCCGAGTGGTGCGCCGATCGCCACGACCGGCTCACCGACGCGCAGCGGGCCGGACCGTCCGAGCGAGGCCGGCGCGAGGTCCTCGCCGCCGGCTACGTGCAGCACGGCGAGGTCGTAGACCGGGCTGCGCCCGACGACGGTCGCGTGCTGGCGGTTGCCGTCCTGGTCAACGATCTCGATCGGTCCGTCGTTCTCGGCGGCATCGGCGACGACGTGGTTGTTGGTGACGATGTGACCCTGGTCGTCGAGCACGAAGCCCGACCCCGTCGCACCGGCCTCGACGCCCTCGAACTCGGCGATGATCTGCACCGTGCTGGGGAGCACCTCCTGCGCGACCCGGGCGACGCTGCCGGGCTTCTCCAGCGGCGGCTGGGTGTTGAGGTCGGAGTAGTCGACGCCGCTGCCCGGCGACGAGGCGCGGGGTCCGGTGTCGGGGTCGTCGTTCCACTCGGAGTAGCCGATGCCGCCGAGCACGCCGCCGACAGTGCCGACGACGAGCGCGAGCGCCGCCACGAGCGGCCACACCCAGCCGGACGGCCGGGCTCGCGCCGGGCTCTTCGCAGCCGGAGGGATCACCTGGGTGATCGGCGGCGGGGGCGGGTAGGTCTCGGCGGAGTGCGTTCCCAGCGGCGCGGACGGCGGCGCCGCCGGAGCGGGCTCCGCGGGGACGTGCTCAGCGGCGCTGGGCTCACCCGCGCTGTGGCGAGGACCGACGGGCGCGCCGCCAGGGGGCGCCCAGCGCTCCTCGGCGGCGGCATGCGCGCCGATCGGCTGGGTCGGCTCGGGCTCGGTCGACCCGGGCTCCGGCGTCGCGTCGGGGTCGAGGTCGGGTCCGTCGTTCACGGACCCATCATCGCCGATGGTCATAGCCGCCGGGACCGGACTACCGGGGAAGCAGCTGCATGACCCACGTCGGCACGGCCGAAGCGGGCTGCCACGGGAGGCCGCCGAGCTGATCGGCGGCGCCGGCCGGCACGCCGACGTGGGCGGGTACGACGCCGGTGGGGTCGGTCGCGCTGGCGTCGCTGGCCGTCGGCGTCTCGACCCGCGAGGCCGGGGGACGACGGTCGTTGGAGGGTGTCGAGCCGGGGGTCAGCCCGAGCGCGAGCACGCCCACCATCGCCGCTCCGAGCGCCCCGCCGCCGAGCACGGCGCCGCCGACACCGCGGCGGACACCGCCGCGGCCGCGGGCCTCGACGAGGAACCGCTCGCCGGGCGTCAGGTTGAGCAGCGACCCCTTGAGGTCGGACGAGGCGGCGCCGCCGGAGAGACCGGCCAGCCGGGTCTTGACCCAACCCTCGCGCTCGACGAGGTCACGACAGGAGTGGCAGGAGTAGACGTGGGACCACGCCTCCTCGGCCTCCGCCTGCGACAGCTGGCCGTCGAGGAGGGCGCTCACGCGGGCGCCGAGGTGGCCGATCATGAGCGGCCCCGACCGGTGACGACGGGCGCCGGACCGGCGTAGCGGGTGCGGTCGCCCTGAGGTGCGCGGTGGGCCAGCGCGGCGCGGAGCATGGCTCGGCCACGGTGGATGCGGGACCGGACGGTGCCGAGCTTGGCGCCCAGGATCTCGCTGATCTCCTCGTAGGTGAGGCCCTCGATGTCGCAGAGCACGACGGCAGCGCGGAAGTCGGGCGGCAGCGCGCCGAGCGCGGCTTCGACGTCGTCGTCGAACGTGCGGTCGTCGTACGCCGAGGCGGGGCCGGCGACGGCGATCCGGGCCGCGCGCTCGTCGGAGAGCGCGTCGAAGCGGATCCGCTGACGGCGGCGGGCCTGGTCGAGGAAGAGGTTGGTGGTGATCCGGTGCAGCCAGCCCTCGAACGTGCCGGGCTGGTAGGTGTGCAGCGAGCGGAACACCCGCACGAAGACCTCCTGGGTGAGGTCCTCGGCGTCGTGGCGGTTGCCGGTCAGTCGCATCGCGAGCCGGAAGACGCGGTCGGAGTGCTGCTCGACGATCGACTCCCAGTCGAGGGGGAGCTCGGCAGGGGCGCGGCCGACTGTCGGCTCACCGGCCGATCGTTCGACGCTCATCGTTCCTGCCCTTCTCCGCACCTGCGTGCGCCTCCCTCTGGTCCGATGACGGTATGCCCGCGGCCTGAGGAAACCCTGTGAAAGCGTCCACGAGTCCCTGAGACCGCATCTCTCCACCCAACGAACGACCGGACCCCGATGTTCCGACCGCCGTGGTCCGACGCGGCGTTCCGCGCCGAGGCTCCACGGAACCAGGCATCCGGACCGTTACGGTTGCACCGTGGCCGCCTCTCCGCTCTCTCCGATCAGCCCGACCAGCTGGACCTTCGCCGAGACCTACATCGCCGAGGACGACGTGCTCGACGCCGCGCGGGCGCGCGCCGAGGAGGTCGGCGCGGTCGCAGTGGGCTCCGGCGCCGGAGCCGCGCTGCGGTTCCTCGCCGCCGTGCTCGAGGCGCGTGCCGTCGTCGAGATCGGCACGGGTGCCGGGGTCTCCGGGCTGTGGCTGCTGCGGGGCATGCGTCCCGACGGCGTGCTGACCACCGTCGACGTCGAGGCCGAGCACCAGCGGCTGGCCCGCGAGACGTTCAAGGACGAGGGCATCGCCCCGCAGCGGGTGCGGACCATCGCCGGCCGCGCTCTCGACGTACTCCCCCGGCTCACGGACGGCCACTACGACATCGTGTTCGCCGACGGCGACAAGCGGGAGTACGGCGCCTACCTCGCCGAGGCCCTGCGCCTGCTGCGGCCCGGCGGCGTGGTGGCGTTCGACAACGCCCTGTGGCACGACCGCGTGGCCGACCCGGCCCAGCGCGACGACGAGACGGTCGCCATCCGCTCCCTCGTCCAGGAGGTCGCCGCGACCGACGGCCTGGTGCCGGTGCTGCTGCCGGTCGGCGACGGCCTGCTGATGGCGAAGAAGGTGTGGATCCCCGAAGGCGACGAGTGACCGGATCAGGCGTCGATGTGTGACATGTCGCCGTACCGGTCGCCGGCGACGGCGTCGCGCGGCACCGCCTTCTCGAGGGCGACCAGGTCGTCGTCGGTGAGCTGGACGGCCGCGGCCGCGACGTTCTCCTCGAGGTAGCGGGTCCGCTTGGTGCCCGGGATCGGCACGACGTCCGGCCCCTGGGCGAGGACCCACGCCAGCGCGACCTGGCCGGGCGTCGCGCCCTTCTCCTCCGCGAGCGCACGCACGTTGTCCACGAGCGCGAGGTTGGCGGCCAGGGCGTCGCCCTGGAACCTCGGGAAGTACGCCGACCGCCGGAAGTCGCCGTCGCCGGCGGCCCCGCCCGACTCGGTGATCGTGCCAGTGAGCAGGCCGCGGCCCAGCGGGGAGTAGGGAACCAGGCCGATCCCGAGCTCGCGGATGGTCGGCAGGATCTCGTCCTCGATGTCACGGGTGAAGAGCGAGTACTCGGTCTGCAGGGCCGTGATCGGGTGGGTCGCGTGCGCCCGCCGGATGGTTGCCGCCGACGCCTCGGACAGGCCGAGGTGGCGGACCTTGCCGGCCGTGACGAGCTCGGCCATCGCGCCGACGGTCTCCTCGATCGGCACGGTCTTGTCGACCCGGTGCTGGTAGTAGAGGTCGATCACGTCGACGCCGAGCCGCGCCAGCGAGGCGTCGCAGGCGGCGTGGACGTACTCCGGCCGGCCGTTGATGCCGACCCGGGTGCCGTCGGGCAGTCGCTCGTTGCCGAACTTGGTGGCGATCTGTACGACGTCGCGACCGTGCTGACTGCTGGCGATCGCGCGGCCGACCAGCTGCTCGTTGGTGAACGGGCCGTACATGTCGGCGGTGTCGAGAAGGGTGACGCCGAGGTCGAGCGCGCGGTGGATGGTGCCGATCGCCTCGCCCTCGTCTGCCGTCCCGTAGAACTCCGACATGCCCATGCAGCCCAGGCCGAGCGCGGAGACGGTCAGTGACGAGTCGGTACCGAGATTGCGGGTGTTGAGTGTCATGACGACCACTCAACGGCTTCGAGCGCGCTCGAAGTCAAGCACTGGTTCGGGCTTGCTCGACCTTCCCCTCGTAGATCCCGATCTTGTGGTCGATGGCCCGCAGGTGCGCGGTCACCTCGGCCAGCTGCGCCTCGACCCGCTCACGGTGCGCCACCAGGAGGGCGAGGCGCTCGGCCTCGTTGCCGTCGCCGGTGCGCACGAGGTCGGCGTACTTCCTCACCTCACGGATCGGCATGCCCGTTGCGCGCAGCCGCGTGATCAGCTCGATCCAGGTCAGGTCGCGCTCGGTGTAGCGGCGATGGCCGGACGCGGACCGGTCGACACCGGCCAGCATCAGCCCGTCGCGCTCGTAGTACCGCAGCGTGTGGGCGGTGAGCCCGGAGCGCGAGGCCGCCTCGGCGATCGAGTAGCTCATCCGACCAGTGTCGGACTTGGAGTGCACTCGAAGTCAAGCCTCGAGGGCCGGCTCAGGCGCGCGGCGCTGCCGTGAAGCCGGACGCACCCTCGGCGATCGCGACGATGTCGCAGGGCTCGATCAGGATCGGTGCGCTGCCGATGATCTGGGAACCGGGCGACTCGGCGGCGCTCGCCGTAAAGGTTTCCTGGAACGCTTCCCGGGCGGCGTCGTCGGCGAAGACGTAGCAGCCCTCGAACCACGCGCCCGGCACCATCCGCCAGGTCTTGTAGGCGAGGCCCGCCATGCCGGTGAAGCGGGCGTGGGAGGTGTCGGCGACGTACGTCGCCAGCTGCTCCTCGACCCCCTCGGGCGCGTCGCCGAGCGACCAGCGGACGGTGAGACCCTTCACTTCTTCTTCTCCTCGGTGTCGATCCCGGCAAGCGGCTCGGCCCGCCCGAGCCAGGTGAGCAGCAGGCGGGCGCCGAAGCCGGACGGCCCGACGGTCCACTCGTGCAGCTCCTTCTCGACGTCGCCGACGGACGCGATGTCGAGGTGGGCCCACGGCAGGCCGCCGGTGAAGTGCTGGAGGAACAGGGCCGCGGTGATCGCCTGGGGCGCTCCGGAGGAGTTGTCGGCATCGGCGATCTTCGAGGCGATCCGGTCCTCGTAGCCGGCGTACAGCGGGAACCGCCACACGGGCTCCCCCGCGTGCTCCCCCGCCTCGCGGAGCGCGGCTGCCAGCCCGTCATCGGTGGCGAAGAAGCCGCCGACCTGCTGGCCGAGCGCGACCTTCATCGCGCCGGTGAGGGTGGCGATGTCGACGAGAACGGTCGGGGCGAGCTCGGCGGCGGCGTACGCGAGGGCGTCGGCGAGGACCAGCCGCCCCTCGGCGTCGGTGTTGTTGACCTCGGTCGTGCGGCCGCCCCAGTGCCGGATCACGTCGCCGGGACGGATCGCAGTGCCGGAGATCGCGTTCTCGGCGGCCGGCACCAGTCCGGTCACGCGCACCGCACAGCCGACGTCGGCGAGCGCCGCCATCGTGGCGAGTACGACGGCGCCGCCGGTCATGTCACGCTTCATCGAGACCATGCTCGGTCCGGGCTTGATCGAGAGCCCGCCGGTGTCGAACGTGATGCCCTTGCCGACGAGCACGACGTGCGGGAGCTTCTTCGCCGCCCGGGCGGACACCCCGGCCGGCGTGTAGTCCAGCCGGATCAGGCGCGGCGGCGTCGCTGACGCCTGCCCGACGCCGATGATCCCGCCGAAGCCCTCCCTGGCGAGATCGGCCTCGTCCCAGATCCGGACCTCGAGCCCGGCCGCCTCGGCGATCTGCTCGGCCTGCGCCGCCAGCCAGGCGGGATTCTTGAGGTTGCTCGGGACCGTCGCCAGCATCCGGGAGCGCCAGCCGGCGCCGCCGATCGCGATGGCGCGCTCGAGGGCCGGCTGGTCCGCATCGAGCAGGTCCGGCGGCGTCGCGATCACGACCTGCCGCACCGGCTGCCGCTCGGGGCCGGTCGACCGCCAGTGGAACTCGAAGGCACCCAGCATGGTGCCGGTGACGAACGCCTCGAGGGCGTCGCCACTGGCCGCGGCGTCATCGTCGGGCGCCACCGCCGGGATCGAGGTCGCCACCGCAGCGCGGTCGCGCGCCGCGCGGGCCAGTGCGGCGCCGGCGCGACGGAGATCGACGGGCCGCGCGGCGCCCACGCCGACGAGCAGCACCAGCCGCAGGTCGGGGTTGGCCGCGGTGCCGACCGGGACCGGCACCTCGACGACCTCGCCGACGGCGCCGGTCATCCGGCGCAGCTCGGCGACGGCGAGCAGGTCGACATCGATCGCGTCGATCACGTCCGCGGCGCCGGGGCCCAGCAGGACGGCCGTCTCGTCGTCCGCCGGGCCGGGCAGTACCGGCAGCGCCACCGTGTCGACGCCGACGATGGCGGCCGGGAGGAGCTCGCTCAGGGCGAACTCGGGGGGTGAAACCTGGCTAGGAAGAACGGGGTCCGTCACCCGACGACGTTCTTGAGAGCGTCACCGAGTGCACCTGCCTCCTCGGCATTCAGCTCGACGACCAAGCGGCCACCGCCTTCGAGGGGGACACGCATGACAATGCCCCGACCCTCCTTGGTGACCTCCAGCGGACCGTCACCGGTCCGAGGCTTCATCGCCGCCATGCGGCACCCCTCTTCCCATCATCACTGGCAGATCGGCTCTGCTCGGTTCAGCCGCACCATTATCGCCCATGCCCCCTGACCCGCGCACCAGCGGCACACATCTCACGCCGTCGGGGGCCTCGGCGGCAGCACCGGGAAGGGCGGGTCGGTGCCTGGCGCATCGGTCTGATCGGGCGCCCGGTGGTGGCGTTCCTGCTCGGCCTGCTCCGCGGCGCGGAGCTCCTGCTCGTAGGCGAGCCGCGCGAGCAGGGCGTCGACCTCGGACATCCGGTAGCCGCGCAGTGCCAGCGAGAAGCGCACCCGCCGCAGGTCGTCGGGCGCGATCGGCCGGTCCTGGGGCACCCGGGCGTCGGGACGGTCGTCGTACGCCGGCTGCATCGGCTCGCCGTGTCCGGCGGCGAGCAGCGCGATGCCGGCCATCGCCAGCACGATGAGTACGGCGAAGACCCACATCATCACTTGCGGCATCGATCGGTCCTCGGCACGTCTCTCAGGCGTGTCGGTCGCGAGCGGCGACCATCAACGCCACCGCCTCGTCGACGTCGTCGGTCAGGGTCAGCATGTCGAGGTCGGTCTGCTTGATCCGCCCGTCGTCGAGCATCGAGCCCTTCATCCAGTCGATGAGGCCGCTCCAGTGCTCCACGCCCATCAGGACGATCGGGAAGGTCGTGATCTTGAGGGTCTGGGACAGGGTCATCGCCTCGAACATCTCGTCGAGCGTGCCGAGACCGCCCGGGAGGACGACGAAGCCCTGGGTGTACTTCACGAACATCATCTTGCGGACGAAGAAGTAGCGGAAGTTGAGGCCGAAGGTCACGTAGTCGTTGAGCTTGGCCTCCCACGGCAGCTCGATGCCGAGGCCGATGCTCTCGCCGCCCGCTTCGGCCGCTCCCTTGTTGGCAGCCTCCATCGCGCCGGGGCCACCACCGGTGATGACCGTGAAGCCGGCGTCCACGAGGGCGCCACCGATCTTGACACCCAGCTGGTAGGCGGGATGGTCCGCCGGGATCCGGGCGGACCCGAAGACGGCGATCGCCGGCCCCACCTCGGCCAGGTCGTTGAAGCCCTCGACGAACTCGGCCTGGATCTTCAGCACCCGCCACGGATCGGTGTGCACCCAGTCGCTGTCGTCACGGCTGTCGAGCAGCCGCTGGTCGGTGGTCGAGCCCTCCGGCCGTCCCTTGCTCGGGCGGGGGCCGGGGCCGGAACGTCGGGTCATACCTGGACCTCCTCGGCCTGGAGCCACGCGCGCAGCTCGCGCTCGCAGCGCTCGATCTGTGCCACCGGCACGTGCTCCTCCTGCTTGTGGGCCAGCATGGGATCTCCGGGCCCGAAGTTGACGGCCGGCACGCCGAGCGCGGTGAACCGGGCGACGTCGGTCCATCCGAACTTGGGGTTCACCTCGCCGCCGACCGCGTCGATGAATGCCTTGGCGGCAGGCCGGTCGAGACCCGGAAGGGCGCCCGGCGCGGTGTCGGTGAGCGTGATGTCGTACGGCGCGAAGAAGTCGGTCACGAACGCCAGCGCCTCCTCCTCCGAGCGGTCCGGGGCGAAGCGGTAGTTGACGGTGACCACGCACTCGTCGGGGATCACGTTGCCGGCGACGCCGCCGCTGATGCCGACGGCACTGAGCCCCTCGTGGTACTCGAGGCCGTCGATGACGGGCCGGCGTGCGTCGTACTCCTGCAGACGATGGAGTACGTCGGCCGCCGCGTGGATCGCGTTGACCCCGCGCCAGCTGCGGGCGGAGTGCGCCCGCTCGCCGCGGGTGCGCACGTCGACGCGCAGCGTGCCCTGGCAGCCGGCCTCGACCACGGCGTTCGACGGCTCCATCAGCACGGCGAAGTCGGCGGTCAGCAGGTGGGGGTCGGACTCACTGAGCAGCCGCAGCCCGTTGAACCTCGCCTCGATCTCCTCGGCCTCGTAGAGCACGAAGGTGATGTCGTGGACCGGCGCTGTCACCGTGGCGGCGAGCCGCAGGATGACCGCGTCGCCGCCCTTCATGTCGCAGGTGCCGAGCCCGTGCAGGATGCCGGCCGCCTCGTCGAGCCGGCTCGGGAGGTTGGCGTTGACCGGCACCGTGTCGAGGTGCCCAGCGAGGACGACCCGGCTCGGCCGCCCCAGGTCGGTCCGCGCGACGATCGTGTGGCCGCGCCGGACGACCGTGAGGTGAGGCAGCGCCCGGAGCGCCGCCTCGACGGCGTCCGCGATCGCCTGCTCGTTGCGCGACACCGACTCGATGTCGACGAGCTGGCGGGTCAGCGTCACCGCATCGGCAGTGAGGTCCAGCCCCGGCGGCACAGTCATGCACTCATCCAACCAGCCGCGCCCAGCCCCCGCCGAAGTGTCAAGGTTTGCGTGCCGAAGTGTCAGGGTTAGCGGTTCCCGGTGTCACACCTGGCGCGACCAACTCTGACACTTCGGGCGACCAGGAGTGACACTTCGCGGGTCAGGCGAGGACCACCGAGACCGTTGCCGGCTCACGATCCCCGACGGTCACCGACGTGCCCTCGGCACCGTCCTGGACCGAGTACGACGTCGCCAGCGTCTCCTTGGCGATCAGGTCCTCGTGCGCGGTGGCGGCGGCGAGCACTGCCTTCGAGCCACCGACGGTGAGCGAGATCCGGTCGGTCACGTCGAGACCGGCGTCGCGGCGGGCCTGCTGGACCGCGCGCACCAGGTCGCGGGCCAGGCCCTCCTCGGCCAGCTCGGGCGTGACGACCGTGTCGAGCACGACGAACCCGCTGCCGGCCAGCATGCCGGTGGCCGTGTCCCCCGACTCCGATCCGACGACCGTCTCGAGGGTGAACTCGCCGGCGACGAGCGCCAGTCCGCCAGCGGTGACCGTCCCGTCCTCGGCGACGCCCCAGTCGCCGGACTTCGACGCCTTGATCGCGGTCTGCACGTCCTTGCCGAGGCGCGGGCCGGCGGCACGGGCGTTCACGGTCAGCCGCTGGGAGACGCCGTACGACGCCGCCTCGGCGGAGTCGGCACCCAGCAGTCGGACCTGCTTCACGTTGACCTCGTCGGCCACGATCGAGGTGAACCCCTCGAGCGCCGCCGGGTCGTCGACGACGACCGTGAGCGACCCCAGCGGCAGCCGGTTGCGGAGCCCGCCGGCCTTGCGCAGCGCCGACGTCGCCGAGCAGATCTCGCGCACCTGGTCCATCGCCGCCACGAGCGCGTCGTCCGCCGGGAGCGCCGCAGCGTCCGGCCAGTCCGCGAGGTGCACCGAGCGACCGCCGGTCAGGCCGCGCCAGACCTCCTCGGTCGTCAGCGGCAGCAGCGGCGCGATCGCGCGGCACACGACGTCGAGCACAGTTGCGAGCGTCTCGAACGCCTCGGCCCTGCCCTCCCAGAACCGTTCGCGCGAGCGCCGGACGTACCAGTTCGTCAGCACGTCGAGGAACCCGCGCGTGGTCTCGCAGGCGTCGGCGATGGCGTAGTCGTCGAGCTCGGTGGTGAGCTGCTCGACGTACGCCTTCGTCTTCGCCAGCAGGTAGCGGTCCAGCACGTCGCCCGAACCCACGTCGCCCCGGGCCTCGTAGCCCTCGGCGTTGGCGTAGAGCGAGAAGAAGTACCAGGTGTTCCAGAGCGGGATCATCACCTGGCGTACGGCGTCGCGGATGCCCTGCTCGGTGACGATCAGGTTGCCGCCGCGCAGGATCGGGCTGGCCATCAGGAACCAGCGCATCGCGTCGGCCCCGTCGCGGTCGAACACCTCGCGCACGTCGGGGTAGTTGCGCAGCGACTTGGACATCTTGTTGCCGTCGGAGCCGAGCACGATCCCGTGGCTGATGCACGAGGAGAACGCCGGCCGGTCGAAGAGCGCCGTCGCCAGGATGTGCAGGGTGTAGAACCAGCCGCGGGTCTGGCCGATGTACTCGACGATGAAGTCGGCCGGGAAGTGCCCCTCGAACCACTCCCCGTTCTCGAACGGGTAGTGCACCTGGGCGAAGCTCATCGAGCCCGAGTCGAACCACACGTCGAGCACGTCGGCGACCCGGCGCATCGTCGACTTCCCGGTCGGGTCGTCGGGGTTCGGCCGGGTGAGGTCGTCGACCCACGGCCGGTGCAGGTCGGGCTCCCCAACGCGGTTGCGCGGCAGGGTGCCGAAGTCGCGCTCGATCTCCTCGAACGAGCCGTAGACGTCGATCCGGGGGTACGTCGGGTCGTCGCTCTTCCACACCGGCACCGGGCTGCCCCAGAACCGGTTGCGGGTGATCGACCAGTCGCGGGCGTTCTCGAGCCACCGGCCGAACTGGCCGTGCTTGATGTGGTCGGGCACCCAGCGGATCTGCCCGTTGAGCTCGAGCATCCGCTGCTTGAACTTGGTGACCTCGACGAACCAGGACTCGACGCCCTTGTAGATCAGGGGCTCGCGGCAGCGCCAGCAGTGCGGGTAGGAGTGCGTGTAGGTCTCGCGGCGCAGCAGCACGGTGCCGGGGGTGACCGACCCGGTACGGGCCTTGAGGTCGTCGATGATGTGCAGGTTGGCGTCGAAGACCAGCATCCCGGCGTACTCGTCGACCGGGTGGGTGAACCGGCCGTCCTTGCCGACCGGCATCACCGGCTCGATCTTCTCGCGGTCGGTGACCTCCTTGTCGACCTCACCGAACGCGCCGGCGCTGTGCACCAGCCCGGTGCCGTCCGTGGTCGTGACGGCCTCGTCGGCTGGGACGACGCGGAAGGCGTTCTCGTGGCCCTCGAAGTAGCGGAACGGCGGGGCGTAGGTCAGCCCGACGAGCTCGGCACCCTTGCCGCGCCACACGACGTTCGGCTCCTCGCCGAGCTCGCGGGAGTACGCCGGCAGCCGAGCCTCGGCGAGGACGAACCGGTCGACGCCGTACTCCTCGACCATGACGTAGTCGATGTCCGACCCCACCATCACAGCGAGGTTGCTCGGCAGCGTCCACGGGGTCGTCGTCCAGATCAGCAGCTTGGCGCCGGCGAACGGGCCCTCGGTCTGCACCTCGAAGCCGACGGTGACCGAGGGGTCCTGGCGGTCCTGGTAGACGTCGTCGTCCATCCGCAGCTCGTGGTTGGAGAGCGGCGTCTCGTCGTTCCAGCAGTACGGCAGGACCCGGAAGCCCTCGTAGACCAGGCCCTTGTCGTACAGGCTCTTGAACGCCCAGAGCACCGACTCCATGAACTCCGGGTTCATGGTCTTGTAGTCGTTGTCGAAGTCGACCCAGCGGGCCTGGCGGGTGACGTAGTCGCGCCACTCCCCCGTGTACTTGAGCACCGACGCCCGGCAGGCGTCGTTGAACTTGTCGATGCCCATCTCGACGATCTCGTCGGTGGTCTTGATGCCGTTGAGGCGCATCGCCTCGAGCTCGGCCGGGAGACCGTGGGTGTCCCAGCCGAACCGCCGCTCGACGCGCCTGCCGCGCATCGTCTCGTAGCGCGGCACGATGTCCTTGACGTAGCCGGTCAGCAGGTGGCCGTAGTGCGGCAGGCCGTTGGCGAACGGCGGGCCGTCGTAGAAGACGAACTCGTTCTCGCCGTTCGCACCGGGGTCACGCTGCTCGACGCTCGCCCGGAAGGTGTCGTCCTCGGCCCAGTAGGCCAGGACCCCCTCCTCGATCGCGGGGAAGCGGGGGGAGGACGGCACGCCCTTGCCGGGGTCGGTGCTGTCGGTGGTGACCTTCGGGTAGGCCATCGGTGTGCTCCTGCGGTCGGTGTCATCGGGCCGCAGGGACGACTCTCGCCGCGGTACCACCCTGCTTGCCGCCCACCCCGGTGACGGAGTCGTCGACCACTCAACGTCGGCTGTGACGGGCCTACCCGCCGGGGTCTACTTGCCTTCGCTGGTGCTCGGGCTTTCTTCCCGGGGCTCGCCGCTGATGACGGCTCAAGCGCCTGTGGGAACAAGGGTACGGCGTCGCGTCGCTCGACCGCCAACCAGATCAGTCCCGCAGTGCCTGCCGCAGGTCGAGGGGTACGACGACGCCGGCCAGCTCGCAATCCGGTTGCCCGGGTGTCGACGAGCCACCAAGGTGTCGGCATGCCAGATCTGTGGACAGACCCGGAATCCGACCCCCGCACCTACGACAACCCGCAGGGCGAGAAGGCGACCTACCAGGAGTACCTCACCAACTACCGCCTGACGCTGCGGATGAAGGGCGAGGGGCTGTCCGCCGAGCAGCTCGCCCTCCGGTCGGTGCCGCCGAGCAACCTGAGCCTGCTCGGCCTGGTCCGGCACATGGCGGCCGTCGAGCACAGCTGGTTCCAGCGGGTCGCACAGGCGACCGGGGAGAAGCCGATCTACTGGACCCCCGACGACCGCGACCACGACTTCAACGGGGCGGTCGGCGACGACGAGACGGTCGAGGACGCCTTCAGCACCTGGCAACGCGAGATCACGAAGGCCGACGAGTGGTTCGCGTCGGTCCCCGAGGCCGACCTCGGGCGGGAGCTGTCCAGGCCGGACGGCGACGTCGTCAGCATCCGCGACATGGTCGTGCACATGATCGAGGAGTACGCCCGGCACTGCGGGCACGCCGACCTCCTTCGCGAGTGCATCGACGGGCGCACGGGCCAGTAGATCCGTCGGGGCCGTAGACTCGTCCCACGTGACTGCTGCATGGGGCTTCGGCCTGACTACGACAACACAGAACGCCGCTGACACGGTGACTGCTCAGGTGCTCGACACCTGGTTCCCGTCGCCCACCCTCGGGGAGAAGCCCGCGGACGCCACGGCGCCCGACGAGCTGGTCGCCCTCCAGGGCAGCGACAAGGTTCGGGCTGTCGAGACGCGCGTGACGCTCGTCGAGATCGCCGATCTCTCCGCCCCGCCGGCGACCACGCCCGACGTGTGGCTGCGGCTGCACCTGCTCTCGCACCGACTGGTGGCGCCCCACGAGATCAACCTCGACGGGGTCTTCGGGCTGCTGACCAACGTGGTGTGGACCAGCGCCGGCCCGTGCGCGGTCGACGGCTTCGAGCTGACCCGGGCCCGGCTGCGCGGTGCGGGCGAGATCGTCGCGGTGTACGGCGTCGACAAGTTCCCGCGGATGGTCGACTACGTGCTGCCGACCGGTGTCCGGATCGCCGACGCCGACCGGGTGCGCCTCGGCGCACACCTGGCCGAGGGCACGACCGTCATGCACGAGGGCTTCGTGAACTTCAACGCCGGCACGCTCGGCAGCTCCATGGTCGAGGGCCGGATCTCGGCCGGGGTCGTGGTCGGCGACGGCTCCGACGTCGGCGGCGGCGCGTCGATCATGGGCACCCTCTCCGGTGGTGGCAAGGAGGTCATCTCGGTCGGACGACGCTGCCTGATCGGCGCCAACGCGGGTGTCGGCATCTCGCTCGGGGACGACTGCGTCGTCGAGGCGGGCTGCTACGTCACCGCCGGGACCAAGGTGCTCGTCCACCTGCCGGGAGCCGAGCCGAAGGTGATGAAGGCGCGCGACCTGTCCGGCGCCAACAACGTCCTCTTCCGCCGCAACAGCCAGACCGGCGCGGTCGAGGCGGTGCCGTGGCAGGGCGAGGGCATCGCCCTCAACGCGGCGCTCCACGCCAACTGAGCGCGCGGGGCGTGCTCTCACCGCGCAACCACCCGTCCCGGAGACTCGAAGCATGAAGGGACGTGCCGTCGCGATCATCGTCGGGCTGACCGCGATCGCGATCTTCGCCGTCGTCGGCGTAGCGATCTTCAACGCGGTCGACGACATCGTGTCCGGTCCGGACGGAGACTGCACCGCAGTGGTGTCGAACCACGAGGTCGAGATCACGGGCGAGCAGGCGGAGAACGCCACCTTGATCGCGTCGATCGCGATCGAGCGTGGGCTGCCCGCCCGGGCGGTGTCGATCGCGCTGGCCACCGCGTTCCAGGAGTCGAAGCTGATCAACATCGACTTCGGCGACCGCGACTCGCTCGGCCTGTTCCAGCAGCGCCCCTCCCAGGGCTGGGGCACCGAGGAGGAGATCCTCGACCCCGTCTACTCGACCAATGCCTTCTACGACGCCCTGGTCGAGGTCGACGGTTACGAGACGATGGAGATCACCGAGGCGGCCCAGGAGGTGCAGCGCTCGGCGTACCCCAGCGCGTACGCCGACCACGAGGAGGACGCCCGCGCGCTCGCGTCGGCGCTCACCGGCTACTCCCCCGCGACGTTCAGCTGCGACCTCGACGGCGGCGCGCCGTCCGCCGACGAGGACCTCGTCGACTCCGGACTCACCGCCCGGGCGGACAACGTCCGCGAGGACCTGCTGACGCGGTACGGCGCCCTCGACGTCGGCGGCTTCGCACCCGGCGGCGTGACGAACGGTCACATGGAGGGCTCGGCGCACTACGAGGGCCGCGCGGTCGACATCTTCTTCCGTCCGGTCAACGAGGCCAACCGGACCCGCGGCTGGGCGGTGGCGCACTACCTGGTCGGCAACGCCGCGCGCCTCGACATCCGCACCGTCATCTTCGACGACCGGATCTGGACCGCCGGCCGCGACGGCTGGCGCGACTACGACCCGCCCGAGAGCTCGGGATCGCAGGAGATCCTCGAGCACCGCGACCACGTCCACGTCGACGTGTTCGGCTGAGCGGGCCCGGTCAGGCGAGCAGGGCGACCGTCGCCACCGCGGCCACGGCGACCGCGGACAGCAGCCACTGGACGGCGGTCAGCAACCGCGACGGCTCGTCGCCGGGCTCGGGCTCGACCTTCCTGACCGCGCCCCACACCATCCGGGCCAGGAGTACGACAGCGAGGCCTCCCAGCGCGCCTGCGGTGGTCCAGTAGCGCGACCCTCCGAGGTGCACGAACGGCTGCGAGAGCAGCGCGAGCAGCCCCAGCTTCACGAAGACGGCGACGACCTGGTCGCCGTACCGCCGCCGGCTGACGACGAGCAGCGCCAGCGCAGCGAGCCACGAGACCGGCCGGAACATCCACAGGCTCACGTCGCGGGCCACCCACTGCCACACCCCTTCGTCGTGCGGGGCGTCCGGCGGCTTCAGGATCGCGCCGAACCCGTCGATGTTGCGATAGCGATCGAGGTTGTCGACGACGTCCTCTGAGTAGCTCCGGGGCGTCACGTCCTGACGGGCGTACGCCGACATCTGGCCGAGCACCGTGACCTCGCCCTCGCCCGTGGCCCGGGCGACCTCACGCGCGTAGCGGACCGGCGCGAACCACACGGTGCTACCGGGGTCGCACGGCCCGAAGCACACCTGCTCCCGGTCACCGAACGTGTTCGCCATCGCCGTCGGCACCGTGGTCGTGGTGATGATCCTGTCGCCGAGCGCCGCCGATGCGCCGATCGACCACGGCACCAGCAGGCCGACGAAGACACCGCTGGCGACCGCCAGCGAGATCACCGACCCACGGGCGCGCTCCCACCCGCCGGACCGGACCAGCGTCCACAGCAGCACGCCCGCCGCGGCGACGGCGATGAACGCGACCGCCAGCACTGCGCTGGACCGCAGGTAGACGACGGCGATGCCGAGGAACCCGAGCAGCGCGCCCTCGGCGAGCGACGGGCCGCCCTCTCCGGCCCGTCCGGCCGTGACCACCTCGAGCAGCCGGCCCAGGAGCACCACGAGAACCAGACCGGCCAGCAGGTCGCCGTACGCCGTCAGCGACAGCAGGACCCAGACCGGCACCATCGCCGGGAAGATGCAGAGGGCGATCGCGAACGGCCGGCCCAGCGCGCGTCGTACCTCCACGACCGCGACCACGAAGACCGCGCCCGACACGAGTCCCAGCCACATCCGCGCGAGCGGGTCGCCGGCGTCGGGCACCAGGAGGTAGAGCGGGGCCAGGACGAGGCCCATGCCCGGCATGAACCACCCGCTGCCGACCAGGTCGCGGGACAGCTCGCTGCCGTCGGGTGCGTTGAGCCCGGCGAGGTCGCGGACCAGGTTCGCGATCGCGCAGCCCGCGTCGCGGTAGGCCACCTCGTCACCACGGAGCGGAAGGTCAGCGACCCGGTTGAAGAAGATCACCTTGAGCGCGAGGGCGACCACGACGAGCACCGTGAGCACCGGGGTCGGCGCGCAACGGCCGGAGGATCCGGGCGCTCATCCGTACGCCGTCGACGGGGCCCAGTCGGCCGGGAAGCGCTTGGTCGTGCGCGGGTTGAGGCAGTCCGGATCGTCGCTGGCGAGCTTCACCACGGGGAGCTCGAGCTCGACCGTCCCGCGGACGATCGAGTCGGGCGGCAGGTTCTCCAACGGGGTCACCGATGCAGCGCGGCGGGGCAGCCCGGCACGGTCGAGAGCGGCGTCGAGCCGTTCCCGCACCTCGGCCTCGTCGAGCTCGTCCCAGTGCAGGACCAGGTGCCGCTTGCCGTCGAGGTCGCCGTCGGAGCGGACCTGGTAGGGGAAGTCGAGGGTGAGCCCGTCCGGCAGCGGGTAGCAGCCGAGCGCGATCGTGTCCGGCGGCAGGTCCGGCCGGTAGTTGCCCGTCGGCTCAGCACGGCCGACATGGGGGCTCACCAGCACCGCGAGCGCGCACACCGCGCCGGCCACCCACCGCATCACGCGGGTCACCGTACCTGCCGGTCGGGCGGGTTCCGCTCAGGCCTGGCGCCGACGCGTTCGCGAGCCTTGGAAACAAATCTGGAACTTCCGGGAACTGGGACGCCCCCGGGCTGCATCCACACCCCAGAAGCCGCGATCGAGAGATCGCCCCCCAACCCGAAGGAGAAGTCCCATGTCCCTCTTCACCCGCACCGCCGCCGTCTCCCTCCTCGGCCTCGCCTCCGCAGCGGGCCTGGCCATCGGCACCGCCGGCACCGCAGCCGCCGCTCCCACGGTGGCGTCCACGGTGACGATCCAGGCCGCGGGCACGGACCTGTTCGGCAACGTCAGCAGCACCCACGCGGCCTGCGAGGCCAACCGCACGGTGGTCGTCTTCAAGCAGGTCGGCACCCGCGGCGGTGGCGACGACATCCGGTTCGCCTCCGACGGCACCGACAGCGACGGCGACTGGAACACCGGCAACACCGGCACCGAGGGCAGGTTCTACGCCAAGGTCAAGCGGACCGACCTGTGCAAGGCGGACTTCAGCCCGACCATCCGCGCGACGCGCTGACGGGCCATGCGCTCCCGCGCTCAGCGCGGGAGCGCGTGGGCGGTGAAGAACCGCCAGATCACCTTGCTCGCCCCACGCGGCCAGGTGTGGCCCATCCCCTCGACCCGGTAGACCACGTGCTCGCTGCCTTCGCGACACTGCGCCACGGAGCGGCGGGTCGGCCGGGACGAGAAGGTCACCTCGGTGACGCTGGCGGGTCCGCACCCGGCGGCGCGGGCCCACTGGCGGTTCACCTGGTCGAAGATCGACTCGAACTCGTCCTCCCTGCCCTCGACGGCGATCAGCGGCGCCGGACCGCGCAGCGTGATGTCCTGGTCGACCCCACTCACCGGGGCGAAGGCGGCGATCCGGTCGGACAGGGTCTCGGCGAGGAGGTAGGTCGTGGACGCGCCGAGGGAGAAGCCCGCGGCGTAGATCCGGCGCTCGTCGATGGGCCACAGCCCGGCCAGGTGGTCGAGGAGCACCGGGATCTCGGCGGTGGCGTCGGCGAGGTTGTCGGGGTAGACGACGAGGAAGCCCTGGTCGTCCGCCAACGGGTCGAGGCGCGTGAGCCGCACCATGTCGTCGGGGCTCCCTCCCGAGCCGTGGAAGACGAGCACGAGCGGCATCGGCCGCCCGCGCTCGACCGACGGCGGGGCGTGCAGCAGGTAACGGAGCTGGTAGTCATCGGGCAGGTCGACGGCGAGCAGGTGATCGCCAGCGACCGGCGCAGCCGGGTCGGCCGACGGGGTCGTCGTGTCGAGGGCGAGCGACGGCGCGGTCGGCGGATCATCCGGCTGGGGGCCGGGATCCTCCTCGCCGGCGCACGCCGACAGCAGCAACAGCAGGACTCCGAGCAGCGACAGCCGGCGCATCTGCCGACCGTATCCGGCTACGCCAGTGCTGCCAGCCGGCTCGCGGCGGCGGCGATCCGCTCGTCGGTGGCGGTGAACGCCACCCGGACGTGGTGGGAGCCGGCGGCGCCGTAGAAGGAGCCGGGCGCGACCAGGATGCCCAGCTCCGCGAGCTCGGCGACGGTGGCCCAGCAGTCCGGTCCGTCCGGACCGCGCGTCGCCCACAGGTAGAGCGACGCCTCGGAGTGGTCGATGGTGAATCCCGCGGCCTCGAGGGCGCTCCGGAGCGTGGCCCGGCGCGCGGCGTACCGCTGGTGCTGCTCCTCGCTGTGCCGGTCGTCGGCGAGTACGGCGGCCAGCACCCGCTGTTGCGGGCCGGGCATCTGCAGCCCGAGGTTCTTGCGCACGGCCAGCAGCTCGGCCACGACCGACCGGTCGCCGGCGACGAACGCGCACCGGTAGCCCGCCAGGTTCGACCGCTTCGACAGCGAGTGCACCGCGAGGATGCCCTCGTGGCTGCCGCCGCAGACGTCGGGGTGCAGCACGGAGTACGAGGCCGTGTCCCAGCTGCACTCGATGTAGCACTCGTCCGACACGAGGAGCACACCCCGCTCGCGGCACCAGTCCACGACCTTCTTGAGGTGCTCCTTCGGGAGCACCCGCCCGGTCGGGTTGGACGGGGAGTTGATCCAGAGCAGCCGTGGCGTCTCCGGACCGAGCGCCGTCAGCGAGTCCGACACGCGGGTCCGGGCACCGACCAGCGCGGCGCCGACCTCGTAGGTCGGGTAGGCCAGCTCGGGATAGACGACGAGATCGTCCGGACCGATCCCGAGATGGAGCGGCAGCGACGCGATCAGCTCCTTGGAGCCGATCACGGGCAGCACCTGGTCGATGTCGAGCCCGGTCACGCCGTGGTAGCGCGCGAACCAGTCGACGACCGCCTGCCGGGCCTCGGGCAGCCCGATGGTCGTCGGGTAGCCCGGTGAGTCGGCGGCCGCCCGCAGCGCGGCCTGCGCGACCTCGGGCGTGGGGTCGACCGGCGTACCGACCGAGAGGTCGACGATGCCGTCAGGATGCGCGCGAGCCGCGTCGGCGTACCCCCCTGGACCGGCCAGCTTGTCCCAGGGGAAGTCGGGAAGCCGCGCGGAGACCGGGACGATCAGTGCGCGTCCTGGTTCTGGGGCGGGAGCGCGGCGATGAACGGGTGGTCCTTGTCGATCTCACCCATCTTGGCGGCGCCACCGGGCGAGCCGAGGTCGTCGAAGAACCCGACGTTGGCGTCGTAGTAGTCCTTCCACTCCTCCGGCGTGTCGTCCTCGTAGAAGATCGCCTCGACGGGGCAGACCGGCTCGCACGCACCGCAGTCGACGCACTCGTCGGGGTGGATGTAGAGCATCCGCTTGCCCTCGTAGATGCAGTCGACGGGGCACTCGTCGACACAAGCACGGTCCTTGAGGTCGACGCACGGCTGAGAGATGACGTAGGTCACCGGGTTCCTCCTGATGACTGCGGAACGGATGCGAACACGAAACATGTTCGTGTTCGCGGTCAGCCTAGTATCCCGGGGGTGACGGCCGCGCACGACCCTCAGGATCCGGGACAGCATCTTCTCGGGCCGCACGTCGTCGGCCAGCGCGTCGTCATCCGGAGACTGCTCCGGGGCGAGACCGGACCGAGCGGTGGACCGGCGATGACCGACCTGCTGGGCACCTGTCTCGCCTGGGGCGACGGCCGCTGCGTCGTGCAGCCCGAGGAGGGCGAGCCGGTCGAGATCGCGATCGCCGACATCGTCTCCGGCAAGCCGGTCCCACCCCGGCCCTCGGTCCGGATGCGGGTCTCGGCGCGGGACGCCGAGCTGCACACCGCGTCCCTGTGGGCGACGGTCGAGACCACGGCCCTCGGCGACTGGGTGCTGCGCACCGACACCGCGCCCATCGGTCGGCCGCGGCGGCGCGGCAACTCGTGCCTGGCGATGGGTGATCCCGGCATCCCGTTCGACGAGGCCGCCGCGGCGGTGCGGGCGTTCTACGACCAGCGCGGACGGCCGCCGTACGTCCAGGTCGAGGCCGGCTCGCCCGAGGAAGCCGCGTTCGCGGCCGCCGGGTGGCAGCACGACCCGACCGGTGACGCCGAGCACCGACTCGCGTCGCTCACCCAGGTACGACGCCGCATCGGCCGGGTGCCCGACCTGGCGTCGCTGGTGGCCGACGGGCCGCGGGCGGTCGCGACCATCACCGATGGTGGGGCGACCTGGGCGCGGGGCGAGGCGGCCGTCGACCGGGACTGGATCGGCGTCCACGCCATCGAGGTCGATCCCGCCCACCGACGTCAGGGACTGGCGACCGCCGTGCTCGCCGAGCTCCTCTCCTGGGGTGCGGAGCAGGGCGCGACCACCGTGTGGCTCCACGTCGAGACCGACAACGCGCCCGCGCTCGCGTGGTACGACGCCCTCGGGCTGACCCCGCACCACACCTGTTGCTACTACACGCTGTAGCGGTATTCTCCGACGATGGAACGCCCGGATCGCGCGCTCCCCGTCCGTCGGATCCGCTTCCGCTATCCGCCCGGCTCGCTGCGCCAGCACTACGTCGAGGACGACCTGATCATGAGCCACGTGGTGGCTGTGCTGTCCGCGACGTTCCCGCCCGGCGAGGACTTCTTCATCCGCTCGGTGCGGCACTACTCCGACAAGATCAAGGACCCGGTGCTCAGGGAGCAGGTCCGCGGCTTCATCGGCCAGGAGGTCACCCACGGCCGTGAGCACCGCGAGCTCAACCGGCGGCTCCAGGACATGGGCTACCCGACCCACCGGGTGAGCCGGTTCGTGAAGTTCGTGCTGGCCGACGCGACCAAGCGCGCGCCGGCCAAGCTCTGCCTGTCCTACACGGCGGCGCTCGAGCACTACACCGCCACCATCGCCGAGTGCCTGCTCGACAAGCCGGCGGCGCAGCAGCTGCTCGGCGACACCGAGGTGCGCAACATCCTGCTCTGGCACGCCCTGGAGGAGACGGAGCACAAGGCGGTGGCGTTCGACGTCTACCGGGCGGTCGGCGGCTCCGAGCTGGTACGACGCATCGGGTTCGTGATCCAGACCGTCGGCCTGATCGGCCTCGTCATCATCGCCACCGTGCTGTCGATGCTCGGCGACCGGGCGACGTACAACCCGGTGCGGCTGTTCCGCAGCATCCGGCGACTGCGGCACTCACCGTTCCTCGAGGCGGACGTGGCGCGCAACCTCGCCGACTACCTGCGCCGCGGCTTCCACCCCTCCGACCACGACAACGAAGAGCTGCTGCGCACCTGGACCGAGGAGCTGTTCGGCCCGGAGGGCAAGCTCGCCGACCACCTGCACTGACCCGTCAGAGCGCGCCGAGAACGGCGAGCCGCTCCCCCTCGACCCGGTAGGTCGTCCAGTCCTTCATCGGACGTGCGCCGAGCGCCTCGTAGAACCCGACGGCCGGCGTGTTCCAGTCGAGCACGACCCACTCGAACCGCTGGTAGCCGCGGTCGAGGGCGATCCGCGCGAGCGCGACGAGGAACGCCCTGCCGAACCCGTGGCCGCGGTGCTCCGGCTCCACGAACAGGTCCTCGAGATAGATGCCGGGAGCACCGGTCCAGGTCGAGTAGCTGCGGTACCAGACCGCCACCCCGACCACACGACCGTCGAGCTCGGCCACGAGCGCGGACGCGACCGCGTCCGCGCCGAAGAGCCAGCGCTCGACCAGCTCCGCGGTGTTCGCCACGGCGTCGGGCTCGCGCTCGTAGGTGGCGAGCTCCCGGACCAGCCGCAGGATGTCGGCAGCGTCTTCGACGGTGGCTTCCCGGATGCCGGCGGGGAGCTCGAGCGGGTCAGCCACGGGCCAGAAACGCCAACAGGTCCTGCCGGGTGAGCACGCCCACCGGCTTGCCGTCCTCCTGCACGAGCACGGCGTCGGCGGCCTCGAGGAGCGCGACGGCGTCGGTGGCGTCCTCGGTCGAGCCGATGGCCGGCAGCGGCGCCGACATGTGCTGCTCGACCGAGTCGGTGAGCCGGGCACGGCCCGCGTAGAGGGCGTCCATGAGGGCCCGGTCCGAGACCGACCCGGCGACCTCGGCCGCCACGATCGGCGGCTCCGCCCGGACGACGGGCATCTGGGAGACGCCGTACTCCTGGAGGATCGCGACCGCGTCGGCGATCGTCTCGTGCGGGTGGGTGTGCACGAGGTCCGGCAGCGCGCCGGTCTTGCCGCGCAGCACCTCGCCGACAGTCCGGGAGGTGTGCGGCTGCCCGGTGCTGAAGCCGTACTGCGCGAGCCAGTCGTCGTTGAAGACCTTCGTCAGGTAGCCGCGGCCCGAGTCCGGCAGGAGTACGACGATGACGGCGCCGGCGCCTTCCGGAGTGCCCGCCAGCTCCTTGGCGAGCTGGGCGGCCGCGAACGCAGCCATGCCGGACGACCCGCCGACGAGCATCGCCTCCTCGCGCGCCAGCCGTCGCGTGAACGCGAAGGAGTCGGCGTCGGACACCTCGATGACCCGGTCCGCGACCGTGCGGTCATAGGTCTCGGGCCAGAAGTCCTCGCCGACCCCCTCGACCAGGTAGGGCCGGCCGGTGCCGCCGGAGTAGACCGAGCCGGCCGGGTCAGCGCCGATCACCTTGATGTCCGGGTTCTGCTCCTTGAGGAATCGGCCGACCCCGCTGATGGTGCCGCCCGTGCCCATGCCGCAGACGAAGTGGGTGATCCGGCCCTCGGTCTGCCGCCAGATCTCCGGGCCGGTCTCCTCGTAGTGGGAGCGCGGGTTGTGGGGGTTGGAGTACTGGTCGGGCTTCCAGGCGCCCGGCTGCGAGGCGAGCCGGTCGCTGACGTTGTAGTACGAGTCGGGGTGCTCGGGCGGCACTGCCGTCGGGCACACGACGACCTCGGCGCCGTACGCCTTGAGCACGTTGCGCTTGTCCTCGCTCACCTTGTCGGGGCAGACGAAGATGCACGGGTAGCCCTTCTGCTGGGCGACCATCGCCAGCCCGACGCCGGTGTTGCCCGACGTGGGCTCGACGATCGTGCCGCCCGGCTTCAGCGCGCCCGAGGCCTCCGCGGCCTCGATCATCCGGCTGGCGATCCGGTCCTTCACCGAGCCGCCGGGGTTGAGGTACTCGACCTTGGCCAGCACCAACGGCCCGTTGTCGTCGCCGGCCCCGTCGAGCGAGCGGTTCAGCCGAACGAGGGGCGTGTTCCCGATGAGATCCAGAAGCGACTCGACGTACTCCATGCGCCCAACCTAGACGAGACCTCCATCCGTACAGTGGGCCCGTGACCAAAGCAGCCGCGGCTCGGAAGCTCGCCGCTGCCGCCCTGTACGGCGGTGGCGGCGTCTCCGCACTCGGAGCCGGCTTCTACGGCGTGCTGGTCGCCGAGGCGAAGCTGGCGCGCCGGACCATCGGCGAGGTGCGCGACGAGCCGCCGCCGGACGCCACCGGGTGGTACGGCCGCGGCCGGCCCGGGCCGGCGATCCGGGTCGCGCTGCTCGGCGACTCCGGCGCCGCCGGCTACGGCGTGGAGCGGGTCGAGGAGACGCCGGGTGCCCTGATCGCCACCGGGGTGGCGCGCCACGCGGACCGTCGCGTCTACCTGCGGTCGTTCTGCGTGGTCGGCGCCCGTTCGTCGGACCTGGCAGCCCAGGTCGACCGGGCACTCCCGATCGAGCCCGAGGTCGTGATCATCATGATCGGCGGCAACGACGTCACCCACACCGTGCTGCCGGCACAGTCGATCCGCCACCTGTCGGAGGCGGTACGACGCCTCACCGCTGCCGGCGCGAAGGTCGTCGTCGGCACCTGCCCCGACCTCGGCACCATCCAGCCGATCGCCCCGCCGCTGCGACAGGTCGCCCGGGTATGGTCGCGACGGCTCGCGGCCGCGCAGACGATCGCCACGATCAAGGAGGGCGGCCGGACGGTCTCGCTCGGCTCGATCCTCGGTCCCGAGTTCGCTGCCGCACCGGCGCTCCTGTTCGGACCGGACCAGTTCCACCCGTCCGCCGAGGGCTATCGCGCGTGCGCCAACGTGCTGCTTCCCTCGGTTCTCGCGGCCCTCGACGAGGCTCCGGAGGAGGAGGCCAACCTCGAGAGCTACCGCGGCGAGGGCGTCATGTCGATCTCGCGGGCCGCGTTCCGCGCCGCGAACCAGCCCGGCACCGAGGTCGACGGCAGCGACACCGGCAGGCTCACCGGGGTCCGCGGGCGGCTGGTCGAGCTGCGGCACCGGCGTCGCCGGCCCCAGACGGCCGCCGAGGCACCGGCGGCGTCCGAACCCGAGGCCGCCGAGTCGTCGGTCGCCGACGAGGCCGTCGGCGACGCCAGCTGATATGTAGAGCCTCCTGTCAAGAGGGCAGGGTGAGGCGCCCGTCCCGGTAGTCGGGGCGGGCGCCTCGTGCTTCGCTGCGTCTGAGCTGGAGAGCGTGTCGTTGGCGACGCGCGGGTCATGCTGATATGCGCGGGTTGGCTACCGCAGGACGGTTGTTCGGCTGGAGCGGGAGCGCTTGTCTAGCAGCGAGCGTCGCCCGGCCGGGCCGGACTGCTCATAGCTGAATCGCGGGTCGCTCCACGCGCTGTCACCAGCCCGGTCGTCGCGGCGAAGCAGATCGTGGGGTCAGTCCTCCATCACGGCCAGGGACCAGCACCAGCCCGCGAGTTCACGAGCGATCGCGGTATTGGCCACGGTGCTGCGCTTGCGGCGGTCGATGAACTTCACCCAGCGGTGGTGGAGTCGTCGGTTTCCCTCATCGCCGCGGATCCGGGCGGCAGCTGGTGCGGCGTCCCAGCGCAGGCGCATCGTCGTCCCGATCCTGTAGCGGGGCCGGTGGTGCCAGGCGGCCTCGACCAGGAGTCGGCGGGCGTATCCGTTGCCGGTCTTGGTGATCGATCCTTGGGATCGGGACTGTCCGGAGGAGTGCTCGGAGGGGACCAGTCCGACGAACGAGCCGATCGAGTTGCCGGTGAATCGGTGCCAGTCGCCGATCTCGACCGCGAGCCCGAACCCGGTCAGGGTGCCGACGCCGCGTAGGCAGCCGAGACGGCGAACGAGCGGGGTGAACTCGCTGTTCGCGGCCATCTCCTCGATCGCGACATCGAGCCGGTCCCGGCGGGCCTTGGTTGCGAGCACGGTCTCGTAGTCGGAGTCGAAGGTCAGCCGGGTCGCTCGTTCGGTCAGCTGCGGCTGTGCTTCGTTGCGCAGCCAGATGTCGTGCTTGCCGGTCCAGGCTTTGCCGCCGTAGTAGACGATCCCGTGCCGCAGCAGGAGTTTGGTGAGCCGGTGGCGGGCTCGCATCAGGTCGCTGCGGCATGCCTCGCGGGCACGCACCAGGTCTCGTGCTGCTTCCTGGTCGATGGTCGGGATCGACACGGCAGTGATCTCGTCCAGCCGCAACAGCCGGGCCAGGTGGACCGCGTCCTTGGCGTCTTCTCCGAACTAGAAAATGATCTGGGAAGGCTGCTTGCCGGCGGGGGTCACTGATGGTTCCGGAGGTGGTGCGGGTCGGAGCTGGTGCGGCCGGCGGTGTCGGCGAAGCTGGGGGTGCCGAGGT